>CAVQPV010000034.1:0-6598 GCA_963714715.1 Pirellulaceae bacterium | reverse complement strand
TTCATTAGCCGGTTCCGTAGCCATTGTCCGGCTTTGATTTTAGGCTGATGAATTGTCTCCCGATCGCTCCGCCGATCGGATGTTGGCGGTCTCGGCGGGGCGGCCCCATTTGCGTTCCCACGCGGAGCGTGGGAACGAGGCAAGCGGACATGAACGCCATTTCACGCGCCAAATATGACCGACGAATCTCTCTTCCGACAAAACGTCAACTTTCCCTAAAGTCCTGACGTTCTTTGGTTTTCTGCCTCGTGTCGACGGAGCGACCGTGGTTTCATTGCGTCTTGCTTGCTTTTCGGTTTTCGCGGTGGTGCTCGCCGTCATCGGCATGGCGGATGCCAGTGCGCAAGAAACAACCGTCCTTTCGACCCCGACGATCGTCAATCGCGACCCGATCAAGGTCGCGCCCGACACGATGCAATTGCTCGGGGGTGGCCCGGAAGAATGGACCAGCCCCGAAGGTTTGGCGAGCAGCTTACAAGTTCTGTTGCTGCTCACCGTTTTGAGTTTAGCACCGGCAGTGTTGTTGATGACCACTTGCTACGTGCGGATCATTATCGTGCTGGGATTGCTACGACAAGCGATCGGACTGCAGTCGCTTCCGCCAAGCCAAGTGATGACAAGCGTCGCACTATTCATGACTTTGTTCGTCATGATGCCGGTCTGGAAAGATGTTTATGACGATGCAATCGAGCCGTACACGAATCCTGCGATCTCGATGACGCTGGAGGAAGCTTACGAAGCCGGCGCAGTTCCGGTACGAGACTTCATGTCTCGGCAAATCGACGTCGCGGGAAACCACGAGGACATTGATCTGTTCTATGAATACATGGATCCCAATGCTCCATTGCCAGATGACTTCGATGAAGTCCCGATGCGAGTGCTGTTGCCTGCGTACATTCTTAGCGAATTGAAGACCGCGTTCCTGATGGGATTTCAGATTTACTTGCCGTTCTTGATTGTCGACCTGGTTGTCGCCAGCGTGACGATCAGCATGGGCATGCTGATGCTTCCGCCGGCGGTGATCTCGTTACCGTTCAAGCTATTGTTGTTCGTCTTGGTTGATGGCTGGCGACTGGTGGTCACGATGTTGATGGACAGTTTTGGGACACTAGGAACCTGACGTCGCCGTGATGAGTGAGCCGACGGCGCTAGCCGCAGGTGTTACTCCAATGTTTTCCCAACTGATACCCGCGGCTCGCGCCGTCAGCTCATACACAGAAAAGCAAACGAAATCATGGATGCCGCTACTGCCGTTGATCTTTGCCGCAGCACACTACTTGCCGCAGTCGTCATCGCTGCACCGTTGCTGTTGGTCGGAATGGCCGCCGGATTGCTGGTCGGATTGATGCAAGCGTTAACCCAGGTCCAAGACCAGACGGTCGCCTTCGTCCCGAAGATACTCGCGATGGCCGCGGTCTTGGTAGCGTGTCTGCCTTGGCTCATGACGCGGCTGGTCGAGTTCACCCGAGCCGTATTCGAGAACGCCGGAACACCGTGACGGAATCACTCCCATCGATCGACTCGCCGGCAACGTTGGCAACCACCGCTCAGTGGATGATGGACCATCTGGTGCTTGGCGTCTTGATCCTGACCCGACTGAGCACATTGCTGATGGCCATGCCAGCGGTCGGAGTCGGTGTGCCGAAACGCGTTCGCGCCTTCCTCGCGATCTTGGTCACGATGCTCCTGCTGCCATCGGTTGCCTCGCAATCGGATCCGGCAAGCTTGCCGCAGATTGATAGCCTGGTTGAACTGACGATCGCGGTCGCCCGTGAAGGGTTGATCGGAATGCTGATCGGCGCGACGATTCAGTTGTTAATCACAGGCCTGCAGTTGGCCGGCGAAGCGATCACCAGCACCGGCGGAATGCAGCTGGGTGATGCCGTGGACCCTACCACGAGCAGCAGTATGCCCGCGGTTGCGAGGCTGGTCGGCTTGATGGTGACGGCAGTGATGCTTATCGTGGGCGGCCATCGAATCATGCTGGGCGTTTTGTTGGACAGTTTCCAATCGCTTCCGCCGGGACATGTGGTGTTCCAGGAATCGATGATGGCGTTGATGATCGATCAACTGAGTTCCGGTATGGCTTCCGGCGTCAGGGTCGCGGCACCGGTGCTGACCGCGCTGCTGATGAGCAATCTGATTACCGGCCTGATCAGTCGCACGATGCCGCAAATTAATGTGTTGGCGATCGGGCTCAGCATCAATGCGCTCGCCTTGATGGTCGTCACAGCGCTGACCATCGGTTCGGCAGGCTTAATCTTTCAAGACGAACTGGCCATCGCTGTCACTCGACTATCTGGTCTTTGGTAACCCGTCACCTCCGAGGTAGAAATCGATGGCGGACAGCAGCGGAGACAAGAAACACTCAGCGTCAGATAAGCGGCGCCGACAGGCGCACGAAGAGGGTCAGGTCGTTAAGAGCCAAGACCTGACTTCGGCGGCGCTGCTGTTAGCCTCGCTGGCGGCGCTATGGTTTCTGGGTGAACCGGCGGCAGAAAGCCTGGCCGGTGCGATCGCCGAGTCACTCTCAACACCCAAATTGGCACCGATGGAAACTGCCGATGCGGCGAACTGGATTCTCCGCATGGGTGGCCGATTGGCAATCGCCGCCGTCCCGATGCTGATTGCGATGTTCACCGCAGGCGTCCTCGCGAACGTTCTTCAAACGGGCTTATTACTTGCCCCGGCAAAGGTCGCTCCGAAGCTAAGTAACATCAGTCCTTTGTCGGGCGCGAAACGCATTCTGTCGGCACGTGGAGTAGCGAGACTCGGTTTCGGGATTTTCAAAGTCTCTGTGATTGGCATCGTCGCCTATTTGTCGATCCGCAAATACCAAGGTCCGATTGTCTCGATGGCAGCGATGAGCGTACCGCAGATCGCGGTGACACTCTTTGATGCCTTGATGGGCACCTGTGTTTGGATCGGTGGGGCGCTATTCGTTTTAGCGATCTTGGAATTTTCGTTCCAAAAATGGAAGCACGAGCAGGACCTCATGATGAGCGATCAAGAACTGCGTGACGAAATGAAGGAGACGGAGGGTGACCCGCAGGTCGCGGCACGCCGTCGACAGGTTCAGCGTCAGATGATGATGCAACGTGCCGAGACCGAAGTGCCCAAGGCGGATGTCGTGGTGACCAATCCGACGGAGTTGGCGATCGCAATTCAGTACGATCCGCTGACCATGCCGGCACCGGTCGTGTTAGCCAAAGGTGCTGGTGTATTGGCCCAGAAAATACGAAGGTTGGCACTCCAACACAGCATTCCGGTCGTGGAACGAAAACCGCTCGCCCAAGTGCTTTACAAGACCGTCGACGTCGGCAGCATCGTGCCGCCCGAGCAATATCAGGCCGTCGCCGAAGTGCTGCGATACGTTTATCAGTTGCAAGGCAAAGAGATCCCGAAGGCAACAGCCGCCTGAGTCTGATACCTAGAAATTTGACACCCCCCGCCACGCCCTCGTGACCACGCTCCGCGTGGTCACGCATGTCTGCCAACGCTTCCGCGGTGATGCAGTTGAGGGGAGGCCGCAGAGCGGCTGAGCTGACGTTCCCACGCAGGGCGTGGGAACGAGGCTGAACCAGAACGGAACGAGGCTGACGCTTGAAGTTTCTAATCCGTCAGATTCTGAATCACTTTGCGGACGCGTGGTGGCATGCGATAACGCATGTTACCAGCGTTGTCTTCACCAGCGTCTTCAGCAGCAACCAAGAAGCGAATATCGAAGCGGTTTTCCAGCTTGGCAAAGATCGCTTTGGTCGAGCGCATTTTGTTCGCTTTCAAGCCGAGCGCCTCGTCGAACTCTGCCAGTGATCGCGGCGTTTCATCGAGAGCGGCGATGCCTGACAAAATTCGCCAGACTCCGCGTTTCTTGATCCGCTGAAGCCGTTGACGCAGCGGCAGCTTGTCGACGCCATGGCCTTTGCCACCTCCTTTGTTGTCGCATACGCCGCCTGCTGGGCGTCGGCCTTGGGGACCAAGCCCACGGCCAGGTCCGCCTTGATTCGGTCCTCCGACGATGCGTCGAATCTGTTGCATTCCGCGGCGGCAATCCGCCACGTCGTCTAAATCAACCATTAAGTAGGGCATCCGTTTTCTCCGTTGGATGAGTGTGTGTTTGGGTGTTGATGAAGCCCAATATACGCGAGAATATTTGCGTACGCAACCCGTGTGCTTTGCGTATGCTAAAAATAATCGCAAAAACCGCATCGGAACACGCAATGGCGTGGGCTTCGGGAGAAACCTTTGCCTTTCACCGGTTCGACGCAGCCTTGGGGAGCGACGCGCGGCAAATACGGATTCGGGCAGCCGGGTGTAGGCACGCGGCATGACATGCGAACCATTGACGCGCTCTAAGCGTCGTGTCTACCATACGATCATGACAAACCCAGTTCTGCTCCTGTCGCTGCTACTTTTGCGACGCCAAATCGGCGGGCGATGAGGGTCTGTTTGGACCGCGAGATAGCGGTCAAAATTGAAACAAGGTAACCCGAGTCGCTAAGCGACTCGGGTTTTTTTATGCTCTCCCCGTGCCACTCACAGTTCTAGGAAATCCGCAAATGGCCCAATCCATTTCCGACGTTGATGCAAACGACGACGATACCGACGACCGGCGGTTGATCCGGATTTTTGACACGACGCTGCGCGACGGTGAGCAATCGCCCGGTGCGAGCATGAATCTGGCCGAAAAACTAGAAGTGGCGTTGATGTTGACCGATTTGGGCGTCGACATCATCGAAGCCGGTTTTCCGATCGCATCACCGGGCGACTTCGAAGCGGTCCGACAAATCGCGCAAACGGTTCGCGGCAGCACGATTTGCGGCTTGGCACGCTGCAACGACAAGGACATCGATCGGCTTGGGAGGCGCTGAAGTATGCCCGGCAGGCCGCATTCACGTGTTCCTAGCGACCAGTGCGATTCACCGCCAATTCAAGTTGCGGATGACCACCGATGAGATCGTGAGCGGGCGATCGCGGGAGTGAAGCGAGCGGCGAGCTATTGCGACGACGTCGAATTTTCTCCGGAAGACGCCTGCCGCACCGAGCACGATTTCTTGTGTCGCGTCGTCGAAGCGGCGATCGACGCGGGAGCGACGACGATCAATGTTCCCGACACGGTCGGCTACGCGACGCCGGGCGAAGTCTTCGATCGGTTCAAGATGCTGCGCGACCGTGTGCCGAACATGGACAAAGCGGTCCTGAGCACGCACTGTCACGACGACCTCGGCATGGCCGTCGCCAATCCGATGGCCGCCGTCGCTGCAGGTGCGGGTCAGATCGAATGCACGATCAACGGGATCGGCGAACGCGCGGGAAATGCGGCGTTGGAAGAAATCGTGATGGCGATGAAAACACGTCAGCGATTACTTTACGGTTGCCGACAAATATTGACTCGACGCGTTTGGTGCCCGTCAGTCGATTGGTCAGCAACACGACCGGCATTCAACGTGCAGCGAAACAAAGCGATCGTTGGACGCAACGCGTTCGCACACGAGTCGGGCATCCACCAAGACGGGATGCTTGAAGGAACGCAGCACGTACGAAATCATGTCGCCGGAGGAAGTCGGATTTCCAAAACCGATTTAGTGTTGGGCAAACACAGTGGCCGAGCGGCGCTGGCCGATCGTGCCAAACAACTCGGCTTCACGCTCAACGGTGAACAATTGCACAAGGTGTTCGATCGCTTCAAAGTACTCGCCGACAAGAAGAAAGAAATCTACGACGGCGACATCGTGGCACTGGTCCAACAACAAATCAGTGGACCGTAGACGACGCAGTGGAGTTTGGTCGACTACGAGGTCACCAGCGCGCAATCGCGAAAGCACCAGAGTGCGTGTGACGCTGGGACACGGCGGCAAGGAGTTCACCGAACAAGTTGAACAAGGTGACGGACCGATCGACGCCGCGTTTTGGGCGGTGGAAAAAATCACCAGGCATTGAAGTTGGTCTGCAAGGACTTCCGTGTTCGCAGTGCCACGCTCGGTCGCGACGCGATCGGGAAGTCAACTTGGAAGTCGAGCACAAAGGTCGCACCTATCGCGGTGTCGGCGTTAGCACCGACAGTGTCGAAAGCACGATCCTGGCGATCCTGAATGCCATCGACCGGATCGAAGGTGAAAAGGACAGAAGGTGAAAGGACGAAAGGAAACAGGGCTCCGCGAATTTTTCTGGCTCCTGGCTCCTGGCTCCTGGCTCCTGGCTCCTTTTTACCCTTCTTCCTCTTCGTCAATTTCGTCCAAAATAAAATCGTCGTCATCTGCTTCTTCGACCGGCATGGTCCATTCGCCGGTCGTAGGATCGGGTTTCAGCATCAACGAATCTTCATCGGGTGCAAACGACGAGTCACCTTCAAGCATTTCGATTTTAGGTTCTGTATCTTCGTCGTCCCCTAGCAAATCACCGACGTCAAGCGGCTGATCGTCGACGCTTGCTTCAATTCCTTCTGCGTCAATCGCGAGTGGCTCGCCACCCCCGTCGCTGAGTTCCACATCGGCAATTTCCACTTCGCCAACCTCATCGTCGGTGGGCAAAGGATCGATCGTCGGTTCTTCGCTCGAATCTTCGTCACCGATCCAGGTTTCTTCCGACTCATCGTCAA
>CAVQPV010000033.1:0-8775 GCA_963714715.1 Pirellulaceae bacterium | reverse complement strand
GTGTGTTTCTTCGTTTCAGAGTTCAGGTCTTGCTCTCCAAGACACGGGATACTCGGCACCTGTCGTCTTGCTGACCCAGATTCTTGTCGGATGCATCTGGATTTCGTGATCATCGACGATCTTGACGCTTCCATTGCGTTCGATCATCGCAGCCCGCAGGTACGTTTCTTCGCTGCCTCGTCGGTTCATGCGGTAGACCATCATTTCTCGGCCGTCACTGAGTTGAATCGACATCCATACCCAACCCCTGATCACCTCGTCTGGACCAACCTCTCCGTATTCACGATCCATCCAAGCTGTGCCGTCAACTTTCGACTCGACGCCATCAATATTGATCGAGCCATCGACCCCCATTCGTGGACACGAACAATGCGATGAAACACGAGGTAAAACAGATTCAAACAAGCCACCTTCCCCGTACGAGACGATTGGCTTGGTTAGCTCTAGATTCAGTGAAAGTCGACAATCATCGAATCCGATCCGCAACTGATGCTCGCCTGAATCTCCCCGAATCCCCCAATCCTTGACGCGAACATCCAGATTTGATGTCGAAGCCTGGTTACCCCAGCGAAATGCTCGTCGGTGCGAGAAGCGAGTGCTCCGTGTTTCATGGTCGGTCAAAGACAGATGCGCGAACGAAACGTTGCGTCCCAATAGCCGCAACGGAATCCAACTTCCGATCCGAAAACCTGTCGAGTCGAAACGAAAAAACGCAGCGTGGAATGAGAACTTTCGCCGGCCTGAATTGAGGTGCCCGTTGTAGTACCACCACTGCACCGGGACGCCGCGTCGGGCGCCCAAATGATCTGACTCCGCATCAACATGACGTGTTGCGGGACTGTCCTCTCGCCGCAGAGGCGGAACCACTAAGAATTCAGAATCGGGCACTGAGTAAAATCCAACCTGGAATGATCGATGAAACAACGGAGTCCAGACTAGTCTCGCACTCGGGATCATCCGTTTTCGTGACCTCGAATTGGCGGATTCGGTGGCCGATCCCTGCCGCCGAGGGCTCATTACCGTTACATTTCCTGTCATGAGCAACTCCATACACCTGGCCATCCACGGCGCCGCGGGGCGGATGGGCCGGCGCGTCGTCGCGCTGGCAACCGAAGACGATTCGTTTGAGATCATCGCGGCCATTGATCACGCTAATCACAAGCTGATCGGCCAAGATGCCGGCGTCGTTGCCGGCATCCACGCGATCCAAGTGCCCCTCGCCAGCGCGTGGCCCGAACACGCTGACGTCGTCATCGATTTTTCGCTGCCCGAGGCATTCGACAACTGCATCGACCAATGCGTCGCCAACAAAACGCCACTGGTCGTGGCAACCACGGGAATGAGCACTACGCAAAAAGAAAAGTTAGCGGCATCTGCCCAAACAATTTCAATCGTCTCGGCACCCAGCATGTCGTTGGCCGTCAATTTGACGATGAAGATGACACAGCGAATCACCGAAGTGCTTGGCGACGTTGCCGGCGGATTGGATATCGAAATCATTGAACGGCATCACCGTTTCAAGGAAGATGCGCCGAGCGGCACCGCACTGAAGTTTGGCGAATTAATCGCTGAAAAATTGGGTGGTGACGTTAAGCATGTGCACGGCCGCGAAGGCCACACGGGACAACGCACACGTAACGAAATTGGCTATCACGCGGTGCGTGTCGGCGACAATCCAGGCGAGCACTCGATCGTATTTGGAATGCTGGGCGAGAAGATCGAAGTCAACGTTGCTGCCAGCAACCGCGATTGTTACGCGTCGGGCGCACTGGCCGCAGCAAAATGGCTGCAGGGAAAGGGAAACGGCCTGTACAATATGTTTGATGTGTTGGGGCTGTCGTAGAGTCGCCGAACTCTCCGAGTTCGGTAATAGCACGATGCACTGGCGCGTCGGCATCACAGCAAGAATTTGATACTGATCTCGAATTCGGAGAATTCGACGACAATGGCCAAGTGCGACGAAGGTTATCGCTGTGAGGTTTGTGGCCAGGACGTCACATCGATCGTTGACAGCGACGTGTACCTGCGGTTTGTGATCGGCGAACTCGACCCGGAAGTCTTGCACACCAGTCCGGAACGCCACATTCGCTGCAATCCCGTGCTCGCTCAGTTCATTGAGCATGCGGACTTTGATCCGATCGTCGTCGCGGGTGACTTTTCCATGCAGGATCTCGATCCTGAGTTTCGCCGGCAGCGAACCAACCTGGTGTCTCGAGGCTATGTGCGGCTCTTGGAAATCGCAGCCACCGACGGCGACCGTGATGTGACGATGTATCCACTGCCTGAGGCGGTCGAGAAATACCGCACGTGAATCCTACCGTGCGATTGGTGCATCGGATGACGGCAAACTTCTGCTAAGATCTCGCATCATCGTCCCTCCCGCTGCAGCGGTCCGCCCCATCGAATTGAATCGGCCAGATTGATTTTCCGTGCATAGCAACCTAGCAAAACGTGGATTTTTGAGCTTAGTCGCCACGCAGTTCTTTGGCGCGATGAACGACAACGTGCTCAAAGGCGTGTTGATGTTCATGGTCATCGACGGCATCTGGAGTGGTCATTTGGGCGCCGGCGGCCAAGGTATCGTCAGCATCTGTTTCACGATCCCGTTTATCTTACTGTCCGGGTACGCGGGTCAACTTGCCGATCGACACTCCAAACGCACAGTCACACGGTGGGTCAAGATCGCGGAGGTCCCGATTGCGATCGTGGCCGGCATCGGTTTCCTGACCGGCAACCTTTGGATCACACTCTTTGCTCTGATCGCATTGACCTGCCAAAGTTCGTTCTTTGGCCCAGCCAAGTACGGGATGATTCCCGAGTTGGTCGACGACTCGGACCTGAGTCGTGCCAACGGAACGATTAACATGATGACCAACGTGGCTGTGATCGCCGGAACACTGCTGGCGGGCTTTGTCAGTGATCGATACAACCCGTTGCCACCAGACGATCCAGCATTGGCAACCGTAGCCGGTGTTCTTTGGATCCCGCTGTTAGTGCTGACACTGATCGCGATCGCTGGCCTGATCGCGGCGGCTTTCCTGACCCCGCTGCCGGTTGGCGACAAGAACCTGACATACAACCTGAACCCATTTTCGACCTACGCGGAGACGATCCGCGAGATGTCGCAGTCACGATTACTGATGGTCATGCTGGCCTGGGGCTACTTCTATTTACTCGCGGGAATCGCCTTGCTGATCCTTCCCGAGTACACCGACGTGTTACACATCAATCGTGCCGAAGCCAGCGTGCTGATGGGGGTGCTGGGCGTTGCCGTCGGTATCGGCTGTGCCGTTGCCGGCTTGATTTCGGGTCATCGAATCGAACCACGGTTAATCCCCATCGGCGCGTTCGGACTGATTTTGTTTTTCGCCTTGCTGGCCGCGGTTCCGCCTTGGATGCCCGCGATGAGGCCGATGGTTCGAGTGGCCTTGAGCAATGCCGCGTTCTTCATCTTCGGCGCCGGCTTCTTTGCAGGGTTCTACATCATCCCGCTGCAAGCCTTGCTGCAAAAGCTTTCACCGGACGACGAACGAGGTCGTTTCTTGGGCACGGCAAACGCCGTTTCGTTCACATTTCTGACGGTCGCTGCTCTGCTTTATTGGGTGGTACGACCGGCCTTCGGTGACGAGCCACAAAACATCTTTTATCTCAGCAGCGCACTGATGGCGCTGGGTGCTGCATTCTTCTTGTGGAAACTCCGCGGCACCGGATTGCTGATCGGCAGTCGCCCGAGCGAATCGGCGAGTGATCGAGCGGCGGAATCTGCGGAAACCGAGAATCCGTACCAACCGCCGTCAACCTGAAGCGAACACGTCACGCTCGCTCTTCCAGCATTTGTTTGAGGTCGGCAATCTGGTCGCGCAAGTCATCGACCTTGCCTTCCAACGCGGCCGTGTTATCCATCGTCATCTCGTCAACAAACACTGCATTGGCGAGGCTCATCCCCAACACACCACCCAAGAGCACCATCAGCCCAAAGTACAGCCTCGTAACGCCGACGACCCAATCGCGATCGGTCTTTTTGGCAATGGCAGCCGGGATTTCATACCAACCTTCGATCGTAAACATCCGAAACACCGAATAGAGACTGATCAGCGGATCGCCGAAAAACTCCGGTGCAATGTCACTGTAGAAATGACAGGTGACAATTGAAAAAACGAAGACCAGAAACGCCAATGCCGCGAACACAAAGACCGAAGCCTTCAGCGCGCGGCCCAATCCCAGCATGACGTGCTGCATGTTGGGGACAAATCGCAGCACACGGGCGATCCGCACCAGGCGGAACAGCCTGAGGATGATAAAGAACCCGGTATCCGGCACATCAAAGAAAGGCACCAGCAAAGTCGGCAAACTGAGCACAACGATGATGAAATCAAATCGATTCCAGCCGCTGCCAAAATAGTCCTCCGCCCCGTAGGTGCGAATTTTAACGCCAGCCTCGACGACAAACAGAACGATGAAGGCCAGATCCACGAATTCCAGCCACTTCACACCCCTGAGGCTGGGAAAGTACATGCAATAGATCAGCAGCGCGTTGATCGCGACGGCGATCAACATGACGCGCTCGCTGAGGAAAGGTCGTTTCAGCATGGCGCAAAATCAACACGAAAGGCTGCTGCGGTCCACCGGCCCAGCGTCGCGGGCCTATGACGAGGGAAACTCGACGACCGCTTTCTCGCCGGCCATCTTGCGGATGTCCTCCGTGATCTTCATCGAGCAATACTTAGGGCCGCACATGCTGCAGAAGTGGGCGCTCTTGAAAGTATCTTGCGGCAAAGTTTCGTCGTGATAACGCTGCGCCGTCTCGGGGTCGAGCGACAAACGAAACTGCTCCTTCCAATCGAATTCAAATCGAGCCTTCGAGAGTGCATCGTCGCGATCTTGGGCGCCTTTTCGACCTCGAGCCACGTCGGCTGCGTGCGCGGCGATCTTGTAAGCGATCACGCCTTGCTTGACGTCTTCTTCGTTCGGCAGTCCCAGGTGCTCTTTCGGAGTCACGTAACAGAGCATCGCAGCACCGTGCCAGCCCGCCATCGCAGCGCCGATACCGCTGGTGATGTGGTCGTAACCGGGCGCGATGTCAGTCACGAGCGGACCGAGCACATAAAACGGTGCCCCGTTGCAGAGTTCGATTTGCCTTTCGACGTTCATCTGAATCTCGTGCATCGGAATGTGGCCGGGGCCTTCGACCATCACTTGCGTGCCGTTGTCTTGCCCGCGTTTGGTCAGCTTTCCCAACACTTCAAGCTCGGCGAACTGCGCATCGTCCGAAGCATCGGCAATACTGCCGGGGCGCAGGCCATCACCCAGTGACCATGTGACGTCGTACTGGCGCATGATGTCACACAGATCATCAAAGGCATCGTATAACGGATTCTGTTTGTTGTGTGCCATCATCCATTTAGCGATCAGCGACCCACCGCGACTGACGATGCCGGTCACACGATTGACGGTCAGGTGCAAATGCTCGAGCATCACGCCGCAGTGAATGGTCATGTAGTCAACACCTTGTTTGGCTTGGTGCTCGACCATGTCCAAAAAGTGTTGTGCATTCATGTCTTCGATGTTTCCACCGAGTTCTTCCAACATCTGGTAGATGGGAACGGTTCCGATTGGCACCGGGCTGTTGTCGATGATTTTGCGGCGAATGTTGTCGATGTCTTTGCCGGTTGACAGATCCATCACCGTATCGGCCCCAAAGTGGACAGCCGTATGCAGTTTGTCGAGTTCTTCGCCGGCGTTACTGGTCACCGCGCTGTTGCCGATATTAGCATTGATCTTGCATTTGGCGGCGATACCGATGCACATCGGCTGCAAAGCTCCAGCCGCATGAACGGTGTTGGCCGGGATGACCATGCGTCCCGCCGCCACCTCGTCGCGGATCGTTTCGACGGGAAGGTCTTCGTGCTCGGCGCAGAATTCCATTTCGGGAGTCACTTCGCCCGCGCGGGCAGCCAAAATTTGGGTTTTACTCATCAGATCTTTTGCTCCATCGGGCATCCGCGGGGAAGAATCACCGAAAACGCCGCGTTAAACTTGAATTGAACAGACTTTTATACGCGCCGCTTGCCGCGTAGAGTAGGTGTGGAGACGATTCACCAGCAGGATTCCGCCATGTCATCCGCATATCCCGACTCCCACTCCCCGGACAGAATGGTCAAAGTCCAAGTGCTTCAGACGGTCGATCAGCTCAATGCGCGCGGCCCGATGACGGCGGAAGCCTTCGAGATTTTCGCTGCTCAGAACGGTCGATGCGAGCTTATTGAGGGAAATGTAAGAATGATGGGTCCAGCTGGATCAGAACAGGGATACGTTGCTGCAGAAATTCTGGTGCTGCTGGGTAGTCATGTCCGGCAGTACAAGCTCGGTCGTGTATACGCAGCAGAAACAGGTTTCATCATCCAGCAATCACCCGATACCGTAAGAGCTCCCGATGTGGCGTTCATCTCCACGGACCGTCTACCAGAGCGTGAAGGCCGCGGTTTCGGTACGATCATGCCCGACTTGGTTGTCGAAGTAATCTCTCCCTCGGACACGCAACACGAAATCGCGGAGAAAACGAACGCATGGATCGCCGCCGGCATTGGCTGTGTGGTCAACGTCTATCCAAACACGCAGACCGCATTTGTTTATCGTTCCCAGAATCGAATCAATGAATACGAAGCTGATGATGTCATCGACTTGAGCGATGTCGTTAAGGATTGGCAACCGCTGCTGAGAACGTTTTTTGGAAGCGAAGACTAGCGAGACAGCATCGGAGTCAGAGCGTCTTCAAATACTCCAACACCGCATGTTTCTCAGCTTGTGTCAGTTCATTGGGGTAGTCATGACCTGCATTGCTTTTGCCGAAGCGTTGCGTGTCAAAGTAACTGCGGCGGATTGCGACGTCGCGCTGCCCCAAGGGGACTTTATCGACAACTTCGATTTGGAATCCAATTCGCTCGTCATCGATCTGCTCAGCGACCCGTCGCCAAACGGTGGGACGGTCACTTGGATTCAACACATGCCACAAAGTCGGCACACTGCCATTGTGAAAATACGGCGGACTAGCCCAAACCCCGTCTAAAGGCGGCGCCACGTATCCGTCGGGGTCGACCACTGTCTTTTGCTCGTCTGCCGTTCCGGCATGAGCAAACCAACTGTTGGCATACTTGGTCCGTCCCTCGACAGTGAGAGCGGTCAAACGTACAGGATCGGTACCAATCTCTTCGATCGGCACACGACGATTTGGGTAAACCGCCTTGTCGCCGTAAGTTCCATGACATTCCGCACACGTTCGATTGAACACTCCCCTGCCCTGCTCTGCTAACTTGCTGTCCAACGTCCCGTCGTATGTGGGTGCTCGCAACGACGCGAGATAGGCGTAGACATCGCGAAACTTGTCCTCGTTCTTGCGGAAGAAGTCCGGCCCGTTCTCGGGGATCAACATGAATTGCATCAAGCCCCGGTGCCCTTTCTGGGCAAACCCATCGATGTAAATGTACGGTCGCTTGTGAAAGTGCCACCATGGCGGCGCGTCCATGTCGTGATTGACTAACGATTGAGGCAACTTGTCGATCACATTCAACTTGGCGTCGCGATACGCCATCAATCCCATGCCAAAGACAACGGCATTGGTCGTCCCGTGCGTGGTGCCAAGCGGAATCACCAAAGAACCGATATCCATTCGCGAAAGCGGCTTACCGAGACGAAATTTTGTTTTCCGGATCTCTTCCGAAAGCGTGTGCAGTGCAAATCGGTTGTTGGGTGCCCCGGGCGAGGGCCTCCCGTAAACGCTGCCGCCGTGGCAGGAAAAACAATTCATCGTCCAAGGACCATCCGCAGCAACGACGTATTGCAAGGGTTTTCCGGAATGATCATTCGGCCGCAGAGTCAACCCGTAGCGATCAAATGCCATTTGTCGCCGCTGCTGCAGAGTCGATTTCTCCGCCTCGGATCGCAGCGGCTCCGGCCAACTCTGCCAGATTTCATCAAACGTCGCTTGATCAAAATCACTGGTCAGTAAGGCCGTGTCTGTCAGCAAACGGTAACCGCGCTGCGCCGCTTCATCAGCCCTGCAATGGCATGCCACTGCGACAACGAAAACCAGACCAGAAAGAATGTGCCGAAACATCGCGTCAACCATCTCCATCCCCTCATTTTACGACAATCCGTCGTCCAGGGCGCGGGGGCAAGCCGAACGACGACAAGCTGGAGGGTAACCGAAAAAGATGCTTTCCCCTTAACCTCCGCTATTGACTGCCTGATGCGCCTCCTGACGACGCGGGCATTCTCGAATTCCATTCGCTGACAGTCGGAGCTTGAATCCTCGCGACCCAAATGCGCCCGAAGCGGCGATACTCTGGATGATGGAACTTGGCCAACTTGAACGAGTTGCACCATCGCTCAAGCGTTGTTCGTTGTGACCGACTGATGATCCAGACACTACTTCGGTGATCGGAGTTTCCGGAGTAAAGGAGCGCTCCATCCCCGCCCAATTCCGGATGCATCTTCGCTGAGGCGATGCTAGCACTGACCGCGTACGGACCACTGACGGGGAATGTAAAGTATCTTCGTTCTATCCGCGTTGGCCCAGGTTCGTTGAATGACCGCTTGCTCAGTTGATTGAGTTCGATGAGACCTGAATCGAGGAAAACCAAGCCACCTGCGCGGCGATCGTTCACCCACTGGATTGCACCTCGCCAGTCCTCCCCGCGAATGACAAGCTGGTTTTTGCCGGCCATGAAATTCAAAATACCTGAGCGTTCAGTGAAATCTCGCCCAGGGTTGCGTACA
>CAVQPV010000032.1:0-6973 GCA_963714715.1 Pirellulaceae bacterium | reverse complement strand
GTCATCGATCGGGATCGGCAAGCATACGGACGTGCCCGATTGGCTTGACTGGGACCTCTGGCAAGGCCCGGCGCCGCGGGTCCCCTACAAAGACAACGTGGTTCACTACAACTGGCACTGGCATTGGCACTGGGGCAACGGCGAACTTGGCAACAATGGCGTGCACGGGATTGACGTCGCACGATGGGGGCTGGACGTGAAGTACCCGCTTCGCGTCACGGCCGGCGGTGGGAAATATCGTCACGACGACGATCAAGAGACCCCCGACACGATGATGGTCACAATGGACTTTCCCGAAGGCAAGACAATGACTTGGGAAGGCCTCAGTTGGTCCCCGCTGGGAATCCACGACAAATCGTTCGGCATCAGCATCCACGGCACGGAAGGAACCGTCATCATCCGTGACGCGGGATATGCGGTTTACGACATGCAGCGCAAGGAGATTGACGCACAGTCGGGCAGTGGGGGCGATGCCGATCACTTCCAAAATTTCCTGGATGCGGTTCGAGAGGATCGTCGCCCCAACGCCGACATCGAAAAGGCTCATCGCAGCACGCTGCTTTGTCATCTCGGCAACATTGCTTACCGAACCGGCAGCACGCTTCATACGGATCCCAAGAACGGGCATATTCTTGACAATCCCGACGCCGAAGCGTTGTGGAGTCGGGAGTACGACAAAGACTGGGAACCCAAGGTTTAGGCTGTGCGACGTTTGCTGCCGCCGCGTCGCGGCTCGCTGAGATTCGTCGGCAAAGATCTGCCCCCTCACGCCGCCGTAAGGCACCGGGCCTGCAGCGCCTGATCAAGACCACAACGCGCCCGGCCGCTCACGCGTCGCGGCTCACAAGATCGGTGAGCCGTGGGCCGTAAGGCACCGGGCCTGCACGCTTACCACAACCGCCCGGCCGCTCACGCGTCGCGCTCACAAGATCGGTGAGCCGTGGGCCGTAGGCGGCTCACGCCGGCAGCTACCTGCTTTCGTCGCTTCGCGACTACAGAAAATGTTAACCTGTAACCCGAATCGACCAGTACCGACGCCTGGGCCGGCGGCTACGGGTCAAACAACTCCATCGAAAAGGATCAACTTCGTGCAGCACTCCATTTCTTTCCTGCGGCTTGCTTCCCTGGCCCTGTTCGTTCTTCTGATTGCGGAAACTGCCACGATCTCCGCGGCCGAGAACGAGACACTGCGTGTTGGCATCATCGGCTTGGACACTTCCCACGTGCCCGCATTCACCAAGGCATTCAACAAAGAGCCGGGCGATCCTGAGATGCAGAATTGCCGCGTCGTGGCCGCCTATCCGTTCGGCAGCCGCAGCATCGAATCCAGCTACAGTCGGATTCCAAAGTACACGGCGGAAGTCAAAGAGTTAGGGCTGGAGGTCGTTGACTCGATCGATGATCTGCTTAGCAAAGTCGACTGTGTGCTGTTGGAGACGAACGATGGACAGCCTCATTTGAAGCAGGCGTTAGCGGTTTTCCGCGCGGGCAAACCAGTGTTTATCGACAAGCCGACCGGTTCCAAGCTGAGCGAAGTGGTAGCGATCTATCGAGCGGCAGAACATTTTGGCGTGCCCGTCTTCAGTAGTTCCTCCTTGCGATACACCGACGGCGCCCAGGCGATTCGCGCCGGCAAAGTAGGCCGCGTCCTCGGTTGTGACACTTACAGTCCCTGTTCGTTGGAGCCGACGCACGTTGATTTGTTTTGGTACGGAATTCATGGATGCGAATCGCTTTACACGTGCATGGGAGTCGGCTGCGAGAGTGTCAGTCACACATCGAGCGATGATTTCGAGCTGGCGGTGGGACGTTGGTCGGACGGCCGGATCGGAACCTTTCGCGGATTGCGTGCAGGCAAAAGCGGTTATGGCGGAACGGCGTTTGGCGAAAAAGGGATCGAGCAGATTGGAACGTACGGCGGTTATCGGCCATTGGTCGTTCAGATTGCCAAGTTCTTCCGTACTCGCGAGTTGCCGGTCACGGCGGAAGAGACGGTCGAGCTGTATGCGTTCATGCAAGCGGCCAGCGAAAGCAACCAGCGCGGTGGACAGCGGGTGACGATCGCGGAAGTCATGGCCAAGGCGCAAGAAGAGGCCGAAGAGCTGCTCGCGGGAGCCCTTGGCGAGCCGGCGGCAGTGGAAAACTGAAACAAAACCAGCTATCGGGACGTAACTCACCGTGAAACGTGGGGTTAAGTTGGAAGCTGGCAGACCTCTTTTTCTTCTCTTCTAATGCTCGGGGAGCGCGTGATGTTGCGAACGGTGGTCGGATGGGTCGGTGTCGTGGTGATCGGCAGCGGATGGGTTGCGGCCGATGATTGGCCTCGATTCTTGGGCAATGATGGCAAATTGATCAGCAGCGATTCCGCCGGGACGCCCGTCACCTGGAGTGACGAGGAGAACCTGAAGTGGAAGATCGATCTTCCTGGTCGCGGTGTCTCCAGTCCGATTGTGGTCGGCGACAAAGTGCTGGTGACCTGTTACTCGGGTTACGGCACCGGCGGGCAAGGTGAAAAGATGGAAGACCTGAAGCGGCACTTGGTCTGCCTGAATCGTGCCGACGGGAGTGAGCTTTGGAAGACAACGGTTGACGCTGTTCTGCCTGAAGACCCCTACTCGGGCATCGGCGTTCCAGCTCATGGATACGCTAGCCATACGCCCGTCAGCGATGGTGAACGTGTCTACGTCTTCTTTGGCAAGTCCGGTGTGATCGCGTTTGACTTGGACGGCAAGGAGCTGTGGAGAAAGAGTGTCGGAACGGGTTCCGGTTCCAAGCGTTGGGGCTCGTCATCCAGTCCCGTGCTCTACAAAGATACCGTGATCGTGACAGCAGCCGACGAAAGCGAGGCGATCTATGCGTTTGACAAAGAGACGGGTGAACAGGTGTGGAAGTGCCCGGGAGAATTTGAGGATACTTACAACACGCCCGTGCTGATCGAAGCTGGTGATCGAACCGATTTGGTGATTTCAGTTCCCGGCGAAGTTTGGGGAATCAATCCTGAAACGGGCAAGCTGCGTTGGTACGCGCGGAATCACCGACTCCACGGCCGCGGCAAGCCTGGTGCCGGCGGACGGAATTGTCTACGCCACGGGCGGACGCAGCGGCGATGCCGTGGCCGTCAAGGTTGGCGGCAAAGGTGACGTGAACGATTCGCACGTCGTCTGGGACGCTAATATTCCCGGTCGGTTTGCCACGCCGATCTTGTTTGACGGACATCTGTTTGCGTTTGCCAGTGGAGTTCTGACTGCCTACGACGTCGCAACCGGTGACCGCGTCAAACAACAGCGGCTGGGCAGTGGCGGTCGCGAAACTGGCGGTGGCCCACCCGGAGGTGGTCGCGGTGGTCCGGGTGATCGACCGAGCGGCGGGCAAGGCGGATTTGGGCAAACAGAACGAGGCGGCCAAGGTGGTTCCGGCGGATTCGGGCGAGGTGGATTCGGTGGCAGTCGCGGCGGCTTCGGTGGCGGACGAGGTGGACCCGGCGGCGGCTCGGACTACGCCTCACCGGTTCTCGCCGACGGCAAGATTTATGTGACCACCCATGGCGGTACCGTTTATGTGGTTTCCGCGACACCGGAACTGGAGATCCTGGCGACCAACACGTTGACCGACAAAACAGGATTCGCCGGCACGCCGGCGGTCAGCAACGGCGAACTTTTCCTGCGCTCGCACGGTCATTTGTACTGCATCGCCAAATCCGAGAAGTAGTGACCCGGTTGCGGAATGCCGATCAGTGTCGTACCAAACGATTCCGGATTCCGCCCATTTGAAAACGCCTTCGGTGGGGTGGAGCAATCCGTCCCACTTTTTTATTGCCGCCTGATGAGTAGCCCGACGCTGGATCGTTTGTACGCGAAGCTGGTTTTTTATCCAACACTGGCTTGGAATGTGCTGCTCGGTCGCATCCTGAAAGTTCGCCGCTGGTGGGATCGCATTGACCCCCACGTGATCGTCGGCGCTTATCCGTTTGCCAGAGATGTTCCGGCGATGCACCAAGCAGGTGTTCGCGCGGTTGTGAACACGTGTGAAGAATACGCAGGACCGGAAAGCGAGTATGCCAAGTACGGCATTGAGCAGCTGCGCATCCCAACGACGGACTTCACGCATCCGAAATTGGCAGACATCGAAAAGGCAGTTGAATTCGTGCAAAGTCACGTCGAGAAAGATGAGTCCGTGTATATCCATTGCAAAGCGGGCCGAGCGAGAAGTGCAACGGTGGCGATGTGCTGGCTGATGAAGCACCGAGGGCTATCCCCCGATCAAGCACAAGTCAAACTTCTCCAGTCGCGGTCGCACACCAATCGGCATCTCACCCAGCGCCCCGTTGTTCAGGAATTCGCCCAGAAGTTGGCTGCCGATCGAACGTCAAAACACAACGAATAGCCTGACTTGGGGGTCGATTTGACGGCCGGACCAACGGGCACTCATAATCTCTGGCAACGTTCTCATTCTCAGGGGCAATTTTCAGCATGGACCGCGATACCTCATCGGCTGATCCCGTGCGCGATGTTCGCTCGATCGATTTGCCGGTCGATGCAACGTTGCAGCTGTCAATGTTGCCTGGCATCGGACCGCGAACGCTCACGGCGTTACTCGAACGCTTCGAGACGCCCGCCAACGTGCTCGCCGCGACGGGTCCCGAACTTGCCACCGTGAACGGCGTTGGCCCAAAGTTAATCCATGCGATTCGCACGGCTTCGCATCATGTGGATGTTGAATCGATCATCCGCTGGTGCCACGAGAACGATTCCGAAATCATTTGTCGCGGATCACAAGGTTACCCGCTTCGTCTGGAAGACTTGCCCGACGCACCGCCGCTGTTATTTGTTCGTGGAGGGATCACGAGCGAAGACGAATTGGCGGTGGCGATTGTCGGGACACGCCACGCGACGACGTACGGCTTGAAACAAGCGGAACGATTCGGCTACTCGCTTGCTCGGGCCGGCGTGACGGTCGTCAGTGGGCTTGCTCGAGGCATCGACGCCGCTGCTCATGAAGGAGCCCTCTGCGGAGGCGGACGAACGATCGCGGTCTTAGGCAGCGGGCTGGGACAGATTTATCCCAGTGAGCACAAGGGTCTGGCCGACGCCGTTGCCGCGGATGGTGCTGTGATCAGCGAATACTCACCCGATGCGAAACCTCGTGGCGGTATGTTTCCACAAAGAAATCGTCTGATCGCAGGGCTGTCATTGGGAACTCTGGTTATCGAAGCGCCTGATCGCAGCGGCGCGTTGATTACCGCACGCCTTGCCGGCGAACAGAACCGGGAAGTCTTTGCGTTGCCGGGGCCGGTCACCAGCCGTGCCTCGCGTGGTTGCAATCAGTTGATTCGCGACGGTGCGACGTTGGTGCAAACGGTTGACGATGTTTTGGAACAGCTTGGGCCGATCTGCCAGCCGGTACTGACAGACGACGGACACGAGGTTCGTAACCCTGCTGAATTGCAACTGAACGATCTCGAACGCGCCGTGTTGGAGGCGATCGAGGCGACGAGCACGCCCATCGATCAAGTGATTGCCAAAAGCGAACTTCCCGCGCATCGCGTGATCGCGACCATCAGTGTGCTGGAGATGCGACGATTGGTGCGACGGTTGAGCGGGCAGTACGTCTCACGAATTTGAAAGAGGCTGAGGAGAATGCTTGTGATTTCCCGTGATTTGCTCTGCAGGGGGCACCATCCAGCGCGAGTCCGCGTCCTGATGCTGGCTGCAGTGTTGTTGTTATCGCAAGCGGTGCCTGCCGCTGACATTCGGCCCAACATCGTGGTCGTATTGGCCGATGATCTGGGCTATGGCGATCTCGGTTGCTATGGGCATCCTATGATCAAAACGCCGAACATTGATCGCTTCGCGGCCGCAGGCTTGCGATTGACCGACTGCTACGCGGCCCATCCGAATTGCTCACCCGCGCGAACGGGATTGATGACCGGACGAACGCCGTTTCGCGTCGGCATTTACAACTGGATTCCCATGCATTCACCGATGCATGTGCGGCGATCCGAAATCACGGTCGCAACCTTATTGCGCGACGCGGGCTACGACACGTGCCACGTTGGCAAATGGCATCTGAATGGTGATTTCAACGGGCCCAGCCAACCGCAGCCCTCCGATCACGGCTTCAACCACTGGTTCAGCACGCAAAACAACGCCCTGCCCAATCATCGCAACCCCGACAATTTCGTTCGCAATGGCGAAGAAGTTGGCGTTCTGAAAGGCTACTCGGCTCAGCTCGTGGCAGCGGAAGCGGGCGAGTGGCTCCGCAGTCGTCGAGACAAGACCAAGCCCTTCTTTTTGTTCGCTTGTTTTCATGAACCCCATGAGCCGATCGCCTCGGACCAACGGTTCACCGATTTATACGAGTCCGATGACCCCAGCTTCCTCGCTCATCACGGAAACATCTCGCAGTTGGATGCTGGATTCGGGTCGCTTTTGTCGCTGTTGGACGAGTTAGAGCAGCGTGAAAACACTTTCCTGTTTTTCACCAGCGACAACGGACCCGCGATCACAGGAATGCATCCGCATGGCTCGGCCGGCCCACTGCGTGACAAGAAAGGAGCCATCTACGAGGGCGGGATTCGTGTGCCGGGCATGGTGCAGTGGCCCGGTCACGTCCAACCGGGCAGCGTCAGCGATGTGCCGGTCAGCGGAGTCGACGTGTTGCCGACGTTGTGTGAACTTGCGGGGGTCGACGCACCTACCGATCGCGCTCTGGATGGCGAGAGCTTTTTGCCTGTCTTGTCCGGCAAACCGATCAAGCGGCGCAAACCGCTGTACTGGCAGTTCAACCGAGCAAAGAGCAAAGCGAAAGTGGCGATGCGTGACGGTGACTGGAAAATCGTCGCCAGCTTAGACACGCCCGATCCCAAACCAAGTGGCGGAATTCCGGCCGATGAGATGACAAACATCAAAAAAGCCGAGCTCATCGATTTCGAGCTTTTTAATCTGAGGACGGATGTTGCCGAGTCAACGGAGAT
>CAVQPV010000031.1:0-103380 GCA_963714715.1 Pirellulaceae bacterium | reverse complement strand
GAAGTGTTGATGCTGATTGAGGCACCTGCGACGATGGTAAGTGAGCACGCCTGGCGTATCGGTTTCGCAAGAATGGCCGTTGCTGCCCTGTTTGTCGAGCATCAAGGCGAGGTTGTCTGGAAGGTCGGCAGAGGTCGGCCAGGGAACCGCAATGCCACTTACTTTTCGATCGAATTCGGAATCGACGCTGTTGTGCAACGAAGCCCGCGTCTTACTGAATAAAGCCATCGAGACGGCCGAGCCGACTCTCCAAACAAGTAAACAAGCGCCGATAGAAGTCCCATGCTGTGTCCAATGCCTCTGCGAGTTGCCGTGTTCGTCGCGACCACAATCGTTGTCGTCACGACAGCAGCGTGTGAAGAGCCCAAGTCAGCGATCCGCGTGGCCGTATTTCGAGGGAGGGCGTGGGAGCGAGTTGCGATCAAGTCCTTCAGGTACTTGCCGCGACTGACCGCGAGCAAGTCCCGGCACTGAACGTCGTCCGCCTCGATGCAAAGCAGATTCGCGAAGGAGGGCTCAAATCGGTTGACGTCTTGGTGCATCCCGGCGGCAGCGGAAGTGGACGAGGGCGGGCGCTGGAGTCGGACGGACGCACCGCAGTGCGTGAGTTTGTCCGTCAGGGCGGTGGTTTTCTCGGCATCTGTGCTGTGCAGTATTTGGCCACGAATGACTACTCGTGGTCACTCGGGTTGATCGATGCCAAAGTAGTCGATCGAAGACACTGGGTGCGCGGCAAGGGGACGGTCTCGCTCCGCCTTTCTCCTCAGTCGCAACGTTTGTTTCGCCACGATGATCAACGGATGGAGTTGTTTTATGCTCAGGGCCCACTGCTGGGGCGGCACGAATGGGATGATCCGACCGTGCCGAATTACGAGAGCCTGGCTCTGTACGATTCCGAAATCGCAAAGAACGGAGCTCCACGTGGTGTCATGATCGGAACGTCGGCGATCGTACGCGGCGATTATGGCAAAGGCCGGGTGATCTGTTTCAGCCCGCACCCGGAACTGACGGAGAACTTTGAGCATCTGCTTCGCAAGGCGGTCGATTGGATCATGGCGACGGACGAAACAAACCGTGCCGCCAGCGTCGCCGTCGACGATGCTCCTCCCGCGGTCACAGCGGAAAGCCGGGCCGTCACTGATGCCAGGACCGGCACCAAGGAAGCCACCGAGCCCTTGATCGCCTATGTCGGAACGTTCAGTTCGCCGCTTGCGGGACGTCTTGCCAACGCAGGTGGATCTGCCACCCGGCAATGGCCGCGGCATTCATCGATTTCAGGTGAGATCGCGACACGGGGGCGATGATGCCCCTCGGCGTTCATGAGATGGGAACCAGCCCCAGTTGCCTGGTTGTCAACGCGACGGGGACTCGGCTCTATTCCAGCAACGAGACCGATCGCGTGGGGGAAGGCAAAGAAGGGACGGTCAGTGCATTTTCCATCAATGCGGCAGACGGGCAACTGACGTTGCTGGGCACCGTTCCCTCCGGCGGAGACGGTCCGACCTATCTGAGTATCCATCCGTCAGGACGGTTCTTGCTGGTGGCCAACTATTTTGGCGGCTCCGTCGCGGTGCTGCCGATTCTAGCCGATGGACGGTTGGACAAAGCCACCGACATCAAGCACGATGCCGGCAAGATTGGCCCCACCAGGGCGACGCATGCTCCTCCCGGCAGCTTTGCGTTTAGCGGACATGATCGAACTCACGCGCACATGATTCAGGCCGATCCCTCGGGGCGTTTCGTGCTGCATGTCGATTTAGGACTCGACAAAATCTTTATCTGGAAGTTCGACGATCAGGCGGGCACCTTGGCACCGCATGAACCATCTAGTGTTTCGCTGCCGCCGGGAGACGGGCCGCGGCATTTCTATTTTCATCCCAGTGGTCGTTGGCTCTACTCGATTCAAGAAGAAGGCTCGACGATTGTTGTGTTTGACTACGATGCCAACGCCGGTCGGTTGTCCGCACGTCAAACGATCTCATCGCTACCGCCCGGATACGCCGGCAGCAATTTTTGCTCCGAAATCTTGGTTTCCAGCGACGGGAAATATGTCTATGCAGGCAATCGGTTGCACGACAGCATCGGGATCTTTTCGGTTGGTCCGAACGGCGAACTCACGTTTTTCGCAGACGAATGGACGCGAGGGAATTATCCCCGCAGCTTCAACTTCGACCCCACCGGCCGATTCCTCTACAGTTGCAATCAGCGGGCCGACAACATCGCTGTCTTCCAGGTGGATCGCAAGACCGGCGGCCTTCACTTCACCGGCCACTACACCCCGGTCGGCAATCCATCCAGCATCGTGTTCCTCGATCTCGCCAAGGTGGATTGAAGTCGCATGATTCGCAAAAGACTGAGATATTTACGGCCCTACCATGAGACTTGAAGAAAAGGTTGCGATCGTTACCGGCGGCGGAAGGGGCATTGGCGAGGCGTATGCGAGGGGATTGTCTCGCGAAGGAGCCAAAGTCGCCGTCGTCGACATTGACGGAGAGTCGGCCGCAGACGTTGCGGCGTCCATCAGATCGGAGGGCCCTGAGGCGATGGGACTCGCCGTGGACGTTGGCTCCGAATCCGACACGCTTCGCATGGCCCAGGCTGTCACGGATCAGTTTGGGCGCATCGATATCCTGGTGAACAACGCCGGGATCTTTCCGTTGGCGAAGTTCACGGATCTTACGCTGGAGCAGTGGCGAAAGGTGATGTCGGTGAATCTCGACGGTCCGTTCCTCTGTTCCAAGGCGGTTGTCCCGTCGATGATTCAGAACGGCTACGGCAAAATCATCAACATCTCAACGGAGTGTTATTTCATGGGATACGGTGAGTTGGTCGACTATACAGCCGCGAAGGCGGGTGTCGTTGGATTCACGAGGGCACTCGCCGAGGCTCTGGGAGAATTCGGCATCAACGTCAACACCATCACTCCCGGCCTCACAGCCACCGAGATCCTTCTGAAAGAACAACCCTACAACTTCGAACCGCACGTTCAGGGCCAATGCATAAAGCGACCACAGAGACCCGAGGACTTGGTCGGAACCCTTCTGTTCCTGGCATCGTCGGATTCTGACATGATTACAGGCCAGATCATCAACGTGGACGGGGGATACAACAAGAATTGATCGAAACCGTGGCTGCTGAAGGACCTTCGGAAGACATGTGCCACGGGCTACACGTCGATTGAGATCCCTGGGTCGATGTAGCGCCCGTTCGGCGTATTGAAGGACCAGCCTCCGAGATGTTGCGCAGCTGCAGGCTATATTGACACTCTCCGACTCTAACGCTTCTTAGCACCCCAAGGACAACCATGAGGAATCGATGTACGGTCGCGATGGCGATGTGTTTTCTGAACGCCGTCTGGCCAGCCTTCGGCGACGATCAGAACTGGCCACAGTGGCGTGGGCCGGAAGGCACTGGCGTCACTTCGAACGTGGGCGTTGTGACTCAGTGGGGTCCGGATCAGAACGTGAAGTGGCGGATCGAACTGCCAGAGGCCGGCAACTCGACGCCGATCGTTTGGGAAGACCGAGTGTTTTTTACGCAGCCGATCTCGGAAGCGAAGCAGCGAAGTCTGTTTTGCGTTGATCGCGAGACCGGTCGCGAACTTTGGCGACGTGGTGTGGCTTATGACCGGCCGGAAACTTCACACAAGACAAACCCGTATTGTTCTGCCTCGCCAGTCACCGACGGCAAGCGGGTGATCGCTTGGTTCGGATCGGCCGGGCTGGTCTGCTGGGACCTCGCCGGCAACGAATTGTGGCGTCGCGACCTCGGCAGGCAGGAGCATATGTGGGGCTACGGCTCATCACCGATTCTGCACGAGGACTTGTGCATTCTGTTGTTCGGCCCTGGGAACAATGAGTTCCTGCTCGCCGTCGACAAAGGCACCGGCGAAACCCGCTGGAAGGTCGATGCACTCGATAACGAGCTGGAACGCGCGCTCAGCGGTCCCGAGAATGACGGCGGTGCCAATGATTTCAACAGCCAGAAACGGCGGAGCGAAAGGCTTCGCGGTGCGTGGAGCACGCCCATTGTCATCGAGGTCGATGGCCACTTCGAACTGGTCGCCACGCTTCCGCGCCGAGTCAGTGCGTTCGATCCAGCGACCGGCGAGCGGCTGTGGACGTGTGGCGGTGCGGCCCCGTTGGCGTACGCCTCGCCGATGGAGTCCGGCGGCGTGATCGTTGCTTTAGGTGGCTATGGCGGTGCTTCGCTCGCCGTGCGGGCCGGCGGTCGTGGCGACGTGACGCAGACCCATCGGCTCTGGCAAAAATCTCGCGACAGCGGATGGTTGGGTACTGGCGTTGCCGACGACGGCTTGATCTATGTCTGCAATATGAGTGGGGTGCTGAGTTGCATCGACGTTCAAACGGGAGAAGAGCTTTGGAAGGACCGCAGCGGCGGCGGTGGCACATGGTCCAGCATCACTCAAACCGGTGACGGCCGGATGTTCCTGCTAACCAAGTCCGGTACCACCACGGTCTTTCAGCCCGACTCCAAAGAGCTAAAACAACTCGCAGAGAATGCGTTGAATGAAACCACGAATGCCTCCGTCGTCGTGGCTGGCCAGGACGTGCTGATTCGGACTGATCAAGCACTCTGGTGTATCGCTGGGCAGTTGCCCGAAGATCAGCCGATACCTGCCAAGCACTCTTCTGATTCAGAATAACTCGGCTCGACGGAGGCTGCGGTTGTACGCGTCAGACTTCCTGATACCTATCGATAATGAAAACGCCAGTCACGCGCTGGCAAACGCAGCCCGACAAGAAGCAGCAGCTCTTCGCCGCCTATTGCGAGTATTTTGCGAAGCGAAAACTAAAGCCACTCGCTATCCAGGTCGCGGAACGAAAGAGGAACGCGAAGACTCAACCGGAGAGCGAGCCCAAACGAAAAAAGGGAACGCGGCGGGAATCGCCCAATGGTCGGCAGAACGCCAAGTTGAGCAAAGAGCAGAAGGCAAAAGTCGCAGCGTTGAAAAGGGAATTCGGTCAACGTCGTGCGGAACTGCAGAAGCAACTGGACGATCTGCTGACAGACGAGCAGAAGCAGGCCAGAGACGCAGCGAAGAAGAAGGCTATTGCCGAGGGCAAAGGTGGAGTGAAGCAGCGATCCGCCATGGACAAGGCCCTCAACTTAACGTCCTCCCAACAAAAGACTTTTAACGCACTGAGAGTGGCGATCAGCCAACTGACGCGACAGCATCGACAGAAGCTGCAGGAGATCGTGCAGGACTCTGAAACGCGGACGTCCCGGGTTTGCCCCGGTCTGCACCGAGTTTCCCGGTTGCACGAACTCTAGGGCAACGCTCAGTTTCAAAGCTTCCGGCTGCTGACTGGTGCGAGATCTACCGTGCGCGGTGCCGCTCAACTGCATGACTGATCCGCCAAGATGATCAAGGTGATCAACCGACGTTACGTGCGCAACATGATCCTCTACTTGATCCTGATTTCGCTTCGGTCAGTCCAACGCTGGCTTTCTTGATCAAGGTCGCCACGAGCGTCGCCATCTGCCCAAACGCGGGCTGACGACAATGGTGGCGAGTTGCAGATAGCTTCGCCCGTTCCGAACGCGTTTGAGGTATGTGTGCACATGACCAGCGAACACGGTACGCGGAACCTTGATCAATTTCAAAAAAGCGAGAACCCTGCGGCGTTTGAGCATTCCAGAATAGCTCTATGGTAGGCGACCTTTTTCGCCACAACTATGATACACAAGCCAGTGTTTCTGCCAAATCTGGGTGGTTCCTACCTGTGGAAATTGAGGACGTTTTCCATGTCGCGCCGATCGGTTGTTGCAGCGTTGTCTTTCTTGTCGTGCGCAATCTGGACGCAGCCGGCTGTCTCGCAAGCGGTCAATTTCCCGCGGCGGATCAAGGCGTTCAATGGCCAGACGCTTCGACTTGCGATTGAAGACTTGAAACAAACCCACGGCGATGACTACTCCGTTGGTCCGAAACTGCTCGCCGAGCTAACCGAACTGGAGCAGCAAGCCCGGCAGGCAATCTCGGCTGCCGATGGCGAGGCTCCATGGCCGCAGCAGCGTTTGCAAAATTTGTCGCGCAAACTGTACTCCCTGAAATGGCGGGCGATGCTCTCGAATCCTGCTGTCCAGAACCTCGAAGTCCTCTGCGTCAAGCGAGGCTGGAACGACAAGGTCACACCGGGTGATCTTAAGTCGCTCGGCATCGCCTCCAATCACGAATGCCACTCAAGCCTGTGGCCCACAGGTTATGTCAATGAAATCGCCGTGTTCCGCGCGGCCGACCCTCGAGCGTCTTGGCAGACACTTTACCGTCCTGAAGACAAGGGCTGGGTAGGGGACCTCGATCTACATTGGAATGCTGATCGGATTTTGTTTTCCAAAGCAGACAAGACCCAGTGGAGTTTGTGGGAAATGAATCTCGATGGGGCCGGCATGCGACGGATTACGAAGACTCCGCCCGACGTCGACTGCTTTGATCCCTGTTACTTGCCCGACGGCCGCATCCTCTGCGCGTCCAACGCCACAAGCCAATGCGTTCCCTGTTGGCACGGCACGGCTCGAAAAGACGTGGCCAACCTGTTTGTCATGAACGCCGATGGCTCGGACATGCGACGCGTGACTTTTGACCAGGATCACAACATGCACCCGGCCGTGCTGGACAACGGACGCGTGATCTTCAACCGTTGGGACTACACCGGAATCAATCGCGTCTTTGCTCGGCCGCTGATGGTGATGAATCCCGATGGCACCAATCAACGTGCCTTCTACGGCTCCAATTCATGGTTCCCCAATGGCCTCTATTCGTCACGCTCGCTGCCGAGCAAGAGCGGCCAACTGCTCAGCATTTTGTCCGGCTATTTGGCTATGTGGGCTTGGCCGGCAACGACAAGATTGGTCTGAGCGGGCCTTGGGACGCCATGCGTATCCTTGGCACCACGTCCGTCGGAGAGGATGGTTCGGCCGCATTCCGGATTCCAGCCAACACACCCGTTGCGGTTCAGCCCCTAGATGCCGAAGGTAAGGCCGTGCAACTGATGCGCACTTGGTTCTCTGCCAGGCCGGGTGAGAACGTCTCGTGCATCGGCTGCCATGAAAATTCCGCCATGGCGCCGCCCGCAGTAAGTACACGTGCCACCTTCCGTCTGGCACGCGAACTCGACCCGTGGTACGGCCCAGCGCGTGGCTTCGACTTCGCTCGCGAAGTGCAGCCTGTGCTCAACAAATACTGCGTTGACTGCCACGACGGCCGATCCGACCGATGTGATCTTCGGGCGGAAGAACTCGTCAACGACTATCGAGGACGCATCCCAGGTCGTCTCGACATCAATCGGATGCACCCGCAACACAAGACGCTCGACGAAGGCCACATCCGCTTCACGCCAGCCTATGAAGCCCTGGTTCCCTACATTCGCCGCGTGAACGTCGGTGACAACGTGAGCTTGCTGACACCCGGCCACTACCATGCCGATACCAGCGAGTTGCGTTAGCCCCGGTTTTGTGGCGGGGAAAACCGCGGCTAACGCCGTGCGGCTGATTCAATCGACACGCCGCTTGTGGCTAGCGGTGGCGGCTACATCGAATGCGCACATCTTGGATGCCGCGAAGTAGGCCGGACCAAGCGTATCCAACAGCATCGTCGTTTTTGGCGATGCCGGACGCGGTCATTCCCGACCTTCACCAGACCGGCTAGTCACGATGCTGCGATCTGCACTGCCAACTATCAACAAATCGCGACGATTTCGATAGTAGGCTTCCGTTCCGGCAACCAGTCGCTCGAGGTTCCATTGGAAATCGCGCATGGCATCGCCCTGACGCGCCGCACTGTGCGAACGTAGGCAGGAAATCACAGAAGACGTATCAATGCCATACGGCGCGTGCAGGTTGCCAAGCGGATTCTCAGTGATTCGGCTTCAATTCAGCGAATCCACCCGGTAGGTCGTTCAGATAAGTGCGCAGCTCGGATTTCATCTCCTCCAGCACATCCGCATATTGCGGGTCAGCTGCCAGGTTATTCTGTTCCTTGCCATCGCGTGCGAGATCATACAGCTGATCAGCGTCGTAGTAGCTCGGTCGTTTACCCGTCGATGCTGCCTCGGCCCCAGCGCCACCAGGTATCAGCGAAATGTGGCTGAAGGGCGCCGTGGGGTCCGTGGTAATGATCTGTTTACTGTGCTCCTTCTGCCTCTTGTTGAATTGCTCCAAGGCACGTCTTCGCTCTTCGATCGACATGCTGCTAGCCCGCTGGGGATAGCGAAGTGCTAGATACTTCCAATGGCCTTTGATGACAGCTCGAGTGTACCCCATTTCGAAGTACAGGGATTGATGGATCGGATCGTCTCGCGCCTCCAGTGCCGCGCGAAAGCTGACGCCGTCAAACAGGTCTTCCGGTTGGGCCACACCGGCAAGATCGAGAATCGTCGGTGCAAAGTCGATGTTGGAAACTTGCACCTGACTGATCGATCCACACGGGAACCCACCCTTGCGCCAAACAATGCTTGGATCGCTGACTCCGCCTTGATACAGCGTCCCCTTCGCTCCTTGGCCATGATCGTTAAAGAAGAAGACAATCGTGTTGTCCTCAAGGTCGTGCTGGCGGAGTTTGTCCAACAACACGCCGATGGTGTCGTCAAGCCAAAGCATGTTGGCTCGCCGGTCGTCAACAGGCAAACCCGCCTGCTCCAGCCGCTCGGGAATTGTTTGACGCGCGGGAAGGATGCTTAGCCGCTCGTCAAGAAAACCCGCAGCAGTGGGCGCGGATCGGCGTTCCAACTACGTTTCGCTTCGCCCGGTCCGTGCGGCACGGTCACCGCCAAATAAAGGAAGAAGGGTTGATCCTGGCATTGATCGATGAAGCTCAACCCCGCGTGGGCGATCCAGTCGAGGTTGTGAACGGCTAACGTCCTGGGACCGTTGCCGTCCGGATTGTTGTGATAGATCGCGCTGGCGTAATCGAAACCGCATTGCTTCATGGCCTCGCAAAGCAGTTGTTGATCGGCTTGCAGACGCGCGTGGACTGCAGGGTCGGTCGGGTTTTCGCGATACTCAATCTTCTTGCGGCCAGGCGCATCGATAACATGGTTCTTGCCGACCATTCCCGTTTTGTAACCGGCTTGCTGCAATAGCGACGCCAAGGTGACCTGACCTGGCATGATCATCGTGTTCCAGCCGATAACACTCTGACCGTCACGCTCAATGGTTTGCTTTAGTCGTGGACTCGCGCTGCGGCTGGCGTAGCGCCCGGTCAAGCACGAGAAGCGGCTGGGCGTACAAACAGGTGCCGAAACATACTGCTGTGCCATTAACGTTCCTTCGGCCGCTATGCGATCAAGGTTGGGCGTCAAATAGGGTGGATCACCTTCTTCCAAGCAGTTGAACATGTAGCGTTGCATGTCGTCGGCAATGAAGAACACGATATTTGGGCGACGAGTCTCCTGCTCCTGTCCGAAAAGAAAGCTAGACGGAGTGCACAAGATGAGTGCGATAACGATCCGCATCTGCTCGGAGGCGGTCCATTGTCTGCATTTTGTCGATTGACTCATGGGAGACATCCTGAATGCTGGGAGTACCGAAGCCAGTCGCCAGCCTTCATTGCTTGGCATCGGGTCTCCGCCGGGCGACGTCGTTGATGCCATCGCCGTCCTCGTCGGTGACACCGGAATAGGGATGGCCGATTACGGCTTGCCACGCGATCTTTCGAAAGACTCGATCGAGGGCTGGGCTCGGAAACTCCGGGTCACCACGGAAACGGATCTCTCCAAGCAGTTCCGGCGATCTCCCGTAGACCGTTGCGTAGAAGACGTAACCTTCCAAACGGCTAAATCCGGGTCCGAGATGTCCGAGTTGGTCATTCCAGAGTGATCGTTCCTTGCCACCGATAACTTTGTGCAGACCTTCGATGCCCGGCAATTCGTCACGAATGAAGTGCTTTGCAGCGAGGGTCATGGCGTCCGATGTGGGCATGATGAATACTTTGTGTGGGTAGTCCTTTCGCAGGCTCGTGACCAGCTTGACGTAGATTCCGCGTTTGTCAGCACCCATGCGGTCGAGCACTTCGTCAGTGAAGAATGCTTCCGATTTTGGATTCTCGCCAAGCTGGTAAAGCTGAGGCCAGGAGTCGGAGAGGTAGAATTTCATCTCGGGATGAAAGCGGAGACAGAAATCGATCCAGCAGGAGTAATACTGCGGCCGATCGTTGAAGTACGGCCCCCACATCATGGCGTCCCACTGGGCGTTCGCTATGGAAGCAAGCAGCTTAGGAACAGGCTTGCCGTCGAACTGGAAGATGCCGTTTTCCTGTTCCCATTTGTAACGTGTGCTGCCGGTGATGCCGCCGCCGGTGTGGGTGTAGAGCGGCTGTTCAAATCCGGCGGCTCTGCAAATGTGAGGCATGGTCGTGTATCCGGGCGCCATGAAGCTGTGTCCCGTGCCCACAATGCGAAGCGCGCCGTTGGTGGGCTTCGCGTAAGAAACCACGGCTGGTTTATTCTTATCGATCAGACCCTGATAGACAGCTTTGATCTCTTCAGGTGACTTGAGAGAGACCGCGTGCTTGGGGAAGTCCGATTTATCCCAGAGAGGATCAACGGGGAAGCTCGCGGAGCGCCGCGGGATTTTCCGATCGAACGGCGAGCCGCCTGAAGCTTCTCGCGAAAGGCGTTGGCCTCATCAACCGTGAGCGTGCCGTCTTTGTTGGTATCGGCCGCCGGGAAACTCCTGAGCCAGTCGGCAAGTTGCCGAGCGCTCGGGGTGTCTTGAGAAAAGACAGGTGCCGGTCCGGTGACGCTTACAACAAGGAAGATGATTGCTAATCGGTTCATGGCGAGGCTTGATCAGGATCAGTTGGGATGCGCAACCAACGTAAACCGCGTGGATGCGTCACTCGGGAAAGAGCACGAAAATCAGTGTCGTTTCATCGGGCCCCGGATGTGACAAATCTACCAGAAATACGCCGAAGCGCAGGTCCCTCAGAACATGGTGCTATCCAGTTTTCGACCAGGCTTCCTCTGCTGGCTCCCTTCAGAATCAGGTCCGCCCCAGATCGCTCGGCTACTCGGCCAGCGGTCGTAACTGCTCACAAAACAGTCCAAGCAACTGGCGGGCATCGTCAACCGAAAACAAACCCGGGCTACATCGCATCGAAAATGTCAGCTTTCGCCCGTAGATGCTGCTAGAAAGCGTGCAATGGGTCTTTCGTCGCAGGGGGGGAACCCCGCTGATCGCGTCCAGTGTGAATTCGTCGCAGCTCACCTTGCCGCCCTTCTTTGGCAGCCGGCAGGTGAATCGCCGTGAAGGGTCACCGGCGTTGGAAAAGACGCTGGTTGCGAAACAAACGTTGCGTTTCAGCACCCATGGCAACAAAGACGGTACCATCATCGCCGTCGACAAACTGTTGATAAACGACTTCTGCAACTTGCCGTTTTTGATTTCCAGTGTCTCGTAGCGAATTCGATCCAACAGGGTCTCTTCGTCATCGACATCGGATGGCCGAGCGCTGATAAACGTGTAGGCGGTCATGTTGCACGCCGGGATCTCAAAGTCTTCGCCGTCCCGCATGTCTGACGGAACCAAAACGCGGAAGTTTCGCCACTTGGTATTGCCATTCCACTGCCGTGCGGTTTGCAGCATCTTGCACAGCATCAAGTCGTTTAGCGTTGCCCCGCGCGACGTCGCCGATTTTCTCAGTGCCGCTAGCTGCTCGCCCGAAAGCTCTTCGTTGACGATCCCCGGCAGTACCTGCTCAGTTGGTCGCAATGCAGGGGTTTTCAGCGGTGCCACTCGTATCGACAACTGTCTCCGGGCTTCAGAGATCGCCAAGCGGAATTTGCGAAAGGCGCTATCATCAGCCCGAAGGCTGCGCATCTTGGTGGGGCGCCCTTTCAACTGAGCCGCGTCAAAGACCCCCATTTCAACCTTGTCGGCGCACGAAGCTAACCGTTTCATGTAGCAACCGATCACGTCTCCGATAAAACGGTACGCGCCGGTCCCATCGGTGGTCGCGTGATGGAACTGCAGCGTCATTTTAATCCGGCCCTCAGACTCCCGGGCCCAGATCCTCAGTCCGGTCGTGTTTCGGATATCAATGTATTCTCCGCCCTCGAATTGAAGCGGCACTCGTGCGTCGGCCCAATCGATCGTCGGCATCTGATCGGGCACAGGGACCCAACAAGGTTGGTTCTGCTTTGCCGGCTGAACGACCGAGTACAGAATCGGGTGTCGCTCGAGCGCCTCCTCCATCGCGGCATCGAAACGTCCACGATCCAAATGCCCCGAAAATTCCAGATCGACATAAAACACCATCGGATACTCGGGACTGTCATCGCCGATGAAGTACCAATCAATGGGTGCCAGGTACAAAGGAAACGTTCGCCCGTATTTCTGTTTGACGGAGTTCATGGAACGCTAAATTGCTATCAATCGCGGGGAGCCGGGGGTCTCAAACTGACACAATAGGTGACAATCCAACCATCGGCTATTTGGTACCATTACAACAAGGACGTCGGGAGATCCAAACATGACCAACAAAAAACTGCTTCTCGTCAACCCGGTCAACAACGTGCGGTCCGGCTTTTCGGTCAATCCAAGTTCACGTTTTCCACCACTAGGCCTGGGGATTCTCGCATCGTTAACTCCCGACTCCTGGGACGTGGAGCTGGTGGACGAGAATTTTACGACTTTTGACTACCGCGACGCCGACCTGGTAGGCGTCACCGCCTTCACCTCCGCCGCCAATCGGGCGTACGAGATCGCCGGCACCTACCGCAAACAGGGCATCCCTGTCGTGATGGGAGGCATTCACGCATCGATGTGTTCCGCAGAGGCGCGTACAGTTTGCCGATGCAGTGGTCGTTGGTGAGGCCGAGTCCGTCTGGGCGAAAGTGCTGGCCGACGCCGAATCAGGACACCTTCAGCGGATTGTATCACGGCGAGTGGCTTGACCCAGATCGTCTCGCCTCGCCGCGTCGCGACATCTACCACGGCGACTACTTGTTCGCCTCGGTACAGACTTCGCGGGGCTGTCCGCTGGATTGCGAATTCTGTTCGGTCACCGCCTACAACGGCCGCCGCTATCGTCGTCGCCATGTCGAGGATGTGCTCGACGAACTGGAGTCGGTGCCCAACGAACTCTTGTTCTTTGTAGACGACAACATCATTGGCAATGGAAGCGCCTGCCGGGCACAGGCGTTGGAACTGTTCCAGGGAATGGTCGCGCACGACCTGCAGATGTCTTGGTTTTGCCAGGCCTCGATCAACGTCGCCGACGACCCCGAAATACTCGCTTGGGCTGCCAAAGCGGGTTGCCGGATGATCTTCATCGGCATCGAAGCGGAAGACGAAGATGCCCTGACCGAAGTCAACAAGCGGCTGAACTTGAAAAAAGGCACCTCTTCGTACGCACAAACTTTTGACCGGATTCACGCAGCCGGTATCGCCGTCTTGGGCGCGTTCATCTTTGGGATGGACAGCGATACTCCGGAGACGCTCCGCCGCCGCGCCGAGTTCATGGTCAACAGCGATGTCGACGCGATGCAACTCACCACGATGACGCCGTTGCCTGGCACGCGATTGTTTCAGCGTCTCGAGCAAGAAGGCCGTCTGCTTTACACCCAGTTTCCTGACGACTGGGCACACTACGACCTGACCAAACTGGTGCACCAGCCTAAGGCGATGGAGCCGGACGAGTTATGGGACGTTATTCGAGAGTGCACCGAAAGGGTTTACGCCCTACCCACGCTTAAGTCGAAAGCCCGTCGCACGCTGGAAGCAACTGGTGATATCAAAACCACCGAATTCGCTTACCGCACGAACATGAACTATCGCAACATCGGCCTGGCTCTTGGAACGCTGAGTTAGCGAGGGTCAACACGGTTTGTCGATTGTCGTGCGAAGTTGACATTGGCAATCGTGATACGATGGCCGCAGAAAGCTGAACTCGAGACAACCGAGAGCCAATGTGCGCGGAAAGGAACGAACCATGAGATTTGTTACGGCCCGAGGATGGATTGTTGCATTGCTGTTGCTGCTCGGCAATCAGGCCGCCCTATTCAATGGTGCACGAGCGGAAATTCAAGCTCGCAATCAAAATGCGTTCGCAGTACCGACGTTTCATTGTCTGGGGCTCTACTGGTCGCCTGAGGGCGGGGCGGCGGACAAAGAAGTCGCGGTTCGCTATCGGCGGCAAGGGCGCGGACGATTGGAACGAGGGGCTGCCGATGCGCTACAACCCGATTCCCGACACCGACGAAGACCTGGCCGACTACCGCGGCAGCATCGTCCACCTCGCGCCGGCCACCACGTACGAAATCGAACTGACGCTGGCCGGCACGCAGACGAGCACCCGGCTGACCGCCACGACCTGGAGCGAGGAGTTTCCCGTCGGCGAAACGGTCCGCGTGTCCGACCGCGACACGCCGCTGGCGATCACCGAGTCGGGCACGCCGGAGGCCTGGCGAGTCTATGACGGCCGGGGTGCGACGATCGACGTGCGCCACCAGCACGACTCGTGCATCACGATCGACGCCTCCTACGTGATCGTCCGCGGCTTCACGCTCAAGGGCGCCGGCGCGGCCGACAATACCCGCAGATCGCCGATCGGCGCCATCCGCATCGAGGGCGGCCACGACATCGTCATCGAGGACTGCGACGTCTCGGACTGGGGCCGGCTCAATCCCGAGACCGGGTTCGGGTTCAACATGGACTCGGCCATCTTCTCGCGCAGCGCCACGCTGGAGCGCCTCATCGTCCAACGCTGCAAGCTGCATCATCCGAGCTTGGACGGCAGCACGTGGTACGAGCCGAACTACCCGACGCACACGATGGGGCCGCAGTGCATCTCGCTGTTCAACACCGCGGGCAACCACGTGATCCGCTACAACGAGTGCTACTCCGACCTGGAGCACATGTACAACGACGTCATCGGCGGCGGCAGCAACGGGAGTTTCCGCGGCTCGCCCGGGCCGGACTCGGACATCTACGGCAACCTCGTCAGCCACTGCTGGGACGACGGCCTGGAGGTGGAAGGCGGCAACCGCAACGTCCGCGTCTGGGACAACTACATCACGCAGTCCATGATGATGATCGGCAACGCGGCGACGTCGATCGGGCCGCTCTACATCTGGCGCAACGTCTGCGCTCGCAGCCAGTGGCAACCGGACGCCAGCGGCGGGTACTTCCTGAAGATGGGCTTCGCCGGCGGCGAGCAGTGGATGACCGGCCACCAGTACATCTTCCACAACACGCTGTTCCGGTCGGACGAGTGGCTCCCGACGGGCGGCCTCGGCGGCAATCGCATCGTCAAGCACACCGTCTCCCGGAACAACATCCTCCACGTGCGCACGCCGCAGAACCGCAGCGTCAGCGAGGCCAAGCAGAACATCGACAACGATTTCGACTACGACCTCTACAACGGCCAGGTCCCGCAGGGCCAGGAGGCGCACGGCGTCCGCGGCGAACCGGTCTATGCCGCCGGCGCCGGCTTCGATCCCGCGACCAAGACCGGCCGTTTCCAACTTGCACCGTCCAGTCCCGGTGCGGGTGCGGGTCAGCCGATTCCCAACTTCAGCGGCGATTACACCGGCCCCGCGCCCGACATGGGTGCTCACCAGCGCGGCGCTCCACCGATGCGATTCGGTGTCGAGGCCGACCAGCCGTAACCTCGCGCGAAACCGTCGATAAGAGTTCCTTCAAGCGGGCGACGAAGTGATCGTTCGCACTGACCTCTCTTCTGAATGCGTCCGCTTTTCCAAGGTCACTTTGATGATTCGAGAATTGATCAGGCAATCGGGCCGGTGCTTTCTGACCATGTCCCGAAACCGCAGGGCCCGCTCGTAAGTCATCTCTACCGGAGTGTCAAAACAAACCAAGTCAAGTTCATAGTTCTTGACCAGTTCCTCCACCTGGGGAAGCGACTTCTTCGCCAGGTAACGTTCCATGTCGGGCTCAAAATCAGCCGAACAACGTAAATCCTATTCGTCGTCAAGCCAGGCCAGGCCGGGGTTCTCTGTTTGCCAAAATACACGGTTCGGTTCACGTTGGTCAGTGGTCTGCAGTCGCCTGAATGCTTGTGGGACTTTGCTTTCGCTGCTTGATGTTTCTCGTCGCACCTTCGCGATCCGATTTGTGCTGGTCCCAAGGAAGGCCTGGCCACCATGGAGCGCCCGCGTGGTTGGGTTGCTTCGGTCCTGGCGTCGAGCGTCCTTGTTCGATGAGCTGACGAAGTGCCGCTGTCAGTTGCTGGACGACTTCCGGGTAGTCTGCCTGCAGATTGGTCGTTTCTTTGGGATCATCGTGAAGGTTGAAGAGCTGGACGGGGGGGAGGTTTTGCTTGAGGGCGACAGCCTCTCGAGGTGGACTCCAGCCGCCAGAGCCGCGGCAAAGCAGCAGCTTCCATTTTCCCTGACGAACGGCGAAGTGTCCTGAGACGGAATGATGGACGACCAATTCATGCAGCGGCCCGGCAGCATCTTTGCCGCGCAGCGTGGGAAGCAAACTGACACTGTCCTCGGCGGCATCGGCTGGCAATTCGTGTCCGACGACGTCTGCGCAAGTCGCCATGATGTCGGCCAGCGTGATTGTCTGTTCGCTGTGCGATCCCGGTTCGATCTTTCCGGGCCAGCGGATAATAAACGGCACTCGATGCCCACCTTCGTAGGCGTCCGCCTTCCAGCCTCGCCAATTCACGTTCAGATGGACGCCGGCAGCATCGAGCTGGGCAAAGTTCGCTTTATCGGATGTTCCGTTGTCGCACGTAAAGATCACGAGCGTGTTGCCGTCTTGCTCTGTTTCCTTCAAAGCCTGCATGATTTGACCGACCGCGTTGTCCGTCTGGATCAGGAAATCAGCGTACTCGCTGACTTGCGATTTGCCGCGGAAGTCCTCGTGAGGTGCGATGGGCGTATGGGGAGAAGGCATGGGAGCGTAAAGAAAGAACGGTCGCTTCTGATCAGCGCGGTCGCGAATGTACTGAGACCAGCGATGGGAGTACTCCGCCAGCACGGCGCGAAAGTCCCAATCGGCCACCGCCGGTCCGGCGGAAACCCCAGTCATCGTTCCCGCTTTCATGTCCGTCGTCATCTGACCCAGCAGACGGTCGTTTTCACGCCAGACATAAGGCGGCCAGTTGGGCACGTCGTCGCCAAAGTAATCGTCGAACCCGTGATCGCAGGGACCACCCTTGATAGCGGCAGTGAAATCGATTTCAGCGAGCTTCTCTGTTGTCCCTCCGCCTCGTCTTGGGCCAGTGCCAGCCAAGATGCCACTTGCCGATACACGCCGTGTCGTAGCCATGCTTGCGGAACATCTCTGGCAAGGTGAGGCGTTGCTCTTCGATGAGCGGGCGTTCCCACTTTCCCACGATTCCGCGTTTGAGTCGGGAACGCCAGTTGTATCGACCGGTCAGCACACTGTATCGCGTGGGTGAGCAGACGGCCGAGGTCGAGTGCGCGTCGGTGAAGGACATCCCCTCTGCGCATCAATTGGTCGATGGCCGGTGTGTTGAGTCCCATCTTCTCGTTCAGTGCGGACACCGAATCGATGCCCATGTCATCCGCGAGAATGACAATCACATTCGGGACGATCGGGGTCGGCGGCAGGCAGCGATGCAGTGATCGACAGCAAGGCCAGCACGATTGTTAATCTCATGGAAGGGCTTTCCGGGTCGGCGTCTTGAAAGGAGCAGCTACTTTAACAACTTTCCCTGCAGTGAATCACCGTGGCCAGAATTCAACTGCTAAGATTGTCATGATGGGTGTGTTCTCTGGGCACTGCAGCTAACCTCAGCAGTCCAAACAAGACTGAACCGCAACGGACCGTCCACGGCGCTGTTGACGATGCATGGCCCGCCTGCTGCCGTGCATTGCCAATGCGTTCAAGGCGCGATCGCGAATCGACGACACTGAAGAGGAGTATCGATGTCACTTGTTAACGTGCTGATGGTCGGCACTGGAGAGTACACGACAGGTTATGTGCATGGAAACGCCGCGAAGTCAGACAAAGGAGCCGGCGTTGTTGCCCTGACAATGTTCGATTTGCGCGGCGAGGCAAAGTTGGTCGGCTAGCGATGGTGGGGACGAATGGCACAAAATTCCCTGGCATTCGCAACCATTTGAGACGCGTCATCGGAAATGCTTATCACGACATGGAGATCGAATTCTCAAGCTTTCCCGACGATGATGTGGAACGTGATGCCGAGGCGTATCAATCCGCGTTGGCGACGATGGTGGCGGGCGACGTGGTCATCGTTTTCACGCCGGATGATACGCACTTTCGGATTGCTCTGGATGCTGTCCGACGGGGTTGCCACGTGTTGATCGCCAAGCCGGTTGTCAAAACACTTGGCGAGCATCTGGAGTTGATTCGGGCAGCCGAACAGCAGGGTGTCCTGGTGGCAATGGAAGTCCATAAGCGTTGGGATCCGATCTACATGGACGCACGGGATCGCATCCGCGATTTGGGTGATTTCAGCTTCTTTCAGTCGTACATGAGCCAGCCCAAATCGCAGCTTCGTACGTTTCGATCCTGGGCCGGAAAGTCGAGTGACATTAGTTACTATTTAAACGCGCACCACATTGATTTCCACATCTGGGCCGTCTCGCAATTCGCATGTCCTCGCACCGTCTACGCATCCGCTGCGACCGGATGGGCACAAGCAAATGAGATTCCGACCGAGGATACAATCACGCTGACCGTTGCCTGGGAAAATCTAAAGAGTGGTAACAAAGCCACCGCGATTTATACTTCTTCGTGGATTGCGCCCAAGGCAGATGTGCATTCACAACAGAGGTTCTTTTACATGGGGCAGCGGGGAGAAGTCAGCGTCGATCAGGCGCATCGTGGCTATACTCTGGCCACCGATGCTGCCGGCTACGCGTCGGCGAACCCGTTGTTCATGAAATACATCCCTGACGCAGACGGTCGCTTTGCGGGGCAGAGCGGCTACGGATATCGCAGCATTGAAAGTTTTGTCGAGGCGGCTACGGTCGTTCGTGCGGGCGAAGCGAACGTTGCGTCGTTTGCGGGGCGACTGGCGACGCTTCAGGAAACGACGCTGGTAACGGCAATTCTGGAGGCTGGACGTCGCAGTTTGGATGTGGGCGGCGCGTTTCAGATCCAATACGATGACAGCCAGCAACCGTCCGGCTTGTCGCCCGTCGCCCCGTCGCGGTGAAGCATGTATTTCCCAGTGGAGTTCCAGAATTTCGATGAAGTTGTTCCCGTACTGCGTTTTCTTCTGCTTGATTGCCACGGTCACGTCCGTGTTGGCGGCCGATTACGTGTGGATCGAAGGCGAGCAGCCGACGACGACGCCAACGTTGAAGCAGGTCGAAGGCGTCGAGAATGTCTCGCCACCCAACGGCTTCCAGTTCACCGGCTGGGGGCGCACCTGGATCATCTCCGGCGAGCAGATGCTGCACGTGAATCTGTCCAGCGGCGACGTGGAGAAGTATCATGCCGGACGAAGGGCTGGTGTTCGGCTACGATTTCACGCTTGAGCAAGGCGGCAAGCAGAACGTCTGGGCGACGAATCGGCTACGAATGGGTGCGGAACGATTTTCAGTGGCGGATCGACGGCGGGCCGTGGCAACTGTGTTCCCGACAGACGCCGACGACCAACGTCCAGCCGCTGCAGACGTGGAACGAACTGGCCTGGATTCAGTTGGGCCAGGTGGACTTGAAGGCCGGCAAGCATCGCTTCGAGACGCGGCACTTCGCCTACAAGGAAACCGATTCGCGCGGCAACGAACGGACGGCTCGCATCCTGCACATGCTGGATGCCGTCTGCATCACGCCGAACGAGTTTCTGCCCAACGGCAAATGGAAGCCGGATGATCACGTATCAAGACGAAACCGACCGGCAGGCCGCGGCACACGTGTTCGCCGTCCAGTGCCGGCGATGGATCGGCCGAGCGCGTCGAGACCGTGCTCGACGGTTGGTGGACGACGGCGGCCTGGGACGAGAACGACGTGACGGACGCAGAGCCGCCTGCAGCCGACCACGAAGTTGCCCGACCTCGACTCGCTGGCCTGGTACGGCTACCAGGTACCCAACGACCGCGACGACGTTCGGCCGGAGATGAGTTTCTCGCATCGCTACCTGGTCCGCACGCGGTTGGACGTGCCCGCGTCGCTCGAGCGGCCGCGGCTTCTTCCTCGATTTCCAGAATTTCAATCTCACGGCCAGCGTGTTCGTCAACGGCCGCTTCTGCGGGTTCTCGAAAGCGCACAGCACCAGCTTGGCAGTGCGACATCACGCCGGCCGTCAAGCCGGGCGAAATCAACGAACTGGTCGTCGTGTTCAAAGATGCCTACTACGGGCTGAGCACGAAGTACGCCGACGGTGATCGACAAGGAGATGGGGCCGCGGCGATTCTGGAATCTGCCGCGGAGCATGATCACGCACATGTCCGGCGGCCAGCACCTGGATATGCCCACCGCCTGGGACACGCGCACCGGGATCCTCGAACCGGTGACGCTGGTCGTCGCCGGACCGGCCTACACCGACCGACGTGTTCTGCAAACCGTCGGTCGAAGAAAAGCAGCTTGGGGCTGGAAATCACGCTGCTCGAACCCCGGCGACCGAGCCGCGACAGATCCAAGTGGAAAACCAGGTCGTGCCCTGGAACGACGGTCAGGGCGGCGAGGCCGAGAAGACGTTTGCCGCGCAAGACGGTGACCATCGACGGCCGCGGCTCGAAGACGATCCAACTGGAGGAAACCTGGGCCGATCCGACGCTGTGGTGGCCCGATCGGCCGCATCTGTATTGGGTCGTGACGACCTTGAAGCAAGACGGCGAGGTGATCGACGTCAAACGCACCCGGTTCGGTTTCCGCCAGTGGAAATGGGACAGCCACATGTTCACGCTCAACGGCGTGAAATGGCCGATGTGGGCCGACACGAATTACACCGACAGCCCGCAGAAGTTCATGGAACTTGTGCCAAACCAGCCACATGAACCAGATGCGTTACTGGCGACAGGGCATGTGGGGCGGCATGACGCGGCGGCAGGTGCTGGACTACTTCGACGAAACGGGCATGCTGGTCCGCAGCAGCGGTGTGTTCGACGGCCAGCAGGCCAACTACGGCGGCGGCCTGCGCGTGCCGGACACGTCGCAGCCCAAGGACGATCGCGGCCGTTATCCGCTGAAGGCCAAACCGGAACTGTTCGACAACTGGAAGCAACAGATGACGGCCTGGCTGCGCGAAGAACGAAACCACCCGTGCATCTACATCTGGTCGGTGGAAAACGAAATCGCCTACATCAACTCGAACAACCTGGGGCAGTAGCGCGAGGTGGAACCGGCCCTGCGGGACGCGGTGGAGCACGTGATGCGCATCGATCCGACGCGCCCGGCCATGGTCGACGGCGGCAACGCCTTGCGCGACGAATCGCTGCCGGTCAACGGGGCGCACTACACCGAATTCATGGGCGTCGACTTCCGCGACTTTCCCGACGCCGCCTACACCCGCGACCATTTCTACAACACGCTGCAACGCGACGCGTGGCGGATGGTCCCCGACCGGCCGATCATGAAGGGCGAAGTCTACTTTGCCAACGGCTATTCGACCGACCGCTTTGCCACGATCGGCGGCGACCGCTGCTTCATCGGCGTGGGCCAGACGATGGAGGCCCGCGGCCTGTGGGCCAAGATGCTGTCGGAAGGCTATCGCTGGGCGGAAGTCTCCAGTTGGCATTTCTGGATGACCAACAGCGAGCGGCAGTACTACAACAGTTGGAGCCCCGTGGCCGTGCTCTGCCGGCAGTGGAACTGGACGTTCGGCGCCGGCAACACGATCGAACGAACGTTGAAAGTGTTCAACAGCACCCGCCACTCCGGATCCGATCGACGTCCGCTGGGCGGTCGAGTTGGACGGTCGAGCAGATCGCCGGCGAGTCTCGGCAATTCGACGTGCCGCCGGGCGAAGCCGAGGAGTTTGTCGTGCGATTTCAACGCTGCCGGCGGTCACCGCGCGGACCGAAGGCCGGTTCATCCTGACCGCCAGCCGCAACGGGCAAGAAGTGTTTCGCGACGAGAAACCGCTGGCCGTCATCGCGCCGGACGCGATGCGCGAAACCGTCGCTATCCAAGGCGCAACTGGCCGTCTTCGATCCGCAGGGAACCGTGAAAGCCTACCTGGCCGAGCGCGGCATCCCGTTTACCGAGATGAGCCGGCCGGACCAGGCGCCGCCGACGGCCAAGGTGATCGTGCTGGGCACGGATGCCGTGCCGGCCGAACTGGCGGCCGATCCGTTCTGTTACCGCTACGCCCTGGAAGGCCGCCGGGTCATCGTGCTGGATCAGGCGCATCCGTTGCGATACCAGGCGATTCCCGCCGACGTGTCGCCGACCGACTACGTGGGCCGGTTCGGTTTCAGCGAAGACCTGAGCCATCCCGTCTTCCGCGGACTGGAGCAGGCCGACTTCTTCACCTGGGGCAACGACCACGTGCTGTATCGCAACGCGTACCGCAAGGGCTCCAAGGGCGGCCGCAGCCTGCTGCAATGCGACGACCGGCTCAGTTGCACGGCGCTGGTCGAATCGCCGGTCGGCGACGGGCTGCTGGTGCTCAGCCAGTTAGCCATCGGTGAGCGGCTGGAATCGCTGGGCGTGGCTCAAGCGGTGTTCAACAACCTGCTGAACTACGCAGCGGACTACGTTCCCGTGCGCAAGGCGACGTATGCGGCGATCGAGCCGGACAGGCCCGAGGCGCGACTGCTCGATTCCTTGAATCTGAAGTACGAACTGGTTCGCTCGCCGTTGGACGCGTTGCAGGGCGACGGCATTGCGGTCGTCAAGGCGACGCCGGCCAACCTGCGGTTGCTGGCCGACAAGAACGAACAGGTCCAGGCGTTCTGCCAGCGCGGCGGCTGGCTGATGCTGTGGGGCCTGACTCCCGACGGACTGGCCGACTACAACCGCATCGTCGGTCACGAACATGTCATCCGGCCGTTTCAGATGGAACGCGTGCTGCTGAACATCCCGCAGGATCCGCTGACCGCCGGGCTGACGCTGCGCGACGTGGTGATGGACACGGGCGAAAAGATGTTCGGCTGGATGGCGCTTGAAATGGCCGGATGAAGAAGCGTTTCAGTACATTGTCGACCACACCGACATCGCCCCGTTCGCCAAGCTGCCCACGCCGGAGGAATTGGGCAAAGAGCCGGGCCGGGCCGCCAAGGGCAGCGACCACTGGCCGGCGAATCTGACCAACGGCTTCACGGCCGACGACACCTGGCGGTTCGCCTACTCGATCATCCTGGACGCCGGTCACAAGACGAAGTGGACGATGGAGCTTGCCCAAGGAGGAAGAGCTGGTCAGCCTGAAGATCAAGATCAACCAGATCTATCACAAGATCACCAAGATCAATCTGTACGTGGACGACGATCCGGAACCGGTCGTCGCCGAACTGCGACCCGACGGAGCGATTCAGGAAGTGCCGCTGGCCGGCAAGCGAGGCAAGCGAATCACCTTCGAAATCGCCGACTGGGAAGAGACCGGACGGCAGAACGTGGTCGGCATCGACAACTTCTGGTTGTACGTGAAACGCGACGAAGCGTACCTCGAGCAGCACGCGACCGCTGCTGAACATCGGCGGTCTGATGCGTTACAACCGGGGCAAGGGCGGCATCGTCCTGAATCAGTTGAACATCCTGGACCAGGAAAAGCTGCCGCTGAACAAGACCAAGAAGGCCAACATCACCAAGGTGCTGCTGGCCAACATGGGCGCGGTGTTCGCCGGGCACGAAGACGATCGTCGCCGGGGCCGGATCTGCAATACGAGCCGGTTCAGATTCCCGATGCCCGCTTCAACGCCTTCGTCAATCGTCAAGGCCGCCCGCGCTGGTTCCCCGGCCCGGGAGACGTCAGCAAGATGCCGGTGGGAGACCAGACCTATGCGAACGTCGACTACCACCTGTCCGATTTCTCGACGTCGCCCGTGCCGACCGTGTTCATGCTCAAGGGCAGCGGCAGCGAAGTCCAGGAGACAGAAGATCGAAGGCATCCGCGTGGGTCGCGCGGCCGATGCCGTGTTCTTCCTGCACACGTTTCACCCCAGCGGTTCGATCGACGGTTGGCAGCGAAAGTACGATGATGCGATTCGACGCGGCCGTCCGCTGCCCGAGCCGCCCGTCGTGTTCCAGTACGTGATTCACTACGCGGACGGCCAAGCAAGCAGATCGTACCGGTGACGTGGCAAAGCGGGCGTGGGCGACTGGATCAGCGAGGCACCGACGGCCTTGCCCGACGCCGCGGTCGCCTGGACCGGTCCGATCGGTGACGAAGAGCAAGCGGTCGTCTATTCGATGCAGTGGAACAACCCGCGACCGGATGTGCCGATCGAGAGCATCGACATCGTCTCCAGTCCCGACGGACCGAAATGGGGTGCCCCGGCCATTTTCGCCATCACCACCGCCCAGTCGACGAAGTGAATCCGTAGTTTTGATTGACGGGATCGGTTACTAGAAATCAAGATGCCGATTGACCCCGGTCCAACAGCGAACCTCGGGATGCACGAGTAAACCAACGATTCATTTTTGGGGGAAGCGTCAAAACCATTTTCCTGCGTCGGTCGATGTCACCGAGCGACTTTCCGAGTCAGAGTTGGCTGCTGCGGCGGGAGCGACCGGAGCGTATTGTGGAAGCGGCTAACACGCTTATGAATGATCACTGAACTGATAGCGAATCGCTTCGCACGTACCAACGATGATTGCCTAGACGCGTTTTGTCTTGGGCACAGTGGCTCTGATGTCCTTCGCGAGCTCGGCGAGAGTGAGTCCCGCCAGTGCTTGCAGAAAGCCCTCTTCCAACTTGGCCATTTTTCGTTGGATAGCACAGCGGCCGGTGGCGGGGCACTCGTCATTGAGCGACAAGCCGCAGCGGCTCGTCTCGATCCCTTCCAGCAACTCAACGACATCACGCACCGTGATCTTGTCCGCCGCCCGGCCGAGTGAATAGCCGCCCCCAATGCCGCGGTGACTACGCAGCAACCTACCACGTGCCATCCGCTGAACAACATTGGACAAATAGCTATCCGAAGCGCTAGGCCAGATCGTCAACATCCATTCGGCCAGTTCTGGCAGCGTTGTTAGCTCTCCGGCCGGTTTTGTCGCCACATAGGCCAGCGCATGGAGGCCATAGCTGAAACGCTGAGAAAAGAACTGGCCGCTTGCCACAGATATCAGCCTTTGAAGAACACTTCGGGGAAAGTCAACTATCTGAACGTAGTTTCTATAATTTCCTCATTCATGTTAATTCGTTCGCCTCGCGAACGTCAAGCTCCTCACCGCTTGGTGCCAGGGGAGAGCGGGAAAGCCATGATTTCTTGCTGCCCAGACCTTACTTCCCAGCAGCCTGCTTGCCAGCCGGGGTAACCGTGATGGCGCAACGCAAGTCGTTTGTCAACCGTTACTTGCGAGCTACCGAACAGGCTGCGGCCGGCGGCTCAGAATTGAAGTTGCTAAACTGGACTCTGTTTATTAGGATTAGTTTTGTGAGACGATGCCATCGCCGGGACAATCCCCGGCAGACGTCGCCTCAGCACAACAACTTCGCTGCCGACAGCGAGTTGATCACAGACGTCAAATTGACGTCTATTCAGCCAATCCGAATGCAAGGTGAAGTTCCTTTGCTGCTTTCGGTTTTGGTCCCGCCTTACTCCCTACCTTAGAACCGAAGCGACCCGACACCCAACGACGACCGTCGCCCGTTTCCTGACTGCATCCATGTGGAAACTCCGGCGCTGTCGCGCCACAACTGACGCCGGTACGCCGCGCCGGGGGCTGGGTCCAATAGAGCAGTACGCTGCAGACATCACGACGTAGCGCGAGAGAACGTGCGATGCGATTCTTGCCTTGTTACTTGAGTTTTCTCCCCTTTCTGCTGGTGACGGGGTTTGCTTTCGCAGAGCAGCCAGTAGGAAACACCGCCGACATCGAACTCGGCCCTGCTGGGCTGAAACTCGCCTCAGGCGAGCTTGGCCAGTTCGTTGTCGATGCTCTCCTTTCCGACGACTTGCGGCGCGACGCGACGGCCGATGCGAAGATCGTCTCCATCCTTGACTTCAATCCCCGGAGAAACAAATGTCCATGATCTGTCGACAAGAAACGATCCGAAAGTTATCCAGCGATGGCGTCGGCTACTCGGTCGTCGACCTGAGCGATGTACGACATATTTTTGCCGCCGCGGTGCCCCGCAAAGGCGAGACTCTTCAAGAACAGGCACAGGACGCCCTTGAGACAATCGAGGCGGTGATCTGTGACGAAGGATCCTGGGGATCGATCGTCAAGCAAGCGGTCTTCTACAGCGACCACGAGCGACTCGACGAGCTGCGACGGATCATGAGCGAGTTCTACGGCCCGGACTTACCTGCTATCACCTACGTACCTCAACACCCTTGCGACGGCAAACTCTTGGCGATCGAAGCGTTGGGTGTGGGGCAGGGATATGGGGAAGTCGAGATCGAGCGTCGCAACGAGCACGTCGTGATCGCGCGGCACAACGGGATCTCCTGGATCCATTGCGGTCAATGCGTGCCGCGCAGCGTCGCACGCAGCGTTTACGGACGATCGCTCAATTGTTTTCGGCGCATGCGGGACCTGCTGGCCGCCGAAGGTGTCGAGTTTGACCAGATTATTCGTACCTGGCTGTACCTGGGCGACATCGTCGGCGCGGAAGGGGAGACGCAGCGCTACAAGGAACTGAACCGCGCCCGGTCCGACTACTTTCGCAACCACCAGTTCGGTCGCAACCTGGTCCCGCCAACTCAACAGGGCACGATCTATCCGGCGAGCACGGGAATCGGGACGGACAATCACGACGTCGTCATGAGTTGCATCGCCTTTGCCACGGACCGCGACGACATTGTTGCTGTACCGCTGGAGAATCCTCGCCAGACGGCAGCCTTCGATTACGGCGAGCACTACAGCCCGAAGAGTCCGCAGTTCTCGCGGGCAATGGCGCTTTCGTGCGGGCGCTTCTCCACGATTTTCGTCTCCGGGACGGCCAGCATCACCGACAGTGAAACGCAGCATGTCGGCGATGTGGCGGCGCAGACGACCGAGACGTTGGACAATATCGAGGCGTTGATTGGTGAAGAGAACCTGGCCCGACACGGTCTGCCCGGGTTGGGCACGTCGCTTGAAGGCCTGGCGTTCGCCCGCGTGTACATCAAGTATCCGCAGGACCATGCTCAAGTTCGTGCCCTGTGCGAAGCTCGCTTGGGCGAACTACCGATCATCTACGCGATCGCCGACGTTTGCCGGGACGATCTGCTGGTCGAGATCGAAGGAATCGCTTGCGCTAATCTGGCATGACATTGAAAGGCCCTGTGACGTGTCGCTCGTGGATATCGAGATACTGCGATCCGCAGCAACAGAGAACGGTTTGGTAACTGAGCGTTCGACGTGCAGTGACAAGTCGCTGAACAGTTCATCTTCAAGGTGATTTGCAATGAGCATGAAGTCCAACTTGCCTTTTGTGGTTGCCCTTGCGGTTGCCATGTGCGCCTCAGCTCTCGCCGGGGAGGAACTGCGGACGGCCAACGCTGAGTCCGTAACAATCACAGAGACCAAGGCGAAGGCCGACTACGAGGCGGCCGAGAAGGTAGCCAACGAGGCGGAAGCGGCGGTCGGTCCCTTAAGGGCCGCCATGCAAAAGGCCGACGTGGCTTATGCCAACGCGAGGAAAGTGGCCAACGCGAAGCGACAGCAGGCCACCAATGCGAAGAATCTGGCGGGCGAGCCGGGCGTCAGAGAGTTGCAGCAGGCCGAGGCCAACTTGCCCGCTGCCATCAAGGCCCTGACCGACGCGACGATCGCCAAGCCACCCCTGGACAAGGCGCTGGCCGATGCCAAGGCCGTCGCCGCCCCACTGCAGCAAGCTTACGATGCTGCCGAGAAGGCGGCGAAGGAGGCTGAGGCCGTGGCGAAGGCCGCCGCCAACGCGGCCAACAAACTCGACATCGAAGCCAAGAGCGCCACGGCCCAAGCGGCCGCCAAACGCAGAGTGGCCGACACTGCCAAGGCCGCCCTGGACCGAGCTCGGCAAGGCGAACAGAAATTGCAGAACCAGGCCAACGAGGCGCCGCAGCAGTTGGCCGAAGCCGAGACGCAGAAGAAGGCGGCCGACGAAGCTTTGGCCAGCGCCAAGAACCAGGTCGCCGCTGCCACGACTGCACACCAGGCAGCCGAGCAGGCTGCGTTGGCGGCGGAGGCCAATGCCAAGCTGGTTTCCGAGGCGGAGAAGCAGCAGGCCGCAGCCGAGGCCGCCGCCAAACGCAAGGCGGCCGACGCGGCCAAGACCGCCTTGACCCAGGCACAGCAAAACGAGCAGCAAACGCAGGCCCGGGCCACCGTGGCCGCCCAGAAACTGGCCAGCGCTCCGGCGCAGAAGAAAGCAGCCGACGATGCGCTTGGCCAACGCCAAGAAACAGGTGGCCGCTGCGATCGCGGCTGCTCAGGCAGCCGAGCAGGCCGCCCAGGCGGCGGAGGCCACGGCCAAGGCAATGTCGCAGCGGATGCTCGCCAAGTCCCCGGAGGAGAAGAAGAAGGCTGCCGACGAAGCCGCCGCCAAACGCAAGGCGGCCGACGCGGCCAAGACGGCCTTGACCCAGGCGCAGCAGAACGAACAGCAAGCACAGGCCCAGGTCAACACCGCCGCCAAGAACCTGGCCGACGCCCCAGCGCAGAAGAAGGCAGCCGACGATGCCTTGGCCAACGCCAAGAACCAGGTGGCCGCTGCCACCGGCGCTTACCAGTCAGCCGAGCAGGCCGCCCAAGCGGCGGAGGCCGACGGCCAAGGCGATGGCCGAGCGTGCCGGCAGGTCCGAGGAGCAGAATGCAGCAGGCCGCAGCCGACGCTGCCGCCAAGCGCAAGGCGGCCGACGAGGCCAAGGCCGCCCTGGCCCAGGCGCAGCAGGCTGAGCAAAATGCGGCACAGACTCCGGCCACGCCGCGGCGCAGAAGCTGGCCCGGGCGACGGCGCAGAAGAAAGCTGGCCGAAGCCGGCTTGGCGAGCGTCAAGAAGCAGGTAGCCGCCGCCACCGCGTGCTGCGGCGGCAGCCGAGAAGGCGGCTCAGGATTTCGGCGAACGGCCGCGGAGGAGAAGAAGCAGGCGGCAGCACAAGCCGCCGCCAAGCGCAAAGCGGCGGCTGATGCCGCCGCCGCACTGGCTCAAGCGCAGCAAGGCGAGCAGCAAGCTCAGGCCCAGGCCAACGCCGCCGCGCAAGCGCGGTGGCCGATGCGAAGGCGCAAAAGAAATCCGCCGACGAGGCTCTGGCGAACGTCAAGAACCAGGTGGCCGCCGCCACCACGGCCTCGGCAGACAGCCGAGCAGGCGGCCCAGGAAGCTGAAGCCAAGGCCAAACAGATTGCCGAGGATGCCGCCAAGCCGGACGAGGAGAAGAAACAGGCCGCCGCCGATGCCGCCGCCAAGCGCAAAGCGGCCGACGATGCCAAGGCCGCCCTGGCCAAAGCGCAGCAGGGCGAGCAAGCGGCGCAGGCTCAGGCCACGGCCGCCGCGCAGAAGCTGACCGAAGCGCAGGCGCAAAAGAAATCGGCCGACGCAGGCCCTGGTCGAGCGCCAAGACCAAGGTGGCTGCCGCGACCACCGCAAACCAGGCGGCCCAGGAAGCGGCCAAGGAACTCATCCAACTCGATGCGGCAAGCAAGCAGGCCGCAGCCGATGCCGCCGCCAAACGCAAAGTGGCCAATGAGGCCAAGGCAGTTCTGGACCCCAGTAGCGAAGACGCTGGAGCAAGCGGCGGTTGCAGGCCAACGCCGCCGCGCAAGCGTTGACCCGGGCCGAAGCGCGGAAGAAGTCGGCCGAAGAGGCCCTGGCGAACCTCAAGAAGCGGATCGCCGCGGCCAAAGAGACACACGTGGCGGACGAACAAGCGGCCCAGGAGGCGGAAGCCGTGGCCGCTCCGCTGAAGGTGGAAGCAGAAAAAACGCGGGCGGCCTATTTGGCTGCCGTGAACGTCGCCGACGACAAGCGCGCCCTGGCCGAGCAGGCCAAGGCCGTGCTCTACCGGCTGGTCGCCGCCCGGCAGGTGGCAAACCTGATGGAGAGCCCTGATCCGCCGAAGCCCGCGAACCGGATCGATGAGATTGTCTTTGCGAAGTTGAAGTCGTTGGGTATCCAGCCGGCCCTCTGCTCCGATGCCGTGTTTGTTCGTCGCGCCTTCTTGGACCTGACCGGCAAGCTGCCGTCCGCCGAAGAGGCCAGAGCGTTCATTCAAGATTCGGACCAGAACAAACGCGTCGCCTTGATCGACCGTCTGCTGGACCAGACGGCGCACGTCGATTACTGGGCGATGAAATGGAGTGATATCCTGCAGAGTCAAGGCGGAGTTCCCCGTCAAGGTCTGGCCCAACGCGGCGCAGGCCTATCATCGCTGGGTGTGGGAATCGATTGCCCGGAACAAGCCGTACGACCAGTTCGCCCGCGAACTGCTCACCTCCAGTGGCAGCAACTATCCGCGTTGGGCCGGTCAACTTCTACCGCGCCATCCAGGACAAGACTCCGGAGGGCATCGCCGCGTCGGTGGGATTGGCGTTGATGGGCACGCGGGTCCACTTCTGGCCGGAAGACCGTCGGGCCGGCATGGCGGTGTTCTTCTCGCAGGTCGGCTACAAGCCCACCAGCGAGTGGAAGGAGGAGATCGTCTTCTGGGATCCGCTCAACTCGACCGCCGTGCCAGGCAGCATCGCGCCGGGAATCGACGCCGTCGCCAAGTCGGTCACCGCCACCAACCAGATTCCGCAGGCGTTGGCCGAGCCGCTGAGCGAAAACGGGCCGCTGGAGGCCGTCTTTCCGGACGGCACCAAGACAACGATTCCGCCCAACCGCGATCCGCGCGAGGTGTTTGCCGATTGGCTGATTCGGCCGGAGAATCCCTGGTTCGCCAAAGCCATCGTCAACCGTACCTGGGCGTGGGCGATGGGTCGCGGCATTATCCACGAGCCGGACGACATTCGCGACGACAACCCGCCCAGCAACCCCGAACTCCTGGCCTACCTGGAGAAGGAGCTGGTCTCAAGCGGCTACGATCTGAAGCATCTCAAGCGGCTGATCTTCACCTCGACCACCTATCAGTTCTCTTCGATTCCGAAGTTCAAAACAGCCGGAAGCGGAAGCCAACTTCGCCAGCTACCGGATGCGGCGAGTCGAGGCCGAGGTGTTGATCGATGCGTTGAACGAAATCACGGGCAGTTCCGACCTGTACACCAGCGCTGTTCCGGAGCCGTTCACCTATATTCCCAACAGCATGTCTGCGGTGGAGTTGGCCGACGGCAGCGTCACCAGTTCCTTCCTGACGTTGTTCGGACGTTCCGCGCGGGCCACGGGGATGGAAAACGAACGCGTCAGCGAACTGGCCTCGCCCCAGTGGCTGCACATGCTCAATTCGGCCACGATCCAGAACAAGCTGCAAAGCGGCCCGAAGCTCGCGGCGATGCTCTCCTCGGGCGGCAAACCGAACGAAATCGCCGAGAAACTCTACCTGACAATCCTCTCGCGGTTTCCGACCGATGACGACGTCAAGGCCGCCGAGGAATACGCCAAGACCGGAGTGACGAAAGGGACGTGACGTCTGGGTCGATCTTGCCTGGGCGTTAATCAATAGTCCCGAGTTTCTGATGCGGCATTGATGGACCACCGACTGTGCTGACACCAGTCGATTTCCAGCCGCACATCCAAGAGGAAGAAAAGGAGAACTGAACAATGAGTACAAACCACAATCCAGACAACCAAACGCATCTTTCCCGGCGCGAGGCCCTGCGACGCGGTGCTCTGGGCGCGGCGGGCGTCATCGCGGTCGGCGGTTTGAACTCCCGCGTCTTTGCGGCCGAGCCTGAAAAGACGCCCGAGCAGATCGCCGCCGAACAGAAGGCCGCTCGAGACGCGGCGGCCAAGGCCAAAGCCAAGAACAAGGGCCAGATCAAGTCGATCATTCAGATCTTCTTGTGGGGCGGCATGTCGCACAACGATGCCTGGGATCCGAAACCGGGCACGGGCTACGACTACCTGGGTGAGTTTGACAAAGTCATTCCCACCAACGTGGACGGAATTCAACTCGGCTCGCTGTTCCCCCACTTGGCCAAACAGGCCGACAAGTACTCGTTGATTCGTAGCATGACGCATGGCAACAACGGTCATGAGACGGCGGCCTACCTGATGCAAACCGGCCACATGCCGGGCGGGCGACTGGCCTATCCCAGCGTCGGCGCGATCTTTGCCTACTTCAAGAAAGACCAGTACAAAGGGTTGCTGCCGCCGTACATCGTGATGCTCCAGGCCGCCGGGCGATTTTCCGAAGAGGGCTTTCTGGGCCCCGCGTACAAACCGTTCGCCACGGGCGGCGATCCGAATGCGGCACGCTTCGAGGTGCAGGGAATTGTCAACAAGGGAATCAACGACCCGCGGCAGAAGGCCCGCCGTGAACTGGTCGACAAAATCAACCTGCTGGGCTACGGCGTTGCCGATGTCCCGGAGATGGCTGCCGCCGAAGAGGCCAAGCAGAAAGCCTACGGGTTGATCTTGGGCAAAGGTCGAGGAAGTCTTCAATCTGGAAAACGAACCGACTGAACTCAGAGATCGTTACGGCCGGAACACGTTCGGGCAGGAATGTCTGGCGGCGCGGCGGATGGTCGAGGCGGGTGTGCCTTACATCACGATCAGTTTCCCCGGTGGTTGGGACACGCACTGCAACCACTTCGCGACGATGAAGCGACAGTGCCCCATGTTGGACCAAGGACTGGCAACGCTGCTTGCGGATTTGAGCGAGAAGGGTCTGCTCGAAAGCACCCTGGTCTGGTGCACCGGCGAATTCGGCACGAACGCCCAAGGTCGACTGGGAGCCGCCCTGGAACGGCGGTCGCGATCACTTTGGCCATGTCTTCACCGTGCTGGTCGCCGGCGGCGGATTCACGGGCGGTCGCGTCGTCGGCTCGTCCGATGAGAAAGGCGAAAACGTCAAGGAAAGACCCGTCTATCCGGCGGACCTGCTCGGCAGCATCTATCTGCTGGCCGGCATCGACGCGGACGCCAAGCTGCCCCATCCCTTGGGATTCGATGCCCGCGTGTTGGACACCGAAAACGAAGGCAGAAGTCGACCGGACTGCTGGAAGAAATCATGTAGAGTGGAGAACCAATGAATCGATTCAATAGGCGTTCCCATGCTTGGGGCTGGTCATCTGTGTGGTCTCCGCCTCCTCGGTCCGGGCACAGAGCCAATACATCGGTTACGTCTATCCCGCCGGTGGCCAGCAGGGCACGACCTTTCCGATCCGGCTGGGCGGACAAGGGCTGATTCATGCTTCGGATTTGGTGGTCAGCGGGGAAGGGGTTTCCGTTCGGCTGGTCGATTACTACCGAGTCATGAACAACCAGGAACTCGCTTTGCTCCGACAACAACTCAGCGAGTTGCAGAAGAAGGAATCGACGGTGGACGACGTGATGGCCGCCAAGATGGCTTGGTTCGAGTTCCCCACGCCCATCGGCCCCGTCGAAGCACTGAAACAGGGCCCAACGGACGCAAAGGAGGCACCGTCCGAGCAAGAAGTGGCAAAACAGAACCTGATCCAGCGGATCCAGAGGACGTTCGCCGAAGACGAACGCACCGCCGCCGTTCGTGCCCACAGCGAACTTGTCTTTGCCGAAGTCACCGTGGCTCCCGATGCAAGACCCGGCCGGCGAGAGATCCGGGTCATCACCAAACGTGGTATCTCCAACGCGATGTCCTTCTACGTGGGCCAAGTTCCCGAAGTCGCTCGCAAGCCGATGAAGACCGCGCAAGAAGCCAGTGCTCGGCAAGGAGTCATTGGCCCAACGCAAGAGGCCGCCGGAAGAAGAGGAAGTGCAGATGACCGTGCCTTGCACGATGAACGGCCAGATCGCCGCGGGCGAAGTAAACCGGTATCGTTTTCAAGCGAGCAAGGGGCAGCGTCTGCTGATCTCCGCCAAAGCTCGGCAGTTGATTCCGTACGTCGCCGACGGTGTTCCCGGTTGGTTTCAAGCCGTGCTGAGACTCCACGACTCCGGCGGCAAGGAGGTGGCGTACAACGACGATTTTCGTTTCGATCCCGACCCGGTGCTCCATTTTGAGGTTCCCGCAGACGGCGAGTACGTGCTCACGATCAACGAGGCACTGTTTCGCGGACGCGAGAGTTTTACGTATCGGATCACGATCGGCGAGCTGCCGTTTGTAACCAGCATCTTCCCATTGGGTGGCCGCGTGGGCGAACCGGTCAAGATCGAGATGAATGGTTGGAATCTGGAAAACGCCACGCTCTCCGCACCGTCCCAAGACGCCAAGCCGGGGAACCATCTGTTAGCGGCCACCACGGGAAACCTCGTCTCCAACTACGTGCCGTTCGTCCTGGATACACTGCCCGAATGTCTGGACGCGGAATCCAACGATGAACCCGTCTGAGGCGCAGAAGGTGACTCTTCCCATCATCGTCAACGGGCGCGCGGATCACCCGGGCGACTGGGACGTCTTCGAGGTGGAAGGGAAAGCCGGTGAGACAATCGTCGCGGAAGTACACGCCCGCCGACTCGGCTCGCCGTTTGATTCTTTCGTCAAGGTCACCGGCGCCGATGGCAAAGTGATCGCGCTGAACGACGATCATTACGACGCAGCCTCGGGGCTGAACACCGACCACGCCGATTCCTACCTGATGGTGAAGCTGCCCGCCGATGGAAAGTACTTCGTTCACCTCGGCGACACGCGGCGACACGCAGGAACGGAGTATGCCTACCGGCTGCGGATCAGCCAGCCGCAGCCCGATTTCGAGTTGCGTCTGCTCCCTTCCCGAATCGTAATCCGCAGCAATAGCTCCGCCAGCGTGACGGTGTTCGCCATTCGCAAGGACGGATTCAACGGACCGATCAAGCTGAGCTTCAAAGACTTGCCCGAGGGGCTGCAGTCTTCCGGCGCCACGCTGGCGGCCGACAAAGAGTCGGTGGGGCTGGCGGTGAAGACCAGCCTGACGGAGACGGAACAGCCGGTCAATCTGAGCGTGGTGGGCAGCGCGACCATCGGAGACCAGGAAATCGTCCACCGGGCCGTGCCGGCCGAAGACAGAATGCAGGCCTTCTTGTGGCGCCATCTGTTGCCCGCAGATGACTTGCCGGCCCTGGTCTACAATCCGTCCTATCAGCCGCCCCCGATCGCGTTCGCCCGCCGATCCGAGACGAGGATCGACCGAAAAGTGCCACCCGCAACTTGCGAAAGAGCTCGGTGGACGTTTATCTGAAACAGATCGAAGGCCTCTATCAACAATGGTTTTTCACAGACGACTTCGCCAACCGCCAGATCGCGAGCATTGAAGCCCGCCTGATTCAATAAGAGTGCTCCAAGCAATGAAAGCGATGAAACATGCCGTTCCATTTGTTTGATACGCGCGAGGGGGCTGAACTGTCCTGGCTAGCAAGTGCCATTGACTCGCGATTCTTTTAGACCTTTCCGGAAAAATCCGAGGAAGAGTCGACGAGGCCCTGCGATTCCTGACGCAACCGGCTTAATACTCGAGACTTAGCGATAAAAACCGCGTTCAAGGAAATCCCCAGTTCAGTTGCCACCACATCCGCTCGCTCGCCTTCGATGGCGACTCGGCAGAACGCTTTCCACGTATTCGGAGCGAACCGATTTTCATAGAGAGCCAACAGTTGGCGGACGACATGCCGGTCATGTTGCCGGTTCCACAGTCGGCTCATTGCGCTGGCCGGATCTTCCAATTGCTGCAACCGTCGTTGGAGGCAAACCAGCCGATCCCCGGTCTCCCGATCGCCAGTCTGCTGCAAGCGGTTCAGTAGGCTGATTGAAGTTTCATCCATCGGTCACCGATTCCAATAACACCCGGTCTTTGAATGTCCGCGCCAATCGTTGCCGAAGGCTTTGCCGACGATCATCGTTCGGCGCGAAGGTCATGGTTCACACCTCTTTGCGGCTCACTCCGATATTGAAATGATCTTCTCCACGGCAGGAACGAGTTGCACCGGCCCCATTAGCCCCGAAACGTGTAGCGGAACTTGCTTCCACGGTTTTCCAGGCGTGCCGGAGCGAGTGATGTTCGTGCGCCCAATCCGTTGGCCGACCGGCAGCAGCGCATCTCCGACCAGGCGATTCGACCAAGTGTTCGCAACCTCGACGACGAGACGATTCGAGCCCGATCTGACGGATCGCGTGACATCAAGCTGATAGGGTGGTTTCCAGACGACACCCAAGTCGTCGTCATTGACCCTCACACGTCCGACTGCCCACAGACGTCCCAAGTCAAGCCGCACTCGGCGCCCTTGGGCCGTCCACGAAGCGGGGACATCGAACGTTGTTTCGTAACGGCCGATGCCCGCATAATATTTGATGTTGGCCTGATCAAACTCGGTCCAGGATGTCAGAGAGTCAACATCGACCGATGCGGGAGCCCCGCGCCCGCTGAGAAATTCCAGCTTCCAGGGCCGAGTCAACTCGATCGCAGCAGGCAACCCAGCGAAGGTCACCGAAAGCTCCTTGCCATCGGACCGCTGCAGCGGATACGAACCGTTCTGTTGTGCAACAAGGCGAATTCGTCCATCGGGTGTTGCCAGGACTTCGATACCGGCGGCAGCGGCGGTCAGGTGCGGTCGCTGTTCACGGTTGCGGAACACGACGAACAGACTGCCGTCGGCAGCCAGCGATAATGGCACGTGAACGACACCACCTGCCTGCTGGTAAACCCGGCACGGACGGATCTCACCCGAATCGGGGAACCAGAATTCCGGTACCTTGCCGGTCACTCGGAATGTGGCCCGCACTTGTGCCGGCTGCGATTGCATGTTGCGCAGGAAATAGATGTCAGCCGTCGGCGCGCGACGATGAATGTAATCCAAGCGACAGTCGTCTCGCTCGCTGCTGAATTGAAAGTCGGGTTGTACGTTTCGCGCCAGCAGGATCTCGCGCAGGGAAGGCCCCCAAATCACTTGGCCTTGGCCATAGCGATGATGCATGACGGATTTGCCGTCACAGGCACCCCAAATCCGGTCGGCCAACGCTTTCACCTGTTGGTCGCGCTGTGGGTAATCGCTCAGTCCACCTGTCCGTACCGGCTTGGGACCGACGATCGTCGCCCCCGATCGGATCAACTGCTCGAGCTTCCGCAGCACCGCCAAGTCAATGTCATCTCGGTCCGGCAACACCAACAGTTCGTACTGCATGCCATCGGGAAGCGTGATGCGGCCGTCGCGCACCGACATGCGGTTGAGAATCACTTCTGGATTGGCGACGTCATAGTCGTATCCGAAGCCAAGTGACGGGCTGACGTGCTTGGGAGGCACGAAGTTCGATCCCTGGTCGCCGTAGTAGTAGCACACGTCGCCCACAAACAGACCTTGCTGCAACAGGTACGAGCAGCGTGCCAAGTAATCGAGAAACGGCTCTGCCATCGGCCACCAGATCAGATTCGGCGTGAGATGCGTACCGGCTCCATAGACCCAGCCGGGCTGGCCCGCTTCCGGGGGTTGATGCGAAGCGGTATGCCAGACAACGTGGTTCATGCCCTCACAAAAGGCGCGATCGGCCGACGGTTTTAGGAAAAGAGGGCCACTGGCCCAGTGATGAAAACCGGTGAACGCCTCCATATGGACGCGTCGATGCCCATAGACATGCGCCGCACAAGCAGTCTCTTTGACGACCCAGAGACCGTCCCGTTCGCTGCGCCAGGGCCAAAACTCACCACGCATTTCATCGATGGCACCCAGCGCCTGCAACGCATCCACCGGGACGTTGTGAGTCGGCGGCCCGGGACCACCCGCTTCAGCCTCGATCCCCAGCCCCGCTCGCCGCGCCGTCTCGCTGGCCGTCCGATAGTAGGCATCCACCAACAGTTCGCCCAGCGTCTTCTCAAAGTCGTAGAGGAATCGCTCGGTCTGTTCTTCACTCTCAACAATGCAACCGGCAAAGACGGGAAGATAGCGGGTCATGTCGTAGCTGCGATAATGCTGGAACTGTTCCAGAAAATCGGGAGTCCATTTGGCACCGACCACTTCATAGCTGGGCAAGTAGAGCTGCTTGATTCCCGCTTCGCTCAGATTCCCCAAACGCTTTTCCAGCCGATCGATGATGGTCTGAATGAACGCCCGCGTTGCCTCGGCGTTGAAGTGATCCGTTGCCAGTCCATCGGAGTTGGGGCTGGGCACCTTCAACCGCTCGCCCGTATTGGCGCAGACGAAACGCATGATCGTCCATTTCCCGTCGGGGACCGACCACTGGAATTGATGATCGGCGTGGAGATGTGGCGTGACGTCCAGGATACGTGACTTGTCGGGAATGATCAGCGGGGGAGGTCCCGCGAACGACCACACGCCATCCGGTCGTGCTTTCGCGCCGTCGTGCAGGTTCGCTGCCGTCCATTTTCCGCCCGTAGCCGCCTCGGAACTGCACCAAACCAGTTCGGCTGAATCGCGTGTGTAATCTGATCGATTTCGGATCCGCCAACGTTGACGCCATCGGTCGAATAGATCTCGAACTCCGCCAACTGAACTTCATCAAACTTGGGATTGTGTCCGTTGAAGATGGTGAGACGCACATAGCGGGCGTCAGTCGCGGTCAAAGTCAAACTGCTGTGGCTGCGTATTGGGAGCCAACGCTCCCGATACGATCTCGCGGAATGCGGACCGTTTCGGCTCCGTCGTACTGACGGCAACGGCAAAGTCCTTGGTGAAGAGCTGCAGATCTCCATACTTCTTGGCGTTGTCGGTTTCAGCGTTGTAGAGCACGACGTGATCGATGCGGTGGGTCTCACCGCGCGGCAGGCGAAAGATGAACTCGTGCCCCGGCAATCGATTGGCTTCCGGTACCGCCAACACCGCGACGTCACGGTAGAAAGCCGGCATTCCGTCGTCGCGGCGCGGAACCTTGGCGGGCAATTGTGGAAACGGAAGTACGGCGTCCAATTCTCTGGGCCCTTCAACTCGCATTTCGGTGCGATAGAGCGCCATGCTGGCGTGTTCCGGCTTGACCCAAGATCCTCCGAGGTCCCAACTGCTGCAGGCGGCCAGCTGAACATCCAAACCATGTCGCCGCGCCGCCTGAGCCGCCGTGGCGATCGACTCGACCGAGTCATCACTCATGAACGCCGGTCCGGTTGGCGGAAAGAACGTGGCATCGCCGCGCGCTCCCATGTCGAAGATGCATAGCCCGCCGATGCCCTTGTCGGCGAACTCGCCAAGCTCTTTGTCAAAGTAGTCGCGGTTGGTATACCCATTGAGCCACAACCAATAGGCCGAAGGTTTCGCTTCTCGCGGCGGGCTCAAGAAACCGGCTTCGAGTTCGTTAGGACGCCGGCCCGTTTTCCTGCGCCAGAAACCGATGGTTGCAGCACGCAGACGGCCAACAAGCAGCGTGCCGACAAGCCGCGTCAACAAACGACAACTTAAGCATGCTTGGGATCGTTTCTTGTCGATCATCCGCTATTTCTCCTCTTGTCCGACAACCGCGTGTTCCAAGTCCAGGATGTCTGCGATTTCTGCAATGACTTGCGCCTGGTGGCCAACTCCCAAAGCGAAATGATGAGTCGGTCCTTCGGCCACCCAGCGTTTCAGGAAAGTTCGCACGTTGGGTCTGAAGAAACCTCGCGTGTTCGTGTTGCCGGTTGGCGGGATCGGCCCGGTGACACTCTCGCCTTCGCCGAGCACGAACTTGAATCGGCCTTCCGCGGCGACCGAAATGCTGAGCATCGTGATCGGCCCCTCTTTGATCTTGAATTCAACGCTGGCTCCCGAACCCGGTTTGCCGTGATACTTGGCCAAGCTGCGCAGGACCGGCTTGCCCTCCGCGATGCCGATGTGATGCGGACCATCGTGTCCGACAAGGACAAAATCCTCGGCAAAATCGATCGGATGAAACTCCGCAAAGCTGCCACCGATGTCCAGGCGATCCATGATCATCATCGCGACGCACGTCTTCAGGTCTGACTCGCCACACATCGGAAACCCAGCCGCAGTCAGCAATGAATTACCGACGATCAGGTTCGTGACGAGTTCTCGCAAAGGGCTTCCCGGTTCAGCCTCGTAGTAGTACGCCAAGCCGTCCAAGTCGTATTGGTCAACGAATTTATCCAGGGCGACTGCCACGCGGGCGGCCATCTGCAGATCGCGGTCGGTCAGCCTTTCGGTGATCGGATCGGAAACGGGATCCGGCGTATCGAACAACGAGAGGATCTGCTCCTTCTTGTCTTCGATCTCTTCGGCTGGTGACCGAGTCGCTGAAATTCAAGCAGGTCATCCGCTTCGGTTTGGACGACGTGACATCCGAACGCCGCCGTCAACGCGGTCTGGTCGGTCTGCATGTCCAACATGTGCTCAATCGGATGTCCAAAGTGACCGATGCGGGCTCGTTTCAGATCGTGAAGGACCATCGCGATATCACACCACTGTTTGATTTCCGAATCGGCGACGGGGTCATCGTGCAGCGTGCCCAGAATGACGGGCGGCGGCTTCTTCCCCATTCGAATGGCAACGCCGACGAATTCGGGAACGGCGCAAAAATCGTCGTTGCAGAGCTGCATGTAGGTCGAGGCCTTGTGCATAGTCCATTGCCTTCAGCGGTTGCAGTGCGACAAGGACGATAGGGATGTTCAATTCTCGCACGATCGCGGCAAACGTTGCTGACGTGGCATACGTCAACATGTCGCAGAACACGAGGTCCAGATCAGCAGCTTTCAGTTTGGGCAGCAGCGCGTATGCCGATTGGGCGTCGTCAACGATGCCAAAGTTCGTGACGTTCGCTTCATGCGTCGTGACTTTGTTGATGAAGACTTGCAGCTTCCCGGTCAGTTCATCCAGCAGCCCTTCGAACTGAGGCCAGTACTTGTGAAAACCGACACCAAACACGCCAATGTTTGCGGTCCGTTTCTTCCGCCGTTCAATTTTCATCAGGATCTCTTTCGATGCGTAAGAACCGCGTCTCTTTCAAGGCTTCTGGCGGTGGCGGATCAAAAAACAGGCTGGCGATCGCTCCCACAACAAACGTTGGAGTGATTGTAAAGGCACCGAACCACCACTTCGGGATGTCCGTGCCGATCCAGACTGCCGCCAGACAGACAAGTCCCGCCACAAGTCCGATCAGGACGCCGGGCAGATTCGCCCGCGAAACGAACATCCCCAGCAAATAGACGCCCAGCAACATCCCCAGGCAAGTTCCCGCGATGGCCGTGATGATTCCGATCACGGTATCGCCAAGTACCGGGACAACCAGTGCCACGCCGATCACGACGACTCCGAGCACCGCGGTCAGAACCCGACTGGCCGTCAGCGAAAGTTGTTTGCCCCGCATTCCAGTCGAAGACGATGACCGAACGAGACACCATTGATTCCGCTATCGATGGTACTCATCCCGGCCGCGAAGAGTCCTGCCAGAACGAGTCCGACCAAACCGACACCAGGCGTTTGCGTCGCCACAAAATAGGGCAGAATCTGATCCTCCTTCGCGATTTCCACGCCGGCTGTTGGCAGTCCCGCACCGCCCGGCTGGCTGTAAAAAGCAAACAACGCCGTGCCCACACAGAGGAACAGGAACCCCAACACCGTGTTGATGACCGCACTGAGTAGCACGACGCCTCGTCCGCCGGCCAACGTCCCCGAACAGACGTACCGCTGGATCATGTTTTGCGAGACGGCATAGCCGGGCAAGTACATGAACAGGCCGAATGCCGCGGCCGTGAACACGGAATTCTTGGCTGTGAAGTTCTCGGCTGCCAACAGATTCGCATCGAGATGGAACATCTGGAACTTGTCGTGCTCGTTGGCGATTTCCCAGAACGCCGGCCAACCGCCGTCGATCCTGGCAACGGCCAGGAACATCACCCCCACAATTGCACCGCCCAACACAACCGCCTGCATGACGTCGGTCCAGATCACGGCCTTCAAGCCGCCCAGAACGGTGTAGAGCGTGGCAAAAACACCGATCCCCACCAGTGCCATCACATATTGCGTTTGATTGAGATCCATCACGGTCTGCAATGTGAGCGCGACGGCGTAGAGCATCGTCCCCATCCAGCCGATCGCGTAAATGCAGTACAGCGTCGCGCCGATCCGCTGGACCGACACTCCAAACCGCCGACCGAGATACTCGTATCCACTACTCACGCGAAGCCGCACGAATAGCGGCACGAACAACCACCACAAGATCGGCGTGATGACCAGTGGGATGAACAAGAATCGTCAGGTAGAAGCTGAAATCCTGATACGCTCCCCGCTGAGGAAGACCGAGGAACGAAATCGAACTGAAACTCGTGGCGAACATCGAAATCCCGACCACCCACCAATTCATGCTGCGGCCGCCGACAAAGTAGTCTTCGTTGTCCCGCTGCCCGCGGGCACTCTTCAGGGCCAGACCAAAGACCACCGCCAAGTAGGCCAAGCAGACAAACCAGTCGACTGGGCTCAAGGTAAGCATGAACGGGTCGCTCCAAAGTACAGTGTAGGAACTGATGGTGTACCATACAAACAATGGACCCGTTTGCATTCGGGAGGTAGTCCCGGTTGTTAGCTCGGTTTCGGGAAAAGCTGTTCAAGGTGTTTTCACAACAGACACATCACTGGTTTGAAGGCGTGCCGGCATCGCTGATGCTGGAGATGAACCAACAGTTCGTGCGCGCTTGGATCGATTTGAGCATGCAATCCGTCCAGCATCCAAGCCAATGGTTTGAAATGATGACCCGCTATCAACTGGATCAGATGGACCTGTGGCTCGAACTTATGCAACGTCGGACCGCCGCGGCGCCAGCCGACGTTGTCCCAAGACCGGGGCGACCGCCGCTTCTCCGGAAACGACTGGCAACAGGATCCCGTGTCGCATTACCTCAGTCGCTCTTATCTGCTGACATCGACTTGGCTGATGCAGTTGGCAGACACGACTCGGCTAGACGCACAGAACAAGCAGCGGCTGAAGTTCTACGTCCGGCAATTCATCGACGCGATGTCTCCCAGCAACTTCATTGCCACCAACCCCGAGGTCATCAAGCTCGCCGTCGAAACCCAGGGACAAAGTCTGATCGACGGCCTGCACAACCTGCTGGCCGACGTGAAGAAAGGCCATATCAGCATGACGGACGAATCCGCCTTCAAGCTGGGAGAGAATCTGGCCGTCACCCCGGGCGCCGTGATCTATGAGAACGAGCTGATGCAGCTCATTCAATATCAACCGACCACGACGAAAGTCTTCAAGCGACCGCTACTGGTTGTTCCGCCCTTTATCAACAAGTTCTATATTCTCGATCTGCAACCAGAGAATTCATTCGTGAAATATGCTCTGGATCAGGGACATGCTGTCTTTCTGATCTCCTGGATCAATCCGGGCCCAGAGCAGCGGCACGCCACTTGGGACGACTATGTTCAATCCGGTGTCTTCACCGCCATCAAGGTGGTTAGGAAAATCATGGAGGCGAAAAAGGTCAACGCGGTTGCCTGGTGTGTCGGCGGCACACTGCTGGCATCGGCGCTGGCCGTCATGCACGCCCGCAAAACTCGGCCCATCGCCTCGGCGACATTCCTTACGACCTTGCTAGACTTCTCGCAGCCCGGCGAACTTGGTGTGTTCATCGATGACACCGTTGTTAAGGAACGCGAAAGACAGCTCCAACAGACGGGAATCTTCGCAGGGAGGGACCTTGCCTTGGTCTTTTCGCTGCTGCGGGCTAACGACCTGATCTGGTCTTACGTCGTCAACAACTACCTGAAAGGCAAGACTCCACCGCCTTTTGACATTCTGTACTGGAACAGCGATCCCACCAATCTGCCGGCCAATCTGTACATATCGTACGTCAGGAATATGTACCTGGAAAACAAACTGGTTCAGGCGAACGCACTGACGATCTGCGGTAAGGCCATCGATTTGCGCAAGATCAAAACGCCCAGCTATTTCCTCTCGACCATCGATGATCATATCGCACCCTGGCGCGCGACTGCCAAGACCATCGATCTGTTCGCAGGGCCCGTCGAATTTGTCTTGGGTGCCAGCGGGCATATCGCCGGCGTCATCAATCCGCCAGCCAAGAATCGACGCAGCTATTGGACGGCAGGCCAGCGGGGCAAGGGACCAGAACACTGGCTCAATACGGCGGTATCGAAGCCGGGCAGTTGGTGGCCTCATTGGAGCCACTGGATCAGACAATTCTCGGGCAAGCCCAGACAAGCTTGCCAGGATCTGGGAAACGCCAAATATTCGATGATCGAGCCGGCCCCCGGGCGTTACGTGAAGAAACGCCTCTGATTTGCATGATAACTATCTTTTCATGTCATGATGCCTACGATGGCATCACAGCGAGGTTACATTGACCCAAAAAGCCATGAGCATCCGTATGTTCCACCCAAGATTTCAACTGACAGCGACCGCCTGTCTTTGCCTGCTGTCCGCTGCCCATGCCGACGACTCCGCCCTGGACCGAGCGATCGCCCAGCATCGTATGGGAACGCTGGCCGTGCTGGCCAAGCCTGCCCAGGACGTTCATGTCGAGCAGTTGCGGCATGAATTCTGGTTCGGTGCCGCTATCTCCAGCAGGCCGTTTGGCCAGCGTGCCGATGCCTCCGACGCGGCCAAGTACAAACAGGTGTTTCTTGAGAACTTCAATGCGGCTGTGACGGAGAATGCGTTGAAGTGGCACGCCATGGAAAGGAAGCAAGGCGAGATCGACTACTCGGTCGTCGACGCGATCCTGGACTGGACGACCGAGCATGCGATACCACTTCGCGGACATAACATTTTTTGGGGCGTGCCCAACTTTGTGCCCCAATGGCAGAAAACACTCGACGACGATGCGCTTCGCGAGTTGATCAAAAACCGCGCCGTTACGATCGGCAAGCGTTACCGCGACCGATTCGCTGAGTACGACCTGAACAATGAAATGATCCATGCGAACTATTACGAGGATCGGCTTGGTCCGGAGATCACCAAGCAGATGGCACAGTGGGTCCGCGAGGGCGATCCCAAGGCCGTTCTCTATTTAAATGATTACGACATTCTGACCGGCAACCGGCTCGATGATTACATGGCGCATGCCCGCGGTCTCCTGGAACAGGGAACTCCGATTGGTGGCATCGGCGTGCAAGGGCATCTGCATGGCGACTCGTTCGATCCCAAGGTTTTGAAGGAATCGCTGGAAACACTCGCGGAACTGGAGCTTCCTATTCGCATCACCGAGTTCAACTTTCCCGGCCAGCGCTCTCGCTTCCACAAGGATCCCAAACTCCGTCTGACCGCAGCGGAGGAGGAAGCGAAGGCCAAGGCGATCGTTGACTACTACCGGATCTGCTTCGCCGAACCGGCCGTCACGGGGATTCTGATGTGGGGCTTCTGGGAAGGTGCCAACTGGATCCCCGCTTCCTCGCTCTATCGACGTGACTGGACGCCGACACCCGCCGCCGCTGCCTACCGCGACTTGGTGTATCGCCAGTGGTGGACGATCTGGTCAGGCAAGGCGGATGCGTCAGGCCGATGCGAGCTCAGGGGCTTCTACGGCAAGTATCGCGTTACGGCGGGCAGTGAAAGTAAGGTGGTGGAGTTGCGACGCGCGGACGAAAGTGTGTCCGTGTCGTTTCGGTAGGGACTTGGTCGTGATCAGGTGGGAGATTCGTTCCGTGGCGAGACTTGCAATCATGTCATTCGCTTTCGTGTTGCTATCTGCGTTTTCAAATCGAATGTCTGCAGACGACCAACGGCCACACATCAAGATCCGAGGTATTTACGGTGGTGTCCCGGTCGAATTGCTGGATCACGCCACTCTGCAGGAATACGGCGTCAACGCCATTTTCATGGGATCCGGCAGCATCAACGCGGAGCGGATCGCTTTGCTGAGGCAACAGGGCGCCAAGGTATTCGCCGAATTCAACACGATGCATGTCTCCAGTTATCTGAAAGACCATGCCGATGCGGCGCCGATCGGTCTCGATGGCAAGGTGTGCCCGCCGCCACAAGGTTGGCAGGGCATTTGCCCAACGCATCCCGGCTACCGTCGATTTCGCATGGACGCTTTTCGCAAAGTGCTAAGCGAATACGAAATCGATGGAATCTGGCTCGACTATCACCACAGCCATGCCAGCTGGGAGCGGGCGGTTCCCGAGATGCCGGATACCTGCTTTTGCGAGCGATGCATCGATCAGTTCAGGCGAGAAACCAAGACCTCACTGCCGAAGGAAAGCACGCCAACCGATCGCCCGCATGATCCTCGAAAAGCACCAAGACAGATGGGTGCAGTGGCGCTGCGACGTGTTTACCGATTGGGTCCGTGAATTTCGAATGATTATCGATCAGACACGCCCGAACGCATTGCTCGGCACCTTTCATTGCCCGTGGAGCGATACCGAATTCGATGGTGCGCTACGCAACAAACTTGCGATCGATCTCAAGGCACAGGCCGAGTACATCGATGTGTTCAGCATCATGCCTTACCATGCTCGCTTTGGGCATGCTGCCGATCCCTCCTGGATTTCGCGGCAAACCGCATGGTTGGGAAATTATCTTGGGATCAAAGGTGACGCGGGTGAACGTCATCGGATCTGGCCGATCGTCCAGCTTTCCGATTGGGGAGAATCCGTTGCGGTCGATCAGGTCCGCACGGTCCTTGATCACGGTACGCGTCGACCGGCCAGCGGCGTGATGGTCTTCAACTGGGGCTCCTTAAAAGGACAGATGGAGAAAGTCGAAGCGATGGGCGCGTTCTACGGAGCGATTCGCCCGTAGCCTCATGATGAGTGGATCGCTGGTGTGATAAAATGATCGTCTGCCGACAGCAGGTTGATCGCACGAGCGTTGATACAGTGAAGATTTCGATGGGCAAGATCGGCGCGGTCGCGCGATGAGCTACTGAAGAAAGCAAACGTCGTGGCGGTGCTTGCATCCAAACTCGCATCCGTACTGTCGCAGACGCGCCGCCAGTTGACCGAGCGACTGAACGTACTGAACATTCCCAGGTGACCGTGATGACAAAGAAAGCCAACCGTCGTGAGTTCTTGAGTGATTCGAGCAGGCTCGGCATTGGGATTGCCGCCGGCGTCTGGCTTGGCACATCAACACGGCCTGCACGGGCTGTGTCTGCCAACGACAAGATTAATGTGGCCGTGGTGGGAATCCGCGGGCGCGGTTATTGCGTGGGAATGGGATTCGCCGAGCGTCCGGATTGTCAGGTGACTTATCTGGCGGATGTCGACAAATCGCTGTTTGCTAGTCGAGCATCGGATGGCTATTCGCGATTTGTGCCGCTCGATATGCGAGGTCCGCGTGCCGAGAGTTTTGGCAAGGCCCAGGGCGGCAAGCTCCCCAAATGCGTGCAGGACTTTCGCGAAGTGCTGGATGACAAATCCGTTGACGCCATCGTCGTCGCCACTCCCGATCACTGGCACGCCTTGGCAACGGTCTGGGGCTGCCAGGCAGGCAAACACGTTTACGTCGAGAAACCGGCCAGTCACACTCCTTGGGAGGGCCGCAAAATGGTCGAGGCGGCTCGCCGCTACAACCGCGTCGTTCAACTTGGCACGCAAAGTCGAAGTGCCCCCTACATGATCAAGGCCAAGGAGTACATCGACAGCGGGAAGCTCGGCAAGATCCACCTGTGCCGCGTTTATGATCAGAAGCGTTGGGGGAACGTGCAGGCGGTCCCGGACGCCGCGACACCGGATTATCTGGATTGGAACATGTGGCTCGGCCCGGCTGCCCATGTCAACTACAACTTCAACCACTGGGAGCACTGGAACCACCTCTGGCAGTACTCCGGCGGAGACATCATCAACGACAGTATTCACCAGATCGATCTGGCACGCTGGCTAACCGGCAAGGAGTATCCTGATCGCGTCTACTCGACGGGCGGTCGTTGGGCGGAAGAGGGGATCTGTGAAACGCCGGACACTCAGGTCGCTATTTACGACTTCGATGACATGGTGATGACTTTCGAGATGACTCTGTACACGCCCTACATGATGCTGGCGGATCAGGAACTGCGCGACAGTGATCTGTTTCCGCACTGGCCGCAGAACACATCGCGAATCGAACTGTTTGGCACGGAGGGATTGATGGTTGTCGGCCGCCACGGTGGTGGCTGGCAGGTCTTTGACCGGCCCAAGGATCGCAAGCCTGTCGTGATCGCTCAAGAATATGGTCGCTGGTCCGACAAGGAACATCGCGAGGACTTCTGTGACGCGATTCGCACCAATCGGCGGCCCAATGCCGACATCGAAGAGGGACATCGCAGCACGCTGCTGTCACAGTTCGCCAACATCAGCTATCGGCTAGGAGGCGAGAAACTGCTGGTGGATGCCAAGACGGAATCCTTCAGCAACAACGACCAGGCCAACGCGATGCTGAAACGCGAATACCGATTGCCCTGGGCAATTCCGGAAGAAGTCTAGAATTCTCTTGAGTTGAAAGGAGCGTGAGATGGGGGTGGTGCACATCGGTCTGAATGCTGAGTACTCGCGGAGCAGCGACAAGCCATTTCAATGGGCGGTGGAACAGGCCGCCAAGATGGGGTACGAGTGGTTCGAGCCGATGGTCCATTTTGGTCGGGAACTGATGAGCGAGGCCGGCTATTTTCACACCGTTTCTATGTTCGACGACCCCTTCCGTATCAAGGAAGCATGCGATGCTGCGGGGTTGCAGATTTCAGGGTTGCAGAGCCACGGCCCGTTGGGGCGTCCCGATGTGCATGGGGAGTATGTCAAGCTGGCGATCCGTACCGCGGCGGAAATTGGCGTGCCCGTGATCAATACGGACGAAGGCATCAAGGCCAAGTGGACCACCGAGGAAGAGGACTTCGTGCTGATCAAGTACACGCTTCAAGAGGCGGCGTTCATCGCCGAGCGGCGTGGCATCAAAATCGGTCTGGAACCGCACGCCCAGTACTCCAAGACGCCTGACGGGTTGGACCGAATTTACAATCTGGTTGACTCGGCTTCGATTGGGATCAACTTCGACTCGGGGAATGCCTATCTGGCAGGGCAGGATGTCTACGCTTGGCTGGACCGGGTCGTTGAGCGATTGGTCCACTTCCACGCCAAAGATATCTCGGAGGAGCACTCGGACGCCGAGCGTGGTAAGGTGACGGGGACACCGGTCGGCTGTGCTTGTGGTGACGGTGTTTTGGATTGGGATCGGATCGTCAAGACGGTTCAGGACAGGTGTCCGCGAGACATTGTTTTCAGTGTCGAATGCGGAACGCCCGACCAGGCGGCGAGAAGCCTGGAGCATTTAGGGAAACTGGTCTGAACGCACCGGGGTGGGTGTTGAAGAAGCCAACTCTTGTCCCCTCTCCCCGCGACGGGAGCCACGTGGGTTCCAAAGGCGGGCAGGTTCTTGTCGACAAAACGGTGGAGTTGATTGACGCGGCGTGGGCGAGCGGGAACTGAATTGCCATGACAGCGACGTTTGGATGATCAAGAACATGCTGGCGTGAGGGCAACGAGCGAGGGAAACGAGAATGCGATCTTGGACAGCCGCGGTGACAGTAGCGGTAACGCTCACGGTGCTTGGCCCGGGGGCGGACGGAGAAGAAATTCTCACGCCCGTGATCGACGGCCAGTGGTGGCAAGTTGCCGGCGACCCCGATTTGGGCCGGTACACGCGCGAGGGACAGCAACCGGTCGACTTTGGCGTTTGGCAAGCGGCGGACGGCACGTGGCAATTGTGGTCGTGCATTCGCGGGACCGGTTGCGGTGGGTCCACAAGGCTCTTCTACCGCTGGGAAGGTCAGAACCTGACCGATCAGAACTGGGAGCCGATCGGTATCGCCATGGAGGCCAAGCCCGAATTAGGTGAGACTCCCGGCGGCCTGCAGGCCCCTCACGTTGTTCATTATCAGGGCCTCTATCACATGGCCTACGGCGATTGGGTCAACATCTGCTTTGCAACAAGCAAAGACGGCAAGACCTTCGAGCGCGTCATCCAACCCAATGGTAAGACGGGCGTGTTCACCGAAGGACCCGGTTTGAATACGCGCGACGCCATGCTGATCCAGATCGGCGGCCTGTGGCATTGTTACTACACAGCTTCACCACGGCCCCGCGGCTATGCCTACTGTCGTACGTCACCCGATCTGAAAACATGGAGCCACTCATCCGTTGTTTCGTACGGGGGCAAAGTCGGGCCTGGCCCGTGGAATAACGAGTGTCCTCATGTCGTCGAAGTGGAACCGGGGGCATTCTTTTTCTTTCGCAACCAGTACTACGGTGCAGCGGGCTCGAAACTGGGTCTACCGGTCAGACAACCCGCTTAACTTCGGCATCGACGACGACAGCAAGATCGTACGCAGCTGGCGTGTGGCGGCGCCCGAGATCATTCACCACGAAGGCCAGTACTACATCGCCTCGCTGATGGACAGCCTGAAAGGAATCAAGATCGCTCGGCTGAAATGGTTGAAGCTGCCCGAGTTGGGAGAAGCCGTTTTCGACTTCAATTCCGCCGACGCGCGTGACTCTTGGACTCTCAAGAGCGGCAACCTGAAGGCTGTGTTCACCAATTCCGGCCGGCAGGACTTCCAAGCGAGAACAGAGTACTTCGTGGGGACCGCGGAAGTCGGACAAGGTAGTTTCGACGACCGGCAAACCGCCGTCATCCAGTCGCCAGTGTTTACGTTGGCAAGCGAGGGCTACATTCTGTTTGTCTCCGGAGGCAACGACCCGCAGAACTTGTACGTGGCTTTGATCGAAGCGGAAACCGGCGAAGAACTCGCACGACTGACCGGCGACGGCACCAACTCATTGAAGAAAACGTTCCTCGACTGTACCGGATCAAAGGGCAAGCGAGCCTTTGTGCGAGTCGTCGACAACGCGATTGGCGGTTGGGGGCACATCAATTTCGGCGGGATCTACGAGGATCCTTTGAAGCCATACAGTGAATGATCCAACTTTGGATTTGGGAGAGATCAAATGCGATGTGCGTTGTCTGCCATGATTGTGACCTTGCTGACACTCGGCCACCTCACCACTGCCGAGTCGCAGACCATTTCCTTTTCTTCACTGCTCGACGAAATGGTTGACCGCGACGCCGCAGGTCGATTCCCGTCCCCAACCTATCGGTGTCGGCAAGCGAGCAGCTACGATCAGGCTTCCGTCTCTGCCACAGATACCGATACGTGGTGGGCGAACAACGACCGCAGCTTCTTCCTCCGTAGCGAACAGATTGGCGGTCGTGAGGAATGGGTGATGATGGATGCTGAGGGACCGGGATGCATCGTCCGCATCTGGATTACCGCCAGCAATGCGTGCGGCACCCTTCGCTTCTATCTGGACGGTTCGGACACACCGGTCATCGCCGAAGAAGCACAGCGGCTGATTGGCGACAGCGCCCTGGTGGAACCGCCGCTTTCGCAGACTCGCGCCAGAGGCCGCAACTTTTACCTGCCGATTCCCTACGCCAAACGCTGCAAGATCACTTACGACCGGCCCAACTTCCAGCAGTCGAAAAACCAGGACGACTTGCTCTACTACCAGATCAATTACCGAAGCTATGAGCCGGCCGCGAGGGTCAAGTCGTTCAGCCAAGTCACATTGGATGCTGCCAAACAACGAATCACAGATCTGCAGGAGCAGTTGCTGAATCCGGCTGCAGCGTTGCCGCCGAATCTGACACAACACGCCCCGCCGGTGGCCACCTTGCTGCCGGGTCAGCAGATGCAGACGACGATCACGGGTCCGGCTGCCGTTCGACGATTGGCTGTGAAGCTGGAAGCAGAAGACATCGATCTCGCCTTGCGTCAGACCGTCTTGCGTGCTGAGTTTGACGGTAACCAAACCGTTTGGTGCCCGGTGGGCGACTTTTTCGGCAGTGGCGTCGGCCTGAATCCGTTCCGCGGCTGGTGGCGGGAGGTTTTGCAGGACGGCCGCATGATCTGTTATTGGCCCATGCCCTGCCGCCAAGCATGTCGATTCACGTTGGAGAATTTTGGAAAGCAACCGGTCAAGGCGACTCTCCAGGCCGAAAGCGGGCCATGGAGTTGGGACGACCGATCGATGTACTTCCATGCAAACTGGCGACAGGAGCACAAAATCGACTCCGGAGAGAGAAGCGACTGGAACTACATCCAAACCACAGGGCGAGGCGTTTACATGGGTGACACACTGTGCGTCGTTAATCCCGTCAAAGAATGGTGGGGCGAGGGTGACGAGAAGATCTTTGTTGACGGCGAGCCGTTTCCCTCACACTTTGGGACCGGTACTGAAGACTACTATGGCTACGCCTGGTGCACGCCGGAGTTCTTCGAGTCACCGTTCCACGCGCAACCACGGGCTCAGGGACCGGCCAACTTTGGCCATGTGACGAACACCCGAGTACGGCTGCTCGATGGCATCCCCTTCACCAAGTCGCTGAAGGTGGACATGGAAGTCTGGCACTGGCGCCGTTGTGTGATCCCGTATGCGGTGGCGACGTATTGGTATGGCAGAGCGGGTGCCAAGAGCAACCGTGACCCGGAGCCCGATTCGTTGCAGGTCTACAACTTCGAACCGCCTGCTGCGCCGATGCCTCGAATTGTCGAGGGTGCCCTGGAAGGGGAGGACCTCAAGATCGCCGCTGTTTCGGGAGGTGACACGCAGATCCAACAGATTCCCCAATTCCGCTGGAGCAACAACAAACAGCTCTGGTGGATTGATGGCAAGCCGGGCGACAAGCTGAAGCTGATCGTTCCGGTCGGGCAAGACGGCATGTACAAACTGGCGGCCGAACTGACAAAAGCCGTCGACTATGGCATCGTTCAGATCTCTCTCGACGGCAATCCTGGGGCGGAGCCAATCGACCTCTTTAACGACGGCGTGATCCGCCAGGTCTTCCAGTTGGGGACTCATCGATTGAAAGCAGGCAACCACCTGTTGACTATCGAGATCAAGGGCGCCAACGAACAAGCGATCAAGCGGTACATGTTCGGTCTGGATTACCTGAAGCTCGAGCCAACCGTCGATCCGTGACGCAACGGAATGGATGCGGTTGGCAAATGTCGAAATCCGAAATCCGAAGCACAAAATCCGAAACAAAGACAAAATGGAAAATGCGAAAAATTCAAAAACGAAATACAGCAACTTTTTGATATTTGATTTTTGGCTTTTGGATTTGTTTCGGATTTCGATATTCGGATTTCGACATGCTTACCCGTTGTCGGCAAAACATTTCTGCATGAACTTGACCATGTCAGCGTACGCTGCCGACAACGATTCATAGTCCGTGTCCAGCTTGGCAACACAATCGACACCGAGTTTGTCAGCTGCTTGTTTCAAATGCTCGCCAAACTTTGGGTGGTGGATATTGCCTGGCGTGGCAGCCTCGGCGTACTGCAGTAAAAAGATGGGAGCGTCGTCTCGCGTCAGGTGAGTGATCGGTGAAGCGTCCTTCAGCAAGGCATCCAATTCGTCGTCCACGCGGTCGCTGTCCCAATCCCAGCCTTGCGGCTGGCCGAAGAAAGACACCAACGCCGCGTGCTTGTAGGCATTGCCCGGGATGATGCGTTTGATCTCCCGCGGATCGTAAGTTGATTGCATGTTGATCGGAAACACGCAGGACAAACGGGTCGACTGCCTGGCAACGGGGTCATCACTTTTAACGTCAGCCAGATCGTCGTGGTACCCGAGCCATTGGGAAATTCCTGATCCGGCTGAGCCGCCGCCCGCGGCAAACCGTTCAGGATCGAGATTCCAATCGGCTGCTTTGGTCCGTAGGAACTGAACCGCTCTGGCACTATCGAGCATCTGGGCCGGATAGGGAGCGTGCCCCGAAAGTCGATAGTGAATGGAGGCACAGGAAATCCCCGCCGTGAGGCATTGAGACCGCAAGTCGGCGGGAAACGACGTCTTGTCACCACCGCGGAAACCGCCGCCATGAATCCAAATGAACAGCGGCGTTGGTTTGTCAGATTCCGCCTGCCAGAAGTCGAGCACGTGTCGCTCGTGATCACCATAAGGTACGTCTGCCTTCGTTGGAGCCGGCAAGCGACCGTCGCGTGCCGCAGGATTCCGGGCAGCTTGCCTCTTCTGCCTTGCCTCCAGCAGCTTTCGTTTCGCGTCCTGCGCTTCGTCCCACGTCAAGACTCCGTCCTTGTCCAGATCCGTATCCGGACGCCGTTCCAAGAGAGCTTTGAGGGCTGGCGTATTCTCCGAAGTTCGCTTGTCTTCTTGAGCCCAAGCAACCGTGCCGCAACTGCCGACAAGCACCGCCACCAGAAGCAGTGAAGTCAATGTGTGTGTTCGTGTTCGCATTTTCCTGATCTTGGTAGCGGGAACCATTTCACCGACGACGACAGAATATCATGACCGATTTGAACCGCCCGTGCGCCAATATGGACATCCAAACATCGCAATCCGAAACACCAAAACTCAAATAACCACAACGCGTCGGCAATTCGTTTCCATTTGGATTTCCGGATTTGAATTTGTTTGGGATTTCGAGCTTCGGATTTCCGGCGTTTGATGGGAACGCTTCTGGCTTGTCTGACGCTTCGGTCGATTTCACCGAAGCGAGTTTTTTTCCAAGTAAAGGCGCGAGTCTTATCAGAGCGACACGGACTGGCCCGGTGAGTCCGGCTCTGGAGAGTTCAATTCGTGCCTTCTTCCAAAGTTTGCGAGCAAACTTCGGAGCCGACTGCGGTGCGGCATTTGGGCGCAATTGAAAGAGTGCTTGAAGTAACCAACGGGGATTGGTGTATATTTGGCTAATCACGCAAGTACGCAAGCGACGATGAGATGGATATGGATCAAGCAGAGAAAGCCAAATACGAAACGCGAGCCAAGGTGCTCAAGGCGCTTGCCCACCCGGCGCGGCTGAAACTCGTGGACGTGCTTTCTGAGCATGACGAAGTGTGCGTTTGTGAGCTGACCGAGGCGATCGGCACAGATATGTCGACGGTGTCGCGACATTTGGCTCAACTCAAAAACGCGGGCATCGTCGAAAGTGAAAAGCATGGCCAGATGGTCTTTTACCGCCTGCGAGTGAAGTGTTTGACCAGCCTGTTTAACTGCATCGAATCCGTCGTGAAGTGCCATGTCGAGGATCAAGTACGGAGCTTGTCCTGATCTGCCGGGGGGGCCATTTTTCTTGGCCTCGTATTTGCTCATTGCACAAGTATCCAACCGCACAAACAAGGATTGACGCGTGACGACATGAATCGTGAACTAAAAATTCTGGCTACGTTTCTGGGTATCTTCCTGTTCGCCTATTTCGTTCCTCTGGCGACACCCAGTTTTTCCGCGGATGCAAGCCCCGTTGCGGCGAAAGTAACGGGAGCAATCATCGAAGCGTTCGTATTGTTGCAGTGGTATGCGCGGAATCACACGCTAGCGTGCGTTGTTCCCGCCCTGTTTATCGCTGGCGCGATCACCACATTCCTAACGAAAGAGTCCGTTCTCAAGCACCTTGGCCCCAAGGCAAACAAGGCCGAGGCCTATTCGGTCGCTTCGGTCTCCGGCACCGTGCTGGCGGTCTGTTCCTGCAGCGTTCTCCCGATGTTCGCAGGTATTTATCGAATTGGCGCGGGGTTGGGACCAGCGGCTTGCTTTCTGTACGCCGGCCCTGCAATCAACGTGCTCGCAATCTTCTTGACCGCTCGCGTACTTGGCTTTGAGCTGGGCGTTGCCCGCGTGATCGGGGCGATCGTGTTCGGTGTGATCATTGGATTGTTGATGGCGGTCTTTTTCCGTCGCAGCGAAGAAGATCGTAGCGAGGCAACATTGGCGATGCCCGATCCGCCGGCGTCAAAGCGACCACTCTGGCAGTCGGCCGCCATGCTTGCTGCCATGCTTGCCTTCTTGATCTTCAGCGATTGGTTCAATCCCGGTGACAAGGATGTGCAACTGACCGATGGTACACAGTTCGCCGCGACGCTGCAGTATGAGACTGGAACGAGCTATGACCTGCGTCTTAAATCCGCGGTTTTGGGGCACGAAGAGTCGGATGTCGTGCGGTTGGCGAAGTCGGAAGTCGCGAGAATTGAGGATGTTGAAACATGGGTCACCAAGATCCATCACGTTCGCTGGTACCTTGCCGGAGTAATGGGAGTTCTCGTTGCTGTGATGAGTCTGATGTGGCTTGACCGGGAGGATTTTGGGCAGTGGATGGGCAACACCTGGGATTTCTCCAAGATGCTGATACCGCTGCTATTCGGCGGCGTCTTCGTGGTCGGGTTTCTGGGGGCTTTGATTCCGGAAAAACAAGTCGCTTTGCTTGTCGGTGACAACAGCTTTTTATCGAACCTGATCGCGTCGCTCGTGGGGTGCCTTTTTTACTTCGCAACGCTGACCGAAGTCCCGATCCTGGAAGCATTGATGCGGAACGGAATGGCGTCGGGACCGGCGTTGGCGCTGCTGCTGGCCGGACCTGCTCTTTCTCTTCCAAGCATCCTGGTCATCCGAAGCGTCATCGGTAACCTCAAAACCGCTGTATTCGTTGCCTTGGTCGTCGTCATGGCGACGGTTGCCGGCATGACTTTTGGCACGCTCTATCCTTCACCATCAAAAACCTTAACCGACCCCGCGGTAACAGCAGTCATTTCGACTTCTTCCACTAACCATCTCGAATTTTGAAAGGCCATAGACATGACGACAATTCAAGTCCTAGGGACCGGCTGCAAGAAGTGTGCATCACTAAGAGAGAATGTTGAGGCTGCTTTGAAAGAAGCCAACATCGAGGCGGATGTTCAAAAGATCGAAGACATCAACGAGATTGTCAAATTCGGCGTCATGAGCACTCCGGCATTGGCTGTTGATGGTGAAGTAAAGATCGTCGGCAAGGTCGCATCAACCGAGGAGATCATCCGAGTGCTGCAACAGTAGCCCATCTCACAATCTTCTCATGCCTTGAGGGTAAACCATGTTTTCAGAATCGATCGGCTTTGTGGGCGGCGGCCGCGTAGCAAGAATTCTTCTTGGTGGCTGGCGTCATGGGGGCGTGGAGCTTAGCGACGTGGTTGTTAGCGATCCCGATGCCACTGTGAGTAACAGGTTGACCGGGGAGTGCCGCTTGATCGCTGAGACCACAACGGACAACGCGAGGGCCGCCAGCCAAAATCTTGTGTTTCTGGCCTACGAGAGACGTTCCGAACCAAACTAACCGCCGTGATGGAAAAAATCCGGCCAACCTCGGAAATGGGGAGGTAACTGTGGACCTTCAAAAATCACTGTCAGTGTGTTTGCTGACGTTCTTCTTCGCGACCATGGTCGTGTTGATCGCAAGAGCGCTGGACAACCAAGCTGCAAGTCGGCTTGAGCCACAATTGACTCGGATCGCCGATCAGCTCGAAGCTTTGAATGCTGCGGGCGGATTACCGGCCGCATCCACAGCGGCGGCGAAGTCGTCTGAGAAATCCGATCGTGTTGTTGTCAACTACTTCTACAGCAACACGCGATGCACGACTTGTCGTGCGATCGAGTCGCAAACGAGTGAAGTCGTGCAATCGCAGTACGCGGCGCAGCTTCAAGACGGAACGATCGCTTGGAAAACACTGAACTACGAAGATGACATGAATTCAGGATTGATGGAGAAGTTCGAGATCGTCATGCCCGTCGTGGTTCTGACGCGATTCGAAAATAACGTGATGGTCGATTGGAGGCGGCTCGACCAGGTTTGGGGAATCGTCAACGACAAGCCAGCCTTCGCAAGGTTCATCAAAGAAGAGATCGACGCGATGCTGAGCGAAATGCAGCACCCTGAATCTGTCAGAGAGTCGCCAATGCGATCCTTGGACGCAAACGCTGCAAACGATACAGAAGAACAGCCGGCAGTCGACTTGCCGTTACCCGAATAGACCACCTTTACCACTCAATTAGGAGTTTGTCATGTTCCGTATGTTGTTGATCGCGGCTGTCACGTGCACCGCATTTTCCACGATGACCGCCAAGGCGGCCGATCCACCTGCGGATCGAGTCGTGGCCATGTACTTTCACCGCACCGAGCGTTGTCCAACTTGCAAGATGATGGGCAGTTACGCTGAAGAGGCGGTCAAGTCCGGCTTCGCAAGCCAATTGAAAAAGGGGACCGTCGAGTTCCGTTACATCGACTTTCAGCAGCCAAAAAACGCGAATCTGGCGAAAGCATACAAGGTGACCGGCCCAGCGCTGATCGTGGCGAAGGTCGCGGATAACAAGGTGAGCAAATACAACGACTTGAAGGAGATCTGGGTGAAAGTGCGTGAGAAGCCCCAGTTTATCAAGTACGTGCAAGACAACGTGCGAGCGTACGTCGATTGAATCGACGTGAACCCGGTTAAAGGAGTTGAACTGTGCTCACCTATTCCATTTACGCTTTGGCGGCCTTGTACTTGGGCGTGCTGACTTCGATCAGTCCGTGCCCGTTGGCGACCAATATCGCAGCCATCTCGTACATTGGTGGCAAGGTCGACAACTCAAGCCGGGTTATCCATGCGGGGCTTCTGTACACGCTCGGTCGATGCCTTCTGTATGTCGTTCTCGCAGTACTTCTGACCTGGACCAGCTTATCAATTCCGTCGGTCTCGGTGTTCCTGCAAAAGTACATGCATCTACTGCTTGGTCCGATCTTCCTCTTGCTCGGAATGTTCCTTTCGGGGCTCGTGACGATCAGTTTTGGTGGTGCGATGATTAGTGACAAGTTGAAGCAACGAGTCGATTCAATGGGAGTCTGGGGAGCGTTGTTGCTCGGGGCTCTTTTTGCCGTCTCGTTCTGTCCCACTTCGGCAGCTTGGTTTTTCGGCCTCTTGGCTCTGACGCTCGGGTCGGACTCCGGCGCAATCACGAGCGTCTTGTCCAACATCGGTATGACGCTGCCAACGGCAACGGTCCCCGGCGGAGCGATCGTGCTGCCTTTGATCTACGGCATCGGCACGGCTCTACCCGTCCTCGTAGTCGCCTTCTTGTTGGCCTACAGCGCCAAGTCCGTTGGCAAGACGTACAACGTGCTGGGAAAAGTCGAATGGTGGGCGCGGATGACGACCGGCTGGGTGTTCATCCTGCTGGGCGTCTATTTTTCGTTGGTCTATGTGTTTGAAGTCTCTTTCGTCTGAAAGTTTGTCGCCATGGATGACAAGCCGCATTGACGTCGCTGGAATGAATAATTGTCGTTCATCGTAGATAAACGATGCAGGAAGCAATGTAATATGCAACCGCTTCATCGACATCGCGAACTGGCAGGTTTGAACGAAGACTGCCGGCGCAAATCACAAGTGACCCAGGCCGGCGGTTGCTGTCCCACCGAGCCCCCCAGTAATTCTTGAGCTCGGACTCCAAGACTTTCGAGTTTGAATTCGACGACCTTGCCTGACTTCGGCTTGTTGTCAATGAAGTGCAAGGCGATCCGGAAACATCGTGCCAAAACATTTCTTGTGCTCAACCTTGCCCATCACATTTCTCCTGAATCGAACTGGCTGCGGTCGCGCTGCCAGCCATTCCGGCAGCGTTCTCATGGGGAAACCAACTCTGCGTATTCACGCAGAATTTGACCAACATCAACATCAAAGGGACTTCGATCAAGACACCGACAACGGTGGCAAGTGCGGCGCCAGAGCCCTATCACCGGATACGGCTTAGCTTAGAACACCTTCTTGGTTGGTGATGCAATTCAAAATCCACGAAAATCTGCCGGTTGAAGTCGCGGAAACATTACTCGGGAATCATTGCATGCTCGTGTCTTGAGTTCTACGATGGCCCTACGGCACGTTGGAGATCATTGCCTGAACTTCGTCAAGGATGATCGAACCTGAAAATCCTCACGAGGACCGATAACGATGAAAACCGGTGCATCAAGACGTTCTTTCTTCAGAGCGATGGGGATGGGAGCAGCGGCGGTTGGAGTGAGCAGCGCATCGGCAGACGATGACGCACCCAAGATTCCAGGTTTCGAGGAGCAAGACGCCGAACGAGACTCATCGGCACAATGGAAACCGTTCTCCGATCGCAAGCTTCGCGTTGGGATCGTCGGTTACGGTACTTGCCGTTTTGGAGCCGCCTTCGGTTTCCAGGACCATCCCAACGTCGACGTGGTCGCTGTCAGTGACCTGTTTCCCGATCGCTGTGCCGCACTGGCGAAAGCCTGTCGCTGCAAAAAGACCTATCCTTCGCTGCAGGAAATGGTCAAAGATGACAACATCGAGGCGATTTTTCTGGCCACCGACGCGCCCAGCCATGCCGGTCATTGCATCGAGGTGCTCAAGCACGGTAAGCATGTCGCCTGCGCAGTACCGGCTGTTTGGGGTTCACTCGAAGACGCGGACAGGCTCTTGGAAGCCGTCAAGACGAGCGGCCTGAAATACATGATGATGGAAACGTCTTGTTTTCGAGCCGACTGCTTTGCCATGCGACAAGTCTATCAGGCTGGTGGTTTCGGCAAGCTCGTTTACTCGGAGGGTGAGTACTACCATTTTCATTCTCATCAAATCAGTTCTTACAAGGATTGGCGAGTCGGTTGCATTCCGTTGTGGTACCCCACCCATTCGACGGCCTACTATGTGGGAGTGACGGACAAGCCGTTCACGTCGGTTTCGTGCACCGGTTCCAATGCCGGTTTCGCGAGTTACCAGCCTGGAGCCAACAGGTACGGCAACCGCTTTACCGACCAGATCGCCCTTTTCGAGACTGCCGAGGGAGGCAGCTCGCGGATGTTGATGTGCAAAGGCATCCGCGGCAAGGTTGCTGAAACGGGACGCGTCTTTGGCGAGCAAGGCTCGATGGACGGCACCGAATATCAGGGATCGATGAAAGAACTGCCAAACATCACTCGCCCACCTCTGCCGCCAGGTGTCGCGCCGGGCGGGCATGGTGGCTCCCATGGGCAACTTTCCAACGAGTTCGTTCTTTCGATCATTCAAGACCGCAGACCGCTGGTCAACATCACGCAGGCACTGAACATGACGGTCTGCGGCATCGTCGCCAACAACTCCGCTTTGAACGGCGGCGAACGACTCAAAGTGCCCCAATACGATCTGAGTTGAGTTCGCATTCACGGCAGCGCGTATGCCTTGCCCGCTTCCGTTTCCAGCAAAGTCGTCTCGTCTGCCTGATGCACCACGCACGTTCTTCCCAGTAGCGAATGGATGGTTGCCTCGGAGACTTTGCCGTCCTTCCAGCGCATGTCAATCTCGAACCCGCCGCGGCGCGAAGTCCGCGAATGGTACCCTCGGACCAATTATCGGGAAGCGCCGGCAACAGACGAATCATGTAGCGGCCTTGTTCGTCGCGTTCGTGCGATTGAAGCAAGATTTCCGCAATGCCAGCTGTAACGCCGAAATTGGCGTCGATTTGGAAGGGTGTTGGACGACCGGACCAGCATTGATCGAACAGATTCACGTTCAAGTTGTCCCGCAGCAGTTTGCCAAGTGCCTTGCCGCGCGCTGGCCGTCGCCCAATCGAGCCCAGAGATTCACTTGCCATGCCAGCGACCAACCGACATTGCCCATTCCGCGGTGCTCCAATGCGACCTTACATCCATCCGCCAAGGCGGGCGTCGCCTGGGGCGTGATCTCGTCACCCGGGTGGAGACCCCACATGTGCGAGATGTGTCGGTGGGTGTTCTTGGGGTCGTCCTTATCTTCGAGCCATTCCTGCAATTGGCCGTAACGGCCAATTTGATTCGGCGCGATGCGATCGCGCACTCTCAACAGCTCCTGCCGGAAGGCGGCATCGACGTCCAAGATCTTGGCCGCTTCGGCGGTCGACGCAAATAGATGACGAAGGATCTGGTGGTCCATGGTTGGCCCCATGACCAGGCCGCCGTTCTCCGGCGAATTGCTCGGGCCGCTGATCAACCGTTTCGCGACATCGCGAGGGTCTTCAATCAGCCAGTCCAGGAAAAAAACCGACGCACCCTTCATGAGCGGATAGGCCGTGTCGCGCAGGAAGTCGATATCGCCGCTGAACTCGTATCGCCACCACAGATGCTGAGCCAGCCAAGCGCCGCCGGTCGGCCAGATGCCATGGTTGGTTGCATTGATCGCTGCTGCGCCGCGCCAGCCGTCCGTATTGTGGTGCAAGACCCAGCCGTCCATGGCGTAGTGCTCGCGAGCCACCTTGGCTCCCGTTTTTGAAACATCGCGCAGCAGGTCAAACAACGGATCGTGACATTCCGAAAGGTTCGTCGATTCGGCGGGCCAATAGTTCATTCCCAAGTTGATGTTCGTGGTGTACTTACTCTCCCACGAGGGATTCAGGTTATCGTTCCAGATGCCCTGCAAGTTAACGGGCTGGCTGCCTGGACGACTGCCGGCGATCATCAAATAGCGGCCATAGTGAAACAATAGCGCCGCGAACGCTGGATCTGCTGTCGCTTTCAGTCGTGTTTGCCGCTCATCGGTCGGCAGCGCCGCCAGCGACGCATCACCGAGATCAAGTCGACAGCGGCGAAACAGTTTTCGATGGTCGTCCACGTGTCTTTGCCGCAGTTCTTCGATGCTTCGACTCGCCAACGGTTGCAGGTTCGAGTTGCACCGCGCTGCGGGGTCGCCACTCAAATCGCAGTAGCTGCGATAAGAGGTGGCAGCAACCAACACCAGCGTGACCGCGTTGGCCTCTTGCACTTCCACCGCGTCTTTGCCGACATGCGTCGTACCGCCATCCGCGATCGTCCGTAGTTGGGCAGCAATCTTCACTTGCCCGGGAAACACCTGGCCGATCCGCTGGTGGTGAAAATCGGCGACGCGTCCTTGGAGGCCAAGCGTCACATCATCGAGAGCGTTTCGGTTGATGTCCGCATGTGGGCTTGTCAACGAAGCGCGAATGGACACCGAATTTGGTTTGTTCGCAGTCAGCCGGACAATGATCGCTTGATCAGGATAGCTGGCGAATACTTCGCGTTGGTAAATGACGTCATCATGCTGGTAGGTGACCGTGACGGTGGCTGAGTCCAGATCCAATTCGCGTCGATAGCCGCGAACGTGCGCGTGTTTCGGCATATCAATCCACAGATCGCCAAATGGTTGATATGCCATCTGTCGCAGCGGATCGCTCATGAGTCCTGCAGAGATCTCTTCCGCCTCCTTCTGCTTGCCTGCCAGCAGCAATTCACGAACTTTGGTCAACAACTGCGGGTTGGCTTTTGGGTTGATGTAGTCTTCCGGTCCACCGCTCCAAAGAGTGTCTTGGTTGAATTGCAGGTGCTCCTGAGCAGGATTGCCGAAGACCATCGCTCCCAACGATCCGTTACCGATCGGCAGGGCCTCCACCCACGTCGTCGCCGGGCCACGATACCAGAGAATCGTGTTCGGAGTTTTCGCGCATGTCCTCGAGGTGCCGCAAACCGTCGGCAGCAGGAGAAGACACCAAGCAGCAATCGTTTGGCGATTCATCATGCAATGTTCCCTTGTACTCGGCGTTGTTTGGATTCCATCGTTTGTCTCCGGTTCGATGACGGTACCACTTTGGCTTGCGCCGTAAATCAGAACTCCGCCTCAATGCTTCATTTCGTCGCAGGTGCGACTGGGCTGTGGTTCTCGACGACGCCTTCCACGCGACAAGCCGTGAAGGTGGTTGGTGCTAAAGCGTCGCAACCGCAGGGCGGAGGGTGAATAGTGCACTGACGAATTCGCTTTACAGCGTCCAATCTAGTAAAGTGATCGTGGAAGGATTCTCGATGCGATCCGAAGGAGAATGTTGGTGGGAAAATCCCACTTCAACGGCAAGGAGAAAGCGACGCATGTGTTACTGCTGTTTCATCGTCCTGGTGTTGTTTGTGGGTCAGAGCGTTGCTTTGTCGCAAGAGCAGGAATCAGGACACCCAACCGAGATCACTGCCGCGGAAGTCCACGAAGGTTTTGTTCCCATCTTCGATGGCAAGTCGCTTGCTGGCTGGGTTGGCCTGGATGACGACACCTCCAGCTACTACGTCGAAGACGGCATGCTTATCTGCAAAGCCACCGGCAAGAAGCATCTGTTTACCGAGCAGAAGTACGGCAACTTCATCCTGAGACTGCAGTTCAAACTCGATCCCGGCGGAAACAATGGAATTGGTATTCGCACCCAGATCGACAAGGCACCTCATCTGTACGGCATGGAGATTCAAGTACTGGATGACGCGTATTACGCTGATGGCGACCCAATCGAACTGAAGGATTACCAGCATCACGGTTCCATTTACGGAGTCGTGCCTGCGAAGACGGGATACCTGAAGCCCGCTGGACAGTGGAACGACGAAGAGATTATCTGCGACGGACGGCGTCTCAAGGTCACGCTGAACGGGACGGTGATCGTCGATGCTGACCTTGATGCCGTCAAGCCTCTGGACCAACACGAACATCCCGGTCTGCGATACCAGCAAGGCCGTATCAGCCTGCACGCTCACGGTAACTATGGCGCTGAAGTGTTCTTCCGCAACCTACGTGTAAAGGAAATAGAAAGGTAGACCAGAAACGCGCCCGACCTCTGTTGGCCACCCATCTCGAGTGACTTGACGGCCGCCTCTCCCGCCTTTTTTCGATCCCACCTATCGAGAGTTCTGCAATGAACGACAAGCCTCCTACCGAGCAACAACGATCACGACGTGATTTCGTTCGAGAATCGTCGGCGTTGGCCGCGGCCGCCGCCGTCACCCCCCTTGCGATCGGCCAAGCCGCCCATGCAGCAGGCAGTGATGTCATTCGAGTCGGTTTGATCGGCTGCGGAGGTCGGGGTTCGGGTGCAGCCGTGAACGCAATGAACGCTGGCTCAGACATCCACCTGGTGGCCATGGGGGATCTGTTCGCCGACAACGCCCGGAAATCACTTCAGAATTTGAAGAACTTGAAGCCCGACCAGGTGATGGTGGATGACGACCACGTGTTCGACGGTTTCGACGCCTACCAGAAGGTCATCGCCAGCGACATCGACGTCGTGCTGATCGCTGCCGCGTCGCGATTCCATCCGCAATTTTTGAAGGCCGCGATCGATGCGGGCAAGCACGTCTTCGTCGAAAAACCGCACTCGGTGGACGTGCCGGGGTTGGCTGTCGTCCAGGCCGCTTGCGACGACGCGAAGAAGAAAGGGCTCGCCGTCGTTTCCGGTCTTTGCTGGCGATACGATCTGGGAGTTCGCGAGACGATGAAGCGGGTTCAAGACGGAGCCATTGGCGACATCATTGCCATCGAGGAAACGTACTTGCGCGGACCTTACCGCTTGACGAAGCGAGACCCGCAGTGGACGGAATTGGAGTGGCAACTGCGCAACTGGTATCACTTCTGTTGGCTCGCGGGCGATGACGTTCTGCAATCGCTGATCCACAACCTGGACAAGGCAGCGTGGGCCTTGGGTGAAGAACCGCCCCTATCCGCATTTGGCCTCGGCGGCCGATCCTCGATAGTCGAGCCCTCGCACGGCGACCAGTTTGATAATGTCTCGGTCGCTTTCGAATATGCCAATGGCGTGCGCGTGTACGGATTCAACCGTGCGCAAACGAGTTGCTTCGGTCAAACCGCGGATCGGATCTTGGGTACGAAGGGAATCGCGCACATGCCCCAACGCTGCCAGATCGAAGTGGATGGCGAAACCGTTTGGCGGTACGAAGGTCCCAAGCCCAGCATGTACGACGTTGAGCATCAGGAGCTATTCGAATCGATCAAGTCTGGTAATCCGATCAACAACGGCCTCCACATGGTTCGCAGCACGATGCTCGCGATCCTGGGACGCATGGCTGCCTACACCGGAGAGAAAATCACGTGGGACGATGCGATGAAATCGACAGAACTCCTCGGCCCCGAACAACTATCTTGGGATACACCGCCGCCTGTGACGCCTGGTGCTGACGGTCTCTATGCAGTCCCGATCCCAGGCTTCACCAGGTTTTCCTGATTCTCGCGATAGGAGCCATCACGCTCCGCCGTGATGTGGCCCGACCAGATCGCTTTCTAATTGTTAGGTTCGTATCGAAACGTCAACATTACCAAAGTTATCCGAGACAACGCTGATGTGTTCCCCATACCATGGTTCGACCACCGTCATTCGTTTGACACTTGCCGCTGCTGTCGTGCTTTCGGCGACGCTTGCCGCTGATGCAACTGATGACGGTAATTCCCGCAGTGCGGAGGGCAAATCCGAGTCAGAATCCTGGGAACCTTTGTTTGACGGCAAGACGCTCGCGGGTTGGCATCCCCTTGGGGATGGCAAATGGACGGTGGAGGATGGTGTGATTGTTGGGCGGGCGAATAAGGAAAAACTCTACGGGCTCTTGTTCAGCGACAAAGAATTTGGTGACTTCACGGTGCGTTTTAAGTTCAAGGTACTCGCTGGCGACAGCGGTTTTTATATCCGCACGATCTTCAAAGAGCCCGACCAGGCGCACGGGAACCAGGTCCAAGTCGGGCTGCGGGGCAGTGGTGTCGGCGGCGTCTACGAGAGCTACGGTCGCGGCTGGGTCGAGAAACCCAGCGATGAATTGCAAGAGCGGATCCTGAAAGATGGCGATTGGAACGACATGATCATTTCTGCCGAGGGTGGTGACATTGTCGTGCACGTCAACGGCACGAAGACTGCCGCATTGAAGGACGATCCAGGCCGCCGCCAAGGTCATTTCGCACTGCAGATGCACTCGGGCAACGAGATGCACCTGATGTTCAAAGACATCGAAGTATGTCGTGGTCGTGGGCGGCAACTTCAGGATTGAAGGATCGGCCCACGAGGTTGGGAATAGCGGTGTCATCCATCGTAGGCCAGGACCGCTTCGCGGTCGAATAGCGACGAAAGAATGTTGGCACGCAAGAAGATGTGGGTAATGACAGGGCTTTAATGCCCTGGGCCAGGACCTGGTCTACGAATCGAATCTGCGAATCAGTACTCTATCCCAGCGGGCCGATACGCCAACGGATTGCCAATCACTTCAGCCAGGATATCGCGGTCGCCCGCGGAAAAGCCGACGTGGCTGTGCTGGCGAAATCCCTCGGCGTATTCCCAACCTGGCTGGCCGGACATGCCGGCCACTTCGGCACTCGATTGGCGCATGCTCTCCAGATAGTCGTCCAGGCCTTGCGTTTCATCAAGCCATTTCCGTTGGCTCTCATGACAACCGAGCATCTGCAGCTTCGTATCGATCTCGCTTGCAATGTTGATCAGCAGCGTTGGCACGACAAGCTGGCGCATCCCATCCCGGTTCAAGTGGGGTTGTGCATGGTACAAGTAGACATCCTTGTTCGTGGGCTCGCGTGGCGGAAGGCTGCGGAAGTGCCGCATCGATCGGCTGAAGCAAGCGGTCACCACTAATCTGGCCGTGTTGGTATGGTCCTCCATGTAGTCGTTCAATGAGGGCAGCAGAACAATCGTCGGTTGGATCTCGCGTACGATCGCAACCATCTGCCGCAACAGACTTTCCTCGTAGAAAATCAACAGGTCGTCCGCCATGGGCGGATGGTACACAGCGTCGATCACCTTCGCCGACCGCTGGGCTTCTTGCCGGCGGATTTGTGTGATCTCTGACTCCGACAATTCGTTGCTGTCGAGGTTGCTACGGGAAAGATTCAGCATGTGTGGCTCGAACCCAGCTTTGGCCAGCAGCGACAGCGTGCCGGCCATGTTGAATTCGATGTCGTCCGGATGTGCCGCGACTGCAAGCACGGCTGGCTTCTCACTCAAGTTTGCATTTCCTTTGAAGTCAGAAAAGAACAGGACCGCGGGGTAGGATCTGCCGAAGATTACAGGATGCCGTGCTTCCGGAACACCTCTGCTACGGGAACTCCTGTGCGCAGTTCCTCGCGAACCGTGTTTTCGCCCGAGACTTTTTGCTGAGCCAGTTGTAATGCTTCTTCGGCAGATTCGGCCGGAATGATTACCACTCCGTCTTGGTCACCCAGGATCAAGTCGCCGTTCTTCGTACTCACTCCGTCAATCTGAATCGACTTGCCGATATGAATCACGTCGATTCGCCCCAAGCTGTCAGCCGGCGTGCTGCCGATGCCGAACACGGGAAAGTCCATCTGATTCAACGCCCACAAGTCCCGGCTACAGGCGCTCATCACCACACCGCGAACGCCTTTGGCAACGCAGGCAGTGCTAAGCAATTCCCCCCAAAACGCGGACTGTTCGTTATGCCCGGCGTCTACGACAAAGACGTCTCCCGATTGCATCATGTCAATCGCCTGCATCTCCAGCTTGTAAGATTCCGCCGGTACCTCAGTGACGGCGATGGCCTGAGCCGTGAAGACGCGACCGCAGACTCTTTGCACTGGTGTGAGCGCACGGATTCGAGAACTGAGCACCTGGTTACGCAAGCCCATGCGATCGAGGACGTCGGCAACGACGGCGCTGTAGAGTTGCTCAAGAATGGAGAGGGGCTGCATGCACTTGACTCCAATGCATCGGACTGCCGGAAGCGTTCGCGGCGTTTCAGATTTGCCGATCATAGGTCCGTCACGGCAATGCGACAACGGCCAGGATTTGGGTCTACTTCGGCTCAGACCGGTGACTCTTGATCTCGATCTCTTGATACGCCGTGTTCTCGTTGTTGCTGGTCACGGGAGAGACGACCCAAACAAGCCAACGGAAAGATCCGAGAGAACGCCCACCGGAACGACGAATACGGGTCGCCAGAAATCGCTCGACATCAACCTGCCGGGTGTCCACCTCGATGATCGGCGTTAGTTTTGCCGAATTCTCGACATCCCAACCTGGATCATCCGTGGCCTCGCTGCCGAACAACACGTAGCGTTGCGGCCCCCGGTTGCCGTTCTGATCGAACGACCAGACATTGATCTCGGCCAACTCGATCGTTTCCCCCAGGTCCACCTTGTAGATACCGCCGATCACACCGTTGCCGAAGACCGGACCGTAGTTCTCAGCCAACTGCCCGTCGTGCAGCACGGCCGTCGGCTCGTTGTGTGTATCCGGCCGCGTCTGAATTCGCTTGATCGCAACCAGCTTGTCGGCGGACGCCAGGGCACGGACGGAAGTCGGCGTCAACGCTGGTCTCAGCCACGCAGTAGTTGTACGAATCGACCTGCAACGTCTGAGCCTGTTGACCGCGAACGATGCCGACGCTCAGCGGTTGGCCGGCGGCAGCATCCCGCAATCGCAGCAGATCGGACAGTTGCCTGACGGGTCGGTCGTTGACGCTCTGAATCAAGTCGTCCGTCTTGAATCCATCGCGCGGCGGCCGCCGAACCGGCCGGCACATCGGCCAGGTGGACACCGCCGGATTCCTTGCTGACGCCGAACGCCGAATACGCCTCGCCCGTCGAGGTCCTGCACTCGCGCTCCATGCCAGTAATGCGTCATCGCCTTCGGCCGCGGCGGTCGTGTCGTGAGTCGAGTCCGCCTGCGCTGCCGGCAGTTCCGGCGTGCGGGCGATCTTCTTCAAGGCAGGTTTCTGCACGCCGAATTGGTCCATCGGGAAGTTCTCGAAGCCGAGTTTCAGCGCGGGCGAGCCTGTCCTGCACGCGATAGTCGCCGTTGGCCGGATCGACGAACAGCGGGTCGCCGACCAGCGAATGGGCATCGCAACCGTGGGCGGCGAACTTGGTGCGGTCGGCATCCGAGGTGGTGAACAGGTTGTGGTCGATCTGTCTTTCCCCACTTGCCCTTCGGCATGCCGCCGGCAGGGCGGTAGGCGCCCATGAAGATGTTCCTGGTGACCACGTCGCCGCTGTTGTCGTACCAGACGTGCGGGTGCAGGCTGTTGTTGACGGCGATGTTGTTCCAGACGCGGCGGTGGAATCCTTCGCGCAGTTTCAGGCCGCCGTTCAGGAACAGGTTGTTGTAGATCTCGTAGTTCGACGAGCCGTCGTCCAGGTCGACGTCCCAGCCGTGGTCGCAGCGCCAGCGGTTGTTGCGCAGCACGGTGGGCTCGGCCGCGTCCAGCAGCGCCAGCTTGCGGCAGTTCGTCGGCCGGCGCGTCCTCCAGGCGCCAGAAGCGGTCGCGGCCCCACGAGTTGAAGCTGCCGTGGTCGCCCGTCTCCCGGACCGTGTCGAAGACGTCGCAGAACTCGATCAGGTGGCCGCCGAAGGTGCCTTCGCTGATGTTGATGCCGGCCCGCGAGGCTTCGTAGATCGAGCAATGCCGGATCGTGATGCCCATCGACATCGAGATCTGCACGCCGGTGGCCTGCTTCTCGACCACGCCGAAGCGGCGCATCAGGCAGTCCTCGACGGTGCAATCGGCCGGATAGTTGTCGGTCTGCGGTCCCGGGTGTCTTGTCGATGTCGGCATAGCTCTGACGCTGGCGGTACTCGAACAGCGGATTGCGGACGGCCTGGGGATCGCCGACGAACGCGACGGCGCTGGCCCCGGTGTCGTGGATGTCGCAGCCGGTGATGCGAATCCGGCGGTTGTAGTTGTTCACGAAGATCGGCGTTGCCGCCGAGCTGGTCGAACTCGCAGTCGGCGATCGCGCAGTCCTCCGCGCCGTTGAAGAGCACGGCGCCGCCGCGATAGATCGTCCAGTCGCTCCGCAGCAGCGGCTCCTTCACGTCCATGAACGTGCGGGCCGCGTGGCGGAAGGCGAAGCCGCGCAGCGAGACGGACCGGACCGGGTTCTCCCGGCTGCCCTGGAACTCGACCAGGTGCCGCAGCCGGACGACCTCGACGGTCGCCCGTCCAGGTCTCACGTCCGGCCGGCGGGTAGAAGTACAGCGTCGAGCGTCTTCGCGTCGTGGAACCACTCGCCGGGAGCGTCGAGTTCCTCGAAGATGTTCTCCACGAAGCGGTCCTGCGGGTGCATGCCCATCTGGCGGTTGTTCTGCCAGCCGCCTTCGTAGGTCACTTCGTCTCTGCTCGTTCTTGCCGGTGATGCGGTAGTGGTAGCCGCCCCAGTGGGCGCGGTGCATGGCGTGGATGAAGCCGCCGGCCGGATCGGCCCAGCGCGCGGCCCGCTGGGGACTGAAGGCGTCGGCGGCGGCGCCGTTGTACGGGCGGGCGTCGGGGTCGAAGTTCGGGTAGCGGGCCATGTGCTGGCGCTGGCCGTTGACGAACAGCTGGTCGATCGCCAGCCCGGCGGGCGTCTCGGCCTGCAGGATGCCGTCCCGGTACGGTTGCCACTGCAGATCGAGCTTGCAGGCCGCCGCTGAGCACCACCGTGTTCGCCGGGCAGCCGACGCGTAGGTCGTGCCGGAATCGTCCGGAGTGATGAATGATCGTCTCGGGCAGGTAGTACGTGCCGGCGTGGAACAGCACGGTCTGGGCCTTGCTGCTGCCGTGCCGCCTGTTGAGCCGCGGCAAAGGTTCGCAGCGGCCGATCCACGCGTGCCCGAATCGGCATCGTCGCCGGTCGGACTCACATGGATCTCTGCCGCCGACAGCGAACCGGCCATCAGCAGCACGATGCCCACGAAGGGGCGTAAGCGTGTCGTTCTTAAAATGCTTCGTCCGGTGGAATCTTCTTGCAATCGCATAACGCCTCAAAACGCTGGAACCCGTTGCTGGTCAACCGCTGTTCGGGCGGGTAACGACGCCAACAGAAAGGACGATATTGGTCTTTCAGTAAGCAGATTGCAATGATAGGCGAGCGGCAGATTCAATTGCACCCTCATGCCCCCAGCGCGGGCAGCAGGTAAGCGGGGGACGTCTCGTTTTCATTGCCGTCACGCGATAGACCGGTATTGGCCTCTGGGTCGACGTCAAGGAACTGTTTCGGAAACAACTTCCGAATTTCACTCTCCCCGGCATTGGTATCCACACATCTCGGCGTTTTGATTTGGAGGACGTGGCCCCTTTCTGGAATCGCGGAGCGATGATGGCGACAGCCTGGGACGCAAGTCCCAGGAAATATCCGCACATCAAACCTGTCCCCGGATGGTCCGATCGGTCGCTTTGCGGCCGATCGGACCACCCGGGTAGAAGACATGCGTTCTCGATTCCCGGGACTTGCGTCCCAGGCTATCAAACGCCGTGCCTCCGGCACTGAAAAACGTGGAATCGTACAAATGCAACTTGAAGCGGCAATTTACGGTGTTCCAAGAACCATTTTTTGGGAATGCACCCGAGTGGAATGCAAGTTTTTGTAACACAATTATCCAAGCTGATCCTCGATTCTTGGTTGGTATGAAGATCTCCCCCTGGTTTTCTGTGTTTTCCGATTGGATCGCGAGTTTGAGACGACCTCGTGGTAGCGTCCCGTCACGGTGCGAATACTAATCTTCAAGCAGTTTGGCTAAGGTGGCGGCCAGACCTCGGAGCGATTCTTTGTCCGGGAGCGTGATGGTCAGTTGGGGGCGTCCCTCGGAATCGGTATCGATCGATTCGCTCAGTCGCTCGGTTAGCTGATCGACCTTGGCGTCGTCCACCGTTCGGTCATCTGATTGGCTCATCAATTCGCCGGCCAGCGAGATCGCCGCGGTGACCAATTGCCCGGTCGCCGTGGAGACCTTTTCTCGTCGAGCTTGCAAACGCTCCGTTTCGGACTTGACCCTGCGTCGCTGGCTTTCGTCCAGCGGGGCAGGCAGCGGTTTGTGCAATAGCTTTTCAAGCTTGCGTTTCAAATCGTCGGTGCCGCTGGTCACGGCAACCGCGTCGACATCACTTTCCATGTCCAGCGACGCGTCGGCTAACTCCTGCTTGGACGCCAATGTCTCTAGTAGGCTCTCTTCGATCGTGTCGGTTGTGACCAGGTTGTAAATGTGGACCGGATTTTGCTGCCCCATCCGATGTGCCCGCGCGATACGCTGTTCCAACACCGCCGGGTTCCACGGCAAGTCCGTGTTGATCACGACATTCGCTTTCTGCAAATTCAAACCGGTCGAACCGGCGTTTGTCATCAGGATGACTCGGCAATCGGGAATCTCTTGAAACGTCGAGATGATCTGCGGACGTTTCTTCTGCGGTACACTGCCATCCAGCCTTACGTACTGGCAGTCCATTTCGTCCAATCGTCGTTCAATTCGATCCAGCATCCGTTTCCATTCGCTGAACAGCACGATCTTTCGTGTCGGATCGTCGATCAACTTCGCAAGCAGTTCAGACAAACGTTCGAGCTTGGTGCTGTACTCAGGTTCCTTCTGGTCAACCAAGTACGTACTGTCGGAGACCATTCGCATCATCGCCAACGCACGCCGCAATCGCAGCAAGTCCATCTCGGTAAGAAACTTTTTATTGACAATCTGTGCGACGATCTGTTGGTTGCCGTCGTGAATCTCTTTCTGTTCCGCCGTCGGTTCGATGCGAATGATTTGGTCGGTCCGCTCGGGCAACTGTTTTGCGACTTCGCCACGCGTGCGGCGCAGTAAAATCGGTCCGATTGTCGATCGCAATTCATCCAATTGGTGGTAGCCGATCGTTTTGCCACGGTCATCGACGACGCGGTGACGGTTAAAAAACCGATAAGCCGGTCCGAGTCGCTGCTCGTCCACAAATCTCGCGACCGTGAACAGCTCGCCCAGGTTGTTCTCCAATGGCGTACCCGAAAGCACTAAGCGAAACGTGCTTTCCAGCGAACGAATCACGTTACTGGTTTTCGATTCCCAGTTTTTGATTCGTTGTCCTTCATCCAGCACGATCAAGTCCCACGGGACGGCTTCGACCGCTGTCAAATCTCGCAGCACCTGTTCATAGTTGCAGATGGTAAAAAACGTGTCGCTGGCGTACTGCTCCTGCCGCTCGGCGCCGTTGCCGACAACCAACTGCACGCTACGGCCGCTGAACCGCCCGATCTCGCTGCGCCATTGGCTCTTCAGCGACGCAGGGCAAATTACCAGCACCCGTTGGATGTCGGCGAGCTTGGTCAGCAATTCTGCGACGCCGATTCCTTGGATTGTTTTTCCCAAGCCCATGTCATCGGCTAGGATTGCGCGGCCCGTTCCGGCGGCGAATGCAATGCCGTCGAGTTGATAAGGCAATAGCTTTGCATTAAGCAATTCGTCAAGTAGCGGATGATTGGCCGGATCTTTGCGGATTGCTTCGCATTCTTTCTGGAGCCGCTGCTGCACAAGTGCTCGTTGAATATAAGCTTCCGCATCCGGGTAGATGTTGACGTCGTTACCAGCATGTTGAAGAGCTTCCAGGCGGCGCATCACATCACCGGCATCCTGAATCGACCGCTCGCTACCGTCGCCGATAATCTCCTCGATCGTCAGATTCGACTTGCTCGGTAGATTGAAACGAAGGCCAAAGTCATCACCGTAGTGCAAACGCAAGGAAATCTTGCGGCGGCGATACGGTTTTTCGATCAGCTTTCTCGTGAACCGGCGAGTGACTTTGGTTTGCACGTGAAGGATGTGTTTACAAGTGCCGAGCGAATTGGTGCGAAAGTCAGGGCACGAACAATATGATTGCCCCGGTTGCATGCCGCGGAGCGCGACGCGGTAGGCTTTTCCCGACGCCTCGCTGGTGACGACATAATCGGTCCATGGTCGGCTTGGGTCCGTGCTGCGAACCGTCATTCGTTCTTCTTCTGCACGCTTCACGCGTTCTGCCATCGCCCGCTGATGCAACTCATCCGAAGTCAGATTCTCAAGCGGCACTGACTCGTCCGGCGGCGCGGCAAGCCCCAGGACGCTTTTGGCATCGAGCAGGTATGCCAACGCGGCCGCCTGGTGAACACAATGCATGTCGCATCGATCGCAATTCAGTTGCAGTTGTTTCTTGCGAGCCGACTGAAGCGTCAGTGTGGTGATTGCCAAGCCATCGATCGCGCCGGGTCCTCAAGCCGAACACGAAAAAGATCACCGCCGAGGAAGACATCGCGATCGGGTTCGATCTCAAACAGCCGTTCACCTTCGCGAAACAGCTTGCCACCCTCGTCGCCCAGCAACTGACAGGCCTGATAATACGTCAGTGAACCGAGCCGCTGATGAAAGACATTGCCTTTTTTCGGCTTGTCTGCTGCGGCGCTGCCACTCTTGTTTGTGTCTTTCGGTTGTTTTGATTTCGACCGTGTCACTGCCATGGATAACTCCTGCCCATCAGGCGTCGTGCTGAACTGAGTGCGACCGAGAGGGAGTAGAACTTGGGACGTGATTCCCGACAAGATCAGATCACCCCTGGCACGTCACTTTCGGTTGCACAGCCAAGAAACTTCTCACGGATAATAAAATCTGAACCCAGGAGAAGTTGCGGAGAAACGAAATGCAGCGGAGTGGTCATTGCCGCCAAGAGGAAAGGGATTTCGCGACCGGCAGCGGGCAGGAAGCGGGGCCGGACCACTATTTCGCAGCCTATCCGCGATTCGATCGCATTCTGGTATCTTGGCAGGTGCGGCCCTGCTACAGCTTGGGGTCAACCGAGTCTTTTCCGTTTGCACACCCTGTGGGGCTGGTTCAACCGCAGTGAGCAGCCCAATCTTCGCTCATGTTTCAGTATCGCCACGATGATCTGTCGGAACTTCGCACCGATGCGGTGGTGGTTGAAGTCGACTGCGTTGGAAAACGACATGACGATCGGTGGTCTCGTCTCGAATCGGCGTATCCCGATGTGGTGGCCGCTTATCAAAAAGCATTTAAGGCAGGGGATATCGAGCCGGGAAAGGTTTTGCGAGTTGCACGCGATCAAACGCCCGCTGACGTGTTTCTGTTTCCCAGCAAAGTTCATTCCAGCGGCACCGTCCGTGCGGAGTACATCAGCCAGGGCGTGAAGGAGCTTACGGAACAGGTACTCCGGGTGGGCGCCAAGTCGATCGCGATTCCGCGGATCCAAAGCGATCGAGGGATCACATGGCCTGAGATCAAACGGCAGTTGTTGTACTCATTCGCACGAGTTCCCGATATCAAGCTCGTTGGCTTGCTGCCGCGTGAGAGAGTCGCCAAGCCGGTCACGATCTTTACCGATGGTGCTGCTGAGCCCAATCCTGGTCCAGGAGGATACGGCGTGGTGCTCCGTTTTGGTGACCACCGTAAGGAGCTGAGCGGTGGTTTTCAGCACACCAGCAATCATCGGATGGAGTTGATGGCGGCGATTGTTGGTTTTGAAGCACTCAAACAGACTTGTCGTGTGCATCTGCATAGTGATGCACGATACGTGGTCGACATGGTCAACAACGGCAAGTTGTTCCGCATGGCCGCAAAGAAATGGCGACAGACCAAAGTCAGGAATCTGGATCTTTGGAGCCGTTTTCTTGATGCGTTTCTGATGCACGATGCCGAACTGGTTTGGGTCAAAGGTCACTCCGGTATTGACGACAACGAGCGATGCGATCGGCTGGCTGCGCAAGCGATCAGGCAGGACAACCTGAAAATCGATGATGGTTATCAACTGTATGCGGCCAAGCCCAATGCATCGCCACCAGCGGTGCGATCGGCTGACGATGGCAGAAAGGTTGCCAGCAAAGACCAGCAGCGCAGACCCAAGCCAAAAACCGTGGGTGATCCTTGTCGCCATTGTCAGACGCCACTGGTTCGACGCGAGACTAAGAAACACAAACCTGACGCCGCCTATTATTTCACTTGGTATTTATACTGTGAGCATTGTCGCCGCCTGTACCACGTCGAGGAAGCGAAGGTTGTTCGTAAGGCAAAGCAAAAGTGAACGGTGATCCACCCATTGCGGCAACGCCAATCACTTTGGATCTACGCGGGGGCCGAGCTGACGAGTACCGCCAGGCGGCGGAAGCTGTTTCCGCCGAACTGCAACTAAGTCGTCGCTGGACACGTTTGGTTGCGCTGAGCGTTCGACAGATCGAAGACGATGGTGTCCAGGCGATCTACGAAATCAGCGTCGGTCAAACGGCGCCGCTCGACTGGACACTCGAAGGCAGCACCGCGTTACGTCCGGCGCTGTGGTATGCTCGCGAAGAGGACACCATTGCTGTCGAAGCGGCCTGTGATGCGCTGGCCGATGATCGTCACGATTCAAGAGACGTGGGCGATCGTGACGATGAATCGGCGTACCATTGGATCGGTGACGTCGTCGCCGTCGACCAAGATCGAGGGACGCTGTTCGTGAGCATGAGGTTTGATGCGGACGCGCCGCGGCGGGGCGCTTTTTGGGTTGAGCCGTTCGCGTTCCTGAAAGCGCTGCACCAAGTTTACTCGGGTGATGTTTCGTTGGTAACGTCACGATACTTGCCCGATCGTGTCACAGCGACGCGCGGCGAAGTACATCCGATTGTCGCCGATCACTTGCTCGCAGACTGGCAGCGACGACCGCCGCACCACCGACTTTGGAAACATGGTTGGTCAATTCTGTGGGGGCCGCCCGGTACGGGTAAAACGCGTGTGATTGGCGAAGAAGTAGCGCGGTCGCTTGAGGATCCCGATAATCGCGTGCTGGTGGTTTCGACCACGAATCGAGCCACGGATGAAGTCGCGGTGCGCATTGGACTCAACGCGCGGGAGATTCATCCGCCTTGGGTCAACGACGGTGACATGGTTCGCATCGGCAAATCAGCTCGCCTGGAAACATTCGAGTCCCAAGGTTTGGAAAACCTGCTCGGTCCCGAGTCGATCGAGATCCGCCGTCTGATTTCGGACTCGATCAAGGCACGCAATGCGGCCAAGACGCCGACCGAGCGAGCGAGACTGCAACTGCAAGTGACAGCGGCCTACGGTCAGCTTGATGAAAACGCCGGTGATTTGTTCTTTGATCCCGATGTCCGCGTCGTGGTGTGCACTGCCTATGCAGCGATTCGATTGCTTTCTGATCGCCGGTTTGGGCCGATGTTGGACGACGGCAACGCGCCGTTCAGCACGGTCGTGATTGACGAAGCCGGTTTGGTATCGAGAGCAGCCACGGCGGCGCTGTCTCTGCTGGCCGCTGACCGGGTTTGGCTGGTCGGTGATTCAAGACAGCTTTCGCCGATCAGTCAGATTGAAAGAGTCGTTGCCGAAACAAAATCACGCTGGATGGCAAAAAGCGGACTGTCGCATTTGAATGCCGATGAAACGACTCGGCCAGCCGTCACGTTGTTAAAGACACAATACCGAATGCATCCTGAAATCGGCGATGTCGTGTCGAAGTTCCAATATGACGGTTTGCTCCGGCATGCAGAAAACTCGGACCACGATGCATGGCAGCCTCCGTCGATCTTGAGCGAAGTGCCGCGAGCGATCTGGTACGTCATTGATGAAGAAACGAAACAGCGTTCACGCATTCGTGCGGCGCGAGGGCCAGGCCAGCGAAGTTGGACGCGAATGCTGGCAATGGAGGTCTTGCAGAAGCTGTTTCAGGATTCTGACTTTAAAAACATCGACGGGCGTTACATCACGCCCTTCCGCGCAGGTGACAGCCGTCAATGATTTTCTCCGCAAGACGGCGTCGGTGAATTGGTCGGCGTCGTCAGTCCACACACAGCAAGGCACCGAAGCTGATGTGGTGATCGTTGATACCGTGAACGCCGGCAGCACCGGTTGGGCACCGCATGAGTGGAAACGGCTGATCAATGTTGGCATTAGCCGCGCGCGGCACGCGATGATCATGATTGCCAGTCGCGACGAGATGAAAGAGCCCTATCTACAGCCGCTTGTCGAGATGCTTTGGCCGGCGGTACTGAAATCACGCGGAGGAAAGCTGGGATGGCATGAAGTCGATCCGCAAATCAAATATTTGCCGTGTTCGTTACCGGCGTCCTCCGAGAAATTGGGTGGCCAGTTGGCGGTTCGTGAAAGTCTGCGTCCGGTCTTTAGCGACGAGCAACAGCGACTGTGTGGTTTGCGGCTGGATGGCAAGCCACGACTGGTACGCGGCGTCGCAGGCAGCGGCAAGACGGTGGTGTTGGCGCACTGGCTGGCTCGCACGTTACTGGCTGAAGTCGAGTCGGGCGACGAACCAGGAGCGCCGATTTGGGTCGTGTACGCCAACATGGCTTTGTCCGGTTTGCTAAAGGATCTCGTTCAGTCAGCTTGGGATCAATTGCGGTCCGGCGAAGCCCTCCCTTGGGATCGCGTTCGCTTTCATCATGTTCGCGACGTCTTGGATCGCCACTTGATTGCTCAGGGAAAGTATCTCAGCGCATTTGGTGATGACATCAACGCGGCGGCGGCAGAGTACTTGAAGTCCTTTCCAGGCCCCGAGCCGGTTTGTCGAATCATGTTCATTGATGAATCACAAGACTTTGGCCCCGACACGTTACGGTTATTGGCAATGTTGACGGAACAAGCCGAGTCGAGCGATCACAATTCAAAGAATCTGAACCTGTTTTACGACAACGCACAAAACATTTACGATCGCGAGATGCCCAGGTGGACGGATCTCGGCGTCGATCTTCGCGGCCGCAGCACCGTAATGGAGGAGAGTTTTCGATCGACGCGGCCAATTGCCGAGTACGCTTTGAATGTGTTGTGCCGACTGACCGACGCGGCCAAGCGAGCCGAACACCGTGAGTTGGTCCGTCGAGATTTGGTGCGACGCCAAAAACTGACTGAGGGGCGGACGTGGTGGCATGTGCGTTACAACGAAACGGGTGGCCCGGAACCCGCATTGCACGTGTTGAAGAATTTTGCGTTGGAACGACAGTTTTTGGTTCAGCAAATGGTTGATCTGGTGAACAATCAGAACGTGCGGCCGTCACAGATCTGCATTCTGCTGAACGGGAAAAAGGCGGAGGAGAGTCTGCGGATGGACGTGACGCCGCAATTGAAAGCTCACGGAATCGAATTGAACATGACGCGTCGTGAATCGATTCGGCCAGACGACTCCGCGATCACTGCCACCACGGCACACTCGTTTAAAGGATACGACGCAGAACTTGTCTGGATCTTTCATGCCGGCGGCTTCGCGCTGCCAGACCGCACGCTGGGCCCTCCGCTGTATGTTGCGATAACGCGCACAAAGTCGCAATTGATTGTGTCGAGCCATCATAGCGATTACGAACCGTCTAATCGACTGTTGGAAATCCTTCGGCAAACCAAAGTCGACCTGCGCGAGGCCGCTCACGCGCGAGGGGAGACCGACCGCGAAGACATCCGACGTGAATTGATTAGCCGCTTGGGTAGTCCTCACGCCGATTGGATCGGTGATTTGCTGCGCCGCCATGTGATCGACTTATCGCCACTTTTGGATTCAGAGGGTCAGATCGCACACGAGCCGCTGTTTCATTTTCGTACACCGCTATTTCACTACGTTTGTCTCGGTGAACAGATCGTCAGCCTCCAGCAGCGGGCCGCACTCGAGCGAGACGGCTATACGGTTCTCTCTCCAGGTGATCGCTACGATTGAGGCATCCACCGTAGCGGAACAGGGAAGATCAGCTGAGCTTTAAAACCGAACACAAGGCCTGACTCCGGCGAAGCCCCCACGATGTTATGCGGTCTCCCAATGCTCACGCTTTCGAGGTCGATCGCGGAAGACTTTTGCTTTCCACCCCGGCTCACGGCCGTAGTCTTTGTATTGCAGTCATCCCGGCATCCAGCTGGGAAACATTTTGGTCAGCAGGTCGAGAATTGCCGCCGCATCCTCGCGATGGTGGATACCACACACCTCGATTCCGTAGTTTTCGTGGTCTGGGTCAACAGAGGAATAATGGCTCAGCCAGTCGAAACCCTCATCGGCGAGTCGCTGCATCACGTCAGTACGAACTTCAAAGAGCTCTGGGGAAAACCGAAAGGCGTCCATTGGTTCAGCTTGATTGTTCGTGCCGTTGGATGATTCGAAACAGCGAATCATGATAGCGAAGCGCGAGCCGGCAAACAAACAAAAGCGTACAGTTATTCCCCGCCTGATGCCGGGCGAGTTGTTCAAAGCTGCGAGCCAAGATATTCAGCGCGCCCGCTTGCCCCGAGCCAGTGCGCGTTGCGCGCCCGGCGTTGTTGCCTTGTCAAAGTGGGGGCGACGGTTGTCGTCGGCGCCTTGCGCGGTGAGTCCCAGGGTTCATCAACTGGACTTATATGGGCCGCGCGGAGCTCGTGGTAATGGCATTCGATTCGAGCTGCGTAACCGGCATCACGCTCCATCATGTCACTCCAGAATTCGAGCAGCTCCCGAGCATACGAGGCTTGGAAATGAAAAGGGTCAAGAAACGGATTCGGCATGTCCGCTTGCACCTGTGACCAGACATCGTCGCTGCTTTCGTTCCACGTATAGCTGATCGTGGCAACCTCACGCGGCCGCGTATCCTCTGATTCCACTCGCAATGCCTTCACCAGTACACGCTGACAATTGCATTGGGGATCGGTGCAGAAGTACTCGGTAAACAAGTACGTCCCGACGGGAATGCTGTCAGCGTCGCCATCATCAACAAACGTGGCTGTTCGTAATTCGGACTTCGCCTTTTCGGGGAAAAAATCAAAGTAACTAATCATCATTCGTGCTCCGAAGGTGGATTGTGTTTGCTGTCCTTGACAACGTGACCCGGCGTCACGTCTGCATGAACTTCTAGCCCAGCAATGCTCGCAAGAGCCCCTTTTTCTTCGATGCTCGATCGATATCTGCTCGCAGTACCGGTAGGTTCGGGTCGTCCTCGTCGGCGATTCGGCGAAGCATCTCGAAAGCTCGCGCGGCACCGTCGACATCACGTTGCTTCAAGCAAATCGTTGTCTGCGCGGTGAACAATGCCGTAGCTTCGGAGACGTGCATTTTCTTTGCCTGGAAGATGGGAGCGAGTAAGTCTCGCGCCTTTTGAAAATCGCCGTCCATCGCCGCGAACTGCGAAAGCGCGATGGCGGCGAAGGGGTACTCGGGATACTCGTCATGAAGCTGCTGCAGTCGCGGCCGCACATTCTTCTGTCCCGCAACCCCATCTCGACGCAGCGATACCGTACACAGATTGTAGGCAGCACTGCAGTTGCTCGGATCCTCTAAGAGCGCCTGTTGAAACGAGTTTTCCGCCAAGTCATAGTCGCACGCACGCATCGCCTTGGATCCGTCGCTGATCAGTTTGGCAACACGCGGCGACATCCCGGAATCATGCGGCTCCGCAGTAATCTCGGCGGCGAGCGTTTGCACTTCCGCCCACTCTCCACGCACGTAGATCCGGTGTGGTCCAGCACCAATGGCCTTCTCGTGGCTGAGAAACATCAATGCCTCCGATCGCAAGGAATCGGGTCCTCGCGAACCAAACGCAAACTGCTTGAGAGCATCCAGCATGCGTGGTGAACTGTCCGCCATTGCCAGCCGGCATGCCAATTCTCGGCCAACCGGGTCACCCCGGTCCAGCAGAGCCGGGACTAAGGAGGCAACGCCAGGTGCTCGTGCCGCGAGATCCTCAGCCCCAGCTACCATCTGATTGACGATTCGATCGATCACTTGCCTGGGAATCCATTTGGGCAGTGAACTGCCCCACGGCGCGTGTCCTTCGCCGGATTTCAGATCAAGCATGTTCTCTCGTGCTTCAAGAAGATGCGGTTCCTTTTTCAACGCTTTCTTCCAAAACGTCTGGGCTGATTTCGTGTCACCCAACCGGCATTTGGCGTACGCCAGATAGTGAAGTCGCGCGGCTTGACACGAGTCTTCCACCATCTCGGCTTGGTCTGTTGTTTCAGCAAGGTGAACGATGTCATCATCACGTCCCAGCAACGCAAGCAATTCAAATAGTGCAACCACCGAGTCCTGTTGTGACGGTGGATCGGCAACAATCTGGTCGGTCAGTCGATTTGCGTCGTGCTCGCGTCCGGTCAGGAAGTAGAGCTTTGCCAAGGCCACTTTGGCAAAATCATTCTCGGGAAGTAGCCGCCGCGTCTCTTCGGCAACAGCGACAGAATCCTCGACACGACCTGATTGGAAATACGCGATTGCCAGGTTGTTGCGAGCCGACGCGAAGGTGGGCACGTGGTCGAGCAGTTCTTTGCACTTCGTCGCACACTCAGGAAACCTATTCTGCCTTAAAAGACTGAGCGCCGTTTCATGGAGTGCGTACCAATCAAGTCCGTTCTCTCTGGGAAAGCCAGCATCCCGAACACGGTTCTCGGCTTCCGGGACCAGCAGCTCAATTGCTTCTTTCGCTTTGGAAACGTGAGGATGCTCCGGCCACCGCTCGACAAAACTCTGGTAATTCAACAGAGCGATCGTCGCTCGACCGCAGAACATCGATTCCTGGGCGAAGATCAGACGCGCTTCCGGATCGCGAGGCCTCAGTTCGGCAAGTCGTTCCGCTGCGTGGCAGCAATTCTCGCGATCGCGGGTCGTTTGATAAAGAAAAACCAGTGCCTCAACGACTTCGGGGCAGCTCTTTCCCCGCTGATCGAGTTGATGAAGCAGTTTCTCGGCTTCGGCAAAATCACCGCGACGAATCAAATCGTAGGCATCGCCGAGCCGCTCGCCGAGTTGACGCGAGAGTGTGACGGCGGGCGCCCGTCGGGTCTTTCGCTCGCGTTGCTTCCGTCGCTCGAGCTTCTTTTGCTTCTTTTTGGCAAACGACCGTTGACCGCGGCTCACTGTGCGTACCTCCATGAATCAAGTGCCGATTTCCATGCGAAAAACCAGCGTACCCTACGGGCGATCCCTCGCCAATGTCAGCTGACCACCGATTGATAGCTTATCTGCGGTCGCCTGTTTTCTCGGTGGGCACGCGATCCTCGAACACGAACATGCCGACGAATGACCATTTGAAGAAACTGGATTGCTGCCGCAGTGCATTTCACATCGCTGCTACGGAAAGCAACTGACGTTCGGGCGCTCTCCTGTGACGCGCTGAATAATATTGCCCCAGGCGTTGCGGGCATCTTCGGTCGTGGCATCGGGTGGGACATCGATAAAGTAGTCGCCCGAGATCCCCAGGGTCCTTTTCAATTCGCGACTTTTTTCGGGCGGTAGATCGAGCGTTAAGCCGTCCATTTGATAGTCTTCGTCGGCAAGCACGCGATCTCGTAGTGCTTCGATCACCAATTCCCAAGTCTCGATCACTGCGCACTCCGGATCGGGGCAGTCGCCTTGATAGGCACACTCGGCCAATGCGTTGACGATTTCCTGTCGCCCGTCGGTGTCACCCTCTTCCGCCGAATCTGACGTTCGCTCCATGTCGATTTCCATTTCGATGAATTCAACCATCTGAGCATAGATAGCAGCGATCGTGGCATCCATCAGCGCAGTCGGAACTGGTGGGTCGATATCGGCGTCGAGCAGGGGCCCGAGTACTTTGTCAAGCATCACGATTTGCTGCTGCCACGTCAGTGAGTCGAAAAGCACGATGTCGAATTGCAGTGGCGAGTCAATGGAGAGCCCTTCACGAATCGAATCCGTCAACTGCCACACCGTTTGACCGACCAAGTAGGCTTCCGCACCCGAAAGTGTTCGAGGTCCAATCGCTGTGTTCCAAGTCAAGGTAATCTCCTGGCTAAAAGGCTTTCACTGTCTAGAAAGGCTCGTCCAGTTCGTCTTCCATCGATTCCCAGAATGGGCAATCGTGGGCTCTTGCTTCGGCGCGGCTGACGAAGAACTCGTCGCAGTCACAACACCATAGTTGACCGCAATCGCCGCAGTGGCCGACGCAAGGATCTTCGATCTCGGGATCATTCTCGCAGTCACCCGTGTTCTCGCTATCGCACTGTGGGCAGGGGCCGACCATGATCAGGTTGGCGAATTCGTCTTCGCTGTCGCACTGCTCTGCCAATTCGATCAATTCGCTCATTGCAGACGGGTCCAATAGTCGAAGCATCTGCTCTGCCATCGATCGTTGCTCGGGGGTTGGTTCGTCGTCGTCAGCGCGTGCGGCCACGGAGCCCTGCTTGCCTTTCCAAAAAGGACAGAAGGGACAGTCTTCACCGACGGGAAAGTCTTCGCCTTCTTCGTGCGGGCAGCCCATATTTGCGTCGACGGTTGCGACCTCCGTCACGTTGTGCTCCTTAAAGAATGCGTTGATCTTCTCTTGCACCTTTTCGTTCTCGGCGATGCCGGTGCCAACAAAACGCTCAAGAATGGGTTCGCTGTCCGCCGATTTGATGACGCTGGCGACGATCTTGGTCGTGACTTGGTCGTTAGGGCCATACATTGCCAAGGTGCCGACCGGGTACTCGAAAGCCGACTGCCCATGCCGGACGCGATACTTGTCGATTGCGGCCTGCCAATTGGCCAAGTCCTCGTCGCTGATCAGGTGCTGGTTTTCTTCACTGACCAGCAAACCGGTTTGCTCAAAGGCATAGACGATGGCCGGATCGACCCCAGCTGCCTTCATCCCTTCGACGATGAAGTGTTCGGTGTGCTCCAAATGGTCATTGGGGAATAGCAAATCGTCCGACTGAAGGTCTCGGCCCAGTTCCTCGGACAAGTCGTCCATGCGCTGCTGAAGCATGTCGCCGAGTTCGTCCGACATGGGGACCGAGCGATGAATCGTGCCTGTTCGTCTTCTTGAAACTCGTAGTCCTTCTTCATACAGCAATGTTTGTATTTCCTGCCACTGCCGCAGGGGCACTTGGTGTTTTTGCCGAGGGGTTCGTGTGACATCTTAGATCGTGGGTCATTGGCAAGGCTGGCGTGACCCCGTTATCGTCAAGTATCAAGGCTGGTTTGTCGATACGATGACGAATGCGATTTTCCCTTTTCTAATGGTTCGCCGATGATTCAGTGGCTGGCCGATCATTGCCAAAAGCATTTGCTGACGGAGAAATGGCTGCTGGCACCGGAAATGCGAATTGCCGGGCAGTGGAAGGATCGTGTGAATCTGCTTGGCTGCCCTACGATCAATCTGCATTCAAAAACGCTGACAACTCTCGTCCTTTCCCTGGTGTCGAATCAGTTGGCCAGCCAAGGATTGCACTTTGCCGGGCAAGCGACCGTGCGGATCACCGTACGAAGCGTGCTGGTGCGTCTGCTGGAGGCGGGCAAACTCAGCTATTTCCAACCGATGCAATCGATTGATGGCCTGAGCCAGTTGGTTGCCCGCTCGATTCGAGATCTGCGATTGGCTGATGTGCAGCCGAGTTCGATGCACGAGCAGGACTTTGAGTCGCCCGCGAAGGCGGCCGATCTGCGTTTGATCTATCAGGCGTATGGCGAGGCACTTGAGCAACAACGCATCCTCGACTACGCCGGGGCCGTTGAGTTGGCGATCAGCGGCATCGAAGCTGGTTCGATCGCGTTACCGGGTGATTTGCTGATCTTGATGCCTCAGCAGTGGAGGCTTTCGCACGCGGAGCAGCGCTTGTTGAAAATACTCGTGGCGACGTCGACGCTGCGTCGCCTTGAGCAAACGGATCTTGTTTCGGCCTCGGAACCGCCTGCCGGTCGCCTTTCCAGTGGCCACGCGCAGTTCGAGTACTTCGGCGGGCTTGGCGAAGTGAACGAGGTTCGCGGTGTCTTCCAAAGGATCCTTTCCAGCACGCAGGGAAATCCGAAGCTGGACGACGTGGAAATCTTGCACACCGATGACCAGATTTATGTGCCACTGGTGTTGGAGCAATTGACGAGTTGGCTGGCTGGTAACGGGGATCGCGAGAACGTGCCCGACCTCGATGCACTTCCGGTGACGTTCGCTGACGGGATCGCGTGTATTTATTCGCGCCCGGGGCGTGCGCTACGTGCCTGGTTGCGTTGGGCCAGGCATGATTTTGTGCAAACCCGGGCGGTCCAGCTGATCCGCGAAGGCTTGTTGGTGCGTCCCGACAACAGTCAGACAATTGGGTACTCGCGGTTGGCCAACTCGCTACGTCAAGTGCCGATCGGGTTTCGATGCGATCGTTATCTGCCGAAGATCAGTGAATCGATCCAAGCGGCTGAGCAGAGCTTGAAAGAGTATCAACAACAAGGTGATGCAGAGGCCAGCGACGGCGAACGACCCGATCGTGACTTTGGGTTGCCCGCATTGCGAACCATGTTGGCGATGATCGGGCCGCTGGTGGAATTGGCGCCGACTGATCACGACAAGGCGAGCATCGTGCTCCAGAAAGCAAAACGGTTCTTGCTGCAGTGTGCTCGCGCGGAGAACAAGCTCGATCGCGTTGCGCGAACAAAACTGTTGGATGAGATCGACGCCATGATGGCGATCCTGCAGTTAATTCCCAATGCAGATCTGGATGTGCTGCAGTGGTTGGAAGAACTGCCGATCGAGAGCCATCTCTTGGCGAGTGGTCCACAGCCTGGCCGTGTTCACGTCGCATCGTTGTTGCGAGGCGGGCAGACGGGGCGAAAGCAGATTTATGTCATCGGGCTCGATGACGGACGATACCCGAAACGGATTCCGAACGATTCGATTCTGCTGGATTCGGAACGCGAACGATTGTCGGAGAATCTGGCCACCGCAGAAGAGGTTGGCGAGGAGGTGAGTCGGGCACTCGATCGAGCGATTGATCTTGTTTTGGCCGATCCCGATTGTCGGGTTTGTTTATCTTATTCGATCAGAAACCTTGCCGATGATCGCGCGTGTTTCCCCAGCGCATCGATGTTGGAATTGTATCGCGTCAGCACGCAGAATGATGATGCTGACATCAACGACTTACTATCACATCTCGGTCCGCCGGTTGCATTCGTCAGTGAAGCGACCGAGGACCATCTGTCGCCCAGCGACCAGCAATTGGCGAGTCTGCTAACCGAGGCGAATCAGGCGAAACGTCAAGTCTGGTTAGAAGAACACTTCGCCCACGTTCGATTCCAGCGGATGGCTTACGAATCCGAGGCAGCTGCACAGTTTAACGAATATGACGGACTCGTCCCGGCAGCGGGCGTCGAGTTAGACCCCTCGGTCGCGGAAAGGGTGTCGGCCAGTCAGCTGGAAACGTACGGCACGTGCCCGCGCCGGTTCTTCTTTCGCCACGCGCTGGGCGTCCGTCCGCCCGATGAATGGATCGTCGATCGCGAAAGGTGGCTCGATCCGCTTCAGTTGGGAAATCTGGTGCACGGATTGTTTGAGCAGTTTCTTGGCGAGTTGACCAGGCAAGATTTGGTTCCCAGTGCCGATCGAGACCGCCAGCGGCTGCTGCACCTACTTCATACCAAGATCAATTCGGTGAAGCGGGACGTGCCGATTCCGAACGAAGATGCCTATCGGCGCACTTGCGACGTCCTGGAGGCAACCTGTGATATTTTTCTTGCCAAGGAAGAATTGTATTGCCGCGAGCACCATGCGCGACCTTGGGTCTTGGAGGCGTCGATCGGATTGGACGAAGAGCCGCGAACGGAATTGGATTGCCGTGAACCGATTGCTCTCTGGCTGTCGGATGGTCGCTTGCTTCGTGTCGGCGGGCGACTGGATCGCGTCGACAAGTTGCTGTCCGGCGGTAGTGAACGATACGCGATATGGGATTACAAATCGGGATCGAGCTTCGGTTTCGACCAGGAGAATCCACTGAATCAAGGACGCAAGTTACAGCCCTATCTATATGTCGGCATGCTCCGGCACCGAGTAGCGGCGATCGGAGGCGGCACGGACGCAGTCGAGTCGTTCGGATACTTCTTTCCCAGCGTGAAGACCGACGGCTTGCGGATGCAGTGGACGTGGGCCGAATTGCAAAGTGGCGACGATGTCTTGAAAAGTATCTGTGACTTGATCGCCGGCGGCGTGTTCGTGGCGACCACCGATCCAAAAGATTGCACCTACTGCGACTACTTGTCAGTGTGCGGTGATGCGAAATTTGTCGCGGCACAATCGCTGAAAAAATCTGTACAGCCGTGCAACGATTCGCTTGAGCCATGGCGACAGCTTCGCCAGATCTCCGTCGAGGTGCCGTCGTGACCATGCGCACAGAAACGAACGAAGAAGAGCGCGATCAGCAAACGCGTCTCCGCATCCGCGACCAGCTCGATCAAAACTTCATGGTCGAGGCCGCTGCGGGTACGGGCAAGACGAGCAGCATCATCGATCGGATGGTCAACTTGGTGGCCAGCGGTACTTGCCAGATCGATCAGCTGGTCGCCGTCACTTTCACACGGAAAGCGGCAGCTGAACTACGGGAACGATTTCAGTCGCAACTGCGCCGGCGGGCCGGTCAGTTGCAGCCAAGTGAATCGCCGGAGGGCAAGGCGATGTACCTGCGCGCGCAGTCGGCCAGTGACAACGTCAGTCGCGCCTTTGTAGGGACGATTCACAGTTTCTGCGCGGCGCTGTTACGTGAAAGGCCGATCGAATTTGGTGTGGATCCTGCGTTTCGGGAATTGGACGAGGAACAAGACCGACAGTTACGCGAACAAGCTTGGCACGAGAATATCAACGATCTCTTCGCCTCGGGTGATCCGCTGATTGATCAGATCGACGAACTGGAGCTGGAACGTGAGGACTTGAGATCATGTTTTGATCGATTCATCGAGTATCGTGACGTGGCATTGTGGCCCTGCACGCCGCCGCCCGAGATCGATCTCGATCAGCTGCGAAAACAAACGCGGCACTACATCGATGATATGAAACGACTCGTGCCGGCGTTTCCGACGCAGCGTGGCAACGACAAGCTGATGGGCCGCTACGAAAAGATCGTTCGTGGCAGCGACAAAAGTTGGAGTCGCCTCGGCAACCTTTTCAAGCTGCTCGAAAAGTTTGATACAACACCTGGCGCCGTACAAAAACAATGGCTCGACATTAAAGCTGCCAAGCAGGAGAAGAATCGCTTTGAGACTTTCCGGCGTGAAGTGGTCGAGCCGGCGATCGATTGGTGGTCGCGCAAGCGTTATCGGTTTGTTGTCGACTTCGTCACCCGAGCGGTAGAGGTCTACGAACGACAGAAGTTGGCCAGTGGCGGTCTGGACTTTGCAGACCTGTTGTTGATCGCTGCAAGAGGTTTGAAATCACAGGCCAAACTGCGCAAATACTTTCAAGGCCGATTCACGCACTTGTTGGTCGATGAGTTCCAGGATACCGATCCCGTTCAGGCGGAAATTATCTTGTACCTGACCTCCGAGAACGTTGACGAACAGGATTGGGGCCACTGTCGGCCGCGTCGTGGTTCACTATTTCTGGTCGGTGATCCCAAGCAATCGATCTATCGGTTCCGTCGCGGCGATATTGTTACGTACAACCGGGTGAGAAAGATCTTTGAGCAGTCGGGAGGTGAGGTTCTGTCACTCGTCAAGAACTTTCGCTCACGTGATGAAATCCGCGCCTGGAACAATCACGTTTATAGTGACAAGTTTTTTCCCGTGGCGAATCAGTACGTCACGGCTGCGGAGAACATGTCGCAGGGACGCGTCGACGCGGCTGACGGCGAACTGTCCGGGATTCGCAAGCTGACGCTGCCTCGCCGTACGAGTATCGAAGAAACGACACAGCACGAGGCCGACTTGATTGCTCGTTTCATCCGCAATGCAATCGGCAGCGGGATGACGATCCCACGCAGCGAGCGCGAAGTCGAACTTGGCCGCGGCCCGACTGTCGAGCCGCGAGACTTCTTGATCATCCCACGCGGCAAGAAACGGATCGATCTTTTCAAACAGGCGCTCGAGCGATGGGAGATCCCCTGCGAAGTGACCGGCGGAAACGCCTTTTTCAGCATTGATCCGTTGGGCGTCTTGATCGAGTGTCTGCGATCGATTGATGATCCTCATCACGCCGTTCATTATCTGGCGATCCTCCGCGATCGGCTATTCGCGTTTAGCGATGCGGAGCTATACGATTTCAGGCAGGCGGGTGGCCGCTTTTCGTTCACCGCCGCCATTCCAGAGGCACTGAGATCTGAATTGAAGCAGCGGTTTGATGATGTCAACTCGCGGCTGAGGCGATATCAAACTTGGCTGCGCGTGCTGCCCTTTTCGTCGGCGATTCATCAGATTGCGGCAGACTTGGGATTGTTGGCCAGCGCAGCGGCAACCAGCGAGGGGAATATCGCCTTGGGCGGTTTCTTGAAAGCGATCGAAGTGCTGCGCAGGCACAGTGGTAACTTCGACAGCGCATCGGATCTGATCGACTATCTCGAGCAGCTTGAACAGAGAGACGAAACCGAAGGCTGCACGGCGCTGCCGCCCGATCCGAATGTTGTGCGGATGATGAATCTGCACAAAGCGAAAGGGCTGGAAGCACCGGTAGTGTTCTTGGCAGATACGTCCGCGCGGTGGAGTCGACCACCGATCTGTCACATTGATCGGTCGGGCGATCAACCCCTTGGCTACATGGGCATCACGGCAAAGAAGGGGCAGTGGGCTACGAGGGACGTCGCGACGCCGGCGAACTGGGAACAGTGGCAAGCAGAGGAACAACGGTTTCTGGAAGGCGAGGCTGACCGCCTGTTGTACGTTGCGACGACACGGGCCGCCTGCATGTTGGTGGTGTCGGTTGGCGACGACAAATCGAATTGGTCCGGCCTGCATCCCTACTTGGCGGATGTTCCGGAGTTAGAAGTTCCAACATCGATCCGTCCGGGTGGGCTGATGAAAAGTGGGCCGACTGAGCTAGCCGCGGGCCCTCCGGGAGCGGTCGGGCTCCCAGGCCCAGGGGAGGGCAGTGCAACGCGAACGGCAACCGAGATCACGCGCAAATGGGCCAGTGCGGCTGAGCCCAGCTACCTGATCGAAAGTGCAAAGGAAGTCGCCCTGAAAGGTATCACACGTCCCAATTGGCACGCATCGGGAGATTACGGATACAAATGGGGATTGGCAATCCATGAGCTGCTAGAGATCGCTACCAAGACGCCCTCAGCTGACTTGCCCGCCGCCGCCTTATTGCTTGCCGTACAGTACGACCTTGGCACCCAGAGGGCTGATGAAATCGTCACAACGGTGCGTTCGGTAATGAGGTCGGATATTTGGAAGCGTGCACAGTCAGCTGAACGCTGCTTTAGCGAACTTCCCCTGGAGACATCTTCGCAAGACCACGATGGCAGGCCCATCATCACTCGTGGCGTGATCGATCTTCTCTTCGAAGAGGCCGACGGCTGGGTCATTGTCGATTACAAGACCGACGACATTAGCGAAGCGGATGTCACCGGCGCAGTCGAGTATTACCGCCCTCAGCTTAACGGTTATACCCAATCGTGGCAGCAATGTACGGGTATGAAAACGTGCGAGCAAGGACTTTACTTCACACGGATTGATCGGTACGAAGCGGTGAGTCTCCGGTAGACGATTGACGTAGACGCGGCATCCTGCCGTGCCATGGCCAGGTTCTTTTGAAGGCCTTGGCGGGACTACCGTCGCGGAACTCGGAAGAGTACCGAGACGCAGCGGGAAGCAATCCAGGAGTGCTTTGACGCTGTGCCGATTGCTTGGGCGTTCTCGAAAGTCCTTCCGCTACCGGAAACTTGCGTCATGACAAAGCAGTTCGCCGTGTCGTCGACATCGCGCTGCACCGGCACGGCAAGTTCGCAATAGGGTGCCTGCATATTCTAAGCGACCACGTGATCTCAAGCACGGAATGTACATTGATATTGACCATCCGCAATCAAGCGTGTCTGCTGTGTCTGAACTCGACGAAGGCGATCAGGAGAAAACAACCATGGAAACCGAGTTTGGGCTCGTGATCCGCTGCAATTGCTGAGAAGTTTCAGTTTCCAGTATCTTGCGTGGTAGTTGTGTTCGCTTTGGTTACATGGCGAAAGTCAGGTCTTGACGGCTGTGAACTTTCACAAAATGCGAAGCAAACGTTGTCTCGTGGATGTCCCCAATGATGCCGAAGAGCTATCTTAACGTCGTTGCTGTCGATGAAGCAGTGGCAAAGCGAATTGGACGGGTCAGATTTGATTGCAATTGCGTATGAGGCAAGGCCGAGTTAGTGGCTCATTATTTTCAGGACGCCTACGACGTTGCCATCATCGGGGCGGGCCCCGTTGGGTCGGCCGCAGCACTCGCATTTGCTGATCGCGGTGACCGCGTGCTTTTGTTGGAGGCAAACCCGAAAGCATCCCGTCGGTTTGCCGGTGAGTGGATGCATCCGCCGGCGGTCGATTTGCTTCGCCGGCTTGGCGTCCAGCGGGTCAGCGATGACCAGGTCTTCTCGTCGACCAAGGGCTTCGTTGTCTTCCCCGATGACGGTGGTGAGCCAATCCCGCTGCCGTACGAATCCGGCCAGTTTGGTTTGGCAGGCGAGCACTGCGCGTTAGTTGCGGCCGTACGCGATGCGGCGATAGATCACGCAGGCGTTGAGTTCGCACCTCGGTGCCGCGTTCAGAGTATCGAGGGAACGCGATTGACGTTTGCCGACATGGACGCCGATGCGATTTACGAAGTCACCGCGGAACGCATCGTTGGTGCCGATGGCCGAGCATCGATGGCACGCAAGAGTTTGGGGTTGTCAGGTAGCGGTCGGCACATGTCTTACATGGGCGGCGTCCTTTTGAAAGAAGTCGAACTACCCTTCGAGGGCTACGGCCATGTGTTTGTAGGACCCCCCGGACCCGTCTTGGCTTATCGGATTTCCAGCAATGCGGTGCGTGTTACCATTGATTTGCCGACGTCGGCGGCACAGCTTCGCAAGAATCCCAAGCAACTGGCAAGCGAAATCGCGCCGTGGTTCCCACCGCCGCTTGACGAAGCACTGCGACGGACGTTGCAGGAGACGATGGTGGTTTGGATGGGAACACGTTTTCGACCGCGATGCGACTATGGCGCTGGGCTGTTGGCACTGGTTGGTGATGCCGTGGGACACTTCCACCCGCTGACGGCAGCCGGAATGACCATGGGTTTCTTGGATGTTGACTGTTTGGTTTCCGCAGACAGTGTTCGTCAGTATCGACGACTGCGCGAGGCCCGCAGTTACGTTCCGGAGTTGCTTTCCAATGCGCTGTACGAATTGTTCACGCGCAGCGATGAGGCAACGGTAGCGATGCGGCGGGCCGTCTATCGATCCTGGCGCGAGAGTCCGCGACAGCGGCAGCGTTTGATGCGGATGCTGACGGGCAGCGACACCAGCAAGGCCCACTTCACGAGCACATTGATTCGAATCGGTTTCGGCGCTTCGATGGATTTGGCAGCAAGCACGATGAACAGCCCTTCATCAGGAATGATCCTTAGCAATTTGCGATCACTTGCCGGATGGGGGCGCTGGCCGATGGCGAGTGCTCTACCGACAAGTCATCGCGGCGCGCTCCGCACGAGCGATTGGCCCGCGACACCGTCCAGGGAGTTGGGGGCGTGAACCGGCTGCCCGCTGTTCAGCAAGCTGATTCTCAGGGGATGACAGGCCGGGATCCTATCGACGCTGCGCTGGAATATTTGGCGAGCCAACAAGACAACGAGGGCTGTTGGAAAGGTGACTATAGCGGACCACTTTTTCTGCTGCCCTCGTTGGTGATGACCCGCTATGTGATCGGCTATCCCTGGGACGATTTGCAAAAGACGGCCATCGGCAACTACCTCTTCCGTCATCAAAATAGTGACGGTGGATGGGGGCTGCATATCGAAGACCAGAGCCGGCTCTACACAACGGTGCTGAACTACGTGGCCCTACGGCTAATAGGACACGATCCGAACGATTCGCGGCTCACACCTGCGCGACATTGGATTGGTGGCCACGGTGGTGCAGAGCGAATGCCACAGTGGGGCAAGTTCCTGCTGGCGGTCCTGAATCTATACGACTATCGCGGCCTCTTGCCAACGCCTCCGGAGATGTGGCAGTTGCCCAAGTGGTTGCCGATCCATCCATCGCGGTTTTGGTGTCACAGCCGAATGGTGCTGCTGCCGATGACATATCTGTATGGCCGCCGCGCTCAGGTGCCGCTAGACGAATTAACTCGGATGCTGCGCGAAGAGATTCTCGATCAGCCGTACGAAAAGATTTGCTGGTCAGCTTCCATGTTTGACGTCGCGGAAACGGATACTTATCAGCCTTTCAGCGGACCATTGCGAATTGCTGGTCGAGTTCTGCAGTTGATCGAGCGATTCATTCCAAAAAGGCTTCGCCAACGCGCGCTCGCCCATGTATTGGCTCATGTCGATCAGGAAGATCGCAATACGAATTACATCTGTCTGGGGCCCATCAACAAACTGCTGAACACCCTCTGTTGGCACTTCGCTGAGCCGGGCGGCGAAAAAGTTGCGAAGCACCTATCCCGGCTTGATGACTATCTTTCTAACGACGAAGACGCCTTGCGAATGAACGGATACAACTCTTCGCAGCTTTGGGACACCGCATTTGCCGTGCAGGCCATCTGCGCGACCAATCGTATTGCGTCATACGAGACCACGATCCAGAAGGCGGCAGGCTTTATCGATCATCAGCAGGTTCGCGACGATGTGCCCGACTATCAGCGGTATCATCGCCATCAGTCGCGAGGCGGCTGGCCGTTCTCTGATCTCAATCATGGATGGCCGATCAGTGATTGTACGGCGCTGGGATTGGAAGCGATGCTGAATGTTTCGTCGCTGGTGCCCAGTGCTCAGCTGGGAGCTGCCGAGACACGATTTACCGAAGCGGTCGAGTTGATCTTGTCACTACAAAACGAGGATGGTGGGTGGGCGACGTATGAACGTACCCGCGGATCGAGTTGGCTGGAAAAGTTGAACGCGACCAGCTTGTTTGCCGATGTGATGATCGATTACTCCTATGTGGAATGCACGTCGGCGTGCCTACAAGGTTTGGCCCGGTATCGCCTTGCCTACCCAAAAGTCCGGGAAGATCCGATCGACCGAGCGATCCAGCGAGGTCGAGACTTCTTGTTGCGAGCGCAGCAAAAAGATGGTTCGTGGTACGGATCGTGGGGTGTTTGTTTTACCTACGGTACGTGGTTCGGCGTGTGGGGTCTGCGGGCGGCTGGTTTGGCCGCGGACCATCCAGCGATCGAAGCCGCGGCGCGGTTTTTGTTCAAACATCAGTTACCCGATGGTGGTTGGGGCGAGACGATCCAGTCGTGCAAGCAGCAGACCTATCAGACGACCGCCAGCGGCCAAGCGGTCATGACGGCTTGGGCAATCTTGACGCTGGCGAGGACCGGTCACGCTGGATCAGCTGAAGTTGTGCGTGCGGTGCAGTTTCTCACGCAATCACAACACGCCGATGGAAGCTGGCCAAAAGAACGAATCGCCGGTGTGTTTAACCGATCGTGTGCGATTCATTACGATAACTATTTAAAAGTCTTTCCGCTGTGGCGCTCGCGGAAGCCAAACGTAACGCGTAATCAACGAGAGTCAGTCCAAAATGGGACTACGCGACCAACTCGATACAGTGATGGCCGGAGCAAGAGTGGCTTGGTCCCTGCTGACGGGAAAACGGCTGTTTTTGGATTTGGAACAAGACTTGGATGGTCAAACGCGGCCCTTCAATCACCGCGAGCTGGTCGCACGATATTACGACCAATGCACCGACGTTTACCGCATCGGTTGGGGTGACCAGTTTCATTTCGCACCCTTTGAAGCGGACGAATCCTTCGGCGAAGCGGCGTTGGCGATGGAAAAACGTATCGCCGACGCGTTGATCGCCGATGCGAACGCAAGGTTGCTCGATATTGGTTGCGGCATCGGTGGCCCGGCGCGGAACGTCGCACAGATGACCGGTGCCCACGTCACCGGTGTCAATATTTGTGCTTCGCAAGTCGGAGTGGCTCGTAAATTGGCCCAGCGACACGGAATGTCCGACCGGCTGCACTTTATCGAAGCTGATGCATTGCAGTTGCCGTTTGATGACGCGAAATTCGACGCGGCCTACAGTATCGAAGCGATCTGTCATGTACCGGATAAGTATCAGGTGTACGCCGAGTGCGCACGCGTGCTCAAGCCAGGAGCGGTCTTCGCCGGTTGGGATTGGGTTTGGACACGAGCCGCGAGCGACGACGAAGAGCGGCGATTGCAGGGAGTGCTGTGTCAAAAGCATTGCACGTCACATCTGTTGACGATCAGCGAACTGAAAGACGGTTTGGTGTCCAATGGTTTTGAGCTTAGCTCGCTGGTCGACTACGCCGATCCCAAGGCGGCACGTGGCTGGTGGGATCATTTGGAAAAGAAGTTGAAAGCCCCGCTGTTCGCCGGCAAGTCATGGATCGGCGATCTGATCGAAGGAGCAGACGCATTGATCAAGCTTGGGAAATCGGGATTGTTTTCGCCGTTGTGTTTTTGGATCGCCACAAAACGGTAGTGTCGCCGAATTCTCCGAATTCGGTTTGAGGATCGTTTTTTTGCTGCAACCGCGGTCACGGCGCAGGTCTCCTGTCCAGTCGACATAGGAGAACCTTCGGCCCGCGGAGCCGAAGACCATCGCACAGTGCGCCGAAAAAGGATGCAATACCGAGCTCGGAGAGCAAGGCGACTTGTTATAGCCCGTGTGTTTTCGTGATTCGGTCGCTTAAGAATCGCGAGAACCTTGCAATCAAGTAGTGTCCGACCGAGCCTTGTCGTGCACGAATATTGGCTTGCCCGGTTTGGCCGCTACGCAGTTGGTCATTGGCTTCTGGATCGATCGCGATCTCCAGCCTCACATGCGGCCGAGCTAACACCCAATTTGGTGCGTCCGGGTCGTCGGACTCGTTGATCGCGAGTACTGCCAAGTCGCCGCCGACGGGTGTGGCGAAGGAAAAATGCGGCAAGTGATGTTTGCGCACGTGGATGAATCTTGTCGACCTGTCCAGCGAGCGGTCCGCTGGCCGATCCCCAAATACGAACGTCCGCTGGATGCCCGTCGAGGTTTTCCAACGACTGCGATGCGTCTTGAGAAACCAAGGCAATTGCTGTGCGGCTTTTGTCGCCGCCGATCGTGACGATTTCGCTGCCGGGCTTCACGAAAGTGCCGATCCGTTGCTCCAGATCGGAACCGATGATCACTCCGTCGTGAGGCGCCATGATCACAAGCAACTCGATCAACTCGCTCAGCTCAGCGAGTCGTTCGCGTAGATCTCGCGTCGAATCCAATTCGATTCGCATCGCTGCCGGTTCGCCCGACGATTGGTACGTTCTGACTCGTTGCTCCGACGCAAGTAACTGCGCATGGAGAACGCGTAGTTCCGCTTGCAAATCAATGTTTTCCAATCGGCAGAGCACATCGCCGGCAGCAACGCGTTGACCCGGACGCGACAGGAAGTTGGCGAATGAAACCGGCAGGCGTGTTGCGAAGATGGTCAGTGGATCGTGCTGAACGACAACGGGTGCGCTGACCACCGTTGGCGCCGGAACGATCAGTCCAAACATGACGATCATGAGCACACATCCAGACGAGACAGCACGAATCGCCGGCGGTCGGGCTGTTCCGTTTCGGTGCCAACAACAAGAAGCGAACCACTTGAATAGTCGGTACACCGATCCACAGCAAGCCGGCGAGCAAGGCAAAAACCAATCCGGCCCGTCCAGGATGCTGATCGCGGCGAGTGTGAGTGAAACATAGATCAACACTTTCCAGATCGCAGCGGCGATACCGTATGCCCGCACCAATCGCGTCTGGCTGGGACGCCACGGAGCATTGCCCGAATTCAAGCCGAAAAAGACCTTGCGTCCAACTGACCGCACGAATTGTCGGCCGTGGGTCCAAAGATTCGGTGCGTCCAACACGTCGGCCAGAATATGATAACCATCGAAACGCATCAATGGATTCGCATTGAACAACAGCGTGGTGATGCTGGCGGCAAGGATCACGTTCATCGAGTTTTGTCGCAGCAGTCCCGGATCGGCGTGATACCAAACGAAGGTCCGCAATCGCCGCCAGAAACAATTCAGCGATCATACCGGCGGCCGACGTCAGAATACGTGAACGTCGATGGGAAACCGCCAGGAACTGGTGACGTCGACGTATGGCAGCGGAATGAACAACAAAAACAAAACGCCCCACTCACGAACTCGACCACCGTATCGTTTACACGTCAACGCGTGGGCGGCTTCGTGAATCACGCGTAATCCCATCCAAACCAAGCCGAGCAACAACCAGTTATCTCGCGCAAAAATTGGCGTTTGTGCGGGCAAGTCGTCCGCGCCAGTCAACATCAAGATGACGGCCGCCAGGCACAACCCCGAACCACACGAACCCGGCCCAAGGGCTTGATGTCCACACGGTGTATTTGCTCAGCCGCGAAACCAGTTTGTCGGGATTGCCGACCGGCAGCTTCAGCATGATGGGATTGATCCACTGCATGCGACTGGCAAACTGCTTTCGTTGCTGGGCCTCACGCCAGCGTTGCGGATCGTGACGATGTTTGTCAGCAAGACCGGCGTCGATCAGCCACTTGCACAAGGCGGCCGCTTCGGCTTCATTGAATGCTTCGTGGCCCAACTTGGCCGCGGTCGCCGCGATCGCCGATTGCACCGTCGTTTCGCCGTCCAGCAAGGACAAGAACGTGTATTCGGCAAGTCCGACGCGATAAAACTTTGAATTCGTCTCGTCTTCAACGATGTACGATGCACCATGTCGTGACTCGCGCAGCGAAAACCGCAAGTCGTCGCGAAGGCGCGGTCGGGCGATACCGAGTTCGAATGCTGCGTAGTCGACTTCGGGATGCATTTTCTTACCACCACGTCAATCGAGAGACGGCGTACTCCCAGGGCTTGTGGAACAGGTTCCAAGACAGTGGACGACGTGGGCCGGTGATTCGCACCGATCCACGCATGCCCGGCCGCAGCGATTTAGATCACGGTTCTCGACGGCAACCTTGGCGATGAAGACGTTTTGGTCGTGACGAAGTTCGGAGCGCGGGCTGAAGCTGCTGGATTTGGGCGACGATCGGCTCCTTTCAAAACCATTGATCCAGATCTTGACGCTCTGACCAGCCGCGATATTGGCGACGTCGATGGCTGGCACTTCGATCTCGATGCGTAGTTCTTCCAGCGGACCGATTTCGTAGAGCACGTCACCGGTCGCAACGGGTGTTGCTTGTCCCTTCTCCAGTAACCGCTCAGCACCACGCCATCGACCGGTGCCTTGACTTCCAGGTTCGCGGTTCGATAGCGGAGTACATCGATCTGTGCGTCCAATTCTTCGACTTCGAGCTGGGAGATCAACACTTGCGGGACGTTGCGCTCGGTGAGCTCGATATCGCGTTTCTTTTGAATTTGTCCGCGTTTCGCTTGGGTCGCGGAAAGTTCCCATTTCAACTCACGGCCGTCCAGCTTCGCCAGCAAGCTGCCTTCGCCGGAACGATGTCACCCGGTTCGACGAGTCCTCTTCGACCATGCCGTCAAATGGCGCAACGGCAAATCGCCGCGACATCGGTTCGACGACGCATTGACAGCGAACTCGATACGGCATCGGCAGGAGCATGATGCCGAGCAGCAAGGCGACGGCCGCCGAATGCGACTTTGCCTTTGCGGTCGCCGATCAGATGTGACCTTCTGTCTGGTTCTGCGCGGCAATACCTTGTTCGCTACGATCAACCATCCACAGGGCAGTCGCCACTCTTGGTGAAGCGGCGCGGACAAAGTTGCGAAACCGCTCGCCGTCGATTAACTCGCGATTGCCGGCAAACAGCCAGGCACCGACGCTGTTGCCGTCGACATTCTTCAGTTCGGTGGTCAGGACCGCCTTGAAATTCAGCTGCTGGGCGAGGGTCTTGTGTGCCAGCAAGGCGACGATTGTTCTATGGTTTCCGCTGGCCAAGTGCAGAGACCGTCGTGGAGTTGCGATTCGGCGAACGCTTCGCGGACCAAGCTGACAGTTTCAGAGTTTTGGTCGAAGTTGTTGAGCCCTGAGATCGCCCGCAGCTGCAAGTGACTGCCGCACTCGGTCGCCAGTGCGACGCGACGCAGCCCAGAAACATCGCCACCTCATTGACCAGACCGTTGGCAGCGGCGTCGACCGATGCATGCTGTTCGTATCTTGCTGACCAGTTCGACAATGGCGGCCAGTGAATTGAGTTTCCATTGATTGGCAACGGCCACACTTCCACGTGCCCAGAATCGTTGGTAGTTGGCAGCCAGTTCCAATGCAAACAGTGCCGAATGAACGTTGGGTGACCTCGAAGACAACGAAAGCCGACAAGGACTTCCCCGCGGGTGCCCGCCAACGACACCGGGGCGCAGATAACTTGTGAACCATCCGGTAACGACTTGACTTGCGTTGTACCGCGGGTGACGGCAAGCGCGGCAATCGACAACAGCTGATCCACCGTTTTCTCCGTGATGTGATGTCTCCTTCGGCGTCACAACGATCAAGGCTGAACTGACCCTGTTGATCGTGCTGCAGATGAAAGACACTCCTTGCCCCGGTAGATCCTTGACCACGTGGCGGATGTCGGAGCGAACCTTGTCGGCGTCGTCACCGGACGCTGTCACACGCAGCAGATTGCGCATGCAGACCATCACTCGCCTTGGCGGTGAAAGACGATCGATGGCGTCGCGGCAGTTGTTGGCTGACTGATGATTGTCACGCCTAGTTCTCCCACCTTGAGAGGTCATGCGAAACTGAACTCAGCCCGGCGACGATTCGTTGCTCGAATTCGCAAACGACACCGCTGCGCAGCTTGTCGATTAGCGTTATCGATTAACAGGTCCAATCGCACCGTCCCGCTTTTCGACTCGGTGATCGGTGAGACAAATTCGATCGTCGCCGTGACTCTGATCGTTTCAGTGCCGATCAGCACTGCAGATCGGATCACCGTTCGCGGGCTGCTGAGCAAACTTCGTGCTGACGAAGAAGCGTGAACGAAGTTTGGAAATATCGACGACCGTTGCAAACCGCGGATCGTTACTGGGCAGGAACTCGCCGGGGCGTCGATGGATATCGATGACGATGCCGTTGATGGGACTGCGGATTTGTCGCTGCAAGATTTGTGCGTCGATGCGGGCCAGTTCGATCTTCGCTTCGATCATTTCATCGCCGGCGATTTGAAGATGCGGCTTGCGCTTGCTCGTATTCCGTTTTCGACCGCTCGACCTCGGTGGGGTTGGCGTGCCCGCTGCTCAGCAATGGTTGGAGGCTTGTGTACAGCGATTGTTTTAGTTCCAAATCGGCACGTGCTGCATCGATTCGCGCGGTTGATTCGGCGCGATGTTTGGCCAAGCGTCGACTTTCCAGCAGACACACCGACATTCAGTTGTCCCAGCAGTTGGTTCTGTCGTGACCGCGTCACCGACCTTGACATCGACGGTGTCGACGATGCCGAGTTCCGCAGCTGAAACTTCGATCCGCTCGAACTGGCTCGGTGAACGTTGGTGACCTGGGCGTCGGCGCGAGGAAGCGAAGAAAGTGATGAGTGCGCGATGCGCACGATTGAAGTTGAGCAGGTGGCACGCGGCACGCTGCGGTATGTCGTGTGTTGCACGGCTTTCTCTCGGTGGTTCGACGCTGGCCTCGCCCGGCGGCAGAGATCGCATCGTCGCCGGCAGACACGGGAAGATTCGTTCGCTTCATTCGTCATGATTCATTCCTTTAGTGCAGTGCTTGGCGAACGCGGTCAAACCACGACGTCGCTTCTGTACGCTTTGTTTTCGCATCTCGAAGTGAGCTGCCTCGATGCGGCTTTGCAGTTTTCCGATCTCTGCGGAAATGTCGACCGTCAGCAATGACCATTCTGGATCGGCGTGGGCGATCAACTTGCCGGCTAACTGCGGTGCGTACCTGGTCAGCAATTCGTCTTCGGCGGAGACGAAGAACTGACAGGATCCCGGGTTGCCTTGACGGGCAGCACGACCAACGAGTTGTCGATCGATTCGCGGCGACAAGCGAGTGCTCAGGTCGCAATCACGTGCAGCCGCCGCGGTCGAGTGCTTCGGGGCAAGGTTTGATATCTGTTCCGCGTCCGGCCATGTTGGTGGCGACCAGAACGGATCCGGCAACACCCGCCTTGGCGATGATGGATGCTTCTGCTTCGTCCTGAACACCGTTTAAGAACAGAGTACGGAATGCCGTGATCGGTGAGTGCTGCGGCGATTTGGTGGCTTTGCTGGATCGTCGTTGGTGCCAATCAAAACGGGCTGGCGGCGAGCGTGGTATTCACGGACACTTTGTGCGATCGCCTCGCGTTTCGTTTTGTGGTCGATGCAAAGAAGCGCGTCGGTAATTGCCTTCGCAAACAGGGTGACGTTGGTGGGAATCGGAGACGATTTTCAAACCGTAAAAATGATCGAATCTCTTCCGCGCTTTCACTGATGGTGCCCGTCAATCCGGAAAGCCGATCGTAAAATCCGAAGAAACGTTGCCGCGTGATTCGCGAGGTTGATTGTTCCGAAGGCCGGATCTCGACGCCTTCTTTCGCTTCGACCGCTTGATGCAGACCGTCTCGCCAGGTTCGGTCGGAAAAAATTCGGCCCGTGTTTTGATCGACGATTTGGACTTCGCCATCGATCACCACGTAATGCTGATCCCGATGAAACCGATGGTGAGCCTGGAGGGCGTTTTCGATGTACCGCGACCAGGGCCGGATCAAATCAGGGACAGGTCGATCGCGAAGGGCGGCATGAATTTTTGCTTTACCGTCGCGGGTCAACGCGATGGTTGACCGGCGGGCATCGATGGTGAAGTCTTCCGATTCGATCAACTGCCTGGCGATCTGGTCGGCCAAGTGATAGCCTTCATCTGATTCGTGGCCAGCCGCGGCGCCGGAAATGATCAGCGGAACCATCGCTTCATCGATCATCACACTGTCGGCTTCGTCGATGATGGCCATCGCGAATCCACGTTGCCGCAAGCAACCTGTGCCCGTTTCCATGCCGTGAATGGAACATGTCACTTGATGCCCGAGTGGACGGCGAGCTCGATCGGCCAACGCAATCTGATCGCGCAGGTAGTCAAAGCCGAATTGGTAACCCGATCCATAAGTGACATCGCTTTGGTAGGCGGAACGCGTGGCGGCGACGCTGGCATTGGAGTCCAGCAGTCCCGTCGAGATGCCCAGCAAGTTTAGGATGGGCGCCGCGGTCTCGAAGTCGCGTTCGGCCAGATAATCGTTGGTTGTGGCAACGTGCACACCGCGGCCGCTGAGCGCCGCGATAAAGGCTCCGGTCAGCGGCGACCAGTGTCTTGCCTTCGCCGGTTTGCATTTCGGCGATTTGACCAGCCGCGAGC
>CAVQPV010000030.1:0-43305 GCA_963714715.1 Pirellulaceae bacterium | reverse complement strand
CACCTATCCACCGGCGATTCGGCCCGTACGTGACGATGACCGACGCGTCGAACAGACTTCGCTTCGCCGCTTCGGTCGATGCAACCGACTGCAGGAAGGAATCGTGGTTTTTGCGTTCGGTGTGGTGACCAGCACTTCATTCTGGCTCCCTTCTCCCCCGCGACGAGGGCGAGTGGTGCTCGCTTTCGTCGCGGGGGAGAAGGGCTGGGGATGAGGGGGGACGCTGCTCGATGCGCTCATCGATCGCCTGTTCGATCTGCCGCCGCACCGCAGCAGCATTCCGCAAGACCTCGTAACCCGGGAATCCGCACGACCTGGTACCCTTGCTCGGCCAAATACTGGTCGCGGCGCTGATCATGCTCGCGGCCTTCGTCGGTCTGATGATGCTCACCATCGACCTCAACGATCAGCTTCAGTGCCACGCAACAGAAATCGACGGTGTAAGGCGGGATTGGGAATTCACGACGAAACTTTTGATTTCGACAACGACGATTCCGCAGCATCTGCCACACGTCTTGCGAACACTCATTCGCGGTGGCTCGCTGATGACGAGCAAACTGGATCGCGTCATGGTCACGCTGCAATCTTCTGTTCATGTTGCCCCTGTGATTCGCCGGTGCCGTCTGCTTGCCCCCTCATCCCCAGCCCTTCTCCCCCTTCCATGAAGGCGAGCACCACTCGCTTTCATGGAAGGGGGGAGAAGGGAGCCAGTTTAGAGTAGGCCGGCCACGGAGTGGAGATCGCAAATCCGCACTCCATCGAACACCGAACGCAGTTCGAGCTTTTCATTCGAGACATCGGTTGGACCAACCTCCTCAGCGCCCCGAATGGTGGAGTTCGGCAAACTGGCGCTTCCGGTGGCCGACGCCGGAGTCTCGAGCGGTCACCGTCCCATCAACCCGTCAGATGACCGCCGTTTCTGAATTGACCATCAAACGACCCCAAAACGGGACACGTTTGATGGTACGCCTTTTCCTGTGCCATCAAACCTCCGAACTGAGTTTTTGAACAGCCGATCCGCTGAGTCCTCAGAGTGGGCTGGAGCATCGCCGGGACGATCCGGAACCACATGCCGGTGTTGATGAAAAGAGCTTCGGTAAAGGTCCGATTGGTGCGACTCAATTCTTGAAGCAGGCGCGAATCCGGGACGACTGTCGACGAAAACGGTCTGGTCGCCTAGATGGGCTCTGATTTCCGTGATGACCACCAGCAATACCCGAATATAAACGATGCCGGCAAACCCACCACGAAGAACATTGCCCCCAGTACGAGCACAAGCCAGGACATTCCGGGGCCTCTGACCAAAACGCTGCGTTTCGGATCCATCGGATCGTAATACACCTCGACCTCTTTCCCCTGCGGATAGCCTGCCAGCACCCTTTGAGCTTCCGAGCGGGAAGAGTAGCCTTCTTCCCCATAACTCAGCCTGCTTCCCTCAAGCGTCTGGTCATCAACCTCGTACGAGTATCGTACCTGGACACACTGTATTTTGTGCTGCTACCACCACGTTTTCCGCCGCCAGTTTGTCTGTGACTCGATGAAAAAATACGCGAACTGATGATCCTGCCTTCAGCCGCAGGCCAGTGATGGCTTTTCGAGCCGAGGCGTAGCTGATTGATTCCTTCGACTACCAGGAAGAGGCCCACGCAAGGGAATAGAAGACGAGATAAGGAAAGCCTTTAACCAGTCAGACGTCGGCGTCCGTTGCTCGGTCCTTGTTGATTTCATGCAGAGGTGCTCATCGCTTTGTTGGACTGCTCAGTCCAATCAGGACTACGCAGGGACACCGTGAGCGTCCCGGATTAGCTTTGGACCGGGATTTTAGCATCTATTGGTGAGCACAACGGACGCGTACCGATCGAAGCAAGGCGGACTCCGGAATCACGTCTGCATTCTTCGACCCCGTGGTCAAGCAGGCGATAGATGCTGGGGCTGTGTAGCAGGTTCGCAGTTTCAGAAACCCGTCAGATCTGCCACATTTCTGAACGCCCCACCAAACGACCGTTTTCAGATCTCGGACGCTCAAGATGTTGGGGTCGCGGCTGACTGCCATTCTCTCAAAGGGTGCCAACGGCTGACACTGCGGCCTTGTCAACCGATTTCACCCGGAACTACCATGGCCGATCTGAGAGACGTAGACTCCGCCGCGTCTCCCACGATCGTCTGAACTGCGCGGATTCGACAATTCAATCGGTTGATCCATGGGAATTCTGTCCTGGATTCTATTTGGCTTAGTTGCAGGTGCGCTCGCCAAGTTTCTCATGCCAGGCGACGATCCAGGTGGTATCGTTGTGACGATATTGCTTGGGATTGCAGGTGCTGTTGTAGGCGGATTCGTTGGAACTCTGCTTGGGTTCGGTACCGTCAGCGGCTTTGACTTGCGTGGCTTGCTCGTCGCCGTCGGTGGCACGATGATCCTGCTGGCTGGTTACCGAGTCATCAAGAAGAGATGATGCGGCCTGGACGCTGAACGCAAAGCCACATCCCGAGAAACCACCGCAAAATGGTTTACCTCTGGGTCACAGAATAACGTTGCTCACCTGCGGGAGTTGATTAACAATTCGCTGACGAATTAGACTTGGAACCGTTCGTCGGCTCTGGGTTCTGTTCTTTTGCTGCACCTGTATTTGTCTTCTTCTTCGCCCCGCTATCTACGCGGCCCGCTGATCTTCACGGTGCATCAAACCGCCGATTGATGGTTAGCTCCTGGCCGGGTCATCAAACGTCCAATCCCGTTTCTGAACAGCCAATCCGCTGAGCCTGAACAAATCGTGGCGTTTGGGCCGTATCAGAGGAACGTGGTCTTGGGCGGTCTCCTGACTTCCGCGACGCGTGATTTGGCCTGCACACCGGATGCTACGTTCCCAATTGCCGCATCACTCGCTGGACGATTTTTTCGATCGTTTCGGTCGGCAGGCTGACGTTGCAATCGAGTTCGGTGACTTCGGCCACCAAGGCGTCGATTTCACGCTGGGTGCGGGCGACCGCTTCGCGCTGTTGCTCGGAGAGCGGCACGCGTCCGGGGCCGAGGTTCCAGCCCCGTGATCTTGCCCCGGCGCGGAAGCCTTCGGGGAATTCACCAAGCGAAATCATCGCATCGAACAGCGGAAGCAGCTGGTATTGCAGCCGCATGGCTTCAGCGATGTTGCCGTCCACGACGGCGCGGTGAATCGCCCGCGTTAGCTCGGGGACAACTCCGCTGGTGGCGTTGGTGCCGCCATCGGCGCCGGCGATCAGCATCGGCGCCAAGGATGCGTCCCAGCCGGTCAAGAACGAAAAATCATCTCGCAGGGGACGGATCGCGGCAATCATCCGCATCATGTTGGGCAAATCGCCCGAGCTGTCTTTGATACCCACAACGCGCGGGCACTCGGATGCCAAACGCACGACCGTGGAGACTTCGATCGGTGATGCGAACAGCGGAATGTTGTAAAGCGTGACATCGACCGAGACCGTGTCGGCGATTTGGCGAAAATAGGCGTAAACGCCCTGTTCGCTGAGCCGGTAGTAGAAGGGCGCGACGATCGCCACGGCGCGGACGCCCATCGCCCCGTAGGCTTCGCAGGCAGCGATCGTTTCCTTCACGTTGGCTTCGGCGGCACCGGCCAGGATCGGCACGCGGCCGGCGGTTTGGTCGACCACGATCTGCACGATCCGGCGACGTTCCTCGGCTGTGAAGCGAACGAACTCGCCGGTGCTGCCGTTGGGATAGAGCCCATCGACGCCGCGGTCGATCAACCAGTCGACGTAGCCCCGTAGACGCTCTTCATCAACGCGGCCCGAGGCATCGACCGGTGTGATGTTGGGCGTCAGGATTCCTGAGATTTTGTCAGGCATGTTGGCGGCGTTCCGTAGGCCAGGACACGTCCGATCGATGTTGCCAAGAGAAGTCCCGGCCTACGACGAATCTTAAATCAGCGATGCGATCACCAAGGCAACCACGCTCATCAGCTTGAGCAAAATGTTCAGTGATGGACCCGATGTATCCTTAAAGGGGTCGCCGACCGTGTCACCGACGACAGCGGCTTTGTGGGCATCACTGCCCTTGACCAGCATCTGTCCGTTGACCTCGAATCCTTCCTCGATCATTTTCTTCGCGTTATCCCAGGCACCGCCCGCGTTGGACTGGAAGAGTGCCATCAAGACGCCGCTGACCGTCACACCGGCGAGCAATCCGCCGAGCATCAGCGCGTTGGTGTTGCCTTCGGCTCCCAGCAGCTTGGGCACGAAACCGAAGGCGACCGGAACCAGGACTGCGACCAAACCGGGCAAGATCATTTCGCGAATCGAGGCCCGCGTCGAAATCGCAACACATTTTCCGTACTCCGCTTTTCCGTCGGCCGCGTCAAAGGTCTTTTGATCTTCTGCTGACCAGTCCTCAAACTCCTTTCCGTCGTTTTCATTCATCACATTCAGTGCGGCTTTCAGTTCAGGAATGTCTTTGAATTGGCGGCGGACTTCTTCGATCATCGCCATCGCGGCGCGGCCCACGGCATTCATCGATAGCGCCGAGAACAAGAAAGGCAGCATGGCTCCCACGAACAGCGACGCCATCACAAAGGGATTGGTGATGCTGATCGTCCGAAATGGGTGTATCAGTATGCGTCGCGTTGTAAGCGGTGATGTAAGCGGCAAACAACGCCAGGGCGGTCAAAGCTGCCGAGCCGATCGCAAATCCCTTGCCGATCGCTGCGGTCGTATTCCCCACAGCATCCAGCTTGTCGGTGCGTTGGCGAACCTCCGGCGGCAGATTCAGCCATTTCCGCGATTCCGCCCGCGTTGTCCGAAATGGGTCCGTAAGCATCCACGGCCAACTGGATGCCGGTGTTGGAAAGCATGCCAACCGCGGCGATCGCGATCCCGTACAGACCGGCCATTGAATAGGCACAGATGATCGCCGTTGCCATGATCAAAATGGGAATGGCCGTCGACATCATACCGACGCCGATGCCGGCAATGATCGTCGTGGCCGGTCCAGTCACCGTCTGACGCACAATCGACTTGACCGGGAACGTTCCGGTGCCGGTGTAGAATTCGGTGATTTTGCCGATTGCCAACCCGGCGGCCAAACCAATCAGGATGGAGAAGAAGACGCCATTGCTGGTGTAAGTGAACTCGGCTTTGGTCACGAAATCCTCAGTCGTCCACGTGCTGGGCAACATGAACTTGATGATGCCGTAGGTCAGGATCAGCAGAATTCCGGCCGAACCGAATTCACCGATGTTCAGCGCGTGATGGGGATTGCCGCCTTCTTTGACTTTCACAAAGAACGTGCCGGCGACTGAGGTCAGGATCCCAACACCGGCCAGCACCAGCGGCAACAAGACCGCCGAGAGTCCGTCGAAATCGTCCAGGCTCCTGTTCGTTGAAGATGGTGAAGAACGCCGCTCCCAAGAACCATCGTGCCGATGATCGATCCGACGTAAGACTCGAACAAGTCGGCACCCATGCCGGCGACGTCGCCGACGTTGTCACCCACATTGTCGGCGATGGTGGCGGGGTTGAGCGGATGGTCTTCCGGAATGCCAGCTTCGACCTTACCGACCAAGTCCGCTCCCACGTCGGCGGCCTTGGTATAGATCCCACCACCGACGCGTGCGAACAGAGCGATCGACGATGCACCAAACGAAAACCCGGTCAGCACCGTGATCACTTGCGTGATGTTGGCTTGAGAGTCCAGACCGAACATCCTGGCGTAGACCACGAAACAGCACGCTCAAACCAAGCACGCCCAGTCCGACGACGCCCATGCCCATCACGCTGCCACCGGCAAAGGCGACTTCGAATGCGTTGCCCAGACTGGTTCGAGCCGCGTTGGTGGTTCGCACATTTGCCTTGGTCGCCACTTTCATGCCGACAAAGCCGGCCAGTGCCGAGCAGATCGCCCCGCAGGCGAATGACACCGCAATCAACGGCGAGGATGATTCGTCTTGCGTACTGCCGCCGTAGCCCAGCAGACAAGCCACGGCGACAACGAACATCGCCAGGATCGAGTACTCGGCTTTCAAAAACGACATCGCGCCTTCGGAAATGTTGGCCGCAATGCGATCCATCCTTTCGGTGCCGACTTCCTGTTCGGCCACCCAGGCCGTCTTCCAAAAGGTGAACGCGAGACCGGCCACGCCCAGCAACGGAATCAAGTAAGCGATCCAGGGAATACCCGCCGCCCCCCGACGCTCCCAGCACCGGCCGTCGGTGGCGAGCTGCGTCAGTTTCACCGGTGCTTCCGGTGGTGGGGCTTCCTCGGCCTGTGTGACGGCGTCGGCGGTATCCTGCATGGCGAATGACGGGATCGGAGTGATCGCCAGTCCCAGTACGAGCACCGCACAAGCGACGCCAATAGTTTGCCGTCGATGCGGGAGGCCCAAATCAGAGTGCAATCGTTGATGCGATTGCGATGGTCCAAACAGTGAACGCCAGCATGGTGTGTGTTCTTTCGTGACACGATTGGCGACCGAGCGAGACGGCCGGTCGAGCAACGGTTGGGAACTAGAAGCAGTAAGAGGGCCAACATTATGCGAGAATTTCCCAGAAACGGAATATCCGGTCGGGGGTGGAGCCGCAGACAAAGCAAAAAAATAACCCGCCACCGCGAGACAATGGCGGGCTGAGCGGTTCTGTCACAGTTTGTGCGAGAATTGCCGAGTGGGGTCGGCTTCATCGGCGCCGGTGGGAGTCGACCTCGGCCAACATCACCCGCGATTGGCTTGGCGGCTGATAGCCGACTCGGTGGGCGATGACCTTTCCGTCGGGATCCCCAGCAGTGTGGTTGGGTACGCTGGTACATCGATGCGGGCCAGGGTCTCCGCGTTTCGCTGGGGGTTCAATTCGTGCCTACGAAACGACCGGCAATTCGTGCCGGATCGCATCATTTCCCCGTGTCGGCGTCATCGCGTCACGTAATGGCATCGGCTGCTAGTGATGAAGATGACCATCGGCAACTTGCGCTGATGCGCTCCGCCCAGCCGGATTTCAAATCAGTATGCCAAGAGATTTCCGACGAGCGAGCATTACCGATGCTGACGTAACTTTGGGGTGTGTCGGCAGCTACAGTGACGCGCACTACTCGAGAATACGATCACTGCCAATCCCAGGGCAGCCAATGATCGAATTCCCTTCCAGACCATGATTCGTGTCACGGCAGTCTCCATTGATGTTTAAATGAGTTCTTTGAAAGCAAAGCGAGGGCGATGGATGTTGGTGCGTGAGCACCCGCAACACGACGGGGCCCGAACGCAGCCATCCACTGGGTGTAATGAGCGACGCCGACAGCGCCCGCCAATACATCGGAAGAAACTTAGCTCGCCCGTTGATAGATCGCGGTTAGCAGCGATTCAGTGTCTTTGAACTTCTTGCCGGTCGTTACGGCTTCATCGATCAAGCGTCTCGCATCGGCTTCGCTGTGACCGAGTGTGATCAGTGCATCGAACGTTTCGTTGACGACCTGCGCGACCCGACATCGTCCGCTTCGCCAATCGCACCTTGTTGCACAATCAGGGCAAACCGCGGCATCTTGCGGCGTAGTTTGGCGATGATCCTTTCGCTCGTGGCCGGGCCGATTCCGGGCAAGGCAGACAGTCCCTTGGCGTCCTGCTGCTCGATCAGCACGGCCAGTTCTTTGACCGGTTTGACCATCGCCCGCAACGCCTTTTTGACTCCGACGCCGTCGACACTGCAGAACAAGTCAAAGAACTGACGTTCCGGCTCGGTCATGAAACCAATCAAACGGGGTGTCAGCCGGCCTCCCTGAGCCGCGTTGCCTTCGATGTAGTCGAGCGTATGCAGGCGAATCTGCTCACCGGTTCGACTCTGCAATTGCCGGCGAGTGAAGTCAGCGACGAGGACCTCATATTCAAACGGCGCCGCTTCGATCGTCACGGACGCTTCGCCAACACGGAGGAGCTTGCCGGTAATGGTGATGATCATGGTCTTGTTTCCGCTACAACGAGCGAGTTAGTTTCTCCAGCATCGGCTGTTTGCCAAGGTGGTGACCGCAGACCGCGATCGCCAACGCGTCAGCGACGTCTGACGGCTCCGGAATCGCGGACAGTCCGAGTTGCAATTTCACGGCCAACTGCATTTGGTGCTTCGATGCACGGCCGTTTCCGGTGAGAATTTTTTTGACCCGGGTGGGTTCGATGTGGCGTACCTGAATGCCGGCGGTGTGGGCGGCAAGGCATATCACCCCCCGGGCGTGACCCATCAAGATGGCTGTTCGGGGCCGATCGTAGTGGGAAAATAATTGCTCCAGTGCCATGAATTCGGGCGTATGAGCGACGATGACTTCAGTAACGCCTTTGTGGATTTCGCCAAGGCGTGCCTCCAGCGGATCTTTGGGGCGGCTGCGGATGATGCCGGCTTCCAAAATGTGGATTTGTTTGCCCGAGTCGACTTCGATGACCCCGTAGCCGGTGGTGTTCAATCCCGGATCGATGCCGAGGATTTTTGATCCGCTCACGAACTGCCGTTCCCAGCTCGTCCCGTCCTTCTTGTCCAGCAGCGCGACACCCAGCTGACTCAAGCGATCGCGGATCGCGTCGCCGGTTGCGTAGTCTTTCCGCTCACGCGCTTCCTTCCGTCAAATCGATCAACAGGTTCACGACGCTGTCCAGCAGTGCGGAGTCATCATCGCTGCCCGTTCTTGGTACGTTCTTTGACGAACAATCCCAGCACATTCGTTAATTCTCGGATCACAACGGCAGCCTGAATCAGTGACGCCACCGTGGGTGACTTGACGTCAGCACCAGCGGCAAGTTGATTTTGATCGATGTGACGGTTCAGCGAGCGGAGCGAGTCGAACAACACGCTGATCGCCGAGCCGGTATTGAAATCATCATCCATGGCGGCCAGAAACTTCTCCCGCATCGAATGCATTTCGATCAACAAGGCGTCGTCCCGCTGGATCAAAATTCCCTTCGCTTCGCGATCGTTGGTGCCGCCAAGTTCGTAAAACGATTCGCCCGTGATTTCGGCGAACCGATCGAAAGAAGCGATAGAAAGCTTCCAGCGACGTACCGGCTTCCTGCAAGACATCTTCGCCGTACACGATGGTCGATCGATAATGCGTGCGGAGCAGAAAGAACCTCGAATCCGCTCACCGCGTGTGACGGCGAATCAATTCGGCCAAATCCGCCGGCTCCCTTGCTGCGGCTGATCTTTCCGGCGGTTGCATCGTCGGCGCTTGTTCGCGGTCGCTCTTGCCGCCGACTTTGCCTTTCTTCGCCTGCTCGCATCAGGCCGTTGTGCATCCAGTATTTGACCATCGGCGCCGGTGGCAGCAGCTGCTTTGTGCGCGTTCGTTTTCGTGATGCGGGAACATCAGATCCAGGCCGCCGCCATGAATGTCAAAGGTGTCGCCGAGAATTTCGTGACTCATCGCCGAACACTCGATATGCCAGCCGGGCCGGCCAGGTCCCCAAGGACTGTCCCAAGCGATCTCGCCTTGCTTTGGCGCTCTTCCACAAGGCGAAGTCGCCGGCGGATCGTTTCTTCGCGGCCGCCTCACCGCCTTCGCCCTGCTGGGCGTCGACGCTGCGGTTGCTGAGTTGGCCGTAGTCGGGATCTTTGGCGACATCGAAAAAGACATCACCGTCGACCGCATAGGCGTAGCCCTTTTCCTCGAGCGTCTGGATGAAGCGGATGATCTGCTGCATGTGATCGGTGGCACGCGGCAGATGATCGATCTGGTTGACGCCCAATTCCTTTAAATTGGACAGATAATCGGCCGTCATCTCGGTCGCGACCTGGCTCATCGGGATCCCGCGCTCGCGGCTCTTGGCGATCAGCTTGTCGTCCACGTCGGTGATGTTGACGACCCAGGTGACGTCGTAGCCGCTGTATTGCAGGTATCGTTTGATCGTGTCAAAGATCACCGGGCCGACCATGTGGCCGATGTGGGCTTCGGCGTACACCGTGGGGCCGCACAGGTAGATCCCGACCCGCGGCGGATCGCAGCGGCACAAAGGGTTCTTTTTGCTTGCTAAGCGTGTTGTAGACGCGGATTTCGGGCTGTTGAGTTGTCACGGGTTGTTCGCTTTTGGCGGCGGTCGCGGTGCTCATCGTCGATTTATTGGACAGGAAAGGGATCAGTTAAGCTCGCGATTATAGGGGCCGAGGGCATTTTGGCAGAGAGCGATCTCGGTTTGTCCGTTTTGCTTGTTTTCACGCCTTTCGGTCGTTGATGTAGGTGCGGCATCCTGCTTTGTCTTTTCCCACATCTCTTGGAGGTGCTTTCATGCCCGATGCCACCTGGTGTGGCCCGGGCAAGCGTTGTCCCGTGTGGGCGAGGTAGGCTGCTGGAGGGCAAGCGTCACGGCTGGAAGCCGCGGCGACAAAAAAAGCCGACAGCCGCGTTGGCGACTGCCGGCTCTTAGATTGCATCGGCTGGAACGGGAATCAGATTTCCCAGCCTTCGCGATAATCTCGCTGAGACGAACTGGTTGACTTCGGTCACGTTGGGGCTCATCAGCTTTTCGGCGTCCCACTCGATGCGGGTTCCTTCGCCAGCGCGCAGAGCCAAATTGCCGACCAGGATCGTTTCGGTCAAGCGGCCGGCGTAACCAAAGTTGGACATCGTGCCGGGCTCGTATTCACCTTTGATGGTGCTGACGAATTCCCATTTTTGCCGCTCGTCACCACCGCCTTTGAAGGGGATGCGCGGCAGAGTTTGCTCCGGCGGCTTGTATCCGGCGAAGTCGTCCTTCGGGCAACAAGCTAGTACTTCGCACCGTAGTCGTTCGGGCGAGAAGACCATTCCCTTGCTGCCGACCGACACCGCACCACTGGTCTTCCGCCGCCGTTCCGCTGCTTCGCGATCTTGCTTCTGGAATGCTCTGGGCAGCTGACTGATCAACTCGTCGTTGGGCAAGCTCGCCGCCGTCGTACCAGTAGAACTTGCATGCCGACAAACCTTCCCGTTCGGGGAACTCGAACATCAGACGCCGAGCTGGCGGGATACGTTTCGCCTTCGACAGATGCCGGGATTTTTGACCGCCGTGACCGCTTTGGCGTCGAACAGCTTCAGCGCCATCACCGGCATGTTGGTGGTGTGACAAGCCATGTCGCCAAGCGCGCCGGTGCCGAAATCGACCCAGCCGCGCCAGTTGAACGAGTGGTAAACACCTTTCTTAAACGGACGCATCGGTGCCGGTCCGATCCAGGCATCCCAATTCAGATCTTCGGGAATCGGATCTTCACCTTCGGGACGTCCCTGTGCCTTGAGGCCAAATCGGACGATTGGACCAAATGTGCACTTCGGAGACGTCGCCAATCGCACCGCTGCGAATCACTTCGACCGCTTCGCGCAGCCCGTTTTCGCTGGTGCCTTGGTTACCCATCTGCGTGACCACGCCCATCTCTTCGGCGGTCTCGCGCATCATGCGGGCTTCGCGGATCGACCAGGTCAGCGGCTTTTGGCAGTAGACATGTTTCTTCATCCGCATGGCGCGAATGGCTGCCGCGGCGTGGGTATGGTCGGGCGTGCTGACGGTGACGATGTCGACTCTTGTCGCCCAACTGGTCGAGCATTTCGCGAAAGTCGGTGAACTGTCTCGGCGTTTGGTATTCTTGAATTCGCGACCTTTCTTGTTCAGGGTGCGGCCATCGATGTCGCATAGACCAACGATCGAAACGCCTTGCTCGGCAATGTGGCTGATGTCGCTACTGCCTTTGCCGCCAACGCCGACGCACGCCGCACTTAAGCCTTGCAAGCGCTGAATCTTGGCCGTGAAGTTTGGGGCTGGTACCGGCCCAAACGCCAAAGCCCGCACCGAGTGCAGCCGATTGGCCGATAAAGTTTCGACGAGTTGTCTTTCTTGTCATCTGTGTTCCTCAAGAGACGGGAGTGGGGATAATGAGCGAGGGCCGACGAACAGGGTTTGCGACACTGCAAAATGGTTGCGTTTCGAGACTCCACAAAATAGCAGCCGACCACCCGATTCACAACGATTCACCACTCAGTTTCAGAAATCCGAGCAGGCTGGCCGAGCGTCGATTGTCAGAGATTTGCGCAACGGATAAGCTGGGGTCAGGATCCCCGCCATTCCGCCCCCCGCAAGCAAGAAACATGAATCGTAGGAACCGCATTCCCCCTCTGTTGGCCCTTCGATCACTTGTTCTTCCTTCCCTGGGTTGTGAAAAGAAGACGCCAAGACCGGCCCAACCGCTGAAGGACCGGTAGCGGCATTCCAGGAAAAGCCCGCCGCACCGCGCCGCGGATGATCCGGATGCGGTGGCGGTGTTGGACCGATGCCGGCTACACCGTCAAGAAGAACGACGCCGGGGTGGTCACCGAAGTCGATTTGACCGACGTCGAATTCGACGACGCGTCGATCGATTCACTGGCCAAATTACCAAGCCTCGGCGTGCTCAGACTTCGCCGCACCAATATCAGCGATGAGTGGCTCGGCAAACTTTCCGGTCTGACCAAATTGCGAATGATCGATTTGCGCAACAGCAACATTACCGATGCCGGGTTGGAGCATTTGGCGAAAATCAAATCGCTTGTCGACATTCAACTTGAGAAGTCCAAGGTAACCGATGCCGGTGTGGCGAAGCTGGCCGATTTGAAGTTGAAGTCGTTCAACCTCAACAACTGCACGTCGATCAGTAATGAATCGCTCGCCGTGATCGGCGCGATGCCTACGATCGAACAAATCCAAATGGATTACACCAAGATCAACGATGATGGAATGGCGTCGCTGGCCAAGGCGTCAAAGCTGAAGCGACTGCGAATCCGCGGCACCGACGTGACCGGCGAAGGGCTGGCAAAGCTTGCCAAGTTGGTCAACCTGGACCGATTGAATCTTCGCGATACGTCATTGGATGACGCGCGGGTTGGACGTCATTCGCAGCTGCCCAAAGGTCAACTTCTGGACATGAGCGAATGCCGCTTGGCGACTCCCGAGGGAATCGCCAAGCTCGGCAAGTTGAAAGGCCTGACCTATCTGGCTCTCTGGGAAACCAAGACCAACGACGACGCGTTGAATGCGCTTCGGTGATCTGGTGAATCTGCAAGTTTTGGATCTCAAGGCAACCGATATTACCGACGACATCGGTGCCAACGCTTCAGAAAATGACCAAGTTGAAGGAACTGAACGTGGCGGGCACACAGCTGGGCGACGATAGCTTTGCGCGCTTGGGAAAACTTCCGGCTTTGAAGAAGTTGAATGTTGCCAACACCAGCATCGGCTTCGACGTGATCGACGAGTTGGCGGAATCACGAAAAGACTTGGAAGTCGTCGAGTTTGAAAACTAGTCGAGGCGCAGCTGAATGCTCGGCGTCGTTCTCCCGACCCCGCCCCCTCGGCGCAGGTCTCCCGACCTCGCCGTTCGCGGGGGATGAGACCTGCGGTCGGATTCCGTGCGGGGTCGGGAGAACCCGCGCACAGCGAGATCAATCCAGGAAAGATGCTTAGAGTGTCGCAGGCTCACATCGCTTGCAGCAGCACCACCACTCGTGCGGCGATCGCCTGCGCATTTCCGATCGTCCCGATCCCCTCTCCCGATTTCGCTTTCAAGACCCACGCGATCGATCGACAACATCCAGTCATCGATGCGATCAGTCTGACGCATCGAATCGATGTGCGGGGCCATCTTGGGGCGTTCGGCAAGGATCACGCAGTCCAGATTGACGACGTCCATGCCGTGATGGCGGACGCGCTTGATCGCCTCGTGCACGAAATCGCGGCTGTCACGGTCGCGGTTGTCCGGATCATCGTTCGGGAACAATCGCCCGATGTCGGGTTCGGCGACCGCTCCCAGCAGCGCATCGGTGACGGCGTGCAGCAAGACATCGGCATCGCTGTGGCCGATCGTGTGGACCTGGCCCGGGACATCGATGCCGCCGATTCGCAGCGGCCCACCATTTCCCAATCGGTGCGAGTCATAGCCGAGTCCAATGCGTATGCAGGGGAGGGGTTGGTTCACGTGATTTCACCGTTTGCTCAGTGGCGTGTTGATGATCGCAACCTACAATACCGCCTTCGTTCCACGCGAGAGCCAGGTAGCCGATGTCGATCATCGAAGTCCGCGAATTGACCAAATCATACCGCGTTTACAAAAAGCGTGAGGGTTTGGGAGAGAGCATTCGTGGTCTGTTCCGCCGCCAATACAGCGACGTCGAAGCGGTCCGGGGAATCGATTTGGATGTTCAGCAAGGCGAATTTGTCGCTTTCCTTGGTCCCAACGGTGCCGGCAAGACGACGACGCTGAAACTGCTGAGCGGCGTGATCAATCCGACCAGCGGCACCGCCACGGTGATGGGATTTGTCCCCTGGCAACGGCGTAACGAATATCGCCGGCGATTCGCCCTGGTCATGGGTCAGAAAAACCAGCTGTGGTGGGACCTGCCGGCTCAGGAATCGTATCGGTCTGCATCAACAGATCTACGGGATACCAGTCGAGCAATTTGATCGGACGTTGAACGAACTGACCGACTTGCTGGATGTCGGCCGCTTGCTGAGCCAACCGGTGCGCGAATTGTCGCTGGGCGAGCGGATGAAGATGGAACTGATCGCGGCAATGCTGCACAGTCCCGAAGTTCTGTTTTTGGATGAACCGACGATCGGCTTGGACGTCATCGCCCAGCACAACATCCAGCAATTCTTGCGGTACTACCAGGAGAAACGCAAGATCACGATTCTATTGACCAGTCACTACATGAAAGACGTGGCCGCGTTGTGTCAGCGCGTCGTGATCATCGCCGGAGGCACTGATCCGATACGACGGATCGCTATCGGGCATCATCGATAAATTCTCGGGGTCTGAAAATCATCACGTTGCAACTAGCCGATGGTCACCGGCCATCGCTGTCCGCGATTCGGCGAAGTCTTGGACGAAAACTGGCCCAAGGTGCGGATTCGCGTTGAGCGCAGCGAAGTGCCACGAGTGCTGACGGAGACGCTGCGTGATCATCCCGATCGAAGACGTGGTCGTCGAGGACCCGCCGCTCGAAGACGTGATTGCCGAGCTTTTCAGGGAATCGAGCGAAAGTCCGCTCGCAGCCGCTGCGGCCAAGACAATGCCGTCACGATAACTCACGTACACGAATAAGATGCCCCAAATCACTATCGAAGAACTCAGCATTGGGTTTCGCGGACCACAATTATTGGACGGTGTCTCGGCCCAAATCGATGCGGGCCAAAAGATTGGACTGCTGGGCCGAAACGGTGCCGGCAAAACCACCTTGCTGCGCATGCTGGACGGTGAAGTCCTCCCCGACCACGGATCGATCACGGTGGCCAGCGGCACTCGGATTTGTCGGCTGACACAGGATGTTCCCGCTGATTTGTCGGGCACGATCAAGTCGGTCGTGCTGCAGGGGCAGCACGCGGCAGTCGACGATGAGGACCAGTGGCAAATCGAACATGCGGTCGATCAAACACTGTCCCGCATGCAGTTGGATGCCGAAACCGAGGTCGCCACGCTCTCCAGCGGTATGAAACGGCGTGTTTTGCTCGCCCAGGTCATCGCGTCACAGCCGGAGGTGTTGTTGCTGGACGAGCCGACGAACCACTTGGATATTACATCGATTCTGTGGTTGGAAGATTTTTTGCGCAGCTGGAAGCAGACACTGATCTTTATCACCCACGACCGAACGTTCTTGCAGAACCTGGCGACCAGGATTTGGGAGATTGATCGTGGCAAGCTGTTCGATTGGTCTTGCGATTACCAAACGTTTCTGGCACGCAAAGAGCAAGCGATCGCTGCGGAAGAAAAACAGAACGCGCTGTTCGATAAGAAGCTGGCCGAGGAAGAAGTCTGGATTCGACAAGGCATCAAAGCGCGTCGCACTCGCAACGAAGGCAGAGTTCGCGCGTTGAAGGCGATGCGCAACCAACGTCGCGAGCGACCCTCGGTCGAAGGCAAAGCGAAGCTGAATCTACAGGATGCTGCCAGGAGTGGAGCATTGGTTGCCGAAGTCAAGGAAGTCTCGTTTGCTTACGGTGACCACTCGATCGTCAAAGATTTTTCGACGCTCGTGATGCGCGGTGACAAGATTGGACTGATTGGGCCGAACGGCGCAGGAAAGACGACGCTGCTGAAGTTATTGCTTGGTCAGCTTTCGCCGGATGCCGGGTCGGTGCGTTTGGGGACGAACCTGCAAGTTGCCTACTTTGATCAGCTGCGCGATACGTTGGATCCGGACAAAACGGTTCAAGAGAACGTCGGTGGCGGTTCGGACCAAATCCGCATCGGCGAGAAAACGAAACACATTCTGGGCTACCTGCAAGACTACCTGTTCACGCCCGAGCGGGCTCGCACGGAAGTGCGATTCTTGTCCGGTGGCGAACGCAATCGCGCCCTCTTGGCCAAGTTGATGATGCAGCCTGCCAACGTGATCGTGCTGGACGAGCCGACCAACGATCTGGATAGCGAGACGCTGGAGTTGCTGGAGGAACAGTTGGCCCAATTCGCCGGTACGCTGTTGATCGTCAGTCACGATCGAACCTTTTTGAATAACGTCGTCACCAGCACGATTGTGTTCGAGGACTCGGGCGTCCGCGAATACGTCGGGGGGGTATGACGAATGGCAAGCAGCGGTCGCGAGACGACAGGAACAAACGAAAGAGAAAGATCAGCAAACAAAACGCAAACCACAACCACCGCCAAAATCGTCCGGTGAAACCAAGAAACTGTCGTTCAAGGAGCAGCGTGAGTTAGAGACGTTGCCGGAGAGAATCGAACAACTCGAGGCCGGAATCGCGGAACTTCATGACGCGATGTCGCAAGCGAATTACTACCAGCAGCCCGGTGATCAAATCGCCGCCGACGCGGAGAAACTCAAGACGCTGGAAGAGCAACTTGAGCAGTCTTACCGGCGTTGGGAAGAACTGGAGGCGGTTTAGGAGAGTACGTGCAGCAGGGGCGCGGCATCGTGATTTCATCGATCTCGGCCCGTATCCGACGTTCGCCGACAAAGGAATCATTCGGTCAGCGACCGCTTTCTGCTAAACTAGCATGTTCGGTCGATCCAACCTGTTTCCCGGTTGGGTCTCCCCCCTGCCCTGCCCTGCCCTTTCTGGGACGAAGAGAATTTGATGTTTGATGTGCGAAAGCTGATCGTGCTTGCCCTGATTGGATCTCCAGCGGTTCTGCGTGCGGAAGACGAGGTCGATTTCAATCGTGAGATTCGACCATTGCTGTCCAGCAACTGTCTGGTCTGTCATGGGCCGGATGAGGAAGAACGGGCGGCCGACTTGCGTTTGGATACGCAAGAAGGTTCGCGTGCCGACATGGGTGGATACGCGGCGGTCAAACCGGGTGATCCCGACGAAAGTGAACTCCTGGTTCGCTTGACGACGGACGACGAAGATTTGCGGATGCCGCCTGCCGGCAAAGGACGTCAACTAACGGAGTCCGAAGTTGAACTGGTGCGGCGATGGATTCAGGCAAGGCGGGAACTACGCAAAGCATTGGTCTTATGAGATTCCTGCGCGACCGCCGATGCCAGAGGTTGGACAAAGCGAGTGGCCGCGAAACGCGATCGATCATTTTGTGCTGGCCCGCATGGAAGCAACTGGATTGCATCCGTCGCCGGAAGCCGACCGTCTGACGCTCGCGCGTCGCGTCGCGATCGATCTGACCGGACTGCCGCCGACTTGGGCAGAAGCGATCGAGTTCGCCAACGATCAACGGGAAAACGCCTATGAATTATTCGTCGACCGACAGCTGGGCAAACAAGCGTTCGGCGAACGCTGGGCTCGTGTCTGGTTGGATCTGGCGCGTTACGCCGACTCGGCTGGCTACGCTGACGATCCGCCGCGAACGATCTGGGCGTATCGCGACTATGTGATTCGATCGTTGAACGAAAACAAACCGTTCGACCAATTCACGATCGAGCAAATCGCCGGTGACTTGTTGGACAATCCCAGCGACGACCAGTTGATCGCGACGGCATTTCATCGCAACACGCTGACCAACAACGAAGGCGGCACCAACGACGAAGAATTCCGCAACGTTGCGATCGTTGATCGCGTCAACACGACGATGGCGGTTTGGATGGGAACGACGATGGCGTGCGCCCAGTGTCACACGCACAAATACGATCCGATCACGCAAGAAGAGTACTTTCGCTTCTTTGCCTTTTTCAACAGCACCGAAGACGCCGACAAACGTAACGAGGCACCACTTCTGGAAGCTCTGGTCGCGATGAGCAAAAATCGCAGAAAAGCAACATGGACCGAACGCATCGCCGAGTTGAAACAGATTCTGGACACGCCCACCCCGACGATCTAGCTGCTGCGGAAAAGACAATGGCTTGCCGGTCTTCGCGATGAACCAGCTTGGACGCCGTTGTTGGCGTCCGACATGGAATCACGTGAGCGAGAGCTGATGTCCGATGCCGACGGCTGGATTCACGGCATCCGGCGAAAAACCGAGCCAACGAACACTACACGCTTCGCTTTCCGACCGCGGCGGTTCGCTCACGGGGTTGCGGTTGGAGATTCCTGAGCGACAGGAGCAAGAACTTTGTTGTTCTCCAGAGTCTCTGCGACGTGGATGCCAACGGGAAACAAGTCGCTCGATGCCCGATTCGTTCGGGTCGAATTGCCCGGGAAAGACAAGATGATTCACTTGGCCGAGATTGCAGGCCTTCAGTGGCGACGAAAACGTTGCCCTGAGCGGCAAGGCAAGCCAGAGTTCGACCGGTTTTGGCGGCACTGTCGACCGCGTCAACGATGGCAACACCGACGGCGACTACCAGAAGAATTCAGTCTCACACACAGCCGTCCAGGACAACCCGTGGCTGGAGATCGACCTGGGTGCGGTCCAAGCCCATCGACCGTGTCGTCGTTTGGAATCGCACCGATGGTGGTCAAGGGATCATCGATCGCCTGAAAGGTTTCAAGCTCTTGCTGCTGGATGACGATCATCAAGTGCTTTGGCAACAGACGCCCGATTCGGTTCCCTCGCCAGATTCGACGTTGTCACCAAGCGGTGAAATCGAATTGAAATTTGCAGCCGCACTGGCTGACTTTGAGCAACAAGGTTTCCCGGCCGCTGCGGTTTTGTCTGACAAGGTTGACAAAAAGAAAGGTTGGGCCGTCGCGCCGAAAACGGGCGAGCCTCATCAGTTGACGCTGATGTTGCAAAAGCCGCTTCAGCTCGCTGACGGTATCTTGACCGTTCGGTTACACCACGACTACGAGCAAAAACAGCATGTTCTTGAGCGATTTCGCTTTTCCATGACGTCCGATCCGGACGTTGCCCAGTGGGCTCGGATGCCAGCGGCGATCCAGAAAATCTGTCCGAATCGAAGATGACAAACTTAGCGGTCAGCAACGCCAACAACTCTCGGCCTATTACCGCACCATCGCCCCAGAACTTGAGCGGCAACGAAAGGAGCTGAGCGACACTGAAAAGAAGCTCGCGAACATGAAGCCGTACACGACCGTTCCCGTGATGCGGCAACTGCCTGACGACAAGAAGCGAGTCACCAAGGTTCAAATCCGCGGCAACTATCTCAGCACCGGCGACGAAGTGAGTGAAGGAATACCGGCTGCGTTTCATCCACTGCCCAAGGACTTGCCGCCCAATCGGTTGTCGCTGGCAAGGTGGCTGGTTGATGACAACAACCCGCTGACGGCGCGTGTGGTTGCCAATCGTCATTGGGAACAGATTTTCGGCTCGGGAATCGTTCGGACGAGCGAAGAGTTTGGCTCGCAAGGCGAATTGCCTTCGCATCCACAGCTGCTGGACTGGTTGGCAGTCGAACTACGCGAGAGCGGTTGGGATTTGAAGCGGTTCCTGAAGCTGCTGGTCACGTCGGCAACCTATCGGCAAAGCTCGGCGACATCGCCTGAACTTCAGGAGATCGATCCTTTCAACCGACTGTTGGCACGTGGACCGAGATTCCGGATTTCCGCCGAAATGGTGCGTGATCAAGCTCTGTTTGTCAGCGGACTGCTGAGCGACAAGATGTACGGTCCTCCGGTGAACCCGCCGCAACCGGAATTGGGATTGAAGGCTGCCTTTGGATCGGCCACGGATTGGCAAACCAGTGCCGGTGATGATCGTTATCGACGTGGAATTTACACGACGTGGCGGCGATCGAGTCCTTATCCGTCGATGGCCCAATTTGATGCCCCCAATCGAGAAGTATGCACGGTTCGACGAATTCGCACCAACACACCGCTGCAAGCATTGGTGACGATGAACGATCCGGTTTACGTCGAAGCCGCACAGGCACTTGCCCGCAAGTTGGTCGATCAGAGTGCCGAACCGAGGCAGCGGATTGAATTCGCGTTTCAGACCACCTTGATACGCGATCCGAGCGAAAAAGAAATCCAGACGCTGACGGAATTGGCCGAAGCAGCCACCAAGCACTATTTGGCTCAGCCCGAAGAAGCAAAGAAGATGGCAACCGAACCGCGAGGCGAATTACCCGCCGGCGCAGATGTCGCGGAACTGGCCGCCTGGACGGTCGTCGGCAACGTGATTCTGAATCTCGACGAAGTCTTCATGAAACGCTAACGCCATTCCCCATCGCCCCATTCCCCATTCCCCCATCACTGCCCTCCCATGGACCCAAGACTCCAACGACTTCAACTCAACACCCGTCGTCACTTCTTCCAGCAATCGACCGCTGGAATTGGTGCTCTCGCGCTGGGAAGTCTGCTGGCCGGCGAAGCATCAGCGGAACGCTCGGCTGCGAACCCGCTTGCGCCGCCAAACCTCACTTTCAGCCGAAAGCCAAGCGCGTCATCTATTTGCACATGACGGGTTCGCCGCCCAATTTGGACTTGTTTGACTACAAGCCCGAGCTGGGTAAACACGACGACCAGGATTGCCCAGCAGAGTTCTTGGAAGGCCGCACATTTGCGTTCACATCCGGCACGCCCAAGCTGATGGGCTCGCCACGTCAGTGGTCGCAAGTCGGCAAGAGCGGCATGTGGATGTCGGATGCGATCCCGAATTTCCACCGTGTTGCCGACGACATGTGCGTGGTGCATTCGATGTACACCGACCAATTCAATCACGCGCCGGCCGAGTTGCTGGTTTACACCGGATCGCCGCGTAGCGGACGGCCATCGATGGGCTCGTGGGTCATTTACGGTCTGGGCAGCGAAAACGAAAACCTGCCCGGATTCGTCGTCTTGATTTCCAGCGGTGTCCAGCCCAACGGTGGCAAGAATTCATTCGGAAGCGGCTTTCTGCCGTCGGTGTATCAAGGAGTGCAGTGCCGATCCAAAGGCGACCCGGTTCTGTATTCGTCGAATCCGCCCGGCATGAATCGCGACATGCGGCGGATGTCGCTGGATGCGCTGCGAGATCTGAATGAAATGCAGGCCGCTGAACTTGGGCATCCCGAAACGCTGACGCGGATCTCGCAGTACGAACTGGCGTTTCGGATGCAGACGTCGGTTCCCGAAGTGATGGATATCTCGCAAGAGTCGCAACGACACTGGACGACTACGGTGCGACGCCCGGCGCATCCAGCTTGGCCAACAACTGTTTGCTGGCCCGACGTCTGGTCGAATCGGGCGTGCGGTTCGTGCAGTTGTTTGATTGGGGATGGGATTTCCACGGCACCGCCGAAGGGACAGGTCTGCGAATCAGGTCTGACCAACAAATGTGCGACGATGGACAAACCGATCGCGGCGCTGATCAACGATTTGAAGCAACGCGGACTGTTGAAGACACGTTGATCGTTTGGGGCGGTGAGTTTGGCCGGACGCCGTTTCGCGAAGGACGCACGGCCAAGAGCAAAGTGCTCGGCCGCGATCATTACCCCGATGCGTTCACGATGTGGATGGCCGGGGGCGGTGTGAAAGGCGGCTTCGAGTACGGCAAGTCCGATGAACTGGGCTTCAAAGTTGCGGAAAACCCGGTTCACGTGCACGATTTGCAGGCGACGATCCTGCATCTGCTGGGTTTCGATCACGAGCAGCTGACGTATCGATTCCAAGGCCGTGACTATCGGCTAACCGACGTCCATGGGCATGTCGTGCATGATTTGCTCGCGTAGCACGCGATACAACCGCTGCGATCACAATCACGTTGTTGCCGGAATCGGCGCTGCTGCGTAGAAGTCGGGGGAACGGCGGCTACTCGTCGGTCACGCAGCCTTCGCTGGCGCTTTTGACGCTCTTGATGTACTTGTACAGCGTGCCGCGGGTCGCCTTCAGTGGCGGAGCCGTCCAGTTGCTGCGGCGATCGGCCAGTTCCTCTTCGCTGAGGTCGACATCCAGGCGATTGGTCTTCGGCGTCGATCGTGACCGTGTCACCGTCTTGTAGCAGCCCGATCGGTCCGCCGACCTGTGCTTCGGGTGTGACGTGTCCGACAATGAAACCGTGGCTTCCGCCGCTGAATCGGCCGTCGGTGATCATGGCGACATCCGAGCCCGAGGCCGGCACCCATGATGGCGCTGGTGGGTGTCAGCATTTCCGGCATGCCGGGGCCGCCTTGGGGGCCTTCGTAACGGATCACAACGACGTCGCCCTTTTGAATCTTTCTTGTCTTCCAGCGCGTGCAGCATCTCTTCTTCGCTGTCGAACACGCGTGCCGGTCCGGTGAACTACCAAGCCTTCTTTGCCGGTGATCTTGGCCACGGCACCGTCGGGAGCCGAGTGAACCGCGCAAGATTCGGATATGGCCGCTCGGCTTGATCGGATTGTCGACGGTGTGCACGATCGTTTGGCCCTGCTTTCAGGTCCGGCACCGATTCCGAGGTTTTCGGCCAGCGTCTTGCCGGTCACCGTCAAGACACGAACCATCCATCAATCCTTCCTTCAGCAAATACTTCATCACCGCCGGCGTGCCGCCGACCGAATGCAGATCTTCTTGCACAAACTTGCCGCTCGGTTTGAGGTCGGCCAGATAAGGCACGCGGTCGCTGACCGATTGAAAGTCATCGATCGTCAAATCGACGCCAACGCTGCGGGCCATGGCGATCAGATGAAGCACCGCATTGGTACTGCCGCCGAGTGCCATCACGGTGACCATGGCATTCTCAAAGGCGGCCCGCGTCATGATGTCGCGTGGTTTGATGTCGGCTTTCAGCAGTTCCAAGAATCGCCGCTCCCGAGCGTCGGCATTCGTCTTTCTTGTCCGGGTCTTCGGCGGGAATGCTGGCCGAGTAGGGAAGCGACATGCCGAGTGCTTCGATGGCGGTCGCCATCGTGTTGGCGGTGTACATGCCGCCGCAGGCACCGGCCCCGGGACAGGCATGTCTGGACGATTTCTTGGCGTTCTTCGTCGCTGATCTGTCCGGCGAGAAATTGGCCGTAACACTGAAAGGCGCTGACGATGTCCAGTTTCTCGTTGTTGGCGTGTCCGGGTTTGATCGTGCCCGCCGTAGACCATGATCGACTGGCGATTCAGACGCCCCATCGCAATCAGACAGCCCGGCATGTTCTTGTCGCATCCGGGCAGCGCGATCAATGCGTCGTACCACTGGGCGCCCATGATCGTTTCGATCGAATCGGCGATCAGATCGCGGCTCTGCAGGCTGAAGCTCATCCCCTCGGTGCCCATCGAGATGCCGTCGCTGACGCCGATCGTGTTGAACCGCATCCCGACCAGGCCGGCTTCCTCGACGCCCTTTTTGACTTCCGCCGCCAAATCCAGCAAATGCATGTTGCAGCTGTTGCCTTCGTACCAAACGCTGCCGATTCCCACCTGCGGCTTGTCCATGTCCTCGCGGGTCATGCCGGTCGCGTAGAGCATCGCTTGCGAGGCACCTTGGCTTTTCGGTTGCGTGATTCGGCTGCTGTATTTGTTCAGTTCTGACATGGGGAATAGCGTCGTTTTGGGTGGACGATCGTGGGCGGTTCTCTCCCGGTCGAGGGGCACCGATTATGATCACCGGAGATCGGTTTGACAAAGGACGCACCTTTTTTGACTTGTGAGGCAGTGAGATGGTTCGCTCGATGTTGGTTCTGGTTTGTCTGTTGGTCACCGTGTTTTCGGTGTCGGCGGAAGACTTCGAGGAGCACTCGTCAGCCGTTGTTTGATGGCAAAACGTTGTCGGGCTGGAACGGCAACGACCAGTTCTTTCGCGTCGAAAACGGCTCAATTGTCGCAGGGCGACTGGATCAACCGATCCCGCACAACGAGTTTTTGTGTACGGACGAGGCGTACGGCGATTTTGAGCTGCGACTGGAAGCCAAGTTGGTCGGCGAAGGTAACAACGCGGGCGTTCAGTTTCGATCGCAAGCGTGTCGAAGGCAGCACCGAGGTCTCCGGCTATCAAGCCGACATCGGCGGACGGCCTGGAATCGGCCGGTCTGGGGAGCTTTGTACGACGAGTCGCGTCGCAACAAGATGTTGGCCGAGCCCGATCCGGAGCTCGCCAAGCGAGTCGTGAAAGAGGGAACGTGGAACGAGCTTCGAGTTCGCGCGGTCGGCAATCACATTCAGATTTTTCTCAATGGCGAAAAGACAATCGATTTCACCGAGCAGGACGACAAGATTCCCCGCAGTGGCATCATCGGGCTGCAGATTCACAGTGGTAAGCCAACGGAGGCTTGGTATCGCAATCTGCGGATTCGGAAACTATGAGTCGAGGATCGACATCGAGTTTGTTTATTTCGATCTCGGCAACGTGCTGGTATCGTTCGACCCGGAGATCGCCTGCAATAACGTTGTCGAGCGATTTGGTATCGATGTCGGGCAAGCCAAAGCGGCCATCTTTGAAAGTGGTATACAAGATCGATTCGAGCACGGGCCAAGTCAGCGGTGATCAGTTCGCTGATTCGGTGCGCAGGCGACTTGGAGCTTGAGCGACACAGCAAATGCCGACGGCTGAGATTTTGGATGCGGTCAGCGACATGTTCACGCCGATCGAATCGATGACGAGACGTCTTGCTCAGCACCAGTAGGCGTAGCGACGCATGGGAATCTTGTCCAATACCTGCCATGCCCACTGGGACTGGATTGTGCGGTCAAAACTGGTCGGTGATGGATGGTCGATTTGGCGTTGCGATCCTTAGCTTCGAGGTTGGTGCGATGAAGCCCGATCCGCGGATTTACGCTGCTGCCGAAGCAGCGGCGGGTGTGGCACCGAGCCGAATTTTGTTTCTGGATGACCGAGCCGAGAATGTTCAAGCTGCGATCGATCGCGGCTGGCAGGCAGCGCAGTGTCTAGGGCGGCACCCAGGCGGCCGACGTACTGCGCCGGTTTGGAGTTCTGTCTTGAACTCCGGACGAGCAACCGTCATCCCCGCTCGCACGGACGCTGTCCGTTACCGGTTCGTTGCTTTTCTGGCTGATTCTCACGTCGGGCTTAGCACTCGTTTGGCCGGCGGAGGAAGTCGGGTTTGACCCCTTCGTCGCTCCGACGCCATTTATTGTGGTCGTTGATCGTGGTCACGATGTTTTGCCTCGGCACGCTCGTTCGACCCGATGAACTGCGACCGCTTCGTAGTCGACCTTGGTGGGTCGTGCTGGGCGTGGCAACTCAGATTCTGGTCATGCCTGTGGCTGCCTGGCTGGCGACGCGATTGATTCCGATGCCGGAAGAGATAGCGGCGGGTGTGATTTTGGTTGGCTGCGTTCCACCTTTGGATGCATGTTGACGGGGACGGTGCTCGCCATTGTTTGGCGAAGAGTCGACAAAAATCGCGACAATGTGACGCTAGAATCGATGGTTTTGGATGCGGAAGCCGATTAACGGTGGGCCGATCCGGGCCCAAATCGTATGATTAGAGAGTTCCAATCAACTTGCTCTCTTTCCGGCTGCAACTTTTCCGGCGATTGATTTCACCATGGCTCATCCTGTTCGTCGCACCGGCCGATTGTGATCCGCAAGTGGCGCCGCGACCGGTGGCCGTGATCGATATTGGGGCGACCAGCATTCGAATGGCGATCGCAGAAATCGACGAAGGAGGCGAAGTTCGCACGCTCGATACGCTGGTACAGTCAGTGGATTTGGGGCGCGAAGCCTTCGCAAATCGTCGCCTGAGTCGAAAAAGCGTCGAAAAGTCGGCGGCAATTCTGAATCAATATCGACGGGTTTTGCTGGAATACGGCATCACATCGCCGGATGATGTTCGCGTCGTTGCCACATCAGCCGTCCGCGAAGCCTCGAATCGTCTGGCCTTCACGGATCGAGTATTCATCGTAACCGGTTTCAACGTCGAACCGATCGACGCCGCCGAAGTGAATCGGATCACCTACATGGGGGTGACCCCCCATTTGGTGTCGCACCCGGATTTGGCGAACGGCAGGTGTGTTGTCATCGAAGTCGGTGGCGGCAGCACGGAAATGCTCATTGTTCGAGGCGGAAATGTGCTGCAGAGTCAAACGTATCGTTTGGGTTCATTGCGGCTGCGGCAAACCTTGGATGCTGCGCGGCCAAGTGTGACGCGAAGACGATCGTTGATGGAAAGTCATATTCGCCGAACTCTGGTGCAGATCAACGAACAAGTTGATACAGATTCGACGATTCATTTGGTTGCTTTGGGCGGCGATATCCGTTTCGCCGCGCACCAATTGTTGGGAAACTGGGACCGAGCGTCGCTGGCGGAACTGCCGACGGATCAGTTGGCGAAATTCACCGACGAGGTTTTGTCGCTGGACGAAGATACCATCGTGCGGCGTTTTGGTGCCACTTTCATCGAAGCGGAGACGTTGGCGTCAGCGCTATTGGCATACACGATGACGGCGAAGAACTTTGGGCTGTCCAAGTTGTTTGTGTCCGATACAAACCTGCGCGATGGGCTGCTGCACGACATGGCGGTCGGTGGCAGTTGGACGGCTGAGTTTCGCAACCAGATTGTGAGATCAGCGATTTCGCTGGGACGAAGATTTGGCTTTGACGAAATGCACGCGCGACAGTGTCGCCGAACTTGTCCGCAAGCTGTTTGATCAACTCCAACAGGAGCATGGATTGGATAGTCGTCACGAAGTCATTCTGTATGTTGCGGCCCTGCTGCACGAGATCGGCACGCTGATCAACGTGCGAAGTAATCACAAACACTCGCTTGTACGTGATTCGCAACAGCGAACTGTTCGGTTTGTCCAAAGACGAATTGCTGCAAGTTGGATTGGTCGCTCGGTATCACCGGCGGGCTTCGCCGCAATCATCGCACGAAGATTACGGGACGCTTGATCGCGAAGAACGCGTCGTGGTCTCCAAGCTGGCGTCCATCCTGAGGCTGGCGATTGCGTTGGATGACACGCGCAGCGGTCGCATTCGCGAAATCGAGTGCTTGCGTGAGGGCAAACGCCTGGTGATTCATGTGCCCGGCGTCGACGACGTTTCCTTGGAGCAGATCGCCATGCGGCAAAACGCCGGCCTGTTCCGCGACGTGTTCGGATTGCCGGTCTTTTTGCGAGCTGGAAAGTAATGGATCTGAAACGGCATCGTTTTTCCGCGTCTTGGCTGCTGTTTGTCGCGCTTTGCCAGCCGTCGGCAAGTGATCTCGTTGCGCAAGATCGGTACGCCGAAGCACGCGATCGATTGGTCAATGACCGAATCAAAACAGCCGGAGTCACCGACACGCGAGTGCTGAATGCGATTCGATCGACCATGCGGCACGAGTTTGTACCCAAGAGCCAGCGTGATCGAGCTTATTTTGACATGGCTTTGCCGATCGGCAACTCGCAAACGATTAGCAGTCCCTTTATTGTCGCGCTGATGACCGAAGCACTTGACCCGCAGCCGACCGATAAAGTGCTGGAAATCGGTACCGGCAGCGGATATCAAGCAGCCGTGCTTAGCCCGCTAGTCGAACATGTCTACACGATCGAGATCGTCGCGGACTCTGGGCGAACGTGCCGAGGAGACGCTGCAACGGCTGGGTTATCAAAATGTTTCGACCCGCGATCGGCGACGGGTTTCTCGGTTGGCCCGAGGCTGCACCGTTCGACAAGATCATCGTCACGTGCAGTCCCGAATCGGTTCCGAAGCCGTTGGTTGAACAACTTCGCGAAGGTGGTCAGATGATCATACCGGTTGGCCAACGGTATCAACAAACGCTGTTTCGGATGACCAAAAAGAATGGCAAGCTGCAGCAACAGGCACTGCGGCCCACGCTATTCGTCCCGATGACCGGTGAAGCGGAAGAGAATCGCAAGAAGAAACCCGATCCCGCTAACCCGCAAGCGGTCAACGGTGACTTCGAGTTGGTGCCATCCGGAGAACAAACCGATATGGTTGACTTCGTGCCCGGTTGGTATTACGGCCGCCAAGTCAAGCAAATCTCATCGAACGCCAAGGACGGTCATGCGCCGCAAGGTGACCGGTACGCGAGGTTTGAAAACGAAACTCCTGGATTGAATTCTCACTTGCTGCAAGGGATCGCCGTTGACGGGCGCGAGGTCGCGATGCTTCGATTGAGCGGTCGAGTGAGAACCGAGTGACGTCAAGAAAGGTCCCGATGCAGAGTCGATGCCAATGGTCGCGATCAGTCTGTACGACGAACTTCGCCGCGACCTGGGCACTTTTTGGATTGGCCCGTTTCGTGGATCGCGATCGTGGCGCGAATCGAGCCGGTTGATTCGCGTACCGGTAGCCACCCGAGAAGCGATCCTCCGCGTCGGTCTGTTCGGGGCCACCGGGAGGGCGGATTTCGACGAAATTGTGCTCCGGCGGGTTGACTGAGGACAAAATACGAACTTTTTGCTGGCAAATTGGCAGTCGCTACATTTTGCCGCTTTTATCTAGAACGCCTCCTGTTAAGCAAAATCTGCCTCATCTTCTTGATCGACGCAAATGTGTTGCTATCCTACGGCCTACGTCACCATCTAGCGGGGTCAGCCGTGAGTTACCACAAAAGTGCGGAGGACTTTTACAGCATGAGACATTATCGAGTTTTTGCTTACGTAGTTGCCTTGATTGCGGCGGTCGGCCTGTCGCAGTCCGTCGAAGCTGGCGGATCATGGGGCGGCTCCTTGGGGAGTAGTGGTGGAAGTTACGGATCCAGTGGCGGATCGAGTGGCGGAAGTTACGGATCGAGTGGTGGCAGCTACGGCTCCGGCGGTGGCTTGTCCTCGGCGCGGCGGTGGCTTACTGAGTCATCTGCGAGCAAAGCGTGCAGCGGCATCTTCAGGTGGATCTTCAGGTGGATCGTCGGATCATCAGGCGGATCTTCTGGTGGTTCATTAGGCGGATCTTCAGGCGGATCATCCGGTGGTCGCGTCGGGTTGTTGCAACGCATCCGGGCGCGTCTTCCGCTGGCGGATTGGGGCTCGCATTCGTGCCCGCAGGGCGGCCCACAGCAGCGGCGGATCGAGTGGTGGAAGCAGCGGCGGATCGAGTGGTGGCAGCAGCGGCGGATCGAGTGGTGGCAGCAGCGGCGGATCGACTGGTGGCAGCAGTGGCGGACCGATATCGTACGAGGCCCCCGTTTACGCTCCTACTCCCCCTACGCGGCTGCACAGTGTTTCCATGGGAGCGACTGCGTCTTACGAGTCACCCGTGGTTCAATCGTCTTACCCGGTATTCACGCCGCTCCCATCAACGCAACTGCTGCCAGCCGTGCTGCAGCAACGCCACGGCCCCATCCAGATCGATTGTTGACAACTCGCGTTACGAGGCCAGCAAGCCAGTCGCGGAAGCGGAGCCGGCGATTGAAGAGGACGCTGCGTTATTGACGGTGGCTGTTCCTAGCGAACAAGCCAAGGTGACCGTCAATGGTCATTCGACCAGCAGCAGCGGAACCGTTCGTCAATTCATGTCGCGTGGGTTGAAAGACGGTTTCGTCTACACATACGTCGTAAAAGTTGACTACGAGGCGGACGGTAAATTCATCACTGACAGCAAACAGGTCAAGCTACGTCGTGGCAAGACCGAGCGGCTCGAGTTCGAGCCTCCGGCAGTCGAGGAAGAGCCCGAGGCTGAAGACGTCACTGAGACCGAGCAGCCGCAGAAGTTGACGACAGTCGTCAAATTGATCGTGCCTGCGGATGCTGAGGTTTCTCTCGCCGGTAACAAGACCGCGGGATCGGGCGAGATCCGCACGTTCCGTACGTCCTTCCTGAAGCCCGGTGAGCAGTGGTCGGACTACAAGGTCCAGGTCACTGCAGAGATCGCCGGCAAGAGCGTCACGCAAGGAACGTACCATCGACGTTGTCGCCGGCTCCACGAACGAACTGAAGTTCGACTTTGCTGGTGGGGATACGGTCGCACAGCGGTAGTCGATCGTCACGATTTGCTCAAAAACGAAGCCGCATCCTTTGGGGTGCGGCTTTTTTTGTTGACAGATATCCAATGGCGATAGATGTTGGCAGGAAACAGGATCACGTCTATACATCGCGCGAGGTCGAGTTAACGTAGAGGGAAAGGAAATCCCCCGCGATTTGGATTAGGCGGGAAAGAAACGTCCGGTACCTTCTCGGAGGAATTCGCCTTCGATCGTTGACCATGGTAACGATACCGATTTACAGCGAATGCACGACGTCGCCCGATGTGGCGAATCCGCAGCACGGAGGAGACCCGAGACGGTGCCGGACTGACGAGCAAATCGCCCAAAACCTGGCTGAAAGCGGTATTCAGTGTGCTGATCATTGGGCATCTTGATGGCGGTGTTCTATGCCGCCGCTTGCCTTTCAGGCCAGCGGACGCTTTGGGGGCTCGCCTTCGGTCGTGCCCTGCTCCGCCCCGTCGAAGGCTACGGCGAATTCCTGTATCTCGATCGCGGTTATGCGTTTTTCGCTCCCGATCCAGGCCCGAGCTCACTTGATCCAGGTTGCCGTCACCGATGCGGACGGCCAGATGAGTCGAGATCGATGTATCCGAATCTCGACGCTCAATGGCCACGACTGAAGTATCACCGTCATTTCATGTTGGCGGAATATCTCGACCGAGATCTATCAGCCGCCCGGTCCGCCGCAAGAACTGATCGACGCTGGACCCGGTTGCCGCCGACGAGTGGGCTCGATTGAGGGCGCGTTACGAGCACGTGCGGCAATCGATCGTGGCAATCACTTGAAACATGAAAACGAGGGCAAGGACGTTGCGATTCGCAGGATCGAGCATTTGATCCCCAACTTCGTCGACTACGTCCGTGATCCGATCGCGTTGAATGACGAGAGGTCTGTATATCGTGTTGTTAGACCAGGGCCTGGATGCCCCGCTGGGTCCGCCGGAAACGATTCCGCCGCCGGCTCGAGTTGCAAAGCCCTCCGCCGCTCTCGAGAGTGCTGAGTCAGAAAGCACCGGCAATGTGGCTCGAATATCACCGGTGGCGGAAACCAATCGGAGGACTCGACCGAGCGAGCCGAATGATTCCGTCAAGAACAACGACAAGCGACCGGTAGCCCCGCCAGGCTGGCGATGAACATGCAACGAATTCATCGGAGGAATCACGATGAATGCGAATGCGGCATGAATCGCAGGATCGTTGTTGGTTGGATTCTTGTTGGAACGCTGGGATCGATTCTGGTTCACGCCCGAGTTACCCAATACGCTGGCAGTGATACGGATACTCACGGGAGCGATGCTGCTGTACTGCACTCTCGTGTTGGCCACCGAATTGACTTCGTTTCTGGGCGAGAATGCCTGGATCAACAATGACACGGCCCGACAACTCCATGACGGTGCCTTTGTCGCCGCCCGACCTCGCTCGTAGTTATTTGTGGTGGATCAGTGGTCCGTTTCTGCTGTGGGTTCATCATTTGTTCACGGCGATCGCCGTGACGTTTGCGTTCATGGTTGGGTTCATGACGCGAATCACCGCGCCTGCAGCCTGGTTCTTGCAGCTGATGTATCTTCATCGTCTCACCGGTGCACTGTTTGGACTTGGACCAAATCGTTACCTATGCGGTGATGTACTTGATGATCTCGCCCTGCGGCAGCTGCTATTCCGTCGACGCCTGGTTGCGAAAGATATTCGCAGAGCGACGCGCGTTCCAGTCGGTGCACTCCAGTTCCTCTTGCCCGAGGCTCGGACCGAGTGTTGCGGCGAACGTTGCGACCCGTCTTTTTCAGATGCATCTCTGCGTGATCTATCTGTTTGGCGGGTTGGCGAAAGCTCGAGGCGAAGCGTGGTGGGACGGCACGGCGGTCTGGTTCGCCGTCGGCAACTACGAGTATCAGTCGTTGGACATGACCTGGATGGCCTCCTTATCCGATGCTGTTTTCGGCGCTCACGCACGTAACCGTGTTCTGGGAAGTCTTTTATTGTGCGTTGGTGTGGCCACGGCTGACTCGGCCCATTGTGTTGTTGATTGCGGTGGCGGTACACGGTGGCATTGCGATGTTCCTGGGCATGATCACGTTTGGCACGATGATGATTGTCGCCAACATGATCTTCATCGAGCCGCACTGGCTGCTTGCCTTTGGCAAACAGGACCCAAAGATCGCTGCGCGGGAAGAAGAGGACATTTCCGAAATTGACGACGACGCTCTGGATGCGATGGACGATGAACAAATCGCTGAATTTGAAGAGGATGAAGGTTTCCACGTTCCCGACCGACGATCTGAGCCTGGACGATGCCCCGGCATTTGAGTCGCAATCGGACGACGACTTGCAGATCTCGCTCCCCGAGGCCACCGACGAACTACGTGCGATGATCGAGCAACGAGAACGAAAAATCAGGCTCGCCAGCGACAAGATCCGGCAACGCGAAAGGACGCTCAGTGAGCTTGAGCAACGTTACCGAGAACGAGTCGAACGACTCAAAGCTCGCGAGGCCAAGATCAAGGACGCCGTGGCACGACGTCGCGCGAAGAGTACAACGGATCCGCCCGCGGCCGACCAATTCTGAGGCAACGCGATTCGTTAGGGCGGGTTTCGCCACCTTGATGTCTCCGATGGACCCGACGCATGAGTGCCGCCTGAGGGCGGCCGCAGCCAGTTTGGATCGTCCAGTCAACTCCAGCGGAGGTCGTTTACTGCAAATCACTTACAGAAAACTAAGCGACATTCGTCGATGCATCCGAGCGGAGTTGGGAAGCAAAGTGACATGGGATTTCAGGGGAGGCACGACGCCCTTACCGTCTCCGTACCCGGAGCTGGACCATCGCGCGAGCTGACAAAAAGGTTTACCCAAGCATGCGGCCCAAGATAAGCCAAGCGTTTTGAACAGAGGCCTTGAACATCGGCTCGTCCCTAGCGATGTCAGAGCCTAGCCTAGTCATACCACTGGGTAGAAGGCTACATGGCTCTGTAAGCACGCGAGGCTCAAGGACTCTGCTCCACTAAGATACTCGCAGTCCAGATTTCGTTTTCCCCGGATCGATTGTCGATCCAGCTTGCGTGAAAGCGGCCGTCAAGTGCAGCAGCAAGGCCGGCAGTGTGACCGACGTGAATTCTTCCCTGTCCGGGCTGTTCGTTAAGCACAACGCTTGGCTGCCATGTTGCACCCCCATCGGTCGATACTCGCAGCCTTACATTCCAGCCCTCGCTTACGGTACGCAAGAGTCCATTCCCGTCTTGTAATCGCTCTATCCGTGTTCTTGGAAGTCCGCGGCGGTCATACCAGCTTACGGCGACATACCCAAGCTTGTTGACGCTGATTGAAGGCATCCACGATACATAAGTCTTATCGCCGCTTGCCGCAAGAGACTGTTCGCTGAGCACGACTGGCCGGGACCAACTGCCGCCGCGGTCGTCGGAGACCGAAAAGAAGATACGAGTTGCATCCTGAAGTTCATCTCCGTCGGGCCAGACGCAATACACTCGCTCGGCAAAGCGGCTTCCCGTGTCGACGGCCAGTTGAGGGAACTCGGCACCGGCGGGTGAGTTCGGCGACGATGACACGTCGTCGTGCCACCATCGGGTATTGACTTGTGCCTGGGCTTCAAATGACGATCCCCCATCGTTGGTTGTGGCAATATAGATCGCAGGGCGAGGCCATCCACGAATTTTCTTCTTGAGGTACTGATCCATGTACGCCAACATCACGGTGCCATCTGAGAACACGACCGGACGGGCCGGTCGACAGTTGAGCATCTGGCGACCCTGGTGAGGAAACAGTACTTCCGAAAAGCTGGCTAAACCGTCCTCAGACACGAGTAGAATCGGCGTTGCATGGGTAATCTCGCCGTGTTGGTCACGCGGTTCAACTTGGCCAAGGCAGTAGATTCTTCCGCGATACTTGCTTGATGAAGTATCTACTGCAAGCCAGGGTCGATCAACGTAGCCTGGGTACCGTGATCGCAATTCCCAGGTCTTGCCGCCGTCGGACGACAACAGGAAGACAATCGCCCCCACGTTCCCGCTGCGACTTGAAGCTTCCTGATCGACATCCATGTAGGCGAGGTAAGCAGTGCCATCAGGCCCAACCGCGATCGTCGGATCGTTCAACGCATGCCCAGCAGGACAAACCACATGCAAGGCTTCGTGCCAGGACAAGCCACCATCGTGAGAGAAAAAAACGACGATGTCCCTTTGGGGATCGGCTCGCATCAGCATTGCCGCGGCGCATTGCCTCAGTGGATCAGCCGGGTCGCAGGCTGAGACGCACTCCCAATAGTTCTCTTCAAGTTCATTGACTGAAACACGCACGTTGGGGCCGACCCTGACTGCGACCGATGTGCTCGACTCGAATGCTGTTTGTAACTTGGGCCAATGGCGTTTGGGTGCGTCTGGATCGAAAAACATGAACAACGACGCAATCGCGGCGAATAGCACGCCCAGAATTGACAGGCACGTAAACAGATAGAATCGACGGGCTTTCATGGAAAAATCCGAGTGAGTCACGTGCTGGCAGCACTCCACTTCGTAAGGAATGGCCAGAAAACACTTCGCTTCCAGCCGCCGAATCTTGCCGCCATCGTCAACTTCTTAAGGACAAACCGCCGCCCGGTCGTCTTGTAAATTGCAAACCATCGGGGTGCACGAAGCACGATTGATCTCAAGTTGAGCTCTGATTGCGGCTAGGCGGCTCGTTAAGAATTGAGGATAGATGACGGTACATGTTGGTCGCAACCGTTGGGATGGCAGCTTCCAGAGGTAAGCAAGGTGCGATTAGTTAGTGTCGTGGATCGCTCCGCGATCCAACGTTGGATCGCGGAGCGATCCACGACAATCAGACACTTATTTACCGCTCGTTGCTAAGTGTTCCATCGTCAGTCGGCTCTGCGGGCCGAATGACAGGCGTCGCAGTGCGTGGCAAGAGTTCAACCAAACGCTAGAGCGGCTGGAGAACGAGATCCGGACGCTGCGGAAGGAACGGAATCACGGCCCTGGAACTCAGACGAAAACTGGCGGTGTGCAGCCGGCCAGCTACGAGGCGATCGACGCGTGTAATGGCTTCCCGGCCTACGATGCGACTTGCCCCGACAGCGGAAAGGAAACCTGTGAGGGCTTGCCGCACCTGTGCGGAGTTTCTCTGGAGGGACTGTCCTGGAACAAGGCGGGCGGATGGCGGATTGTGCCGTATGGGACGTTGCGAGGCGAGATGATCTACTCGCAGCAAGAGCAAGCGGCAGATGCGCTTATCTTCTTCCTCGGTCCGGAACCGCGAAGATTACTTCATCCGCATTGTTTGCCAAACCCGAACAGACAGCACATTGCTGAGTGTATTGCGGGGTATGACGGTTATGGTCGATGAACCAGTAGTCGGGTTAATTCCAACTCTGTCGACGGATTCCATTTATGCGTTTTGCGATCGCATTCACGATCGGCCTTGGGCTTGTCCTGTGTTGCGTACAGCACTGCGCGCTCGCCGAAGAGGGGTTGATCGACGGAGGTTTGGTGACCGCTGCCAGCTACTGCCATCTCGAGCCTTGTGAAGGCTGGCAGGCAGATCGTTCGTGCAACTGCAGCAGCGGCTCATCAGCCAGCGGGGATGATTTTGACTGGCTACGTGACGTCAAGGTCGGGTACGACGACGGCTTTGTCATCGCCAGCCGACGCAACCTTGATCTGGGAACCTCGAACTTCCCCTATCGCTTGCAACTCAATGGATGGGGCCAACTTCGCTACACCGCCTCGGACGTGGATCCACCCAATAAGAATCTCAATCAGTTTCAGCTCAAACGTGCGCGGATCGTTTTTTCAGGGCACGCGTTCACACCGGACTTTGCTTACCTCGTGCAATTAGACGGTCGCAGCAGCAGTGGTAACGACATGCGTTTGCTGGACTACTACCTGAGCTACGACTTTGGTCATGCCCAGTTGGGGTTGGACAAGGGAACGCTCGGGTTTCGCACCGGACAGTTCAAAATGCCGTTCACGATGGCTCGCTGGCTATCCGGGCGTCAGTTCGAGTTCACGGACCGCTCGACCTCGAGCATCTATTTTGACGTCAATCGCAGTTTAGCCTGGGGTCTGTACGGAAAGTCCGACCGGATGCGCTTTCCCTTCGAATGGGAAACAGCCCTGTTCAACGGTTTCGTGACGGGCGGAGCGGAGACGGGCAACAGCGGTGATCTGGATGATAATTTCGCCTATTCATGCCGCGTTATGGGATACCCGATCGGCACCTGGGGAAGCAGTGAGCTAGCCGACTTCGAGAATCACGATCGTCTTGCCATGCGAGTCGGTTGTGCCTTCGCGGCGACCACCATCAACCGGATCGGCACGACCGAATTCAATATTCCTCGAGTCGTTGATTCGGGAAACACGCTGGCGTCGATTTTGCCCGCCGCGGTCGACAGCTACGCGGTGACTCAGTTTGCGGTCGACGCATCGCTGAAGCTACACGGATGGTCGACATCGCTTGAGTACTACTTTCGTAACATCAATGATTTCCAAGGCGCTACGATTCCTGATCTGTTTGACCATGGATTCTGGTACCAGTTGGGCTACTTTGTCGTTCCGGAAAAAGTGCAACTGCTGGGCCGCTGGTCACGCGTGGTCGGCAACTCGGGGACGTTGGGCGTGACCCAGCAGAGTACGGACGAAGTAGCCGCTGGACTGGCGTGGTATTTCCGTGGCAACCATGCCAAGGCCGTCGCTGACGTGACTCATCTGGATGGGGCGCCGATCAACTCCTCGGCACTCGATATCGTTCCCGGCGACCGCGGTTGGCTCTATCGCACTCAGATTCAATTCAGTTTCTAAAGTCGTATTTCGCTCCACCGACATCACGCGCGTGGCATGTTGGCGGAGCGAAACACGGCTTTGTTCTTCGTCATGTCAGGCTTTATGGGTCGTTCCGCTTGACCGACTTGCGACTAGGTATTTGACCTGGGCAGCTTCCATTGGGTTGAACCAAATCGGGCGTTCGCGTCGAAAGCATCGATAAGGCATATCAAGCGGGTGCGAAGGATCAGTCGCCTGCAATTGGTTCTAGCGACGGCAGGAGGCCCGCGATGTTAAGAAGGTTGGTTTGTATCGGATTGTCGGTTTTTGCATGGGCGCTGAGCGTCAATACGGCCAATGCCCAGAGCTTCGGCATCGAACTGTTGAACAATGTGATGCCGGCATCCGGTGCGATGGCCGGAGCCAGCATCGCCAGACCGCAAGACCTGCAATCATCGATCAACGGTAACCCGGCCACACTGACTCAGTTCCGCGGGACGCAATTCGGGTTCGGCAGCGCTTGGATGGAGCCGACTTACAACATCACGCAGACCGCTGATCTGCCGGGACTCGGTGTGACCGCCTTTCCGCAGACGAAGTCGGATGCCCAGGGTGTCGCCGGTGCGAACATCGGCGTCACGCAAGACTTCAACGCGATGGGATTCCCCGTGACGACTGGACTTGGCCTGATGGCCGGCGCGGGTGCCGCAGGGGACTTCCGCCAAGTGCCACAGTCCAACGGAACTCACGTCTCCATCGTCGCGCTGGACATCCTCAGCGGTGTCGGCGTCGATTTGACGGACCGGCTTTCAGTGGTTGGGCACATTCATGCTGAGCACTGCCACGTTGGATGGCCCCTTCGTGGGCATCACCGGAGCGTCCTCGGATTATGGGATCCGCGGCGGCGTAGGATTCACCTACCAGTTGCCGGTTGACACATCATTCGGGCTCTACTGGAAATCGAAAGTCGGCTATACGTTCGAGAATCTGATTCGTTTTCCTAACGTTCCCACACCGTTCTTGGACGTTTCGGTGGACCGACCGGAGATCTTGGGCCTGGGGATATCGAACAACAGCCTGATGGATGGCAAGTTGTTGCTATCGGTCGACGCGGTCTACCAGAACTACTCCGACACCGATTTCTTCCGAGCGATCTACGTCGATCAATGGGCGATTCAGTGCGGGCGCAGTACTCGCCGAATTGCCGTTGCCGAATTCGAGCCGGCTATGCCTACAACGAGAACCCCATGCGGCCAATCGTTCCCGACACCGCCGGTGGAGTTCTACCGCCAGGCGGCGTCGACCACATTCAATACATTCAGGCTCAACTCGCCGTGATTCCGCAGCATCGTATCACGGGCGGCTTCGGCGTTCGCGACGTGCTTCCCGGCGTTGATCTTGACCTGTACGCCGGCGGGATGTTCAAGGAAACGCAGCAGTTTTCGACCACGATCGCATCGCTGGAAGGATATTGGGTCGGTTTTGGTCTGACTTGGCGTTTCTGCCGCGGGTCGTAGTCGCGGCGAAACCTGTGCGCTGAGTGAACGGCCGCATACCAGAATGAGGTTTCCGGCACCTGCCAGTAGCGCGACAATGACGATGCTGGCGTTGAGCATGTTCAGCTAGCCAGCCACTGACGGGCTTCCGCCTCTTGACCAGCATCGAAGTACTTGATCGAGGACAGGGTGAAGGGTTTACAAATGGTAGCCATCCACTTTTCCCATGTCTTCTCGCCCACCATCGCGACCTTTTCGATATCGTGGCAGTGCTTGGTTGCGAACTTGATGTCTTCCCAGACCGCGCCCAAATCCCAGCCGTGGAAATCACTCATGACGAACAAGATCCTGATCTTGCCAGAGTCACCGATCAACTTTTCCACGCCGGGCTCAAGCATCTCGTAATCCTCGGCAGACAACTTGCCGCTGATTTTGACTTCCAGAGATTTCGCTTCGGCGTTTTCAATCAGTTCAATAGCCATCTCTTGCGTTCCTTTCAGATAGTTGATGAAAGAGGGTTGAAACGTCAAGCAGTTATAGCACGGTCGACAGGATTGCGGACCCTGTGACGTTACCGCCGTGTTACGCAATCAAGCCCATCGCGGAACGAGCTGTGACGATGAATCACAGCCTCTCCGCATCTAGCATCTTGGAGCAGACTGCGGCTTGAAATGAACCGGTGCTATCGCGGCGAGACGACGACAAGAACCGTTCGGCTGAGCAGCATAATCGCCATCCTCGGCACGTCTGAACAAGGCTTGGTCACATCTCGTGCCACATTGAGGGCAATCGTCAGGTTTCAACGTCATTTGATCGATGAATCAAGGTAAGTGCGAGAAAGGACTCTCCTGCGCTTTTAGCCTGATTTGGAATAGGGACGTTCCATTGACGAATTCTGATCGCATCGAAAAAGAACTTCACCCTCTCAATCCCATTGTAAGAGACTCAGGCCGGCAGCTACTTCTGCCGGTAGCGGTTCTCATTTTGGGCTTCTTTTCGGGATGTACGGCCCTGAGTCCCTGTCGCGAATATCTCGGTTCGTGCAAGGATTACGTCCGCAAAGGATTCAAGGTCGGCCCCAATTACCGCAAGCCCGCCGCGCCCGTGGCCGCCAGCTGGATCGATCAATACGACGAGCGAGTCCGCACTGAGCTGCCCAATTACGCGGACTGGTGGCGGGTGTTCAACGATCCGCTGCTGGATGGCTTGATGGAAGAAGCCTACTCGCAGAACCTGGATTTGAAGGCTGCTGGCCTCCGTGTCTTGCAGGCACGCTACATCCGCGCGATCTCTGTCGGCGGCTTCTTTCCGCAGCAGCAAAGTGCGTTTGGCAGTTACTCGAGAAACCAGAACAGCCAGAACATCGCCGGTGGACTACTGCCATTGACCGTGGATGACTGGCAGATCGGAGCGAACATGTTCTGGGAGCTTGATTTCTGGGGCAAGTTCCGACGCAATATCGAATCGGCCGACGCCAGCCTGGACGCCTCGGTCGAAGACTACGATGCGGTGCTGATTTCGCTGCTTGCTGAAACAGCAACGGCTTACGTCGACCTGCGCACAGCGCAGGAGCAACTGCGATACGCGCGATCGAACGTCAAGATCCAAAAAGGCTCGCTCGAATTAGCCAAAGTGCGTTACCAGGCTGGAGAGTCCACGAAACTGGATGTGACTCAGGCGGAGAGCGTCGTGGCCACCACGGCACAGTTGATTCCGTTGTATGAAAATCAGATTCGCCTAGCCAACAACGCGCTGTGCGTCCTGCTGGGCATTCCCCCACGTGATTTGACACCGGAACTTGGGGAGCGCCCCGTTCCAACGCCGCCCGCCGATGTGGTGGTAGGCGTTCCTGCCAACCTGCTGCGTCGCCGTCCCGACGTACGGGCGGCGGAACGCCAGGTTGCCGCCCAGAGCGCTGCGATTGGCGTGGCTGCCGCGGACTTGTTGCCGCAGCTTTCAATCGCCGGGTCGGTTGCACTGCGTGCCGACAAGTTTAGACATCTGTTCAATTCGGATAGCTTTACCGGAGCGGTTTCACCCGGATTCACCTGGGACTTTCTGAACTACGGTCGCCTGATTAACAACGTGCGGCTGCAAGATGCGGCGTTTCAAGAGCTTGCCGTCAACTACCAACAAACCGTGCTCAATGCAAACACCGAAGCAGAGAATGCGATCAATTCTTTCCTGACGACGCAGCAACGATTGCAGTCCTTGAACGACGCCGTCAATGCTTCATCCGAATCGGTCGACATTGCGCTGACCCAATACCAGGAGGGAGCGACCGACTATAACCGTGTTTTCTCCCTGCAAGCCGCTCTGGTCACCGACCAGGACACATTGGCTCAAACTCAGGGGCGTGTTGGCTAACAGTCTGATCGCTACCTACAGGGCAATCGGTGGTGGCTGGGAAATCCGCTACGGCATCCGCGGTGGCGGAGGCGATGGCATGATTGAATCGGTGCCCGTTCCGATGGGTGACGATGCCGCGCGTGCCGATCAGCTTGAGCCTGCACCGGCTGCCGAGCCGAAAGCGGCAGATCCCGACCCGGCAGATCCGGACCCAGCAGTTCCGGACCAAGCAGATCCGGACCAAGCAGATCCGGACCAGGACGACGAATTGATGTTGCCGCCGGTGCCCAAAGACGAATAAGGATCTGTCAGGGAAACGCTAGAAACGAATGCTACTCCCCGGAGCCGACGCCAAGCACTGCGTTCGCGTCGGCTCCTAGCTGGACGCTGGCAAATAATTCCTGTACTCAGCGTCAAAGCCGACCCAACGAGGACGAAACCGATGAATGAGACATGTCGACTTGCAGTTTTCTTGAGTTGCGTCATCAGCTGTCTGACTGCTTCGGCGGGTAACCCGTTTCATCGATTGTTGGATTGCCAGCCGGTACCTGATTGCATTGGTCGTTGGTGCCCGGATGACTACTGCTCCAAGAAAGAGCCGTGTGTTCGCGTACCACTGTGTTTCCAGTGCGATGACTACTGCTCGAAAAAGGAACCGCGCGTCTGCCCAGGTCTTCGCCTCACCTGCGATGATTACTGCAAGAAGCGCCTGCCGATAATCTGTCCGTCGCCAAGGTGTGATGTGTTGAACTGTGCACCGCGTTGTTCAAGCGAACACGCCGTTGCGGCAGGTGACAATTTTGAAGCATCCGCGACCATCGCTAAGCTCGCCAACTCGTCGCAGTTGCCCAGCGAATCTGCGGAGGCTGTCATCGACGGTGGTGAATTCGACCAATTCATGCGCGCGATGACGATCGACGCGCCTGACTCGGATGTTGGCGAGTAACCCGGCTCGCCAGTAGCACTGCGACGATTGGATCGGCCTTCACTCCGCCGATTCAGGCTTCCCCGACACCGCCTTCAGTGCCTCGTAGGCAGGGTCGAATCCCGGCAGGCTGGTGACTTTGCGATACGTTTTATCGCCGGCTAGCTTGTCGAAGCGACCCAGAAGCTTGGTGAGTTGGGCATCGGAGTTTTGAACCAGATCATCCGGCAGCGAAAGATACTCAGCCCACGGCGCGCCGTTCTTGTATTTGGCCAGTTGCTGGTGCAGCTGATTAAACATCATCTTCACATTGCGGCGACGGCGTTGGTCGATTGGTGTCATGTATTCTTCCAGCGCCATGAGGGTCTGCTTGAACTCCGGCAACTGATTCACCGCCGCCTGTTTGTCGTCTTTCGCAACCGCCTGGTAACGCTTCAGAATCTGTTCCAGTTCGTTACGATTGTCATCGTCGGGTTGTTGGCTGAAGACCGGCACAACTCTCAGCCGATCGAGTGCCAGACGATCGGAGTAGCCTTGATCAGGTGCCACCTCGGCAATCTTGGTATCCAGTGCCACGACCGAGTCGAGAACCTGTTCGCCCAAGGGCCGCGGCTCGGCGACGGGCTGCTTCAAATCTGATGCCAGGCCAAGCTCGCTCGCCCCGAGGTTGGGACGCGCTGATTGATATTCTTGTGAAGAACCCGATCCGCTGGTCACTTGCGCCCCGCCTTGTTTCGTGTTCGGCGCGGTCACGCCGGTGCGCGGTCGATTCAGCGACCCTTGCGGATTCAGGACCTGACCGGTGTTGATGCTGCCGCGCGGATTAAGCACCTGACTGGGTGTCAGCGACGGCGACGGATTCACGACAGGGTTATTGCGAACTCCCAAGCCACGATCAGGAGTAGAGATGCCGCGTGAGCCAGGGCCCGCCCCGCCCGTTACGCCGCTACCGGGAATTTGGCCAACGCTCGACGCGCAGGGGAGCACCAACAAACTGCAGATGGTGAGGATCCACAAGCGATTCTGGTCAAACATGGTAGCGACTCACTGTAACTTGATTGGTTGCCGTTTTGGTGCTCCCACCATTCTATCGTTGCCCCTCCAGTGTACACGTATCTTTGCGCAATGGGCACACGGAGATTTGGCACACGGAGATATCGCTGTAGGCTTCCGACCGTGATAACCGGCAGAGATTACGGAGCCCGCGGATTGCGATAGACCGGCAAGATGAAGACGCCGGGGAACTCAGCTCGGGCCAGGGCTGGTTCCTACTCCCCACCCACGGACCAAGCTGTTATAAATCATCAGTGCCGTTAAGAGCCATCGGTCGACGAAGTTGCTGCCCAAACGGGCTACACGAAAGTCGCCAACTTCGCCCGCGCCTGCAAACGCTGAACTGGAGAAACACCCAGGGAATTTCGTAATGCTGGATAAACTTGCCCTCGGCGTCATCTTCTTTCTGATCATCTTGGTGGCCGCTGCCGTTGTGTTCATCGGATCGGTTCCAGGAAAGATTGCTCGCCAGCGCAACCACCCCTGGCCCGATGCAGTCAACACCGCCGGTTGGATCGGTTTGGCGACGGGTGTGTTTTGGCCCATTGCCTTGATCTGGGCGTTCCTGCCCATACCGGCCAAGCCAGCGTCAACTGCCGAGAGTTCCGGCGATGGTTCCGA
>CAVQPV010000029.1:0-12896 GCA_963714715.1 Pirellulaceae bacterium | reverse complement strand
TGAGGACAGTGTCGGCAATTTGTGGATCGGAACGCGTGAAGAAACGTGGCTGAAAAAGCTGACGAGCGACTTCGAGGTCGCTCAAAACGCTCCCGCGGATGTAAAAGCCATTTGTGAGGATGCGGCGGGGACGCTTTGGTTCGGCTCCGATACCGGTCTATACCGTCGTCAAAACGTAACACTTCAGCGCGTCGACCACCCGCGTTTTGCGACCCTAGCCGAAGGTACCAACGCGTCAGTCGTAGGCGTCACGGCGCTGTTGGCCGAGGGTAACAGCGTGTGGATCGGCTGCAGTCATGGACTACTCCGTGTCGAAAGCGGAGAATTCCGTATGAGTGGAGAGGAAGTCGGACAGCGACGCATCAACGACTTGCTCAAGACCCGCGATGGCTGCCTGTACGCAACGACGAGTACAGGCCTGTACCGATCGTGCAACGGTAATTCGTTCGTTGAGTTACAGACCGCGGGGCGCACGCAGTGCCTGATGGAAGACCGGGAGGGAGGGCTCTGGGTGGGACACACCATCGACCGGGGACTCCACTACTTCCGCAACAGCAAGGTGCGCAGGCTACTAGGCGAACATCGAGTGAATTGCCTGTACGGACCAGGATTCACATGGCAACCTTTGGTTCGCCGGACGCGACGGATTTTTTTACGTCAGCGCGAGGGAACTGCACGAGGTCGCGTCGGGGCAGCGGGAAAGATTGATCAGTCATCGTGTCGAACCCGTGGAAGGAGTGCCCATCAGCCATTACCAACCCAAAGCTCATCTGGCAAAGGACGGCACGATGTGGATGGCGGCCAAACAAGGCGTGATCCGCGTTTCGCCCAAGCCGTGGGCCAGGCCCGTGCCGCCGGCGGTGCAGATTGAACGAGTTCAAGTCAATGGCAAGACGCTATCGGGCGAACACACCTTCAAGTTCTTGTCTGGGCGTCACCGCCTGGCGATCGACTTTGCCGTGCCGACCTTCTTCAACCGGCACAACGTGCGTGTCAGATACCGCCTCGATGACTCTGATGCAGACTGGGTCGAAGCCGGTGACGAGCGAGTTGCGTATTACACGGACCTCGCGCCGGGCGACTATCGGTTTCAAATCATCGCGGCTAACGGCGATGTTTGGAACGAACAAGGGGCGACGATCGACCTGGCAGTGCAGCCTCGGTGGTGGGAGAGGACGGAAACTCGCGTCGCCATGGGCTGCGGAATTCTCGCTTTGGGCTTCTTGTACGCTCGTTACCGCACGCGGAAAATTCGCCGAGCCAACATCGTTCTGCGCCGCGAGATCGTGGATCGGAAGCGGGCCGAACAGTCATTGCGGCAGCGGGAAGGGCAACTACGGACGCTCAGCGGCAGACTGATCGGTGCTCAAGAGGACGAACGGCGGCGGATTGCCCGCGAGTTACATGATGACCTCTCGCAACGACTCGCTGTGTTGGCCATCGAAACCGACAGTCTTGTCGATGATCTCGGCGACGATGATGGGGCTGCCGCCAAAACGCGTCGTTTAAAGGATCAGATCGTGGGGGTCTCGCGCGACGTGCATGCACTCTCGCACGAATTGCATCCATCGATCCTGGATGATTTGGGATTGGTCGACGCGTTGGAAGCCAAGTGCCATCAGATGTCACAACGCGATGAGCTTGACGTCGATTTCCAGCACCGCGGCGTTCCCTCATCGCTTCCCAAAGACATCGCACTCTGTCTCTATCGAATCGTGCAGGAGTCTTTAAGGAATGTCGTCAAGCACAGTCAGACCGATCGGGCATCCGTATCGCTGTTTGTGGAGGACAAGCAGATCGTGCTGAGCGTTTCCGACGCAGGCGTTGGATTTGATGTCGATCAGACGGGTGGCCAGGGCGGATTGGGACTGGCCAGCATCGAAGAACGAACGCGTTTGGTGGGGGGCGAGCTTTCAATCCGCTCGCGATTGCAGGAGGGAACCGATATCACCGTGCGAATTCCCTTGGAGGTTGGATCGTGAACAAACGACGAGTCCTGTTGGCCGACGACCACCGCATTCTTGCCGAGGGCCTGAAAAGCATGCTCGAGCAAGAGTTCGACGTGGTGGCAATCGTTGAAGACGGCCGCGCCATGGTCGAGCAAGCCAAGCTCCTTCGCCCGGACGTGATTGTGGCCGACATCAGCATGCCCGTCCTGAACGGCATCGACGCGCTAGCCCAACTGACGGCTGCAAAACTGCGATCGAAAGTCATTTTTCTGACCATGCACAGCGATCCGCATTACGCAGCACGCGCGCTTTCTGCCGGCGCGTCGGGATACGTACTCAAGCACTCGGCGAAGACTGAACTTGTCACCGCTATTGGTGAAGTACTCTCCGGCGGCACCTACGTCACCCCCGAAGTGGCAGACAAACTGAGTGAAGTTGAGAGTCGAGGTGGGACGGCAACGGACGAAGCACTTTCCCGATTGACGCCGCGGCAGAGAGAAGTCTTGCAGTTGTTTGCCGAAGGATTGATTGCCAAAGAAGTGGCCGCGACATTGAACATCTCTCGCCGCACCGCCGAGTTCCACAAAGCTCGGATCATGAACGAGTTGGGAATTCACTCGAGCGCCGAACTGACCCAGTTCGCAATCAAACACGGAATCATCTCGGTCGAGTGACGACACACCTTGTTCAGCCACTGCAGTGGCGTCACATCCATTGCCGTCGGCGTTATCCCGTGTCACTACCCACATCCTTCCACGCGCTAGGGAGAAAAACCCCCGAAATCGAGTACGGCGAAGCCGTTTGACAACATCGCCCAGGGTAGGAAAATGGGTCAGGAGATGAATTGGCGGTCTGGGCAAGGTTGCCAGGATGTCTTCGGCTTTTCATCTGCGAGAAACGGGATGGCCACGGAATGATTTGCCGCGAGCAACATCAGCAAGACGAAGCGGCGCCCGAATTGAATCGGTTTGGCATCGTTTGCTTCATGGTTCGTTCAACCGGAGCTTCGCCCTAACTGATGCCCGCCCCCTCGTAATCTTACGAGTTCACGTAGTTTTACGAGTCGCAAACGATCGACGACACGTGATCTTTGTGTCCGGCAACCTTGCCGTCACGAGGCGAAGAGTCGATGGCCGATGGCGAGACACAGTTGGGATGTGTGATTCTCGCTAATCCGCATCACAGCGTGCTGAAGAGCGTCCGTGGTATATTGAACTCCGTGTTCGCGACGGTGGTGATGGTAACGGAACAGGAGTCCTTGATCGAAACGGCTAAGGCGATGTCGCCCGATATGATCGTGTTGGATCTGTCTTTGCCCAGATCGGTCGGCGGCAATGTGATCAAGCGAGTTGTGCAGGAAGTCCCCGGTGTTCGCATCTTGGCGTTAACCATGGACGACGACCCGAAAGTGATCAAACAGGTATTAGCGTCAGGTGCTCTGGCGGTGGTTGTCAAAGCTACCGCTGGCACCGACCTGATACCCGCTATCGAGCATGTGCGCGAGGGAAATCAATATGTTTCACCGTCGCTGCCAATCGAAATCGACTCCACAAACGAGACCTGAGAACGAAACTAATTTGGAACAACGAAGGCCTGCACTATGAAATCGCTGTTAAGAAACTCGAGTTTTTCAAAGACGAAAAAGTCTTTCTGGAAGCAAGTGCTTTCGATTGCCAGTGTGATGCTTGCCCAGTTTCTGGTTGCTGATGCGGCGCGGGTGCAGGCAGCGACATCGGCCCCGGCCGCGAAAACGAGTCCCGTGGAAAAGGAGATCCGCGCTTCCGCTGAGGCCTTTGTCGCTGCGTTCGCCAAACGCGATGCCGCAGCGATCGCAGCCCAGTGGACCGAAGACGGCGTTTACATCAATGAGAACGGGGAACGCTTTGAGGGACGCAAAGCAATCCGGACCGAGTACGAAACAGCCTTCCAAGGCGCGCCGGATGATCTGGCGATGCGGGTCGAGGTCGATTCGGTTCGCTTGATCAATTCAAACACCGCGATCGAGGAAGGCCGAGCAGCGGTGATCCCGCAGCCGGCCGGAGCTTCACGAGTGATGAGCCGGTACACCGCCGTGCACGTCAAGGGGGACGGTCAGTGGCTGACCGCCGAATTGCGAGACACGCAAGTGGAACTGCCGCCAGAAACGGGACAACTGCAGGATCTCGGCTGGCTGGTCGGTACCTGGAGCGCGTCCAAGAACGACACCAGCGTCGTGATCAGGTGTCGCTGGGTTGAAAATAATCGATTCTTGTTGCGCACCGACGCCGTTACCGAATCCGGTAAACCGACGGCCGGTGGGCTGGAAGTGATCGGGATCGATCCTTACACGCAGCGAATCACCTCCTGGCATTTTACCAATGACGGTGGTCATGCCGTCGGTGTCTGGACACCGATGGACGGCAGTTGGGCCATCCAGTCCGTCGGCGTTCTGGAAGACGGAACGGAAACCGCATCGACAAACATCCTTTCCCGCTCCGCTGACGATTCACTGCTCTGGAAATCGGTCGACCGCATGGTCGGCGATGCCACGTTGCCGGATATGCCCGAGGTCGTACTGAAACGCGCACAACAACAGTAGACCGAGTTGATCAGCCGAAATCCGAATGCAAAAACAGTCATCAAGGAACACTAACCGTGAACAAACTTCACTTCTCTCTTGTCGCGATCGTTTTGACTTGCTGTGCCGGCCACTGCGAAATGAGCTGGGGTCGCGGATTTGGCGGCATGCACGGCGGTATGCGCGGTGGCGGCATGCACGGCGGCCCTCGTCCGGGCGGAACGCGACCGGGCGGAAACATGGGCGGGATGCGACCGGGCGGCAACTTTGGCGGCGCTCGTCCCGGCGGCAACTTCGGGGGCGCGCGACCAGGTGGCAACTTCGGGGGTGCGCGACCTGATTTTGGCGGCGCTCGTCCGGGAGGCAACTTCGGTGGAGCGCGATCGGGCGGAATTGGCACAGGACCGGGCAGTAACTTCGGCGGAGCAGGTCGGGGGCCCATCTACGGTGGAGCAAGCGGGGGAGGTCAGTTCGGCGGTGCAAACCGCGCTGCTGCGGGTGGCCCGGCTGCCGGTCGCTTCCCAGACGCGGGCGCCAGTGGCTTTGGTCACAAAGGACCGGGTGCCGCAGACATGGCAAAACGACCCGAACGCAGCCAACTCAGTAACTTTCTCGGGATGCCGTCCGATGGCGGGTTGCACAAGTTGGCGGCCAATCATGTTCACGTGGGCAAGACCCAAATTGGCGGAACGGATCTAGACAGGAATCGAGTGGGACGGACCGCGATTGGGAATCAAGTTGGACGAAATCAGATTGGCAGAGATGCACGAGGAATGAGGCGGTACCCCGACGATGACTTACGCCGTCGTGGCGACTACGTGCGCAGAGGCTTTGATGGTCGAGGGTACTACACGCGCGATTGGTACCGCAGGTATCCGCGCGCATGGTATCCGTGCGCATGGGCGAGAAATGACATGTGGGCCGCGCTGACGTGGGAGGAAATGTATGGCTATATGGGCTACGGATACACCGATCCCATGTACTACGACTACGGCAATACCGTGACCTATCAGGACAACTCGGTCTACATGAATGGCCAGGACATGGGAACGTCGGACCAGTATTACAGTCAAGCACAATCGCTGGCCGAAACCGGCACACAAGCACAGCCCGCCGATGACGATAAGTGGATGCCGCTGGGTGTGTTTGCCATCACGCACGGAGATCACACCAAAGCCGATTTGATTCTGCAATTGGCCGTCAACAAAGATGGCGTGATTCGAGGCAACTACACCGCCAAACTCACCAATGACACCTTGCCCGTCCACGGCAGCGTCGACAAGAAGACTCAAAGGGCCGCCTGGACGATTGGAGACAACAAGGACAACGTGATCGAAACCGGCATCTACAACCTCACCAAAGACGAGGCTCCCGCGCTGGCTCATTTCGGCAAGGACAAGACCGAACAGTGTGTGCTGGTGCGGCTAGACAAAGACGGAGACGACGGATCGCAGAGTGACGGATCGCAGAGTGACGGTGCGCAAGGCGATGGAACAACACGATAGACCACGTATTCATGACCAGTGAGACATCCATCGAGCACCCCGAGCCGACCCCGTCTCTGGCGGATCAGACGTGGTGGCACAAGCCTCTGATCTGGGGCACGTTTCTCGTTTTGCTTTACCTGCTGCGAGAATTCTTTCTGATCGGATTCCTGACGTTCCTGTTCTGTTTTGTCATCCGCAGCGTCGTTGGACTGTTGGAAAAACGACTGGCGGCGGGTCGTGACAATCACCGGCTCGATCTGGCGCTGACGCTGATCGTCTTTTTAGGCGTCTGTCTGTGCGCTCTACGGACTGGGCCGGTACTTCGTCCCTAAGCTGGTTCGGCAAGGTAGAAGCCTGGCCACGCGGATGCAGAACTCGAGTGCCGAGGAACTGCAGAACACGCTGCTGGCCAATACAGTCGGAACCTGGAAATTCGAGAACCTGTATGGCGGGCCGAGTGATTCGCGGTACCAGAAGGGGCTAAGCCAGTTCCAGGCTGCCGGTCGAAATGGCGAGGGCTTGTACCAGGAGTTCCCCAAGCTGCACTCGACCCTCGAAGCCGAATTCGAAGCGAATTACGAACAGGCTCGCGTTCTCCATCTGCAGTCGCAAGAGCTGCAACAGACTTCGGCCGGAGGACCGCTTCGACAGTGGTTTTTGGAAGTCAAGGCGCCGCAGTTGTTTGACGACCGGCAAGACTACTACCTCAAGCGTTGGGAAGCGGAACATGCAGCGCCTGAAAAGGCGGACGAACTTGCCGCACTCCGGCAGCAACCCGATTTTCAGACGCGTCGCAACGAGCAAATCCGCGAGCGAATATGGACCGACATCAAGTCCGACCCGGTGCTGCTTGCTGATTTAAAAAACCAATGGACTCAAGCTGTTTCGATTCAAAAGTGGGAGCAGTTCCGAGCATCGCCTGAATACCAGGCCGAGTTCAAGAAGTTCTATGCGATGGAGCGCAAGCAGTCCCCGGGTACCGTTCCGATTGACTACGCGTACTATCAGACTCTCGCTGCAGCGTACCCCAAAGGAAAACCAGCATTTCTGGCTGCAGTTCGCCAACACGACGAGACAGAAAAAGAATCGCCGGCACACCAACAATTTGATTTTGAATCGGCCACCAAGCTGGAGCTGGGCCAACAATGGTGGGCGACCAGTCACGCGGCCGATTGGGTTCGCGATCACGCTGCCGACGATGGGCCCGAGTGGCTCGAAGCGGTGGTCAAGCGAGTTGACGAAGGCCTCGCAAGCCTGGTGAAGATCCCGATACAAGTCATCACCGCCTTGGTGCTTGCCGTTTTTATCTTGATCGAGTGGCACGGCATGAAAAACAGCGTCGCCGATCTGCGCAATACGCGACTGCGGCCGATCTTTGACGAAATCGCCCCTGGCGTGGTCGCGCTGGGAAAACTGATCGGCAAATCGTTTCAGGGTCAAGTTGTCATCTCGATGTTCAATGCTTGCTTCACGCTGATCGCAATGTGGATGATTGGAGTGGAATACAAGTTCATTCTCGCGCTACTCGTGTTTGTGTTCAGCTTCATTCCCGTCCTCGGTGTGATTTTATCGGGCGTTCCGATTTGCGCGATCGCGGTTCTGCAACCGGGCGGTTCGTTCTGGATGGCGATCCAAGTGATCATTGCAATCGCGATCGTGCATCTCACCGAGAGCATGATTCTGTCCCCTCGGATCATCGGCAAGATCGGGCATTTGCACCCGGTTTTGGTGATCGCCATCTTGCTGGTCGCGGAACATTTCTTCGGCATGTGGGGGCTAGTCCTGGGGGTGCCCGTGGCGATCTACATCATTCGCGTGGTCATTCTCCGGTCGCCGATCCCCGGTATTTATGAACCCGACTTAGCCGCGGAGGCAACCAAGTCACCAGGAATCGGATCCGAAGCGACCAGGTTGGCATACAGCGTTGAATTGGACAATTGAAATCACAGGTGATGATGATGAATGAATCTGCGGAACCGCTGATGGAAAAAGAACCCGAACCACAAGAAACGATCAATACGAGCGCTGGTTGGAAAATTCAGTTTTACGTGCTGTGCGCGATGCTGCTGATGGCCTTGGTCGGCATGGGGCTGAGCCAGGCAATGGAAAATGGTGCTTGGGCGTATTGGTTGTTTGTCGTCGTCGTGTATGCCGGACTGGGGATGTGGCGAACTACGCGGAAAGCAAAGCAAGAGGGCAGACCGGTCAAAGCATTGATCAGCCGCGAGTTGATCCACTGGTCGGTGCTGTTGGTTTTTCTGGGCATCCTACTGTTGCTCGAACGCCGCGAGATCATCGATCGAGAATCGGCATCCGATTTTGCGCTGTTGCTGTTGGCTTTCAGTTGCTGTTTAGCCGGACTTCACTTTGATTGGCTGCTGCTGATCATGGGCATCGTGTTGACGGTGATGCTGGTTGCGATGGCAACCCTTGAACAATACTCGGTTGTGTTATGGCTAATCATGATCGTGGTCACGATCGGCGCGGCGGCGTTCTTCTATTATCGATCGAAACGCGGAGTGACGGACGCAGAAGACAGCGACTGCCAATGAGCCTGCATCGTAAACGAATATGCACAAGCGAGCGCCACGAGGTTGTCGCTGGTCACTCAATCCGCTACGCTGGCTGACGGTGCCCTACCACGTCGACGATGAAGATCGATCGTTCATGGAGCGTGCGCAGACTCAAACGCGCAGTGGTCTTGAAGTCACCGTTTCGGTCTTGAGTGACTCGGAAAGCAGGAAGTTCTTTGGAGTGCGAATGGCGCGGAGAGGAATCCAGCCGGTCTGGATCCATGTCGTCAATAAGACCGATACGCGCCGTTCGTGTGAATTTGTTTGCCATCGATCCGGCCTACTACACACCTCTTGAGGCCGCCTACGTCAATCACTTTTCAATTGGCAAACGTTTGGCGAGTTTTGGTCTGTTGTCCTGGTTGTTTGTTCCGCTGTTGCCGCTGATCCCGTTCAAGTTTTTCGGCGCACGATCGGCCAACCGGCGGATGAACCAATACTTCAAGAAGCATGGTTTTGGCGCTGGGCCGGTCCGCGGAAACACGGAAAAATCAGGCTTCGTGTTCGCGTCGCTCGACGAAGGGGTCAAACAGGTTGACGTGGATTTGGTCGGTGTGGCGCTCCGCGAGGAATTCAACTTCTCCATCGATGTCCCCGGTCTCTCGCGGGGCGAGGCTGAGGACGATGCGGAGCGACATGCAGAGTACCAGGAGATTGAACTAGCCGAACTCCGCTCGTGGATCGGAAAGCAACCGCGAAGCACGACCAACTTGCTTGGAAACCGCGAGGGCGACCCTTTGAATTTGGTGGTCGTGGGTAACCATGCGAGAATCCTGCGATGTTTCGGTGCCCGATGGGACGAGACGGAATCGATCAGTTTTAAGACATGCGTTCGGACTGCCCGAGCGTTTGTGTTTGATAGCGAGTACCGTTACTCGCCGATTAGCCCCTTGTTCTACCAGGGCCGTCAGCAGGAACTTGCCCTGCAAATGGCGCGGGCCAACATCAACGAGCGGATCCACTTGCGATTGTGGCGCACGGCGCTGGCCCACGAAGGACAACAAGTCTGGATCGGCCAGATCAGCCGTGACATTGGCGTACGATTCACGCTCAAGACATGGAACCTGACGACGCACAAAATCGATCCCGATGTCGAGAGGCGCGAGATTACTTGCTAGGCTGTTGCTAGCCGTCGGCCGAGTCGCACGATTGGGGTATTGCGAAGGAGTCCAAGCCGCGAGCGAATCGTCGCCTCGAAGGAACTTGACGGGCGATCCGTATTACAGTGACGGAATGCGAGCCGTCATCGTGCTGTCGGGTGAGAAAACGGAGCCGGCACTGCTGGGCTGGAGCTGATACGATCACGTTCAACGGCACTTCATCAATCCGCAACCAAGTCAAAAGCGAACAACCACCCACGGACGAAGCTGTTAAAAATCGTCATTGCTGTTAAGAGCCATCGGTCGACGAAGTTGCTGCCCAAACGGGCTACACCAAAGTCGCCGACTTCGCCCGCGCCTGCAAACGCTGAACTAGAGAAGCACCCAGGGAATTTCGTAATGCTGGATAAACTTGCCCTCGGCGTCATCTTCTTTCTGATCATCTTGGTCGCCGCTGCCGTTGTGTTCATCGGATCGGTTCCAGGAAAGATTGCTCGCAAGCGCAACCACCCCTGGCCCGATGCAGTCAACACCGCCGGTTGGATCGGTTTGGCGACGGGTGTGTTTTGGCCCATTGCCTTGATCTGGGCGTTCCTGCCCGTACTCGCGAAGCCAGCGTCAACTGCCGAGAGTTCCGGCGATGGTTCCGAATCAAAAGCCGAATTGCAGGACCTAAAGAAGAAGATCGCTGACCTGGAAGCAGCGATGCAAGAGATGAAATCGGCAACGGGCGAGGGGGCATCATGATCACGGTCATCTTGCTGGGCTACATCGCCTGTGTCGTCATCGCGTTCAAATTCATCAAGATCAAAGTCACTCCCACTTCGGTCGCTGTGGCGGTCGTCACCGGCGTCTTCATGATGGGCGGCATCGTCATCGTCTGGAAGCAATCAGCTCCGATGACCGAGCAGATGGTCTTGACGCGGCACGTTTTGCAGATCATTCCCGACGAACGTGAGTTCGTCTCGAAGGTGCATGTCAAAGGGAATCAGACGGTCAAGAAAGGGGATCCGCTATTCGAGATCGAACCGGATCGGTTTCAGCGGGCAGTGGATGAATCGACAGCTCAATTGACTGCGGCCAAGTCGAAGGTGTCAGAACTCGAATCAGCCGTGCAGGCCGCCCAGGCGGCGGTCAAGAAATCGGAGGCCGACAACGCCACCGCCAAGGCTGAACTTGATACCGCGCTGGCGATCAAAAATGCGCAGCCGGCCGCGATCGCCAAGCTGCAAGTCGCCGAGGCGCAGCAAAAATACATCCTCACCCAAGCCGGCGTTGCGCTGGTCAAAGCCCAGCTAAAAGAATCCGAATTCACACTCGACTCGGCCAAGCACGCGGTCGACGTGGCTCAGGCTGCCTTGAACACCGCCAGCTTCAATCTCGAGCGGTGCAACTACACCTCCCAGGTCGACGGCATCGTCATGAACTTTCAGGTCCGCGAAGGGACGCCGGTGGCGCGGTGGCGGTTTGCCTCCGTCGGCACCATCATGGACCTGAAAGAGACGGCCATCATTGCGATTTACCCGCAGAACTTGCTCAGTAACGTCAAAGCGGGTGACAAAGTCGAAGTTGCCTTTACCCGGCTGCGCGGCAAGATCGCCGACGGCAAAGTCGAAGCGGTCGTGCCTTATACCGGCGAGGGTCAGTTGTTACCCAGCGGCAACCTGCCGATCGCGGCCAACCTGGGGTCCAAGGGCAAACTGGCGGTTCTCATCCGGCTGGACGACAACGACCTGGCCAAAGAGTTGCCGATGGGTGCTGCCGGTGCCGTGGCAATCTATACCGATTTTGCCCAGCCGTTTCATCTGGTCAGCCAGGTCACGATTCGCATCAAAGGTTGGATGTATTTCCTGTTGCCGGCATGAGAACCATCAAGGATCCGCGCGTTTTGAAGTTTCGTGAATGTCGTTTTCGAGATTTGACAACGTTCCCCATGGCAAAGAAAAGCGGCGAACTGAGCGTGAAATCTGGAAATTCCCGCCCCGGCCGCTTGCTTAGCGTGCGACCCTCCCGGCGGGAGGGTGAATCCTTGGCCGTGCCTCGGGCACTCAACGTCACCGGAGCCAACCCATGATCACCGTCATCACGCTCGGTTACCTCGCCTTAGTGATGATCGCCTTCAAGGTGCTCAAGATCAAAGTCTCTCCGACTTCGATCGCCGTTTTCGCGGTGATCGGCATTTGCATCATGGCAGGAATCGTCACCGGCTGGAAATTTTCGGCGCCGATGTCGGGGAAAATGTTCGTTTTCCGTCGCACCGTCCCACTGCTGTCGGGACAGGATTCCAAGGAGTACGTCAGCAAGGTCTACGTCCAGCAAGACCAACCGGTGACGAAAGGGACCTTGCTGTGGGAGAGCGACAAGCGGCCCAACCAGTACGCGGTCGACCAGGCTTCGGCGCAGTTGGAGTTGGAAAAGCAAAACCTCCAGCAACTCGCAGCTGCCGTGGAAGTCGCCGTCGCCTCCGTGGAACAGGCGAAAGCCGCCGAGGCCTACCAAAAGGAGCACTCGATACCGCGGTCGAGATCCAGACGTTGGACTCTGCGGCGATTGCGTCATTGAAAGTCAAGGTGCAACAGGAAACTTACATATCCGCTCGAGCCGCCGTGGAGCAGGCATTGGCGGCCGAGAAAGAAGCTCACTTCGCTCTGATCAGTGCCCAGGACGCGATCAAGGCGACCGAAGCGGCACTCGATCTGGCCAAGTTTAACCTCTCGCAAAACGAAGTCCGGCGCCGGCGGACGGCTATGTCATGAACATGCAGGTGATCGAAGGTACGATGACGACGACCACGCTCTCGTCGGCCCAGGGCATCTTTGTAGATATGTCAGAAACGCTGGTGGCCGCGGTCTTCCCGCAGAACATGCTGGCCAATGTCCAACCGGGAGACATGGTCGAGATCGCTTTCAAGAGCATGCCGGGCAAGATCGCCACGGGAAAGGTGGACGCTGTGCTTGAGTACTCCGGTGAAGGCCAATTCGTCACCTCGCCCCAATTGCCGGTCGCCGCAGACTTGGGATCGAAAGGGCAGCTGGTGGTCAGAATCCGCTTGGATGATGAAGATTTGGCAAGAAAACTGCCGCTAGGCGGAGCGGGTGATGTGGCAATCTATACAAAGTCCGGAAAGCCGTTTCACCTGATCAGCAAGGTCACCTTACGAATCCAGATGTGGATGAACTACGCACCGATTTAAAAATCGTATTTCGCTCCCCCCGCCGTGACTCGAATCA
>CAVQPV010000028.1:0-177325 GCA_963714715.1 Pirellulaceae bacterium | reverse complement strand
TTGGTGCGCCAGCGCGAACAAATCAAAGGGGTCAGGCCGGCCTGACCCCTTTGATTTGCCTCTGACCCCTTTGATTTGCTTGACCCCTTTGATTTGCTCTTGGGATCGAAATCAGCAGCTCTCAGCCTGTACCTGGGCGGGAGCAGCAATGCAAAACCGACCTCGGAGAGGACGGCGACTATACATCACACATGGCGGCGTCGATGCGCGATACCATCGGGCGCGAGCGATCGATGATGTTCTCGATTTCCGCATTCCGAGCATGTCTCACTTACTCTTACTCATCATCCTGATCTTAATCTTCTTTGTCAGCGGCTAAGATCAAGATGATGAGTATGAGTTTCCGGTAACAAATCCGGCTGGCCCGCCAATCACGCGAATGGGAGTCGGACCAAAACGAAGAATCAAACGAGGCTTACATCAATTCGCGCACGAAGAACCCGATGATCGCTCCGATCAGGATACTGATGGGCACGGCCACCGAGAGCGCAATCGCGATCGCAACCGTATGACTTGGCCGCACGGCTACTTGAAAATCGTTGTCGAGCCCCGAGGCCATCGCCGGCACGCTCGCATCGGAGGCCGAAACACTCAAGCCGCCAGAGGTTTGCAGTTCGCTCGCGCTTTCGGACCCTTGCACCGGCGGCGGCGGCGGCGCGATTTGCTGTGGTTCGCTGGGCGGGGGCGGCGGCGTCCAGGCCTGTCGATCGATTGGCCGATCGATCGCTTCATAAGCCGTTTGCGACCATTGCTCGAGCCGTTCGGCTACTTCGGTGGCTGACGAAATCCGTCGCGCGGGGTCCTTTTCCATCATGTCGGCGATCGTGTCGACAAATTCCTCCGACAACTCGGGAGCGAATTTGCGCGGGTGCCACGGTGTTTGTTCACAGTGGCGTTTGCATTTTGATTTGGTGTCGCCGCCGGGAAACGGCACCTTGCCCGTGACGCAGTAATACAGCGTGCAACCAAGTGCATAAATATCGCTGGCGGGGCCCACGTTGCGCGGATTGCGAATCTGTTCGGGTGCCAGGTAGTCCGCCGTGCCGACGATCTTGCCCGCGCGTGGGATCGTCATCCAGACCCATGCTCCAGGCAGCCAAGCCGATGTCGGAAACCTTGGCGTGTCCGTCGGGTGTGACCAGGATGTTTCCCGGTTTGACGTCTCGATGGACCAGCCCCAACTGGTGGGCATATTCAAGTCCCAAAGCGGCTTGCCGGATGATCCCCGCGGCATGGTGCATCGGCAGCGGTCCGCTGCTGCGAACCAGGCGACGCAAATCGGGGCCGGGCACATACTCGGTGACCAAGTAATCAACATTCCCGTCTTGGCCGGCGTCAAACGCACGCACGACGTAGGGACAATCCAAGCCCGCTTGCACACGAATCTCGCGTGCGAAGGCGGCCCGAGATTCTTTGGTCGATTTTTCCCGCGGCAGGACTTTGACGGCACACTCGCGCCCCATCACTTCGTGGACCGCTTTGAAAACCTGCCCCATGCCTCCCTGACCAATCCAATCGGTGATCACGTAAGGACCCAAGTCGCAGTTTGGTTCGCCCCGCTTTGAGTTGTTGTGCTTGGTACTCGGTCAGTACGCCGCTCCGCACCAATGTGGCCGCGATGATCTCGTCGTCCTCAGTCTCCGCCACCTCGATGACGCGTTGCAGCTGGCGTTTCTTGACCAAGCAGCTGCGCAGTGCCGCCTCTCGGAACGTCAACGTCGGTTCAGGGTCAGGTTGGCTTTCGGTCATTCGGGTTGCGACCAATGATGATGTCGCCGTGGAAAGTTAACGATCGGCAAACACCACGAGTAGATCAGTGACTTGATGGTCGGCAACCGAAAATCGAACCGCATCACGCTCGTACGTGAGGCCGGAAGACGGTTTGGCTTGGTCTTCATTATCGGGCGATTCGATCGGCACGTTCACTGGATCATCCGCGCTGCTGTCCAGGACAGATGCAAACTGGACGTCGCGGCAAAAACGCAACGTGACCTTCGCAGCACGCGACCGCGTCTGGATCACACGAATCGATGCTGCCAGTCGTCCGTCGCTGCGTTGGCGGATGTCCAGCCGATTGATCATCACTTCGGCGGGAGACGCGTGAACAATCCAACCGCGAGGTGGCAGCGAATCGGTTTTTTCAATCGGAACTTGCAGCGGCCCGGTGATCAATGCTTTGGCGGTCGATACCGGATTGGCAACGTCAAATCCGTAGGCCAATTGGAAGGTTTCGCAAGTCTCCCCTGCCACGGCCAGCAGGGTATCGACAAAGCGATCTCCGACCCGCCGATGATAGGCCAGGCCGCTCGCCGAAACCAACGTTTGACGCTCGGCTTCGTCGATCAACAGCCCCAAGGGTGAAACCACGCGGCGGCTGCGGCTGCGATGGATTTTGTCGCGAACCAGCGGACGGATGATGGCCGCCTCTGAGGAAACGGCGGCCCGCACGCCCAGGTAATTCCGCCAGGGAGCTCCTTTGATTTTACGTGCCGGTTTCGAGCGAACCGGAAACATGAATGTGTCTGCTGCCACGCTCGAGCCGGTACCTGAGCGTGAACGTTGCGATGGTTGCTGAATCGCTATCGAGTACTCGGCCGCTTGCTTCGATTTCACCAACGGAGTCGCCATTCGTCACGATCCGCACGTCGTCCGCAGCCATTGTGGAGGCCTCGTCGGTGGACTTTTCGTCGTCCACTTGTGAGCAGACATGAACGACACGCAGGGAGAAACGATTGCCACGGGTCGCCCCGCTGTAGACGCCTTGGATACCGCCCATGCTTGGACTGATGGCAACCTCCATGAATTGGTTGCTCAGCGTGGTCCCGTCGGCGATTTTCTTGGGCGGGGAAAACAAACGACTGAGCAGTGAGCCTTGTTTTCGTGGTTTTTTCCCCGTTGCTGCCACCGCAAAGCCGTAGGCAGGGACGTCGATCGAGACCGCTGCGCGGGAGCCGACGGTCGATGCCGCATAGATATGCTTGCTGCTCGCCGGCGGGCATCCATCCAACAGCAACAAATCGCGGCAGCCACTCCCGTGCGGGTTCACGGACATCAGCGACGAGACGTTACCAGAGCCAGGAGTGGCACCTGACACTTGGGCAAACTGGGTGGCGAGCGATTTCAGATCGCTGCCCATCTGTTCGTCAGCGGCCGCCGGCTTACCCGCGACCAGCCCAATCATGCCACGCAAACAGATCGCGGCTTCGGATCGCAGACAATCGCAGAAGGCGGCCCCTGGCGAGGAAAGCGGATCGGCGGCGTGCTGCTCGACTTGCCGAGTGAGCAGCGATGACGATTCGGGCGACACGGCCCGCGCCGAACCGTGGTGGTAGGGGCGTTCGCCGTCCGTGAAATACTCGTCCAGCCTCCAAAATCTGCCGAGTGCCAAGGACCAGGAGGCGGCGCGTTTGAGATCATCAAAGCTTGCGCACTGCGCCCGGGCCAATGAACCAACAAAGCAGTCGCGATTTCACCGCTATCGATCGCTTCGCCCAAACTTGCGCCGAGATCCAGAAACGATGCGTCGCTAGCGGCGTCGATTGGCTTGGCAGTCAACGCTTGGATCTCGGCACCGCCGCCTTCGCGCATCACCTTGGCTTCATCACCAAATCCAGATCCACGCGAAAAATCGAGCGGGATCATTCCTTGGTAACCCAAGCTGACGATCGTCGGTGTCAGGTCCGCCGGGGTCGCATCCGCGAATCGTGAATACACAGCGGGCGGCGAACCAATGGCGTCGGTGGCGCGCTGATGACCGTCTTTGATCGCGAGTTCTGCCTGATTGAAAGTTACGGCGTCCAGGCAAATCGTCGGATCGGGATCACCACCGGCCCAGCCGATCGATCCGTCGGACAATGCGCGTCGAAAGGTCTGGTAGCGATCGCCATCGACGCCGGCCAGAGCGCTGGCGACTTGATGGTTGATCAAGACATTACAAGGCGTGGGGCGAATCGGTGCCTGGTCTGGATCGGCGTCGCTGCTGGATTGGAGTATCGGGTCGAGTTGCTGATCGACAAACTTGTCCAGCGTGGATGGGGTCAAGAGTGTCAGGTCGATCAAATGTGGGTCCGAGGAAAAATAGTGATCGCGTTCTTCAGCCAGGCAATCGAAGACATCATGCAGGGCATCGGCGGCCGCCTCACCGTCACCATCCACGAATGCCTGGGCAGCTGCCACGATGCGACTTTGCAAGTGAATCTCGTCCAGGTTGCTGGTGTAACGCAGCCTTCGCGTCATCACTTGAATCTGCAGAGAAACGAAACCGGCGGCAAAAAAATCCCCGACGCCGATGGTCCGATGTTCCGTGTTCAACGTTGGCATTTCGCCCAGCTCCAAGGCCTGCAACATCTCGTCACGGGTCTCGACCGGCGACCCAGCGACAATCCGCATCCTGCTGGCATTTGGCTTCGTATTCGCGGGGCAGCTGATCCAGGCTCAAGGTCGGCACCACCACGACGCGGGGACCATTGACATCGGGAGGTGAGTCGGCTCGATACCAGGTCAGGCAATTGTCGGGACTGAGCCAGGAGTCGTGGGTGCCAGAGGACGGTCCAACCGGCCAAGATGCTGCGAGCGTCAAAATCGGAAGCATTGGAGGGGAAGTCTTCCAGCGTCGCCGACGGAATCAGCACGCAACACTCGTCAAAAGGGGCCATAGCGAAAATAAATTTGACGGAGGTATGCGACAATTGATAGACTACTGTGTAAGCCAGTAACGGTTTGGTTTTCCTAAAAAACGGCGATTGGCATCCTTTTCAACTCCTTTTCCGGCTTTATTTTGTCCCGGCCTCGTTCAGGAACTCAGCGTCCGATCAGGCCGATCCGCACCCCAACAAGGTCCAGCAGATTAATTCACCAGAGACTACGAATTCGGCTTTCGCGTGTTTGGTCGATGGAGTGCATTGCGGCGATCGAGTAATCTGAGTGTACACAGGGGTATCGTACACGAGTTTGAATACCTAAACGAGTTCGCGTCGAAAGCGTAGTCGGGCTGCCGATCGTTTTCGTCAAGCGCGAGCGCCACTGGCTGACAACTTTTCACCACAACCAAAGTTTCCAAGATGGCTACTTCTCCCGGCGTATGGGGAATTGAGATCGGACAATCGGCGTTAAAGGCCTTGCGCTGCACCGTCAAAGACGGCGAAGTCGTTGCCGACGCATTCGATTACATCGAGTATCCCAAGATCCTCAGCCAACCTGAGGCGGTAGCCGAAGAATTGATTGGCGATGCGATCGCTCAGCTGATGGAGCACAACGACATCCTGTCGGAAAAGATCTGCATCAGTGTCCCGGGGCAGAGTGGCTTGGCAAAGTTCTTCAAGCCACCGCCTGTCGAAGTCAAAAAGGTTGCCGACATCGTTCGGTACGAGGCCCGCCAGCAGATCCCCTTTGATTTGGCCGACGTTGTCTGGGACTTTCAGATGATGCCGGGCAGCATGATCGAAGAAGGCTATGCCCTGGAGAGTGAAGTTGGTTTGTTTGCGATGAAGCGTGAGCAGGCGTATCGGCAACTGGCACCATTTACCGACGCCAACATCGAGGTCGACATTGTCCAGATGGCGCCGCTGGCGATCTACAACATGATCGCCTACGACCGCATGCATGAACGATTGGAACAGGAGGTCTGTTTGATCGTCGACAATCCGCCGCAATCCAGCGTGGTGCTTTCGATCGGCACCGATTCCAGCGATTTGATCATCACCAACGGGTTCCGCATTTGGCAGCGCAGTATGCCGATCGGCGGTAACCACTTCACGCGTCAATTGACCAAAGACTTGAAGTTGACGTTTGCCAAGGCGGAACATCTCAAACGCAACGCCCGCGAAGCGGTCGACCCGAAGTTGATCTTCCAGACCATGCGGCCGGTGTTCAACGACTTGGTGACCGAAGTCCAGCGGTCGATCGGGTTCTTCCGCAGCATCGACAAGAAAGCGGAGATCGCCGAACTGTTGATCACCGGCAACACGGTCAAGATGCCCGGTCTGGCGGCTTACTTGGGCAAGAATCTTGGTTTCGAGGTGCACGTGCTGGACCGTTTCAATCGACTCTGCCGGCGACGATGTGCTGACGATTCCGACGTTCCGCGACAACGCACCGACGTTTGCGGTCTGTTACGGATTGTGTCTGCAGGGACTGGGAGTTTCTCAGGTCCACGCCAGTCTGGTGCCGCATGAGATCATGACCGCGCGGATGATTCGGGCAAAGAAACCTTGGACGCTCGCCGGACTGGCGGCGCTGATGATCGGCATGACCGGCCACTACGCGTTGACCGAGCGAGTTGGGCGAAGAGCCACGAGGATCAGTTGGAGCGGAGCGGCCCGCGAAGTCAAAGAGGCGGACGATTACGCCCGCACACATCGCGCCACGATGACTCGCTGAAACGACAGTTGATCGTACCTGAACGAATTGGGCAAACAAGTCTCCGGAAATGCCGAACGACGGCTGACTTGGCTGGAAGTGATTCGTGCCGTCAACAGCTTGATTCCGCGCAACGGATTATCCCGACGGAAAACTTCCCAGCCCCAAAGAGGTGAAATTCGAGGATCGGATCGATTTTCACATCACGGAAGTTGAAACCAAGAAATACGAGGACGTCCAAAGCTGGTGGACCAACGACGTTGCCAGGCGATACAAGGAAGAGGTCATTGACTGGGGTCGAATCATGGCCGGAAAGGTCCCCGATTCGGTAGCGGCCGAGGCCTTGGCGGCGGCCGAAACAGGTCCCAGCGGTCCCGGCTGGGTGATTCAATTTCGTGGTTATCATTACTTCAACAATCCCGAACGGCCAGGCGAAGAAGGCAGCAACCACGTCCGCAAGTACTTGACGTCATCCTTCATGGGCTGGGATGAAAACGGCAAACCCAAGCCAGTCGTGCTGCCCGACCCCACCGACGCCACTACGCACCATCACGTTCACGCCCCAACAGATGGGTCTGAGTCTTCCCGCTGCTGTTGGACGACAACCGTGCCCAGGAAGTCACCGTTGCCAATCCGGATTATGACCCGTGAGGCCAATATCGCGCGCCCGGCGGCTGTCGCCGGCGCAGCGAGCGGGGACGATCCGGAAGCGGGGATCTGAGCCTCTAATTTGACCGTCCGCAGACTCGACTTTGTATTCCAAGTCGTCTGGCAGGAAAAAACACTCAGCCAGCGATTGGAAGCCCAAGCAGCAGCCAAGAAAGCCGCTGAGGAAGCAGCCGAGGCAGCGGCAGCGACGGAACAATCGGTCGCCGTGCAATAGTCCGCCACCGTCTCAAGACACATCGAATCCATCACCCCTTAACCTCCTGTAAGCCACCTGATGCATGGACCAACTGAAAAAACAACTCGCCGTCGTCATGCAGTACGGATTTTGGATTGGCAGCGTGATCGTGCTGCTCGGCTCGTTCGCCGTGTGGTACTTGTCGGCCAGTGAATTGAGCCAGCAGTCGGCAAGTCAGATCGGCAAGATCAAGGCCGACGTGCAAAAGGTGTCGAGTTTGCGGGACGGAAATGTTCAATCAGCCCAATGAAAAATCGCACGAGGTCATGCAGAAATTGATCAACGCGAGGGAGAACGAGGTGCTCAATGCGTGGTCCAGCATCTACCAGGATCAACGCCGCATCCTGACGTGGCCGAAGACCAAGGAGCTTCCCGACAACTTCATCGACGAATTCCGGCATCCCAAAGATCCCGGAAACCGGAATCATCGATAAGTCGCGTCAAAAGTTGCCCTACGAAAAGTTTGTCAAGTTCCCCGTCCCGAAGATCAAAAGGTTCCGCAATTCATCCTACGTAACTACGAACGTTACATCGGCAAGGTGATGCCGGACATCGCCAAGATTGCCAAAGCTGAATGGACTGCCGACTTCGATGCGGCAACGACTTATGGGGGTGCAACGTGAGTGCATGGAGGAGATGGAGTTCGGGATACGGTTCGAGCAGCGGAGCGGGGCTGAAGGAACAGGTGGACGATCACCGGACAAGAAAGAAGGCCCCCTGGTGCAGTGGTCTCAAAGCAGCCAAGAAGCGGTGTTGACTGACCTGTTTCCCTGGCGCGGTCGGCGGCCGGACGACCCTGGAAGTCTACTACTCCCAAGAGAATCTGTGGATCCTGAAACAACTGCTGGAAATTGTTGCCAACGTCAATGGCAATGCGCGGCAGTCGTTCGAGGCCAAAATCAGGGAGATCAAACGACTGTCGATTGGCAAGTCGGTGCAGTTCGGTGCCGGCTCCCTCGCCACACCCGGCGCGGAACGGGCGACCGGAATGGGAGGGATGGAGATGGACGACATGTATTCGATGGGCGAAACTGACATGGATTCCGACATGGGAATGTCCATGGGCGGAGATTCCGTGAGCGTCGCCTCCGACCCTGCGGACAACCGTTATGTCGACACCGCGTTGAACCCCATCACAGGTGCTCAATTGCGCGGGGCCTTGGCAAGCAATTCGCCCGACGATGCAAATTTGGCAGTGGCCAAGCGAGTTCCCGTGATGATGTCGTTACAGATGGATCAACGCTACGTGCCGTAAGTTGTTGGCAGAATGCGGCAGTGCACCTTTGATGGTCGAGGTGCGTCAGGTTCGCGTGTTGCCAAAGGCAGAGATCCTCTGCCGCCGGCAGCACCATGGACGGCGGCGAAATGGAAGACATGTCCAGATGGAGGATGGCTTCGGCATGGATTACGGGGGTCGCTGTACCGAGCGCTCCCAAAGAAAAAGACGAATTCCCGATGGATATGAACGTCGAGGTCTATGGACTGATCTATATCTACAACCCGCCAAACCGCGAAGCACTTGGTGTTGACAAGGTGACCGAAGACACCGAAGTCGACGGCACCAAGATCGGCGACGCCGCAGGAACTTCGAGCGAGTCTGCTTTGCCTCCACCGACGATTCAACCTGGCCCCGCAAGATCGCCTGATGCGACACCGCCGGCCGACGCCACGCCGCCGCCAGCCGACGCCACGCCGCCAGCCGATGCCACGCCGCCGCCAGCCGATGCCACGCCGCCGCCGGCCGATGCCAGTCCGCCGCCGGTCGCAATCATTTCGCCGTCACCGTTGGTAGCTCGGTGAATTTGAGTTCGGCCGTCGATCGGGCCTGAACTTTGATGTTTCCCTTTTTCAACTCACAGCGAACGATTCGCCAAGATTTTCCCCTCCTGCAATTGAGTCACCGTGATGGACGCCGAAAAAATCCAAGAATTCTTTCTTCACCATATCGAGAAGATGATTCTGGTACTCGTGGTGGGTGCATCAGGATTCCTGGTTTATCAGGGCCTGCAGGAAGAGAATATTCTGGAGACGGAGCAGCCTGATCGCTTGATTGAGGACGCAAAACGAGTTCGCGCCGAAGTCGACGAAGATCACAACGAGGCGATTTTGGCCGATCCCGATCGTCATTCCGATTTCGACATCAACTACGAGATTGGTCGTCGTCGCAGTCCAGTGGAACCTGGTCCCTACGCGGTCGTGACTTGGGAACCGAAGGACGCCATCAGCAACATCCGTCGGCAGGATCCCGTTTTGGTCCCACCGACGGCCTTGCAAGTACACGGCGTGCTTGCCCCGATGGCTTTTCGTTCATCCGACGGCCTGTACGCGTTGAAGGATTTGGAAGCTGCCGATCCCGTTGAGGTCGAAGTGGTCGTGGAAAGAAAGCCCAGAGAGCGTCGAGGGCGTGGCCGGGGTGCCTACGGTGAAGAAAGCATGGAGGAGATGTACGGCGAGATGTTCGGGGAATCGGAAGAGGACATGTACGGCGGCATGGAAGGTTACGAAGAAGGGTATGGCGATAGCATGGCTGCCAGCGGCCCAACGCGACAAATTGAGCGATCCGTTGGGCATGCGACCCACCGCCACGCGAAACATTCTCAACGATACCCCTCAACCACCTGTGCCAGGAATCGGGTGGTTCATCGCCGGTACGGCCGTGATGCCCTACAAGACCCTGTACGAATCCTACAAAGACGCGTTGGCACAGGCCGAAGGCTACGACCCCGGTCGGCGTGATCTGCCGACTTTCACCAGCTACGAATTGCAGCGAGCCGATGTCACTGATAAATCGGTTGATCAACTTCAGGAGGCTGACTGGGTCAAACGCGATGGGCGAACCGAGTGTATCAAGGATGCCGTGCTGTCGTGGTCGGGGTTTGCCCCCGAAATCGTACCAGCTGACTATCGCGAGGATACGACGCTGACGATGTGGATTCCTCCGATCATGTTGGCCGACTACTCGACGTTCTCTTTGCATCCGCTGATCCCGATGCTTTCCAAACGTGAAATCGATGAAGCCGCGGCCAAGGCAGCGCAGGCAAAACGTGCCGGTGGAAGTCGCCGAAGAAGATATCGTGGTTGGCGACTCAGCGGGGCGCAGTCGCTACGATGAATCTTACGGGATGACTGAGATGGACGACATGGACGGCATGAGCGGGTACGGTTCCGGCAGAAGGAGGCTTGAGAAAGACCCGCCCGAATACAAGCTGATCCGTTTCTATGACTTTGCGATCGACCCGAGGGACCCCAACTCGCCCAAGCCGGGGCGTCAATACGTCTACCGCGTCCGCGTTGCCGTCGAGGATCCGAACTTTCCAAAGAATCCGTCGCTGCAACCGCGGGGCAGCAGCTTGGATGCCAATGCGTATGTGAACTACATGGCGAAGGTTTCGAATGTAGAGAAGTCGAAAGAGCCTGAGAAAGAGGCGCGCCGCGAACTCACAACGCTGGACCGAATGGAGCCAGCCCTCCGAGCCTGTTTCGCTGCCCGGTCCTGATAAAGCCTACGTGGGCCCGGTCGCGGAACGAAAGATTCGCCAAGTCAAAGTGGGAGGACGCTTGGTGCCGTATGAAAGCGAGCCACCGAAGGCCAACGTGGTCATTTCACAATTCAATACGCGGTTGAGCACGCGGATGTCAATGCTCTTGAAAGACATCACCGAAGGTGCGGTGTTGAGCAGCAAGGCGGAGTTTGCGGATGTCGTCGATCCGATCACCTTGGAAATCAAGAAAGTTCCTGATGCCGAAATCGTCTCTGATGTCACAGTCATCGATATCGATGGCGGCGAGCCACTGGCAATTCAAGAAGGCGACGGTTTGCTGGCGCCAAGCTTGATGCTGATGTTTGACTCCAGCGGCGGCTTGAAGGTGCACGAGGAAGTGGATGACCAAGAGTTCTATCGCATTGAGTCGTTTGCCGAGGAACGAGGAAAATAAATCAGCATCGAGATGAAGTCTGTCGATCAGTTTGATTGCTAACTTCCCGGCCCCACCGAACCATCAACAAACAGCGGCTTGGACGTTGGCGAACAGCCGTCTTGTTTTTTTCCAAGAAATGTTTCCTGGGTATTTCAGAATCACACTTAGAATCGGCTCGCCCGCTTGAATCAATCTCCCTTGCGGCGGGACGTCCGCCAGTTCCCCGCCCCAATCACCGAGTCCGACGATCCGGTTCAGATCGAACCGGCCGCTCTGACGGGAGAAAACGATTCGTTTCAAATAGGCGCGCCAGCGGCGTGGCAAGCGGCGAATCATTCACACGCCCGCGAAACACCAAACCAATCAGTGACTCTCGCGGTGACAACCGAGCGGCGTCCGTCATTGCTCGCTCGATCAACTCGCAAGACGCACTCCATCGTGGATTCACTTCCAAAAGCCAGATGACTTCGCCGTCGATGATCAGGTCAACGTTGAACAGTCCTTTCAGTGCCGATTGTTGGACGACGTGCGCCCCCATTCGCTCCATCGGCTCCGTGAACTCTTCGCCCAACGCTACCGGCCCCAGCGATCCTGCGTAGACAAAGGGTCGGCCCGCGTGTTTTGTGAATCGGCCACTGCAGACGCCCAGCAAACTGGCTGAAGAACCGTCACTGAGAAAAGTTGCCCCAAACGTCCTGCCGGGAACCCAACGCTGCAGGTACGCGCGCGAGAGCAGGACGCTGGGGAGCGTGCCGCCCAACGGACGGCAAGGCCGCCGCAGCTGCCAGGATTCTTTAGCAGCCACCGATGCGATGATCGACTGTGATCGCTCGGTGGACGAAACTCTGGAAAACCCACTCCGGCAGCGTCAGCGACCTGCTGCAAAAACTCCGGGGCACCAATCCGCCGGAATTCACTCTCTTCCGGTCCCACCGCCTGGTACCGGCGCTGAAGTGCGGCGATCAGCCCCGGATGGCCTGTCCAAGCCGCCTGCGACGATGACCGGAGTTGCGGAATCGGGATGAAGATCGGTGACGGTGGAGAGCGTCGATTTACCGAGCGGAACGTAGTTTTGGCAGGCGGCTACCGTGTCGATGTCCCCGAACAGGTCGATTCCCGTCACCTGGAACCCGGCACGAGCGGCCGATTGGGCGGCGGCACGCACACTCGCCCCAACCAGAATCAACCGACTCGGCGGCATACCCAAATTCACGTTGCTCGCCTCGGGTGGTTGCATCGCGTCGATGGTTTGCTAGTTTTTCGGTTCCTAAGACCCACCCGAATAAGCCGACAAAGCATCGGTCGCGTACCTACCGCGTACGAATGACGGGGCAGGGAGACGTAGCTCCTGAACCGGTCTCTTCTGAGTTACTCATTTGAAAAGGCAATTTGGCCATGCAGTTTAACATTGGTGAAGCCCTCGTCGGCGACGGCAACGAAGTCGCTCACATCGACTTGATGATCGGCAGCAAGGACGGCCCCGTCGGCATCGCGTTTGCGAACGCTTTGTCCAACCAAAGCGAAGGTCACACGAATTTGCTGGCCGTGTTGGAGCCCAACGTCGCCGTCAAACCTTCGACCGTCATGATCACCAAAGTGACGATCAAGGGCATGAAACAAGCGGTGCAGATGTTCGGCCCCGCACAGGCAGCCGTTGCCAAGGCTGTCGCCGACGCGGTCAGCGAAGGGATCATTCCCAAGGATCAGTGCGAAGACCTGGTCTGCGTCTGCGGTGTGTTCATTCACCCGGCAGCTGAAGACGACGAAAAGATCTATCAGTACAACTACGAGGCAACCAAGGAATCGTTGAAAGCCGCCATGGCCGGCAAGCCAACGCGCTGACGAGATGATCGCCAAGAAAGATTCAGCCGCGCACCCGTTCAAGGGTTTCTAATCGCGCGGTCGAGGCTAGCGAATTCTGCAAGCTTTCCGGTTCCGACGCGAATCGGGAAGCTTTTTTATTGTTGGACTTTGCCGACCCTTTTCGCCAGACACATCACCGATGACCAAACGCATCTTGATTCAATTCGATCCTGACTCGCAGCCCAGCTCGTTTGATTCGGTCGTTGCGATCGATTCGGGCGTCGATCATTTGCTGCGTTATGGTGACGTGCAAGTCACGTCGATGACGCCCCTGGTCCACGGAGCGATGTTCACACGCGGCGGCGACGATTTGCGAAACACGGCGATCTTCATTGGCGGGAGCGATGTCGCGGCAGCCGAAGATTTGTTCAGCACCGCACAGAATGCGTTTTTCGGGCCCGTCCGAGTTTCGCTGATGCTCGATGCAAACGGCTGCAACACGACCGCGGCCGCAGCCGTCGTCGCGGCCAGCCGCCACGTGAATTTGGCTGGTGCAGCGGCCGTCGTGTTGGGCGGGACAGGACCAGTCGGACGTCGGGTTGCCCAGTTATTGGTTGGCGACGGTGCCGACGTTCGTGTCACCAGCCGATCGATCGACCGGGCGCAGAGCGTGTGCGATTCGATTCTCGAACGCTTGCCGGACGGCAAGGCCACGGCCGCGGCGGTCGGCACTCCGGATCAAACAGCCCGCGCGCTGGCGGATGCCCAGATCATCATCGCCTGCGGTGCCGCGGGGGTCGAACTGGTCGACGAGCAGATCGATTGGCCGTTGCGATGCTTTGCAGGTTGCGATCGATCTGAATGCCGTTCCACCGGCGGGGATTGGCGGCGTGGCGATCACGGACAAAGCCAAGGAACGGGGCAACGCGGTGGTCTACGGAGCGATCGGTGTGGGCGGGTTGAAAATGAAAACGCACCGACGAGCGATTGAGTCGCTGTTTGAGAGCAACGACAAAGTGCTCGATGCAGAACAGATCTACGAAATCGCGAAATCGATCGGGTAGTCGAAGCTTGAGCGACGTTTCCGTTCGACTGGAACAACCACGAAGTGGTTCAAGAGATTAGCCGGGGGCAAGCTGGTGAGCTTCCAGTGAGCCAGACGCCACCCCCGGGGGAGCGCGTTCCGCCTTCGGTCGGCGGCTACGCCGCTGACCGAAGGCGTAAAAACGACGCTAGAGGGAAACGTCCGGGGGTGTGACAAACTTCGCTTGAGGCTCGTTTGTTCAACCCCCGGCTGATCTCTGTGACCACTTCGTGGTCAATCGCTCGAAATACCTACACACGTGCCGGATGTTCTCGTTGACCGAGGCCAGGCCGAAGACCTGGCGACGCAAACCAAACGATCGTTCCGAAGGGCCAAAAGCACGAGACGGTTTTCACTTGTTTTCGCTGCTTACCGATCGGCGTCACCTGTCATGGGGACGAAGGCGACCGGGGCGACGTTGTGCTTTCGAACCGTTCCGTCCGCTTGCTTCTCGATCAGAATCAATGTCTGCCAGCGCGGAACCGACGGGGATCACCATATTTCCGTCCGGCACCAGCTGAATGACCAATTCTTCAGGTATATGATCCGGGGCCGCGGCGACGATGATCAAATCAAAGGGTGCTTCCGATTCCCAACCGTGATAACCGTCGCCGTGCCGCACAGTGACGTTATCATAACCGAGGTCGTTTCAGCGTCGCAGCAGCGCGGTCCGCCAGCGGCTCAACGATCTCGATGCTGTAAACATGTTTCACCAACTCGGCCAGGACGGCGGCCTGATAACCGGATCCGGTGCCCACATCCAGTGCCTTGTCACCCGGTTGGGGATCGACCAATTGCGTCATCAAGGCCACGATGTACGGTTGTGAGATCGTCTGTCCTTCGCCGATCGGCAACGGATGATCTTCGTACGCGGCGTCCCGCCTTCCCTTGGGAACAAATTCGTGCCGCGGCACACGTCGCATTACCTCCAGTACACGCTCGTTGATGATGTCACGGGCGGCAAATTGTGAGCGGACCATTCGCTCGCGTGCCGAGAGGGTCGCCTGTGATTCGGTGCCACCCGATTGCTGAGTAGATTTCATCGCAGCTCGCTGACTCGCAGGAACAACACGCTCATCTTGCGGCTCACAAGAAGTCGCCAGGATCGCAACGAGAATGATCGTGCTGAGAACACGACAACTGCGCTGGATGGCGTTCATAGCACTCACACACCCTGTAGACGCGATTCAGCTCTCAGCATAATGCAATCGTCGTGCCGATCCCGCTTAATCCTTGGTTCAATCGTCGGTTTCTTGCCCATCCGACGCGTTCAGCGACGGCAGAGATTTCGCCGCGGGAGCGAGAAATTCCGAATCCGGTTCTCATTCGGCAGCTTCACCATGGCGCATATTCATGCCCACCAGCAATGACATCAACGGAGCGAACGCGCGCGGTATCGCACGCAATTGGGGCAGCAGCAGCACTCGAATCCCTTCCTGAAAACTCGCGAGTGCCTCTGGCGTTTGACCGTTTTCCCCGGTTACCGGTCCCCACCGTGCCCTGATTTCCGGAGGTGCCTATCGCGGTTTGCCAGCGGCAACAAAAAGTACACGTCACGCTCCGCCGTGACGATGCCCGACCGGGCGGCAAACCATCAGCTTCTTTTGTATCGAACAGATCGTTTGGCCACGACCCAACTACGATCATCCATGACTTCCTTGGAAAACCGTTCGGTCGCACCTACATCTCGACGGAGCGAGATGGCACAGAGGGACTTTGCGAACCGCGATATGCAGCCGATTGCCGGAGTCCGGATGTTTCGTGTTAGTCACGCCATGAAGTAGAATCCATTCGATCTTGATCGTTCCTGTTGATTCTTCGCAGGTAGCCTTGGGATCTGAAGAGACAGAGGAGAAGTCGAGTGAATCGCAACGCATCGTTTTTGTCGTCGCTGTTGCCCAGCGTGGTTCTGTTCGGCCTGGTGACGCCGGTGTTCGCAGTTGAGCAGGCAACCGCTGAGCAGGCAACCGTCAAGTACCTCGACTTCGAGCCGCGGGACGCGAAACGCGACCGCGTGGTGCCGGTGCGAGTTTACCTTCACCGAGCAGACGTCGGCCCAGCCAGTCGTGTTGTTCTCACATGGCCTGGGTGGCTCGCGAGAAAACAATTCCTATCTGGGCAAGTCATTGGGCCGCCGCTGGATATGTTTGTGTCTTCATGCAGCACGCGGGCAGCGATCAGGACGTCTGGCAGTCCGCGCGTCTTCGCGATCGCATGGCAGCCCTCAAGCAGGCCGCCAGTGCCAAGAGTGCACGCGATCGAATCCAAGACGTGTCTTTCGTCCTCGATCAGTTGGAAAAATGGAATCAGGAAGACGATCATCCACTGCGCGGCAAAACTGGATCTGGAGCACATCGGCATGAGCGGACACAGTTTTGGTGCCGTAACGACGCTCGCCGTCGCCGGTCGCAAGTTTCCCTTTGGCAAGAGTTTTGCCGAGCAGCGGATTGATGCGTTCTTTGCCATGAGCCCGCAACCCGGGCAAGGATTGTCTGCCCGAGCACGCCTTTGGTCACATCAGCGTCCGATGTTGTGCATGACGGGCACCAAGGACGACAGTCCGATCAACGATCAAGTGACACCCGAATCACGTCGAGAAGTCTTCAAGGCGCTGCCCGCAGGCGACAAATACGAGTTGGTCTTCGACGGCGGTCACCACTTCACGTTCGGTGATTCGGACGGCTTTCGTACGCGTCGGACGCGATCCGGACCATCATCCGGCGATCCAACAGATCAGCTTAAGGTTCTGGGACGCTTATTTGCGGAATGATCAACCGAGTCGCCAGTGGCTGCAGTCCAAGCAACCGATGATCGATTGCAAGCTGAAGGCCTCCGATATCTGGCAATGGAAATAGGGCCGGACCGCAGCCCCATCGATCGCTGCGGCACGGCTTGTTGTCCGATGGAGCACGAAAGGCTTAGCATCTTGGACGAATCGTCGATTTCCCCGTACTGATATTCGTTCTTCGATGATGTAGGCTACTGAGACTTCAGGCCTACCGTATTCACAGCGATCACGCGATACGTATGGCTCTGGCCCGGTTTTGCGGTCGTATCGGTGAAGCGCATCTCGACCAGCGGTTGCAGCGGTGTGTCGCTGTATTGCAGGCCCTGGAAGATCGGGCGACCGAAGGGGTTCTTCGCTTTCTCGGGCACGGTAGCGATTTCCTTGCCGTCGCGCTCGATGATGAAGTGGGCGATGCCGCTTTCGAGATCGGCTTCGGCGTCCCAGGTGAGTTCGCCGTCGATTGCCTGCACATTTGTCGGCGCAGGTGGCGGGGTGGTGTCGGGAACGGCGGTGTCTTTGACGTAGTGCATCCAGGCTTTCGCGATGGCTTCGTTCGGCAGCCAGATGGCTTGCATTGTGTCGCCGCTGAATTGTGCTGCAGGCGAAGCCGTCGCGTTCCGAGCAGCGGAGCGAGCCAGGCCTCATCTGCGGGCATCGGTTTGAGCGGCGCGCCGATTCTTGTCTGGCAGCGCGCACGTCGAGGCAGGCGTCGAACCAGGGAATGGCGAGGTAACGCTGGTTGCCGCACTCGTGGCCGGTAAGCGGATCGACCGCGACACCGATGAGTCCGCCCTTGGCGCGCACGGCTTTGAAAAAGCGTTCCATCGCGGGCCAGACTCCGGCGAAGCGACCTTCCTTCACGGTGACGCCTTCCTTGGTGCCAGGATTGCACATCATCGGCACGTCCAGCGGCGTGCTTCGGGAATCTCGATGGTCTTGGCCGATGGCCGTATCGGAGTCGGGGTGCCAAGAGCGGAACTCCCGATCGCAGCCAGCCGGCGGCGACGCGATCTGGGTGCAACAGACGTCATGCCACCCGCCCAAACTCCACCGCCGCTGTGCCCCCACAGCGCCCAGGGCACGGTGGCCAGTTCGGGATGACCGGACGCTTCGCCGAGATCGGTCAGCGACTTCTGAAACGCAGCGTCGGAGCCGTTGCGCGGATCGCACCACAGCTGGCAGTCGGCAGCCTGCGGTTGCTCATACGACGGAGCCATCAAGGCGCAGTCGTGCTGTCTTCGCCAGCGCCTGCCAGTGCAAGTCGAAGGCGCCGGTGAGACCTGATTTGCACGATCCCTCGCCACAGCCGTGCTGATGAACGATCACGCCGCGCAAGCTTCGACATGCGGAGGAATCCAAACGGTGTAATTGACCGGGAAGTTCAGTTCGCCGGGTTTCGTCGAGGCTTCGTAACGCACTCGGTAGTAAGGCGGGTCGGCGTCCGGAAAAACGTCATACGGCGGCTGTTGAGCGGAAACGGCTCCCGTGAGGGCGAGCAGGAAGAAGACAATCGGTTTCATGGGGTGGAGAAGTCGTGGAGACGATAAAGATTGGTTTTACAATTTCAGTGTACGTATTGGACCAAGTGTAAGAGAATGCTGGTCCAAGCGATCAGCTTGAAGCGTGCCGATCGATGACGCTTTCACAACTGCCCTGTCAAATCGTTGCCTTCCCCCATGCGCTGGTTCCAGCAGCCGCTCAGACCTCAAAGAACTGGTCAACGAATTGGCGACGTCGTTGAATTGAAAGCTGTCGCTATCAACGCATTGAGCTGATCCGGGTCGATCGGCTTGACCAGGTGCGAATCGAAACCGGCGGCGATTGCTTTCTCGACATCGGTTTGTTGACCAAATCCGGTTAGGGCGATCAGCACGGTGTCCTTGCACTTCGGGTTCTGACGAATTCGGCGGGCGACTTCGTAGCCATCGATGCCAGGCAGTCCAATATCGACCAGTGCGATATCAGGTTGATACTGGACGATCGCTTCCGACACCCGATTCGCCATCGGGTTGCGCGTAGACGGTGTGCCCGTCCAGCGTCAGCAGCGAGGTCAACATCCGGCGGCTCTCGTCGATGTCTTCGATCAACACGATGCTGCGTGACTGCGGTGATCGCTGTCTCGCCACGTCACGATCGCGGCTTGTGATGTTTCCGACACCGTTGATCGGGGACAATCTCAGCACCGGCAACCAAACTCGGAACGTGCTGCCTTTGCCCATTCCATCGCTAGCCGCTTCGACCCTGCCGCCGTGTTCTTCGACCAACGCTTTGACCAACGTCAGTCCCACGCCCAAACCGCCATCACTTTGACCCTGCGTCTCGCTGATCTGCACGAAAGGATCGAAAATGCGTTCGAGTTGTTCCGCTGGTATGCCGACGCCTTCGTCCGTGACGGCGATCACAGCCCACTCGCCTTCGCGAGAGATCGACACGTCGGACGTCGGTATCGACCGGCGAATACTTGGCGGCGTTGTTGATCAAGTTCACTTGCACTTGCACCAATCTCATCGCGTCGCCCGCCACGACCAACGGATGATCGGGAACGCTCCAAATCAAATGACGTGCGTGCCGCGTGATATCCGATTGCGTCGTCTCGCGGACAACGTCGACCAAACTGCACAAGTCCACATGCTCGATCTTCAAGTCGATCTTGCCATGCGAGATCCGCGACATGTCCAGCAGATCGACCAGCAACGTCCGCGTCATCGAAATCTGACGCTCGACGATTCGAGCAGCGTCATTGCGAGTCGCTTCGTCCGTCCGCTCGTCGCGAATCAGGCGACTGGCGTTCAGTGCTGCGCCGAGCGGATTGCGAAGCTCGTGCGAGAGCGTCGCCAAGAACGCTTCGCGCTGTCGCACTTGATCGCGGATTTCGTTTTCCATCGCGATGCGTTCGGAGACATCACGAGCGATCTTGGAAATTCCGATCAATTGGTTGTGAGCGTCATAGACGGGCGACACGGTCAATGACACATGCAGCTGGCGTGCCGTCCTTACGAATCCGAATCGTGTCGCGCGTGTGCAACCGCTCGCCGGCGGCAATCGACGCGTGATACTCATGGACCTCATCGCGCCGGTCCTCGGGAATCAGCATCGAAACGTGCTTGCCGATCGCCTCGCTCGCCGTGTAGCCGTACAACCGCTGAGCACCGGCATTCCAGCTCGTGATCACGCCGTTCAAGTCCTGGCCAACGATCGCATCGTCGGTCGATTCGACAATTGCCGACATCCAACGCAGCCGATCTCGCAGCACCTCCAGCGACGAAACATCGACCAACATCAACACCACACCCTCGACGGATTCTTGCGTTCGGTACGGCAACATTCGCATCAGATAGCAGGTTCCATCATCAGCGACCGTTTCGCATTCTTGCGGCTCGTCGGTCTCCAGCACCTGTTGCAACCGTGCGACCAGATCGTCGACCGCAAACTTCGGCAGAAAACTGCGAATCGGTCGCCCGATATCATGCTCGACCAGATCGAAAACGTTTTTCACGCGAGACGTAAATCGGCGAACGCGTAAGTCCTTGTCCAGAAACACCGTCGCCACGTCGGTGTTTTCCAGCAGGTGATTCATGTCCTGATTCAGTTCCGCCAGTTCGCCGATCTTGCGTTGGTGTTCGGCGTTGACGGTGTACAGTTCCTCATTGACGCTGTGCAGTTCCTCGTTCGTGCTCTGCAATTCCTCGTTCGAGGCGATCAATTCTTCGTTGGTCGCCTGCAGTTCCTCGTTGCTTGTTTCCAGTTCTTCGATCGTGGATTGCAGGTTTTCGCGCGAATACCGCAGGTCATCTTCGAGTTGCCGAATGTGGTCCCGCGATGCATCCAGTTCGCCGGGTACGGCTTCGAGGGGGATTTCGTTGGCGGCAGGTCGAACGTCCAAGGCTTCAAACGAAATGACATGATGTTTCCCTGACAATGGAAGGATGACTGATCGGCGTCACGGTCAAGTTGTACGCGCGTTCGCCCGCTGTCACCATCCGTCTCGCCGCTGCGAAGCACGACGTTGGAAAATCGCACCGGCGCATTCTCCATCAGTGTTCGCCCGATCGCGCCGGACAACGTCGTCCGCAGGCTCTCGTCCATCAGATCGAGCACATCAAGCGAAGGCTGCCGCGCCCGCAACCGCAGAAATTTCTCGGCACCACCGAAGCTGTCGACCAGCGATCGGTTCTCGTCAATCAACAAGCTCGGCGGCATGAACCGATTGAGCATTTGATCGTGAAGCGTTTGCTGCTCGTTCTGCGATCGACGTGAGGCCAACGGAACCCGCACCGGCGAAGCGTGCAGGTCGTCGCCGGACGGACGATTGATCGGGTCGCGAAACTCGCTTGGTAATCGCACTGCACGACGTTTGCGGTAAATGCGTGCTCGCTCGTGAACGACGTCGAATTCGCTCGTCAATTCGCCCGGCGATTCGCTGCCGCCCAACAGCATGATGCCGCCCTTGTTCAGCGCGTAATGGAACATCGAAAGCGCACGTGTCTGAGCCACCGGCTGAAAGTAAATCAGCAAGTTCCGACAGGACACAAAATCCAAATCCGTGAAGGGAGCATCGCTCAACACGTTGTGGGGTGCGAACACGATCGACTTGCGAATCTCCGGCGAAACCTGAAATCCGTTCTCGCGACGAACAAAATACTTTCGCAATCGCTCGTCGCTGATCCCCTTCATCACGTCGGCGGAGTAAATGCCGCGACCGGCATGTTCCAGCGACGACTTATGCACGTCGGTGGCAAACAATTTCAAATTGGGTGTTCGACCGACTTTCTCGAATGCTTCGTGGATGGCGATCGCGATCGAATAGGGTTCTTCGCCCGTTGCACAACCCGATGATCCAAGCCCGAATCGGCTCACCGCCGTCGCGGTTGTTGACCAACTCGGGAAAGATCGATTGGCATAGAACAGCATGTACGTTTCGGGATCACGAAAGAACTGAGTCACGCCGATCAACAGATCGCTGTACAGCGCATCCAGTTCCTGCGGCTCGTCTTGCAACTTGCGGGCGTAATCGTCCACACTGGCCGATCCGACCATCGCCACGCGGCGATGAATCCGCCGCAGCACCGTCGTGTCTTTGTAGACGGAAAAGTCGATCCCGTGGATGCGGCGAAACAGTTGGTAGATCGCGTCCATGCCTTGCAAGGAATCTTGCCGCAGTTCCTCTTGAACCATACGTTCTTTTCGGGAAAGGCTCGGTTCGGTCGCCATGCGAACGAGCAACTGTCCCGATCTCTTCGGGCACCAGGACTTCGTCCACGACACCCGACGCTTGGGCACTGGCGGGCATGCCGTCGAACTTGGCCGTCTTCGGACTTTCGCTGATCACGAATCCGCCCTGACGAGCGATCTCGATCACACCGCGTGATCCGTCCGAACCGCTGCCCGAGAGAATGATCGCGATCGCCTGACTGCCACATTCACGAGCGAGCGATTCCAAGAACAGGTCGATCGGCAGGGCCAATCCCTTGCTGCGATCCTTGTCCGTGACGTGCAGACGCCCGTCCTCGATCACCATCTCTTTCTTGGGCGGCAACAGATAGATCGAATCGGCTTCGACCGGCATCCCGTCTTCGGCCCGATGGATCGTCATCGTCGTGTCACGCCCGAGCAACTCGAACATCATGCTCTTGAAGTCCGGCGACAAGTGCTGCAAGACGACGAACGCCATCCCAGTGTCGGTCGGCAAGTTGCGAAACAGTTTTTCGAGAGATTCGAGTCCGCCCGCCGATGCTCCGATGCCGACGACGTAACGTGGCCGAGGTGGCGAAGCAACAGGTGATGCGTCGCCCCACGTTTCTCGCTCGCTGATCGCCTGTTCGTCCCTTCCATCGCGGAGAAGAGCCTCTTCGTCCATCGCCGCATCCTCTGTGGTCGTTCGTGTGCCCGTATATTGAGCCCATATATTATGCAAGGATAGAAATCGGGCAAATCAGCTACCCATTGAAATAAAGGGGAACTTGGAAAGCTTCTCAATGGACATGGATTGACTTGCGTTTTAGCGTTGGCTGCGCGGTGTCCATTGGCCCAAGGGGGTGAATCAGGTTGAAAACTTAGCTGCCGTCTTTCCCTAATTTTCGCATCTTCACGTCGGACCGCCGGCTTCGGCGGGCCAATCCGAGGCGACCGGTTGTCGAGCCCCTGTTTTTTTCTTCCCCCAGGCCCCCTTCTTATCTATTTTGTCATACCGAAAACAACGAACCGCGGTTCGCAAGTTCACTCGTATCCTGAGTACCTTTGATGCAACGGTTTCGCAACATCCTGCTTTTGATGGGTGGGAAAGACGGGGGAAAGAAGGCCGTCGCAAGAGCCGCGGAACTCGCACAGCGAAATTCGGCGAAGCTCACGCTTGTGAGTGTGGTTGATGAGCTGCCCCAAGTGGCATATGCCCCGGACTCCGAGGCCGAGAAATCGCACCGTGAGCTTGTCGCCGAGCAGTTGTCGAAACTGGGGCGTACCGCCGAATCGCTTCGCGCTGTGGGAATCGCAACGAGCTTCATGGTGTTACAAGGCACTCCCGCCGAACGGATCGTGTCGGAAGTGTACAACAGCGGCTACGACTTGGTGATCAAGACGGCGAACGAGCCTGAAGGTGTCTTTCGAAGGCTGTTTGGTACCACCGCCAGGCGACTCTTGCGGACTTGTCCTTGTCCTGTCTGGGTGATCAAAGCCACTGAAGAACAACGATTCAGGAAGATTCTTGCGGCAGTGGATCCGAGACCGCTGGGGCAAGATCGCGATCCGCAAAACATCAAGATACTGGATTTGGCAACATCGCTTGCGATAACCGATCAAAGCGAATTGCACGTCGTTTACGTTTGGCCTCACCGGACGGATCCACCCATCGTCCATCAACACGCTGAGAGTTCAGCCAAGCCCCACATGGGCGACGGCGGTGACTTACAACAGAGCATGCTGGCCGCCCTGATCAAGCCCCACCAGGAAGCTCGCCAAATTGACCACGTTCATTTCCGCAAAGGTAATCCAGGACATGAGATTGCGAAGCTTGCGGAAGAATTGAAAGTCGAGTTGTTGGTGATGGGAACCGTATGCGACACCAGCATGAAGGATTTTTTTATCGGAAACACAGCGGAGCGCGTGCTCGACCAAGTCGACTGTTCGGTGCTGACGGTCAAGCCCGACGATTTCGTCGCCGCGGCCAGAACATGAGTTTCTTAGCGGGCAGTCAACGATTGCCTCCGTCAATGCTTGCCCTGGCGTAGTGATAGGTTGACCGGTTCTTTGGACTCAAGTATCAGCCAAAAGACATTGCCGCCCGCACGACCCCTTTCGAGCGTCTCTTGATTTCGTCCTGCAGTCTTTTCCTCCTCGCCCACTACAGCAATAAATGAGAAGGAAGTTGTCTGAGCTATATTGGCACAGAGTGTGAGGCCGAGCCGGACGCGACAGAAATGCTAGAGACGTTTTCGACTCAGCAGGAACTTCGCCCTCCCGAAGCAAGCGTCAAGGGGTTATCGTGCCTCCATCTGGCCGCTTGTGTGCCAAGAATTCTTCGAATCAACCAACCTACTTGCGTTGAGTCATCACGATGGTGTTTCTTATCGGATTCATTGGCATCCTGATCACGGTGATCGGACATGCGTTGACGACGTCTTTCCTGCTGACGGGCTTGATGAAGTATGCTCAGAAAAGTCGCGAGCGGTTCGGCGATTCCGATCGCACCTGGGTGCTGGCTGCGTCTGCCTGTCTGCTTGGTCTGAAACATGCCGTCGACATTGTCATCTGGGCGGCGTTCTTCTGGTTTCTTGACGGACCACAGTTCATCAACTTCGAAGAAGCGGTCTACTTTTCGTCCGTGACTTACACAACGCTCGGGTACGGTGACGTCGTCATCCAAGGTCCCGGGCGGTTGTTATGCACGTACGAGGCGATTAGCGGAACGATTCTGTTCGGGCTCAGCACGGCGCTGCTCTTTACGCTCGTCAACCGACTCTGGATTCGGCCTCTGGATGATCAAGTCAACGGCTGATGTTGCCAGGAAACAGGATGGTCGTCTGCGTTTGTCTGTCAACGAGTGGCCCGACCGAGTCAGCAACGATAGTTCACCCGGGAAACTGGTTGTCGGCAAGTGGACGTTCTTCGCCGTCACCTACGACGCTGCGAAAGCCAAGGATAACGTGAGCTGGTATTTCACTGCGCCGTCGTCCACTCCCGGCAGCACCAACAAGTTCAAGCTTGACCATCGTACGACCTACAACGGCGGTTCCGTTGCCCAAAACATTGGTCCGTTGGCAATCGGCAACTTCAACGACACGATGCAAGGCTACGGGCTTGACCGTCAATTCCGTGGCCAGATTCGTCAACTGCAAATTTTCGGCAGTCGGATTGGCGGGCGTGGCGCACTGTCGCAAGAACAGATCTTGAAACAACTTCGATGACAGCAACTTCGCCAGTCACGATTGATAGAGTTGTTTCGCATGCTTAGTGCCGAAGGCACGTCATGTGACAGCCTGGGACGCAAGTCCCTGTCATTACCCACATCGACGCACAGCCGCGAAGCGGCGGCAGCAGGTAGCCCACGGCGTAAGCCGTGGGTCACGTTAAAGGTAGCGTCAGCAAGCCGCGAAGCGGCGACAGCAAGATGTGCGACGTTTGCTGCCGCCGCTTCGCGGCTCGCTGAGATTTGTCGGCAATGATCTGCCGGTTGACGCCGGCAGCTACCTGCTTTCGTCGCTTCGCGACTAAAGAAGATGCCGGTAAAGACAAGGGTTTGCGGGGTTGCGAGCTTCGAGCAAGCAAGCCGCAGCCCCAGGTTCACGTTTTGGTTTCAGATTCTTAGGTCTTGTCCGGAAGCAACTTCGGCATGTTATTCTCCCGCAGGTGAGAGAATCGGGCTCTCCGGCCCAGGGCCCTCCCGGCCACTACTGCGTCCGACTCCTCCCGCTGCGAGGTCGTGCAGCTTTCAGTAGCCATCACGCTCCGTCGTGATGCAGCCCGACGATGTACTGTGTTTCCGGGACATTCAGATCGAACGAGTCGCATTTCCATTAAGAGCGCAAGCTTCGATTAAGGTGCCGGACACTGGAAAATCTCTCGGTCGGGCTACATCACGACGGAGCGTGATGGCTACTTTGAAGAAATCGCGGCGTGTAAGCTGCACGATCTCCAAGCGAGAGTGTGAAGCAGGACAGGTCATGGATCGATTTCCGGACGCGTCTTTGGATTCACTCACCGAGCATGCTTGACGCTCAACGCAATATCATTGCCGAACTTTGGCGACGTCAGTCGCCGCTTGCCCCCGGAGTGGTCGACACGTTCCGCTTTCTCGATTTCGCCCGTCTTGGTGTTCATCCATTGGATGTCGTACGCTCCGGCCGGTAGATCTAATTCCAGCACAGCTTCCAGGTCTTTCCGCAACAGATCGGGCAAGTTCTTGGGCTTATTGGGCAACGGAATATGCAGATAGACCGCGTAGGCCACACCCGGCTGAGCGAGGACGCTCGTCGTTAGCTTGGGCGAAACCTGGCGCACGACCGCTTCGGCCGGTCGCATGCGTACGAAGTCGAATCCGTACAGGAACTTCTTGAGAATCCCGAGTTGCCGACGCAGTTCGACGCTGCCGCCGCCGGGCGAGGCATATTTGCGGAATGAGCCATCGGGATGTCTCGCGGTAAAGGAATAGTCCAGATTGTTGAACAACCCGCCGCCGGCCAGCAGGAAGTCCCAAGCTTCGCTGCGATACAACACGTCGTCTTGTCCGCGAAAGCCCGTCTCATTTTCGCCAATGACCTTGTTCAAGCCGAAGTTCATGGCGACCGTATCGGGTGGCACACAATAATGAAAATTGAAAATCGAAATGGCCGGATGCGGGCTCTCGACTTTCTGCCGGCCATTGGCGATGTTCAACGAGATCAGGTGTTGCTGCGGAAACTCTTTCTCGGCATCCACGATGGCATCGACGATCGCGTGTTGCCAATCCATCGTCACGCCGCCGAAGTACGGTTCATTGCAGATCTCGTAGTAGAGGTTGTCGAATTCTTTCAGTTCACGAACGATTTTGCGCGTCAAGGCAAGCTGCACCTCCAGCAGATCCTGGTGTTTCAGCGTGTAGACCTCCACGCGTGGACAGGTGCCAACGTTGTTGATGTTATTGCTCGCTTTCATGGGGCTGTCGTCCCACATGTCGTCTTTGTACATCGGGCAGAACAGCGTCAGTTCCACCACGATGCCCCGCTTTGCAGCTTCCGATAGCAGATTCTTCAGTCGCTTAAAATAGGCCGAATCCCACTTGGTGAGGTCGAAGCGATTCCCGCCGGCGTGCTCGCCAGGCTGCTCGCTCCGCGCCCAAGGGCAGATGTATCGGTTTGGCTTTGGCGCGAGCGTGTTGTCGGTGATGCGAAACGCCGCGGCGTTCTCGCGATAAACGCCGGAAAACACACGCGTGTGATTCAGGCCGTGTTTGGCCAGTTCATCGAAATACCGCGAGTAGTCGAAGTCGAGATTCAGCAACGCGCCGTAGTGCTCGCCCGAGGTCACCAGGATCGTCGGCTCGTCCAGCCACAGAAAGTAGTGCGGATTATCACCGTGCAGCGAAATGTACTTGGCCGGCAAGGGCTCCGCGGCGTGCGCGGGATTGATCGCCAGCAGCAGCAACACCGCTGACAGGGTGACGAGAACGGCACAACGTCGAGTGATTCTTTGGAGACGCATTGCTCGAAGCCTTTCTTTCATTTCGTGGTGATTTCGTTCTCCGCTGACGTCAGGCTGATCACCGCGGGTTGTCGCGGATCACTCAAGCCAAGCGGGCACGCCACTGTTCTTCATCCGCTTGACCGCATTGGCAAAACCATCGGGCATTCCACCTTTGGGCAACTTGTTCACAGCTGGCAACCACTGACTCAGCCGTTCGATTTGTCGCGCGTTCGCAGGATTGCCCGCAACGTTGTCATGCTCGCCCGGGTCCGTTTTGTGATCGTACAACTCTTCACTTCCGTCGCGATAACGTATGTAACGCCATCGTGAATCGCGGACGCTATGGTTGTTGTGGAACCACGTTGTCACCGCGGGGTGATTCCATGATTCTGCGACGTCATTGAGCAGCGGAGTCAGGCTTTGTCCTTCCAAGCCAATCGCAGACGGCACGTCGCAGATATCGATCAATGTGGGATAAACGTCAATCAGGCTCACGGACGCCGATACGCTCTGGCCGGCATTCTTCGCGCCGGGAACTCGGATCGCCAGCGGCACTCGCGTCGACTCCTCCCAAAGCGCCATTTTTCTCCAATGGCGTTTTTCACCGAGGTGTTGGCCATGATCCGAAACAATAACGATCACCGTGTTGTTTGCATGGGGGCTCGCATCGAGTGCGTCGAGAACCTTGCCCGCTTGTTCGTCGACAAACGAGACGCAGGCCAGGTAGGCTCTGGTCATTTCACGCCAGTACTCAGGCCCGACGTCAAGCACATTTTGATGATCGCCTCCGGGAATCGTTCCATAAGCCAGCACTTTGCCAAGCAAGGGAATGTCCGACATTTCATCCGACGGAACCTGAGGAATCAACACTTGATCGAGCGGATACAAATCGAAGAAGCGTCGGGGTGCCGTGTAGGGAACGTGCGGCCGAACAAACCCAACCGCCAATAAGAACGGCTGATCGTAATCGCGTTGCAAACGCTCGACCGCCCACTCCGCAATCTGTTCGTCGGGCATTCCTTCGTCGGGCATGTCTTCGGCACGCAACGCACCCCAGCAAAGTGAATGTCCCGAAATGCTCTTGCCATATTTCTGATAGATCGCACCGCCGTCCGGTGGGAACGGGTGGAAGTGGCCGCCGTTTTTGCCTTGGTATCCATGGCCACGCTCAGACAGACGCTCGGGCCACTTGAAGCGCGGCCGCGCTTCATCCCAATACTCATAGCCGTCGACGTCACTGGTGCCTTTGTGAAAAATTTTCCCAGCCGCCATCGTACGATAACCGTTTCGCTTGAAATGGGTCGGCATCGGAACGGTCTGGCCGAGTGTCTTTTCGTAGTCAGCAAGTTTCTTGGATGTGTTGCCGTACCAGCCGGTCGTTGAAGGTCGCAGTCCACTCAGAAGTGCATGGCGAGATGCCGAGCAGACGGGGGCGGCGCAGTGAGCGTTGGTGAATGAGACGCTACGCGCGATCAGGCGATCCAGGTTAGGCGTCTTCGCTTGGGGGTGCCCACCCAGGGCTCCAACCCAATCGTTCAGGTCATCAATCGACAGGAACAAGACATTTGGCCGTTTCCGGTCACTCCCATCGCCCAACGTTGGCTCGTCGGCTGGTAACGGCGCCCGGCACCACACCAACGACAACAGATAGACACCGACAACAAAACGGGAACAAATTGACGATAAAGGTCTCATAGTTTGATCCATTGAATTCGGTGGCTTATTCTAACCAGGTCGCCAGCCTGAAGGGATCCAAGATGGTAGCCGGGGGTAAGGATCTGCGAACCATCAGCAAGCAATCCGCCACCTAGGAGAGCGAACGCCATTTCCCCCGGTCTTTTTGGCGGCTTAGCCGCCAACGCGACAGGGGGAGAACTCCGTTTGTTGCCCCGAACCCGGGGGTGGCTCTCGCTGCGCTCGTTTTCCGCCGGCTACCATCGGCTACCACTTCGTGGTCGTGACAGCCCACAAAAAACCGATGGATCGTGATCACTTCCGGTGTGGGGCCGTTGCTGGTAGCTTAAGTTCAACTTCGTTAGTCCTCCTTCTATCTGGAGGTGAATCAATGCGTTGCCCGATTATGACCGCAGCAGCTGTGGCCTTGTTTGCGCTGGCGTTGCCGGTATTCAGCGAACCCGCCCTTGCCGACCAGTCGTGCCGAATTCTGATTGTGACCGGCGAAGATCAGTACCACGATTGGCGGCGAACGACCCCGGTGCTTGTCGAGTTGCTGCATCGGGACCCCCGCTTGCGAGTCGACGTGCTCAGCGACTTGGCGTCATTTCGAGCCGTCAATCTGAAGTCGTACGATGCCGTCGTGATTCACTTCAAGAATGAAGATCCCGACGTGCCGGGCCGAGACGCTTTCGACAACCTCCAACATTATGTTGCTGGCGGCGGAGGACTTGTCTTGGTCCATTTCGGGTGTGGGGCGTTTCAGGAGTTCAAGTTCGATTACGCGAAATTGGTTGGACGGGTCTGGTTTGGGCTCAAGCCGCCACCAGGTCGTCGGCAGCACGACCCCCGAGGACCATTCCTTGTCAAGCTTGCCGACAAATCGCATCCGATCATCGCCGGAATGGAAGACTTCGACACGGACGATGAACTGTACACCTGCCTGGAAGGCGAGGCGCCGATCGAAGTGATCGCCACGGCAAAATCCAAAGTGGACGGTGACGTCCATCCGATGGCGTTTCTTTACCAAAGCGGCAAGGGACGCGTCTTCAGTTGCACGCTTGGCCACGACGTGCGAGCCCTGCAGTTCGAGGCTGTCAGCGAGCTTTATCGTCGCGGCTGCGCGTGGTCGGCAGGTCTGTCACCCGTGCCCGAGGACAAGCCTGACGCGAAGCAGTGAGCGGATTCGAAACGTGGATAGTCGTGTCGGCCAGGAGCTGTCCTGGCGCATGAGTCAAATGCCAGGACTGATCCTGGCCTAGCAAAGCAGAGTGGCTAATCAGAAATGAGAATCGGATTTCATACCGACGCATTCAACTCAGCGTACTGGAATTTTGAACAATGCCTACAGTGGGCACAGGCCAACAACGTTCACTGCATCGAGTGCGGCGTGATCGATGGCGTCAGCTGGATTCACGGTCTGGGTTATCAACCGCACGTCGCGCTCTACGAAGACCCAATGCTGCTGCGTCGCAAGATGAGCAGTTATGGGGTCAAGTTTTCTCAAATCGATGCGGCTTATCCGCTGTCAGGCGCAACGGGCCCCCTGTACGGCGTTCCCTACGTACTCAAGGCGATCCCATGGGCAAAGCATGCTGGCTGCACGAGCGTTGCCACGACCGATGGACTACATCAGCCAGAAGACCTTTCGGACGATGAGGCGATGACGCTGATGCAACGCAGTTATCGGCAAATCGTGGAGGTAGCGGAAGCTTACGAGGTAATGATCACGATCGAGGTCCACGGTTACTTCACGACCAATCCCGATCGATTGAGCCAGATGCTGGAATTTTGCGATAGCCCGTTTCTGAGCATGAATCTGGACACGGGAAACAGTTTCATCGCCGGGCGTGATCCTGTGGCATTCTGCCAACGATTTATCGACAAGATCACCCACGTTCACGTCAAGGACGTCAGCGAGTCGCTCGCCGACGTGGCACGCGGCGGCCAGACCGGCATCGCGGTCAGCCACTGCGCCATCGGAGATGGCGTGAACGCCGACAACATTCGCCGCATCCTTGAGATCTTGCGTGACGCCGGCTACCAGGGCGTCTTGAGCATGGAGTGCGAAGGCCAAAGCGGCCCGATGATTGAACGATCCCTTGGCTGGCTCCGCCAGAGCATGCAGGAACTTGAGATTCCCGAAGACCATTCGTAGCCTGTTGATTTCCCCGTACATCATCGCGAGCAAGTCAATTCTTGCAGCACTCGCCGCGCGGCTCACCAACCTCGAACGTTCAACAACTCAGTATGGCCAAACGCTTTGCAAACAAGCGAGTCTTTGTGACGGCTGCATCCGTCGGCATCGGCTTTGAAATCTGTCGGCAATTCATCGACGAAGGGGCGATGATCGGATTGAACGCCCGCCACCGCGAAACCACGCAGGCGGCCGTCGACAAGTTGCAGTCCGATTACCCCGACTCCAAAGTAACAGCATTTCCATGCGACATTGCCGATGTCGATGCGATCCAGGAAAGCATTCGTCGCTTTGCCAAAGATAACGACGGCATCGATGTCTTTGTCGCCAACGCCGGAATCACCGTCTTCGCTCCTTTCCTGGATGTGCAGCTGGATGAATTTGACCACCTGATGAATGTCAATATGCGGGGAACGTACTTCTCGGTGCAAGAAGCAGCCAGGCAGATGATCCAGCGCGGAATCAAGGGGCGAATCGTTCTGATGTCGTCCGTCTGTGGATTTCAGGCGCATCCCAACACAAGTTCTTATGGAATGACCAAAGCCGGTATCCGCCAGCTGGCGATTTCGCTCGCCGATGAACTCGGACCGCACGGCATTACGGTGAATGTCGTCGCTCCGGGTGCCACCTTGAATGAACGGACTTCGGAGGACGTTGAGTACGCCGAGGGTTGGGGCAGTGTCGTTCCAACAGGGCGAGTCGGCAGCGTGGAAGATGTCGCCTACGCAACCTTGTTCTTGGCGGACGACCGCGCTTCTCAGATCACAGGAGAAGTGATCATGGTCGATGGTGGATGGGTGACGACCAGCCCGCTGCCGGCCTATTTGCAGCAGCAATTGAAAGGCAAATGAGGTGGAAAACAACGTTCGATTCAGACGAAAAGCGATATCTTTTGATTCTTCGATTGACGGGCCGGATGACGCCTGTTGATAATTGAAGGACTGGATTTTTCTCTTCGCCACTCGGTAGTCTTGTGTTTCGCCTCTTCGTCCATGCCGTTCTGTGCCTGACGGTGCTGGCTTGTCCAGCGATGGGCGGGATGTGTTGTGGTGAGGGCCAAGGACTGGGTGCGTCTCCCGTGTTCGAGTCGACGTCTTGCGGCGGATGCTGCTGCGGGCACGAAGATTCTCACGACGCTGACGATTCGGAGTTGCCACAACCGTCGCACGATCGTTGCCAGACATGCCTGTGTGGCGGTGCGTTGGTTGGATCGGCAGTTGCTGAGATCATTCCCGATACATTGGGAATGATTGAATTCGTATCGGGAGAGCTTGCGGAGCCGAAGTCCTCTCTCGCTTTTCGTGCTTTTCAAAGGCGTATCGACAACGCTCCGCCGTATGGGCGGTTGATGTTGGCGCGGCATTGCACGCTGCTCCTGTAGCGATTGCTTCTTCTCGCTGCCCGATTCTCGGCTGTTGGACCCTGCGCGGTTGTGCTGCGCCGTGTCTTTCGCACGAGTGAATTGGCGAGCGAGTTGGATTCGTTTGACGTAGTCATATTCATAAGAAGCATTGCCATGTCGCACTCACTTGATCTCTCTGACGGCGTTCCTGCAAAGCAGCTGGGAACTCACGCCGATCCGCCATCGTCGTCGGCATTTCCCGATCCCAACGAACGTCACGATGGCACCAGACTTGGGCGGATGCTGTGGGCCGGGATCAGTTGGTTGCCGTCGCTATTGGTGTTCGCCGTACTGCTCACCATTGGCTGGTATGGACACAAGCACGATTGGAAACTACCGAAGCGTGCGACAGCGGTCTCCACAACTGACGTTGCCTGGTGTGACAGTCATGGTGTTCCAGAGGACGAGTGCATCGTTTGCCGGCCGGACCTAATCGAGGATTCGCCCAAACTGTCGTTTTGCCAGCAGCACGGCGTGCACGGCTGCGTCCTTTGCAAGGCGTCGCTTGCCGAAACGAAAACGCCGACGGAGCCCACCCCCAGTGACCTCCACCGTGCGGACCGGGCGCTGGCACTGCGGCCGCGAACAGAAAACCTGGCCATCGCCAGCACACCCGGTTCTCGGATTCAATTCGCTTCGATCGCAGCGATGAAGAAAGCCGGAGTTGACGTCGAGCCCGTCGAGCGCCGCCACGTCGTCGAATCGATTGCAGCGGCCGCTGAGATTCGGTACGACGCGACGAAGACCGCTGGGGTGTCTCCTCAAGCCGATGGGATCGTGCGTCAAGTGTTCGTCGAGGTGGGTGCCTGGGTCAAGCAGGGACAAGCCTTAGCCTTGATCGACTGCGCGGAAGCAGGCCGTTTGAAGACGGAACTGTTGGCCGCACTCGCTGATGAGCGACTACAGCAAGCGATTGTGAAGCGACTGCGTCCGATCGCTGGTCAAGCCGTTGCGGGTAAGCGATTGTTGGAAAGCGAGAATGATCTGCAACAAGCCGGCGCTATCGTGGATCGTGCCGCCGCGGCACTCGGTAACCTTGGCATCCGGGTCGATCTGACACAGTTGCGAAAATCGGATGGCAACCAGGCCGATTCCTACGTCCGCGGGCTTGGGCTCCGCGGCGTTTCGACTGACGTGCTATCGCTGAACGAAAACAATCGGAATCTGGTCGCGGTACCAGCTCCACTGGGCGGGCAAATTGTTCAGCGGGCAGCGACTATTGGCCAGGTGGTCGATCGCGGTAGCGAACTGTTGCTTATCGTTGATACCCGCACGGTGTGGCTGGACCTGCGCGTGTCGGCAGAGGAAGCTGCACTGGTCAAACTTGGACAAACCGTCCATTTCTGGCCGGATGGTCAACGTCAACAGCACTCGGGAAATGTCACCTGGATCAGCAGCGACGTTGACCCGCAAACCCGCACGGTTCGCGTGCGAGCGGAACTAGCGAACGCGGATCAAAATCTGCGTCATGAATCGTTTGGACGAGGAGTCGTCGTTCTTCGTGACGAACCGGACGCGATTGTCGTCCCCGAGCCGGCACTTCAATGGGACGGCGCCGGACAAATCGTCTTCGTGCGAGACGCACAGTTCTTTCAGGAGGGACGTCCAAAGTTCTTTGTCTCTCGTTCGGTACGTGCCGGAGTCAAGCAAGACGGATTCATCGAGATCATCGCCGGCGTGTTGCCAGGCGAGGTCGTCGCCAGCAGCGGCAGTGACGTGCTAAGAGCGCAGCTACTGCGAAGCAAGCTGGGTGCCGGTTGCACCTGCGGTCACTGAGCACACGAACAGGACTTCCCATGCTCGAGCGAATCATCGAACTGTCGCTGCAACATCGGGTCGCGGTCTTGCTGTCCGTCCTGGTGCTGATGGCGGGTGGTGGATACGCGCTCGCTCAGTTGGACATCGATGCGTTTCCGGACACGACGCCAATCATGGTGCAGGTAAACACGACAGCAGCATCGCTGTCTCCGGAAGAAATCGAACGCCAGATCACGTACCGAATTGAACAATCGCTGAGCGGTTTACCGGCACTTGAAAACATCCGCTCGGTCTCGAAGTTCGGCTTTTCACAAGTCGTGGTGACGTTCGAGGATGGCACCGACATTTACTTCGCTCGACAAGTTGTCGGCGAGCGATTGGCAACAGTCGAATTACCTCAAGGTGTCGGGCGTCCGAAGATGGGGCCGGTCGCGACCGGGTTGGGCGAGGTCTTTCACTACGTGCTGACCTATCCGGGTGTCGACTTCACAAAATTGCCGGAACAGCAGCGACGACGTTTGCTGACCGAATTGCGGACCACTCACGATTGGGTCGTCAAACCGCAGCTACGAACCGTTCCCGGGACTGCAGAGATCAACAGCTGGGGCGGGTATGAAAAGCAGTTTCAGGTCCGCATTGACCCGGCAGGGCTTGTCTCTCGCGGTTTGACGTTCAGCGAAGTCATTTCAGCACTCCAGGAAAACAACCGCAATGTGGGTGGCGGCAACATCGATCGGCTGGGCGAGATGTTGTTGGTTCAAGGACTTGGGCGAACAACCGATATCGAGCAAGTCGGGAACATCGTCATCAAAGCGGTCGATGGCGTGCCGGTTCGAGTTCGTGATGTCGCGGGTGTCGAGATCGGTCATGAGATTCGCCGTGGGGCGGTGACGGCGGATGGCCGTGGTGAAACGGTGATGGGGCTGGGCTTCATGCTGATGGGCGAGAATACGCACCACTACACGCAAGCGCTGAAGGAAAAACTCGAAGAGATCAAAACCAATCTGCCGAGCGGGATGTCGTTGGTCACGATGTACGACCGCACCGAACTGGTCGATTCGGTCATCGATACGGTGCGCAAGAACCTGTTTGAAGGCGGCCTGCTGGTGATCGCCGTGTTGTTCTGTTTTCTGGGCAGCTTGCGAGCCGGGTTGATTGTCGCGATTGCGATTCCGCTTTCGATGCTGTTTGCATTTACGGGCATGTGGCGGTTTGGAATCGCCGCCAGTCTGCTGAGCCTTGGCGCGATCGACTTCGGCTTGGTGGTCGACAGCTCGGTGGTGATGGTCGAGAACTGCGTGCGTCATCTCTCGCAAACCGACCCGCTGAAACGAAGCCGGCTTGAAATTGTTCGCGATGCGGCTGTGGAAGTCCGCGGTCCGACCATGTTCGGTGAACTGATCATCATGATCGTCTACCTGCCGATCCTGACGCTGGAAGGTGTCGAAGGCAAGATGTTTCGCCCCATGGCGTTGACGGTCATCTTTGCCTTGGCCGGCTCGATGCTGATGTCGATGACGCTGATGCCGGTGCTGGCCAGTTTGGTGCTGCCGAAAAAGGGGTCTGACCGCAAAAACGCGCAGCACCCAAAGGACCGTGAGAAAAAGGGGTCTGACCGCAAAAATGCGAAGCACCCGCAGGACGGTGAGAAAAAGGGGTCTGACCCCAAAAATGCGCGCAGCACCCGCAGGACGGTGAGAAAAAGGGGTCTGACCCCAAAAATGCGAAGCACCCGCAGGGCCGTTCCGGTTTTTGGGGTCTGACCCCTTTTTCGCAACTGACCCTTTCGCAACCTTTTTCGGAGCCAATCTTGGTGCGGATCGTGAAAGGTCTCTATCGGCCGGTATTGCAGTTCACGATGCACCAGAAGTTTGCCGTGATCGGATTCGCGTTGTGCGTGTTGGTGATCGCCTTCGGAATGATCGCTCCCAACCTGGGAACCGAGTTCATGCCGCAGTTATCCGAAGGTGCCGTCGCGATCAATGTCGTACGACTCGCGGGCACGGAACTCAACGAATCGATACGGTTCAACTCGCAAATGGAAAAAGCGATCTTGGCCGGATTCCCCAATGAAGTGAGCCACGTTTGGAGTCGGATCGGTTCGGCAGAGATAGCAACCGACCCGATGGGCTTGGAGTTGACCGACATTTTCATCACGTTGCGTCCGAGAAGTGAATGGAAAAAGGCGACAACGCAAACCGAGTTGACTCGACTGATCCAGCGGACACTGCGAGACTTGCCGGGACAGCGATTGGCTTACACGCAGCCCATCAAGTTGCGAATGGATGAACTGGGAACCGGCAGTCGGTCCGATATAGCCGTCAAGCTGTATGGGGATGATCTCGATACATTGGCCGATAAATCGCGTGAGATCGAACTCGTGTTGCTGAACGTTGACGGCGCGGCCGACGTGGGGGCGACGCAATTGACCGGTCAGCCGATGCTGCAGATCAAGATTCGCCAAGACGAAATCGCCAGATACGGGATTCCGGCATCAACGGTATTGGATGTGATCGAGGCGATCGGAAATCGTCCTGTCGGTGATGTCTTTCAGGGCCAACTGCGATTCCCGCTGACGGTACGATTGCCGGATGCCTATCGAAGTGATCCCGAATCAATCAAGGCCATACCGATCACGACGCCGCGCGGCGAACAGATACCGCTGGGCGCGTTTGGCGGATGTCAAAGTCACGACCGGTCCGTCACAGATTGCCAGGGAATGGGGACAACGCCGCGTGACGGTTTCGGTCAACGTGCGCGGTCGAGACGTCGGGAGTTTTGTCGCCGAGGCTCAGGAGAAGATTCGCGAGCAGGTGGTCATGCCCTCGGCTCGCTATTACGTCGAGTTTGGCGGCCAGTTTGAACAGATGATTCGTGCGCGCCAGCGGTTGCTGATTGTCGTCCCGGTGGCGCTGGTGCTGATCTTTTCGCTGCTGTACATCACCTATGGTAACCTGATCGATACGCTGCGGGTCTTCACGGGGATTCCCTTCGCTTGGACGGGCGGCATCATCGCGTTGTGGCTGCGGGACATGCCGTTTTCGATTTCTGCCGCTGTCGGCTTCGTCGCTCTTTCTGGCGTTGCCGTCCTGGATGACATGCTACTGGTTTCCTGTATTCGCCAACTACGCGGTCGCGGAGTGGCTTTGGAGAAAGCGGTCGAGCAAGCCGCGTTGACTCGATTGCGTCCCGTGTTGATGACGACACTCGTTGCGGCACTCGGCTTTGTGCCGATGGCGTTTAGTACCGGCATGGGGGCTGAAGTGCAACGTCCACTGGCGACCGTCGTGATCGGTGGTGTGATCAGTGCAATGGTGATGTCGCTGCTGGTCCTCCGCGTGCTTTACATCGTCGTGCAAAGGCCGGGGGATACCGAGTCGGGAGAAGATCCGTCAAGGCCGTCGACTTCCGATAAGATGGCATTGAAACACGGAACACCTGACGGACGTTCCACGAAATGGCAACAGAGTCGTTCTGATGCCGACAGTCGTTGATTCTTAAGGAGATTTAGAAATGCGTTTGATATACTCTGCCTTGTTCGTCGCCGGCTTGGGACTCGGAACGATGTTCGTGACTGGCTGCGGTTCGAGCACTGATACCACGACAGAAGAGCACCGCGATGGTCATGATCGCGACGCGCACGCGGATGCGGACCACGATCATGGCGGATGGTGGTGCGTGGAGCATGGTGTACCGGAAGGCGAATGTGCCTTGTGCGATACCTCGCTAGTCGCCGTCTTTAAGGAGAAAGGCGATTGGTGCGACGAACACAATCGGCCCGAATCACAGTGCTTTGCCTGCGAGCCTGACCGGTTTGCGAAGTTCGCCGCACGCTACGAAGCAAAATTCGGCGAGCAACCACCGAAACCGACGCAGTAGGCTGACCGTTGCTTCATTGATGCCTTGCGGCAGTTCTTTCAAGATCTCCTAATGAATGTCCCCGCCCGCGACTGGGTCGGCGTCGACGCCGCCGACCCAGTCGCGGGCCGGGATATTCTCGTTTCGCCGTTACCCAGGCCGACACAATGCTGGCAAGCTCGCGTCGCACGTCGGTCGCGATCATCGTTGTTCGAACGAGTGCATTTCGGTTGGGCGCTGGTTCTAATCCAGGTCCGCTGTGGCCTCGCCGCAGGTGTGGTAGAATGCGATTCGCGCACAAAGCCGCGAACAGATCGGGGCCGCCGACGCGTTCGGCATGGCCTCAAACACAACTCGGGATACCTTCGGGAGGCTCGGTTCGATGGTTCAAGTCAGTCGTCGTCGTTTTGTGGGTGCGGGTGCCGCTGCGGCAACCGTGCTCGGCAGTGCCCAAACAGCGGTTGCCAGCGAAGTCCCCGCCCCTCCCCAGGTACCGCTCGGCAAGACCGGCATCACGATGTCACGGGTCGGCCAGGGCACTGGCGTTCATGGTGGACGCCGCCAATCGGACCAGACGCGGATGGGTTTTGATAAGCTGGTGAGCCTGTTTCATCACTCTTTTGAGCGTGGCATCACTTTCTTTGATCTCGCCGATCTGTACGGATCACACGTCTACTTCCGCGAGGCGTTGCGAACGATCCCGCGAGAAAAGATCAGCATCATGACCAAAATGTGGTGGCGTTACGATGGCCCCGAAAGCGGGACTCGCCAGCCTCACCGAAAGGAAGCGGTGCGGAGTACAATCGAGCGGTTCCGGCACGAGTTGGATACCGATTACATCGACATCTTGCTGCTGCACTGCATGCAAAACGGCAAGTGGGACGAGCAACTGCAGCTGTACATGGAAGAGTTGGCCGCGGCCAAAGAGAAGAAGCAGATCCGCGCAGTCGGCGTTTCTTGTCACGATTTCGGCGCGCTGCAAGACGGCGGCGAAGTGTCCTTGGGTTGATGTTGTGTTGGCGCGGATCAATCCCAAAGGCATCAAGATGGATGGCACACCCGCAGCAGATCACTGCGGTGCTGAAGGAGATGAAGGACAACGGCAAAGCAGTGATCGGCATGAAGATTTTCGGCGAAGGCCAGCTCAGCGGAGAAAAAGAAGCGTGCATCAAGTTCGCTCAAGGCTTGGGCCTGTTGGATGCGATGACGATCGGTTTCCACGAGCCGGAGCAGATCGACGACGTGCTGAGAATGATTCATCAGTACCCAGCCAAAACGGTTTAAAGTAGAAAGGACGAGTGATCATGGATCGTCGTGAATTGTTGAAAGTCGGGGCTGGCGGCGTGGTTTCGCTAACGGCCATCCAGACGCGTGCCTTCGCCGCTGCCGGCGACCAACCAGTGCGAGTCGCGCTGATCGGCAGCGGCTGGTACGGGAAGACGGACTTGTTTCACTTGATGCAAGTCACGCCGGTCGATGTGGTGGGCATCTGTGACGTTGACAGCAAAATGGTTGATGAAGCAGCGGAGTTGGTTTCGCAGCGGCAACCGTCGAAAAAGAAACCGCCAACGTATGGCGACTACCGTGAACTGTTGACCAAGCAAAAGCCGGACGTCGTTTTGATCGGCACGCCCGATCATTGGCACTGTTTGCCGATGGTCGAGTCCTGCAAGGCGGGCGCGGATGTCTACGTGCAGAAGCCGATCAGTTGGGACGTGGTCGAAGGCCAGGCGATGGTGGCGGCGGCGCGGAAGTACAAACGCACCGTTCAGGTCGGTTTGCAACGGCGCAGCACGCCGCATTTGTTGGAAGCGCGGGACAAGTTCATCCGCAGCGGCAAACTGGGGAAAATCGCCTACGTTGATATTCACAGCTACTACGGTGGGAATCGAACCTTTGGGGCCCCCGAAGCGCCACCGGAATATCTTGATTGGGAAACGTATGTCGGGCCGGCAACTTGGCGTGACTACATGCCGGGGATTCATCCCCAGCGGTGGCGATCGTTCCGGGAATTCAGCAACGGACAGACCGGCGATCTATGCGTCCACTTCTTCGATGTGGTTCGTTATTTCCTCGATCTCGGCTGGCCGAAACGAATCTCAGCGACGGGTGGGATCTTGATGCGCAGTCCCGATTCGCCCATCAACACCCACGATACGCAGACGGCTCTGTTCGACTACGGCGACGTCCAGGTCGTTTGGAACCAGCGCAACTGGGGCGAGAACCCCGATCCCGATTACCCCTGGGGCGCAACGCTGTACGGAGAAAAGGGGACGCTGAAGTTGAGTGTCCGCAAATACGACTTCATTCCGAAAGGCAAGGGAACGCCGGCGCACGCAGATTACGTCGACGAACAAGATCGGTACCCGGAAGACGTACAACACAAGCGAACAGAACTTTTCGCCGCACCAGGGACGCGACGGCACATGCAGAACTTCCTCGCAGCCCGCGAGAGTGGCGAGCGGCCGGTCGCTGATATCGAACAAGGGCACATCTCGTCGGCTTCCTGTATCTTGGCGAACTTGTCGATGGAACTGGGCCGAAGTCTGCAGTGGGACAGTGCGACGGGCCGCGTCGTGGGAGACGACGAGGCCAACGATCGGCTTGCCCGCCAGTACCGCGGTGACTGGATCCATCCCACGCCCGAGAACATCTGACGACCAATGTCGCCGAGCTCTCCGAGCTCGGCAGCAGCATCCAATCCGATTTGCCCAATCCGATTTGCCCGAGCACGACAGCTTCGAGGCGAATCACGCGCAGGATTGGGCGAGCGAAAGTGAAGGCAATGCAACTACCGAGCTCGGAGAGCTTGGCGACAATCAGAAAACGCCAATCAGCCGCATCGCCGCGATCCCGGTGAACGCCAGCAAGATGCCGTTGAACCATGGCTGCGAGACTCGGGAAACCATCCAGCGTCCAGAAAAGATGCCGACCGGAATCGCCACCGACATCGCGGCTCCCACTACCAACGTCGACGGCGTAATCAAGCCGAGGTTATAGCTGAGCGGCAATTTGAGCACGTTCAGCACGAGAAATAACCAAGCGGTCGTACCGATCAGTTCCCACTTGGGAAGGCTGACGGCGAGCAAATAGAGTGCGACGACAGGTCCGGCGGCGTTGGCAAGCATGGTCGTCAGGCCCGCCAGCAAACCCAGTGTCCAGGCAAACCAATGCGTGTGCGGGACTTGATCAAACCAAGTCGGCTTCCAGATCCTGACGACTTGGACCGCGGTCAGGCTGAGGATAATGACGCCGACCAATCGCTTGAAAATGGTTTCATCAAGCTGGCCCATCAATAACCAGCCGATGAAAATGCCCACGAGCGTCGGCGGTAACAGACGCCGCACTTGTGTCCAAACCGCCTTGCGACCGAAGACCCAAATCGCAAAGCAGTCACCGACCACCAGCATCGGCAGCAGGACCCCCGTCGATTCCAGGGCGCCGAAAACGAACGCGTACAGCACCACGTGGAACATGCTGAGACCGGGGAAACCCGATTTGGAAACGCCGATGCCCAGCGCGCCGAGAATCAACAGGATCCATTCCGTCGGCGAAAGGCTGCTCAGCATCGTGGCGTGATGTCCGTTGGGGTGAGTGGAGTTGGCAATTGTCGCCGAGCTCTCCGAGCTCGGTAGCAGCCTCCCAATCCGGCATTTTCCCGCACACCACGACTTCGAGGCGACGGCAATTTTAACACTCTCCTACCGAGCTCGGAGAGCTCGGCGACAATCACTGAAAGTTCATGCGTTCGTTAATTCTCCTCGATGCCGAGCGCCACGTCGGCGACGAAGGCGTTGTCGAGGCGTTCTTGGCCGAATGTCGACATTGGACCGTGGCCCGGTAAGAATTGAATCTCCTTGCCGAGCGGCCAGAGTTTTTGCACGATCGCGCTGATCAAGTCTTCGTGGCTGCCGTAGGGAAAATCGGTACGACCGATCGAGCCGCGAAACAGGACGTCGCCGACAAAGGCGAACGAGCCTTCGGGCTGCACCAGCACAATGTGACCCGGTGTGTGTCCCGGGCACTCGTAAACGTCGAATTCGATTCCCGCTAATTCGACCTTGTCGCCTTCGTGCAAATAGCGGTCGGGAGTGACGTTGGTTCCGCCCACGATGCCGTACTGACCACAGCTTGCTTCGATCTTATCGAGTAAGAATTGGTCCTTTTCGTGAGGACCAATGATCGGGACATCGAACATCCTCTTGATGGGACCGGCCGCGCCGGCGTGATCAACGTGACCATGCGTCAGCCAAACTGCCGTGACGTTGACTTTCAACTCTGCGACCGCCGAAGCGATGCGATCCGGTTCGCCGCCCGGGTCAACGATGGCGGCTTCCATGGTTTCGGTCGACCAGATAATCGAAGAATTCTGCTGTAGCGGCGTGACGGGGATGATGCCGACTTGGAATCGGGGCTGCGGCCGATCACTCGGCTGGTCGGGGTTGGTCATGGTTTGAGAGCTTTCAGGGTCGTGTTAGTCGGACAGCGCCACTTTTATCAGCCGCCACGCGTTAGCGGCGTGCCGATTGAATCAGTCGCACGGCGTTAGCCGCGGTTTTCCCCGCCACAAAACCGGGGCTAACGCCCATCGGCTAATGATGCGGCGAAACACGGTGTTTCGGATCAAAACTGGCGCTGTCCAATTAGCACGTGTTTTAAAAAAAGGGGCTGACCCTCTCTTGAACCGACTTCGTAGATCGAGTCTCCTGACCCGACTCCCAAAACCATGCAAATGACGGAAGGGAAGGCCGGTCGGGAGACCCATCCTACGACAATCTTCACTTCCTGCGTATGGGCGGCACAACGCGAATGCCGTGACGTGGCAGGGTGACGCGTTTTCAAGGACTCGGCTTCTGCACATCCGACTTTTTCTTACAGAACCTGCATTCTGAGTCTGATCGAACGAATCCCTTCTCGTTCAACACACGTTTTATTTTGAGTGCCGCCAGAGGCCTTGACCAAAACGACATGCCAGATAGCGCCTCTTGCCGCATCCGGTCCCAATGCTCTTTGCAAACCGGATAGGTTCGACGACTCTTTTTGTTTTCCATCCTCGGGTTCCTTTTGATTGGCGTTCAGTCGTTGCACTATCGGTCAACACGCGCGCGGGAATAAGTGTCTGGTAAGATTTCTTTTACGCAGTTGTTCTTTTCCAGTCGATGTTGATGCCCCGTCATGTTTCGCGGTCCGCCGCCTCGATTTCGGTCATGACCTTGGGGAACTCCGCGGCGTTCATGTTGGGAAGCGCTAAAGCATCGATGAAATTGTTTTCAAAGCTCGCCACTCGGTTCAGTTCCACGACGCGGGGCAGCTTCGCCACAGTCTGATAGGCATCCATGGCGTCGGCATCCATCAGCGCGAGCATGGCACCGGCCAGCGAGCCGTTCCCAACCACATCAAAACGATCGCGCGGAATTTCCGGAAGCAATCCGATGAAAATGGCATTCGGCAAATCGATGTGACGGGCGAACCCGCCTGCCAGACAGAAGCGTCGGATGCTGGAAAAGTCCCGCCCGCGAACCTCAAGCAGCGTTTTCATGCCTGCATAGATCGCCGCTTTCGCTTTCAGGATTTGTGCCACATCCGCTTCGGAAACAAAGATCGCTTCGCCACTGGCGGATTGCTCGGCACCGACGACAACGCAGGCCTTCATGTCGCCACACATCTCCTCGAATTCCAGATACCGCCCGGCGTCGCGAAGTTGTTCGGCGTTGAATCGGCCCATGCGATTGATCAGGCCGCACCGCATCCCGCAGGCGATGAAATCGATAAACGCGCTTCCACAAAGTCCTCCGGCGCGACCGCCGCCGATGACCTGAGTGTCGAATTGCAGGTCAGTCCCAAAAGCAATGTGTTCGATTGCCCCGGTCGCGGCCCGGCAACCATGTGCCGTGCCGTAACCCTCAAACGCCGGGCCGGCTGCCGTCGCGCAAACGGTGTATTGGCCGTCCTCGGAGTACACCATTTCACCGTTGGTCCCGATGTCGACCAATAACGTCGGGTCCGTTCGCTCATTCAGACGCGCGACATAGATATCGGACACAATGTCGCCGCCAACGTACCCCGATACCGACGGAACCACGTCGACGATCCCGCACCGATTCATGCAAAGTTGTAAGTCACCGGCGCAGTACTCGTCGTACCGATTGACAACAGGTTGAAACGGTACTTGGCCGATACTTACGGGTGAAATACCCAGAAACAAGTGCGTCATCACGGTATTGCCCGATACGGCGAGCCGACTGATCCACTGGGAAGAAATCCCCTGCTCTGCACACAGCTTTTCTATCAACGTGTTGACGGTTTCTTGCACAACCAACCGCTGCAACTCGCCAACGTTTTCCACACAGCCGCAATAAGAAATCCGAGAGGCAACGTCGTCGGCTTGACGAATCTGTTGGTTGTACAGCGAAGCCTTTTTCAACACTTGTCCCCGATTGAGGTCGACGAGCATGGCAACGACGGTGGTGGTGCCAATGTCGACGGCGATTCCGAAATGGAACTCGCTGGTATCGCCCGGTTCGACGTCGATGACAGACCATCGCCGGCCAACGCGTCCGATAGTCACGGTGATTTGTCGGCCGCCGTCTCGCAGTGCCTCGGGAATTTTCTGCAGGCAGTCGATGGGAATCTCAAACGTCTGGTGCTCCGATTGCGACTGCAATTCAATGCGGATCGCGTGCCAAGCGGAATGCTGTGTCTGTGCGTCCGGCATGGGAACGCGGACCACGTACTTGCGGGTCTGGGCTGCATGTTTGAAATGCGCGAGACTGAAGTCCTCATCGATTTTCGCCTCCTGTTCGACGATCGACTGCCGCGGAAAACGAATCCTTGCGTCACGGCCAGCCAGCGTGGTTTGGCATGCCAGGACGGAGCGAGGATCGTGTGGTGAAACGATGACACGCTGGTCGGCGACGACAAACTGCCCCTCCTCCAGGATCACCGTGCATCCACCGCAGACTCCTTCGCTGCCGCATCGCGCGTTGACCTGCAGGCCCGCCTCCTGGGCCAGTTGAAGCAAGCATTGGCCGAAGCCGTCATCAATGTCGATCTTGCGAGCTGCTGTCTTGATGTTCAGAGACATGTCTCGACGGCTCGTACGGCGTCATTCGCATCCCGGCCGTAACCGTGCGCCCCGATCTGTTTGGCATAGTCGTCGGTCACGGGCGCACTGCCGATCACGATCTTGACATCGTCACGGCCGGCAAAATGCGAAACGACTTCTTTCATGTAAGGCATCGTGGTGGTCAACAGGCGCTCAGGCAGATGACTTGCGAGCCTTTCTCAACCGCTTCGGCATACTTGTCCACCGAGCAATCGACGCCCAAGTCGTCCACTTCGAAGCCGGCGCCTTTGAGCATCATGACCACCAAATTCTTGCCGATATCGTGCAAGTCGCCCTTGACGGTGCCCACGGCAACCCGCGCACGCGGCTCGTGACCCGATTCGACCAACAGCGGCTCGATCAGTTTTAATCCTCCCTGCATGGCACGGGCGGCGATCAACATCTCCGGAACGAAAATCTCGTTCCGCGAAAACAGATCTCCCACATCCCTCATCGCCGGAATCATTGTCTCGTCGAGCAGACTCACGACGTCTCCATTGCCGTCGATCACGCCCCGGACGATCTCTTCGACAGCCTTGAGGTTGCCTTTGCAAATCGCTTCATACAACTCTTCGTTTCTTGACATGTCGGCTCCTCGTTGACTTTGCGGTTGACCAACAACAAAAGATAACGAACCGATCGGAGCGATCATAGATGAGCGCCGCTGCGACCCTTCTCCCGGCGGCGAGAATCGGGTTCGGCTGCGAGGTATCCTGGGGCTGCGGAATGCTCGCGGCCGCACCTGTGGTGCTTCCGAAGAACGTGTTTTAAAAAGCGGTCTGACCCTTTGTGGGCGAGAGCTTACAACCAGCTGAACTCGGTAACGGACAACGCCATGTCCCAGCTGCGGCAGCAGCTTGGTGGGAAGGTGACGCTGAGCGACCCGCCTGATTTTTCCAAAGGCAAAATGAAACTGGGCCCCGGTTCTTATCGCCTCGATGGCCGGCTGGTATTTCCCAGTTCACTTGTTTGGCTGCCAAAGTGCCGAGGAAGCGGCACTTCGTGATCTTTTCTTGCGAAGGAGCCGCTATTGAAAGCGAAGACTACATAAGGCATCTTGAGGAAGTTTATGAGGCGTTGAAGTTGTTGAACGTTTCCGTCGGATTCACCACGCCGTCTGAAATCGGCAACCTGAATCCAACCACGCAAACGCTGATTGTGCCGCCGACGCAATTCATCTCCGACAAAAGTTTGTCGACGATCCACGGTTTTCAGCAAACGGCTGGCAAACTGGTGCTCGTTGCCGCTCAGCAGAGCTTCTTGAAGAACGAACGAGGGGTGAAACGCAGCGGCCAGGCAGTCGTCTCGGCCTTCGCATCGTTCCCATTGGACGGAGTCTTGCAGATGGCCGCTAACTTGGACACAGGACTGGATTCTCTGAAGCCAAGTTTGCCGTTGGATTTGGAAATCACAGATTCGGCCGGCAAAAAGGCTTATGGAGTTATCATCAGCCAGTCCATTCACGCCAAAACCGGTGTCTGGTCTTTGCTGCTGAACAACGTCAGCAAGGATCAGCGGCTGGTGGATTTGAAGTTACGCGAGGGCCAGCACGGACGGTTCATGTATGTGATGACGCGGCAAGCTGAACAGACGAGGTTTGCGATGGAACCGTGCGAGGTGCAATTGCTCACGGATGTCAACTAGGCAACCGAGGAATCGGAAAACGAGATGGCACTTCAAAGAGCGGGTGGAGCCGGTTACAGTTGGTGTTGGAAATACGCGTGTCCTTGACCACGGGGTGCGCCGATTGACTTCATGCGGGAAAGAAATTTGCTATCTACATCTGAACAGCGCGTGTTTCGCACGTTCCGCCAGTATCTCATGACTCCGGGAAGAATGTTGTGCTTCTCGGGGCCCGATCTCGCCCGCGACAAGGAGGCACTCGATCTCTTGACCGACAAGAAACTGTTGGTCAAAGAAAGATTCGCGGGTGGGTATTCTCTTACCCCGGCCGGCTATGCGGCGATGAAGGATTGCGAAATTCACGTCGATACGACATCGTGAACTCGCTCGCGGTCTCAATCCAGGTGACTTGCTACGATGGCCTTGACGACACTTTCGACGACTGTCGACGCGGACAACGCTGGTCGTGTGGATCTTGTTGTTCGACAGTTATCCGAATCCTCGCGTAGCCAGGTTCGCGGCATGGTCGATCACGGCTGCGTCTCGATCAACGGCGTGCTTTGCGGGAGCATCGCTAAGACGGTTGTTGTCGGCGATGTCGTTTCGATCCGCTTCGATTCAAATCAGCGTTACCGGGAGAAAAAGAAAAGCTGGGACGATCGGGCATTTAGTGTCGCGTTTGAGGACAGTCATTTGATCGTCGTCGACAAGGCCGCCGGCACATTGACCGTGCCAACGGACAACAACGAACGAAACACACTTGTGGAGCGTGTGTCGATCTACCTAAGTCATTCACGGGGTAATCGAGACGCCTGGGTCGTCCATCGGTTGGACCGCGCGGTGAGTGGACTGCTGGTGTTTGGCAAACAAGAACAAGTCGCCAACCAATTGATCGAGCAATTCAAACATCGCAAGCCGCAGCGTGTCTACGCGGCGATTGTGGCTGGCGTGATGCCTAGCGATGAAGGAACGTTTCGGACGCATTTGGCCACCGGCAAGAACCTCGATCGCTACGTCACGCGGCCATCGAGTGAGTCTGAAGTTGCGATCACGCATTATCGTGTGCTGCGGCGAATGTCCGACACAACCTTGGTCGACGTGACCTTGGAGACGGGTAAGCGAAATCAGATTCGCGTCCAGTTTGCTAACGCGGGACATCCAGTTCTCGGTGATCCACGCTACAAAACAGCGCAGGCAGTGCACCCACGATGGATCCGAGCCCGGATTGCGTTGCACGCCAAGTCACTCGGTTTTGAGCATCCGGTTTCTGGTGAGGCGATGACCTTTGAATCACCGTTGCCTTCAGCCCTGCAGAAATTCTTGGCCGGAAGCTGACGCGGAGACCGCTGTTTGAAGTCGTTGGTTCAATGACCGTGAAAGGCAACGCTGTGAAGCAGTTCTTCGGGGCAAAGCCCCAGCAGTTTGCCTAGCAGGCTGTTGATTCAAACGAAATGTGAATTGCAAGGGTGAGCCGCGGGCCGTAAGGCACCGGGCAATGACGTATGCCCGGCCGCTTACGCGTCGCGGCTCACTAAATCAACAGGCCGCTAGTAGCCCAGGCCAACGGCCTGGGACGACATCCCGCGCTAAACCGTTAGGGCCAACGGCCCGGCAACTTGTTGAACTTGCGCATCGATTGTTGGCAAACTGCTGGGCCGTTGGCCCGAAAGAATTGATAGATCCATCTACTGATTCATGTTCGTTAACCCTTGCAAACCTGACACTTGAAAGCTGTACGATCTGCCTCCGGGAGGGTCGTCCGCACTGCAGGGCCATTCAGCCGACCGACGAAAACGTTTGGTAAGCTTCCGCGACGGTGGCGTTCGGAACTCGCTCTTGCTCAATTCGCAGCCGGGAATCGCGGAGCTGGTTGTACAACTGCCGCTCATCACCGTTCAAATGCGGTGCGTTTTCGCGAGAACTTGCATTGCCTTGAATCGCCAAATGCTGGAGCGACTCAAATACGGTTGCGTCCATCAAAAAGCTCTTCACGTGAGGCAGCCGCTCGCGAAGTCGACTGAGGATCTCGAAGCCCTCGGCGTCCAAATCGCCCCAGTAGTGAACCGGATTCTGATCCAACCAGCCGATGTCGGACAATTGAGTGACCGCATTGCCCATCCCACCCAGCGCGAGCCCTCGCGACAGTGGTGGCAACGTCAATAGGTTCACTTTGTTCTCCACGACCAAGACACGGACATTGTCAACAGGGAGTTTCGTAAGCGACTCGGCCGGCAACGAAAGCTCATCAAATGGCAAAGCGAGTTCGTCTCGCAGTCCTTGATCGAGCAACCGCAACAGGAAATGTGGCCGGACGTATCGCAAACCGTAGCGTGGCTCAAACGCATCGTAGCCGTATCGCGTATCGATGGCCTGCGGAGGCAGCACTCGGTCCAGCCAAGGAGCCAATTCCTTGCGGTGGTTCTCGATCAACTTGGTCGAAATCGCAAGTGGCAATTCGCGGGCAAAACAATCCGGTCGCGGATTGGCTTGGAAATGCTCCACGACGCTAAGCAAATCGTCAAGCGAATCGGCGATCTCGACCAGAATCTTCCAGTGTGATGCTTCGCAAAGCCACTGATTCAAAATCGGCTGGCTGCGACGTAGCGTTCCAGCCGCAATCTGCAAGATCTCCCATTCACGCGACTTTCCGATCAATCGGACCAGGTCGTCCATCGTTTCGATCGTGATCGCAGTCGGAAATTGATTCAAGCCATGCGAACGACTTTGCCGAGTCTTCCAGCGGATCGAATACCCGAACCCTCGGGTTTGCTTGGCGGCTTCACGAAGCGCGTCGACGTCGCGAATTGCCGCGGAGATCTCTCTCGGAAGTTGCAAATCCGCGGGAACACGGTACGGAAAGAATGATTGCAACTCGTCGGTCAGCCAAGCCTTGATCGCTCTCGGGTATAAGCGCGTCGCTTTGGCGGTCAGTTCCTGCGGCGAAATCATGATGGCTGGAATGCGTGCGAATACCTGGCAGTGGTGAGTTTTGGGGCCAAACAAACGTCGGACGACCTCGCGCCGACTCGCGCTGTTCCGCGAGTAAATTTCGTAGCGGTTGGCCGCAAGCCTTCCGTTGCCGAATCTTCACGCCTCTTCCTGCTGAATCGCCCGGTACTGCCGGGCCGTCAGGCTAATCAATTCGCTGCGGTTGGTCTGTGGGTCTTTGACGATGTGACCGTACATGCCGACGTGGCTCTCCGTGACGCGTGCCTTCGCGTCCAGTGGTGCGACAATCGCTAATTGGAGTCCGAACCGATCAAACAGATTCAAGGCGTACTTGGCCCGTGCGTCGTCGCTGCGCGAAAACATCTCATCGACCATCACAAAATGAAACCGGTCGCTGTCGGGTTCATCTGGTCTCAAATCATACTGGTACGCGATTGCCGCCACCAACACCAAGAACGCCAACTTGCCTTTCTCTCCGCCCGATTGTCCGGTACCGCCGTCGTAGTAGCTGCCGGCTTCTCCGCTCGCCGAATCAAATTCTCGGGCCGCGAAATTGAACCAATTACGGACGTCGATCACTTTCTCCCGCCAACGCAAATTCGCATCATCCCGCAAGCGGCTAACCAGTTTTTCGATCCGCAAGAACGTCGCTTCATTCGCTTCGGCGGTGCCGTCCAGAGTCCCTTCCAGGCACCCAGCCAGTTCACGGCGAAAGTCACGGATCTCCGCATCGGATGTATCGCTCGGTTCCAATCGCATGTACGTCCCCGGTCGCCAATCGAGTCGCCGCAGTGCCTCGTTGAGCAACTCGATCTTGCTGCGGATCTCTTCCCGCTCGGTTTCCAAACTGCCGTGCAAAAGCCCGATCTCTTGTAGCACCTTATCCTTCAGCCGCTGTTTGAATCGTCGTTCATGACGCGGCAAATCATCCTTGGCGATCCGCTCATGCAGTTGCTCGAAACTGGACAGCGACTGCGGAGTGGGATCCAGCTCTGATTCGAAGACCGGAAACTTCGTCAGCAGTTTCGACATCGCTTTGGTGAGCGTATCGCGAATCGGTTCGAGCCGTTTTTCCAGCGATTGAATCGACGCCGATATTTCTTGGCCGACATCCGACGGCAACATCATCATGTTTTCGATCGTCAATTGCCGCGTCCCCAGGATCGACTCAATCGAATCAAACACGCGACGGGCGATGTCAAGCGAACCGGCCGCCTTGGCCTTGTCCAGTTTCTCGGTCACGCGGATCAGGACCCGCTCACTTTCCTGCAACTGCTTTTCGGTCAGCGTGCGTTCTTTGGCAGTGTCATCACGATCGGCTTGCAGTCCCGCCACCTCGGCGGCTAGTTCGGCCAGCTTTGCCTTCAGTTGTTTGATTTGGTCATTCGATGTTTCCAGCTGTTGTTTTTCCAGCCGCAGTTGCGACGCTTCGTATTCGTGTCGGTGATCGTCGATCGAATCAAAGTCGGTAACAGTTTGGACGTCATCCAACACGCTCAAGATAGTCGCGGCCTGCTCGGTTGCCGTTTGCAGCACGTTGACCTTCGCTTGCATCCGCTGGATCGTTTGTTCTTGATCCTTGATCGACTCTTCCAGGGCGATCCGCTTCGTCTTATTGTCCCAGCCGAGGACGAAATTCCGCCGGTCATCCGGTCGACCGCGATCATCCTTGGCGTGTCGCCACCAGTTTTGCTTGACGTGACGATGAGTCGTCATCGCGCGCTGCGCCGCCATTTGAAACTGCTCCACCGAATCGCAGGCGATGTGATCGAAACGCGACTGAACTTCGGCGCGAACGTACGGCGCGAGCGGATGATCGTTGCGGTACTGCAACATGTCGGGCAGCGACAGCTCCGCGGCAGGCATTTTCTGGACATCGGCCGGTGTTCCTACTCGGTTGTACGTTAACCGACCACCCTTCCCGCCGCCGTCGACCAATCGCTTGCCATCGACGTAACCGGAGACACGTGCATAGAGATCATCGGGAACCAACAACGTTCGCGCGAAGGAATGCAAGACTTGTTCGATCGAGCCTTCCCAGCGGCGGTGTTCCAGATCGACCGCGATCAATTCGGCAGCAAAAGGCAGGTCCGTGGGCGACAAACCGAGAGCCCTGCACAGCGAATCTCGAATTTCGATGAACGATTCCGGCAGATTGCCTTTGCGCCGGCGAAGCGATTCGGCTTCGATTCGATCTTGCTCGATCGCCTGCTGCATCGCACCAAGCTCGTATTGTTTCGCACTCAGCTCGCTTCGATCGGATTCCCGCTTGCAGGTCAGAGCTTCGATTCTTGCGGAAATCTTGACGTGAGCTTTTTCCAACTGCTCGGCACTATTGAGCGGAACTTCGATTCCGGCATGCCTGAGTTTTGCTTCCAGCGTCAAACGCTTGTCGCGTTTCGCGAGCGCGAGCTGTTCTTGTTGATCGATCAAGTCCGGCAGACGCTGCAACCGTACGCCGCCGGAATTGGCAATGTCTTGTTTCAACCTGGCAACGTCGTCACGCCTGGTCGTTAGGTTTTCGTCTAAGACAAGGATCTGCTGGGCCAAATGCTCGACCCGCAGACGCCACTGGTCGCAAAGCGGTCGCAGCAGGTCCTGCATCGCTGCATCGAAATACAACGCCGCTGCCGATTGTTGCTCACGAGCGGCATTGAGTTTTTCGGCGGTCGTCCGATACCGCTCGCCCGCTCTCATGATCGGCTGCAACAATTCGGACTGCTGACGAACTTGCACGAGCGCACGATGAGCCTCGCTCAGTTCGGCAAAGTGCTTCAGCAATCCGGATACCTTGTCGTTCCACGGTTTCTTTTCCAGCATGTGGCTGCGAATGAATTCGTCCAAACGCTGCACGTCCTTGACCGCCACCGTCTGATTGAACACGTCCATCGCCTTGGGGCGAAATCCAACGACACGCTTCATCCAGGAAAAATACTGTTTGTAACTTTCAGTGACGCGAAAACCGCGATCGACCATCATCGACTTGATCTCGCCGCCCGATGGCAAGTGGCCCAAATCACCTGCGATGCTGCGCTCGGTGTCGTCAAAGCCATAGACGATCCTCTTGTCGCCCGCAGATGTCAGATACATGACCTGGCAAATTGTGAAAGTCTGGCCGGAGGTCGCACTCGCGAACGCAGCCAACAGCACGCTGTAGAAACCACTGCCATCACGAAGATATTGGATTTGCGGTTTCTCGTCCCGGCCCGCCGTGCGGTCGTACGCCCCGCGCATGTAGGTGCGCTCGTCGCGCTCTTTCTTGGTTGCACCAGCCGCAACGTTGTAGTTGCGAACACCTGGGCGGACCAACAACGTCAACATCGCATCGACGAGTGTCGATTTCCCCGAACCGTTCTCGCCGACCAACAGTGACGATGCACCGCGCGGCGCGAACGAATGCACTTCCCGATCAAACGTTCCCCAGTTGAAGACCTCCAACTTCGAGAGCCGAAAGCCGCGTTGATTCGACTCGTGCTGCGGAGCCGTCTCACCGCCAGGCAGCTCCAACGGCAAGTTTTCTTGCGCCGAACTACTCATCACCCTGCTCCGCTACGAGTTCGCCTGAGTTTTCGGCGGCGTCTTCGTTTCGGCTGAGTCCCACCGCGGCGGATCAACTCGGCTTCCAAGTCCGCCCGCAAACGTTCCATTTCGGCCAGCGGCAAACGCGCTTTCAGAATTCGTCGCACCTCCCAGCTGGGCGGCGTTCTCTCGAACAGTTTGACGAACTTCATCTCCTCGAGCTTGCGCAACTGCCCGCCCAGCGTCCGGTTCAATCGCACCGAGTCGGTTTCGCCGGGAACCAAGGTTTGCCAAATCTCCAACAGCGATGCTTGCGAAACCACGCAACGACCATCGTGATGGATTTCCTCGTCAAACCGCCGCAGCTCTTCTCGCAAGACCACGCATAACAACGAAGCCTCGAAGCTCAACTTGACGCTGCGAAACAGCTTCGGCAGCGCGGGATACTCGGGCGGAAACTCTTCCGACTCGATTTGACGCAGATAGGCAAATCCGTCTTCCTCGTTGACGACCAACAGCAATCCGACGCGAGCGAAGTAGTCACTAAGCGGTGTTGCCCCTGAGAGGATCAATTCCCAAGCATCGCCGGGATCGTCGTGGTAAACGATGCCTTGTAGCAAACGAACCGCCGCCGGCGCCCACGGTACCGGAGGGGGTAACGAGTCATGTGAAAGAAGTTTGGATTCGGTTTCGTTCATCATTGCATTCCTTTACTCTTCCGCTTGTGGGCTGTCGGTTTAGTCGTTTCGCGAACTGTCATGATTAGCCGATGGGCGTTCGCCGCGGTTTTGTGGCGGGGAAAACCGCGGCGAACGCCGTGCGGCTGATTAAATCGACACGCCGCTTCGGGGAGAGGGGAGCCAGTGTGAGATGTGTAGAGACCAATGCCCAGAGGGAGAGTGAATTCGCATTCGTAAACACCTGTAGAACTGAAGCTTTCAAGCGGTACGATCTCCAAGCGGGAGGGTGATTTGATTTTTGAAACACATGAACTCATCGAGGTCGACCTTTTCTGACACCTTGATTCGCCGCCTCCTCGGTTCGGAAAAATGTTACCAGCGGAACGGTGACGCGAGTGGTGATTTCGGCTCCGCTGTTCTTGTCAACCGTCGTGACCAAAATCTCCTCGCCAGCGTCCTGATCGATACGGTGGCCGTCTTCGTGAGCGATCTGCAACCAACCGACCAGTTCCATCACGCCCGCTCTGGGCGGGAACCGTCGCGCCAACTCTGCCATCGTGATGGACGGTGTATCGTCGGTCGCCGCCCGCAACAACTGCCGCATGCGTTCCCATTCCAACCTCTGCATCCGCGCCAACTTCGCCCTTCGCGTACCGCCTTCTGCAGATCCACCACGTGTGTTTCGGGAGTCGTTTCAAAGACTTGTGGCGGCGTCCAAAACGGTCGTGCCAGCGGCGAGTGAATCCCAATCGACGTTTCGACTCGCAAACCGATCGAGTCCGGAACCGCTTGATTCGTTTCGGCAACATTGGCTTTCATCTTGGCTGCCAGCGTGCGGATGTCACGCAACACCTCCGCCGTCCGACGGCGATGCCCGGCCGATTCCGCATCCAGCAACCGACGGAGCGTGTGGGACAATCGCCCGGTTTGCCGGAGCACATTGTCTGCCTCTGACAACAACGACGGAACCATTTGCCGCACGTGCTCGAGCGCACCACGCTGATCCGCAATCGCCTCCAGCCGAGTTACTTCCGCGATCGTTTGCCGAAGCTCCGCCTGCGCGTGCGGGGAGAATAGAAACGACACAAACGCGTAGAAGCTGATCCCCTCGTCTTGCTCCTTGAGCAAGTCCTCCGCGTCGAGCGCCTCGGCCAGGATCTGACCGCGAGTGCGGTCGACAGCTTGCGAATCACGCTGCACCTGGCGAGCGATTTCCTCAAAGTGATCTTCCACGGCACGAAAGTCACCTTGCAGTGTCTTGAGCAAATCGACCGCCGTGTGAAACCGCTCACGGATCTGTGCCGGATGATACGTTTGGACCGTCGCACCACCGCGGATCGCCTCGATTTCCTCATCGATCCGCTGTCGATCGGCCAATAACTGCTTCAGCCGCCGGTCCGGATCCGCCGACGCGCCGCGAACCACATCCGCCAGCGTATCGATCACCAACCGCAAGCGGCTTTCGGTCCCCACCAACCTTGAGTCTCGCGACAAAGCCGCATCGACGACCCGGATGGCATCTTCCGCATGCCGCGTTAACTGATATTGCGGCTGTGTTGATTCGGCGGACAGGAATCGACGCAGCCAGCCGGCGTCCGACCAAGCCAGCAAGTAGCGATCGGGCGACCCGACCAGCACCTCCATCTCCGCCGCACGCATTTCATCCTGGAAGATCGCCAACCGCTGTCGCAACTCAGCTTGCGGATACGCAACCGCCGCATCGCCGCCGCTCGCTTTGAAGGTCTGCTGGAGGAAGTACAGAACAAAAGCCCCCTGATCCGCCTTCAACAGGCGAACGGTCGGAGAGGAGTCCAGAAATGTACGAACAGCTTCCAATTCCATGGGGCTGAGTTTACCCCCGGCGGCGGACACGTTTGGTCACAGGGACCGGAAATCTGTCGAAATCATCCGACCTTGATAGAAACGATAGCAGTCCTTCCAATTGGACAAAATATTTCAGCCCCGTCCGAAACATGAAAACGATCAGCAGATGAAAACGAAGTCAATCACATGGCTGAACGGATTTAACGCCGCTGACATCCGTGCGGCGATGGATTCGGACTACTACTGACCAAGACAACCGACTCGTATCGGCAGGCATTGAAAGGATATCACGAAGATCTGAACAACTTTCGTCGTTGCCGACAGAATGATCATCCGCGGCGCGCATCGAGTGACCTGGTGACGTGTTGTCCGTCATTCGTCCCAGTTGCCGTAACGGTATTGCTTGGGGGCCTTGCCGGAACGTTTGGTGATCCTGGGAGCCGATCGGCGTGACACCTATCCTGAAAACAGAGTCGCCCCACGAAGGCGCCATCAGGAAAGTCGATGATCCGCTGTGGGCATAGCGATTGACCTTTCATTTGAGCTGCGATGAACTACCGAGTTATTGTTGATGAAAACGCAGGCCCAGGTTCACCGTTGTGGCATCGGTTCTCTGCTGCGATGGACGTTCCGCTGGCCGATTGTCTCATGCTCAAAGACTCGCATCCCGGAATACCTGATGTGGAGATCCTTGATAAGCTGCTGACGGCCGGCAGAATATTGTTGACCGCCGATCGGGTGCTTCATATGCAGGCGATCGAGCAGGGGAATCGGTCGTACACCTTGAACGAGCGCGGCGAACTGACCGACCGCCGTTTGCCCGGTGTTCAGACGACTCCGTTACCGGCCAGCGTCCATCGCAATTTACTCGACGATTACCATCACCGCACCAGCAGCGACATCGCCCGTCGATTGAAAGGCGATTTGACGGAGAAAAAAATCAAACGTTACCGTACCTCGCGTCGCCGCATCCGCAGTCATTTCGGGGCTGCCGCTGCTATTTCCCGTGTGTCGATGACCATCGGGTCGCTCGCCACTTCACGCGGTCTGCTATGTGGCTTCGAGCTGAATCTCTCGGGCAACTCGGGGGTACCCGGATTGCGTGCCAGCGAAGGCTATTGTCGTACCATCGACCAATCGTCGGACGCCGTACTACCGATCACCTAGAGCAGCAGACGGTCGATGAGTAGCACGATGACGGCGGAAAATGCCGAACAGTGGTAGGTAAATGGCCAGTGCTGCGACAACGGCGGCAAGACCAGCCAAACGTTGCCAAGAGACATCGCGATCGACGATCGGGTTGAACCGCGACAAGGTGCGACTTACGGCAAGCCATAGGCGATTGCCAACGGAAGCAGGAACGCCTGCGATTTGCCGTTGAACCGGTAAATCCACAGTTCCCTTGTTTGCGAGGAGCCGATTTGTGTCTGAAACCCCCAGAGCCGCTTTCGGGATTCCGCTCGTTAGGCGACAATCGGGGCATCAGGCGACACAGATTTCTTGCACCATTGACGAAACCAACCCACGAGAGTCACGAATTTGCCCAATCTATCTCAAGCCGGAACACAGTTCGTCCAGCAGCTTGCCCAGCGTCATGGTGTTTCCACCGATGCTGCCACCCATATGTTGATCGCCGTCTACAACGGCAACGGCTCGATGGCTCAGTTCAGCCACCCGGAATTTGGTGGCTCGGGTCAGTGGATGCGGGGCGGAATGACGATGGTCAGCGACTTGTTCAACAATCAACTGAAATGTCAAGTCGACAACATTTGTAACGACATCGCGAACGAATTAGCCCGCCACCAGCAGAGGCCTTTCAGTGGATCATTTCAGTCGCAGAGCCAGGGTGGCATGCATAACCAAGCGCAGGCATCGGGCGGCATCGGCGCGGTGGCCTCGGCGAACAGCCTGTTCGTTCCGGATCCCAGCACCAACTGGTGGCCAGTGGAACTGGGTAGCCCCAGCGCAATCGGATCACAGAATAATGTCCGCTACGCCTACTTTGCTTCGAGCCGACGCCTGGCCGTGACGACCGGCGGTGAGGTTTGGGTGTACGATACCCTCGATCATCAGATCGGTGGCTTTTCACAGCAGCAAGGAGTCGGCGGGTCGATCACGTTTACCAGTCAGTACGGGACCGTCAATCTTTCAACGCTGCCGGTGGTTTCACGTGACGGTGTCGCGCAACCGCAGGCGGCGCCTCCCCAGCCGGTCGTGCAAGAACCGTCCATCAGCGTGCCCCCGGTTCCCGCTCAGGAAGAACCGGCGGCGCAACCGGTTGCTGCCACCAACAGTGCAATGACGCAACCGTCAGACAACCTGGTAACGAGTGAAGAAGTTCTTGACACCGTGGAGCGTCTCGGCGCAGTTGCTCGAAAAAGGCTACCTGACCGAAGAAGAATTCGCGAGCAAGAAAGCCGAGTTGTTGGGCAGGCTGTGATGCTGTTGACCCAAGCCCGCTTTTAAGCGGCGCACCTGGGGCTGCGATTGACTCGCTGGAGCTCGCCAAAGAGACCGCAGGCTAACTGCTGACGCTGCTCCGCAGCTAAATCCCAACTCACGCCCCTCCCGGGCCGCTACCGCGTCCAACCTTCCCGCGCAACTCGTTGGACTACGTCGCGTTTGGATTGGCAGCCGACGGCACCATCAAGTTCTTCAGCAGGTCGAGTGTCGATTTCGACCGACCTCCCAGAATGCTGAGAATGACACTGAAATCATCAGCGACGTCTTTGTTGTTTCTGACGATGTCGATATTGTCCTTCACCAGCTTCGAGACGGTGCGACAGAAGTCACGTCGCTGGGCTGCCGGTGCATCCAATCCTACTGTTTTGACCCAGCTGGTAACCACGTCTACGATCGAGCTATCGAGATTGCCGGTTTCGCTTGACGCTGCCGAATCAAACCAATCTTGAAAAGCCTTGGTGGCTACTTCGATGCCTTGTTGATCAAAACCCTTGTCCTGGAGATCTGCTTGCAGTTTTTTCAGCCCCGCGTGCGAGTCCGTGGTCGGCTGCCTGGCAGTGTCTTCCGCTTTGCTCGAAGCACCAGCAGCGGCGACTGTCTCTCCGGCGCTCGACCAACCCAACGGCAAATTGAATTCGTCCAAACCGCCTGCCAAGACAAATTCATCAAGCTCCTGAGCGACGCATCGCCCGAGCGTGAAATAGGCATCAAACACATCGGGTGTCAGAAACTGATTGCTGGTTGGATCCTGAGGAAAGTGCTCGTCGGTTCGCGCCAATTCCACCAGCTCGATCGGTTCGTCATCAGTCACTGAAAGCTTGGAATAGACCAGAATGACTGGCACCGGATCGTCGGGGTATTGAATCTCGAACACGACAAAGTGGCTTTTGCTGATGCCTTGCTCGTTCGGCATCACTGGTTTGAGCCACTCGGTGGCAGGCAAGTCCTCTCCGCCGGGCGAAATCGCTCGCACCGTAATGCCGTATTTCGCCCTGGCGGCGTGCAGCACTTTCATCAAGTCCTTGAACTTGTAATCCGGGTCGTGAGCCGCATCGACGCAGACCATGAACTTGCACCGGCGTTCCAATAGTGCAGAGAGCCCCGAGTTATCCAGGTGACCGCCATCGCTGACGAATAGATAGCTTCGTTGCTCGGGATACCAAAGCGAGTTGGCAAGACAGCGAAGATGAGACGGCCAGTAGTAGTCCGTCAAGTAAGTTTGAGTATTGGGAAGCCATTGACCCAGTCGGAAATTGGTTAGAAAAAGAACCAGCTGATGAAGGAACGTTGGCGCGGAAATACTCGTGACCGCAGCACCGGAAATCGCGACCGCATCGCTCAGCTCCGTGTCGCCGTCCTGATAGTCAGGCGTCTCTCGGTAGCCAATTTTTTTCGTGCCACAAAAACGATGACTAAGCACAAACCGAGATTTTCCCTCGACATCGGGATCGCTACGGTGTCCCATTCGATTGACGGTGCAGTTAATCAGGTGATACGGGGCTCCCCAGCGACACGTATCAAGCTCGGTAAGCTTCATTTTTGGATCAGCGAGCCAGATTTCAGCTAATTGGTCTCGATAGACACCGTGCAGAGAGGTTGTGTTCAGATTGGACAGCAAACCGATCGTCAAGAATATCAACACGGACATGAAGAAAATACGAACGCGAAACGCCTGATCCTTCTCATTGACGACGTACGCGAACGTCGTGTCCTGCGGCCTAATGTATTCCGGATACATCGCGTTTAGCAGTCTCCAATTGTTCTCGCGAATCTGACGCGCCAAATCATCGACGATCAACTGATGGTGCTTGCGTTGGACTTCTAACTCATCTTCTTGAGCGTTTGTAAAGCTAAACTCGCGTTTTTCCGCGGCCACGTCGACACCACCCGAGGCTGGAGCCTTTTGGTTCAGCGGCTCTGCCTGCTCGCCCTTTTCCTTGTTGGGGTCCTTCGGTTTCCGTGACTCAACAACTTGATTCTCGATCAAGTTGTAAAAGCCGTCTTCGTTGCGGAGCAGATTCTGTAGTTTGGTCACATACGCGCCCGTTACCAGAGCATCCTTTTCGTCTGCTCGTGCCGTCGATTTCGCAACTTTGCGGCTTCTTTTCGCATTGTTTTTTGCAATCTGCATCATTGTGATTGGAAGTTGCTCCATCGACCATTCGGCGGGTATCGCAACATCGTCCGCGTAGCGTTTGGAGAATTGAAGACGCGCGGATCTTAAGGTCTCGATCGCTTCGATCAGCTTCTCTTTGTCGCTACGTTTGTCCAGCTTCAGAAAGGCAAGCAATTCCTCGCTCGTCGCGTCATTTTCGGTGGCTGTATCCGCCTTGGCTGCCGGAGACTTCGAAAGCCCCACGAACAAGAATGGATCCGACAAACAGTCTTCGTTCAGCCGTTTGACAATGGATGCATGGTGGGACTGGATCTCGAACAATCTCTTGACACGTTTGGAAAAAGCGTCGTCGATCCCAGCCGCGCTGGCAAAACCCTGGACCCATCGTTTTGTAAATCCGATGTTCTTGTCGTCGTCCCTTCGAGCCCCCAACTTCTTCAACAGCTCTTCAACATCGGTATCACCATTCCTGTCGGTGTTAAACTCGTTCTTAATCGATCCTTCCACGGTTCTTACGTCTTGGTCGTGGATCGCAGCAAGCAATCGAACGGCCAGTTGCTTTTGCGCTTCGTCGTTCCCAATCGCTTGAGCCTCCAGTCTGGGAATCAACCGATCGGCAAATTGAATATGCGGATTCACAAACTGGTCGGAATTTTGACGTTCAGTTTTTTCGCCCGAAATGTTCTCATGCACCAAAAAGTAAAAGATGCACAACGGTGCTCCGATCAGAAGCACTTTGCCGGCTGTGTTGAAAATGATTTGCTGGCCTGCAGAGGCTTCGGCAGCACCGCTCTGCAGCAAGCGATGAGGCGATAGATAGGGAAGTAACGTCGCGGCAAGTAGTCCACCCAGCGCCACGGTGATCCAACTCGTGATGTTGTTGATCCGATTGTTCAGGGAAGGATCAAGATTTTGCGTCGTGATCAGCGAATTAACACTAATATCACCAAGGGCCAGGACCGTAATCGCCCCCAGTAACACGGACAGCATCAAGAACAGGTAGGAGTACTGCGTGATCGAGGGCACGCGACGTTTCAGCAACTTGGCAATGTAAGCCACAAAATGGGAGAACAACCAAATCAAAAGCGCGATGAACGACAAGAAGAAGGGCAGAGTCAAATCGGTATTGAATTTAAGTTCAATCAGGTAGGGACTGATGCGGTTATCCCAGGCCAAACGCCCGATGTAGGCCAGCACGGCTGCGATGGCAACGACCCCGCTGAGCGCAAAAGTGACGTTGACGAGAAAGCCCCAAAGATGCCGGCTGAACAGACGAAGAAAGTTGCCCATCATGCGGCCATGCATCGACAACTGCGAGATTTTATCGCTTTGCGAACCGTCTCGTTCTCGTTCAAGTTCCAAGCGGCCCAGTTGTTCACCGCGCTCCCAGTTGATCTCCGAAGTCTGCTTGGCAACCTCCGATGAGAACAACGCCCCCGCATAGCCGCCACCCGAGACGGTGGAGAGGAAATCGAAGGCTTTCATGCGTCCGGCCGTATACATGCCTTGGATGAAGCCCAGACAGAAGGCAGCCGACCGGACGCCGCCGCCGGACAAGGCCAAGCCTGTCAAACCACTGGGCTCGTCCTCGGAATTCCGCTTACGGTGTGGATCGGTCGGATTCGGTTGGCCGTGGACCTCGCGTCTGCGACGGACGTCTGCGATCTCCTCGCGAAGAACTTCGTCTATCGATTTCGCTGCCTGCTGTGTCATGTGCCCACCTGTGGATGCGTTTCAAGAAGTCCTCATGAAGGATTTAGTTTAACTGGAGCATGTTGAAAAACGGGGGCGACACCCAACAATTATTGGGTTTTCGGCTGGCGATCACGCGCAAACCTTAGACTGTGAGGTTTGAGCAACGGAGAGAATCAGTGACCACCGTCATTTGCCTGAACATTCGCACACAACTCGATCCACAGCAGACGGCTGATCCGACGCGAAGAGCGGTCGGGTCGAGACCGGTACCAGCTTCGCCAACGCCTTATGCAACGGCGTTGTCCCTGATGGGTCTGGCTGCTCGGCTTATCGCGGTCTCCGGTGAGTGATCGAGCGGGTTTGCTGAAGCAACTGCTCGGCATGATCGTTGCCGACATCAGCGGCGGCTTCGCTGTAGTAGTCGTCTTCAATCCCCAGCATCTGCCGCATCAAGCCAGCCGTCGCGGGTTCGGTGTCAAGAAATTCGCCTGCCATCTCGAAATCACGATCCCACAGAATCCGATCGGCCAAACTTTCGACGATCCAATCCCATTGAGCCAAGTTAGCACTCGTTGCGTCTTGTGGCGGCATCCATTCGCTTTCCGAGTCATCATTGGAAAACTCGTCGTCCAGTTCATCCCCAAAACATTCGCGAAACGCGGCCAATGTTCGACTCCGCCAATACGTTTTCCAATTCGTGCCATCCGCATCGACTTCACGATCTTCCTCGGTGTCAATTTCGATTTCGATCTCGGTGGCCAGCATTCGAAAAACCGCATACACTGCCGCTTCATTCGTCGCCGTCAACTCCGGCATCTCTGGCGTTTGGGTCAGCAGGTTGGTGGCGACGATATTCACGAGGGTCACTTGCTGTGTCGGAGTCAAGCCATCGAACCCTGGCACGCCAAAATCCCACTGTAGATCTTGAACGTCATACCGAACGTTGTCGCTGACCTTGTCGACCATCACGCCCAGAGCGTCGCGAACCAGCTCCGCCTCTGCCCCGGCCAACACCCGATCACCCTCACTCGTATGCCAAGTCATCCCTTTGCCTCCCGTATTGTGACGTCCAGAATACTGAATTCTAGCCGATCGACCGTCGCAGCATAACGATTGACAAGTCTGGTCCCGAGTGGTGTAAGCTTTCCGGTTGAGATTGTCAGCGGCGGCTTCTCATTGACCACGCGATGTTGAAACGTGATCGGTCGTCCGAGCCCGCCCCCGACGCCGGCACTGGTGAGCGCAACGTAGACGGTGAAGCGTCCAGTTTTCGCATCCCCGCGGAGACACGGGTTTGGTAGTTCGAGCGACCTAATTCGTGGAAACTGAAGAGTTACGCTGGGGAATGCATGCCCGTATTGACGGCCGAAGTAGCGTCATGGGCCGGCCTGCGAAGCATCAAGGTCCAGGATGCCGCGTTGTCGCAGCGTTTGCATGATCCGTTGCGCGACATACAGGCGTCCCTGCTGAGATAGATGGATGTGGTCATCGACAAATAATGTCCGCTTATCCATCTGATCCATTTCCGACTCGAGATCGATAAGATCCGCCTGCTGCCGTTTCGCGACAGATCGAACGACGGTGTTGTACTCTTGATGCAGCGGAATCAGCCCATCAGGATCCAGAATCTCACCTGACGTCAGCAAGTACGGTGGAATTCCGATATCCAGCGCGTGCGGCGCCGTCAAATACCAAACCTGAACATCCTGTGCCTGGCAAATTGCATGAATGCGAGACAGATTGCTTTGGTAGTCCTCAGGTTCGACACGCATCTTTGCGATTCGATCTGCCTGCGTTCCCTTCTTTAACATGCGGGCCAATTGAAACAAGCGAAGCGAATCGAGCGAGTTGATGATCCACGACGGCTCGCCGGCGGCTTGCTGCTTGTCTTCCAGGCCCACCGCGAGCCAGTGGTCGTTCCAGCCGAAATACACCGTGACCAGATCGGGCGACCACTGAAGCAGCTTGGAGTTCAGCAACTGAAGTCCTTGATGCGATGTGTACCCAATCACGCCGGCATTGATCACCTCGAACTTCCCTGGCGCCTGCTTTTCCAACACCGCTCGTAAGATATCGGGATAGGAGTCGGGCCCAAAGTGCGTGCAGGAATCACCAAGGCAAACAATCCGATAGACGCCGGCGGGTTTTGCTGTCGAGAATTCAGGTCCATAGCAGCCGTGTGAGTTGTGACCGAGAACCCCGGGGCGCGGCTTCCAAAACAGCACGTTGTCCCGCTCGAGAAACGGTTGTGGCGAATTGTTGTTATAGTCGTCGATCGGAAAAGTGAATTCCATGCGTTCGACATTCATGTCCGCCTTGAAGCCAATCAACCTCAATGCGGATTCCAAAGCAAAGAAGAACAACAGCACGGTCAGCAAGCTGAAGATCACCTTGCGGCGCAGCGGTAGCGATCGTCCTGTCGGTGTCGAGGCGTCTGCTTGGGGTTCTCGTCGTGCTTGCAACCGTTCACCTTTGGGAGCGAGACCGAGTCGATGTCGTGTCGGTCTGCATGTTAGCCCATCTTTGGTGATTACCAAACGGCGGTCGGCTGTGTGAGCGAACGCCCAGGCACGAGGAAATCACTAACAAACAGGCAGGGAATCAAGTATCCTGTCAGGATCAGCGGAAATCTCTGAGGCCAGGCGGCGATGCAATCACGCAACAGCGACCAAGAAGAAGAATCCACCACCGAGAACTTTGCCGATTTGCCGCAACGGAGCGATGGCTTGGTCGCTGAGTTTATCGAGTTCCTGCGGTTCAACAAAAAGTGGTGGTTGGCTCCGATTCTGGCCATCATGTTGCTGCTGACACTGCTGGCGTTCCTGACAGCCTCGCCGGTGGCACCGTTCATTTACACGCTGTTTTGATTTGGACGTAGTCGCGATGAAGATTCCTCAGGTGTTGGCGTCGGTCGTTTTTGGCAGGCAGCATAATACGGCAGCAGTCCGCCAAACGTGCTCTCGTCATCGGGATGATGCCAAGGCCACCCACGTACCGATGTTACTCGTATTTTCTCGCAACGACCAAGTGACGAGTCCTGACGAAGTCCTCACGTACGTCAAGGCGGTCGGCGAGTTGGCAAAGGCGGTTCCGGTGCGATGCGACGGACATGAGTGATGAGCGCATCATCTTCAGCAAGCAATCTTGTTGCTCGGTTTCTCGAACATCATCATTGCGCCGGGAAGTTTCACGGATCGCGTCGGCAGCGATTGGAACGAGCTTGAGTGCTTTTTGGCGGGGTGCCTATCGCGGTTTGCCAGCGACAACAAAAAGTAGCCGTCACGCTCCGCCGTGACGATGCCCGACCGAGTGGCGAACCATCAGATTCTTTTGTGTCGAACAGATCGCTTGGTCGCGGTCCAGCTACGATCCACCGTGATTTCCCTGGAAAACGGTTCGGTCGCCCCTACATCTCGACGGAGCGAGATGGCTACTTTGCGAACCGCGATATGCACCCTTTTGGCGGGGTGCATCGGAATTCCATTGACCCAACACTTGGGTGGTTGTCTGTCTATCGTCCTAGGTTTCGACTTTGGACTCACTCATCGTCCGGCCAGCCATGAAGGCGGCGAGCGGTTTGGTACCGTCGAAGCTTTCCAGCACGATCTTGAAACCGGCGGCGATTGGTGTGGCCAAAAACATGCCGATCGCTCCCCACATCATTCCCCAGAACATCAGGGATAACAGCACAACGACCGGGTGCAGGTCCGATGCGTTGCCCATGATCTTGGGTTCGACAATGTTGCCGCTGATCACCTGAATCATTGATGTCACTGTGATCACCGCGACCATCCATAGGACGTTCCCACTGGGGTCGAAGATGATCAGCGGAATCGGCAACACGCTGGCGACGATCGGACCGACGTTGGGAACGAAGTTCAGCAAAAAAGCCAGCACGCCAAACGTGAACGCCATCGGTACCCCGAAAATACGGAGTGCAAATCCAAAGGCCAGACCGGTGAAGACTGAGATAATCGTCTTCAGTGCAAGATACGATCGCACCTGATGATTGATGTCATTCACGGTCGGGTTCGACGACACCATCGACGGCGTCCCCAGTAGCAGGAAGAACACGAAAATCAGAACCACGACACTGGTGGAAACCAGGTTCACCAATGACTGAGAAACAATCGCGATCCCTTCACGGGCGATTGTTTCAATGAGTTGCGTGGAGCCTTCATTTGATTTCGAGACCGGGTCCTTCTCCGTCAACACCGGCTCGTTTGCATTCGTTACCGGCTCGTTTGCATTCGTTACCGGCGCGCTTCCTTGTCTTGCCGCGACAAGGCCATCCGATGCCGGGTCGCCGGTTTTTGGCGCCCTTTCACGATCAATTGACGCTGGCTCGATCGCGGCACTTGGCTTTTGTCTCAGCTTGACGTCGAACGGTACACGCTCCTCAATCTCGCGCGCGATGTCCTCGACCCGGTCAATATACGCCTGGGAATGCTTGGCAAGATCCCAGACCGAGATCCAAATCGTGCACCCGAAAATGATCAGCAAAGCGACGCCAGCGAGAAAAGTAATTCCGGCAGCGACGATCCGCGTCACGCTCAAAGTTCGTTCCAGCATCGCCAAAATGGGACTCAGGCCGCTGACCACGAACAAGGCCACCACGAAGGGCACCAAGACGGGCCGCAGCCAATAGATCAGGTAGGTCGCCGCCAGCACCGCCAAGATGACAAGGCAGGCCGTTTGGATTCGTTTTTGCGTTTGCTCATCGACGCCGATGACCGCCAGTTTCACGTCGGCTGTTGTCGAACCATCCCTACCGGAATGATCCGATTGTGAATCGCCGTTGAGCGGGTTTTCGTCGGTCATCGATGGCAACGGGGGTGGGTGAGGATTTGCGAAAAGCAGCCGACGTTTGGCCCACATTCCGCGGGCAGTTGGTCTATAATCGTTTCGGTCGTCGCGGCACGCAACCGTGCTAAGCTATCGCGGCGGAGCCGCATTGAAAACTTGACACTCACTGACCCCTCGTTGCCATGAATCGTCTGTTCAACCTGTTGCTGTTTTTTGCTGTTTTGGCGTCTCCGATCGCTTCCTACGCCCAATTTGAGGGAATGAAGTACCGGATACCGCGAGATGCGAACACGATCATCTTGATCAATGCCGAAAAGATGTTTGGGTCGCAAGTCGCCGGCCGCGAGATGTGGGAAGCCCGTCGTAAAGCGGCCTACGATGCTGGCGTGTCGGCGTTGCCACCTGATGCTACCGAGGTTCTGTTGGCGGGCCGCATGGATGTCGAGTTCGGCAAATCGGTTTGGGAGATCGCCATGGCCAAGTTGCGTGGTGATCGCAATGTGACCACGGTCGCGCAACGATATGGCGGAAGCATCGACGAAATTGCCGGACGTGCGGCGGCGAGGCTTCCGGATGATACTTACGTCGTGCAATTGATGAGCAACTTGCTGGGCACTTACACCCCGGCGAATCGTCAGGATGTCAGCCGCTGGCTTAAGTCAACGGACGTCGGCTCCGCAGCCGAATTGCCACCCTATCTCGAGCAAGCGTTTGGATATGCCAAGAAGGTTGGCACTCCGATTGTCATGGGCTTGGAGTTGGCCGGCGGCATTTCACCAGCGGAGGTGAAGGAGAAAATGAAATTGATGCAATCGCTCAAGGATGCCAACTTGCCTGTCGAACAATTCGCGAAGCTGATGGCCGGCACTCAAGGCATCACGCTGGGCGTTACCATCGCAGAGAACGAAATTGGGGCGATTCGTGTCGACTTTTCCGAGTCACCCGCATTGTTGGCTGACGTTGGCAAACCGCTGTTGATCGAAATCTTGCAACGTCACGGAGCCATGATCGAAGACTTCAATCAATGGAAACCTTCGATCAGCGGAAACACTTTCCTGATGAAAGGCGCGTTATCAATGGATGGAACGCGGCGCCTGATGAGTGTTCTGGAATTGCCGCCATCGCTTGGCGAAGCGATGCGCGTGGCGACATCACCTGGCTCGGATCCAGAGGGAAAACAAAAGCTGCTGTCGTCACAGCAATACTTCAAAATGATCACAACGCTGCTGGACGACTTGCGAGAAAAGCCCAACATGAAAACTTTTGGTCAAGCGGCAATTTGGTACGACAAGTACGCGCGAAAGATTGACCGAATGTCGATCTTGAATGTCGACGAGGCGTTGGTCAATTACGGTGGCACCATGGCAAGCGCGCTTCGCCAAGGCGAGATGACGATGAAGGGTGTCGGCATGCGGAGTTCAGTTCGTACCGCCAGCAACCAGCCCTCTTCTGGCGGCTATGGCATGTCCGTTGGCGGCTATCGAGCAGGGATGGGCTATACCGGTGGATTGTACGGTGCGCCCAGCATGTACGTTGGCGTTGATGCGATGAATGCTTCGCTCCAAGCGAAAGGTCAATCCGATGCGATCATCCGCGGACAGGAACGGACGCAGGGAGCGGCAAGTATTCAGCAGCTGTGGAACCAAATCGACGAGCAGACTGCCGCGATCCGTCGTGACATGACCAATAAATACAGCGCCGATTTCTAACGGCAAACCGATGCAGCTCCTCTCGCGCCGGAACTGGCGGGTGTTTGCCAGCAGCGTCGCTGTCGATCTGGTTGCGTTATTGCACCTACGCGTGGCTCGGCAAACTTGATCCGTCGAAAGCTTCGGGCAACAGTTGCGACAGTTTTCGGATCGTCCGACTTCCGTCAATCACGTCGACCATGATCAACGTCAAATTGCTGCCGAACTCGGCAAGAAACTGACGACACGCCCCACATGGCATCACGCCGCCGACACTGGCGATCGACATCGCACGCCAGGTCCGATGCCCGCTTGCCACCGCCGCGGATGCTGCCACTCGTTCCGCACATAAACTGAGCGAGTAACTTGCGTTTTCCACGTTGCACCCCGAGACGATCATGCCGTCAACGGCTATCAACGCGGCGCCAACGTAAAAGTGACTGTGCGGAGCATAGGCTTGATCTCGACCCTCGATGGCCGCTCGTACCAGTCGCTCAAGGTCTTGCGGTTTCAACTCAGGCATCGGAGCAGCTCAACTAGAAAAGGAAACCAGGTTTGTTCATGCAGGCGTGACTAAGCATCGTGCGGAAAACAAGAGTCGTATTTTGCTCCGCAAAATAACGGGTGAGACGTGATTTCGCGGAGCGAAATACGACATTAAATAGACGCACGATGCTAAGTCGATGTTGTTTGAAAGTCGGACTGGTCCAATCGTTTGACAATCAGCGGATGCGCATTCACTCTCTCGGGCACGATGGATACCGAATCGGACAGCGCCCTAAGATACTCCAAACGATCGTCGCCGTCGAAATAGGCGGTCAATATGGGTTGTCCTCGTTCCACCATGTCACCGATCCGGGCGTGGACGCGAACACCAACGCTGTGGTCGATCTGATCTCCGATTTGTCGGCGTCCACCCCCCAACGCGACGACAATCTGGCCGATCGCATCACAGTCAAAACGCTGCAAATAACCGCTTTTGGACGCAACAATGGATCGCGGTCTGGCGAGTGGCAAGTGGCCGTTGATTTTGCCGCCCTGGGCTTCCACCATCGCCTCGAACCGTTCGTACGCCGTTCCGTCAGCGATTGTCGCAGCAAGCTTCGGTACTGCCTCGTCGCGTGTGGAGGCAAGTCCCTCCTGCAGCAACAGATTCGCGGCCAGCTCAACGGTCAGCTGAATGACTTCTGCTGGGCCTTCACCCCGCAGGATGTCGATCGCTTCGTTCACCTCGATCGCGTTGCCGATCGCCTCGCCAAGCGGTTGGTCCATATCGGAAATGATGGCTGTTGTCGGCAAACCCGCTTGTCCGCCAACGCGGATCAATGATTCGGCAAGCTCGGCGGCACGCTCGTTGGTCTTCATGAACGCAGCCTGACCGACTTTTACATCCATCACCAAGGCGTCCAAGCTGGCCGCAAGTTTTTTGCTCAGGATGCTGGCAGTGATCAGCGGAATCGATTCGACAGTCCCCGTCACATCGCGAAGCGCATAGAGCCGGCGATCGGCTGGTGCCACTCGCTGGCTGGCGCCGACGATAAAGGCCCCGACTTTTTCCAGCACGATGGACGATTCTGCTACCGACAAGTCGGTGCGGTAGCCGGGAATCGATTCAAGTTTGTCCAGAGTTCCACCGGACAGGCCAAGCCCACGACCGCTGATCATGGGCACGTCGACATCAAACAGTGCCAACATCGGTGCCAGAATCAAAGAAACCTTGTCACCCAATCCCCCGGTGCTGTGCTTGTCGACTCGCGGTCGCCCGCGATGCTGGGAGACTTCACGTGGCAAACAATCGCCGCTTTCCAACATCGCTCGCGTCAAGGTGGCGGTCTCGCGCGGCGTCATTCCTTGCAGACAAACGGCCATTGCGAGGGCGGACATTTGATAGTCAGTCACCTCGCCGCAGCAAAACCCGTTGACCAAGAAACGGATTTCTTGATCCGATAATTCCTCGCCTTCACGCTTCTTTACCAGTAACGACGCTGCAAGCATAAAAAATCAAGTCGGTTTTGGGAGGCGAGCACCAACGTTGGAGCAGAAAAAGGGTCGGGAAACAATCGCCGCCAGCGGCCCTTCGGGTGCTTGGCACGATTGGTTGCTGAGCCCTTTTCTGCGGATGCTGGGACTGACCAAGATGCCAGAGTGATCGCTATATTGGAAGCGTGATCATCACACCTTGGACACTCAAACGGCTTGATTCGAGAGATTCCTATGTTTTTGCGATTCCTGTTCTCCGTGACGGTCTTGTTTTTCGGTCTGGGATTTCATCGTGCCGGCGGTCAGGACACGAGCGCTGCCGAAACGGAGCAAGCGAGCATTCAAGCTGGTCCCCGAGCCCTCTCGCGCGCCTTTCGATTGGCCGCTCGCAAAGCGACTCCGTCGGTCGTGACGGTCTACACCTATGGGCAGAACGTCAATCAACCAGCAGCGAATCCGGGAGCCCCGAGAGCGAAGGCCAGTCCGCCAGACGAAAAGCGGCTGACCGGTTTGGGTTCCGGCGTGATTGTCGATGAATCCGGGATGATCATCACCAACAATCATGTCATCACAGGTGCGAAACGCGTCAAGGTCCAGCTGCTGGACGAATCAGAATACGAGGCCGTCCAAGTTCTCGGCGATCCCCAGAGCGACGTGGCGATGTTGAAGATTGAAGGGGACGAGCCCTTTGCCTGTGTGGGAATCGGAGACTCGGATGCGTTGGAAATCGGCGATTGGGTTTTGGCGATTGGCAGTCCGTTTAAATTGGAAGCAACGGTCAGTGCCGGAATCATCAGTGCCAAGAACCGCCGGCTGGAAAGGATCCGTCGTGGTCGCTTGCTGCAGACCGATGCGGCGATCAATCCGGGGAATTCCGGCGGGCCGCTGATTGACTTGGATGGGAATGTGATCGCGATCAATACTGCGATCGCCACGCGCACCACGGGGTACCAAGGCGTTGGCTTCGCAATCCCCATCAATCAAGCAAAGTGGATTGCCGACGAATTGGCCAACCATGGACGCGTTCGCCGCGCGGCAATGGGAACGACACTGGTGGAACTCAAGCCGCGGGTTGCCAAGCAATTCAATTTAGAACCGCATCTCGGCGTTTTGGTGTATCAGATCATCGAAGGTTCGGTCGCCGACCGTGCAGGCTTCAAGCAATTGGATGTGATCCTGGAGTTCGCCGGGCAACGAGTGCATAGCTCCAACAGTCTTCAAGAAGTCATCGAGCGGAAACCGATTGGATCGATCCAAGAGGTCAAGGTCCTGCGAGCCGGTGAAGAAATCATGCTGAAAGTTGAGCTTGCGCCACTTGATGATCCCATTGACAAGGAAGCAAGTAACGAGCAGGAAAGTGATCAGCCGGCCAGCGATGAGAGCAGCGAATAACCCAGCTCCACAATCCTAGCTGTCCAGCATCTCGCGGACAAAGTTGGGCCTCGGGTCTTTCTTGCCCTTGCGATCGCACCTGAAGAACTCGGCGACATATCGAACGGGTGTGCGTTTTTCGGGAACTTTGAATCGATCACCTTTTTGCAACACGGGCCGATATTCGTCCATGCGTCCGAATTGTCGAGTCCCGGCGGCTTGGCAGGGAAACCAATGCCCGTTGCCGTCACCGTCTTCGAGATAAAACTCGGGGTAGCAGTGATCGGGAATCCAGACCATGCGGGCGGGGATGCTCGCGTTTCGGCAAAGCGCCACAAACAGGCTGGTCATCTCTTCGCAATCGCCCGTGCCATCGCGAAGCGCCTGTGATGCGTTCTTCAGCTTTCCTTCGACGTATTTGACGTTGTCGCGCACGTAGTCATAGATCTGCTCCACGCGGTCCCAATCGTTCTCGGCAGCCATTGCGGCCAACTCCTTGGAGGCAGCGCGAATCCGAGCGTTGGAGGCGTCAATGTAGGGGCTGTTGCCCGTATACACTCGCAATTCACGAGCGGGACGCTTGGGGATCACTAAGTCATCGGTTCTGTCGGGCGGCAATATCCTCGATCGTTCGATCGAAAGCGTCATGGTCATTTCGACGGTCGAGCCGGCCGGGACGAGAGCCATCTGCAGAACGACCTCCTTCGCTCCCGTGCCGTGTTGCGAATCTCCCAACCATTGACTTGAGGGTCAACGGTCTGGCTTTCGACCGTCACCTTTTGTTCCGGCCAATCGATCGGCACCGGAAAGGTTGCGTAGACGTTGGTGCAAGTGACGGGTGGATTCAACACCAAACCGATGCGCCAGCGCTGGGTCTGTGGAGCATCGAATGTCAAACGAGAATCACCCATAGCGACCGGCAGGGCAACGGTGGCCAAACTGCCTGCGATCATCGTTCGTCGGTTGATTCTTAAATTACGCATGCGTTTCACTTGCTTCTTCAGTGCGGGACAGTCGTCTCATTGGCATCAGGCCGCGTTGACCAAGCCGGCTCGTGGCGAAACCGAACGGTCGGACCAGTCTGCGGAAAAAATCCGAGACTGCTCCGACCGTCGCTCACTCACGTTTTGAATCTATCGTACTCGCTCACTGCGTCTGAATCATCGTTTCGACCGGTAGGATGCGAAACTAGTTGGCCCGCACGACTCCAGGCGGCAACGGCTCTTCGCTGATGATTCTGCGCACCGTCGGTGTCGAACTTGTTGGACCGATAACCCTGGGCCGGCTCAAAGTTGTCCGGCAACACGGTCCCTTGGATCGATGATCCGGCGGGGTATTCGCCCATGATCACGCCGTCACCAACCACACCCTCGGTAACCACACCGCCGGACAGGTAGGGATCATTGACGACTCCGCCGTAGCTTTCAAAGCCGCAGACAGGTTCATCAGCGTACACCGGTGCAGCCACCTCGCAGCCACATTCAGGAGCGGGTGGGCAGGGAGCCTGGCAAACCGGAGCTTGGTAAACCGGAGCCTGGCAGGGAGGAGCCTGGTACACCGGAGCTTGGCAGGGAGGAGCTTGGTAAGCGGGAGCTTGGTAAACCGGAGCGGGAGCTTGGTAGACCGGAGCGGGAGCTTGGTAAACCGGAGCGGGTGCTTGGTAAACGGGAGCGGGTGCCTGGTAAACCGGTGCTGCCGGGTAGATATTCGCCGGCGGTGGCAATGGTGTGCATCGCGGTGCGGCGGGACCACATCGGGCGCCGCGTCCAAACCAGCATTGACGCAAGCCGCCGCAGCCTGATGTCAGGCAAAGTAGCGTTACAGATGCGACGACCGTGATAATGCGAGTCTTCATCAGAATGTCCTTGATGTGCATAGTGAGCGTATTCGGTGGTCCCGAGCGCAGGACCGTACAAAATTAGGACGCAATCGATGATGTGCAAACGCAACACCGTTATTTTTCAGCAACAATTCGTTGATCCGATTAAACGTCCCCAGCACACCCTATTACGCAGACATAATGATCAGCTTTATCCGTGCCGTCGCAATCGTCGTTGCAGCCATCACGTTTGCGTCTAACGTTGTCGCGGAAGCGATCGATGACCCCGCATGTCAAACCTGCCCTCTGGTTGAATCCGTCAGCGAGACCTCTCCTTACCAAGTTGAATTCACAGACCAGTCGGTTGAGCGCAGCGACCGCATTTGGTTGTTATCGTCTCGGCATTTGTCATCCAGCGCATGCTATATTGACCTCCAGGAACCGGGTTTTGTCGTTTATCGCCTGAATGAATGTGGCGTCAGCCAGTCAGTACCGTTTTCGGATTTTGAATCTCAGCTGACGCCATCGCGCCCGCTGGTGATTTATGTTCACGGCAATCTGATTGACGATCGAGCCGAGGCGATTGCTCGTGGCATGACGGTTTACCGAAGGATCAGGAATTGTCGCACCGACGACCCTGTTGACTGGCTGATCTGGAGTTGGCCCAGCAACATGGATGGGTTTCGTTGGCTGAGTGATTTCAGAGAGAAGGCGGGTCGCACTGACGCTCAAGGCCTGTATTTGGCGTGGTTCCTTCGCCGACAAGTGGAAGCGTCACTTCCGATTGCCATGATCGGCTACAGTTTTGGCGCGCGAGTCATGAGTGGTTCTCTGCACGCCTTGGCCGGCGGTTCACTGGGAGGCCGGCAGCTTGGCGGAACGGCGATCACTGCTGCGCAGATTTCCGCAGGCATGATCGCTCCCGCCATGGAAGCGACATGGTTATGTGCTCACGGCTATCACGGCCGCGCGACGACAAACCTGCAGGAACTCTTGATCCTGTACAGTCGTCGTGACGCTGTACTGAAACGTTACTGGTTGATCGACCAGATTCGCACCAGTGTCGCCTTGGGGTACACTGGTCCGAGGGTGTTCGGCCCGCGTGCCGATGGTTCGCGTTTGCCCGTGCGATCTCGTGACTGTGCTGCGGCAATCGGCAGACATCACAGGGAACTTGAGTACTACCAACAACGACAGTGCAACGCCAGCGCCGAAATGGCAAGGCTGATCAATGCCAAATTCTCTACCGAAGGCATTTGAACCCGATTGCCCCACGATCGGCTTTCTGAATGACCGCTGGATCGACACTGGCGAAATGTCGATTTCCATTTTCGACCTTGGGTTTCGTCAAGCGGTTACAGCGGTTGAACGACTGAGAACATATAACGGCAAGGTCTTTCAGGTCGACGCTCATCTCGATCGCTGGTGTGAATCCACCTCCCAACTTGCGATCCACGCCCTGCCCTCGTGCGGAACGGATCCATGAACTGCTTGACGAGGTAATCGCCAGGAATCAGCCGGCTTTGGACGCGTGGCAAGAGACCGGGATCACGATCTTTGCCACGCCAGGATCGACCGCGGCAAAGCAACCGACGTTCGCAGTTCACTTGAACCCCTTGGACCGGCAAGGCAATCGCCAACGGCAACAAGCAGGTCAGCCGCTGGTGATTACCAACATCAGACAACCACCGCCGGAATCTTGGCCGCGAGGCATCAAAGTCCGTTGCCGACTGCACTACTACCTTGCCGATCAAATCGCGGGCTCGTGTTTTCCTGCGCAGTGGGCGTGTTGATCGATGACGACAACACGATTACGGAAACCAGTATCGCGAACGTCGCAATCGTCGAATCCGGGACGATCGTTTCCCCGCCACCAGAGCGGATCTTGGCAGGGATCACGCAATCCGTTGTCGAACGAATCGCCGAGACCCGTCACTTGAGCTGGAACAAAGAATTGATCTCGGTGGAACGCATGCAGAACGCCGACGAGGTGTTGCTGATGGGAACCGATGCCGGAATTTGGTTCGCCAATCGCATCAACGGCCAATCGATCAACCAGCAGGATCCTGGTCCGGTGTATCGAGAACTGCACAACGGATTCGATCAGCTGACGTCGAACTTCTGACGCGAAGCGCGAGCAAAGGAACCTTTCCTGGCTCGCGCTTCGTGTCGATCGCCAAATCAGTTAGACTGAGTGACCGTGATTTGGCAACTCTCACGCTGCGATTGCGTTGGCCCCGATTTGGAGATTTCATACTGTGAAGAGTGCTCGTTTGGCGTGCCTGTATTGGCTAGCTGCCCTGATTTGCACGTTGGGTTGCGGTTCATCGTCCGAGGGCAAAAAAGAGACGATCCGGCTGGCGGTCATCCCCAAGGGAACCAGTCACGTGTTCTGGAAGTCGATTCACTATGGGGCCAAGCAAGCGGCTGACGAACTTGGCAACATCGAGATCATTTGGCGGGGGCCGGTTGCAGAGAACGACACGGGCAGCCAAATCGAAGTGCTCAAAAACATGATCACGATGCAAGTTGACGGCATCCTCTTGGCACCGAACCAACGAGGCGGTTTGGTCGACGCTGTCGAGGAAGCAATCGGTGAGGGCATCCCCGTGGTCATCTTTGACAGCGGATTAGACGAGGGCCCGAAGATCGTTAGCTACGTGGCGACCGACAACTTCAAAGGTGGCCAGTTGGCAGCTGATCAGATGGCCAAGGCGATTGGCGGAAAGGGAAACGTCATCTTATTGCGTTACCTGGCCGGCAGCGAAAGTACCGAGCAGCGTGAAAACGGCTTCTTGGATGGTCTTGAAAAATACCCCGACATCAAAGTCGTTTCGTCCGACCAACGGGGCGGTAACAACACGACGGCATCGAAAGAGAAAGTTGACCAGTTATTGCAGATCTTTGGCGATGATTTAGCGGGCATCTTCTCGGTTTGCGAGCCGAACGCAACGGGAGCCCTCGAGGCACTGCGAAACGCCGGGCTGAACAAAAAGGTGAAATTGATCGCTTTCGACCCTTGTGATGCGTTGGTCGAAGCAATGAAAGACGGATCATGCAGCGGTATCGTGCTGCAAGACCCGGTGACGATGGGCTACACCGCGGTCAAGACGATCGTGGCGTCGATCAGAGGCAAGAAGGCGGAATCGTTCATCTCGACGGGCGAGTATGTGGCGACACCGGAAAACATGAATGAGCAGCCGTACCAAAAGCTACTCAAGCCCGCGATCACCGAATGAACCAGTAGGCGCGGCATCCTGCCGTGCCATGACCCGTTCTTCTTGGTAGCGGAAGTCGGGAGACTTCCGATAAATCGAGACAGTGTCAAACGATCCATGGATGGCTACCTGATTGGCTTCGGAACTCTCCCGAGTTCCGCTACCCTGAATCACTCGAGTGCTGCTCATGGACAACGTTCTGCTTCACATGCAGGGAATCAGTAAGCGGTTTGGGCCGACCCGTGCGCTGGAGGATGTGTCGTTGACCGTCCACGCCGGCCGAGTCCTGGCTTTGATCGGCGAGAACGGTGCCGGCAAAAGCACGCTGCTCAAGACGCTCAGCGGTGCTCACCGTGCTGACGCAGGCACGATGCAGATCGACGGTCGGTCGTTTCAGCCGCAGCGTCCCAGCGATGCCTTGGCACGCGGCGTTGCCATGATCTACCAGGAGCTGAACCTCGCGCCCGACTTGAGTGTCGAAGACAACGTGTTGCTCGGCCAAGTGGGCACGGGCGGCGGTTCGCTCTTTCGATCTCGACAACGCGACCGTGTGCGTCAAGCTCTCGACACCGTTGGCTTGAACGACTTGAATCCGAAAGCAATCGTGGGACGTCAGTCGGTCGCCACACAACAACTCCTCGAAATCGCTCGAGCCCTTGCCAGCGATGCCCGCATCATCCTGTTCGACGAACCGACCAGTTCCCTGCCGCAACGAGATGTCACGACGACTATTCGACATCGTTCACAAGCTGAAAGAAAAGCGGATTGGAATTGTCTACATCAGCCACTTTCTGGAAGAAGTCCGGGAAGTTGCCGATGACTATGCCGTGTTGCGTGACGGCCGCAATGTTGGTTCCGGCAATATCAACGACGTTACCGATGATCAGATCATTTCGTTGATGGTCGGTCGCGACGTGGACCACTTGTTTCCCAGCGTGCCTCACACACCAGGGGACACCTGGGCTCAGCATCAGGGATCTTGATGGATCTCCCTATCCGCGAAACGTCAGTGTTTCGTTACGCAAAGGCGAGATTTTTGGGATTGCCGGTCTGGTGGTGCTGGCCGAACGGAACTCCTGCGAACAATCTTTTGTCTCGACCACACCGACGCTGGAGTCGTTGCCGTCGATGAACGCGAGGTTCGTAAAACGGTACGCGCGAGAATGAATGCCGGGTTTGGGATGTTGTCAGAGGACCGCAAAACAGAAGGGCTCGCCCAGGATCTTTCGATCAACGAAAACATCACGCTCGGCGCGATGCGGCAATACACAAACTATGGCGTGCTCGATTTGCGGCGGCGACGCCAAGCAGCCAGAGAGATGATGAACAAGGTCGAGGTCAAGGCCCATTGTGTGACACAGAGCGTATCCGAACTCTCAGGCGGCAATCAGCAAAAGGTTGCGATTGCAAGAATCCTGCATCAGCAAGCCGACATTCTGCTGCTGGACGAACCGACCAAGGGGATTGATGTCGGCACGAAAGCGGAGATCTACCGCATGATGGGTCAGCTGGCGGCCCAGGGTAAGACCGTCGTCTTTGTCAGTTCTTATCTGCCTGAGTTGCTGGCGGTCTGTGACCGTATTGGCGTGATGGCACGCGGTGAGTTGCGAGAAACCCGGGACGCCAAGAATTGGACGGAGGAAGACGTGATGGCTGCCGCGATCGCGTAAGACGACTCATCCCCAACCACAACGACTACCTCTCGAAGCCCCCATCACGATGCCAAAGTCCTTCCCAGCCCTGTTCAAGCGATTGCTGCGGTTCCAACTCGGACCGCTGCTCGCGCTATTGGTGATCATCCTGCTGTTTACGATCGCAGACAGTCTTTGGAGTACCGGAAGTTTTTTCTCGATCTCCAACCTTCGCGCCACAACCAATTCGGCTGCCTTGATTGCCGTGCCGGCACTCGGCATGACGCTGATCATCATTGCCGCCGGAATCGATTTGTCGGCCGGCACAGCACTGACACTGTGCGGCACCGTCCTGGCCCTGCAGCTAAGAGACGCCAACCTGACGACCACCGATCCGGCCTTCGCGTCGATGATGTGCTGGGCGCTGGTCATCACCGCGATGACAGGGTGTGGTTGCGGATTAGTCAACGGCACCCTCATCACGGCAACCAGGGTCGTTCCCTTCATCGTCACGCTCGGCACCATGACGATTTTCCTTGGGATTGCTCAGACGCTTGCCAACGAATCCACCGTCAAACCCCTGGCCGAGAACATTCCCGAGTGGCTGAACCTTTGCTACACCGGTTCGCAAGCAAAGAACTACCTGATCCCTTGGCTGAAAGTACCAACCAGTGTTCTGATCGCCATCGTGCTCGGCCTGGGCGTGGGTTTGATCATGCGATACACGGTGTTTGGGCGAAACGTGTTTGCGATCGGGTCCAGTGAGTCGACAGCTCGGCTGTGCGGGATCAATGTGCCAATGACAATCGTTGCGGTCTACACGCTCGCAGGTTTTTTCGTCGCTGTCGGTGGACTGCTCTATTTTTCCAACGTCAAACTTGGCAACCCCGGCGATGGGATCGGCAAGGAATTGGAAATCATCGCCGCCGTCGTACTGGGTGGCGGCAGCCTCAGCGGTGGTCGTGGATCAATCTTTGGAACGATGGTCGGCGCCTTGATCATCACGACCATCCGCAGTGGTTGCTCGTTACTGCTGATTCCCAACACCTATACACTGATCATCATCGGCTGCATCATCATCATTGCCGTGATCGTCGATCAATTGCGGCACGGATCGCCCGCTTGGTTCTTTCGGTTGTTCCCGAGCGACGAAAAATAGCGATCCGCTGCGCCAGACTTTGGTGAGAATGGGGCCTGTATATTCAACCGCGTTGTTTCATTGCCGCCCGATGCCTAAAACGACCGGATACTCTTTTCGGTTTGCCGTAGCTATTGACCATGACTCGTACAATTCTCCGTGTTCTTGGACTCCTTTTTTGGGTCGCCATGGCCATCGGTGCCGTCCATGTTTCGGAGCCGCTGCGCAAATCAGGTTCGTCCGAAAACTCGACGATCGCGGATTATCTTTCTGGACCGAGCCAGCTGATCGCGGTCGAGGACCCAACGTTTCGGCTCCAGCTTTTCGATCCGATTTTCTTTCAGGGCGCGAGTGGAAGCTGGCGTCAGGTCGGTTACGTCAAGGCAAAGTCACCGACCAAGTCGGGCAACCCGTTGCAATTGTGTTGGTACGCATCGAACTTGCCCGCTGACGAGTGTCAACTGTTTCAGTATCACGACTCCGGTAGCCTGGAGAATGTTGTCGCGACGATGCTTCCGCCGGAAAAGCGGAAGCAAATTCAAGAGCGAATCGCACTGGCGATGCAGCAACATGGCGAAGAATTGACGCGAGCTTTCGTGCCGTTGGTGCGGCAGAGCCTTCAGCAATCGATCCCGATCGTCGAGGAACAGTTTCGTCAGTCGGCCAGACGTCATCGCGTCGAAATTGACCAACTTGCCGATAAATGGAACAGGGAAGTCGTCGAGAAAAGGCTGATCCCATTAGCTCGCCGCGAAATCATGCCGATCGTCCGTAAACATGGACAGCCGGTAGCGGAAGAGATCGGCAGAGAACTGTGGGATCGAGCTTCGTTATGGCGGTTCGGCTGGCGGGCGATCTATGACAAGACTCCTTTGCCACGCCGAGACCTTGTGCAACAAGAATGGGAGCGGTTTGCCGAGCAGGAAGCGGTACCGGTGTTCGAGTCGTACATGGACGAAATTGTCATCGCGGTCCAACGTACCTTGCGCGATGTATCGGCAAACCGAGCCTTGCGGGCCGAAATCACCAACGTTGCAGACCAAATCGGGCAGGATCGCGAGACTCGGCAGCTTGTTCGCACGATCTTGAAGGAAACGCTGGTCGACAACGAGGAACTGCGAGCCGCCTGGACGCAGATTTGGTCCAGCCGACAAGCTCGCAGTGCGCTCGATTTGGCGGGTGATCGCCTGGAGCCGATCGTTCGGAAGATCGGCGACGATCTGTTTGGCAGTCGGGAAGAAGGCATCAATCCCGACTTTGCCCGCGTGCTCAGGCGTCAGATCTTGGGCAAAGATCGCCGCTGGATCGTTGCCATCCACACCGGTGTCGCAAGCGATCGCATTGAACTGGCCCAACAGCTGATGCCGTACCCGATCGTCTACTTGGTCGACGGCGATGGAGTGCCAGGCGAATGAATGACGAGGCTGCGGAAACCGAGCAGACGCCGCGGCGGCCGCTTTTGCTGCGCGGTGTTGACCTGAAAGCTGGCGATCATGTTCTGTTGACGGACACGTCGGTGACCATCCCTGGTGGAAAGATCACGGTGATCGTCGGTGGCAGCGGCGCGGGAAAGTCGGTGCTGCTAAGAACGCTCGCCGGTTTGTTACCACGCAACGGCGAGGCGATTTCCTGGAGCGGCACGATTGCCTTGGCCGATGAACCGGGCGAGAAACCTGTGCAAGATGCCGAGACGGATCCCGTCAACCTACGCCGGCGCGTTGGAATCGTCTTTCAGCAGTTTGCATTGTTTGATGAATTGTCACCGACAGCAAACGTGCAGTTCGCGATCGATCATCGCAGCGACCGATCGAAGCCGCCATTGCAATCGGCAATCGAGTGGCTCAGTGAACTTGGCGTGCCCAGGAAAACACCGATTGCCGGACTGAGCGGCGGACAGAAACAAAGACTTGCGATCGCAAGAACGCTGGCTGCTGACCCCGAAATCATTTTGTACGACGAACCGACGTCAGGGCTGGACGCTGCCAGTGGCCGCAAAGTCGCCGAGTTGATTCGGGCGACACAAACCGCTCACCGACGGACCAGCATTGTTGTCACGCATGACTACGAAACGCTGTTGCCAATCGCGGACGAAGTCTTGTTCTTCGACTCGGAGGCGAAGCAGCTTGTTTCGGTCACCCGAGATCAATGGCCTCAGGTGCCCGATCGCATGAAACCGGTTGTGGTCGATCAGTCGAGTGAAGAGCCAGCGCAAAGTCTCGGCACACGGTTGATCCGCCAGATCGACGACTTTCTTACCGCCTCGGGCTCTGCCGTGCTCACGACGCTTCGTTTGCCTCTGGATCTCATGCCCTTGGTCCCGCGCGTGCGTTGGGCCGGGCGATTCCTTGCTCATTACCTGCGTCTGGTCGGCGGGCCGTCGGCGTGGTTCTACCTGATCTTGGCCGGCCTGATCGTTGGGTTCACGACGACCTACTTCACGTTTCGTTTCTTGCCGTTTCGCCTGTATACGCACCCGCTGCTGGTTGACGAATTGTTGGCGACGATTGGCTTTGCGCTCTATCGCATCCTGGTCCCCGTGTTGGCAACCGTGTTGATTGCGGCACGCTGCGGCGCGGCGATCGCAGCCGATGTGGGTGTCAAGCGATATGGCGGGCAAGTCAACGCGCTCCGCACATTGGGTGTCCAACCCCGTTTTTATTTGCTGATTCCAATCGTTGCAGCGTTTGTGATCGCAGCGCCCTTCCTGGAGTGGCTATCGTTTAATGCCGCCAAGTACATCAGCATGCTGACTTTCACCGCCAATCACCAGTCGATTGGCCCGTTTTTTTGGGAACAGCATTTCTTTCGCAATTTGCGTGTCGATGATTCGCCGTTGTTTCATGGCTGGCACTGGGTGTTTCTGAAAAACATCCTGTGTGGTGTCGGGACGGCAACAATCGGTTACTATCGTGGACTTGCACCCAAACAATCAGCAAGTGATGTCAGTCACGCGATCACATCCACCGTGCTCTGGGCAACGCTCTACGTGCTGGTGATTCACTTTGCGGTCGCACTATTAGAATTCTGAGCACAATCAACCAACGGGGAGGAAGTTAGCATGGACAAGAAAGCCAAGAAACGACTGGACGTCATCAACAAGAAACTGCAAACACTGCGTGTGCAACTTTCTGGATCGAAGGAACAAGCGGACGATCTGGACGAGATCACTCAACTGGAAAATCAAATCGCCAAACTGGAAGCCGAGGCGGTCGAATTAAAGGCCAGTTAGCAGACTCTCAAGACCATCCGGCCGCTCGTTGGCTCCCGCCAGGCCGTCGGGATGCGAACGCGGTCGCCGTGACACCAAGTGCGTATCCAGCAATCAGGTCCCACAGATGATGTTGATAGGTGAGCCATGCGGAAATGGCGACCGCCAATGCCCAGAGGTGAAAAAGCCAACCAGAGCGTGCATGTTTGCGTCGAAACACTTCGGCGCACGTCGCGCTGTAAGCAACGTGCAGCGACGGGCATAGGTTGTAGGTTTGATTCAGTTGGTCAGCGATCACGAATGCGGCTGGAAACCAGCCGAGGTCCTCGGGGACGTCGAAACCAACCTCGGCAGGCAGCAACAAGAAACAGACGCCCGCGATCAGCGTGATCGCCGCCATCAGCTTCGTAAAGTTGCGAAGTTCCGCCGTTGTCCGCAGCACGAACGGTACGGCAAAGAACATCAGATACAGCGACGAGTAAACAAGACTCAACTCCGGAACGAACGGCAATTGATGCTCGAAAGCGAAGTCGATACGGACTTTGGTCGCCCGCAGCCCGGTCACATAGTTCGCTCCGCTGTAGACTGTCAGAAAGAGCGAAAACAGCAATACCGTCACAGCCAGGCAGCGCAGCGCATGCGCTCGCGTGGGCAGTGCAAAGAACACCGACGCGTCACGCTGTTCCGACGACGCCTCGTTCACGGGTGATCTGTTCTGCAAATTTGAAAAATACGTCACCGCGTTTACCGGCGGGGTTTGCTCATTGCAATGAACGCGGCGACGATTCCGGCGGCCACGATCAATGACAAGATTGTAATCGTTTGGCCGTGCAGGTCCGGCTGCAAAGCCATGATCCCAAACGCGGCGAATCCCGCGATCAAAATCGCTGTCAACGCTTCCCCCGCGATCACGCCGGACGAAAATAAGATCCCGCGATGGAGAATGCGGTCGTGCTCTTTCTCGGGCAGGCCTCGCGTGCAGAAATGAGCAATCAAACCGCCGATTAGAATCGGCATTGCCAGTCCAAATGGCAGGTACATGCCCACAGCGATTGGCATCAGATGAGCGCGAAGTTTTGCACCGCGTCTCTTTAGGATCTCATCGATTACCAAAATGACTCCGCCCAGTGCGGCGCCGATCCCGATCAGCGTCCAAGGCAATTCTCCGTTTCCGGCAAAGCCCCTGGCAAGACTCGCAAACAGGCTGGCTTGTGGCGCTGAAAGTTTTTCGCCGCCGATTCCTCCGGGCGTGTTTTCATGCAATAACGTCAAGACCGGCGACATGACAAACGCGGCAACAAACACGCCGGCAATCTGCATTGCCTGTTGCCGAAACGGCGCCGCTCCGACCAGCGATCCTGTCTTCAGGTCATTGCAAACATCACCGCTGGTGCAAGCGACACAACAAACGATGGCCGCGATTCCCAGTGTCGCCACCATGCCTTCATCGCCCGAATAGTTAAATAGCCAGAGCAACCCGCCCGCGGCCAGCACGGCGGTGATCGTCATCCCCGAGACGGGACTGTTCGAGTTGCCGACCAGACCGACGATGTAGCTGGCAACGGCGGAAAAGAAGAATCCCATCACCAGCATCACGATCGTCGATAACGTGGTGACGCCAATGTCATGGGTGAATCGGTAATTCATGAATGCGAGTAGGCAGGTGCAGGCGATTCCTAAGAACAGAATCAGGCCCGACGGGATGTCTCGTTCGGTATCACGATGCTGCACTTCGCCTCGCAACCCACGCACCAATTCACGCACGGCTGCCAACAGGCCTGCACGCACCGAAACAAGCGAACTGATGCCGCCAACCACCATCGCGCCGACACCGACATATCGGATCTCGCTGCGCCAGATGCTCCATGCCGCATCCAGCGGATTGCCATACTGGTCTCCACCACCAATCAGCGGGATGCCGATCAGCCAAGCCAAGGCACCGCCGATGAAGATCAAAACTGCCACGTTCAGCCGCACGATGAAACCGACCGCCACCAACATCGGTGACAAGTCGCCGCCAAAATAAAACACTCTCTCGCCGACGGTCCGTGCAACCTCCAGCGTGTCGTGGACGAGCGAGAGAAAACCGGCAGCCATTTTGAACAGCCCGCCAACGATGCCGCCGATGATCAGACTCTTGGCTGCGTCCTGGTGCTCCGCGCCTTCCTCGCCCGCTTCCAACACGGCTGCACAGGCGACCCCTTCGGGGAAAGGCAACTCGTCGTTGTTGGCGACGAACACGCGGCGCATCGGAATCATGAACAAGATCCCGAGCAGCCCCCCGGTCAGCGCGACGATCGACACGGTCCAAAAATCAAACGATTCCCAATGACCGATCATGATCATGGCCGGCATCGTAAAGATGATGCCCGCTGCCAATGATTCACCCGCCGACGCGCAGGTTTGAACTTGGTTCGCTTCCAGAATGCTGGAACGCCGGAAGACGACGCGAAACAGCAACATCGCCATCACCGCGGCCGGGATCGAAGCCGAAACGGTCATTCCCGCTTTCAAGCCGACGTAAACATTGGCGGCTCCCATCACCACGGACAGAATCAGCCCCAGCACGATCGCCCGGATGGTTAGCTCGGCGTTGTTCTGTGGCTGCGAAGGTTCTGCTGGATCATTCATCGACGTGAACCGAAACACGATGCGGGCGGCGGCGTGGAACTCAACCGTTGCAGGTTTTCGCCGCGTCTGCAAGGCGGAAGGGTTCCGGGGCTGCCAATGAAGTGCACATTGCGGTTTGCCAGCGTAAACAAAAGGTCACCGTCACGCTCCGCCGTGACGATGTCCGACCGGGTCCGGAACTTTCAGTTTTTTTGTGTCGAACAGATCGTTTGGCCACGATCCGGCTGCGATCAACGATGATTTCACCTATCCGGGTTTTGAAACTCGAAACAGCTTCGTGGTTCCGAAACGCGACACGTTGGGAAAGCCATCCAATCGCTTCGTCCACGAATAGGACTCACTTCGTGACGTCGTTTTGGTTCTCGTCGTCGCCCACAACGGCTCGGTCGTGTTTTCCGGTGCTTCCCCGCTCGACTTCCGTGAGCGACCGTTTAACATCACGGTCAACGCGCACATAAAAGGAGCAACCATGACAAAAGTCGTTTTGCGTTTGGGATTCGGTTTGCTGCTGTTGTTGACGCTCTGTGTTGGCTCCGTCCCAGCTGATACGGTCACCGTGTCCGTGCCGGAGCGTTCAGCGGAGATCGATTTTGCGCTGGAGCGACTCGAGCGTGTCTTGGTCGCCCGACAGATTTCGCTGACAGTCTCCTCCGGCGCCCAAGGGCGACATCTCGGTTCACTGTGCTCGCAATCCTGATCCGGACTGCGACGACGGTTTCTCGGTGCGCCGCAATGGTGCCAGCTATGCCATCCACGCCGAGAACAACCGGGGCATCATGTATGGGATCCTGGAACTGGCCTCGCAACTGGAGAAAGGCAAGGCTCTCGATTCGCTGCAAGAGAAGGCGGTGCGGGCACACTTCCCTTTTCGCGCCATCAAGTTCAACTTGCCTTGGTACTCCTATCGGTCGGGCGAGAACCTGGCCTTGCACACGGAGACCTGTCGCGATCTGGAGTTCTGGCGAGCCTTTCTGGACATGATGGTGGAGAACAAGTTCAACACGCTGTCGCTCTGGAACATGCATCCTTACATCTACATGGTGCGTCCCAAGAACTTTCCCGAGGCGTCTCCGTTCACCGATGAAGAGATGGCCGAGTGGCAGAGCCTTCTGGCAGGCGCTGTTCAAGATGGCCAAGCAGCGCGGCATCAATACCTACGTGGTCAACTGGAACATCTTCGTGTCGGGCGAATTCGCCCAACACTACGGCGGAGCCGAACAGGCCGAAGAGTTCTCAGTTCTTTGGCGACGGTGAGACGTCGCCCGTCATCGAGCAGTACACGCGCGAACTGGTGACGCAGACGATCAACGAGTACGACGATCTGACCGGGATCGGCCTGACCCTGGGCGAACGCATGGGCGGCATGACCTCGGCCGAGCGGCGTGACTGGATCGACCGGACGATCATCGCCGGCCTGAAAGCAGCGAATCGCAAGGCTCGCCTGATCTATCGGGCGCCGCTGTCGGCCGACAAGAAATCCGGCGGTTCCACCAGCGTGACCACCGAGAAGCTCACGCGCGATGCCATCGAGACCATGGGACTGGACGACAAGGTCTGGATCGAGTTCAAGTTCAACTGGTCCCACGGCCATTCGTCACCGCGTCTGTCGATCGTCCACGGCGGCATGCTGACCGATACCTACTGGGAGCCGCTCTCCGACAAGTACAAGGCGATCTGGACCATGCGCAACGAGGACTTCTTCGTGCTGCGCTGGGCCCAGCCGGATTTCATCCGCGAGTTCATCCGCCTCAATAGTCAGCCTTATGCGGCCGGCTGCTTCATCGGTTCGGAGTGCTACATCCCGGCCAAGGACTACATCACTCAAACGCAACACCGGCACTGGGACTATGCCTTCCAGCGACAGTGGCTGTTCTACAAGGTCTGGGGGCAACTGCTCTTTGATCCCGAGACGCCGGACCGCGTCTTTGCCGAGGCCTTGGAGGACAGATTCCCCGGCGTCGATGGCGCATCAGCTGCTCAAGGCCTGGAAACTGGCCTCGAACTGCGCCAACCGGCTCGCGTCGTTCTACCGAGCCACCTGGGACGCCACGCTCTACAGCGAGGGATTCGCCAAACAATGCGGACAAGCTGATCAGCGTCGATGAACTGATCAAGCAGCCCACCCTGGATGACGCCCTCTATCTCAGCATTGATGAATTCGTGAATCAGGGAATCGAAGATCCGGCCCGCATCGATCCGCTGCAACTGGCCGATCAACTGGAGGTGGACTGCAGGGAGGCGCTGCGTCTGGCGGAGGCCACGGCAAACGAGGACAGCATCGCCGACTTTGCAGATCGAATTGAATGACATCGTTTCCTGGGCCTGGCACGGTCGGTACTTCGCCGAGAAGCTACGCGGCGGTGTGGCCTTGGCCCGCTACCGGAAAACCAAAGACAAAACGTACCAGCGAGCGGCAGTGACTCACCTGACCGCAGCGAAACAATGCTGGCTGAAGTTGGTCGAGCATGTGGAGAAGTACAATGTCCCCGTCATGCCCTATCAGTTCGATCCAGAGTATTCCTGGCGCAAGCAGTTGCCGTTCGTGGAACAGGACATCGAGACGGCAAGTAAGGATCTGCAATGAGTCAAGCACTGTTTGACTTTCCTGATCGCCTTCAACGGAGCCGGCCCGCGGGTTGACGAACGTGTCTGGACATCAATCAGGCGGAATTAGCGGCCTGGATATCGTTGCCCGACCTGTCTGTGCACCGATACTGGCCCCAGCAGGCCTGCTGGACGAAGCGGCGAGGATGCCTTGTAGTGGTTGTGCGTCACGAACGTATACCGACCCGCAGCGTGGCTCTTGCCCCCGAGCAGTCCTGATGGCCAGGACACCTTGGCGGACCCCCTTGTTGCCTGGTTGCTGGTCGCCGATTAAACGGTTGACCCAGCCGTTGACCACCTCGATCTCGAGTTGATTGCCGGCGACCTGAACCGCAGAGCTGATGTCGACCCGCCAAGGCGCAGTCCACACGATACCGAGGTCCTGACCATTTAATCGAACTCGGCATAAGTCATGCACCGCGCCAAGATCCAAGAAGACCTTGGCGTTCCTGGATAGATCGGCGGCGAAATCGAAGGTCTTTTGATAGGTAGCGACCCCCGAGTAATAGCGAACGCCTTCCTCCGGGCGTTTCGTCCAATCCTCGAGGTGGTTAAAGGTGATCGTGGGCGGACCGCCCAGCTTGGGGTCGAATGCCACGTCCCAGGCTCCTTCGAGTTGAGCAATCTGGTTCGAGGGGGGGGAAGTTCTTGGAAGGAGACTCTGGCTGAGAGTCGCCAGAGCGGTCCGGAGGAAAAACCACGAAGAAGCTCTGCCAAGGGGCGAAGGAAAGCGGCACCTGGGTCATGCCACCGGCAAATTAAATCTCTTAAGGGGTCGTGTTTCTCCATTAACCGGATCCCAGAGTTGCGGCTGACGTCGCTCGATCCGGAACACCCCCTCGGTGACGACCTGTTCTGCGGTCCGGTTGGAAACGAAATAGATGTCGTGATCTTCGGTCTGACGATGGATGTAACGTAGCTTGCCCGAGGGCGACGAGAAATCCCTAGGAAGCCCCAGCCCGGACAAGACAGAGGCGGTGGCGCTGTAGCTCGGATACAAGTCGGAGGTCGGGTCAAGGTCGCCACCCCAGAAGATCATGCCAGCTCCATGGTCGATGCGAGTCACGTTCTTGGCGACTTCGTCGCCGCCCCAGATCGACTTGCTCAACGCGGAGACCTTAGCATCGCAAGCGGGGTAGTTGACCAGGCTCGGGGACTTGAGCGGTGGGTTGCCAATCACGGTGGCGCCGTTCTCCACCAATCTCTTGATTGTGGCGAGGGCCTCTGGAGTCATCGTCGGAACATCGGGCAGGACGAGAACACGGTAATTGCTGCCATTGGGAAAAGCGATCCTGCCATCCTCGACCTTGCTCGCATGGCGAGAATCCGTGGCGTGACCGCATCGAAGGCATAGCCTTTCTTGTCACGCATCCTGGCGACTCCCGAGGTGGCATCCTCGGGAGCTTCGAAGATGTGCGGGGCGCCTTCCGGCGTGAGATAGAGGATGTCGGCCACCGCCTCGCCCTGCCGCAGCAGGTGCGAACATCGTGTGATGTACTCGTGGTAGCCAGGCAGGAAGTCCCAGAAGGTCTGGTTGCGGTGCCACTGGATGCCGTAGCGTCCCATGGTCATCCCCGGCTTCAGCTGCTTCGCCCAGCGGCTGGTGCTGATAGGTGTGAAAGATGATGCCATTGATACCGATGGCGAAGGCCCAGTCGGTCTGGTTCTTCATGTTGGCGGGGTGCTTCGCAAAGGCGTCCGCGCTGGACGTGAAAGCCTCGGCCTTAACGACTTGCGGCCCCATGGTGTGGGCGATGCTGACCGCCTCGATACAGCTGTACTGCGTATCGTGCGGGAGCATTCCAGAACTCGCACATGGGAACGTCGGCGACCGAACCGAGGTCGATGTTGCCCGCTGGATTCATGTCGTAGGGCTCGTTCGAGTAGAGCAGGCCATGCTCGTGCGCCACCTGCTTGATCTCGCCCGCGTATTCCTCCAGCACCAATTCCTGTGAGGTCTTGCGCAAGTCCCAGAGGAAACGTTCGGTCTTTTCCAAGCTGCCGACCACCAAGCCCATGTAGGCCGGGTAGAAGGGCTGCGGATCATAGCCTTGACGCTTAATAAATTCATCGCGAAAGGTCCTGCGGTCCAGTTCTGGGAGCTCATCTCCCAGCTGTCGAGGTGGATCGTCGTGAGCCCTTTACCCGGCTTCAGTGGGCCCCCCTTGGCGATGATCTTCTCTAGCAGTTTCGCTTGGAAGTTGATCCCAGTGTCTGCGGTAGCTGTCGCCATCGAATTTGTTTGTCTCGAAGCCATGCCCGGTCCGGGCGCGGTCGGGTGGTTTGGCCAGTGCTTCTTGCCACAAACCGCATGATGGTCCAGTTGCCCTCCGGTATCTCCCAACTTGAGACGACCGTCGGATTGCATCGCCGAGGTTAGATCGATTACTTTGCCGAGGTCGATGACCTGCGATCGGGTCTGGTTCAGCGTAGTCCGCCTTGGACATGACGAATCGCTGCTGAGTTCGTCGAATCGAGAACGGGAGCACGTCCTTAAGGTCTTGATATTGAGTTCCTCGTCGATCTTGGCGGTCTCTTTCTTCGGCGTTGGGAATGCAAGCACGGCAACATCCTCGGAACCACGCATCTCGCTTGGCCGAATTGGTCTTCGTTCATGCCCGCAAACGGATTGGGCGGGTGTGGCGGCGGGCATCGGCAAGACCTTGTCCACCCCCCCTGGCCCGACACCTGCAGGTGCTGCCCGACCAGGTGCTGCATGGAATCTTCGACTCGCACCCATGATCCTCCGCTACCAGACCAGCCCGGACCAGTGCCAAGAATCACCTCCATACCCAGTTTCCCGGCTTCGACGAAGGCATGGGCGACATTGTCCTGCCACGGTTCGCTCATAAAGGGGATCGGACCGCGAGGCATGCCGAGATCGACTTCCAGGAACACCACGCTGCCGATGCCGACGTCCTTCATCGCGTGCAGGTCCGCCACCATCTCGTCGCGGTCCTGATTGCCATCCATGAAGTACCAGTAGACTCCCGGACGCGCGGCGTCGGGTGGGTGACGGAATTCCGTCTCCAGATTACTTGCGATTACCGCCGAGGCAGCCAAAGAAACCAGTGCAACCGATTTCAAGATTGTCTTCATGAAGTGCCTCAGGAAAAGCCGTTTGCGTTGGTCGTCGTGTTCAAAAGTTTATCGCAACAAACACTCTTCCTATTCGAAAGGTTGATCTTGCCCTAACATCAATGATCTTCGCGTCCACGTTGTCGTATGTCATCACATCCTATCAACTTCCCCAAGCGGAGCATGTCCTGCTTGCTTGCTGCCGTTGCGATTTTGCGGTTTCGAGGCATGACACGGTCGTGGAACCATCGATCTCGAGCCCATTCTGAGCCGCTCCGGTGTCGGGCAGGTATCCGCTTGCTGAATCCGACAGAGACACGCCAAGTGCCGACCGGAGCGTGGGCAAGTACTCGAACGGAGCGATTCGTGGGAATGGATTGTTCAAGCTTGGATATCGCGGCAAGGGCGACATGGATCAAACGGCGTACAAGTACATGCAGTCGGAAGACACGCTGGTGCGGACCACCAACCGCATGGCCAATATGGTCTCCACACGAAAAAAGCTGCAACAGTACGAGTACCCGATGGAGAAACTCAAGCTCAGTTCCGCCGTTGAAAAGGCCAAGCGGGCGGTCGAACAGGTCAAGCTGGACAACGCGTCGCTGTTGGCGCAGGCCGAGGCCGCCAAAAATGCCGCTGACCGGACACTGAAAACTGAACAAGAAAAATTGGAGCGATACCAGGCGCAACTGACCAAGTGCAAGGTGTACGCGCCGCATGCCGGCATGGTGGCCTATGAAGAAGACACGTTTGGCGACGGCATCGACAAGGGAACCTTTGTCAACCAATTCCAAACGGTGTTGACGCTGCCCGACTTGACCACCATGCAGGTCAAGACCGCCATTCACGAATCGATGCTGCCCGACGTAAAACGGGGCTTGCCGGCCACGATCAAAGTGGACGCCGTACGCGGCAGCGTGCATCGTGGGACCGTCGAGTCGGTGGCCGTCTTGCCGCTACAACTCGGTTTGTTCCAGTCCCAGGTCAAGACGTACGAGACGATCGTCGATATCAGTGATCGCGTGGAAGGCCTGACGCCGGGCATGACCGTGACGGTGGAGATCAAAATCGACTACCTCACCGATGTCGTGCAGATTCCCGTGCAGGCGATCGTGCAAATCGATGGCACTGGATCGTGTGCGCAGTACACGTTTGGAGTTTGAACTCGGCTTCCAAGGAGTTGCTGCTCGCGACTTTCTCGAAGCTCAAGACGCCTACATTTTGGCGCTAAGCTCGGTGGCCGACAATCACCTCGGACACATCGTCAATCGAGCACAGTTGTTCTTTGACCTGGAACTGATGGACGTCGGCGAAACAGGTTTCTGGGACAAGATCCGGGACGACGAGTTCCAGCCAACGCCCAGCTATGATCTCCCCCCTTGGCGCCACCCTACGGTTGTCTGGCTCCCAAGTTGAAGTACTCACAGACGCTCCGCCGAGCTATGCAAGACTGCTACACCGACCAGGTACAAGTGCTTGTACCCCATGGATATCAGGAACAAGAGCCGGCTGAAGAGTTGGCTGTAGAGCCGGCGGAAGACTTGGTTGAGGAGCCAGCTGAAGAGCCAGCTGAGGAGCTTCCAGCACCAGTTCCCGGCGAGTAGATGATGCTGACGCTTCGTATGTTGCCCCAAAAGCGACGCCACTCGGTTACTCTCAACTGCAGGAGGTTGGACAAACGGCTGCGTGCGGTGAAGTGCTGAAACTGCGTTCGGTGTCTGCGCCCCAGGCGGCTTGAGTTTCGCGTCACTTCTCGCTCCGCTGACTGCCATCGGATTGCAAGTCCTAATTGGAAACTTCGTCGTAGCAAGTTTGCGCCGTGTCGAAGTAACGCACCCCGCGATCATCGCCGAACAGGTGATGGGGCTGGGGCTCAAAGGGGTTGCCTGCAATTGTGTGATTGCCTTCAATGTAAGGGTTCGCAGACCCGAAGTGGTCCGGCAAAACGTCGAGAGGTCGCGCCGATCTGCAATGCAAAAGAGTTAACAAGCAAAGACAGCGTGCCTCAGCTCGCTTTCTGCGACCACAAGCACTAATCGGGATTCGCATGAAATATTTCAGATTCAGCATTCTGGGACCTGCGGCTCTGATAATGGCTGCTGCAGGTTTCTTATTTTTCCGCTCCGGCGTTCAGCCCACGGAATCGGTCCCCGTGCGTGATGTGGCGGCAGCCGAAAAGTCGAAGAGCCAATCCTCCAAAGCCGATCCATTCATGACATCGGCCAGTTGTAAGAACTGCCATCGACGTTTTTATGAGTTGTGGGAGCCATCGCACCACGGCAAGGCGATGCAGGTTTTCTCGAAGAAGGTCGCCGAGTCTTTACTGCCCCAGGAACAACCCGTTGTCATCGGTGAAGATAAGTACCAATACCACTTCGACGGCGAGAACGGCTGGGTGAAGGAATCGTCGCCCCAAGGCGAAAAGAAATATTCCATCCAATACGCCATCGGCGGGCGCAACGCCCAGTTCTTTCTCACCGAGCTCGCCAAGGGCAAACTGCAGGTTCTGCCCGTCGCCTACGATACTCAGGGCAAATTCTGGTACGACATGGCGGAGGCGGGCATGCGACACTTTGACGACATCCCCGAGGAAGCCTATCACTGGACCGAATGGCCTTTCACCTTCAACACCTCATGCCGCGGTTGTCACGTCAGCCAGTTTGAAAACAAGTACGACCTGAAAACCGGCCAATACACCACCACATGGGGCGAGCCAGGAATCAATTGCGAAGCCTGTCACGGCTCCGCCAAAGAACACGTCGAGTTTGTGCTGGCAAATCCCGGCGTGCACGACTACAGCAAAATGAGAATCGATACTATTTCGCAGAAACGCGGATTCTCCGCTGAAGCTGTCAACTCCAACTGCCTGATCTGCCACACCAAGGGCGGCGCGATTACCGCGGCGTTTGATCCCGGCGACGAATACTTCGACCACTATGATCTCACGACGCTTGAGCATGCCGACTTTTATCCCGACGGCCGCGATCTTGGTGAGAACTACACCTACACCACCTGGCTGCAAAGTCCCTGCGTGAAAGAGAGCCGGATGGATTGCATACACTGCCACACTAGCAGCGGCCGCAATCGTTTCGAAGGCGCAAACGCCAATCAGTCTTGCATGCCCTGCCATTCGTCCAAGGTGAACAATCCCACCAAGCACACTTTCCACAAGATCGATTCAGAGGGCAGTAAGTGCGTCAACTGCCACATGCCGACGACGCGTTTCGCCGCCATGACGCGCAGCGACCACTCCATGCGGCCACCGATGCCGACGCTCTCCAGGAAATTCAAATCACCGAACGCATGTAACCTTTGCCATGACGATCAAACCGCCGAGTGGGCCGATAAATACGTGCGCCAGTGGCGCAAACGCGATTACCAGGCCGACGACCTATATCGCGCCGATCTGGTCGATCACACCCGCAAGAACGACTGGAGTAAACTACAGGAAACGCTCGATTACATCGTCAGCGACGAGCGTGAAGAAGTCGTTGCCAACTCGTTGGTCCGCCTGCTCGACGGAACGTCAGACGAACGCAAATGGGAGGTCCTGATCCAGGTCTTGAACAACGACTCCTCGCCGCTGATTCGCTCCAGCGCGGCTGCGGCACTGCATGGCTACTTCACCAAGGAAGGAATCGACGCCCTGCTGAAAGCGACTCAAGACAATTACCGACTCGTCCGCATTCGCGCCGCTTATAGCCTTGCCGCGCTGCCGCCTTCGATGGTTCCATCAGGCAAATCAGCCGTTCTCGAAAATGCCTACGCCGAATATCGAGAATCCATGACATCACGCCCCGATGACGCCGTTTCGCATTACAACATCGGCAACTTCAAGATGGCCCAGGATCAGCCCCAAGCCGCACTAGAAAGCTATGAAATCGCGCTGCATCTGCGGCCCGATTTCACACCGGCATTCGTCAACGCCGCGCTGGTTGAAAGCCAGCTCGGTGACAATCAGAAAGCGCGAAAGAAACTCGAAACTGCACGCAAAGTTGGTCAGCAAAGCGACGCCGTCGAACTCAATCTTGGCATGCTCTACGCCGAACTCAAGCAGATGGACGAAGCCGAAGTCGCCTTTCGCCGCGCACTCAAATTCAATCCGCGGGCAGCGCAAGCCGCCTTCAACCTCGGCGTTTTGCTCGCGGAAAAGCAATCTGATGAAGTGCTCAAATTTACGGCAAAAGCCTGGGAACTTGAGCCGCAAAATTCACGCTACGGCTACACCCACGGCTTCTTTCTTTATCAATTCAAACGAACGGATTCCGCCATCACCGTTCTGGAACAGATGGTCGAAAAGAACACCGATGAAGCCTCCGTTTACTATCTGGCCGGCAAAATTTACGAAGAGCAAGGCCAGCCGGAAAAAGCCCAAAACGTTTATCGCTCCGCCGCCGCAAACGAAAATCTCCACCCGCAAATCCGCCAACGCTTCTACATCCAAACCCAACGGTAGCGGGTGGCAGGAATCGGTAGCCAACATCGAACGGACCAGTTTCAAGAGCCGTTCTGCAATGCCTGGTCGCATCAGTTTCTGTCCTCGTGGAATTCGATTACAGCTCTGAAGCCGCCTTCCGGTCAGCCAGCACGATCGCCCGCTGCTGGGAAACTCGTCCGGCGGGGATTGAGGAATCGCCGTCGCGCATTCGCGCGAGAGGGCCGGCTTTCTCAGCACCCGTCACCAGCCAGAGGATGCGCCGGGCACGATTGAGGATGGGGTAAGTCAGTGTCATCCGACGTCTTTGTTGGTACTCGCCCGTTGTCGCTACATCCAAGTCGACGATCTCAAGCACTGGATCGCCCGGCACCAAAGAGGCGGTGTGGCCGTCCGGACCGAGTCCCAAATGCACCAGGTCCAGCACAGTTGGCGAGCCGGCAAGTCTCTGAAGCGTCTGATCGTACTGTGCGGCGGCGGCAGTCAGGTCTGGTTCTTCCACCGGCATCGCGTGGACTTGTCCCGCGGACAGCGGGGAATGCGGAAGCAGACTTTCCTGGATGTGTGTGAGATTGCGGTCCTGGTCCCCCGCGGGAGCCACACGCTCGTCCACCTGCACGAGCTGAAAGTCCGTCCAAGGCATCTCTTCACTCGCTAGGCGCGCGCAGCATTTGCCACGGCGTGCGGCCGCCACTGACCGCCATCACAAAGCGGCCCCGCGCTGCCACGGCCGCTCGCGCTTCGGCGGCGATGAATGCTGCCGCCCGTTGCGCGACGGCATTGTCATCGGGTAACACTTCAATTTTCATTGTTTCCGCCATCGTGCGTCATTCAATCCACCCATGATTCCGTGCCGCGGATCGTTCTCATAAACTAGTCGGAGGGTCTTCTCTACTCAAACGGTCTGGATTTCGATGTCAAACATCAAGTGTTCCGTCAAACGCGACGTTTTGGTGGTCGGTTTTACGCTCGAGCACCTGAGTCAAATCGAGGACGTTGCGGCAACAGGCGCCCAGCTATTGGCGATGACTTGCCAGGTACCCGACGGTCGAATGCTGTTAGATTTTGCCAACGTCGAATTCATGAATTCGTCGATGGTGGGTCAACTGTTCGTTTTAAGCAAACGCTGCAAAAATGATGGAATCACACTTCGAGTTTGCAATTTACATCCGATCCTGCAGCAAGTTCTCGAGATCGTTGGTTTGCACAACCTGATCCGCATTGTCGAAGATGACGAAGATCCGTTGAGCACATTTGATGATTCCGATTCCTCGGACTCCGCGCTGGAGACCGTTGAATTCGTCGACATCGAAACGTTGAAGAGCCGCGCTGCAGCAGGAAGCGTCGACGCCATGATTCAGCTGGGAGAATCCCTTGAAAATGGTACCGCCGGGGAATACGACGTCGATGAAGCGTTTCGCTGGTATCGCAAAGCCGCCGAACTGGGTGATGCTAACGGACAGTACAAGACGGGCATGGCGTACGCGTATGGAATTGGCGTTGATCCCAATTGGAACGAGGCGATGAACTGGTACGGCAAGGCGGCAGATCAATCGCATGCGGAGGCAGAGTACGCCGTGGGCATGATTCACTGCTACGGTTTGGCTGGTGAATCTGACAGACCTCAGGCAATCGAGTGGTACAAACGCTCGTTGGCCGACGGCTACGAACGTGCCCAACGAGAACTAGCACGTTTGCAGTGAACCGGGTTGCCCTAGAGTTTCTTGACGACGACGACCGCCGCATCGTCGGTGTGGGCTGCAGGCGCACAGTGCTCTCGCAGTTCGTCAAATAACTGCCCGACAATTTCGTCAGCAGAGCGTTCACGATTCGCTCGGATGCGATCCAAAACTGTTTCCAGCCCCCATTGCTGCCGAGTCGGTGACATCGCTTCCCAAAACCCATCGGTGAAGGTCACGAACAGGCTTCCCGATTCCAATTTCGTTGGTTCACTGATGCTAAACTCCTGATCGGCAAAGACGCCGAGTGGCGTTCCGGGCGTTTCCAGTTCCAAGATCTTGTTGTCGCAAGTAATCACATAGCCACGGTGGCCCGCCGTCACATATCGGATCGTGTCGTCACTGCGGTCAATTTGGGCCAACATGGCGACCACAAATTGGCCAGGCATCACGTCTTCGCAAACACCCCAATTGGCTTGCCACATGATGTCATCAATGTTCTGTGAAAGCCGTGCGCACGTCCGAATACAGCGACGCAGTCCCGCCATCGTAAGTGACGAGGCAAGCTCATGGCCGCTCACATCTGCAATGGCAAGGCCCAATTTACCATTCGGCAATGGCAGATAGTCAAAGTAATCACCGCCCGCCATCGCAGCCGGTTCGCTTCGGCCCGCCACCTGGTAGCCGGGAACGGTCGGTGCCGCGTGCGGCAACAAATGAGCTTGCAAGGCCCCCATCCGGGACTGTTGCTCTTGCACATCACCCAAAGTTGCTTCGGTCGAAATCCGCTGCTGACGCTCGATGGCGTGAAGCAGACAGTGAATCAACTCGTTCGCCGTCATGTGGTCCTTGACCAAACAGTCTTGCGCACGGCGCGAACGGCTTGCAGTGTTAGTTCATCATCAGAAATCTCGGTGTACAAAATGATGGGCGCGGAATAACCGCTCGCCTGAATCTGATGAATGGACTCGATCGCCGAATGATCAGGCAGCGCGTCATCCAACAAGATCACGTCGATCTCACGATCCTGCAAAAGCGCCAAGCTGTGATGCAGGCACGTTGATCGATGAATGGCAAAAACCTCCTGATGAGCCTCCATGCTTTCAGCAGATCTCAGCAGTTGCTGAATTTGCTCGGCTTGCTGATCGTCGCTTTCCACGAGCAACAAATTACGAATACTCATGAGCCGCCTTGGTCCCCAACCCCTCTCGCCGCGCCTGATGCCCCCGCTTGGTAAATAGGCTACGTCCATCTGCACAAGAAAACACCCCCTCCACAAATCAAAGGATCCAGTTTTCGGCCCAAAGGGCCAGCAGTTTGCATAGCAAAGGGCAACGGGCTGGGAATTGCCAAACGCGACAATGTGGAGGGCCAGCGGCCCGGCAGTTTGCCAACAATCGATGCGCAGGTTCAACAAATTGCCGGGCCGTTGATCCTCACGGTTGACGGCGGGATGTCGTCCCAGGCCGTTGGCCTGAACTCGGTAAACTGTTCACCGCGGACCTGCTGCCGCCGCTTCGCGGCTCACTGCTTTGCGGGCCGTGATCACCGCCCGCCTTGGCGCTGGATAACCCTCCAAGGTTTGCGCTGGATCGGCTGGATCCAAGAAATCCGCCAGCGACTGGAACGTCATCCAATCCGTTCGGCGTTGTTCTTCCGTCGTCGTGGCCGCGACGTCGACCACGGTTGCATTCACAAACCCCGTTCGTTCGAGCCAACGATTCAGCATCGGCAGCGAAGGTATGAACCACACATTTCGCATCTTGGCGTAACGATCCTGCGGCACCAAAACTTCTTCGCGATCGGACTCAATCACCAGCGTCTCCAAGACAAGCTGGCCGCCGGCACGCAATGATCCGCAAAGTGTTTGTAGATGATCGATCGGGCTGGTGCGGTGATACAACACGCCCATCGAGAATGCGACGTCGAACATTTCGATTCGCGCCGGCAACTCCGCGTCTGTGATGGGCACAACAAAGTGCCGTTCAGGGCCCGATGCATAACGCCGCAAGACCTCGAACTGCATGACGTACAACAACATCGGGTCGCAACCGAGTACCCAGAGAGCGCCCGCCTGCAGCATCTTCCACCCATAGTATCCATTACCGCAGCCAACATCCAAAACCGATTTACCACGCAAATCGATTGCGCCGGAAAGTCGATTCCATTTCCGATCGCAGCGCCATTCGCTATCGATTTTGAGGCCAAACAAATCGAAAGGGCCTTTACGCCACGGATGGAAATCCATCAATGTATCCCGCAGTGCATCCAAGTCCGGCGACAGCTGCGGTGCCCCGACGGCCACGGCATCAGGCTGTGCATCCAGCGTGGCGCCGGGCACCTCGGGCAAGCGATGCCAGGCGTCGATCCAGTGGGGCAGACTCCCATGATGCGACCGGTCAAATCGCTCGCAGCACTGCCGGCGAAGCGACTGTGCCCATGGGTCCAAGCCGAGATTGCGTAACTGTGCAAACAGCGGCTCGCGATCAAGCAACTTCACGCCACCGACTCCGACTTGATCGCCAACACCGAGACAAAATTGAAACATTGATACCATGGTGCTACCGTCTGGAATCCGACTGATCGCAGCCGCGACAAATGCGTGTCCAGTGTCTCCGGGATCAGACGTTTTTCCAACGCTGTTCGTTTCTGCGCAATCTCCAAATCGCTATATCCATGGGCTCGCTTGAAGTCATGGTGGAGCTGTGTCAACAATCTCTGCTGAGCATCGTCTGCAAAACTGATCTTTTCCGAAAGCAACAGAGCACCGCCGGGACAGGTCGCGTGACAGATGTTTTGCAGCACCGTCTCGCGATCGTCCGCAGGCACGAATTGCAGCGTGAAATTCAATACCACAAAGGACGCGTTGGCCATCGCAAAGGTGGCTAGATCGTCCTGGTGAACTTGGACTTCGCATCGATCTTCGCACGCGATTGGAATCGAGAATTCCCCTCAGTCGCTGCACCATGGCGGGAGCGTTGTCGACGGCGTAGATCGTACAGTCCTGTGGGGCTTGTTGTCGCATCAGCAGCGTCGCCGCGCCGAGCGAGCACCCCAAATCGTAGACGTTTGTCCCCGGCACAATGAAACGTGCGGCCAATTGCTCGATCATCGAAAGAATCGAAGCGTATCCAGGGACCGAGCGGGCAATCATATCGGGGAAAACGTCAACGACTGACTCGTCAAACGTGAAATCCCCGACATGCTGACGAGGGAGCGAATAGATTCTGTCGCGGTTCATTCGAGCTACAGCCGGACGTGATACAGGCCAATGAATCTGCGATCATAGCTTTACCAGCGACTGTCTTGGTAGCAGTGTGATATCATCGAGGATACAGTTTTCCGAACCAATTGCGGAGCTTATTCGTGATCTCCAACGCACAAAGTGACGATCGCGACGTCGTGACTTCCCATGGTGTGGTGATTGACGCTCGCCTGCTGGACGACTTGCATGCCGCCGACCATCAATCGCTGGCCCGTTGCACGCTGTTTGCAGCGTTTTATCTGTTATCAGGCTGGGCGGCTGTTCATTTGCAAAGCCGACCGGGAATTGGCGTTGGTGAGATATTCGTCTGCCTACCGCTTTATTTAATTGCCGCCGCTTCGTTGCACGGCATCAGCTTGTTCACGCACGAGGCGGTCCACGGCGTCTTGTCGGGCAACAAGACGCTGAACAAGTTTTTTGGAATCGCCTGCGCGATGCCTGTTCTGCAGAACTATTCGGCCTACAAGGTATTGCACCTGCGACACCACAAACACCTTGGGCACGAAGGCGATCCGGACCACTACGACAACTACACACGCTGGACATGGCTCGTATTCGCGATGCACTGGCTGCGTCTCATCATCGGGTATCCCATCTACATTGTGATGATTCCGATTTTGGGATACCGACAAGGCACGGTGTCCGATCGCCGTTGGATCGTAACCGAAGTCCTCTTGATGTTTGTTTTGGTCGGCATCGCGCTGGCGACGCTGCCTTGGCAGGTGATCCTGCACGCATGGCTGATTCCGATGATCATCATCAACACCATGGTCAACATCAGGGGGATGAGCCAACATACTTTTCTGGAAGACCCGGACGACCCAGTTCGGGGAACGCGTTCAATCGTGACCAATCCAGTCACGCAGTTCTTTATGTGCAACGAAAATTTTCACCTGGAGCATCATTTGTTTCCCCGCGTTCCCTGGTACAACTTGAAGCGACTTCACAGCGAGATCAACGATCAACTGACGCAGCGTGAAGCACCGTTTGTGCGGTCGTACTTTCAGTTCGTTTGTGAATTTATTCAAAAAAGTTGGCAGCGGAGTCCGATGGGCCGCCGTGGACGCCCCACCTGACGATGTGACTTTGGAACACCCGAAATAAGGAAATGACGGCTATGTGGAAACCGGGAATGCCGACGAGCGACGACTGGGTGGCGTCCACCGCCGCGCTTCCGATCGCCTTTGCACAAGTCCGCGAAGACCCGCGAGTCGACCGCAGCCTGGCGGAGGAACTTGGTCGGAAAGCTCGCGTCTTGATGATCGCATCCGGAGGCGAGACCGCTGCTTTGCTTGCCACGTTGCCGATCGAATCGTTGCACTTGGTCGATGCGGCGGCGGCACAGGTCGGGCTGACGAAACTGAAGCTGGCCATGCTGACCGATACATCGACCGAAAACCGGCTCAAATTGCTCGGGCATTATGCCATGGATGCCAATGAGCGTGGTGATGAGTTGCAGCGACGAATGTCGGAACTGGGGATCGCAGCAAACGAGTTCGGTGATCCAGATTTGGTCGCTGAATTCGGCCCTGATTTTTGTGCTCGCTACGAGTGGGTGTTTGCGCGGCTGCGCGAATGCTTGCTCCCACATCAACATGCGATCCGGCACTTGCTGTCGCTTTCGCATGCAGAGGAACAGGCCAAACACGTCGCGGGAGACACGGAATTGGGGCAGGGACTGGAGCAAGCGTTTGACAGCGTCATGGAACTCTCGAACCTGGTGGCAATTTTTGGCCCCGATGCAACCGCAAACCGAGCCCAGCCGTTTTCCAAGCACTTTTTTGACCGGACCAAGAAAGCTCTGAGCCGTTTCCCCGCATCGGAGAACCCGTTCCTCCATCAAATGCTCTTCGGGACACTTTGCCGGCCCCCTGTGGGATTGGCTCGATTTGCCTCCGCAGTCGGAATTGTGTTCGGTTCGCTACCAAGTCGGCATGATGCGAGAAGTCATTACCACGCTGCCCGATCAAAGTTACGACCTGATTCACCTGTCCAACATCCTCGATTGGATCAAACCGCAACAGGCGGAATCGCTGCTCGGCCATGCTTACCGCTGCTTGTCTCCCGGCGGGATGGTTGTGATCCGGCAGCTGAATTCGGTGCTCGACATTCCCGGTGTTCCATCCGAGTTTGCCTGGCAGCGGGACCTTGCCAACAAACTGCACCGCACTGACCGCAGCTTTTTCTATCGCGAACTTCACGTTGGGATGCGACCGTGAAGATTCAGGTGCTTGATTCACCCCCCGCTGCCGCGTTGAATTCAGCGTTGGAAGAATTTGAATCGCAATTTCGATATCCACTTGGGAGCGATGCGTGGTTTCGAGTTTCGCACGGGGCTGATTACACCTGTTTCTTTCGCGATCGGCGATGCGCGTTGCTTTGTCGCGATGCAGGACTCCACGGTCGTGGGAACGGTGACGTCAACCATCTGTCGACTCAGACAACCTGGTGGCCAGTTCGATCGCGCCGGCTACATTTCTGATTTGAAGGTCGCCGAATCGGCCGCCGGGCGGACTTTGCTGCGGTTATTGCGCGCGGCAACCGATTGGACGTTGACCGAGCCGACACCTGCCTTTTGCGTCGTCATGGATGGCACCGCAAAAAGCCCGGCCAGCTACACCGGTCGCCTGGGAATCCCCAGGTTTGAGGAATTGGCAAAGTTGATGATCCTACGCATTCCCAGCAGCGCATTGGGCGGCGAAGCAAACGGGAACATCAGCACTGGGAACGTCGCTTCGGCACGGGCGTTATACGGACAGTTGACGGCCGATCGTTTCGCGACCGACGGTGGCGACTCGTCGATCAGGAGTCGCATGGATCCGATCGGCTTGATCGAATCAAGGGCCAAGGCTTGCGGCGTTTTGGAAGATACACGGCGCGGAAAATTCTTGTTTCACAGCGACGGCAGCGAGATGGTTTCGGCGCACTTATCGTGTTTTGGTTACCGATCGGCCGAAGACGCCGCCTCGATGATTCGGTCAACTGCAGGGCATTGCAATCGGCTTGGGATCCCGGCGTTGTTCTTGTGCGTTCCCGCCCGCGAAGTCGAGGCGATCCTGCGGCATTTGCCCGGCCAGGAAATCGTCAAAGCGCCCGCAACCGTGTTTGGGTATGCTTTCAGTGGTTCAGGAAAGTGGTCGATCAATACAGCGGAGATTTAAGCAATGCATGACAGTGCGGAAGTCACGTCAAAGGGATTGATGAGTTTTGTCGATGACGTCTTGTCAGCGAGCGGCATCATGCAAAACCGATACTTCACGACGCTTGAGTCAGCAGAGATGTCACTCGACACCTTTCGTCGCTCGCAGCAGCAATTTTATTTTGCGGTCGATTACTTCTCCCGTCCGATGTCGGCCTTGATGATGCGGCTGCCCAGCGGCGATCAGCGGTTGGGCATCCTGGAAAACATTGTCGAAGAACACGGCAATTTCCGCGTGGATTCGTTTCACGAAGCGACGTTTCGACAGTTCCTGAAGTTGATCGGTGGTGACGCCCAGCGGCCGGACATTGATACGATGGGGCCGGCCGTTCACGCCTTCAACGCGACCATCATGTCGGCCTGCCTGAATGAAGATGTGCGAACAGGAATCGCCTGTTTGGGGATCATTGAATACGCATTCGCGGACATCTCAGCGTTGCTTGCCGAAGCGGTCGTCAAGCGAGGTTTTTTGTGCGACAGCAAACTCGTCCACTACAAATTGCACGAAGAAATCGACAAACAACACGCTGCCACCTTCTTTGACTTGATTGACGCCGATTGGCAAGCCGATCAAGGACACGTGCCCAATCACTCAGGGGCTTCGCTTGGGAGCCTACGCCTTTGACCGCATGTATCGGGATCTAGCGGACGGCACTGCGTAGGACGGCAACGCAGTGAAGAGCGTCCGGGTTACAGCCGGCTATTTCACCGGAATCATCAATCGCATCGCTTCGTAATGCCACTTGCCATCCTGCTTGACAACGACCGTAAACCACTGGCCGCTGGACGGATATTCGGATGGCCCAGCGGTCACCTTCCATGTCCCGGCGGCCAAGACGATGCCGGACCGAATCAGGCGATACGTTTCCTGCTTGCCTTCGATCTTGGCGTTCGGATTGTTTTTGAAGAACGAATCATGTGCCGCTCGAATCTGCTCGCGGCCCTGAACGTCTCCGCCCGTTAGCAGCGTGAAGTCAGCCGACTCGCTGAAGCAGGCGGCGATGTCTTTGGTATTCTGATCGTTAAAGGCAGTCACATAAGCTTCGTTCAGTTCGCCAACGTCAACCATTGCCTTGGTCGTTTTGTCTTCCGCGCTAACGACACCCTGAACAAAGACACAGCAAAGAACCACTACACAAGACAGACAACGCAACATCGGTGAACCCTCGATGAATGATGGAATGGAAACCACGTTCTCAAGTCTGCGGAACAGATTCCAGCAACGCTCAGCCAACTCGAGCCCACCAAGATGCTATTGGACGCCGCAGAAGACGCGAGACAAAATCTCCCGTAACAACTTCGACTCGCACAGGCTTTGCGATGTAGTCGTCCATCCCGACTTCCAAACAACTGTCGCGATCCATCCCGGCAGTCACGGCGACGATCGGCGTGTGTTGCCCAACCTCCAGTTCATAACGACGTATGTTCCGGGTCGCCTCCAAGCCGTCCATCACCGGCATTTGGATATCCATCAGAATCAGATCGAAACGACGATCCCGAACCAGATCGACAGCCTCCACTCCGTTGACAGCGAGCACAAACTGACAACCTTCGTTTTCTAGCATCAACCCCATAAGTTTTTGATTGACGAAACTATCCTCAACCAACAAGACCAATCGGTCATGCACCATTGGGCCAGGCATGATATTCAGAATGGGCGGGTATAGGGCACAGCATCCGTGCTTGGTGGGAGCCTTCCTGACACGGTCGCCCTCATTCTAGTGCGAAGCATGCCCCCCGAACAAGCTGCAAAGAAATAGTTTCTCGTCAGCAAGTTCCGCAAGGAATCATTCAACCGGCAGATCAGGGAGTTTTTGAACGCTTGGTTGACAAGTGTTCAATGGAAATAAACTCCGCCTAACGGAATGAATTTGCTAACTGTCGGTATTGTTTCATGGACGGCTGCCAGTCGATGGCCAGTCTGATACCAAGAGCCTGGGCAACGACACGTTCTTAAGGCGCTAACAACGTACCAATGGTTGCTTGCACGACGACCAACACCAAGAGGCTGGCGGCGGAGAGACGCCAAGTTCGCTGAGACATCGCCGACTGCGGATTGGACATCACGCGAATGCATTGCTGACGAAAGGCAACATAGCTGACCGGACCGGTCATCGTCACAAACAATAGCAACACGATCGTCGGAGTCCCGGCGGCCAGTATCTTCGTGCTGTCAAGCTGGGCGTCTCCGCTAAAGTAACCGACCAACAAATACACTGCATTGGCAAGCACACAGAACCAGGCAATGAACCAAATCATGGACTTTCCTGTGCAGACCGCCAGCAACAGAGGAACGGCACCGCCGATGATTGGACCGGCCCAGAGCGTCACCTGCGGGTTGGGATCGGATGCAAACAGAGTGTACGGCAATTGCCAGGGACGAATCTCCAAGGCTGAAAGCACTGCACCCGAAGCGGTGCCGCCAATCACATGGCCAAGCTCGTGAGAGACGGTCATCACCAGCCAGGCCCAAAGCAACATCAGCGAGAGCGTCGCCGCTGGTGTTGTTCTGGATTCCGAAGTCGACGATGTCATGCTTCGTTATTTTGCCGAGTCGTTGCTGGGCAGCTTCATCCGCAGGCGTTCTGGCAGCGAACGGAACAGCGGTGTATCGAAATGGGGACGGGGCGGGAGACCCGTCCAACCAGGTGAGGGCACAAAAAAAGGACAAGCCAACCGACTTGTCCTTACTCGTTTCTGAATCGGGCGAATGCCGTTTTCGCGTTCGTCTTTAGTACCTGTCTCTGTCTCGGCCTCCTCCGCCGCCGCCACCACCGCCGTAGCCGCCGCCACCACCGCCGCCGCCGCGGTATCCACCGCCGCCTCCGCCGCCACGACCACCACCGCCGCCGCCGCGCGGTTCTCGGGGACGTGCTTCATTGACTCTGACATTGCGGCCGGCGATATCCTTACCATCGACATTCTCAATTGCCTCACTGGCCTCGTCGCTATTTGACATTTCGACAAAGGCAAAACCACGAGATCGACCGGTTTCGCGATCCATGATGATGTTGACCGACGTGACTTCACCAAACTGCTCGAAGGCCGAGCGGAGGTCCTCATCGGTTGCGGCAAACGCTAGGTTGCCCACATAAATATTCGTCACAAGACTAACCCTACGAACAAGCACCAGGGAAACACCGTCGTCTCCTTCGTCATGCCGACGTTGTGATCAGAAAACGGTTCTGAGTACATTCCGCCGCGTGACGTGGCGCCAAACAGCCCAAAGCGTGACAGAGCAATATCGGCGGGTCAAGAGTTTTGGGCTTTTCGCCCCCTTAACTCTGTGCTTTTCGCCGAAAAAACCGGTTTCAGCCACTGCACGGCGCTGAAATTGCCGATCTTCGCAGAATTGCGCCCCAATCCAAATCCGACTACGGCCACAACGCCGCAAAGATGGCTCCGGCGATCAGGCTGTACGCAATCGACTCGATCACGTGACCGACCACGCGCATCTTGAACCAGATCGCGTGCTGGACGACCGCTGCAGCAAACGTAAAGAGGGCGACGGTGGACACAAAACGAAAGACGGTGATGAAGTCCGCTCCCGGATCGCTACCCGGCTTGAGGGCGAAATCTGCCAAGTAAGCGAACGTGCTGCAACAGACGAAAAAGTACAACATCGTCAGTCCAAGATTCTTGCCCATGTTCGGTTCTGGTAACAGCGTCATGATGCCTGCGCGGGCCGGCCTTGTACTTTGCCAGGTACGCTTCCTCTTGCATCTCTTTCGGGCTCTGCGTTCCCGGGAACATATAATTGCCTTCGGCCGCATCAATGTCACGGATCGTTTCCATCAACGCGTCTTCGTGTTCCAGCTTGTTCCAATCCTTCTGGTGGAGGTGAAAGACCATCCAGGAAAGAAAACTGCAGAAAAAGATCGCGACGGTCGAGAGCAGGATCGGTAGCCAAAGTGTCAGCATGACGGCGGCCTTCCTTGCAGTGGGTGGACGTGAACCGAAACGATCTATTCTACAGCACCCGCGTCCTGCCGGTGTCTGACCAGCACGAACACTACGGCTTGGGCACGTGCCGATACTGCCCATTGTTTTGCTCGGCGATTCGCCGCATCCGGCTTTCGCCTTCGCGACTGTGATAACCGATCGTGTGGACAATGCTGATCGGTCCGGAATCGCCAAACAGATTCTCGACCTGGTTCCGCTCCTTCAACAAATCCTCGATCCCTTGTGGGAACTCACCATCGGACAGCAAGAAAATCACGTCGGGCTTCAGTTCCAGCGCGAATTTCAGCGGATCATACGGGTGCACGACCATCGTCTTTGGTAATTCGCATCGCCCAGCGTTTTAATGCCTGCTTGTTTTCGGCCGTTGCATAGACGCTGCGAGCTTCGTCCTGATTCGGGTCCGCCAGTCGCATGTAGTCCGATTCGGCGTCAAAAAAGACGACGTAAAAACGCTGATCAGGTTTCAAGACATCGATCGATTGCAGCAATTCGGCACGAGCCGACTCAAAACCGTCTCGCATACTGCGGCTACTATCGACCAGATAGACGAAGTGATTGCCGCCGCCTTCGACGCCGCAAAACTGAATCTTGGCGTCCGAATCGGATTTCAACGCCATGGACGCCGCCGACATTTGCGACGTCGGAAAGCATCGCCGACGCCGCGGATGCCGGCGCGCGCGGGGGTGCCTGCGGCGCGAACTCCGTGACCTTGATCTCGCCAAGCGGACTCAGTTCGTACTCGGTTTCACTGGGCGAGGGCTCGGTCGGTTCCGATTCCGGCTCATTCGTTTCGATTGCAAACGTCTCCATCGATACTTCGGATGGATTGCTTGCCGAAGCCGAGATCGAAATTTGATCCTTCGGTTCTTGATTGCTGAGGGTGAAAGCGGCCAGCATGACCAGGATCACGACATGCAAAACGGTGCTCACCAGCAGCGCCCCCGGCGATCGACGCCTTTCTTGCTGCTCCGCTTCAGCGTCAGCGTCGATGGCAAGCTCTTTCGCATCGGACAAAACTTCCCGTCCTCCACTCTCGGCAGCGGCCAGGAGAAACGGGATCGTCGGCGTTGCCTCGGCTGCGGTGTGCTGGCCCGCAACGTTTTCGCTGCTCTCTGGGACTGCATCCTCAGCGGTCAAATTGGCCGGTGAAGTGTCGAAATCCAAGAGATGCGGGCGAGGATTCCCAGAACTCGCCGAATCAATCCGCTGCACAGCATCGGATTGCTCAGGGACGACATCTCGGCGCAAATCCTCGTTCGCTGCCGGAGCAGAAACTTGGGATTCTGAATTGGATACCGGCGGCTCCGTTGGCGCATCACGGGCGACGGACGAGTGGGAATCGGCAGGCGAAGACGGCGCGATGGCGGCCGAGCGGACAGCATCCCAGCTGGAAAAAGCTGCCGCGGCGGGGGCCTGCGAGGCCGTGATCGCATGCTGATTCGCAGCGGACGCTTCGGCGCAACGACGGCGACAAGTCGGGGGTACCGCCGTGTGGAGCGGCGGGCACGGTTGTCTGTGCCGGCTCGGCTCGGCTAATCTGATCCGGCTCGAACTGCCTGGAACGGCTCATCCGCCGAATCGTCAACTCAAGTTCAGCTGCTCTGGCCTCCAGCCGTGCTGCTTCCGCCTCGGCGCGAACCTTGATCAACTCGAGTTCCAACTCGTGACGCTGGTCCTCGAAGGAGCATTCGTCAGGAGCCGAACCCAGCTGGTCCGTGGTTGGCTGAGATGATTCGTCGATCATGGATACTCGAGCAGACCCGTCAGGTGCCCCGTCGCTCGCGTTAATTTGGCAATCCGCCCTTATTGTCCGCAACGAAAACAGCGTGGCAAGATCCTTTCATCGCCTCTTGCCCGAATTGATAGCGAAATAACCGTAAAACCACTTCCTTCAGCGACGTTTCGACCAGAATCCAGGAATCCCGAAAACCAGGAATCCCAGAATCCAGCGTCGCGATAAAAACCACTTGCCGTCGGCCCGTGAATCCAGCTATAGCCAAGCCAAAGACTTCTCGCGCGGCTGACTCAGGAATGGATTCAATGCGTCACTTGCTCACGATTATCGCGTCCTTCACGACAATTTCGTTGCTCGCCGACGTTTACGACAACGCTGCGCACGTTGCCGGGCAACAGCCTGGCGACGCGGTGACGTTCCCGGTCGAGTCAACCCCCCCAGTCCGACAGGTCGCAGGAGTGGAAACGCCGCCGAGCCTCCAACAAGACGCCGGCGCCGGACAAACCACGGGCGGTGGACAACTGCCTCGCACAGCTGGACAAGAGCATCGTGTTTACGATTTGCGACCTTACACCGGTTACCTGACCAAACACGATCATCCCGAGCAGGCGGTCGTCGATTGGGTGTTGCGTGAGACCGGAACCGACGTCTGGTTCACACCTCCGTTCGGCTTCTTGAACGCTGACCGTGATCAATTGTCGGTGTATCACACGCCGGAAATGCACCAGGTGATCGGCGGAGTGGTTGACCGCTTCATTGCCGGCGAAAAAGACCCGCAAGTCCTGAGCATGAGAGTGATGACCGTCGGTAGTCCCAATTGGCGAAGCCGCGCTCATCTGATGATGCAGCACGTCAATGTCGATTCGCCCGGCCTACAGGCCTGGTTGCTCAGCAAAGAAAACGCGGCACTTGTTTTGAACATGTTGCGTCAGCGCACCGATGTCAGGCAAGTTCAGGCTTTGGACTTAATCCTCTACAACGGTCAAACAAAGAAATTGGCCAGCGTTCGTGGTCGCAACTATGTCCAGAACGTCCGCCCTGCGGCAACGGGCTGGCCGCCCTATGAACCGGAAACGGGTGAAATCCAAGAAGGCTATCGTTTGGAAATCAGTCCGCTGCTGTCGGTTGATAATCGGGTGATCGACTGCATGTTGAAAGCGGAGATTGACCAAGTCGACGCATTGAAATCGGTTGAGTTGGACTTGCCGTTGCCAAACAACCAGGTCCACCGAACCAAGATCGACGTGCCTCAGTTGGTCAGCTGGCGGTTGCATGAGCGTTTCCGTTGGCCGTCCGATATGATTCTGTTGCTCTCCTGCGGCGTGGTGGCCAGCCCCGAACGACCTCAATCCGCGGTGCCGCTGCTGAACCTGGAAATGCTGACGGGGACGACGGCGGGACGCGCCGACGCGTTGCTGTTCATCCAATTCCGAGGCCGGGCATCCGAGAATCTGACCACGACTCCGCTCGCTCCCCAGGTCGCCAACGGGGTGGTATCGCCCAACCGGGGCCGGTATTAGTGCACTCGATCCCCCCTCCGACCCGCCAACTTCCCGGCTTCGTCTAGCCCCCTCTGACACTGGTGTGCTGCCGACTAGAATTCTGGACCGACCCGGTGATGTGAGTCCGGGTGAACCAACTGAATCACGACGTTGGCCCGCGCGGGCTCTGCAATGGTTAATCGATCTAATCGACGTGTCGTTATTACGGGTGTTGGAGTGGTCAGCCCACTCGGATTGGACGCCAACGCTTTCGTCGCATCGCTTCGCGAAGGGATCAGCGGTGTTGCTCCGTTTACACTTTTGCCGCAAGGCACGAAACTGGGCACCGACGCTGGAGCCGAAGTTACGGACTTTACCGGCGATATTTCTGACTTCGGACCCTTGGAAAAGAAGCTTCAGCGAGCGATTCGCAAGGCCCTGAAAATGATGTGCCGCGAAATCGCCATGGGCGTCGCTGCTTCGCAAAGGGCACTGAGCGATGCCGATCTGACCGAAGACAAACGCGACCGGGATCGAACGGGCGTGATATTTGGCAGTGATTACATCATGTCGCCGCCGAATGAATTGACCGAAGGTATCCACGAGTGTGTGGACGAAGATGGCGAATTTGATTTCTCCAGATGGGGCAAAGAGGGGTTATTGAAGGTCAATCCATTGTGGTTGCTGAAATATCTGCCAAACATGCCAGCCAGTCACGTTGCGATCTACAACGATTTGCGTGGTGCCAACAACTCAATCACGCTGCGTGAGGCGTCACCCGGTGCAGCGGTCACCGAGGCCTATGCGACCATCAGGCGAGGCCACACCGACGTGATGTTAGCCGGCGCAACCGGATCGCGAATCCACGATATTCGATCGCTGCATGCGTCGATGCAAGAACAACTGGCTAGCAATCGCGCTGATCCGGCAACGATGAGTCGACCTTTTGACCAATCGCGTGACGGCAGCGTGTTGGGCGAAGGCGCAGCGACGATCGTTTGCGAAACGCTCGAGCATGCACAACAGCGCAACGCAAAAATTCTCGGTGAAGTTGTCGGTTACGGTAGCAGTGCCGTCGGGCCGAAAGCGGGAAATGATTTCCTCAAGCAAGCATTCGTCAATGTGCTTCGCGGTGCACTCGGTGATGCTGATCCTCGATCGATCGGGCACATCAATGCTCACGGCCTGGCCACCGTCGATTGCGATCAACACGAGGCGGTTGCGATCGCCGAGGTGTTTGGCGATCCTTCGCAGCAGCCTCCGGTGACAACGATCAAGGGACACATCGGCAACCTCGGAGCCGGCGGTGGGATGGTCGAGTTGATCGCCAGCTTGCTCGCCTTGGACGGTAGCCTGTTCCCCGTTCTCAATTGCGATTCGCTCGATCCTGCCTGCCCGATCAACGTCTGTGACGGCGATGACATTCCTGCCGGCGACAGCTTCATCACTGCCAACATCACACCGCAGGGCCAAGCTTCCGCCATCCGCATTCAGCGTTTCCAGGAGTAAAAACTTCACACCACCCATGCATGAAGCCGGACACTCTCCAGTGCCAGGTCCTGGCCTGCGTTTTTGTGGCGATTTGGTAATTTAGGAAGATTGACTTTCCACTGCTGATCTGCCAACTTGAGGGCCGCGAGTGGAATAGAGGCTTTTCGATCTTCTCATTTTCTTTTCTTGGCCGCGTCTGCTCGCCAGTAACTTGCATGAATTGCGCGTGATCGATCGAAGATGATCGCTGCGTTTTGCCGAGTTGGACGAGGCGGTTTGGCATGACCAAGAAAGCGACGCCCGCTTTAATCGAGGACGCCGTTGCGAATCCACGATGGCATACGCAGCGAGCCCAGATTGTTCCCCCGCCCTTACCGTCCGATCGCCGCACCGCGGAAGACACGATCCGACACGCGTGCGCTCCGCCTGTCGTCGAGTCCAAAGCACGGCTGGATACCCGCGATGCCTTGGGTCGCTTGCACGATCAGTTGCAGAACGCGCCAGGACGCCCGGGTGCTCGTGGCAAACGAGACTCCGCAAGCTGGATGAGTTCGCTGGTTCTGCACGCCGTGTTCGTTGCCTTCTTGGCGCTGCTGTTGGCTCCTGCGGACCTGGGCGGCACCGCGACACAGTTGCTGCTGTTTAGCTTCAGCGACGAAAACGAGGTTGAACAAGAGCCGGTCGTTCAGGTTGCCATCGTCGCTAGTAGCGAGCCGGTTCCCGTGGAGACGCCACCGCTGCCGGCCGATCCACCACCGCCTGCCGTTTCACCCGACGGTGCGATCGCCGCTGCGGATCGCGGCGAATCCGCATCCGTCGCCAACAGCGGTGCGGCAGGCGGCAAGCAGGCGGCGCCGCGCGGCTCGTTTTTTGGGATCGAGGCGAACGGGCACGACTTTGTGTATGTCCTGGACATGTCGGGCAGCATGAGAGGAAGAAGGTTCAGGCGAGCGACTGCCGAATTGGTGCGATCGGTGAGCGGACTGCAGGAGACTCAGAAATTTTACGTGCTCTTGTTCAACGGCTCGGCGGTCCAGATGTACGGCGAGTCAAACTTACACCCGACGCCGGTTCCCGCAACGATCCAGAACAAAAGAAAACTATCGCATTGGCTCAATACCGCCTATCGCGGCGGCAGTACCGACCCACGCGGCGCCCTGCGCGTTGCCCTGCGAATGAAGCCGAGTGCAATTTTTATGCTTTCCGATGGCGAGTTTGACGAACAGAAGGGACAGAGTCGTTCAAGATTCCTGGGAGGAGACTCTGATACGTTTTCGATTGTTGCCGCCGCTGCTTCCAAAACCCCCATCCATGCGATCGCCTTCGAGGATCCGCAAAGCTGTGACAACATGAAACGGTTGGCTCAGATGACCAACGGTGAATATCGTTTCTCCGAATCGCAGTCTGAAAGTTCTGCGCGCGATTCATTGGGACTCGCCCGCGCGGCATTCGAACGGGGCGACAAAGCAACCGCCGAAATCTTGATGCGCGAGATCGTGGCAACTCACGGGCAAACGGAGGCCGGCTGGAAAGCGCGCGAAGATCTCGCAGCGATGCTGTCCCAGTTTGCCGAAAATGCAATCAAGGATGGCAAGCTCGACATTGCGAAGGAAGCGTTGATGAGCATCGTGGAGATGGATCCCCAGGCAGTCGTCACCGCCCAATCGCAACAAGAACTGGTCACAGAATTCTTGCGTCGGTCGAAGCAGCCGTCAGATCGCAACGAACAGAAAACCGTGATGTCGATGCTGGCCGAAATCGTCGAACGTTTTCCCAAATCCAGTACCACACAGCGAATCCTCGCTCCGGTGGCAGATGGACTGTTGCTGGAAGCCCGTGCATCGATCGCCGGCGACAATCCCGTGCAAGCAATGAAGAAGCTCGATTTGGTCTTGAAAAAGTACCCCGAAACGGCGGCCGCCATCGAGTGCGAGATCGAGCAGCAACGGATCATCGACGACCTGTTGGCTGAGGCTCGAAAGTTGCGACGGACGAAGGGCGATGTTGCCTACGCTAAACGCTTACGTGCTTTGACGGATACCTTTGCCAAGACACAAGTCGACACCGTCGCCACCGAGGCTTTGGAAGCATTGGCGATCGAAATGTTAGCCAAAGCCCGCGATGCGAACTACGAACGCGATCTGGCCACCAGAAACGACACCAACCGCCAGCTTCGAGAAGGCTTCGCCGGTGACCGGGTGCTAACGAGAATGCGACAAGATCTTTCCCGGCAAGAACTGCAAGCTCGAGAGCTGTTGCGCGAAGGAAACCGGCTGGAGAAATTCGGGCTCGACGAGGCGCTGCGCCAATACAAGGACATCATCAAGAACTACTCCGGCACGCTCGCGGCGAGAAAAGCAAAAGGTCGCTTGCAGGTCCTGGAAGGAGCAGGAGTCGCTCGCGACGATGAAACTGCAGAGCTACTCGAGATGATGCAGTAATGAAGACGAATGGTGTCACCAGAATTTGGGGGACGGACGCCGTTGGACGATTGCCTCTCTGCGTCGCCTTTTTCTTGGTGGCCGATTCATTTCTGATCAGCCGCGCATGGTTTCTTGAAGACAACGGTCTCTTGTTGGCCATGGCCCTGCCACTGAGTCAGTGTTCGCTCCCTGCAATCTGGGCGGCATGCAGTGGGTTGAGTCTCTATCTGCGTTTTGCCGTGCCGGCTCTCGGAGTGGTGGGCTGTTGGTATCTGTTGACGCAACTATTGCCGTGGGGACTTGGAGAACCGGCCTCGGCGGCCTGGGCGCTGGCGCTCACGATCCAAGTGCTGGCGATCACGATGGCGATCCAACTCTATCGACTGGCAACAAATCTCACCGCACAGCACGATGCGGACGCGAATCGACCCAAGCGATCGCGTTGGTCTTTTGACCTGCGGACTTTGATGCTCTGGACCACCGTCATTGCGTTCGGATTTGGATTCATCCAATTCGGTCGCGTGCAGTGGCTTTGGACCAAAGGGGTTGCCGATTGGGAATTCCTCCAGGCGATGCCGTTGATCGGTGTGTTCAACGCCGTTTTGGCCGTGCTCTGGCTGTGGGCGTTCGCAACCGGGAACCGGCAGTGGCGGGGTCGCGCTCGGCGCAGGTCTCCGACCTCGTCGTCCACGGTGACCGCTCGCGCTCGGCGCAGGTCTCCGACCTCGTCGTCCACGGTGACCGCAGGTGTCCCCAGTCGTCAGCGGTTTGGAGTGAGACCTACGGTCGAAGAGCGTGCGGGGTCGGAGACCCGCGCACAGCGCGTCGCACAGCACGTCGAAGAGCGTGCTGGGTCGGAGACCCGCGCACAGCACGCGGAAACTCGTTCACAGCCAGCAACTGGCAGCTGGCGGTGGCGGTGGCGCGGCGAAAAGATCGTGATCGTTGTCGTGTTGATCGGGTGCCTCGCGTCTTGCTTTCCATTTTTGATTGATTGGGCGACTGGGACAGCCGTGTTGGAAATCCGCGATACGTTGGTATTAGCAGTAGCACAGAGTTGCCTGCTGGCCGGTTCGCTCGCCGTCACGACCAAGGCCCCGCACAAACACAATAGCGACCAGTGATTCGAGTCGTCTGTTAGGGAGTTTGTTTCATTTCCGGGTCGTCAAATTTTCCGATCTTTTTGCTTCATCGATTCGTTCATGAGCTTTCGGTTGTTTTCGACCCCGAGCAATCTGCCCACAAGTGATGTAGGCAAAGACGAGGACTTGCCTCAGCGACCTTCATGATCATATCCTGCTACCACCGTGACCAGCTGTCGCGATTTTCTGGGAAATCTGGACATCATCGGCACGGCGTGCCACTGTGCCCGCAACTTGCCAAAGATTCGCCCCTCGGCTTGCGGATAAGGCCCCCCTGTTTTTGCTCGTCAACTTGATGCAAGAAACTGGATTTTACGAGAATTACACGATGCCGTTTTTTGATTCGCGTCTGTTTGTTCTGCTTCTGTTTGCCTTCGTCAATCCGGCCCGCGCCGATTTCATCTGGGTCGAAGGTGAAGCTGCAGGAGCGACAACGATGCGCGGCCATGGTTGGTACGACTCGGTGAAAAAGGCCGAGTTGTCTGGCGGCGCCTGGCTATCACACTTCCGTGACGGTGAGTCTCCGATCGCGCGTTTTCAGGTCAACGCATCGCAAGCTGGCGACCACGAGTTTTGGTTGCGGGCCAACACGGTCGGTGCCAGGATTTCCGTTCGTGTCAACGGCGGTGCGTGGTCGGCGGTGCCGATGGACAAGGTCGAACAGCAAATCAACATCGCCAGCGATGGTAAACCGGACTTGCGTTTTGTGGCCTGGATCAAGGCAGACAAACTGTCGCTGAAGAGGGGGGCGAATACGCTGGAAGTCCGCTTCGACAGCGACAATCATCGCCATGGCGGACTTGACTGTTTTGTGCTCAGCGTCGAGCCGTTTCTGCCGCAAGGAAATCGCAAGCCGGGTGAGAAAACCGGGTTGGCCGATCCCGGAACGTGGGCCTTCGAGCCCGATCGCGACCAGTTCTCGCCCGACTCCTTACTGGATCTCAGCGATCTGAACGAAAAACCGGCCGGCAAGGATGGGCGTGTCACGCGTTCCGCTGATGGTGCTGACTTGGTTGACGGTGCAGGCAAGCCGATTCGCTTTTGGGCCGTCAACACGAATGTGCAGCGTCGTGATGACATGGCCGCATTCGAGGAGCACGCGCGGTGGCTGGCCAAACGCGGCGTCAACATGGTGCGCCACCACGGGCATTTGCCGCCGGGACGCGGATCGAAGCTGACCGATGTGAACCAACAAGACATTGATGCCGCTTGGCGACTGGTCGCGGCGATGAAGAAGGAAGGAATCTACGTCACGCTCTCGCCCTATTGGGCGTCGCACACGAAGCCCGAACCAACCTGGGGGCTCAAGGATGCGGGAAACAATTCGCTGACCGGTTTGGTCTTTTTTGACCAGCAGTTGCAGGAAGCGTACAAGTCGTGGCTGCGAGCACTGTTGTCGCCGGCGAACCCGCACACGGGGATTCCGCTGGCAAAAGATCCGGCGCTGGCAATCTTTCAAATCCAAAACGAAGACAGTTTGTTGTTCTGGACCGAACAGGCGATCAAAGGACCGCAGCGACGTGAACTGGGGCGGCTGCAAGGTCAGTGGCTTGCCGCGAAATACGGCTCACTGAATCAGGCGACGCAGTCTTGGGGCGGGCAACCCAAGGTACCCGGCGACGACTTCGCTGCTGGAATCGTGATGCCGCACCAAATCTGGAATCTGACTCAGATCGCAAAACGGCCCGATGGCTCAACGACTGAATGATCAGCTGGCGTTCTACACGCAGCTAATGCATGACTTTAACACGGAGATCGCACGTTTCTTGAGAGCAGAAATCGGCTACGAAGGATTGATCAACGCCGGAAACTGGCGGACGGCCGATCAGGCCAAAATGCTGGACGCCGAACGCTACGCCTATTCGGCAAACGATGTGATCGGTGTGAATCGGTATTACGGTGGCGGCGAACATACGAACCCATCGGACAAGAGCCGGGCCGGATACCTGATTAGCCAAGGAGATGTTTTCGGCGGTCAATCGGCGCTCAGGCAACCTTGGGCATTTCCACTCGCGCTGCGTCAGGTCAGCGGGCACCCGATGATCATTTCTGAAAGTGCCTGGGTACCGCCACTTCGATACCAAACCGAAGGGCCGTTTCTGGTTGCAGCCTACGGATCACTGACCGGCTTCGACATCTTCTATTGGTTCGCGACCGACGAGATTGGCTTTGGTCCGCCGATGGAGAAATGGCAACTATCGACGCCGGCTCAAATCGGCATGTTCCCCGCCGCGGCGCTGATGTTTCGCCGTGGCTACGTCAAGAAAGGCGAACCGGTGTTGGTCGAACATCGCAAGCCCGAGCTGATCTTTGGTCGCGCAAGGCTCCGCTTATTGCCCGAAGAAGCTGGCTTTGATCCGAACCGTGACACGCGGCCGCCGGCAACGGAGGCCGAAGCTGCCAAGCAAGGCTCGGTCACACCGTTGGCCTACCTGGCTGGCGGCGTCGAAGTCGCGTTTGATCAGGGACGAACGAAGCTCGCCGATCTTGAAGACGCTGATCGACGCCGACCGAAAAACCGTGCGCAGCGTCACCGGCGAGTTGTCGTGGAATTACGGCGAAGGTTTCTGCACGCTGAACACACCGAAAGCACAGGGCGTGACGGGAAATCTTGCGGCGGCTGGAACGATCAAGCTGTCGGCGCTTCGCCGTCGCCGGCAAGAACGAATACGCCACGTTGCTGGCCGTTTCGATGGACGGAGCGGAGCTTTCCGCATCTCGAAAAGATTCTCGTGCAAGTCGGCACGACGGCTCGGCCGCATGGTTGGAAAACGGCATCAGCCGGTGGGGGCAAAAAGCGGATCACGCGAACTTGGGTAGCAGCCCCTGGAATATCGAAAATGCGGAGATTCAGATTCTGCTTGCCAACACGGGACTGACGCAAAGCCACCGCGTTGGACGCAAACGGAATCGCCAAAGCCGATCTTCCCGTCACAACCGATCCGCGAGGCCTGCGAATGAAGCTACCAGCGGACACGATGTACGTGATTATTCAATAGTGTCTGCGATCCAAGCGTTCCAACCGGGGCGGTCTCAGACACTCCGTGACCGCGGAGCGGTCGCAGACATTCGCCGGGGGTGAGCAGCGCCACCCCCGGATCGCGAGCAACACTCCCACAACGACCGCGGAGCGGTCGCAGACATTAGCCGGGGGTCAGCGGGCGCCGCCGCCGGATCGCGAGCAACACTCCCACAACGACCGCGGAGCGGTCGCAGATCACTCCAGGAACTTTGGGTCGTATTCGACGCCAGCCTGCTCCAACATCAAAAGCAACTCTTGTCGAAACGATCGCGTCCCATGATGCTCAGCCGGATTTCCGCAACGATCAGGATGGCGCGGCCAGCGAAGCTGCGACACCCTGCGGGGTCGATGATTTCGTTGTCCGCCTCGTTTCCGTCGGTGCGCTGCGCGACCGACGGCTAATGTCTGCGATCCCTTCGGGATCCAAGCATTCCACCGACCGCGAAGCGGTCGCAGACATTAGCCGGGGGTCAGCGCAGCGCCGCCCCCGGATCGCGAGCAACACTCCCACAACGACCGCGGAGCGGTCGCAGATCACTCCAGGAACTTTGGGTCGTATTCGATGCCAGCCTGCTCCAACATCAAAAGCAACTCTTCTTGAAACGATCGCGTCCGATGATGCTCAGCCTGGTTGGCGATGTACGCTGCGACTTTAGAACACGCGTCGGGGCTGACCGAAAAGATCGAATAGCCATCCTGCCAGGCGAACGGTTCAAAACCGACGGTTTCACGCACCCACGCGGTTGCGGACTTCTTGATCTCGCGCACCAAATCACTCGGTCGATGAGTCGTCTTGCAACCGATCAGCAAATGGACGTGATCCGCCACGCCGCCAATCTTCAAAGGTACCGCATCAAGTCCCCTCATCGTGCCGCCCAAGTATTCATGGAAACGTTCGATCCAGGTATCCTTGATCCAAGGCTTGCGGTGTTTGGTAGAGAAGACAATGTGAAAGGTGATTGCGTGGTAAGTCGACATGGCCAACCTCAGACGATCGAGAAAATAGGGTATTCTAGCCGACGATCAGGATGGCGCGGCCAGCGATGCTGCGACACCCTGCGGGGTCGACGATTTCGTTGTGCGCCTCGTTTCCGTCGGTGCGCTGCGCGACCGACGGCTAATGTCTGCGATCCCTTCGGGATCCAAGCATTCCAACGACCGCGGAGCGGTCGAATTTCGCGTAAACTGATGCCATGAAGCCTTCATTCTGGATTTTCGTGATCACACTTTGTCTGTGCCGACAGGTAGGCGCCGAGGAACCAGCGAGAGCATTCTTGGACGGGCTCCGCGATCGTGGCTACCACGATGTGGCGATGGAGTATTTGAACCAAATGCAGTCCAGCCGGCTGGCTCCTCCCGAGCTAAAAGCGACCGTTCTGTATGAGAAGAGTCTGCTGCTGGTCGACTCCTCGCGCAAGCAACGTGACCCGGCGGTTCGATCGAATCAATTGAATCAGGCCCAGGCATGGCTGCAGGAATTTATTCAGACCCAATCGGCGAGTCCCAAATTGAACGCGGCTCGCAGCCAGTTGGGTAGCCTGATCGTCGAACGTCGCGGATGAAGTTCGAGGAGTCCAAGAAGAGCAACTCGCCGCAACTGAAAAAAGAGGCTCGCGAGCTGTACGAACAATCCTTCCAGGTGTTTGCGGATCTTCAAACGAAGGTGGCTCAGGAGCTGGAAGGAATTCCAAAAGTGCTCAATACGCGGGATCGTAAGGAGGCTGAAATGATCCAGCGTCGGAAGCAACTGCGAGCCGACTTCTTGCAGACAGAATTGCTGGCGGCCGCCATTCGCGAGGAAGTGGCCGATATGTTGCCGACCGGTTCCGCCGAGCAAACGAAATATTTGATCGAAGCGGCTGACATGTACGACGGCATCTACAAGGATTACCGGACTCGCTTGGCTGGCCGCTATGCCAGGATGTACCAGGGACGTTGTTACCAGCGACTCGGAAAAACCAAAGAAGCTCTCGGGTATTTTGGCGAATTGTTGGATCAGCCCAATGAGCCCGAAGCGTTGATGCTGCTCAAGGCCGAGACAATGGTGATGGCGATGGAGGCTTGGCTGTCACCGATGGAAAAGAAGTACGTCGAGGCGATCAAGCGCGCGACACGATGGTTTGATGAAACGCCGACGGAGAAACAACGCGAAGCCGACTGGATCGCGATCCGCTTTCATCTGGCCAGGGCCTTGAAGATGCAAGCCGACGACGCCCAGAAAACCGAGCCGGTGAATCGAACCCTGATCAAACAATCGTTGGATGCCGCAAAGAAAGAGCTGCGTTTGGTGGCGAGCGAAACAGGCGAGCATCAAGAGGCCGCGCAGCAGCTGCTGACGCAATTGGGTGGTCCGAATGTCGTCCAAGAGGAGGTCGAACCCGAAACATTCATGGCCGCCCAGGCTGCCGGCAAGGAGGCACTCGACGCAATTGGTCCTGCGACTCAAAAACTTCAGACGATCCAAACTCAACTTGCCGCCGAGAAAGACTCCGCAAAGAAAAATGCCTTGAACGATCAGTTGGTCACGGCTCAGGAAATACTTACCGAGACGCAAGCGGAGGCGATCCACTATTACCGACTCGCACTTCAATTGGCCGATGATCAGACACCGCAATCCAATGTGAATCTGGTGCAGTACTTCTTGTGTTACGTCTACTTCATCAAGCAGGACTATTTTGACGCGGCTGTGGTTGGCGATTTCGTGGCTCGGCGTTATCCCGATAGTCCGGGAGCCCGTCAGTGCGCCAAAATTGCGATGGCTTGCTATTTGAAAATGTCGGCACAAAACCAGGATACCGACGCGACATTTGAGATCGAGCGACTCGATTCGGTGGGGAGATACATTGCCGACACGTGGCCCGGCGACGCGGAAACGACGCAAACGATTACGACGCTGATCCCTCATCTGATCAATGGCGGGGCAGCCAGTCGTGCGGCCGATTTTGTTCGCAGGTTGCCGGAAGATTCTGCCAGTCGCGGCGAGTACGAATTGGTGACCGGACAAGCAATCTGGGGTGCGTTTCGAGTGCTGGAACAGCAACTCCGCGCACCAGAACAAGAGGGCACGGCGGACGATGGCGAGCCCGCCGACACGGAGGGGGAACTCGACCGATTGAAGACCGAAGCAAGAGAGTTATTGCAAGCGGGCTACGATCGCTTGCCCGCGGAACCGGTGGTGAATCAATCGAGCGCGACCGCGCTCCTTTCGCTCGCACAAGTTCATGTCGAAGACCAAGAGTTCGCCAAAGCCATCGAGGTGCTGGAGCATGACTCGCTTGGACCCTTGACGTTGGTCGCAGAGAGAAGTGTTGCCGCATCGAACCCAGTCTTCGTCGAAGAAACTTATCGCACGGCACTTCGAGCCTATGTGGCATCATTGGGCGGCGGTGGTTCCGAGGTGATGGAAAAAGCGAAACAAGTGATTTCGGCCATGCAGGACGCGTTGGGCAACGATGCGGCCGGCAAGCAGCGAATGTTAGGAGTTTACGTCAATCTGGCGCAGGACGTTCAGCGGCGGATGCAGTCGGCCTCCGCGGAGGACAAGCTGCAGTTGTCGGGCGTCTTCGAGGCGTTTCTGATGGAACTTAGCGAAGGGTCCAGCGACTTGAGTGTGTTGAACTGGGCTGCCGACACCTTCGCCAAATTGGCTGCCGGTTTCGATGATGGCGAAACGCCAAGCGAGAATGCCAGAAAATACTATCAGCAAGCAGAGACGGCATTTCAAAGAGTTCTCGACCAGCCCAGCATCACAGCTGAGTTGGCGACGCAAACCAAAGTTCGATTGGCGAACGTGAAATTTCACCTGGGCGAATTCGAGTCGGCGCTGCCACTGTACGAAGACGTATTGAAGAAAGAACCAAGTGCGATCAACGTCCAAGCCGCGGCGGCAAGGCTATTGCAGGCTGAGGGGCCGCAGGATGCCAGCCGTTACGATCAGGCAGTCAATGGGATTCAGCACTCAGGACAGAAACCGATCGTCTGGGGCTGGGCCAAGATCGCTTTGGCTGCCGTTCAGCATCCACAGTACCGCGAGACCTTTTACGAATCGCGCTATGAAATCTCGAATTGCCAATTCGCCATGGCGTCTTCAAAAACCGGGGCCGAAAAAGCTGCCCTGCTCGCCGCTGCCGAGCGAAACCTGGCGAAGACGGCCAAGTTGTACCCCACGCTGGGAGATTGGAAGGAAAAGTACGGTGCACTGCTGAAACAGATTCAATCGGCACAAGGTAGATGAAAAATGAATGGCAATGAAATGCAGTTACAAATCATACGCTTCCTCCTGATTTCGAGCCTGCTCGCGTGTCTCGTACATACAAACCAGGCTGTTGCTCAGTCCACCGATCAGATTCAGATGACAACCGCGGCGCGACTCGAAGGCACGGTCGTCGCCGTGTCGCCAACGGACGTGACCATTGACGTTCGCGGATCCAAGCGAGCTGTGAACGTGAACGAGATTAAGCACGTCAGCTTCGCGGATGATCCGCCCGAGTTGCGTGCCGGCCGAGCGAGGATTCTTGCCCGCAAACCCGAAAGTGGCTTGGCCGATTTGAAAAAAGTGAACCCCGCCAACATCAAGCGTGAGCTGGTCAAACGCGACCTGCAGTTCTATTTGGCATACGCGGAGGGAAAGATTGCCTTGTCGACCGGTGGTGATAAGGCCGAGGCGGCGAAGTCGATGTTGGCATTCGTTCGTGCGGACCCGCGCAGCTACCATTTCTTTCAGGCCGCGGAGATGCTGGGCGATCTCGCCGTTGCCAAAGGTGACTTTGGCGAAGCGGTAAAGTACTACGGTGCGATCTCGTCCAAGGCGCCGTGGCCGGAATACAAGATGCGGGCAATGATGTCAGAAGCACGTGCGATGATCGCGCAAGGTCAGTTTGCTCAAGCCCAGCAGAAATACGAAGCGGTCCTTGCCGATAAATCCGAGACCAAGCAGGCGAGGCGACAAAAGTTGTTCGCCCAAGTCGGCAAGGGTCGGTGTGTCGCCGAAACGAGTTCACCGGATGAAGGGCTCGCGATGATCGAGCAGATCATCGCCGAAAATGATGCGTCGGATGCCGAGTTGTTTGGGCGCGCCTACAACGCACAGGGTGACTGTTTGCTGAGGGCGGGCAAACAGAAAGATGCTTTGATGGCCTATCTACACGTGGATGTGTTGTTCTATTCGGATCCGGAGATTCACGCCGAGGCGCTCTATCATCTGACCAAGCTGTGGGCTGACATCAAGAACAACGACCGCAGCGTCGCGGCAAGAAAGTTGTTGGATGAACGCTACAGCGGGAGCATTTGGGCGAGCAAGTAGGCGTCGGCATCCTGCCGTGTTGATTGCGCATCGTAGGCGCGGCATCCTGCCGTGCCCTATCACAATCAACGCTCTCTGATAGTCGACTCGCGGCACAAGAGTAGACAGTCCAGGCACGGCAGGATGCCGAGCCGACGTGAATAAATCAAAACTGCACGGCAGGATGCCGAGCCGACGACGGGGATCTACAGCTTGGGCGGTTGCATCGCGTTGCTGACCGTCTTGTACGGCAAGTCGTAATCGGGTCCCAGATCGACACCGAAGCCGCGATCCAGTTCCCATTGCGCGAGCTGCCCAGGGCGAACCGGGGTGCTCTCGCTTGACTTCCGCAAACATGCTTTTGCGCGATCGATATAAGGCTTCGCCTCTTCGGTGCGAATCGTTCGGACCGTCCGCACGTCCCAGTGTCTGAGGACTTGATTGCCTTTGGTCGCTGGTGCCGTCTTCGGCTTGGCGATGAAGGCATCCAAGGCGACACCGTATTCGTAGATCCGCGCTTGATAAGCGACCAATTGCCCAAGGATCAGGTCATAGTTGGCTTGCCAACGCGGGTCGGCTTCCTGCTCACGCAGCTTCTTTCCGGCAATCAATGCTTTTTCGGCTTGAGCCATGTATTGCAGATGAAGCTTTGCCTTTGCCTGTTCCTCTCGAGCCTGTTGGAGAAACTCCTGAGGTTTCAGTGAAAACTCCATTCTCATCTCGATCACTTTTTTGGACTGTTGCTGATACGGATTCAAATCCTGGATCACCTGCCAGATCAACGTGCGCAGCGGAAATTCATCCCGGTCGGCAAAGACTTCGGCCCGTGCTCGCAGGTCGGGCCGGTACGGCCGCAACGCCTCCATGTCGTAGCGAACTTTTGTCGCCTGCACCAAGTTCGACTCTACCGTTGGCAACATAAAGAAAATGGCGTTGGTCTCACGGGCCATCCGAGTTTGTTCATACGGGCCAAACCCACTGCTGAACGCATCGTGTCGACGTCGAAAGCCGTTGGTTTGCAATTGCTCGGGGAAACCTGTCTCCGGACCTCGGTCGATCTTTAGCCAGTGCATGCGATTGGTTTGCGGATGACGCCAACGAATGAAGGCGTACGGATAGCCGAACACTGACTCACGACCCAAAACAAAGACCTTGCATTTCGCCGCTTGCGCCATGTTGATCGCTTCTTCCAGATAGGCATCGTTGTTCAACCGTTCGCCACTTTCGTCGGTGACCAAAATCAAAGCCATTTGTCGACCGCGACGCGCCAGGTCACGGTACGTATTGATCGACCGCCCGACCGCACTGCACATCATCTCCAAACCCGATTCGTCGATCGGCACGGCGTCGATTGCCGCTCGAATCTGATCCAGATTCGGAGTGGGGTTGTGTTGGGTATGATCGATGAAGCCTTGGCCGTAGCTAGTGACGGCAGTCAGCAAAGCGTTGCTCTTGGAGCGTCCGTCCAAGCCGAGTTGGACGTAGACGGTTTCGATGCGATCACGTATTTCTTTTTGATCGTCTTTCATGCTGTTGGACTGATCAAAGCACCAGACGGCCAACACGGGGCTTTCGTCCAGCATCCACAGCAGTTCTTGGGCAAGCCGATCGAGTGCTTGTTGGTAATCATCGACGATGTCGCGCGCTTCACCTTTCACTTCGCCATCGGGGACGGCTTCGATCAGCGTCATCGAATTTGGGATCCCGATCGTGGGGGCGCCGATCTGCAAATCCGACATCTCGGCTTTGGCCACCAGCGCCTGATCCAAAACCGGTGTCCCCCCGATCGCCGCCGCTGCCGCACTCGCCGGCGCCGGCGCGGCGGAAAACAAGGACGCGTTCTCTGGTGGGACCACTTCGATTTCAGGGTCAAGCTCGACCTCGACCGGTGGATCATCGTCGACAGGGCGAGGCGGCAAAGCGAAGATCTCAAAATTGTTGGCCGTTTGAACGTCGATCGAGACGATTGCCAAAACCAGAATGATCAGCGTGTGAACGATCACCGAGATCGATGTGCTGGCGATCAGCTGAAACGAATTGGAGGATTCGTGTTCCGAAGGGTCTTCCGGAATCGTAGGAATGTCCAGATCGTTTGCTGCGGGAGTCATGCCAAACAAAGCCTCCGTAATGTAAATATGCAACTATTCTAGATGATCAGGCGAATCGCCGTGTGGCATGACGGCTCGGCCGGACCCCTGTTTGGGGGCTGGCGTTTGGGATTGTTGCGGTCTCGGGATTTAGATGATTGACGGCCCGAGAATCGCACTTAAACTTAGCGCGTTCGTTATGGATTACCCATAGCGAGACCCCGCCTGAGCGATTTCAGCTCGTATGCCCATGTCTGATCACACTCAGATACCCGCCCAAAATCTTGCTTTCGCGCCAGGCAACCCCATTCGCCGATCATTGCCGATCGCGTGCACGCTCCGGGAGACAGCAAAATGAAGTGCCTTGGTAACGGTCTGAGTCGTCGTAATTTTTTGTATGCCGGCTACCTGGGTGGCCTTGGTTTGTCGCTGGCGGACATGCTTTGGCTGGAGGCACAAGCGGACCAGAAGTTTTATGAGTCGAAGGAAGGGACAGCGAAGTCCGTCATCTTCTTGTACTTGCCCGGCGGAATGGCACATCAAGAGTCGTTTGATCCCAAACCCTACGCGCCGGTCGAATACCGCGGGCCGATGAATTCGATCGCCACCAATGTCGAAGGCGTTCGAGTCAACGAGATGTGGAAGCAGACTGCGACGGTCGCGGACAAGATAGCGATCTGCCGCAGCATGACGCACGGCGAAGCAGCCCATGAGCGCGGCACGCACAACATGTTCACCGGGTATCGTCCCAGCCCGGCCTTGGCGTTTCCGAGTATGGGGAGCGTGGTTGCGCATGAATACGGTCCACGCAACGACTTGCCCCCTTATGTTTGTGTTCCGAATCAGCCGAACGAATTCGCCGGAACCGGCTATTTGAGTTCGTCCTACGCCGGTTTCAGTCTGGGTGCCGACCCCGCGGCGGGCGACTTCAAAGTTCGCGACTTGAATTTGCCGGGCGGCGTCGATCAGGAGCGTTTCGCAACTCGCCGTCAGATGCTGGACGTGGTCAATGAACGGTTCAGCAGCAAACAGGCTTCGGATTCGCTCGTGGCGGTCGACACGTTTTACGAACGAGCATACGCGATGATCAATTCGCAAAAGGCGCGCGAGGCATTCGACATCAACAAAGAGGACGGCAAGGTTCGGGATGAGTACGGTCGCAATCAGGCCGGAGCACGATTATTGCTATGCCGTCGGCTGGTCGAAGCCGGCGTTCGGTTCGTGACCACCACCTACGGCAGCTGGGACCATCACGATAACATCCAGAACGGCATTCGCGGCCAGGTGCCTGCATTGGATCAAGCTTACGCGACGTTGATTCGCGATTTAGACCGACGCGGTTTGCTCGATTCAACCATGGTGGTGATTGCCAGCGAGTTTGGACGCACGCCCAAAATCAACGGCACATCGGGGCGCGACCACTGGCCGAAAGTCTTCAGCGTTGTGATGGCTGGCGGAGGAATCAAGAGGGGAATCGTCTACGGTTCATCTAACTCAACGGCCAGTGAACCCGAAGAAAACGCATTGGGCGTCGAGGATTGGGCCACCACGATTTACCACTGCATCGGCATCAACGCGGACAAAGAATTGATGGCTCCCGGCGATCGTCCCATCGAGATCGTCAATGGAGGCAAAGTCCGCAAGGATCTGTTGGCATAACATTGTTGAACGGACTTGAGTAGACGTAGGCCAGGACCTGTCCTGGCAAGGCTTGATTGCCTTCAGCTGCCAGGACAGGTCCTGGGCTACAAGAATTCGCAGGGCATGGGCACGAAATCAAATCCTGGAGACTGATATGTTTCGTCGTTTTTCGGTGATCGCCGTCGCAATCTTTGCCTTGGCCATCGCGATCACTGCCGAGGCGGCATCGCCACGCTTGACCAGCATTACCCCGCGGAATCCAGCGGGGTGTCGAACACACGATCTCGTTCAATGGCTCGAACTTGGGCGATGCGCAGAGATCTTTTTCTACGACGTTGGCTTTGAAGTTTTGGAGGTCAAAGGCGAAGGCAACAATGCGACCGTGAAAATCAAGGTCGCGCCCGATTGTCGGCTCGGCGAACACGTTGCTCAAGTCAGAACCGCCAGCGGCATTTCCGACTACCGCACACTTTGGGTCGAAGACCTGCCGGTCATGCTGGAGGTCGAACCCAATAGCGAATTCGAATCGCCGCAACCGATCGAACTCAATCACGTGATCAACGGTAACGTTGCTAACGAGGACGTTGACTACTACGTCCTCAGTGCCGCCAAAGGCCAACGGATTACCGCCGAAATCGTGGCGATGCGGTTGAGTACCGCCATGTTCGATCCCTATGTGGCGATCCTTGACGAGAAACGATTCGAGCTGGCAACCAACGATGATACGGCACTTGCCCTGCAAGACGGGTTTGCTTCGGTGATCGCTCCCGCGGACGGCAAGTACATCATCGAAGTCCGCGAAAGCGCCTACGCCGCCGGCAACAACTATCGACTTCACGTCGGCACCTTTCCACGCCCCAAAGTTGCTTTTCCCGCCGGAGGAAAAATGGGCGAAGAGATCGATGTGAAGTTTCTCGGCATGCCGTCTGGCCAACATACCCAAAAGATCAAGTTGCCTGCCGAGCCGGTCACCGACTACGGGGTCTTTGCTGTTGACGACGGCGGCACCGCGCCGACGCCAAACAGTTTCCGCTTGTTCGAACACGGAAATGCGTTTGAGCAAGAACCGAACAACGACGTCAAACAGGGCTCGCCGGCCGAATTGCCCAATGCCTTGAACGGGATCATCGAACAACCTGGCGATATCGATTGCTTCAAATTCGCTGCTAAGAAAGGACAAGTCTTCGAGGTCGAGTGTTACGCGCGTCGGATCCGCTCAGGTCTGGATCCTGTTCTGAATCTTTACCATGCTGACGGTCGCGGCCTTGCCGGGAACGATGATTCCAGAGGCCCCGACAGCTACATTCGTTTTACGGTCCCCGAGGACGGTGAGTATGTCGCCCGTGTGACGGATCATCTCGGCCGGGGCGGCCCCGATCTGGTCTACCGAATCGAGTTTCAGCCGGTCAAGCCGACACTGAGTCTCGGCATTCCTCGCACCGAGCGTTACGGTCAGTATCGGCAGCAGGTGTTTGTGCCGAAAGGCAACCGGTTTGGAACGCTGATCAGTGCCAGTCGAGGGAACTTTGGCGGCGAGTTGGCGTTGTTGGGCGAGAATCTGCCGCCCGGTATCACGATGCATTGCGATACGATGCCGGCCAATCAAACGACGATGCCGGTCGTGTTCGAGGCTGCGGCGGACGCACAACTGGGCGGCGCGTTGGTCGACTTTCTTGCCAAGCATGCGGATCCCAATCAAAACATCCGTGGCGGCTTCGGCAATCGAGCCGACTACATCATTGCCGGTCCCGGCCAATCGCTGTATCGCTGGAAGGATGTCGATCGCTTGGCGATGGCCGTGACTGATGAAATACCCTTTCACCTTGAGATCGTCGAGCCAAAGGTGCCGTTGGTTCGTGACGGTTCCATGCAAGTGAAGATCGTGGCGAAAAAGCAGGACGGTTGGGACGAACAAATCAATGTTCAGTTCCCCTATCGTTCGCCAGGGGTAGGTGCTTCCAGTTCCGTCAACATTCCCAAGGGGCAGACAGAAGTGCTGTACCCCATCAATGCCAACGGGAACGCCGAAATCAAACAGTGGAAGATGTTTGCCCTGGGAACGTCCGGCGGCATGTGGGCTTCGACGCAACTGGCGAATCTAGAAATCGCGGACGCCTACGCTCGATTTGAGCTTCAACGTGCCGCCTGTGAGCAGGGCCAAGAAGACGCTGCTTCTTTGCAAGGTCAACCACAACACGCCGTTTGAGGGCGAAGCGAAAGCTGAGTTACTAGGGATTCCACCGAAGATTTCCGCACAGCCGCTGACATTCAACAAAGACACCAAAGAACTGACGTTCACTTTAAAAACACAAGCGGACAGCCCGGTTGGGAAGCACAACTTGTTTTGTCAGATCACCATTCCCAAAAATGGAGAATCGATCGTCAGCCGGGCGGGCAATGTCGAATTTCAAATTGACAAACCGTTGCCGCCTGAGCCGAACAAGCCGGCGGCAAAGCCTGCACCGGCGCCGACAGGCGCAACCAACGCCGACTCCTGAACAGCCGGCGCCCCCGCCACAAACAAAACCGTTGACTCGTTTAGAAAAGTTGCGTCTCGCAGCGAAGCAACGACAAGAAGCCAAAAACAACGCCGAGTAGTTTCTGTTGACGTAGATTTGTGTCCCTCTGGCATGGCCAGCGGCACAGCCAGCAGAGGCCGAACAGCACGAAGGAATCTGAAAGCATGTCACATTCGATGCGACAATTACCACTGAGCTTGCTGCTGACCACGGCGATGGCGCTGTCCGCCGGCGCCGCCGAGCCAATACCCGACTCGACGGGCGAGCAGCCAACGCCGCCTGCGGACGTTAAACCGCCGCCGGCTGGCACTCAATCGCCGACGGCGATCAACGTCTATCCACCAGACATTAACCTCACGACCGCTCGCGATCGGCAAGCGGTGATCGTTCAAGCCGTGTACGAAAGCGGGATCACGCGAGACGTCACCGATGAGGCCAAGCTGAGCGTCGCGAATGCTGAGTTGACGCGTTTGGAGAAAAATACTCTCTATCCGACGGCTGACGGTAGCACCGAGCTGAAGATTGAGTTTGCCGGTCACACCAAGACACTTGCGGTGACCGTCCAGGATGCGGCTGCCAACCCGCCCATCAGTTTTCAACTGGATGTGATGCCGGTCTTCATGAGGGCGGGCTGCAACACGGGCAGCTGTCACGGCGCGGCACGCGGCAAAGACGGATTCATGCTTGTCGCTATTCGGCTTCGATCCGAACGGCGACCACTTTCGCATCACCCGTGAGATTCCCGGTAGGCGCATCAATCTGGCGGTTCCCGAAGCAAGTTTGCTGCTGCAAAAGTCGGTCGGCAGCGTTCCGCACACCGGCGGCAAACGCTTTGATATGGACAGCGAATACGCACAAAACGCTGTTGCGCTGGCTCCAGGCCGGCACCCAAACGATTCGGGCGAGATTCCCAAGGTGACGAAGGTCGAAATCTTTCCGGCCGCTGCGGTTCTGGATGGTCAGGGGGCAACGCAGCGAATTTTGGTCCGTGCCCACTATTCCGACGGGACCGATCGCGACGTCACTTCGCTAGCTGCATTCTCGTCCAACAATGACAACTCCGCCGCACCGTTTCGGCGGAAGGTGTCGTCACGGCCAAGAACCGCGGCGAAGCGTTCATCATGGCGCGCTTCGACACGCACACCGTCGGCGTCGCACTTTCATTGTCCTGCCCAAGAGCTTGACGTTCCAGTGGGCCGACGCGGAGCCGAAGCAACTACGTCGATGAATTGATGCACGACAAGTTCGCAAACTACGTATCAATCCATCCGAGCTTTGCAGCGACGAGGAGTTTCTGCGCCGCGCATCGTTGGACATCGTGGGCATGCTGCCGACGGTGGAAGAATATCTTCGCTTCATCGCGGACACCGATCCGAAGAAGCGTGAGAAACTGGTCGACGAACTGCTGGAGCGCAAAGGAGTTCGTCGAAATGTGGGTGATGAAATGGGCCGAACTGCTTGCAGATCCGGACCACGCAGCAAATCGCCTACAAGCCGATGCTGCGTTACTACAACTGGCTGCAGGAGAAGATCGCCAACAATGTGCCGATGGACAAGATGGTGCAGGAGTTGCTGGGTGCCAGCGGCGGGACGTTTGACAACGCCGCGACGAACTACTATCAGATCGAAACCGACCCGCTGAAAGTGGCCGAGAACGTCGCCCAGGTCTTCATGGGCATGCGAATTCAGTGTGCCCAATGCCACAATCATCCCTTCGATCGCTGGACGATGGACGACTACTACAGCTTTGCCGCCTTCTTTTCACAGATCGGTCGCAAGACAGGGCGAAGATCCCCGCGAGACGATCGTCTTCAACAGCGGCGGCGGCGACGTCAAGCATCCGGTCGACGACCGAGTCATGCCGCCCAAGTTCCTGGGGGGCGACGTGCCCGACGTGGCCGGGCAAGGACCGCCGCGTCGTCATGGCAAATGGCTGGCCTCGCCGAGAATCCGTACTTCGCCACGAACCTGGCCAACATCGTCTGGGATCACTTCTTCGGCAACGGCATCATCGACGAAGTCGACGATGTGCGGGTCAGTAATCCGCCGGTCAACGCCGAACTGCTGGACGCGCTGGCGACAAAGTTCACCGAATACAACTACGACTTCAAAGCAGCTGGTGCGCGACATCTGCACGTCGCGCACGTATCAGCTGAGCACGCAGACCAACGAAACCAACGAGAAGACGACACGCAACTTCTCGCACGCATCGCTGCGTCGGATGCGCGCCGAAGTACTGCTGGATGTGATCAGCCAGGTCACCGACACCAAGAACAAGTTTGCCGGCTTGCCGCTCGGGTGCTCGGGCCGTGCAAATCGCCAACGGCAACACCAGCACCTATTTCCTGACGACGTTTGGCCGAGCAATCGTGGATCCGTCTGTTCCTGCGAAGTCAAGATCGAACCGAATCTGTCCCAAGCACTGCATTTGCTCAATGGCGAGACACTGGCAACCAAGATTTCCCAAGGCAAAGTTGTTGAGAAACGATTGGCTGAAGGTAAAACGCCTCAGCAAATTGTCGAAGAGCTGTACGTTCGCTGCTTGTCTCGCAAACCGACCGAAACCGAAATCAAAAAGACGAACGAATTGATCGCCGCGGCGCCGGACAAAAAGGTGATCCTGGAAGACACGTTTTGGGCTCTGCTGAACTCACGCGAATTCCTGTTCAATCACTAATGAATAGAGAAACTCAAAGTACGCAGACGAACTGCTGTCCTTCTGGTCCGGCAGCATGCCGCACCTACGTAGGCTCGGCTTCCAGGTGTGCCAAATGGTGATACGATCGCTCGTGTGTATCGTCTTGTTCGCTACATCCGCCAACGCCGAAGAAAAGAAACCGCCGAAAGTCACGTACGACGACCATGTGCGGATCGTATTCCAGCAGAAGTGTTTCTCCTGTCACAACCAGGACAAAAAGAGCGGCGACCTGGATCTGACTTCCTACACGGCATTGATGCAAGGCGGTGCGTCGGGCGAAGTGATCGAACCGGGGATTCGTCGGCCAGCTACTTGTACGAATTGATCACGCATGAGTACGAACCGGTGATGCCGCCGGAGTCGCCGAAGATTCCTGACCCGATGATCGAAACGATTCGCAAATGGATCGACGGCGGCGTGCTGGAAAACTCCGGCAGCCAAGCCAAGGCGGCCCCGAAAAAGAAGTTCGATCTGGCTCTCGCCGCACCGTCGACCGAACGGCCCTCGGTGATTCCGTTGCCGGGGCGATTGAGTTTGCAGCCGCATTCCCAACCAAGCGGCAGTACCGCCGTCACGGCGCTGGCGACCAGTCCCTGGGCGCCGCTGGTGGCCGTCGGCGGTCACAAAGAAGTCCTGCTGTACAACACCCAGTCGTTGGAACTGGTCGGCGCATTGGCGTTTCCCGAAGGGATGCCGCGTGTTTTAAGATTCAGCCGCAATGGCGGACTGCTGCTTGCCGGTGGCGGAGTTGGCGGTGCCAGCGGCCGCGTCGTCGTCTGGAACATTCGCAGCGGCGACCGGATCATCGAAATCGGCAGCGAACTGGACGAAGTTCTGGCGGCCGACATCAGTTCCGATCAAACGCTGATTGCACTCGGCGGTCCGCAGCGCGTCGTGCGCATCTACTCGACCGAAACGGGTCGCTGATGCACGAAATTCGCAAGCACACCGACTGGATCACCGCGATGGAATTCAGTCCCGATAGCGTGCTGCTGGCGACGGGCGACCGCAACGGCGGCTTGTTTGTCTGGGAAGGCTGGACGGGCCGCGAATACTTGACACTGAAAGGTCACACCGCCGGGCATCACTCGCGTTTCTTGGCGTAGCGATTCCAACATCCTGGCTTCCAGCAGCGAAGACACCACGATCAAACTGTGGGAAATGGAAAACGGCGGACAAGTCAAAAGCTGGGGTGCACACGGCGGCGGTGCGCGCATCCGTCGAGTTTACCCGTGACGGTCGACTGTTGTCCTGTGGCCGCGATAAGGTCGCCAAGCTCTGGGATCAAAATGGCGGACAACAACGCGCCTTTGAAGCGTTCGCTGATCTTGCGCTGCGGCGCAACGTACTGCGACGAGACCAACCGGGCGATCGCCGGCGACTGGGCAGGTGAAATCCGCGTCTTGGAACGCTGCCGACGGGAATCGGCTTGGCGCGGTGAAGATGAGTGCACCCACCTTGGCAACGCGGCTTGCCGAGGCGACGCGATTGGTGTCGGCCAGGCAAAGTGAGTTCAAGCCGGTTGAAGAGTCCTTCCAAGTTGCTCAGGCGGCGTTTGAAAAAGTGAGGACCGACTTTGAGAATTCCCAGCGAGTTGCCGGCGAGGCAAAGCAGCAAGCAGACACGGCGACGACTGCGTTGGCTGCCGCTAAAGACATCTTGGCCAAAGTGACCAACGAAAACACGGAGATCCAGAAACAGGTCAACGCGATGGCAAAGGGTGTTCCGATGCTGAAGGAATCGGCCGACAAAGCGGGTGCCGCTGCATCGCAGTTCCCCGACGATGCAAGTTTGGCCGACGCCGCTAAGACGCTGCAAGGGTCTGCCGCTGACAAGCAGGCCCAGTTGGATGAAATGCGAAAGACGGCTACCCAAAAAGCCGCCGCGTTGCAGCAGGCTCAGCAAAATATGGCGACAGCGCAGAAAAACGCCGCCGAAGCAACTCAGCAGCTTGCTGTCGCAAACCAGCAGCAACAAAGGCTGATGCCGTTGGTCAAGCCCGCCGAAGAAAAAGCAAACGCGACCAAGCAAGCCTACGATAAGGTGTCGGCCGAGCTGACGTCGGCGCAGCAGTTGGTCAGCCGCTGGCAGGATGAGATCACGTTCAGCAAAAGGTTGAGTGACTTAACCGCGCAGCGAAAGTCGGTGATGGAAAAATTGGGAGTTCAGGAAACGAAGCACGCCGAACTCGAGGCGACCGCCAATGCCGCGAGTGCGGAGCTTGCCGAAGCCAATGCAGAGTTGACCGGAACTAAAAGTGAACTCGAATCGAACAAGCAGAAGTATCAGGCTGCCATCGGCGAAGTCGCCAAGGCCAAGCAAGCACAAGTTGCTGCGATGCAGATGACGGCGCAGTTGACGGCCAAAGTCACTCAGCTTCAGCAATTGCTTGCAAAACTGAATGAGACGGCGGGAAAGGCAAACGAAGCCGCTGAATTGGCCAAAGACGATCAGCAGGTCGCGGCCGCTGTTGGCGGATGGAAAGCTCTGATTGACGCGAAGTCGAAATCGCTGGTTGCGGCAACGGAAGATGTGAAATTGAAAACGAAGGCTCAGCAGGATGCTGTTGAGAATGTTGCGGCAAAAGAAAAACTGGCCGCTGCATCGCTGGTCGCTCAGCAAACATCGGAAAAGAAAGTCGCCGAATTAGCTGCACGGATTCCGCAGTTGCAGCAGACGATGACCGCAGCCATGAAGACTGCAGAGGACGCTGCCAATGCTCTGGCGGCCGTGCAGCAGCAACTTGACGAACTTCGCAAAACGATCGCGATCGCTCAGGGGCTGGAACCGGCCGCTTGAGCGGTTATTCAGCCGATCCCAGGGGCGACGCAAACACAGGCGGGGCTCGCGTTGCCTTGCCCTTTTCGATGCAAACTGGGCTGTGCTGCTGGGCCTTCGGCCCGGTCATCGCTTCCTAACCCGGATATTGCATGTAGGGTGGGTCAAATTCGCGTAAGTCCTTGGTGGCCGAGCGCAAACGGCTCGAACTTGAACTCACACTCTGTCTTACAGGGAGTGCATTGCGCGAATGCCGACCCACCTTTCTTCGATGTTTGCTCGACGCCACCCCCCCCGCGGATTTGCTTGCAAATGCATTCAGGCTCGACTTCTCGCCCCCAGATTGGCATCCGCCGTTGACGTCAGTGGCTGATGCCTGTTAATCGAAACCTGCGTATTTACAGGCTACCTTTGTAACCGATCACCTGTGTCACGTCTTCGTCCTCACCGCCTGCGGGCTCGCCGTTCTCGCAACCATTGGTCGTGCTACACGAACATGGTGGGGATTTGCTGCGCATTAGGGCTGTCGCAAATTGGTTGCCAGAACCGAGCCCATCGTGATGTGTATCACGCCAAGATGGCCAACGAGATCCGGGTGCTGGAAGACCAGCTCTACGACGCGGATTATCAAAACCAGATTCTTCGTGAGAAACTGCATCGCACGAAGTCGCAACCGATGGCAGCACCGCCGCTGTCGTATGGCCCCCCAGCATCGGCACCATCTCCATCAAAACCATCTCCATCAAAACGATCTTCATCAGGGCCCTCCCCGTCGCAGCCGACACCTTCGCAGCCGACACCGCTGGAGGAGATCGAAGATTTCGACATGGGGATCGATCTTGGCGAGCCGATTCTCGAGAACGATGCCTTTGAACCTGCGGAGGTGAGTCCGACTCCGGATTCGAAGCAAAAGAAATCCGACGACGCCGGGATCTTGCCCGCCCCAGGCGGCCCCGAACCTCCTGGTCCTCGAGACATCGACGTGCCTCCGATTGAACCGGGGGAGATTTTGCCACCGCCAGCCCCTGGCGAAGATAACGCGGCGCCTCCCGGAAAGATCGAGGTACCGGAGTCATTGGGGACGCTTGCTGAGCCAACGCCCATTCCGGAACGGTTGAAGCTGCATTCTGGTTTGTCGGGTGGTCACCGCTTTGACGATGATGACGAAACCGACGGGCTGTATTTGGTTGTGAACGTGGTTGATGACCGAGGCCGGATGATCGACTTGAATCAGTTTGAGATCGAAGCGGCCTTGACGATCGTTGCTTTGGACCCCTGCGCTTGACGCATCCGAAGCTCGGATTGGGCGTTGGCAGTTCACCGCCGACGAACTTCACCAGTTCGTGCGAACGGCACCCGTCGCAGGATTGCATGTGCCGGTTCGCTGGCAACAGACGCGACCAAACGGCGATGAAGTGATCGTTCACGTCCGCCTGCAAACCGCCGACGAAGAAATGCAATGCCAAGGGCGTTTGAAGGTTGCCCCGTCGGCATCGGTTGCTGACTGGACACCACGTGGCAAAGATCGAAAACGCTAGTGCTTTGTCACAGCTAAAAAGTGGGGTAAGCATCCTGCTTGCCATTTGTTTTCGTACGGAATTCGCAAGCTGGAAGCTTACGCCACCAAAACGGCAACCCGAAAATGCAGCTGGGACAAAGCACTAGCCCGGATATCGCGTGTAGCACCGCCTGTCGAGACCGTATCCGGGGAACGCCGTCCGATGACGATTGTCTGCCGGATGGATCGGGTTTTTGTTTACAATGGAGTTGCAACAACGACGTTTTCGCGAGTCGGAGTACTCACGATGTCTGATGTTCCCATCCCTGCCGATATCCGGAATCTTCCGGTGGCCGATCGCATTGAACTTGCGACGAAGATTTGGGCAAGCGTTGCGGAAGACAATGCGGCGGTTGGCCTATCGAATGAACACAAGCGGATTATCGACGAGCGAATCCGTGCAGCCGGTTGGGAAGCTACGGACGCTTGACGCGATGCGGGCCGTCGCTCCGCTGGTTGGGATAGTGGACGCGCAATTGCGGGAGCGACTGCTTGTCGATCACCGTCTCCGTGTCGTCCGCCTCATCCATCACGATTGCGGCTGCCCGATCGAACCTGGGATCATCGCTAGCCGCCAGAGACGCTTTGTCATTGGGAGGCTCGCCATCGTCTTGAGGCGCCGACAGGTTCACGGCGTTTAAAAAATCGACCGGCAGGCCCCGCCAAGAGAGCTGGCAAAAGTACCAAGTCGCCAAACAGGGCTGTGGCCAGCAAGACCAGCATCAGTGTGCCGAACCGCTGTGTGGGTGTGAACGTCGACAGCGCGAATACGAAGAGTCCTAGTCCGCCCACGATGGTCGTCTGCGTCATGGCAGGGCCGACACGACGATAGGTTTCGATTACCGCGTCGACACGGCTCATGCCTTTGTCCAAATACGATCGGAACCAAGACAGAAAGTGGATGGTGTCATCGACAGCGACGCCCATGGCGACGGACGCGGTCATCATGGTTCCGATATCAACCAGTCGTCCCAAGTGCCCCATCATGCCGAACACGAACAGTACGGGGAAGACATTGGGGATCATGGAGATCATGCCCGCGGCGATTCCATTGCCAAAGTTGTCGCTTCGCAACCAATTGAATGGAAAGCGCCCGGGATTGAGCAGCACAATCATGACGGCAGCGATGAGCAGAAACGCCAAACCAATCGAGCGAACCAGACTCGCCAGCAGCGTTCGCTGAGCTTTGTAAACGACGGGCACAACGCCAGTGTAAACGACCTGTAGATTTCCCGAGCCTTCCACGTCGGGAATCGAGTCACCGGCCAAGATGGGGCGAACCGTCTTTTCCTGGATCGCACGTGCATCGATGAATCGTTTCGCTGTGCTAAAGTCGTCTCTGCTGGTTTCTTCGCCGCCAACCCAGATCACTGCATCGGGAACACCGATCAAGCGATTCCATTTTTCACTGCCGACTCCGTATGGTAAGTCAGCCGAAGCGGGGTCAATCCAAACAGGCTTTCGAATGGGCTCACCTGCAAGCAGGTCGCCAAGCACAGCCAGGTAGATTGCTTGCGTGTCAATTCGGCTCACATGCTCGGCTGACGTTTCATCGTCGTCGCCCCGACCGTCCAAATTAACCATTGCGACTTCGGCAAGCGTTTTTGGCGGTTTTGCACCAATGACCAACACGCTGTTTTTACCGGAAAGCCTCGGTGTCGTGTGCCCCGATTCGTCGGTCACCAGTTTTTGAATCAGTTCTTCACGGGTATCGTAGGCGCGAACGACCGGCTCCACCGCCGTGCGAAGCGTGTTGATGAAGTAACCGTAATCTACATCCGAAAGCGCACTGACACGTAAACTGATACGCCATAGCTCACTGCCTTTGTACGGGCCCTCCTGTTCGACGCGAACGTAGTCGCTGTCAAGCAGTTGGTCGCGTCCTTTCAACAGGTCTTTGTTGTAGATCGATCGACTTACCGCCCAGGTGTTGTCGGGTCCCGGTAACGGAGGCAAGAATGTATCAGCGGCCATCGCTTGTCCGACGATGTTCAGTCCTGTTTCGCCCAGCGTTCGGCGGACAACGGTTTCGATTCGCGACACGACTTCGACACGTTCCAACATGTTCAGTGATTGTGCCGTGGCAAGCGAATCGGTATTGCCATGGGCGTCTTGCTCAGCCAATTTAGCGTGCGTTTCCGCCTGCATCGACGGCGGAACGCGAATGATCAGCTCGGTTGGCACGAGCTTGCCAAAGTTGACTTCCAGCCACGCGTAATCACGAATGATCCGCGACTGGGAATCAAACAGTTTCAGCAATTGCACCGACGTCTTGATCTTGCTGAGTCCGATTGCGCCGCCGACTAACAACAGCAAGCATGAAACCGTGACCAATGTGTGATGGCGAGTAATCCAACCGCCAACGCCAGCCCAGGCGTCTGAGAGCCAGCTTTCCTGTCGCCGCACTTCTTCTGCTTGGGCAGGCGCGTGGTCCTCTTCCTGATCTCGCTTGCCAATCCCCGGCGCGAACACCTGCAGCGACGCCGGCAGGTAGGAAAACAGAATGGCAAGCGTCGCAATGACTCCAATGGCGGAGTAGAGCCCGAAGTTTTTGATCGGTGCCAGGTTGCTTGAATACAGCGAAATCAAGCCGATAGCGGTCGTCACCGAGGCCAGGGTGCAAGGAAAGATCGCGTGTTTCAAGGCACGGCTGGCGGCTCCTTTTTCGCCTCGCAGCCTGACCTCGTCGCGGTAGTAATTGATGACGTGAATCGCTCCGGACAAACCGAGCACATAGACCAGCGATGGCATGCTCATCAAAATCGCGTCCACACGACCGCCGGTCCACCAGACAAACGACATGCTCAAGATCGCGGCGGTGCCACCGACGACGAATACCATCATCGTGATCAGAAAGCTGCGGAAGCATAAGTAAGACAGCACGATCCCGACGATGACGCTGTAGCCGACCAGGCGAATCAGTGTGACCGTGCCTTCTTCGTCGATCGCGATGTTGTCGACGGGAGGACCTCCCAATCGCAAGGGCGGAATTCCGGCGATCGATTCGACGTCGGGTTTGTTGAATGGCGGCGGAGCAATCGAAGGCGGAGACGCCGGTTGCACGCCGGATTCTTCTGCCAGCTGTTGCAATCGTCCTCGCGGACCGCCCATCACTCCGCGGCCAATGGCGAATGGTAGATTTTCCTTGGCAACATCCGTCAGAGTGACCAAGACACACGTTAACCGCGGCGGAGGTTCGACTTCGGCCGCATCGAATACGGCATACCAAGCCTCGCCTTTCTGTTGTTCGGTTGCCTGATTCAGTCGCTCGATGGAACCGTCGTAGTTTTCAGCTGTGATCGATGTGACCGTGTTCGTCACAATGACGTCAAAGCCCTCCGGCAGTTTGTCGCGGCGATCTTCGGGAATCGAGTTGCGGAACGAATCGGCTGACCAGTCAAATTCTGCTGGTACGGCCGGCGCGAACAGCGTGCCCGTTAATCGCTCCATCGCTCGCCGCATCCCCACGGTCTTGCGCCGGTTCTCGTCGGTCAAGTCTCTCGGCCAAAGCGCACCGCCTTCCTTGGACAGTTCTTTGGCGATCGAATCACCGGTCTGAACCGAGTGAAAGAGGGGGACGCAAAACAGGCTGGGATCGTTGTAGAAAGCGTTGATGCCATCGCTGGCCTGATCACCAAACGCCGTGACCAGCTGACCTCTGGTTTTGTGTTGGCCAAACGAGCGCTTGATGGCTCTGATCGCGGCCGCCGGCAAATTGACTGATTCTTCCCAGCGATAGAGTCGACCGTTGGGAGTGATGTAGTACCACTGGCCACTGGGGGTGGCGAGCCATTTTTCTCGCAGGTTGCCCCAATTATCCAAGCTGCGATCGGCACGCAGTAGTTTCAGTTCTCGGCCAATCTTTCTGGCACGCCGAAAATACTCGGCATCCGCCGGATCCATTTCCAGGCTCGGATCGTAACTGTCCGACTCAGAAAGCAGTTTTTGTTCCAGCAGCTTTAATCGCTGGTCACCGCTGGTACATCCGGGCCACGTCCCGAGCACAAAACTTTCACCAACAAAGTGATCGGCAAACCATTCCAGTTCGGCGGTCTCTGGAAAGTCGCTGGGTAGCCAGTCTTTGACATTATTCTCTGTCTTGCCCAGGCTCAGCCGCGCCGCTCGAAACCCCGAGGGGATGAGAAAGAAAAACGCCGTTAAGATCAACAGCGCATACGTGACCCCTAGAGGGCTTCGTCGCTCTAGTAGGGATCGATTCATGGGCTCCTAGGCGGCTACTGCCGAGCGTTGAGACCTGTTCAGCCAAAATAGGACAGAGAGTAAGTTACCGCCGACAACGAAAAGGGTCCACTTCAAACCCAAGTTACCGTAAAAACGACGCTAAATCCTTTCCATCCGGTGCCGGGATATCGCGAACGAGTCAACCTTGTGGACTGGAATGGTTTGGATCTCGATGGGGATCGAGCACACGTTCATTGTCGTCGCGGTTGCCCGGATTTCACTACCAGAATGTGAACAATTCCATAGTAGTGGCGTCGCGACGCCCGCAGAATTCGGCTGTCGCGACGATTTAGCCACCCCCAGGCTGGGCTGATGAATTAAGTGAGCCGTGACGCGTGAGCGGCCGGGCAGCCTACGGTGCCTTACGGCCCACGGCTCACCCTCTCGCTGCGAATCGATTCATCAGCCTACCCCCAGGCTACAGCCGGCTAGCAATCCACCGTCTGAGTCGACGGGTCGGCTGTGGAGACTGGCGCGGCCAAGTTGCCTTCGGTCTGATTATCACGGTTCTGCTGATTTTGATAATCCTGCTCCAGGTTCTCCCGCAGCAAGTCGCTCTGAGTCGCTCTGCAAATGTCGAGCAACTGGTGGGTTTCTCTCAACAGCGTGATCCACTGGATGCCATCTTTGGCCGCTTGCTGCTCCAGGTTCTTGGCAGCTTCCTCGATCAATTGCAGCTCAGTGTCGCGCGCGTAGCGACCCAACCGCTCGGCCAACGTCTTCATGCCATGGGTGTCTTGCGCCTCAATCGCTTCGGCAATGCGTTCGACCTGGAAGCCCAGGTGGATGGCGGCCTGATTGCGGATCGCACCGGCAGCCTCGCACGAACCGGACTGATCCAAGCCAATTCTTTCGGCAAAGTGTTCAACCAATTCAGGGTCAAATTGAGTTCCCGCACAGCGTCTCAGTTCGTCAATGGCTTGTTCGTGCGAGCGGGCTTCCCGATAAACACTTTTGCTGACCATGGAGTCGTAGCTGTCAACAATCGCCAGCAACCGGCTCAGCGCTGGAATGTCTTTCCCAGAGGGCAAATGCGGGTGACGTTGGCTTTGCCCGTCGAAGTGCGCGTGCCGCATGGAGATGACTTCGGTTAGCTGTGGACAGTTGAAGGCACCGGCAACGATTTCCACACCGACGCGATCATGCCGCGACATGATTTCCCATTCCTGATCGGTTAGCTTGCCGGGTTTCAGCAAAATATGATCGGGCACACCGACTTTGCCGATGTCATGCAATAACGCGGCAATCTCCAGCAGGTAGGTATCCCGTTTGTCCAACAGGCCTTTTGCTGCCCGGACCGCAAGGTCGGCGACTCGCCGGCTATGCTCGGCAGTTTTCGCGTCGCGGTAGGATAACGCCGATACCAAGGCCGTCACAGCTTGATAGGGAATATCGATGCGATCTGGTCCCCGCGTATGCGATTCGTCCGAATTCGTTTGCCCAGGTTCGCATTGCGTCTCCGGGTTGAACGTGATCACACAGTTTCGACCAAGGCGTTTGGCGGCATACAAACAAGTGTCGGCTTGATTGATCAAGTCCTGAACGCCCGGGGCACCGAATGCCAATTCGGAAACGCCCAAACTGGCGGTCAGACGCAATTCGCTGGGATCCTCAAGTTGCGATATTGCTGATGGCGATCCGAGTCAATTCGGCTTCTTTTTCCGCTGCTTCCAGCGTGAAACCGGGTAAGACCACGCAGAACTCTTCGCCACCGTAACGACAGACGACGCCGTGGTCTTGGTGTCGTTTGCGAATCACGCGGGCGACGCGGCGGAGCACTTCGTCTCCGATGTGGTGACCGTAGTTGTCATTGACGCTCTTGAAGTGGTCGTTATCGATCATGATGCAAGACAGCGGCAGCTGATCTGTCTGAGCCTGATTCCACAATCTTTCAAACCGCTTGAAGAACTCGCGGCGATTCAAACATCCGGTCAATGCATCTTGAGTCGCCAAGATTTCGAGTTCCGAATTTTTTCGTTCAATTTCGTCGCGGCTGCTTCGTAGCATCGACAGCATGTTTTCCAATTCTGCGCGATGCCGTTCAATGTGTGTCACGTCACGGAATGTCGCCAGCGCGCCACGCGGTGAACCTTCGCCGCCCAACGGCGCTGCGTTGACCGAAAAGATGCGGCTTTCTCCACTGTGCATCTCCAACCGCAGCATTCGTTCCGTTTGAGGTGCCGCTTCGTGAATGGCTAAGGACCAAGGATACGCATCTGAGCATTCGTCAAACGCAACCCATGACAGGCTGCTGGCGGGCTGATCCACCAACTCGTTGGTCGCCACGTCCAGTGTCTTTGCGAAGGATTGGTTGGCCAGCACGATGCGCTCGTTTTCATCCAGGACCAGGAGTCCTTCGGCCAACGTGTCGAGCGCTTGTCGTACCCGATCAGGAACCACTTGAGTGCTGTGAAACAGCTGGATGACTCGGCTCACAAAGATCGTGTAGACAGGGATCCCGGCGAGGGTAAAGAACGCGAGCAGTCGAATCAACGGATGCTTCATCAACGATGCCAGCATCGATGGCGCCGACTTGTGAAAACACAGTTCGACGTGTCCCCAGGGCCGGCGGTTCAAGGTAATCGGCACTTTGACTGCATCGACGTTCCCGGAGTCTGATTCTCTGGCGTCCCAAATCTCGGCATGATGGCCGGTGGCAACTCGCAAGGCTCCTGAGTCGCTGCGAACGCCCACTGACAACAGCAATCTCATCGCGATCTGTCTGAGTCTGGAGCGTTGTCTCCAAATCGATCCACTGTTGCTTTCGCACGTGGGCGGCTGCGTTGATCGCAATGGATTCGCTCAATTTTTGACGCGCACGCATCTTCAAAGGCTCGGAATCGGGAACAAGCCCGAGCCAGTGACCCCCCAGGATCAGACTTGCCCCCACGCATACCAGCGCGAAGGCGAGTCGAAGCGATGCGAAATAAACCTTGCCCAAAGGAACAGACCCACGTCAAAAACGGTACTAATCCGGTCAGATCTCTTCCCTTCATGGGATAGACCTCGCGGAAGTCTTGCTTACCCATAACGTTCATGCGAGCGTTTTTGAGTACTCGGCTTTAGCGATGACAAAACAAATCTCAGACGTAGCAATTCTGCGATCTGTGCCGATTTGTCCGATTGCGAATCGCGGCTTGACTGCGAACACTCATTCCAACATCTTCTCGACTCGGTCACCGGCGACCGATTGGGATGCCCGGTAGGCACCCAGCAAGGCCGCCGGATCTACCAATCGCCAACTGGGCAGCGATGATGAAATCGCCGCCAACAACGCTCCGCCTCGCAACGCCCAGAGCACGTAGCCCACCGAGAGCAAACTGGCGGTGACGCCGGCAGTTCCAACATAAAAGGTGTAGGTGGAACCTTCGTCATCCATCCGTGATTCATCCCATTGCTGCCAGACAATCGCCTGCTCGAGATCCAACTGCAACAGCCGCTCGAACATCTCAAGCTCAAGCGATTGCAGCGTGACCGTTTCGATATATCGAGACGACTGCCAGAGGAAGTAATCGCGAATCGCTCCGATCTGCTCTTGCTCTGGATCTTGTGACCCGACAACACTCTCATCGCTTGTCTGGCTGATGCCGACCTCCAGCCAACTCACGTCCTGGGCATTCTGAGTCACCGTTGAGCCATCCGAAGACGGATCACGATCGTCCTCCGATTTCGTGTCATGACGGTTGTCTTTCGTAATCCGGTCATCGTCGCCATCGGTATCAGGAGGCGGCAAGTCTGGTGTGGGCTCAGGATCTGGATCGCCACCTGTCGCGACGCCCGCGTTGACGGTGATTTGGATCGTCGCCAGGTTGCTGGTCAGACTGCCGTCATCGGCGCGGTAGGTGATGGTGTCGTTCCCGAAAAATCCACTGTCGGGTGTGTAGATCAAGTTCCCAAACGCGTCGATGGTTAATGTACCGCTCGTTGGCGCCGAGACGACTTGAATCACCAAGGCGTCCCCGTCAACATCGTTGTCATTGGCAACCGGCGACGGCCCCGTGAGCGTGATCGCTGTGCCAGTGACGGTCCCGTAGCCATCGTCAAACGCGACTGGCGCTTCGTTGACGTTCAGGACGTCGATCAAGAACGCTTGGCTAGCTACCGAACCGTCGGCAGAGGTGGCTTGGATGATCACGGTGTGACTTGCCGCTGTCTCGAAGTCCAGCGAACCGATTGCAGTAACGATGCCCGTATTGGCATCGATCGCAAACCGTCCTCCCGCGTTATCGATGAAACTGTAGGAAACGGCGTTGTTGGTGGCGTCTGCATCGCTGGCAAACGCTTGCAGAGCGACGGTTGTTCCGGCAATCGAATTCTCGTTGATGGTGTTCGCCGCGCCGTCGCTGTCGATGACGAGGCCGACGTCGTACTCGTCGACATCAGCAACCACGATGCTAAAGCTCTGTAAGCGGAACGATCCATCGGTGCTTGTCGCACGGACGGTAATGCTGCGGTTCGCGCCGTCCGACTCGCGGTCAATGGGTCCGGCGAGCGTCACGACTCCGGTAGACGCATCGATTGCAAATCGTCCGCCGTCGTTATTGTCAAGCGAATAGGTGATGGTGTCGGTTCCGTCAGCATCATCGGAAGACGCCGTGATGCCGACCGTGGTGCCGATCGCCGAGTTCTCGACGACTTGGTCGCCGGTTCCATCAACATCGCTGATCGGCGTTGCCGCAAATTCATTCACGTCCGTTACATTGATCGTGAAATTACGAGTTGACGACGATCCGTCGCTGCTGGCTGCGCGAACAGTAATGTTGTGACTGCTGTTCGTTTCGTGGTCCAACGCCGCGTTGACGGTGACAATACCAGTCGTGGAATCGATCGCAAATCTTCCGCTCGCGTCATCATCAAGCGAATAGGTGATCATATTGTTGGTCGCGTCGGCATCCGTCGCGCTGGCAGTCATTCCAACGACCGATCCCAGGCCGGCATCTTCGGCCACCTGATTGGCAGTGGCATCGCTATCGGTGATCGATCCGACGGCGAACTCGTTGACATCGTTGATGTTGATCGTCAGCAGTTGATCAGTTGTCGAACCATCGCTGCTTGTTGCGCGAACGGTGATATTGCGAATTGGCCCGTCGGCCTCACGATCAATCGCGCCGGCAACCGTGACGATCCCGCTATTGGGATCGATGGAAAATCGTCCCCCGTCGTCATCAACCAGCGAATAGCTGATCGTGTTGTTGGTCGCATCGGCATCGGTGGCCAATGTGGTAATTCCGACGAACGTCCCGATCAACGAATTCTCGTTGACCGCGTTCGGCGTCCCATCGATGTCGCTGACGACGCCAACATTGAACTCGTCGACGTCGTTGATGCTGATTGAAAAAGCCTGGTCCGTCGTTGATCCGTCGCTGGAAGTCGCTCGTACGACGATACTTCGGGTCGCCCCATCCGCTTCGCGGTCAATTGCTCCGGCGACGGTGACGACACCGGTGCTGGAGTCGATCGCGAAACGCCCACCGTCATTGTCCTGCAGCGAAAAGGCAATCGTATTATTTGTGGCATCAGCGTCGCTGGCCGCTGCTGTGATCCCAACGACGGTGCCCACCGTGGCGTTTTCGTTGACCACATTCGCGGTCACATCGCTGTCCGTGACAGCGGCCACGTCGAACTCGTCAATATCATTAATGCCGATTGCGTAGATCTGATCAGAAAAAGAACCGTCGGCTGACGTGGCTCGCACCGTGATATTGCGGGTCGGTCCGTCCGCTTCGCGGTCGATCGAGGCGGCCACGCTAACGACGCCCGTGCTGGCGTTGATCGTGAATCGCCCGCCATCGTCATCAAGCAGTGAATAGGTGATCGCATTCATCGTCGCGTCAGCGTCAACAGCCGAAGCTGCGATGCCGACAACCGTGCCGATGGTGGCGTTTTCATCGACTGCATCGACGGTCACGTCGGTATCGGTGAAGGTTCCTACATCGAATTCATCGACATCGTCGATGTTGATCGTGAACACCTGATCGGTGAACGAACTGTCCGCCGACGTGGCTCGGACCGTAATGTTGCGGGTCGGTCCGTCCGCTTCGCGGTCGATTGCACCAGCGACCGTGACGACTCCCGTGCTAGAGTCGATCGCGAAACGTCCGCCATCGTTGTCGAAAAGTGAATAGGTGATCGCGTTGGTGGTCGCGTCAGCGTCACTCGCCGCTGCCGTGATCCCAACGGTCGTTCCGGCCGTGGCGTTTTCGTTGACGGCATTGCTGCTCACGTTCGTGTCGGTGACCGCACCCACATCGAACTCGTCGATATCGTTGATGCCGATCGTGAAAATCTGATCGGTGAACGAACTGTCGGCGGAAGTAGCACGAACGGTGATATTGCGGTTGGGCCCATCCGCTTCCCGGTCGATCGCGCCGGCCACGGTCACGACGCCCGTACTGGAGTCGATCGCGAAACGTCCGCCGTCATTGTCCTGCAGCGAGTAAGAAATCGCACTGTTGGTGACGTCCAGGTCGGCGCCGAAGGCGGTGACGCCGACACTCGTGCCGATGGCAGCGTTTTCATTGACCGCATCGACGGCGCCGTCGTTGTCGGTGACGGCTGCCACGTCAAATTCGTCCACGTCCGAAATTGCGATCACGAACACCGCCGTCGAGAAACTCGTGTCGGTGCTGGTCGCGCGGACCGTGATGTTGTGACTGGTTGCCACTTCCGCATCGATCCCGCCGGCCAGTGTGACGACGCCGGTCGATCCATTGATCGCGAAGCGTCCGGCGGCGTCATCGTCCAGCGAATAGGAGATGGTATCCGTCCCATCGGAATCCGTTGCCAAGGCGGTAATGCCAATCGTCGACCCAATCGGTGCGTTTTCGGCAATACCGTCGCTTGTCACATCCGTATCGCTGATAGGACTAGCACCTGCTTCGGACGTGTCGTCCAGCAGATTGATCACGAACGCGGCCGTGGAGAAACTCGTATCGTCACTTGTGGCGCGAACGGTCACGTTGTGGCTGGTCACGCTTTCATAGTCCAGCAACGCCGTATTGGCGACCGTGATCACGCCGGTCGAAGCGTTGATGGCGAAGCGACCCCCGGCCGTGTCGTCCAGAGAGTAGGTGATCGCATTGGTGGTGGCGTCGGCATCGGTGGCCAACGCCGTGATACCGACGACGGATCCGACCGTGGCGTTTTCGTTCACTGTATTCGCGGTCACGTCACTGTCGGTCACCGGACCCACGTCAAACTCGTCGACGTCGTTGATGTTGATCGCGAAAACCTGATCGATAAACGAACTGTCGGCCGATGTGGCTCGGACGGTGATGTTTCGAGTCGGTCCATCGGCCTCGCGGTCAATTGCTCCAGCGACGGTGACGACACCGGTGCTGGAGTTGATCGTGAATCTGCCGCCGTCGTCGTCCTGCAACGAATAAGTGATCGTGTTGTTGGTCGCGTCTGCATCCGCAGCTGATCCGGTTATGCCGACTACCGTACCGAGTGTCGCGTTTTCATCCACTCCGTTCGTTGCTGCGTCGCTGTCCGTTACGGCAATCACATCGAATTCGTCGACGTCATTGATGTTGATCACGAAGCTCTGCGTCGTAAACGATGCATCGGCACTGGTGCTGCGCACCGTGATCGAGCGCGTTGCGCCGTCAGCCTCGCGGTCGATTCCACCTGCGACCGTGACGACGCCGGTCGCCGAGTTGATTGCGAAACGTCCTCCGTCGTTGTCGTCCAGCGAGTAAGTGATCGTGTCGGTGGCATCCCCGTCGCTCGCGGAGCCCGTGACACCAACCGTTGTTCCAGCCGTCGCGTTTTCGTTGACAGCATTCCAGGTCAGATCGCTATCCGTCGTCGCAGTCGCGTCGAACTCGTCCACATCATTGATGTTGATCGCGAACACTTGGTCAGTGAACGAACTGTCTGCCGAGGTTGCTCGCACCGTGATATTTCGAGTTGGACCGTCCGCTTCGCGGTCGATCGCGCCAGCCACGGTGACGACGCCCGTAGCGGAGTTGATCGCGAAGCGACCGCCGTCGTTATCTTGCAGCGAGTAGGTGATTGTGTTGGTGGTGGCGTCGGCATCATTGGCCGAGGCTGTGACGCCGACCGCAGTGCCGATCACGGCGTTCTCGGCCACTTCGTTGCTGGTGCCATCGGTGTCACTTACCAATCCAACATCGAATTCGTCCAGGTCGTTGATGTTGATCGCAAAGACCTGGTCCGCGAACGATCCGTCGGCCGATGTGGCCCGAACCGTCATGTTTCGCGTCGCCCCATCTAGCTCGCGGTCAATCGCGCCGGCAACCGTGACCACGCCGGAAGCCGAATCGATCGCGAAGCGTCCACCATCGCTGTCAATCAGCGAGTACGTGATTGTGTTGTTGGTTGCATCAGCATCGCTGGCCGCAGCAGTCACGCCGACGGTTGTGCCGACGATCGCATTTTCGTCAACATCGTTCAGTGCCCCATCGCTATCGCTGACCGGCCCGACATCGAATTCGTCAACATCGCTGATCGTGGCGATGATCGTTTGCGAATCGGAGCCGCCGTTGCCGTCTGACGCCTGCACGATCACTTCGTAGGTATTGTTGAAGTCGGAGTCCAGCGGCGATTCGAAGTCGGGCGCCGCAACAAAGGTCAGTTCGCCCGTGCTTGAGTTGATCGCAAATCGGCTGGCATCATCTCCGCCGACGACGCTGTAGGTCAACGTTTGGGCCGGGAGATTGGCGTCGCTTGCCGAGACGGTCGTGACGGTCGTCCCATTCTCGGCAAGGTTGATCCCCGCGGTGTCCCCGCTACCGTTGCTGATGATCGTCGGCGGCATGTTCGTGGCAATGGTGGGGCGGATCGAGATGCCGCCAACGGACCAAGGTTTGCCATCACCAAAGTTCCACGACATGTTGACGGTCGCAGCGCCGTCTTCGACACTCGCCCCTGCATTGGCGTGCCCGCGATGAAGGTCCCAATACTCGGTTTGGCCGGCACCGGGTGATAGATTCTGATTGTCGCCGTTATCGACCGTGATGCCCGCAAACACCACTTCGTCTTCCGCCGATGCCACGTTGAGGAACGAGCTGGCGGAATCGCCGCTTGCCGAAGCAAACGTGCCTAAGGGCGTCGTCTGGTCCACCCCTGCGAACGTGGACACTCCGACGACCGTTCCCTCGTCAGGCGATCCGGTCAGCGAGACAACGACGTTGTGAGTCCCCAGGTCGGGAGCAACCAGGCCCCAAATCTCCACGCGGGCATCCCCGCTGCCTCGGGCACCGACCAAGGACAGGGACGTGCCGTTGTACGTGATGCTGCCGACCGACTTGCCATTCGGGTGTGCCATCGACACTGTCACCAGCATCAATCGGTCGTCCCCGGCGGATGTGTGGGAAAGTGTCAATCCGGATCCGGTCGTCGATCCGGTCGTCTTGCCGTCCAAGCTCACTCGCAGGTCGTCGACCACGATGCTGATCGCTTGCGTGTCGGTCCCCCCGGCTCCGTCGCTCGCCTGCACCGTGACGTCATAAACACCATCCAGGCCGGAATCGGTGGGGGCTTCATAGTCGGGGCCCGATAGGAAGCTCAATTGGCCGGTCGAGCTGTCGATCGAGAATTTCGCCGCGTCTGCGCCTCCGACGATCGAATAGCTAATCGTCTGGCCGGGCAAGTCGGCGTCGAATGCGGTCACGGTGGTGACGAAGGTGGAGTTTTCCTGGACGTTGAGCGAGGCCGCCGCACCGCCGCCATTGGAGATGATGACCGGCGCGTTATCATTGAGCCCATTGACGTTGATCGTCATGATCGCCGAATTGAAGCTGCCGTCGCTGGATGTCGCCCTGACGGTGATGTTGTGGCTGGCGGCCGCTTCGCGATCGAGCAGCGTGCCATTGTCGACCGTCACGACGCCGCTGGCCGAATCAATTTTGAATCTTCCTCCAGCGGTATCGTCGAGCGTGTAAGTGATCGCGTTGTTGGTCGCATCAGCGTCCGCTGCCAGCGCGGTGACACCGACGACGTTGTCGGTTGCCGCATTCTCATCGACCGCGTTGACGGTCAAGTCCGTGTCAGTCACCGCGCCGACGTCGAACTCGTCGACATCATTAATGGTGATGTTCAACAATTGGCTGGCGACTGAACCGTCACTGCTGGCAGCCTCGACCGTAATTGCGCGGGTCGCCCCGTGCGTTTCGCGATCGATGGCCGCGGCGGTGGTGACCACACCGGTATTGGCGTCGATGGTGAACAGTCCGTCGGGATTGCTGGTCAGGCTGTAGGTGATCGTGTTGTTGGTTGCGTCCAGGTCAAAGGCGTCGGCGGTGATGCCCACCGTCGTACCGATGACCACGTTCTCGGCCACTTCGTCGGTTGTGCCGTCGGCATCCGTTGGCACCGTCACGTCGAATTCATCGATGTCGTTGATGTTGATCGCGAAGACCTGGTCGGTGAACGATCCGTCGGCCGAAGTGGCTCGAACTGTGATATTCCGACTCGCTCCGTCGACTTCGCGATCAATCGCTCCGGCCACGGTGACGACACCTGAATTGGAATCGACGGTGAATCGTCCGCCGTCATCATTTTGCAGCGAATAGGTAATTGTGTTCGTCGTCCCGTCGGCGTCCGAGGCCGAAGCGGTGATACCCACCCCAGTGCCCGCAATGGCATTTTCGTTGACGGCGTTTGTGCCGCCGTCGGAGTCCGTGACGGCGCCCACGTCGAACTCGTCGAAGTCAGTCACGGTGACAGCGATCGCTTGTGTGTCGGTTGTGATTCCGTCGGAAACCTGAACCGTCACGTCATAAATGTTGTTGCCACCGATGTCGCTCGGTGACTCGTAGTTGGGCGCCGCAATGAATGTCAACGCGCCCGACCCGGAGTCGATCGCGAATTTTGTCTGATCAGCCCCGCCAATGATGCTGTACGTCAACGTTTGAGCAGGGACGTCTCCGTCGAGTGCGCTGACGGTTGTGACGGCTGTCGAGTTCTCAGCCACGTTGACGCTGGCCGACGCACCCGCCCCATCGCTGATGATTGTCGGCGCGGTGTTGGCAACGTAACTGATTTGGAAATTGTCGAAATCGAAGTCATATTTCCCTGCTCCGGTTTCTGAGCCCGTAACGTAAACACGAATTCGAGTATTGCCGGAGAGGTAGGACGAGATGTCGACGCTCTTGCTTCCCGACCCCGGATTCGAGAACTCGTCGAATGTCAGCCCCGTCAAGGTCGTATAGCTGCCGCCACCGTTGCTGGACGCCTGTACGACGAGGGAGGCTGAGTTTTCAAGGCTGCTGGCATATGAAAATGACAACGTCGCGGAAATCGCGTCACTGAGATCTACCTCGCGGTAGATATTGTTCCCAACATTGTGAGCCGCGGTGTAAAGCGTTCCTCCAGAAACTGCGAAATAGCCGCTGGCAGCGCCGCCTCCGCCAGAATCTGATTCGACCCAACTAGCTGGTCCATGCCTCGGTACCGTCGCTATTGCTGTAGGACAGTCGTGTTGAACAAATCGAGGTACTGCCCGCTGTCGGCGACATCGGTCACCGTCACGGCGATCGCTTGCGTGTCAGTCCGGGTCCCGTCACTCACTTGGACGATGACGTCGTAAACGTTGTTGCCGCCAATGTCGGTGGGTGCTTCAAAATCTGGGCTGGCAACAAATGTCAGGACGCCCGTGCTCCCGTCAATCGCGAACTTCCCAGCATCCACCCCACCGCTGATCGAGTAAGTCAACGTTTCGGCAGGAAGATCAACGTCATTGGCGACAACGGTTGAAACATACAGATCATTCTCCAACACGTTGACCGCGGCCGACGCGCCGCCACCATCCGACGTGATGACTGGATCGTTGTCGTTGACGGGCGTGACAGTGATCACGAACGTACCCGTCGCCGGCGTCGATCCGTCTTCACCTCCGTCGGCGAGCGAAAAACTGAATGAGTCGCTCGTCGTTTCGCTATCGTCGTGGTCGTAACTGATGTCGCCGGCATCAATATCGGCTTGAGTGAACGTGTCAGTCAGTCCAATCGCACCAAAACCGGCCAGGTACATTGTTCCATTGGCCGTTGCACCCGTGATCGTGTAGGTCAATCCGGCACCCCCATCGTCCACGTCGCCTTCGTTGAGCATGGCCGCGGTGATCGCAGTTCCCGTTGATCCCTCCAGCACCGTTAATCCGGTGTTCGTGGAGACGGATGGCGCGTCGTTGACCGGAGTGATGTTGATGATTTGGCTATTGGAATCTTCCTCGCTGGTCCCATCGCCGGTCAGACCTGGATCGTTACCGGTGTTGCCCGAGTCGTTGACCAACACGGTCATGCTGGTCGATGCACTCGGTGCGTCGCTGCTGTTGAGATAAGTGATCGTGCCAGTGCCGCCGCCGGTCAGCAGGTTGTTGATCTGGGCAATCGTTCCCAGGATCGTTACTGCTCCGGTTCCGTTACCAGCATCGATGGTGACACCCGAGTCGCCTTCAGCAACGGTGATGATTCCTTCGCCAACCGACAGGACTGCCCTCGCACCGCTGCCCGCCTCGTCCACATCTGTGACGCTGAACCCGGTCCCATGAATCGCCAAACCGATCTGTTCGGTGGCCGACAGTGCCGTGCCCGGTGCGGTCACGACGGGCGCGTCGTTGATGGCAATCGCGGTAATGTTTTTCACTCCAATCACCGGGGCGGCTTCACCATCATCAACGCTGGTGGTGATCGTGAAATCGCTGACGTAGTCAGTCGCGGGCGTGAAAGTGACTCCTGCCAATAGTGCGTTGACGTCGGCAACCGAACCACTGGCAGTCCAAACTCCTCCCGCGAACGTCGATGTCACGGCGCCCGAGGTTCCGGTGCTGAGTGAGCCTGCAGCGACGTCAGACAGCGTCAGCGTGACCGTAACGTTCGCGTCGTCGGCATCCGTGACCACGATGTCGGTCAAGTTCAACGAAATCTCTTCTGTGTAGCTTTCGGGCGTACTTTGATTGGTCGCTTGAGGAGCGTCGTTGATTCCGGTGATCGTGATGGTGACGTTCGCCGTGTCCGTGCCTCCGTTACCGTCATCGATTTGGTACGTGAACGTGTCGGTCGCCCGCTGACCGCTGGTCAGATAATCGAAATGCGCCGCCGGGATCGTAAGTAAAATCTCCAGCTGTGTTCAGGGTCAAATTGGCGCCCGAGGCCAGCGTGAACAGCGAACCAACGTTGGCCCCGCTGCCGTTGACTTGGGTCACGGTCAGCGAATCGCCGTCGCTATCGACATCGTTGCTGACCACACCACTGACGGCGGGAATACTGATTTGCGTGTCTTCATCGGTGGTGTAACCGGTCCACAGCGGTACGCCGGTGGCAGCTAGATCGGTTAGCACGCCGTCATTGTTATTGGAAGTTAAATCATAGGCAGTCGTTCCGACCCCTTCCTCAAACTTCCAGTAACCTGCCAGGCCTGTTTCGGCGCCGGTCAAATCGGTCGTCAGGTTGGCCTGGATCTGACCTTGAGTCCGGGCGGTATTCCACACGCGGACTTCATCGATTTCACCATCAAAGAATTTGCCAGCCGGGCTGTTCGATCGGCCGCCGATTCGCAATTCATCCAACGTCGCGTGCGAGTCCCCGATCGCTCCGCTGCCGTAATAGACATCGACCAGCGTTCCGTTGACGTAGGTCGACACCGTACCGTTATCGTAAGTAACGGCGACGTGTGACCACTGGTCATTGGCGACTTGGTATCCCGTGTTGTGCCATGACCAGTCGGGATCAACGTTATCGAAAGCCCAATTGATGGTGCCGTCGGCGAACAAAGCGACTTCGTACTCACCTTCCTTGTTGATGATCATCCGATTGACGTTGGCCGAAGCATCTGGATTGATCCAGGCCTCCATGGTCATCGTGTTCGTCATCCTCAGGCTGGGACTGTCGGCGATCGTCACGTAATCGTCAGTGCCATCGAAGTCCAAGCCAAAGTTGTCGTTGGCTGCAATCGGCGTATCCGCCGTCGCAGTCACGGTGGCCGATTGAGAAATCGTGTTGCTTGTCCCGCCATCGCCGTCGGTCAGCGTGAAGTCGATGGTGCGAGCTGCCGTGGCTGGATTGTCGGATGTATTCCAGAAAGTGATGTTCCGCATCAATGCCTGAGTGGATGTGGCATCCGCATTGGCGTTCAAGTTGAAGACCAGTGGACTTCCGCTATTGAGTCCACCACTGAACGAGCCGATGATCGTTCCGCTGTACGTCACATCATTGCCGCTGACCCCAATCTGCCCGGCGCCGGTGCCTTGGTTAAAGATTGACAACCGATCGCCATTCGCACCTCCCGCGGAGATATCGACACTGAGCAAACCGCCGGAAAAATCGGCGCTATCAGCGTCGGCCACCGTGATCGTGCTGTCGATGATCGTCGGCGCCCCATCTTCTGTAAAGTCAACCGCCCCACCCGAATTGCCGATCACCGGCGCCTGATTGGTTCCGCTCCCGATGATGATCAGGCTGAGTGCATCCAAATTCTCGCCGTTGGCATCAAAGTTCACGTTGCCATCGCCGTCAAACAGCATCGAAGCGGTCGCCGCCGCAGTGCCGCTGCCGTATGTCGTCGCGGTCAGGTTCAACGCGAAGACGTCTTGCTGGAGAACCGACAAATTGTTGCTGCCTACATCGCCATCGGCCGCAGCAAGCGTGACAAGAATGTTGCCGGTGCCGAGTGAAACACCACCGGCGGTTACACCTGATTCGACGACTTCGAGTCCCAGAATGGCAGTGCCCGTCGCGATAGAGACATCGAGGCCTTCCACAAGCACATTCGTCGCCGAAAGGCTGGTGTCGTACCAATAGATGTCGTTCATTTCCAAAGCACCGCCCCGAGAGAAGAGGAAGTCGCCCGCATCGATCAGAGTGTCACCGACCAGCGTCGCCTGCTCGACCAATGTGACTCCCTGCCATCGTTCCCACGGCAGAGCTATGAACGTGACGGAAATAGCCGCTTGAAAAGTCTCCCGCGTTCTCCGCTCGGAAGACGTAAATGTCGCCAACGTTCGTGACGATATTGTTGGCCCAACCGGCGGGCGCACCCGCTGCACCTGTGTTAAGCGTCTCGCTCACTTGGGTCAGGAAGATGACATCCCCGGCCAACAGATCGATGCTGCCGCCGGTGATGCCAGGCCCGGTGACGGTGATATCGCGTGGTCACATAGTGCAAGCCGGTGATGTCGACGTCGAAATCAGCTGCAAAGGAGTCAAAGTTTGTGACTGCGCTGAACGTGCCGGTGGTCGTGCCACTGCCGAACGACAAGATTCGGATCGCCCATGCCGATCACCGTGCCATCGGACCAACTATCGAGTCCTGGCACGCCACTGGGGTCTTGGAAGTATGCGGGGCCAACATCACTGGTCGTTGACGACCACAGCAAAATCTCGGCCGGTTCAACATAGATGCTGGCCGTTTCAGTGGCCGTGCTGAAGGCAGTTGTCGCGCCAGTGGTCGAAGCATTCACGCCGCTGTCGCCCGAGACGCTGCCATCAGTCGTATCCCAGGCGCGGAAAGTGATCGTGGCGTTGCCGGTGTAATTGAATCCGGGAACAAAGCGAATCAGGTCGTTGGCAGTGTCGGTCAGCACCACCGCCGATGCCGTCGGTGACCACACCGAAGTTCGTCCACGTGCTGCCGCCGTTGGTCGAGTATTGCCAGGTACCGTTGGCGTTATCGACTGCCGTGACCGCGATCCCTTCGACGGCACCGGTATCGACATCCGTGATGCGGTCGCCGCCGGCACTGGCGATGATCGTCGACACCTAGTCGACCACTGGGATCAGTACTGTTTTGCAGCACATTGCTCAGGTCCATCAGCCCGGTGTTATCCAGCACCGGCGCGTCGTTGACGCTGGTAATTGTGGTGTTCGCCGACGCAGATTCGCTGGAGAATGCCGATATGCCGCCGCCGACGCCGGGATCAGCATAACTTGGCGTCGCGTTGGTCGACGCCGTCCCGGTACGTTGTATCCCAAGCGCGGAAGTCGAACGAGGCAGATCTCACCGTTGGCGCCATCACCCACGTAGCGAACCTGTGTCGTTGCACTCAGCAGCAACGCGTTCGTGTTCGAAACCGCGCCGAACGAATTCCAGGTCAGGCCATCAGTCGAGTACTGCCAGGTTCCGTTACCAGAGACGCCGTGACCGCCATCCCTTTGACCGCACCGACGTCGATGTCGCTCCAACTCGCGTTGTCGACAATTGCGGCAACCGTCGTACCGGCTGTCGTCGAATCTTCGTCGGCTCCTGGAAGACCAACGATAAAGCCATCGTTGAGGGTCGGTGCGTCATTGCGTGCCGAGACAATGATATTGGCGCTGTCAGAATCAGACAGCGGGCCGCCGCTTCCGGTGTTGCCTTGGTCGTCGACCGACAGCGTGATCGTATCGGTACCGTTGAAGTTCGCATCGGGCTTGTAGGTCACCGTCCCCAGCGCGGTGTTGATATTGCTGACACTGCCGGTGAACGTCATGGTGGCGCTATTGTTGGCACCAGCAGTCAGCGTCAAACCCGTTGTGTTGGTGAGATTGATTGTTCCCTGACCGACGCTTAGTGTGAATGCAATGTCGGAACCACCGGCGTCAACATCGGATACGCTGAATCCACCAAGCAATCGATAGCCATCGTCCTCATTGACGCCGAATGCGGAAGCAACGATATTCGCAACTGGTGCGTCGTTGACGGCGGTGACCGGTACGCTGACGAATTCTACGACCGAAGAGAACGCCGACGTGCCGCCGTTAACCGTTGTATCTGCAAAGTTACCATTGGTACCGCTGGTCTGATCCCACGCCCGGAAGTTGAGCGGATTGACCGCTAAGCCGCTGAAGTTCGCGTTCGGTTCAAAGTACAGTCGACTGCCGCTATCCGCGGCTAGTAGCAGCGAGTTGTTATTGGTTGCTCCTATCAACAGGTTCCAGTTGGCCCCGTCATCAATTGAGTAGTACCATGTCCCCATGCCTGTGGCGGCTTGCGTGACCGCGATGCCAGTCAGACCACCGGAATCTGCGTCTGTGACGTTGTCGAGCCCGCCTCCTCCTGTGAGGTCCACAAGACTGCTGACAAGCGTGCCCACGGAGCCGACCGGTGCGACCGGAATCCTCTGCGATCGGATCGAGACTTAAGATCGGCGTGTCATCGAGAATGGGCGCTGTGTTCATCGGGGCGTTTAAGAACTTCGCAACAAACGCATCGTACGATCCGCCGTTGAACGTCGTGTCGTAGGCTCCGGTCGTGGTTGGGTGAGTTGCATCTCCGGCAGACCCAGCGATGTAGTAGTCGCCCGAAGAGTCGAGCGCGATCGCCGATCCGGAGTCGTATCCGGTGCCTCCTAGATACGTCGAGAATTGCAGGTCGCTAACGCCACCGCCCGCGGGGTTGAGACGTGCCACAAAGGCGTCGCCCAGGCCGCCAAAGGTTCCTTGAATCGGATCGACCATCGGAAAGGCAGCGCGAGCAGATCCCGTGACGTGGATCAAGCCGGACGAATCGGCGACAATGCCCGCACCCGAGTCGCTGTCTGTACCACCCAGATATGTGCCGTAGACAAGTCCCGAAACACCGCTGAGTGACGTATCAATCACGTAAACAAATGCGTCGGCAATACCCGCATTCGAAGTTGAAAATGCTCCGGAGGTCGTGAGCAAGTCAGTGGAACGGGTCGAGCCGGTAATGTAGACGATATCGTTGGAGTCAATGTAGATATCACTTGGGGCCTCCGAGTCGGAACCACCCAGGTATGTCGAGTAAACCAGCCCGCTGGTTCCAGCCGTCGGATCGAGAACGGTCAGGTAGGCGTCCGAGGTTCCGCCAAACGTCGATTGAATGGCAGTACCCGCGGTGACCGGATGATCGGAGGACAACGTCCTGCCGAGGACGTGAATGTAACCATTACTATCGAGAGCGATTCCGTAGGACGCTTCGTAGTCGGTGCTTCCTCCGAGGTAGGTCGTGTACAGCAGGTCGCTCGATCCCGTTCCCGCGGGGTTGATCTTCGCGACGTAGACATCCGAGGCGCCCGTTCGCCCAGTGTCGTAGGATCCGATATTGGGCAGATCGTTCGACAACGTCTGGCCGGTAATGTAGGCGACCCCCGCGTCATCGACCGCGAGGCCGCCTCCGCTTTCGCCATCGTTGCCGCCAAACAGTGTGCTGTACTGCAGCGAATTGCCGGCGGCATTAAGCACCATCAGAAAACCGTCAGCACTGCCGTCCAGGGCGGTTTGATAAGCGCCCGCGGTCGTCGGCAGGTCCGACGACGAGGTGCTGCCGGAAAGATAGATCTCGCCGGACGGTCCAAGTTCCATTCGCGCCCCGTACTCAGTTGAACTTCCGCCAATAAAGGTGGAAAAGAGCACGGTGCTACCGTCGGCGCTCAGTTTGGTGACATAGATGTCATTATCAGTGGTGGACTTCGGCAATCCCGTCTGAATATCGAGCCCGGGAAAATCGGTCGACTGCGTTTGGCCCATGACATAAACGTTGCCCGACGCGTCCACGGCAATGTCTTTTGCCGTTTCGGTACCAAGTCCGCCCAGGAACGTCGAATAGTCGAGTATCGGGTCGATCACCAGCGTTTGGCTGGCGTCGTAATCGCCCACTTCAAAGCCAAGGGTGCCATCGGCATGAATGACATAGTTGCTTTCGACCAACTGGCGGCCAGCTGCCGTGTCCTGATAAGCATACGGGGCTTTGAAGCGAACTTCGTCGCCGTCTTGGTTCAAGGTAATGACCAATTCGCCGGTCGCGGCGATGTGCAGCGAGTGTGCGCCATCGAATGACAAACGGATCTCGTCGACCGACGCACCTGCCTGGACGATGAAGTCGTATTCAAGTTGCCGGTTGTTGCCGTAGTACTGAACGTCGATGCCTTCGTAAACATCCAGGTATTCAACACGTCGGTAGTTTTCAACGTCGGTTTGCCAGGCAGCGGGATCGTTGCCGAGCAGATAGTTGCTTTGGCTGCCGAGCAGATCCACGCCGGAAACCGTTGCCGACGGATCGGCTCCTAACAAGTCCATACGCAGCACATGAGCGTCGTCGGCTCCGCCAAGCTTCAGGACGGCGTCGCCCTCGCTAAGAAAGACCGTATAGCCGCTGCCGCGAGCCAGAAAATCGACCTGATCGTCGGTCTGCCCCTGGTTCTCCTCGAACGCCAACGGGACGGCCAGATAATCGGCAGTCGTCTCAAGTGCCGCAGGCGGTTCGCTGACGACTTCGCCGTCAAGCAGCCCCATCCACTCTTGCTGAACGGCCAGGTCGAACGCAACCTGCGTCTCAATTTCGCCGAGGCCATATTCCAGATCCCAGTCGCCGCCAAGCGATTGATTTCCCGTTGCGTCGTCGCTGGCCGCGACGTCGGCACCGGTCAGCGCAGAAATCGAATCGATCAGTGTGCGTCCGTCACTGGTGCTTGCCAGATCACATCCGTACAGCAACAGGTCGGCACCTGGATCGAGCGAATTTCCCCAAGTCGCAATCTCACCCGCGTAACCGCTCGCCGTTTCGGTATCCAATCGCGCGTTGCCAAGCTGGATCCCTTCGCCGTCGCCGTGGCTAACAATGTGCACGGCGTCGACGCTGGAGAGTTGCGAGAGCGTTTGCGTGATCAGCTGGATACCGTCGGTGTCGGCCGATAGTTCGACTATCAACCACTGAGTTTGATCGTCGCGGCTCTCTCGCAGTCCATCCAGCAGTGTGTCAGCGTCGTCGACACCAGAATCGACAAAGACAACTTCTAGCGGATGGTCCAGGTCGAACGTCGGAGCATCGGCAAAGTCGTTCTCCGCAGGTATCGATCCAGCGGCGAGTGCGTCGTCTGCCGCAACGAGTGCCGGATCCGCTGAAGGTTGACCCTCAGCCTCGGCAATCTCCGCCATCAGCGAAGCGACGAAGTCCGCATCAGGAGCAAGCTCAGCGCCATCGAGACCCTCACCGCTCAGAAGGATGCGGTCCTCCAGCGGATAGAAGTCGAATACGCGTCCACTGTCCTTTTCGCCCACGAAGATTTGCCCAATTGGTCCCGACTGAAAAGCATTCGCGCAGCCCGTGCGCAGTAGCTGTAATGCGTCAGTTAACAATAGCCCGGTTTTAAGCCTGGCGCCGGATGTCCTTGGGACATTGAGGTTTGTTTGGAAGATGCCGGTGATCCGAATTGGCATCGCTCGTCGATCTAAATCACTTGGGCCGCTCCGAAACCAATCACTCTTCCTCTGGGCATTGGTCTCTATCCCATCTCGGGTGTGATTTTTTTATCGTGCCGACTTACGGCTTCTTGCATTCCTTTACTCTCCCGCTTGCGGGAGAGTCGGGCAGGGCTGATGAATTAAGTGAGCCGTGACGCGTGAGCGGCCGGGCATTGCGCATTGCCCGGTGCCTTACGGCCCACGGCTCACCCTCTTGCGCTGCGAATCGGTTAATTCATCAGCCTAGAGTCGGGCTCTCGGGCCCGGAGAGGGTCTTGTGAATGATCAAACGATATCGAGCTTCAGCGCATCGCCCTCCCCGGCCGCTACCGCGTCCGACCCTCCCGCTGCGCGGGAGGGTAAAGATGTGTAGAGGCCAATGCCCAGAGGGAGAGTGAAATTTATGTTCGTAAACTGGTGCAAACTGAAACGTAAAAACGCACGCCCCCTCAACGCCGGAGACCTAGCCCAGCATTTTCTCGATACGATCAGGGGCGCACGCTTTGGACGCTCGGTAGGCACCGAGCAAGGCGCCTGGGTCGATCAGCCGCCAACTCGGTAACGTCGATGTGATCGCTGCCACAAAGGCACCTCCACGAATCGCCCAGAGAACGTAACCGACCGAGAACAGCCCGGCGGCAACGCCGGCAGTACCGACATAGAAGTGGAAGGAGCCTTCGTCCTGGAATTGAGATTCATCCCATTGTTGCCAGACGATCGCTTGCTCGAGATCCAGTTGCAGCAATCGTTCGAACATTTCCAATTCTAACGATCTTTGCGACGCGACGTTGACATCACGCAACTGTGACATCAAAAAGTACTCTCGCTCCAGAGTCGCCTGATCTTCCAGCGTTTCTGCGGCGTTCACGCGGTCGCTGAATTCGATGTCGGACGGGTTTCACTTGCAGCCACTGAGGCTGCTCACTTGCGGGGTCCGCGTCCGCACTCACGCTCTGGCTGCTTGGTTCCGTCTCGCTCTCATCTGGCTCTTCTTCGTCGTCATCGGTTTCGCTGCCTGGGTCACCGCCATCGGAGGTCGGATCTGGAACCGGATCTGGGTCTGGATCTGGCGTTGGATCCGTGCCACCACTGGTCGTGCCGGCGATGACATCAATGCTGATCACGACCAGATTGCTGGTCAGCACGCCGTCGTCAGCGCGGTAAGTGATCGTATCGGTACCGAAAAATCCGCTGTTGGGTGTGTAGACCAGATTGCCAAAAGCGTCGATTGACAAGGTGCCATTGCTGGGCGGCGAGACGACTTGGATGACCAATGCATCTCCGTCAACGTCAACGTCGTTCAGAAGCGGTGATGGCGCATTGAGTGTCAGGGCTGTCCCCGCCGGTGAAGAGTAGCCGTGATCGTCCGCGGCAACGGGGGCTTCGTTGACGTCGCCTACATTGATCGTCACCACTTGCGTGGCAATCGAACCATCGGTGCTGGTGGCGCGAACGGTGATGTTGTGGTTGGCACTCGTCTCGAAATCCAGCGAGCCGCTAACGGTGACCAGTCCAGAGCTACTGTTGATCGCGAAGCGGCCGCCGGCGCTGTCGCTGAGCGAATAGGTCACGCTGTCGGTCGCGTCGGCATCGCTTGCCAGCGCCGTCAGCCCGACGGTCGTACCGAAAGCCGAGTTCTCGTTAACGAAATTGGCTGCGACATCGCTATCAATCGGTGTGCTTACGTCGAATTCGTCAACATCGCCCACGCCGATGGCGAAGACCGCTGTGGTGAACGAACCGTCGCTGCTGGTGCTGCGGACGGTGATGTTGCGGCTCGTCCCATCGGCTTCACGATCGATCGCAGCGGCCACCGTGATCAAACCGCTGCTGGAGTCAACCGCGAACCGTCCGCCATCGCTATCATCGAGCGAATAGGTAATGGTGTTGTTGGTGGCATCGGCGTCGGACGCTGACGCGATGATCCCCACGGTCGTTCCGATCGCCGCGTTTTCATCGACTTCGTTGACGGTCGCGTCCAGGTCGAGCGTCGCGGTCGTGTCGAACTCGTCCAGATCGTTGATGTTGACGACGAAAACTTGGTCGGTAAAGGAACCGTCGGCGGAAGTGGCACGAACGGTGACGCTACGGCTGGGGCCATCGGCTTCGCGGTCAATCGCTGCGGCCACCGTCACGACGCCGGTGCTGGGGTTGATCGCAAACCGACCGCCATCGTCGTCGATTAGCGAGTAGTTGATCGTGTTGATCGTCGCGTCTGCGTCACTCGCCGAAGCCGTAATGCCGACCGCTGTGCCAACCGCCGCGTTTTCGCTGACTGCATTCAGCGTGCCATCCACATCGGTCGTAACGCTGGCATCGAACTCATCGACGTCGTTGACGTTGATCGTGAAGGTTTGGTCGAAGAACGATCCGTCCGCAGAAGTGGCCCGAATCGTGAGATTGCGGCTTGCACCGTCGGCCTCGCGATCGATCGCTCCGGCGACCGTCACGACTCCCGATCCCGAATCGATCATAAAACGTCCGCCATCGTCATCAGTCAAGGAGTAGGTGATTGAGTTCGTCGTGGCGTCCGCATCCCCAGCGGAGGCTGCGATTCCAACGACTGTTCCAATCGCCGCATTTTCCGAGACTTCGTTCGTTGCGCCGTCGGTGTCTGTGACTGCACCGACGTCAAACTCGTCCACGTCGTTGATGTTGATGGCGAAGACTTGATCAGTAAACGAACCGTCGGCCGAGGTCGCACGCGCGGTGATGTTGCGACTGGGCCCGTCGGCTTCCCGGTCGATCGCTCCGGCAACCGTGACCACGCCTGAATTCGAGTCGATCGCAAACCGACCGCCATCGTCATCAGACAGCGAATAGGTGATTGAGTTGTTGGTGGCGTCCGCGTCCATGGCCGACGCGGTGATCCCGACGTTGGTACCGATCGCGGCGTTTTCGTCGACCCCGTTCGTTCCGACATCCCCATCGCTGACGGCTCCCACGTCGAATTCATCGACATCGTGGATGTTGATGCCGAAGACTTGATCGCTGAACGACCCGTCGGTCGATGTCGCTCGCACGGTGATGTTGCGACTGGGCCCGTCGGCTTCGCGGTCGATCGCTGCGGCGACCGTCACGACGCCTGAATTGGCATCGATCGCGAACAGCCCGTCCGGATTGCTGGTCAGACTGTAGGTGATCGTATTGTCGGTGGCATCCAGATCGAAAGCGTCCGCCGTGATCCCCACCGTCGTGCCGATGATGGTGTTCTCAGTCACTTCGTCGGTCGCCCCGTCAACGTCGGTGGGGACGCTGACATCGAATTCGTCGACATCGTTGATGGTAATGTTGAAGCTTTGCGTCGCCGTTGACCCGTCACTGGATGCGGCTTCGACGGTGATCGAACGGATCGCGCCGTGGACTTCGCGGTCGATGGCAGCGGCTGTCGTCACCACGCCCGTGTTGGCATCGATGGTAAACAGCCCGTCGGGGTTGCTGGTCAGACTGTAAGTGATCGTGTTGTTGGTGGCATCCAGATCGAAAGCGTCCGCTGTGATTCCCACCGCCGTGCCGATGAGGGTGTTCTCAGTCACTTCGTCGGTCGCCCCGTCAACGTCGGTGGGCACGCTGACATCGAACTCGTCGACGTCGTTAATCGTAATATTGAAGTTCTGAGTCGCTGTCGAACCGTCGCTGGAAGCGGCTTCGACGGTGATCGAACGGGTTGCACCGTGCAGTTCAAGGTCGATCGCAGCGGCGGTGGTGACCACGCCGGTGTTGGCATCGATGGTGAACAGTCCATCCGGATTGCTGGTCAAACTGTAAGTGATCGTGTTATTCGTCGCATCCAGATCGAAAGCGTCCGCTGTGATTCCCACCGTCGTGCCGATGAGGGTGTTCTCAGTCACTTCGTCGGTCGCCCCATCAACGTCGGTGGGGACGCTGACATCGAACTCGTCGACATCGTTGATCGTGATATTGAAGTTCTGAGTCGCTGTCGAACCGTCGCTGGAAGCGGCTTCGACGGTGATCGAACGGGTTGCACCGTGCAGTTCAAGGTCGATCGCAGCGGCGGTGGTGACCACGCCGGTGTTGGCATCGATGGTGAACAGTCCATCCGGATTGCTGGTCAAACTGTAAGTGATCGTGCTATTCGTCGCATCCAGATCGAAAGCGTCCGCTGTGATTCCCACCGTCGTGCCGATGAGGGTGTTCTCAGTCACTTCGTCGGTCGCCCCATCAACGTCGGTGGGGACGCTGACATCGAACTCGTCGACATCGTTGATCGTGATATTGAAGTTCTGAGTCGCTGTCGAACCGTCGCTGGAAGCGGCTTGCACGGTGATCGAACGGGTTGCACTGTGCAGCTCGCGGTCGATGGCAGCGGCTGTCGTCACCACGCCCGTGTTGGCATCGATGGTAAACAGCCCGTCGGGGTTGCTGGTCAGACTGTAAGTGATCGTATTGTTGGTGGCATCCAGATCGAAAGCGTCTGCCGTGATCCCCACCGTCGTGCCGATGAGGGTGTTCTCAGTCACTTCGACGGTTGCCCCGTCAACGTCGGTAGGCACGCTGACATCGAACTCGTCGACGTCGTTGATGATGACGTTGAAGCTTTGCGTCGCCGTGGAACCGTCACTGGATGCAGCTTCGACGGTGATCGAACGGGTTGCACCGTGCAGCTCGCGGTCGATGGCAGCGGCTGTCGTCACCACGCCCGTGTTGGCATCGATGGTAAACAGCCCGTCGGGGTTGCTGGTCAGACTGTAAGTGATCGTGTTGTTGGTGGCATCCAGATCGAAAACGTCCGCTGTGATCCCCACCGCCGTGCCGATGAGAGTGTTCTCAGTCACTTCGTCGGTCGCACCGTCGCTGTCGGTCGGTACGGTAACATCGAACTCGTCGACATCGTTGACATTGATCGTCATGACAGCCGTACTGAAGCTGCCGTCGCTGCTGGTCGCCCGCACGGTGATGTTGTGGCTGGCGGTCGTTTCCCGGTCCAACAGCGTGCCGTTGTCGACCGTGACGACGCCGCTGACCGAGTCGATCTTGAACCGCCCGCCGGCCGAATCGTCGAGCGTGTAAGTGATCGCGTTGTTGGTCGCGTCAGCGTCCGCTGCCACGCTGTGACGCCGACGATGGTGTCGGTTGCCGCATTCTCATCGACCGCGTTGACGGTCAAGTCCGTGTCAGTCACGGTGCCGACGTCGAACTCGTCGACGTCGTGAATCGTGATGTTGAAAGACTGGCTGGCGACTGAACCGTCACTGCTGGCGGCCTCGACCGTAATCGAGCGGGTTGCCCCGTGCGTTTCACGATCGATGGCTGCGGCGGTGGTGACCACGCCCGTGTTGGCATCGATGGTAAACAGCCCGTCGGGGTTGCTGGTCAGACTGTAGGTGATCGTGTTATTGGTCGCATCCAGGTCGAAAGCATCGGCGGTGATCCCGACCGTGGTGCCGACGATCACATTTTCGGTGACTGCGTCCATCGCCGCATCGACGTCCGTGGGGACCGTGACATCGAACTCGTCCAAGTCGTTGATTGCGATCGCAAAAACCTGGTCGGTGAACGATCCGTCGGCAGAAGTCGCACGAACGGTGATGTTCCGAGTCGGCCCATCGGCTTCGCGGTCGATCGCCCCGGCCACGGTCACCACGCCGGAGTTGGCGTCAATCGTGAACCTTCCGCCGTCGTTGTCCTGCAGGGAGTAGGTGATCGTGTTGTTGGTTGCATCGGCGTCGTTGGCCGAAGCCGTGATTCCGACCGTCGTGCCGACGATCGTGTTCTCGGCCACTTCGTTGGTCGCCCCATCGCTGTCGCTGACCGCTCCGACGTCAAACTCGTCGATGTCGTTGATGTTGATCGTCATCACTTGATCGGTGAACGAACCATCGGCCGAAGTCGCTCTCACCGTGACGTTGCGAGTGGCTCCGTCTGTCTCGCGGTCGATCGCACCGGCGACCGTCACGATTCCAGAATTTGCATCGATTGCGAACCGCCCGCCGTCGCTGTCCTGTAGCGAGTAGGTGATCGTATTGGTAGTTGCATCGGTATCACTGGCCGACGCCGTGATTCCGACCGCTGTACTGACGATCGCGTTCTCAGCCACTTCATTGGTCGTGCCGTCGCTGTCGCTGACTGCTCCGACGTCAAACTCATCGACATCGTTGACGTTGATCGCCATCACTTGATCGGTGAATGAACCATCAGCCGAGGTGGCCCGCACCGTGATGTTGCGGGTAGCGCCATCGGTCTCTCGGTCGATCGCACCGGCGACCGTCACGATTCCGGAGTTTGCATCGATTGCGAACCGTCCGCCGTCGTCGTCCTGCAGCGAATAGGTGATCGCATTGGTGGTGGCGTCGGCGTCGCTGGCCGAAGCGGTGATGCCCACCGTCGTTCCCACGGCTGCGTTTTCGTCGACTTCGTTGATCGTCAGATCACCATCGCTGATCGCACCGACATCAAATTCATCCACGTCGTTAACGTTGATCGTCATGCCAGCCGTACTGAAGCTGCCGTCGCTGGATGTCGCCCGCACGATGATGTTGTGACTGGCCGCCGCCTCACGATCGAGCATTGTGCCGTCCGCCACGGTGACCACACCGGTCGAGCCGTCGATCGCAAAGCGTCCGCCGGCATTGTCGTCCAGCGTGTAAGTGATGGCGCTGTTGGTCGCATCGGCATCGGACGCCAAACCCGTCACGCCGACCGCGGTTCCATTGGCAGCGTTCTCATCAACCGCATTGGCGGTTGGGTCGCTGTCAGTTACCGAGCCGACATCGAATTCATCGAGGTCGGTGATCGCGATCGCAAAGATCTGGTCAGTGAACGATCCGTCGGCCGAGGTGGCCCGCACCGTGATGTTACGAGTTGATCCGTCGGCCTCACGGTCAATCGCTCCGGCCACCGTCACCACGCCTGAATTCGAATCAATCGTGAATCGTCCGCCGTCATTGTCCTGCAGCGAGTAGGTGATCGCGTCGGTCGTGGCGTCGGCGTCGCTGGCCGAAGCGGTGATGCCTACCGCCGTTCCGACGACCGCGTTTTCGTCCACTTCGTTGGTCACGGCGTCGATATCGCTCACCGGCCCGACGTCGAATTCATCGACATCCAGCAGATTGATCGTCATCAACTGCGTGTTGAAACTGCCATCGCTGCTGGTGGCTCGGACGGTGATATTGTGGCTGGCCGCCGCTTCACGATCCAGCAGCGTGCCGTCGGCCACGGTGACCACGCCTGTGGAGCCGTCGATGGCGAATCGGCCGCCCGCGTTATCGTCCAGCGTGTAGAGAATCGTGTTGTTTGTCGCATCGGCGTCGGACGCTAGCGCCGTCACGCCGACCACCGTGCCGCCCGCAGCATTTTCGTTGACCGCGTTGCCGCCACCGTCACTATCGCTGATCGGACCAACATCAAATTCATCGACATCGTCAATCGTGATCGTGAAGACCCGGGTTTGGAAAGATCCGTCGGTCGAGGTGGCGCGGACCGTGATCGATCGGCTGGCCCCGTCCGCCTCGCGGTCGATTCCCCCGGCAACCGTGACGATCCCAGTCGCCGAATCGATCGTGAACCGTCCGCCATCGTTGTCGTCCAGCGAATAAGTGATCGTATCGGTGCCGTCGGTATCATCCGAAAAAGCGGTCACGCCAACGGCTGTTCCAACCGCTGCGTTCTCAGCCACGATGTCGGCTGTCGCATCGTTGTCAACGACCGGCGTCGCACCCGACTCCGAGACGTCGGTGACGTTGATCGTGAAGCCCCGGGTGCTGGACGAACCGTCGCTGCTGGAGGCCCGCACGATCACGTTGTGGCTCGTGCTGGTCTCGTAATCGAGCGCCGCGTTGACGGTGATCTCGCCGGTCGATCCGTTGATGGCGAACCGTCCGCCGGCATCATCATCCAGGGTGTAGAGAATCGCATTGTTGGTCGCGTCCGCATCGGATGCCAAGGCGGTGATGCCGACCGATGCCCCGATGCCCGCATTTTCGGCGACCGTGTCGCCCGTGGCGTCACTATCGTTGATCGGACCGACGTCAAACTCGTCGACGTCGTTGACGGTGATATTGAACGATTGGCTGGCGACCGAACCATCGCTGCTGGCCGCTTGGACCGTAATGCTGCGGGTACCGCCGTGGATTTCGCGGTCGATCGCCGCAGCGGTGGTCACCACACCGGTGTTGGAGTCGATTGCGAACAGACCATCCGGGTTGCTGGTCAGGCTGTAGGTGATCGTATTGTTGGTGGCGTCCAGATCGAAGGCATCCGCAGTGACACCAACCGTGATGCCGACGACCGCGTTCTCGGAGACTTCATCGACTGCGCCGTCGGTGTCTGTCGGGACGCTGACATCGAATTCATCCAAGTCGTTGACGGTGATATTGAAGGATTGGCTGGCGACCGAACCGTCGCTGCTGGCCGCTTCCACCGTGATCGAGCGTGTCGCGCCGTGAGTTTCGCGGTCGATCGCTGCGGCGGTCGTCACCACACCGGTGTTGGAGTCGATTGCGAACAGACCATCCGGGTTGCTGGTCAGGCTGTAGGTGATCGTGTTGTTGGTGGCGTCCAGATCGAAGGCATCCGCAGTGACGCCGACCGCGGTGCCGATGACCGCGTTCTCGGAGACTTCATCGACTGCGCCGTCGGTGTCTGTCGGGACGCTGACATCGAACTCATCCAAGTCGTTGATCGTGACATTGAACGATTGGCTGGCCATCGAACCATCGCTGCTGGCCGCTTGGATCGTGATCGAGCGTGTCGCGCCGTGAGTTTCGCGGTCGATCGCTGCGGCGGTCGTCACCACGCCGGTATTGGAGTCGATGGTAAACAGCCCGTCGGGATTGCTGGTTAGGCTGTAAGTGATCGTGTTGTTGGTCGCATCCAGGTCGAAGGCATCCGCGGTAACGCCGACCGTGGTGCCGACGACCGCGTTCTCGGAGACTTCATCGACTGCGCCGTCGGTGTCTGTCGGGACGCTGACATCGAATTCGTCGACGTCGTTGATGTTGATGGCAAAGATCTGGTCGGTGAAGGACCCGTCGGCCGAGGTGGCCCGCACCGTGACGTTACGCGTCGGTCCATCGGCTTCGCGGTCGATTCCCCCGGCCACCCGGACGATGCCAGTGCCGCTGTCGATCGAGAACCGTCCGCCGTCGTTGTCTTGCAGGCTGTAGGTGATGGCGCTGGTGGTCGCATCCGCGTCACTGGCCGAAGCGGTGATCCCAACCACCGTGCCAATCGCCGAGTTCTCAGCTACTTCGTTGGTCACGGCGTCGATATCGCTCACCGGCCCGACGTCGAATTCATCGACATCCAGCAGATTGATCGTCATCAACTGCGTGTTGAAACTGCCATCACTGCTGGTGGCTCGGACGGTAATATTGTGGCTGGCCGCCGCTTCACGATCCAGCAGCGTGCCGTCGGCCACGGTCACGACGCCGGTGTTGCTATCGATCGTGAACCGTCCGCCCGCGTTATCGTCCAGGCTATAAGTGATCGTGTTGTTGGTCGCATCGGTGTCGGACGCCAAGGCGGTCACGCCGACCACCGTCCCGTTGGCGGCGTTCTCAACAACGGCGTTGCCGCTTACGTCACTGTCGCTGATCGGTCCCACGTCGAATTCATCGACATCGTCAATCGCGATCGTGAACACACGCGTTTGGAAGGAGCCGTCGGTCGAGGTGGCCCGCACCGTGATCGATCGGCTCGCGCCGTCCGCTTCGCGGTCGATTCCCCCAGCCACCGTGACGATCCCGGTCGCCGAATCGATCGCGAACCGTCCGCCATCGTTATCGTCCAGCGAATAGCTGATCGTGTCGGTGCCGTCGGCGTCATCCGAAAAGGCCGTGACGCCAACGACTGTTCCGATCGCCGCGTTCTCCGCCACGATGTCGGCTGTGGCATCGTTGTCGGCGACCGGCGTAGCAGCGAATTCCGAAACATCGGTGACACTGATCGTGAAGCCCTGGGTACTCGACGAACCATCGCTGCTGGTAGCTCGCACGATGATGTTGTGGCTGGCGATCGTCTCGTAATCGAGCGCCGCGTTGACCGTGATCTCGCCGGTTGAGCTGTTGATCGCGAAGCGTCCGCCGGCGTCGTCGTCCAGCGTGTAAGTAATCACATTGTTGGTGGCGTCGGCATCGGATGCCAAGGCGGTGATCCCGACCGATGTCCCGATGCCGGCATTTTCGGCAACCGTGTCGGCCACCGCGTCGCTATCGCTGATCGCCCCGACGTCAAACTCGTCGACATCGTTGATATTGATCGCGAACACCTGGTCGGTGAACGATCCGTCGGCGGACGTGGCCCGCACGGTGATGTTACGCGTCGGCCCATCCGCCTCGCGATCGATCGCCCCGGCCACTGTCACGATGCCGGTGCCGCTGTCAATCGAGAACCGTCCACCGTCGTTGTCTTGCAGGCTATACGTGATCCCGTTGGTCGTGGCGTCAGCATCGCTGGCTGAGACCGTGATTCCGACGGCGGTTCCAATCGCGGCATTTTCTGCGACTTCATTCGCCGCGCCGTCTGTGTCCGTTACCGCTCCAACATCGAACTCGTCGACATCGTTAATGTTGATCGCGAAGACCTGGTCGGTGAACGATCCGTCGGCGGACGTCGCCCGGACCGTGATGTTACGCGTCGGCCCGTCGGCTTCGCGATCGATCGCGCCGGCCACGGTCACGATGCCGGTACCGCTGTCGATCGAGAAACGTCCGCCGTCGTTGTCTTGCAGGCTGTAGGTGATGCCGTTGGTCGTGGCGTCAGCATCGCTGGCCGAAGCGGTGATCCCAACCGCTGTACCAATCGCCGAGTTCTCAGCCACTTCGTTAGTCGTGCCGTCGACGTCGCTCACCGCACCGACGTCGAATTCATCGACGTCGTTAATGTTGATCGCGAAGACTTGATCGCTGAACGATCCGTCGGCCGATGTGGCTCGGACCGTGATGTTTCGCGTCGCCCCGTCGGCCTCACGATCGATCGCCCCGGCGATGGTCACGATTCCGGTCGAAGAATCGATCTGGAACCGTCCGCCGCCGTTATCCTGCAACGAATAGGTGATCGTGTTGGTCGTCGCATCAGCATCACTGGCCGAGGCGGTGATCCCGACCGCCGTTCCGATCGCGGAGTTCTCGGACACTTCGTTGGCAGCACCATCCGTGTCGGTCACCGGTCCGACGTCAAATTCATCAACGTCGGTGATGGTGATCGAGAAGACACGAGTTTGGAAGGAGGTATCGGAGGAGGTCGCCCGCACTGTGATCGATCGGCTGGCCCCGCCAGCCTCCCGGTCAATGGCTCCGGCCACGGTAACGATTCCCGTATTGGAATCGATGGTGAACCGTCCGCCGTCGTTGTCGTCCAGTGAGTACGTGATCGTGTCTCCGGCATCAGCGTCATCGGCAAAGGCGGTGATGCCGATCGTCGTTCCGATGGAAGCGTTTTCGAGCACCACGTCAGTCGCGCCGTCTGTGTCGGAGACCGCAGTGGTCGAATTGTCATTGACCGGAGTGATTGTAATATTGAATGTTCCGCCGGCCGGCGTCGATCCGTCTTCACCGCCGTCGGCCAGCGAAAAGCCAAAACTATCGCTGGTCGTTTCGCTGTCGTCGTGGTCGTAAGTCACGTTGCCTGCGTCGACATCGGCTTGTGTGAAAGTGTCGTTCAGGCCCAACGCACCGAAACCGTTCAGGTACAGCGTCCCATGACTGGGTGGCGACGTGAGTGTGTACGTCAAACCGCCAGCGTCGTCGTCAACGTCACCCTCGTTGAGCATCGCCGTGGTAATCGTGTTGCCGGTCGACCCCTCCAAAACAGTCGTGCCGCTGTTGGTCGCCACCGCCGGAGCATCGTTGACCGGCGTGACCGTGATGTTGATCGTGTCGTCGTCGGTCAGCGCACCTCCGCTGCCGCTGTTGCCTTGGTCATCGGTCAGAATCCGGATGCTGGCGATGCCGTTAAAGTCAGTGGTAGGTGTAAACGTCATTCCATCGAGGGCGGCATTGATGTCCGTGGTGCTGCCGCGGAATTCGACGATTGAGTCGCCTGTTCCGGTCCCGATGTCAAGAATCAATCCGGTGGTACCGCTGAGCGTGATGGTGCCGCTGGTGATCTCCAGCCGAACTTTCATCTCCGACGCAGCGGCGTCGCTATCGCTGATCCAGACCAGGTTGTTGTTGGCGGCGTTGAACGTCAGAGGTGTTTCTTCCGCCGTGACCTGCATCCCCATTTGGCCATCGGTATTTTCGTAGAAGCCGACTTCGTCATCGGTGTAGGCCGCGCCGACCACGTCCAGATCGCCGTCACCGTCCATGTCTGCCACGGCCACCGCGCGCGGTCCACCGTCGGCCAAGGAGATGATTCGTTCGGCGAACGCCGGCGATGCTCCACCGTCGCTTTCGTACCAGACGAACTCGTTCTCGACGAATGCCGCCGAGATGATGTCGGCGTCGCCGTCGTTATCGAGGTCGGCAACCGCAACGTCGCGAGCACCTGTTGCCGAGGTGGAGACAATATTCTCCGTGAAGGTCGGAACCGTGGGGCTGCCGTCGTTTTGGTACCAGGCGATCTTGCCGTCGTAGTAGGCAGCCACCACGAGATCCTGATTTCCGTCGCCATCGACATCAGCGATCTGCATCGAGATCGGGCCGAGCACTGTCGAGGCCACGACGTGCTGCGTAAACGTCGGATCCGCGGCACCGTCGTTTTCGTACCAGGCAACTTTGTCATCAATGTAGGAGACCGACGCGACATCCATGTCTCCGTCGCCATCCAGGTCGCCGGCAACCACGGATTTTACCGCGTTGGCGTTGTTGGCGATCACGTTGCGAGTGAAGGTCAGTCCATCGTTCTCGTACCAAACCACTTCGTCGGTGTCTTGGTAACCGGCCAGCACATCGGTATCACCGTCATTGTCCAAATCGACCGCGAAGACCGTCGAAGCTTGCCCTTCACCCAAAGCAATCGTGTGGGCCGTGAAGGTTGGCGTGCCGCCAGGTCCGGCACCATCGTTCTCGTACCAAATCACCGACTGCTGTTCGTAAGCGGCCGACAGGATATCCATGTGGCCGTCATTGTTGACATCGGCGACAAAGACTTCTCGCGCGCCCAACACACCGGTGGCCACCGTGATCGCAGTCAGATTGCCGGCACCGTCGTTTTCATACCACACGATGCGGTCATCGCCGTACGATGAAGAGACCAGGTCGATGTCCCCGTCACCGTTCAGGTCCGCTGCCTTCACATCGGTCGCACCGTCAACGCTGCCGCTGGCGATCGTTTGCGGTTGGCCCGTCAACATGTTCACCGGCGCGTCGTTGACCGGATTGATCGTGAAGTTGAATGAACTGCTGGTTGATGTGCCCGCACCATCGTCGACTGTGAACGCAAAGCTGTCGCTGGTCGTTTCGCCAGCATCGTGACGATACGTGATCAAGCCCCCATCAAGATCCGCTTGCGTGAATGTATCGGTTGCGGAAAGAGCAACCGAATTCAAATAGATCGTTCCGCTGGTTGGTGTCGAATCGACGGTGTAAATGATTTGAGCCGCCGTGTTGTCAACGTCACTGGTCGCTAACTCCGCTGCTGTGATCGTTCCCCACGCACCTTCGTCCAGCGTCAGCCCCGCGTTGACGTCAAGCGACTCTTCGTCGTTGACCGCGGTGATGTTGATTTGAATGAAGTTTATCACCGAATTCGGACCGCCACTGCCGGTGTTACCGCCGTCGTTGGTGATGACTGTGATGCTATCAGCTGCCGTGCCGGTCACATCGGTGTTTCCGGTGTACGTCAGCGAACTGAGCGTGTCGTTGATGTCGGCGACCGTTCCCAAAATGGTTAGGTCGCTGGAGTCATTGGCTCCTGCGCTGATCGTCGCGCTGCCGGCGAGCGTCACGTTCAAGACGCCGCTGGAGACGACCAGCCTGGTGGTCAGACTGCCGGCTCCCGCGTCGACATCGCCAATCGACAGCCCGAGAATCGATGTGAGTGTTTCTTCGGCCACGGTTTGCGTGCCCGGCACCGTGTTGACCGGTGCGTCATTGACGGGATCGATGGTGATGTTGAAGACGCCGCTGGCCGGCGTCGATCCATCTTCGCCGCCATCAGCGAGCGAAAAGCCAAAACTATCGCTGGTCGTTTGGCTGTCGTCATGATCGTAGGTCACCTTGCTGGCATCGAGGTCGGCCTGCGTGAACGTATCGCTCAGGCCTAGTGTGCCAAAGCCGCTCAAAGAGAGCGTGCCGTTGCTCGTTAGCGATGTAATTGTGTATGTTAATTCAGCCCCGTCGTCGTCCAGGTCGCCTTCGCTGAGCATCGTGGAGGCAATCACATTAGCCGTTGAACCTTCCAACACGGTCGTGCCGGTGTTGGTCGCGACCGCCGGCGCGTCATTGACGCCTGTGATCGTAACGAGCACGGTCGCGGTTTCTGTGCCGCCGTTACCGTCATCAATCTGGTAGGTAAACGAATCGGTTGCCCGTTGGCCGCTGTCCAGGTACTCGAAGACGCCGTTGGGATCGTAAGTGAAGTCGCCCGAGGCATTGACGGTCAGGTTGGCTCCGGAGGCGAGCGTGAATGTCGACCCGACGTTGGCGCCACTGCCGTTGACTTGCGTGACCGTCAGGGTATCGCCGTCGATATCGATGTCGTTGGCGACAATACCGGTGGCCGCAGCGATATTCAAGGGCGTATTCTCATCGGTGACGTAGCCGGTCCACTGAGGGCCGACCGTCCCCGCTCCTCCATCGACCAGCGTGCCGTCATTTGCGGCGGCCGTTGAATCGGCGGTCACGCTGCCCGTTCCTTCGCTGAGCGACCAATGGCCGGCCAGGCCTGCTTCTGCGCCGGTCAGCACGGCGTCCAAATTGGATTGAATTTCGCCCTGCGTTCGCGCGGTGTTCCAGATCCGCACGTCATCGATCTGGCCGTCGAAATTTTTACCGGCCGGGCTGTTCGATCGTCCGCCGATGCGGAGTTCGTTGAGCAGCGGATAGTTGTCACCGATCGAACCGCTGCCGTCATATACGTCAACGACATTTCCATTCACGT
>CAVQPV010000027.1:0-258906 GCA_963714715.1 Pirellulaceae bacterium | reverse complement strand
GTTTCAGGAAAAAAACCGCGACACTCGCCGGTGGGAGGAGGCAGCAAAGCTGGATTTTCCACAAAAAACTAGCCTTCTATCACGGCTTCTTTGATGGCTTGCACGATTCCTCGGCGGCCCAGTGCCGTTGCCACGACTCGGTCGACGTCCAATCCCATCGACTGGGCGAGCCGAATTGCCAAGTCGACGTCGCGGACCCCGTGGTATTGGTTGGTCGGCTGATTGTCGACATAGATCGTTTGGCTGCGAGTGCGAAAACTGGACTCGAACGCATCGGCCAACTCATCGATCCACCATTCGGGCACGCCTCGGTCGCGGCAATGCTGCACGCTCCAGATATCGTCGCCGGTGCATTCCGAGAGCAGTGCCAGGGCGCGATGGCGGGGAAGTTCCATCGATTCGCGTCCGCTAGAGAAGCTGATCGATTTTCGCAGCGACAATGAAATCGTTTTCGCTCAATCCGCCGATCGCGTGCGTCGTCAGCTCGATGCGAAGATTGCGATAACCGGTCAAATGCAGATCGGGATGGTGCCCTTCCGATTCCGCGATCTCCGCGATCTTGTTCAAGAGTTCCATTGCTTCGGCGAAATTCCTGCAGCTGACCTTTCGCCAGATCGATTTCGCTTCGGCGTCCATCGACCACAGTGGCGTCGCATCGAGGAATGTTTCCGCGGCACGGCGATCCAAAGTCGGTACGCCGCCTTCGCAAGGCAAGCATTTCGCCGTTGTCAATGATTCTGTCGTCGGTTCAGCCATTTCATGCCTCCCATGTCAAAACTTTCCCATCATCAAAGTTACCGCGCAATCGTCTTCCAGTCGAATCGAACGCCTTTTTGATAGCCAACTCCCTTGGGAGCCTGAAACATCCCGGTGATGTCGCGTACTTGGGTGACAAAGTCGGTGATGGTGATGATCCCCAAGCCATCCTCGCGGGACAAATACAGGAAGCTGCTGCCGACCTTTGGCGATCGCGTCTTCGCCTTTGGGTCCAAATGCATCAGCAAACCGTCGTCAATCTTTCGTCCTGCGGGAAGCCTTCCCTGCTCGAGTCGCTTGCCGATATTTCTGGCGTCCAGCGAATCGATTTCCCACAATTGCATGCCAACTGAGCGCAACACAAACGGGCTCTTGTCTGACCCATCGTCGTAAGGCACGCAGATCAGATCGGCACCCTGTTTTGCCGCCCAATCGATCGCCCCGTTGATGGCTGCCGGCGACTGGCTGCGTGAAAGCGACTTGGGCCAATCGATCACGCGGCCCGTGTCGAGATCCAAAAAGCAGCGCGTGGAGTTTTGGTCACCGATCGCCGAAAGCGTCCAATTGCTGCTGGAGCGATCGATCTGCGCGTGCTTAGTCAGTCGCAAACCGGTTGGCAGCGACGACAAATCGAGGGCCGGCAATGGCTTTAGGTTGACGACAGCCTCGGCCTCTTCGACACCGAATTCCCGAAAGTGAGTTTGCCACCAATCCCGCCACTGCTGGGCGGTCGCCTGATATTGCTGTTGTTGCCGGTAGAGCGTGCGTTGATCTTTCGCGCGGTGAACGTGATAAAGCTCCGATTCACTCAACTCTTGGCCGGTGATCTGGTTCAACGCGGCGAAAATCTCTCGCACAGGGCGGCCGAAACTGAAATGACGGTCTTGGCGATCGGCGTCCAGATCATGTTCTTGCATGAATTTCAGTAAGTCCACATCGGCGACGATCAGACCATAATCACTCATCGATGGTTGCAACGTCTTGGGAATGGCGCGGATCAGGGCGGGCACCGCACGGGGATCATCGATCGCTCGTAGTGCGAATCCCAGACGCCGCATCATTCGCTGCTGGCTGGTCTCGTCCAACTCGCGGCACAAGGCGGGCACGGCGTCACTTCCGATCTCCACCAAGTCTTTCATCAACAGACACCACAGCTCGCATTGATCGACCGTGTGATTCAGCTTGCGAAACTCGTCAATGATCACCGCGGTGCGATCGGCTTTGGCCTTGGGCAGATCTTCGATCACCTTGCGAGCATCGACCATTTTCTCTTCGTCCGTGCGTCTGACCTTGATTTTGATGAAGCATCTCGCGACACCACGATCGGGAACCGCGATCGGCGGCTGACGATCGGTATCCCAACTCATCCGCTCGGATTGAGTGTTTACCGTGTAGGGGTAATTCTCCCCCGGGGCGACGCGAATTCGAAAACGCCCATCATCATCCACGACGGCCATTTGCCACCCGCCGATCAGGTCGCGTTTCGGGGTCGCGGGCCCGTAAACGCTGACAACGACACGTTGCTTGCTCTCGTGAAAGACGACCGGATCGCCCGTACTTGGATGCACGATACGGCCTGTCAGCCAACCGCCGGGTGAAGCGATCATTGGCGGTAATTCGCGTTTTGTCCCGGCGCGGCACTCGATATTGGCGATCGCCGGCGCGACGAGTTCGTCGTCTTCGAGCAGAATGTGGTAGTTCCCTTCAGCGACCGACAATTCAAATCTTCCTCGTTCGTTGGTCACGGTTCGCTCTTCTTGGATTGCCGACTTCATTGGGATCGCGGTGATGACGATGCCGGCCACGCCTCGACCCGTTTCTTCATCACGGACCAAACCATGCAGGCCACAGCCCCTGGGCATCGTGAATTTGGTTACCGCAGGAACTTCGGCTCGTGCGTACAGCGATGGATACCCCTGGCAAGTGACTCGGAACATCAGCGACTTGAGTGGTGAATCCGCCTTGGCCACTGGCAGACGCATCAATTCAAAAGACCCGTCCGCAGCCGTTGTCGTCATCCCCACTCCGATTCGCGCACCGGTCCAAGTGCTGACCTTGGCGCCGGCGACCGGCTTGCCATCGGCGTCCACCACATGGCCCTGCAGACTTCCCTGCTGTGGGTGCAATCCGATCCGCATGTCGGTGGAATCGATGTGCGGGAAAATCCGTTGGATCTGAACCGCGTGATCTTTCGCATCGCAAACCAAGGTGTATTGCACCATGGCGAGACGAAGATCCGATGGGGGTTCCAGCCCTGTGAACTTGAACCGGCCTTCGTCATCGGTTTCGGTCGTGGCGACCCATTCCGGTTCTCCAACCAAGCCCCGTTGGCTCATCAGGTAAATCGTCGCGTCTGGAATCGGCTTCGTCGTCCGCCAAACAACGCATTGCCCGCCGACGGCGAAGTCACTGGCGACAGCAATCTCAGTCGATGGCTCCCCGCCTGGTTCCCGCTGGGCAGGACAGGGCAGCGGGGCCAGCAACACCGTGGCGAACAGAAACGTGGTTCTCCATCCAGCAGGGCAAACTCGCTTCCAGGTCATGAGGTCAGGTTTCATCAAAGAGCGGCATTCGTTTCGATCAATCATTTGCAGGGGGCCATCGCTTCATGTCTGGCGGCGATGGAGAGCGAATTCCCTAAAAACTAGTGGTTCCCGACCCATTTGGCGTTGACGATGCAGCTCGGATTCGCCACATTCTCGCACTTCGCCGCCTTACCGGTGGCGACCAAGTGGGAGAAGTTGCCGCCGAGCCTTTGTGGCCGGGTCGGGTGATTTCGCCGAACCACCCGACAACCGAAAGTCGTGACCCGATGGGTAAAAAGTCTAAGCGATATCGCGCCGCGCTGGCAAAACAGCCCAAAAACCTGCTTCCAATCGATGAAGCCGTCGAGGCGTTGAAGAAGTTCGATTCGACGAAGTTTGATCAAACCGTCGAAATTCATATGCGACTGGGTGTCGACCCCAACCAGGCCGACCAAATCATCCGCGGCTCTCTGGTACTTCCCAACGGGATAGGCAAGAGTCAGCGAGTGATCGTCTTTGCCAAAGGGGATGCCGCCACGGCAGCCGAAGAAGCTGGGGCCGACGAGGTTGGGCAAGAAGACCTGGCCAAAAAAATCAAAGATGGCTGGACGGACTTTGATGTCTGTATCGCCGCTCCGGACATGATGGGCTTGGTTGGCCCGCTCGGCCGCGTCCTCGGTCCGCGAGGCCTGATGCCCAGTCCGCGTGCCGGCACGGTGACGCCCGATGTCGGCAAAGTCGTTGGTGAATACAAAGCGGGCAAGGTCGAGTTCCGCAATGACAAGGGCGGCAATGTCCATGCGATGGTTGGTAAGTTGAGCTTTGATGGCCCTAAATTGGCCGAGAACATTGGCGCGTTTATCAAGTTCATCGAAGGAATGAAGCCGCAGACGATCAAGGGAACCTACATCAAAGGTGTGGCGATCTGTGGAACGATGAGCCCGAGCGTGAGAATTGCCTGTTAGCACGGCTGATTGCCGACCCCCATGGCACTGAGTGAACCTGGACGATGAGTAAATACGTCAAGAATCTTGTGACCCGCGACATCAAGCGGCGGCTGGAAGGCGTCGAGGACGCTGTTCTGGTCAGCACCGTCGGGATGGATGCGAACACAACCAACGAGCTGCGAGGCGAGTTGGCAGAGAAGAATATCAGCATTTACGTGGTCAAGAATTCGCTGGCCCGGCGTGCTACCGAAGGCACCAGCTTGGCACCGGCATTCGAGGGAGCCAACGGACCGGTTGCGGTTTGCTGGGGCGGAGACGATTTTGTCTCGCTGGTCAAGGAAGTCGTCCGGCTGGATAAGGACGCCAGTAAGTACGAAGCCTTCGTCGCCAACAGCGGCGTCATGGACGGCGAACGGCTGGACGCCGATGGATTGCAGGCGGTCAGCAAATGGCCCAGTCGCCAAGAGCAGCTCTCGCTGCTGGTTGGCCAGATTCTGGGACCGGGGTCGTCGTTGTCCGCGGCGTTGTTGGGACCCGGCAAGATGCTGAACAGTCAAATCAAACAAATCGCCGAAAAGGACGAAGCATCGTAGGCTTCCACCCTGATCCCACACACGCTTTCCTAACCAAATCACCAAAACCGTTTTTGAGGTATTAGAAAATGTCAGACGAAGCAGCCGTCGCGGAATTCAGCGCCGAAGCAAAAGAATTGGGCGACAAGATCGCCGAAATGACACTCAAGCAAGCAAAAGAGCTGAGCGACTACCTGAAAGATGTCCACGGCATCGAACCTGCCGCCGGTGGTGGCGTGGTGATGGCAGCCGCTGGTGGCGGCGGTGGAGAAGCTGCGGTGGAAGAGCAGACCGAGTTCGACGTCGTCATGACCAGTTTCGGAGAAAAGAAGCTGAACGTCGTCAAGGTGGTCAAGAACATCACCGGCGCGTCGCTGATGGAGGCCAAGAAGTTGGTCGAAGCTGTCCCGGCGACCTTGAAAGAAGGTGTCTCGAAAGAGGAAGCCGAAAAGGTCAAGGCCGAAGTCGAAGAAGCCGGCGGGATCGTCGAACTGAAGTAGCCGCAGGCGTTGCTTCCAGCGTCAACCCAATGATGCGCGGGTCATCCGGCCCGCGCTTCTTTCATGCGCTGCGTTGCGTTCCTGTCCCACACTATCGCCAGAGGAAGAAGCCTGGCCTTGTTGCCGTACCCAGCGTGCCGTTGACCGGTGGCAATGCGCTTCCATACACGCTTGGCGCGGTCGGATACAACTCCGTCGTCCGCAAGCCGCCCTGGCTGGTCGAACGCCGCGGAGGATCGCTAGTCATTCGCCCCACGGTTGACGCTGCGATTTGAGGAACGCCCTGCGGATAGGCCCCGGCATTCGTCGTCGGCAGGCTCGCCATCCGATTCAAGGGCTGAATTTGCGTGTTTGCTGCCAGCGGCTGAAGCCGTGATGCGATTTCCGCCGATGGGCTGTTGGGGTTAGCCTGCTGCGGGACAGCCTCTCCAACGGCCTCGTACTCAACCTTCTGCTCTCGTTCGATCCGTACGATTCGGTGAGGCACTTCAACCGTCCGCCTCTCCGGTACCCACTGGGTCCGAGTCTCCGTACGGTTGACAACTTCGTTGCGTGCTTCCCAGCGAGTTTGGGGCACCTGTTTGTATGCAATCGCTGGCTGACGAAACGGATTCCAGCGGCCATGCATCTGTGCCTGCCACTGATATTCGATGACGGGTGTAAAGACCGTCTTCGTCTCCGGACGCGTCTCTCGAACCATCTCGGGCCGATAGACCGTCTGTTCTTGTTTTTCCACTTTGGTCTCGACAACAGGTCGCTCGACGCTGCGAATCACCTGTCGGTAGACAATCCCCGTTGCGGGATCAGTGAAATACCCTGGTCGGTCTTGCGCACTGGCTACCACACTGCTTGTAACGATCGTCGCTACAGCCAGTGCACGCCGCATGTGCATCGAAAAGATCCGAGTGGTCATGGCACGCCCTCGCCGGATTCGGATGATGAGTCATAAGTTTGTCAGGAGGCATCACCTTGCTAATCGCTAAACTTGACCGCGATCGCGCAGTCGCCCAGCGCCTCCTCTTGATGATTCGGGTATACGAAGGAAGCAAACTGAGCGAAAATGCGCCAAACCGGGTGAAAACGAATGATTGACGCCAACTTGCTCCAAATGCTCCGCTGCCCCGTGGGTCACGCGGAGCTAGCAATTGCAGATCCCCCCTTGGTGGAACGTGTGAACTTGGCGATCAAGCAGCAAGAATTGAGAGATCGAGCCGACCAGAAAGTCACTGAGCCGATTGAAGCGGCCCTGGTGACGGTGGACCGTCAATGGCTTTATCCCATCCGTGGCGGGATCCCGACGTTGATCCCCGATCAAGCGATTGCCATCGGTGACCGCTAATTGCGTTTAAGGTTCATCTGTCGGATCGCTGCACCAACGCGTCAAGGCATCCAGAACTCTGTCGCGATCATTGCCACTGGTCCAAAGCGATTCGTCAACGTCCAGTCTGACTTCATACTCGCCTTCGTGCATGCAGTCCTCTTCGCCGCAAAAGTGGGGGACAGCGCTGATCCACAAGATTCGATACAGCGGTAAGTGCTTGTCATCGATGACGACGATTGGTGAGTCCATCAGAACGCTCGCCTAAAAGTTAATTGCTACGATCAGTCGGGAATCAGCTGCCCAACTCTTTGCTTCGATTTGCCGACGCCGCGACCGCCTCGACCAGTGCGCCCCGCAACCCATTTTGCTCCAGCACTTTCAATGCGGCAATAGTCGTCCCCCCTGGACTAGCCACCGCATCCTTGAGCTCGCCCGGATGTTGCCCCGTTTCGGCAATCATCTTGGCCGTTCCCAGCACCGTTTGCGTCGCCAGCTTCATCGCCATCGACCTGGACAACCCGGCCAAGACTCCTCCATCGGCGAGCGCCTCGATGATCAGACAAACGTACGCCGGTCCGGATCCGCTCAGTCCCGTGACAGCATCCATCTGCGATTCATCCACTTGGATTGCCATCCCGACGCTGGCTCAACATCGACTCGATTTGCCTGCGAGTCATCGGCGGTGACCTCGGCGGCAACGCAGTAGGCGCTGGCGCCGGCGCCGACCAGGCTGGGTGTATTCGGCATGACGCGGACGACACGACGGTGACCGATCCAACCGCACAGCTTCTCCAAGCTGATACCTGCCGCGATCGAGACAACCAGCTTGCCGTCAAAGAAGCCCGCTGTTTGCTGCGCGACGCCGGCACGATGTTAGGTTTGACAGCCAACAAAACCAGATCGGCAGCGGCAACCGCAGCACCGAAATCATCGCCGACCTGGCACCTCCAGGATGGTGATCCTGCCACCAAGTCTGGCTTTCGCCGCTCGGTTCAACCACATGGACGGACGCCGCCGTCGATCACATCGCTGGCTAGCATTCCGCCCACCAGGGCTCGGCCCATCTGACCGCCGCCAACGACCGCCATTTGTCTCTTATTCATCCAATTGACTCATGTTTCGCTATGACCGCGGTGGGTCCCGTCAATTGACCGTCGGGGCTGCCGACTCTAAATTGATCGGTTTTTTGTGCCCGAACATACTGCCGAATTATCCCGCAGTCGGGCAGAGAGCACGAATATGACTTACTTTCCTGCCCTCGCAAACGTCCTCTGGAGAATTCAACGTGCAAGAAGCGATTGGTAAAGCCGACACGTTAATCGAGGCGATGGGATGGATCCGACGATTTCGCGGCAAGACGACGGTCATCAAACTCGGTGGCAGCATCCTGGAGGACGAAGACGCCCTGATGCACATCTTGCTGGATGTGATTTTCATGGAAACGGTCGGCATGCGACCGGTGGTCGTGCACGGCGGCGGTAAGGCAATCAACCGAGCATTGGCCCAAGCGGGCGTCGAGCCCCACTTCGTCCACGGTCGACGCGTCACCGACGAAGCAACACTGGAAGTCGTCAAGCGTGTCTTGGCCGGTGAAGTCAATGTGTTTTTGACCGAAGAGATCGAGCGACTGGGCGGTCGCGCCATGAACCTCTCTTTCGACACCACCAACGTTCTCTTTGGCGAGAAGCTGCAACTTGAATCCGGCGAAGATCTTGGCTTCGTCGGTCACGTGACCCGGGTCGATCGCAGTGTGATCGAAGGACTGTCCTACACGGACCAGGTCCCGGTGATTCCCAGCATGTGCGAAGGAGCCGATGGCGAATACTACAACGTCAATGCCGACACCGCTGCGATGGCGGTAGCGCAATCGTTGGGTGCCGAAAAGCTTGTTTTTCTCTCGGACGTCAACGGTGTGCGCCGCGACAAAGACGACGCCGACACCATCATCCACTCGCTGTCATCCGCGGAAGCGAATCAGTTGATTGACGACGGCATGATCGATTCCGGAATGATTCCCAAAGTCCAAGCGTGCTTGGAAACACTTGGCCGCGGGGTCGGTAAAGTCCACATCATTGACGGCCGATTGCGGCATTCGCTGCTGTTGGAGATCTATACCACCGCCGGCGTCGGCACCGAGATTCATAAGTGACTGAGATGCCTAGTCTCGCCGAACTTTTCCGCGAACCTGATGCCAACGCCTTGTGACATTGTTCGTTTACCGCCGCATCGTTGATCCGCTAACCTCCCAACCGTAGCGAGGTAATTTGAATGCAACACCTGTTGACACTATTTGACGTCGAACCCGCGGACGTGCGGTTGATTCTGACGACGGCGAGCACGTTGAAGCAAAGACTTGCCGTCGGTGACCGTCCGCCCATTCTCGAACGATTCGTTCTGGCGATGCTGTTCGAGAAACCCAGTCTGCGAACGCGTGTCAGTTTCGAGACCGGAATTGCGCAGTTGGGCGGATCCAGCCTGTTTTTGGGCGAAGATGTCGGCTGGGGCAAACGCGAATCAGCGTCGGACTTCACGAATGTTCTTGGCGAGTTTGTTGACGCCGTCGTCTGCCGTGCCAAGTCGCATGATCGCGTCGAACAACTCGCCAACTTCAATGCCTTGCCCGTGATCAACGGCTTGACCGACCTGTGTCATCCCTGCCAGGCTTTGGCCGATGTGATGACCGTCGCAGAATCACTGGGTGACTATGCGGGCAAACATCTGGTCTTTGTCGGTGACGGCAACAACGTCGCGCACTCTCTGGCACTGATTTGCGCGATGCTGGAGATGACATTCACGCTCGCCTGCCCGGAAGGTTACACCATGGACGCGGACTGGCTGAAACGCGTCACGGCGTCCTATCCGAAAGCCGCGATCGAGCAGATTCATGACCCCAAGGCAGCCGTTGCCGGTGCGGATGCGATTTACACCGATGTCTGGACCAGCATGGGGCAGGAATCGGAATCGGCTAGGCGGAAACAGGCGTTTGCGGACTACCAGGTGAACTCGGATCTGATGGCCGCGGCCCCCAGCCACGCGCGAATCCTGCACTGCTTGCCGGCGGTGCGCGGCGAAGAGATTACGGATGATGTCATCGATAGTCCACAAAGCGATGTGATCATGCAAGCCGGAAATCGCATGCACGCCCAAAAAGGCCTGCTCGTTTGGTTGCTGAATCGAGGGTGGATCAACGACAACATCCCATAACGTCACGGCCCGCGGCACACAATCATGAACGGCTACGCACGATATCTTGGCGTCTTGAAGAGACAGCCCGTGAACTGCCCGGGAAACATGAAGCCGGAAGCTAAGGAAGATGCTTGCGGATAAAGTCGGCGACGGCGGCACCCAGTATTTCCTGACCCTGTTCAGTGAGGTGAACGCCGTCGCTTCCGATCAGTTCTCCCGTCGTCAGCGGTGCTGATGGTTGAGAAATCGCCATGTGGAGGTCGTTGATCGGCACCTTCAGCTCGATCATGACTCGACGAGCAATCGCGTTATACTGCCGGGCGCTGCCTTCAAGCAACTCGTACCCCCGTTCTTCTCTGGTTGCGGCTGCCCGATCATCGACAATGGGCGTGGTCGTCGCGAACAGCACCACCGCGTCTGTCTCCTGCCGAATCAGTTCCACGATCTTTCGCAAGTTGGCTTCATATTGTTCAGGAGAAACCTGAAACCGACTGGTTGCCATGAAGCGTTTCGTGTCATGGATACCGCAATTGAAGTGAACGAAATCTGGCTTTTCAAGCAGCACCCATTTGCTAAGATTCTTCAACACCTTGGCGCTGTCCCCGCCGTTTTGCTGGGGGCTGACCACGTTGGCTTTTCCTTCAAGTCGCTTCGCCACAGTCGGCGCGTAGCTCAAGCGAATGGAGTCTCCCACGAGAACGACCTTTGGCATCTGCCGCTGATCCGTTGTGGATTGTTGGCAAAAGCAAACGAGAGGCGTGAGACACGCCAACAATAAGGCAACCGATCGTATCATGCGTTTTCATTCTCTGGTTGTGTGGTCGCTACGGGACGCAGAACGTCGCCACGGCAATCATGATGACGGTTGATGCGACTGCGCAATCCATTGGCCCGTCGTCCAAGGAAAAATAGTGTTGAGTTTCCCAATCAGCAGACGCAAGTCGAGAGAACAGCAAGTCATTGACTTCGATTACGCGACTCAGGTTGCCATCGGCGATGGATTGGTCGTGTTTGGTTGGTCAGCGGATGGTCTCCCGACCCGTCATTTCATTCTGTAAGCAAGCCGGGCCAGCAGACCCGACCTGCGAAAAAGCCCGATACCGGGGAAACGCTGGTCGGGTGATCAATTGTTCATTGATCGAATGGACGATTCGTTCTAAGTTGAAATATACTCTTGTTGGGGCACTCTTGAAAATCATCGCGAGAAACAGTGGATATTTTTGCGTCCTACGACGACTTAGGGATTTTGCAGCCGAAAAAAGACCAGCTCTTAAAGACGCTGATCAACGCTGCGAAGCATCTCGTGTGGTTCACATCACTCGATGGCCATCAATTGCTGTACGTCAATCGCGTTGCCGAACGCATCTATGGGAGGCCGCTGAAGGAACTGATCGCAACACCCGACTACTGGATCGAGGCGATTCATCCTGATGATCGCAATAAGGTCTTGAGGAATCTAAGCCAGCTACTGAAACGGAAGCATATCGAGCAGGACTATCGCGTCGTTCGCCCCAACGGATCCGTGATTTGGCTGCATGATCGGGTCAGCGTCATTCACGACGCCAACCGCAATCCGAAGTACGTCGGAGGGATTGGGACCGACATCAGCGCGATTCGGGAATCGGAGGCGCTCTACTCGTCGCTTGTCGAACGCATGCCGATGCATGTCGTCCGCAAGGACATCAACGGGAAAGTCGTCTTCGGGAACCAACTGTACTGTCAGTCGATGGGAGACTTCCCTGGAGGAGTTGATCGGCAAGACCGATGCGGATCTGTTCCCGCCAGATTTGGCAAAGAAGTATCGTGACGACGACCGTCGTGTGATCGAAACGGGCAAAGTGTTCAACGATGTCGAAGAGCACGAAAAGCCCAATGGCGAACGTGCCTACGTGGAGATTTTTAAAGGACCGGTGCATGACGCCATTGGGAACATCAGCGGTATCCAAATCATGTTTTGGGATGTCACTGAGCGAAAGCGGGCGGAACAGCAAGTCCATGCGGCCAAAGAAATTGCCGAAGCTGCCAAAGAAATGGCGGAAAACGCAAATCGTGCCAAGAGCGAGTTTCTGGCGAACATGAGTCATGAAATTCGCACGCCGATGAATGGGATCATCGGCATGACGGAACTGCTGCTGAACACCGCGCCCACGGCCGAGCAGCGGGACTACATGAACATGGTCAAACAGTCGGCCGACTCGCTGTTGCGGTTGCTCAATGACATCCTTGATTTTTCCAAGATCGAAGCTGGCAAACTCGATCTGGAACACCGAGAGTTCAGCCTGCGTGACTGTATCGGGCAAACGGTGCAAGCACTCGGATGTCGGGCCGGAGGGAAAGGACTCGAACTACTTTGCCACGTCGCACCCGAACTCCCCGACACGCTGGTGGGTGATGCGGGGCGGTTGGGACAGATCGTCGTGAATATCGTGGGGAACGCCATCAAGTTTACCGAAGCGGGCGAGGTAGAGATCGACGTGGCTCACGAATCGACCCGTGATGACACCATCTCGCTCCATTTTTCGATTCGCGACACTGGTATTGGAATCCCCGCCGGATCGACAACAGACGATTTTTGAATCGTTTCGACAGGCCGATGCTTCCACCAACAAACGTTTTGGTGGCACCGGCCTTGGATTGACCATTTCCACTCAGTTGGTCGAGATGATGAACGGCCGAATCTGGGTCGAAAGCGAAGCTCGGACAGGGAACGACGTTTCATTTCATCGCCTGCTTTGATGTGCACCCTCAACAACACACGCCGACCGATGTGCAGGCCTTGCGGGGAATTCTCGTGCTGGTTGTTGACGACAACCGACGCAACTCTGCGAATCCTGGACGAGCTGCTTCGCAGTTGGGGGCTGGTGGTCACCGCAGTGGACAGCGGCCCGAAAGCCATCACAGAACTGCAACGCGCCAAGGCAACGGGACAAGCCATACAAGATCGTGATTCTTGATTCCATGATGCCCGAGATGGACGGATTCAGCGTGGCAACATGGATGAAGGAGGACGCCGATTTGGGTGATTGCCACACGATCATCCTGTCCTCGGCCGCCAAGGCCGGGGACGTTGAACAATGTCGCAGACTGGGAGTGGCCCGCTACATGCAAAAGCCGATCGTGCCGTCGGATCTTCTGGCAACGATCTTGCGGGTGACTGGCACCGGGTACGCCGAAAAGACATCACAATTCAGCCCGGTCCGCGAATCCACGCGGGAATATCGCAAACTGAAAATCTTGCTGGCCGAAGACGGCGAAGTGAATCAGCAAGTTGCGATCGGGCTGTTGACACAACAGGGCCACCAAGTCATTGTGGCTTCGGATGGAGTGGAGGCGGTCAACGCACTCGACGATCAGATGTTTGATCTCGTGCTGATGGATGTCCAAATGCCAAACATGGACGGCATCGAGGCAACCAAAATCATTCGTCAAAAAGAACAGGCCACCGACCGGCATACGCCCATCGTCGCCATGACGGCGGGTGCAATGAAAGGAGACGAAGAACGCTGTCTCGGATCTGGGATGGACAGTTATCTCTCCAAGCCGATCAACCCGAAGATGCTCTACGAAGTCATCGAACAATGCGCCGATGAACAGGTTATCGGACCATCGATTCATCCACAACACGATCAGGTCGAGGGGCAGATCGCTGCGGACGACGCGATGGGCTTGGCAAAACGCGATGCCCCACAGAAACGCGACTTAACTGAAGATCCGGATGTCGCGGAAATTCTCAGCGTGATTGACGTCCAGGCTGCTCGCGAACTTTGCCATGGCAATGAAGACAAACTTCGCATGCTCGCGGAAACCTTGATGGGTGAGTCGGCCGATTTGATGCGCAAGGCGCGTGAGGCGGTTGATGCGCGTGATGCCGAGTTAATCCGACGCTGTGCGCACTCGCTCAAAGGCGCCGCGTCAGTGTTTGCTGCGACGGGTGTGGTCGAAACCGCCCTGTGTCTGGAGATGATCGCAGCGGAGAAGAAACTCGACGATATTGAAACTCCCTTTGCAAAACTCGACCACGAGGTCGCCCGACTCACCTTGGCGTTGAAATCGCTGATCTCAGCTGAATAGACGCTTCCTGGGGCTGCGGAATGCTCGCTGAGACAAGCCATCCTGGCCCCAGGCTATCTGCTGCCACTGCTACGCAGTTGTCGTATGTTTGTGGCCAATAGAAACGTGCCTACCTACCACCGAAGTCACTCACCGAAAAACTCAAGGTGGTATCATGAATCTCGCCGGCAGTCGTGGGGAAAACGAAAGCAGCAAGCAATGAACGCCTGATGGAATGACCATGGCTGACAATCTTGAAATACTGAAGCTACCTGCGAGTCGAAATTCACCCTTGAATTCATCGCCAGCGCCGCGAGTGAAGGAACGAGCAACACTCACGGGACACAGGTAGCGATGAGCGCCTCATCCCAACATTCGTCGGACGATGTCGTTGCTGCGCATGGATCGCAGGACGGCAGAGTGATTGGCGGTCGTTATCACGTGCTGCGCCGGCTGAAGCAGGGCCACAACACGGAGTCCTTTGTCGCGTCCGATCTCTCTGGCGGTACATCGGTCGTCGTCAGAACGGCGAACGCGTTATCGTTTTCCGCCTCGGCGCGCATGCGGTTCGAGCACGAGGCTGACGTGCTATCCCAAAGCGGTAACGGCGGGTTCGCGCCCCTGCTCGATTACGGCTCCGAGAAAGATCAAGTTTACCTGGTCATGCCGTTCGTTCCCGGGATCACCCTGCAGCAGCGTTTGCGGCAGGGTCCGCTGGGCCTGATGGAAGCGATCATGGTGGGCCGTGCGCTGCTTGGCGGGGCTGAGTGAAGCGCACGCCCACGACGTGCTGCACCGCGATGTCAAACCTGCCAATGTAATCGTGAATGAAGGAACGCCCCTGCGCGAGGCGACACTGATCGATTTCGGCTTGGCACGGAGCACTCGCTTGGATGGGAGTCATCGGGACCAATTGGTTGGGACCGCACAGTATCTGTCGCCCGAGGGAGCCGGTTTGCTGGACCATGAGGTCACGGCCTGTTCTGACTTGTACGCCGCCGGTATCGTGCTCTTCGAGTGCCTTGTCGGCCGGCCTCCGTTTGAGGGAAAAAGTGTTGGCGAAGTCTTGCGTCAGCATATGACGGTTCAACCTCCCGAGTTGCGGAGCCTGGGCCTGTCCGTGCCGCGCGTTCTGGATGAGGTCGTCCAGCGTTTGTTGCGTAAGGATCCGCGTGACCGCTACCAATCGGCAGACGCCGTCGTTGCCGACCTGACCGTGATTGCCGAAGCGTTGCAGCGCGGCGAGTCCGAACCTGACCTCGTCGTCGGCTTGCACGATCGACGTCACACGCTCACGGAACCTGCGTTTGTCGGCCGAGACCAGGAATTGGCAACGCTGCACACTCAGCTGACACGGACTCGACAGGGACACGGAAGCCTGGTGCTGTTGGAAGCCGAATCGGGTGGCGGTAAATCCCGGCTGCTGGCCGAATTCGCGCTCCGCGGTGCACAACAAGGGACCTGGATTTTGCGCGGGCAGGGCCTGGACCAGGCCGCCCAACGTCCGTTTCAACTGCTGGCGGGCGTGGTCGAAGGGTTGATGGCAACAGCGCGTTTGGAACCTGGCCTGAAGGAGAAGATCCACTCCGTATTGGGAGATCACCAGGAAGCCTGCTGCAGCGTCTTCCCGGAGTTGGCAGAATTCTTTGGTTCCGATGTGATCAGCCAGTTAGGTCCCGAGTCGTTTGCCGAAGCAAGAAGCGTCCAAGCGTTGACTGCCCTGCTGAATGCTTTGGGAACTACCGGCCGACCTGTGTTGGTGCTGCTAGATGACTGCCAATGGGCCGACCAATTGACGTCCAAGGTGCTGAGTCTCTGGCAGCGAAGAGCAGAAAACGCGGAGTGCGCGGTCCTGGTCGTCGCCGCCTTTCGGTCGGAGGAAGTCCCGCCGGAGCATCCGATGCGCGCTCTGAATTCAGCGGCCCATTTACAGCTGCCCGCGTTCGAGCCTGGCAACGTGCGCAAGCTGGTTGAATCGATGGCCGGACCATTACCCAACGAAGCGGTTGATGTGATCGAGCGATTGGCCAGTGGCAGCCCCTTCATGGCCGCGGCAGCGCTGCGCGGTCTGGTGGAGTCGGACGCGCTGGTGCCCTTGCCTGACGCCGATTCAGCCCCGACGAGGAAAGAGACGGGAGGTTGGCGCGTCGAACCGTTAGCCATGGCCGATGCGCAGTCCTCACGACACGCCGCCGCGTTCCTCTCGCGACGGATTGAGTTGTTGCCGGACACCACTCTCCAACTGCTCACGGCTGCCGCAGTGCTGGGCAAGGAGTTTGATTTATTCACCGCGTCGAAGTTGGCTCGCCAAAGTCCCGCGCAAGCCATTGCAGCCCTCAGCGAGGCGCAGCAGCGGCATATCGTCTGGACCAAAAAGTCAGATGAACGATGCGCCTTTGTTCACGACAAACTCCGCGAATCCTTGCTCGCTCGTTTGTCCGAGAACGAGCGCCGAGAATTGCATCTGCAGACCGCAGTCGATCTCGAAGTCGAGGCCCCACACCGCGTCTACGAATTGTCTTATCACTTCGACGCGGCAGGAGAAAGCCAGCGGGCTTTGCCTTTTGCTCTGGCGGCCGCGGAGCAGGCGCGGGCTCAACATGCACTGGAGCTTGCCGAAGAGCAGTATCGCATCGCGGAGCGCGGCGTTTCGCATGCGGACGAAGCGACTCGGTATCGGATCGCCGAAGGGCTTGGCGACGTGTTCATGTTGCGTGGTCACTACCCACCGGCAGCTGAAATGTTTGCAGCGGCGAATCTGCTGGCAAAAGACAATCTGACGCGTGCCGAGATCGAAGGAAAGCTCGGCGAACTCGCCTTCAAACAAGGCGACAACAAGACAGCGTCGGAAGCACTGGAACGGTCGCTCCGATTGATGGGGCGTCGAACCCCATCCCGGACGGCAGGTTTTCTACTGTTTCTTGTCTGGGAAGTGCTCGTGCAAGCGTTGCATACGATGCTTCCCAAACTGTTTCTGGCGCGTCGTGATCAGCAAGCCACCGATCAGGAGTTGCTGGCCATTAACCTGCATATCCATTTGGCCCGCGCTTACTTTTTCGACCGCGGCCTGGTTCCCTGTTTGTGGACGCATCTGCGCAGCGTCAATCTGGCCGAACGGTATCCACCCACACTCGAACTGGGGCGCGCCTGGGCGAGCCATGCTCCCGTGATGTCCCTGGTTCCGTGGCTGCGTCGTGGTGAAGCCTTCGGGAAAAGATCACTCAAAATACGCAACGACTTGGGCGATGTTTGCGGACAGGGACAATCGCTTCATTACTTGGGAGTCGTGTTCTTCGCCGGGGCGAGGTATGACGAGTGCATCAGTGCCTGTGGCGATGCGGTCAGACTGCTCGAGCGGACCGGGGATTTTTGGGAAAGAAACATGGCCCGTTGGTCAAGCGCCAACTCGGTCTACCGCAAGGGCGAACTTCCCCGCGCGATCACCGAAGCCCGGCAGTTGTACGAAGTGTGCACCGAGATGGGGGACGACAAGGTATCGGCATTCATTCTCGACATCTGGTCACGGGCTTCGGGCGGGCGATTGCCCGCAGACATTGTCCGGCGAGAAATGCAAAAGCAACGGAACGATGTTCAGGCAACCGCTCAGATTCTGCTGGCCGAAGCGGTGCGTTTGGTCGAGCAGGACGAATTGGCCGAGGCCGTGAAGGTCCTGACCCGGGCCCGTGACGTGTGCCGCGAGGTCGGCATGATGAATGCCTGGGTGTCGCCCGTCTTGCCCTGGTTGGCGACGGTTCGCCGCCGGCAATGGCAAAGGTCGACCGGCCTCCCAGAACACCGTCACCAACTGCTCAAAAACGCCCGTCGGGCTGCACGGCATGCTTTGACGGTTGCCAGAAAGTTTCAGACCGATCTGCCCCACGCACTGCGCGAAGCCGGCCTGGTCGCGGCGACGAACCGCACGGCGCGGCAACACCTGGACGAAAGCCTGGCGGTGGCGGAGCGACAGGGGGCACGTCTGGAACACGCCCAGACCCTGTTGGCTCGGGGTCGCATCGGGATGGAACTCGACTGGCCCGGGTCCGCGGAAGATGTCGCGACTGCTCGCCAGGCCCTCCGTTCGCTGGGTGCGGACTTCGCGCTCGACGAGGCACACAAGGAGGAGACCGCGCCGGGCAAGACGGCCACGCTGTCTCTGGTCGATCGTTTCGATACCGTACTCGATTCCGGTCGCCGCATCGCCTCGGCACTCTCGCGAAGGGCCATCTTTAACGAAGTGCGAGAGTCGGCCAACCGGCTGTTGCGCGGCGAACGTTGTCTGTTGCTGCAACTGCAGGGCGACGATGCCACCGAAGATCTCATCCTCCTCCGGGAGATCGAAGCGGAATACAGCCAGGCGATGGCTGCCCGGGCTCTCGCCACCGGCAAGGTCATCGTCTTGTCGGCAGACGAGCGCCGAGGAGGAAGCTGCCTTGCTGGCGGGCGTTCGTTCGGCGTTGTGCGCGCCGGTGTTCATGCGCGGCGAACCCGCCGGCTGCTTCTACGTCGATCACGGCAACGTCAGCGGCTTGTTCGGCGAGGACGAGCAGCGATTGGCCGAGTTCATCGCCACGATCGCCGGTGCTGCGCTGGAAAACGCCGAGGGCTTTGCCGAACTTCAGCAATTCAATGAGACGTTGGAGCAGCGCGTTGCCGAACGCACCGCCGCAGCCGAGGAGGCCAACCGGGCCAAGAGCGATTTTCTGGCCAACATGAGCCACGAAATCCGCACGCCCATGAACGGCATCATCGGCATGGCGGAGCTGGCCCTGCAAACCACGCTCACCGACCAGCAGAGCGAGTACCTGAACATCGTCATGCAGTCGGCCGACGCGCTGCTGCGGCTGATCAACGATATCCTCGACTTCTCCAAGGTCGAAGCCGGAAAGCTGGAACTGGAGACGATCAGTTTTCCGTTGGGCGACAGCCTGGGCAACGCCATGCACACCTTCGGGTTGCGCGCCGCCGAAAAGGGTGTGGAATTAGCCTACCTCGTACCGCCCGGATGTGCCCGACACGCTGGTCGGCGATCCCGGTCGACTCCGGCAAATCATTATCAATCTGGTGGGCAATGCGCTCAAGTTCACCGAACAAGGCGAAATCGTCGTTGTCGTCACCGTCGACTCGCTCGAAGAATCGGAAGTCGACTTGCACTTCATGGTCAGTGACACCGGCATCGGCATTCTCGCTTGAAAAACAGCAACAGATCTTTGATGCGTTTAGCCAAGCCGACACGTTCAACCACGCGTCGCTACGGCGGCACCGGCCTGGGTCTGGCCATCTCGATGCAATTGGTCGAACTGATGGGCGGCGAGCTGTGGGTCGAAAGCGAGCTCGGCGAGGGGAGCGAATTCCATTTCACCGTCCGTTTCGGCATCGCCAAAGACGCGCCGGCGCAGTCGTGGGTCAAACCGAAGGCATTGACCGGCATGCCCGTGCTTGGTCGTCGATGACAATCGCACCAACCGACGAATTCTCGAGGATTCGCTCACCAATCTGGGCATGCAGCCGAGCATGGCGGTCGATGGGCCCGATGCGCTTGGTGAAAATGGACGAAGCGGCGACTCGCGGCGAGCCTTTCCGACTGGCGCTCTTGGATATGATGATGCCCGACATGGATGGCTTCACACTCGCCAGAGCAATTCGGCAAGACCCACGTCTGCAAAGCTGCACCTTGATCATGCTGTCATCGGCTGGGGAGTTGGCGAAGTTCGACTCGTTGCAAGGAGTTGGGCATTGCCCGGTATCTGATCAAACCGGTCAAGCAATCCGATTTGCGCGAAACGATCTTGCAGGTCTTGAGTACCCAAGCCGAACCAGGCCGCCCGAGCAAGCCTTCCCGAACTCCGGTCGACAAACCGCAAGCGGCCGAGAGCCGGCGATCGCTCCGCATCCTGCTCGCCGAAGACGGGTTGGTCAACCAGAAAGTTGCCTGTGGGTTGCTTGATCGGCGCGGTCATCAGGTGGTGGTGGCGAACAATGGCCGCGAAGCCGTGGAGGCGTTTGAGCGGGAAGCTTTCGATCTCGTGCTGATGGACGTGATGATGCCGGAGATGGACGGCTTCGAGGCGACGGCGGCCATTCGTGAAAGGGAACAAGCCACTGGCAAGCGAATTCCGATCGTTGCCATGACGGCACATGCCCTCCTGGATGACCGCGATCGATGCCTCAAGGCGGGCATGGATGCCTATCTGTCCAAGCCAGTCCAACCGCAAGCCATGTATGAGATGATCGAAGGCATTGTCGCTCCTGTTTGCAACCCTTGACATCTTCCGGCGTGTATTTTTGTAACAACCGGTCCTGGCCCAACACGGTACGATCAAGGTCTGATGATGCTGCGTGAGGTGGTGCTGTTTCCCGATGAGTAATTCGCTGTATTTCCGCGCTCACGCTTTTAGGAAGTAAAGGTCAACTCCGGAGTTCAGCATTAGTTAAGAGGATGAAATGAAAACTGACCAGAATTCTATTCGATCCAGAGCAATTCTCCCCTGGTTGCTGCTGGTGTTGGTTGCCTTGGTTGTCCATGGTGAGAGTTCTGCCACGCAAGTCTATGTGTCCGTCGACGGTGATGCTCAGGCCGACGGCAGTATGGCGAAACCCTACGGATCGCTTCCTGATGCGGTAGATGCAGTAAGAGCCTTGCGGAAATCCGGTAATACAGAGCCGGCGGTGATCTACCTTCGTGAGGGTCGCCATCAATTAGACCAGACCCTGGTTCTGGGAATGGAAGACGGAGCTCCAGCGCCGTCAGAAGCGGTCACCCTCGATAAGTACGGCGCCGGTGAATCAACGGGGCCGGCTGTTCTGACCTTCGCCGCCTATCCGGGCGAGCATCCCCTTGTCAGTGCCGGTGTACCGGTGACGGGTTGGAAACGATTGGAATCCGCTCCGTCTGCGCTGCCTGAACAAGCGGTCGGTAAGGTGTGGGTGGCCGACATGCCCGCAGGCATGGGACGATTCCATACGCTTTTTGATGGCAACGGCCGACTGAACCGCGCCAGGAATGCTGGATTCACTTTAACAAAGCGGGGAGATCTGCGAACGCTGCACTTTCCGACAGGGGCATTGAAGAATTGGGATAATCTGGAGGACGTGGAGATCCAGATCAGGCCTTCCCGCGCCTGGGTGATCAACATGCTTCCGCTTGCCTCGGTCGATGAAGCTTCGCGCGTCGCCACAACTGGCGTTTCCGCGACCTATGAAATGAGTCCACTACCCGCCTGGGTTCACAATCCTTCAGGCGCAACCGTGTGGGTCGAAAACATCCTTGAGGCATTGGATGAGCCCGGCGAATGGGTGGTGAATACAAAAACACGCAAGATCTATTTGTGGCCTTCCGATCCGGCTGAGGATGGATCGCCGCGAGGAATCCTGGCACCGAGTACCAGTGAACTGATTCGCGTCGAAGGACAGATCGACTACGACGGACCAACGGATAAGCCCGTTCGTGGCATCGCCTTCTCCGGACTGACCTTTACCCATGGTGACCGCTGGGCCTGGACAACCGATGAAACTCGACTGGGCTGGGGAATGCAGCACGACTGGGATATGTTTGATCGGCCCACCGCGATGCTTCGTTTCCGCGGGGCCGAAGAGTGCAGCGTCACGGCATGTCGCTTTGTCGATTCCGGGGGCAGCGGGCTGCGCCTGGATCTTCATGCCCAACGCAACCGAGTTGAAGATTGCGAATTCGCGCACCTGGGCGAGGCAGGGATTCTGCTGGCTGGTTATGGTCCGGGCACCAAAGACGTCAATCATCACAATGACATTGTCAATAATCACATTCATCACTTCAGTGAAATTACCTGGCATTCGCCCGGTATATGGGCCTGGCAAAGTGGGCATAATCGGATCGCCCACAACGAACTTCACCACAGTGGCTACACGGCGGTACTCATCACCACCCGAGTGACTCCCAGTCGAGGTTTGACCGCGGAAGGCGGCAAGACCGTGCGCCGCCACGAGATTCCCGCAGAAGTCAGTGACCGTGCACGCGATGGCTACGAGAGCTGGCGGCGTCGTGAAAAATATAATCATGCCCGCCACAATCTCTTTGAATACAACGAGATTAGCCACTCGGTACAAAAACTGTCCGATGGAAATGCGATCTATGTATCCGGCACGGGAACGGGCAACATCCTTCGGTACAACTTCGTACACGACAATCTTGCTCATTCGCTACCGTCGGCCATCCGTTGCGATGATGACCAGTATGAGACGCTCATCTATGGGAACGTCCTCTATAACAACTACGGGTTTTCTGCGGGAATCGCCTCGAAAGGCGTGAATGACATCATCAACAATTTCATTGTTGGTTCAGTCGTGGCTCCAAGATGGGGTTATGTCAGCTTCGAATGGGTTCCGGTGACGGGTTCGAAGGTTCAAAACAACATTATCATCTCTCATCCCGACGGAGGCCATGCTTACGCCGAAAGGCCCAGAGGCGAAGGTGTAAAACCTAAGGTCGTGGAAACAGACATGGATTCGAATCTCTACTACCATCCGGCAGACCCGCACTGGGTAGACGAGCATCTTCTCAAGATGCGGGCGGTGGGCAAAGAGAAGGCCAGTCTTTTTGGCGATCCTCTATTTAAAGATCCCGCGGGTGGTGATTTCAGTTTCCGGCCCGGCAGTCCCGCCTTGGCCTTGGGAATCGAATCGCTCGATGTCTCGAAAATGGGGCGGACGAATGGCAGTGCTGTTCGTAGTGATGGGAGTCGCTTCGTGCCCAAGGACTGCTATCCCAAGTTCAGTTGGGAGGTGACGCCGCAGTATTTCATGTTTGGGGATACTGAGCGGGTATTGCTGCCCGAGGAAGTCCGTTCCATCGCGGCACGAACCGATTTTCTCTGTATTGAAAAATCGCATGGACTCAAGACGCTCGGTGCCGCCGAGTTGGGGGCCAAGCACGAAGCCGCGGCCTTCAAGAAGATCAAACCCGACATCAAGGTGCTGTTCTACTTCAACTCGGCCTATGCCTATCCCTTTACGTCCTACAGCAAGGGGTTTACGCCGGACAAAATCGACCAGCATCCTGAACTGAAGAAGTTCCTGTTGGTCGATCCTGAAACGGGCAAGCTCGCTCATCGTCGCAATGTCTTCTTCTTTGACGTGTTGAATCCGGAGTTGCGCCAGTGGTGGGTCGACACCGTTGCGAAGGGAGTAGCCGACTCTGGCTGCGATGGGGCCTTCATCGATCAGATGCACGGATTCTGCCTGGCTGCGAAAAGACAAGAGCCAGGAGGTGCAGAGGGCGATGGGTGAGATGATGGCCTCGCTGAAAGAGAAAATGGGGCCGGACAAGATCCTGCTCGGCAACAATGCCAACCAGGCGATCGCCAAGCATGTGTTTCCGGTGATCGACGCCAACATGTTCGAGCACTACAACGAAGAACTCCTGAGCAAAGAGAAGTCTGCTCCAGGACTGGGAGGATATGCTGCGTATCGCCAAGGCGGGGAAGATGTCGGTCTTTCGGATCGGTGTCGAACACGACCGCAGCTCGACGAATCAGATGGCGACCAACAGGGCCAAGACGCGGGCGATCTGAACGGATGGCGGCATTGGCCAAGGAACGAGTGGAATACTACCTCGCCTGCTACCTGATCGGTGCACAGCCGTATTCGTATTTTCAATACGGATGGGGCTGGACGCTCTCATCCGGATCCCTGCAGGACTACCCTGAGTTGCATAAACCGCTGGGTGCTCCCAAGGGTGCCTACCAGCGAACCACGCCGGAAGGCTGGGAGTTCACCCGTGAATTCGAGCATGCCAGTGTTTGGGTGAATACCGAAAGCCGACAGGCCAAGATCACCTGGCGATGAGCTTAGCTCGCAACTTGGACAAGTGGCTTCGGCGACGAGTCCGCGCGTGTTACTGGAAGTCTTGGCACATGCCACGCACTCGAGTCCGCAAGTTGAAAAGCTTCGATGTTCCACATGATGAAGCGATGAGTTACGGCAACAGCCGCAAGGGTCCTTGGCGAATGTCGATGACTTCACCGGTGCAACGTTCGTTGTCGAATGACTGGCTCGCAGGTCAAGGACTATTCAGTCTAGAAGCAAGGTGGCAGGAGCTTGCACCGAAGCGGCGAACGGCCTAGTGCGGATCCGCATGCTAGGCGGCGTGTCGATTGAGGCGGGGAAAACCGCGGCTAACGCCGGGCGGCTGATTAAATCGACACGCCGCAGGTGGTGTGGGAGGGGGCCGCAGCAATGCGGCCCCGCGCTTGGTTCTGGCTCCGATCATTCGTGCTCGTACTCGTACTCAGCATCGCGGTACTCGTACTCCTCATCCGCATTGTACTCGGTAGCCGGTTCGGCGACGACATCGGCGCGAGCGATCAGCCGCGTCAGCATCGAGACAATCCGTTTCAGCGTTCGCTTCAAGTCGCCGTGTTGTTCGTTCTCAATTCCACTCGTCGCAGCAAGGACATCCTGAATCGACGCACATTCCAATGCCGATCCGCGAGCAATGTCGAGAAATCGACCACGATCCTTCAGGCTGCGTTTTCCGTTGCCCTCAGCAATGTTCACTGGAATCGATTGAGCAGCGCGGAGCCATTGGTCGCGAGCGTGTCGATGGAGACCGTTCAGATCTTTCGCGATGGCAAACGACGACGCGACGTATTCAATCGATAGACGATAAACGTCGAGTCGATCGTGGTCGAAGATTGGCTCAGTCATCAATGCCCCATTCGAGTACGAGTACGAGTACCGGCTGGCGCCTGAGTACGAGTACGACTCCTTCCATGCCAGAACGGTTGGGTTGACCGGGACCGAGCGGACGAGCAACCACAGTCCAAAGACGCTTTCGAGGCCTCCGCGTCCAACCCTTGGTTCTGGCTCCGATCATTCGTACTCGTACTCGTACTCAGCATCGCGGTACTCGTACTCCTCATCCGCATTGTACTCGGTAGCCGGTTCGACGACGACATCGGCGCGAGCGATCAGCCGCGTCAGCATCGAGACAATCCGTTTCAGCGTTCGCTTCAAGTCGCCGTGTTGTTCGCTCTCAATTCCACTCGTCGCAGCAAGGACATCCTGAATCGACGCACATTCCAATGCCGATCCGCGAGCAATGTCGAGAAATCGACCACGATCCTTCAGGCTGCGTTTTCCGTTGCCCTCAGCAATGTTCACTGGAATCGATTGAGCAGCGCGGAGCCATTGGTCGCGAGCGTGTCGATGGAGACCGTTCAGATCTTTCGCGATGGCAAACGACGACGCGACGTATTCAATCGATAGACGATAAACGTCGAGTCGATCGTGCTCGAAGATTGGCTCAGTCATCATGCCCCATTCGAGTACGAGTACGAGTACCGGCTGGCGCCTGAGTACGAGTACGACTCCTTCCATGCCAGAACGGTTGGGTTGACCGGGGCCGAGCGGACGAGCAACCACAGTCCAAAGACGCTTTCGAGGCCTCCGCGTCCAACCCTTGGTTCTGGCTCCGATCATTCGTACTCGTACTCGTACTCAGCATCGCGGTACTCGTACTCCTCATCCGCATTGTACTCGGTAGCCGGTTCGGCGACGACATCGGCGCGAGCGATCAGCCGCGTCAGCATCGAGACAATCCGTTTCAGTGTTCGCTTCAAGTCGCCGTGTTGTTCGTTCTCAATTCCACTCGTCGCAGCAAGGACATCCTGAATCGACGCACATTCCAATGCCGATCCGCGAGCAATGTCGAGAAATCGACCACGATCCTTCAGGCTTCGCTTTCCGTTGCCCTCAGCAATGTTCAGTGGAATCGATTGAGCAGCGCGGAGCCATTGGTCGCGAGCGTGTCGATGGAGACCGTTCAGATCTTTCGCGATGGCAAACGACGACGCGACGTATTCAATCGATAGACGATAAACGTCGAGTCGATCGTGGTCGAAGATTGGCTCAGTCATCAATGCCCCATTCGAGTACGAGTACGAGTACCGGCTGGCGCCTGAGTACGAGTACGACTTCTTCCATGCCAGAACGATTGGGTTGACCGGGACCGAGCGGACGAGCAACCACAGTCCAAAGACGCTTTCGAGGCCTCCGCGTCCAACCCTTGGTTCTGGCTCCGATCATTCGTACTCGCTCGTACTCGTACTCAGCATCGCGGTACTCGTACTCCTCATCCGCATTGTACTCGGTAGCCGGTTCGACGACGACATCGGCGCGAGCGATCAGCCGCGTCAGCATCGAGACAATCCGTTTCAGCGTTCGCTTCAAGTCGCCGTGTTGTTCGCTCTCGATTCCGCTCGTCGCAGCAAGGACATCCTGAATCGACGCACATTCCAATGCCGATCCGCGAGCAATGTCGAGAAATCGACCACGATCCTTCAGGCTGCGTTTTCCGTTGCCTTCAGCAATGTTCACTGGAATCGATTGAGCAGCGCGGAGCCATTGGTCGCGAGCGTGTCGATGGAGACCGTTCAGATCTTTCGCGATGGCAAACGACGACGCGACGCATTCAATCGATAGACGATAAACGTCGAGTCGATCGTGCTCGAAGATTGGCTCAGTCATCAATGCCCCATTCGAGTACGAGTACGAGTACCGGCTGGCGCCTGAGTACGAGTACGACTCCTTCCATGCCAGAACGGTTGGGTTGACCGGGACCGAGCGGACGAGCAACCACAGTCCAAAGACGCTTTCGAGGCCTCCGCGTCCAACCCTTGGTTCTGGCTCCGATCATTCGTACTCGTACTCGTACTCGTACTCAGCATCGCGGTACTCGTACTCCTCATCCGCATTGTACTCGGTAGCCGGTTCGACGACGACATCGGCGCGAGCGATCAGCCGCGTCAGCATCGAGACAATCCGTTTCAGCGTTCGCTTCAAGTCGCCGTGTTGTTCGCTCTCAATTCCACTCGTCGCAGCAAGGACATCCTGAATCGACGCACATTCCAATGCCGATCCGCGAGCAATGTCGAGAAATCGACCACGATCCTTCAGGCTGCGTTTTTCGTTGCCTTCAGCAATGTTCACTGGAATCGATTGAGCAGCGCGGAGCCATTGGTCGCGAGCGTGTCGATGGAGACCGTTCAGATCTTTCGCGATGGCAAACGACGACGCGACGCATTCAATCGATAGACGATAAACGTCGAGTCGATCGTGCTCGAAGATTGGCTCAGTCATCAATGCCCCATTCGAGTACGAGTACGAGTACCGGCTGGCGCCTGAGTACGAGTACGACTTCTTCCATGCCAGAACGTCGGAAATCACCCGGTCCAAGCGGATAAGCAACTACTGCCCAAGAGATGTTCGAGGACTCGGGTGCATTTCATTGGTTCTGGCTCCTCGTCTTCAGGGTGAATGACGGTAACGATTGGCATTCTCGTAAGCACAAGGTTTGAGATGATCCCGTACATGTGTCTTTTCCCGTCGGTTGAATCAATGTCACCGGAAAGGTCGTTCAGTTTGTTTAGTTCAGCGTCCGGTACATTCCCGTATCGTATGTCAATGAAAGGACCCTCTCCGTGCTGACCGACGTTTCGGCAAATGTAGGTAGGGTCGTCGCAAAACCAATGCGGCACGAGTTCCCTCGCCGCACGTTCCGAGAATGCCGCCCATGTCCCCACATCGCGTCCCAGCCATCTGTAGAAGGATGGTCAATCAGTAATCGCAACCGCATTTCGATCGATTGTTTCAAGTACGTTGTCCGGAAAGTCACGTGGCATAACGCTCGGAACCCGCATTTCAAATTTCGACTCGTCGGAGGCCATTTTTGTGAAGTGCGTGTACGTTGCGAAGGCAACGGAAATGCGTTCGACGCCGATCAGGAATGCCAAATAGATTTCGTCTTCCATGAGAATCGCCCCTAGAGAGTGGTCTTACAGTATGCGGCAATTTGGTTGGAATTCGTGTTGTTGCCAGAACGTCGGATTAACTGGTGGTCGTAACAAGACGTCCATCATCCTACCACGGTCCACGACCGCCGGTTCAATCCGTTTGTTAGGACCGTGCGGCGAGGCGACCGAAGCGTGGCACTCAGCCGTTTGCCTCGCCCAAGACGATGCTAACAATACCACGTTCGCCGAAGCAAACGCGCAAGTGAAAGGATGAAGCGAGAACTCCCGCTCCGTCGCCTTACGGCACCGCGGCGGGAACGCCGCAGTCAGCCATGCGAGTAGCTAATTCGCATGGGGTGGATCAACTGGACCAGTGGCCTGGAACCAGTTGATCCGACGTCAGGAACGCATGGATGCGTGTCCTAACGTCACGGATCAGCGGGGCCCGTGAGTTAGGCATCCATTCGTGAAACCGCACCAACGAGCCTCCGTTGAATCCGATGGTTCGCCGCAGACGCGTGTTACGACAGTCCAGCACGGAAATCCCCCCAAACCAGACTTCTGGATGGAGTCGATACGCCCGACCGCGCCATGGTATAATGGTGGATGTAGGTCAAGCAACATTGACGGACAGGGACGTGGCCGATCACCCGAACAAACACATTCGCGAAGCGTTGAAGTACGCGGAGCAAAAAGGTTGGACGATCCGTAAGTCGAGTGGTCGAGCCCATGCTTGGGGCGTGATTTACTGTCAACACGGTCACCGAGCCTGCTGGATTTCGATCTATTCGACGCCTCGCAACCCGGAAAACCATGCTCGCGGTATTCGCCGCACTGTGGACCGTTGCCCAGGATAATAGAGGAAGAATTGATCATGACATCGTACCGATTCAGCGCCATCGTTCCGTCGAAGTCGTTGACGCACGATGAGATTCTCGACGTCACGGACGCAATGGGAAACGCTGGGTGCACCGATGCAACGATCCGAGGCCACACCGAAGGTATCGAATTGCTATTTGAGCGAGAAGCAGATTCGTTGCAAGCAGCGATTTCATCGGCCGTGGCCGATGTTGAATCGGCGGGCTATCAAATCTCCAAGGTTGAATTGGAGCGAGAAGCGATCCCAATTTGAAGCAAACGCGCGAGTGAAGGGCTGAAGCGAGAGCTCCCGCTCCATCGCCTTACGGCACCACGGCAGTATCGCCGCAGTCAGCCATGCGAGTAGCTAATTCGCATGGGGTGGATCAACTGGACCAGTGGCCTGGAACCAGTTAATCCGACGTCAGGAACGCATGGATGCGTCTCCTAACGTTGAAGGTCACCCAGCCCGAACGATCGGTCGCTACCGACCGAAGATCTGTTTGAGGGCTCGGGTGGACCGTATGGTTACCGTGGTGTCGCTTGCCGCTGGCAGCGAATCGTGAGCGGCTCGCAGCACGGCCACGGCGGGTGTCATTGTATCGGTTTGCAGCCGCAGGGGCAAAACTCCGACCGCGCATCCCGACGAGCAACGGAACCGGCATCTCGGCCAACCAATGCGAAGCGAAGTTCGGCTGGGACCAAAAACGTCCGCCGGAAACCGTGCGCCGCTACCAGCAACCCGACCGCGCACCTCGTCAGCACTGCCTCCGATCCTGGATCGAGAGTCACGGACAAACGCGACTTAGCCGCGGTAACGTCACGCGTCACCCGGTACGCGCAGAGACCTTCCATTTCAAACCCGGTCTACTCGCGTACTCCGGTGCACGCGATGGTTCGTCGGATTGCAGTGCAGTTACGGGGGTGGCAGAGCGATCCGCTTCGGAGCATATAGCTCAGTTCAGATCACTTCCATCACCCTGAGTACACGCATGTGTTCGGTTGGTTACCAACCTACACCTAAATTTCAAAATCCCATTAAGAGAAAGAAATAAGAATAGCATACCCATGAGCAGGAAACATCCGCGGTAAAACCAGCCTACCCGTACCAAGGGACCACCCCCGAAAACAGCGTGTATTGCCGGCGCAAAAAGTGCAAGCGCAACCAAGATTGCAAGTACACGGTAGGGCCATGACAGACGTAGTGAATGCGGATCGTCGGCATCAGAATGACAGGGCAATGATCCGACGGACGATGGGATGTTCGGGGCTTCGTACGGATTCATGTTCTTCGGCAACAGTTAGTTCCAAACCGAGATCGTTCTCAAACCAGCCGCTGCCAGCAACTCCTGGTCCGGCGAGATTGCGACATCGGTGACGTACTCGCCATGTTGATCAATGCGTTCGATGGGCCGGAAACTGTCCGCCAGCAAGTATCATTCAAGGTCACGTCGATCGTGCTCAAAGTGAGGCTGATGCGCGAGTTGCAAATGCTGCTTCAAGCGAAAATAGTCGCCGCTAGCCCAGGCCTCTCTTGCCAAGGCGATCCGTGAATTGTAAATAGTTCGGCGCGAGTGATTGACCTGGTCGGCCAACTCTTCGGACAAGCGGTCGGCTGCTTGGCGAGCGATCTGCTGCTCAGTCCCAAAAACCTCGGCTCGCCGCCATTTCCAAGTCACGCCGAGCAGGCCGACGATCAAAGACGTGAGCAGCAAAACGACAATCGTACTGATGGCACGATGCATGATGCAAGTGCGATAGAAACGTTCCGCACGCGAGATTGGACGTGCGATGATCGGTTCGCCGTTGCGAATACGCTTCAATTCGGCAGCCAAATCGCGACACTTTTCATAGCGTCTTGCCGGGTCTTTTTGCAGGCACTTCAAGCAGACGGTGTCCAGGTCGCGGGGGATCGAATTCTCGAGTGATCTCAGCGACGGCGGATCATCGTTGATCACCCTGGTGGACCAGCATCCGACGGTTACCGCGAAACGGTCGCTCGCCCGCCAGCATTTGGAACAGCACGACGCCCAACGAATAGACATCACTTCGAGCGTCGGCGTCTTGGGAATACCCTTGGGCGCTAAGAATCAAACAGATCGATCAACGATTGGCCTGCGCCCGGGCCAGCTCATATTCGCGGAGGGTCGGAACCATGACGTTGCGTTTGGCCGCCTCGATTTTGATCGCTTGTTCGAAATACGGAAACGGAAACGCCGGACGCCGCTCCAGTGATTTTCGCTCGATCGCGACGACGAGTTTGATCTCTAACTTTCCGTCGCGAACCAGCCTGACCAACCGGCGGAGGTAAGCTTTCTTGTCTTCGGTGGTGGCACGCAGTCGATTGATCAACTGTTCTTCCAATTCGGCGAAACGACTTGACGACGCCGACAGGACACGGGGATTGGTGATCTGAGCTTGCGAAGTGGCCAGCATGGTGGTGGTGACGGCAAGGCTGGCCGCAGCGATTTTGATCCAACGTGACATTTTGATTCTCCGATCTTGGTCCCCAGTCAAACTGACGAGATACCAATCGAACTGACGATGGTGCAACCGCATTGTCTTGGTAAGCCAGCAGCGACCTTGTTTCACGACTGCTAGCAACAAGCCAGGTAAACTGCGCCATCGTTAACTGCGCGAATTCATTCACTCTGACACGGTTGCGCTGATTGTGTGCATCGCGACCAGCGGTGGGCCGAAAAGAAATTCAGATGCGAGCGATCCCGTCGCGGACCGATACTCACGTAACGTCCCACGCTCGTTTGAAAACAGACATGACACAAGCCGCGTTTGACGGCATGACGCTGGAAAGGATTCCGCGATGAATCGTTGGCTATTGATCGGATCGTTGGCTTGTTTGCTGATCGGGACAACCGGTTGCCTGCACCATAACACACGCGGCGGTTGTTCAAGCGGCGCCTGCGCCAGGGGTGGCTGCGAAAGCGGACAGTGCGGTGGCGGCTGTCACAGCGGTGCCTGCAACTCCGGCGGTGCCTGCAACTCCGGCGGTGCCTGCAACTCCGGTGCCTGCAACTCCGGTGCTCGCGGTGGCAATTGCAACAACGGTGCGTGTAATGGTGCTTGCGGCAACGGCCAATGCGGAGTCGCCGGCAAGTTGGCGGGGATCTGCGGCTTGTGTGGTGGCCACGGTGGATGCCGACCAGGATGTCAGGCAGGACCGATCGGTTGGCAACAGGGAGGTTTAGACTACAGCTCGCACCTGCAAACCGGCCTACTGGGTCACACCGCAGCGCGCAACCTGCAAAGCCGCCCATTCCAGGCTGGACCGCCCACCGGTCAGGTTGGTTACCCTTACTACAGCGTTCGTGGACCTCGCGACTTCTTCTTGGATAATCCTCCAACGATTGGTCGCTAGAGCGTCAGCGGACCCTCGGTAAGGCGAACCCGGTCAGTGGTCGGCAAGTCTCACCAACGCGAAACCACCAATGACCAACGGGGGAAATGCCTTCGCTGGTCATTGTTTTTGGTGCCCGACCGTCATCGCCGCTAGTCATTGGCCCCCTGGCAGCGAACAATCATTCATAGAGACGTCCCCAAAACCCTGAGCAACACCGTGGCATCCGACTTTCGACTCAAAGAGCAGTTGCCCGAGTTGACCGAAGAGATCGTGGCAACGTACACGGCTGATGATGCGATGAATCATCTTGGCCACTGTGAATTGCCCAGCTACAGAGCCGTGACCGACATCCTGCTGGATTTGAAGGATATCTTGTATCCCGGTTATCGCCGCAAAGTTGGTTTGCATAGCGGCAACATTCGCTACCACGTCGGCGGGCTGATCGATTCGCTTCATGATCAGTTAACAACGCAAATAGCTCGGGCTTTGCGCCATGAAGATCGCGTCGAAAAGAATCACAACGATTGTGAAAGTGATGTCGATTTTGAAGCCAAAGGTCAGGCGATGGCGATCGAGTTGCTGAAGCGAATCCCAGAACTGCGGCGGGTCTTGGCGACGGATGTCCAGGCCGCTTATGACGGGGATCCTGCTTGCCGGACAACCGACGAAGTTGTCTTTTGCTACCCCGGATTCGAGGCGGTGACGGTTTACCGGATTGCCCATGAACTGGTCAAATTCGATGTGCCCTTCATCCCACGGATGATGACCGAGTGGGCTCATAAGCAGACGGGGATTGATATTCACCCCGGTGCAACGATTGGCGAGCACTTCTTTATTGATCACGGAACCGGCGTCGTGATCGGAGAAACCTGCGAGATCGGAGAGCGGGTGAAGTTGTACCAGGGTGTCACGCTCGGGGCCTTGAGTTTTCAGACCGACGACGACGGCGCGCTGATCCGTGGTCGCAAGCGACATCCGACGATCGAGGATCGAGTGGTGGTGTACGCCAACGCAACGATCTTGGGCGGACGAACCGTCGTCGGCCGCAACTCTGTGATCGGGTCGAGTGTTTGGATCACCCAGAGTGTCTCGCCCAATACCACCGTGACGTTGGAAAAACCGCAACTGCGGGTCCGCGAAGGCGCCAACGGCGAAAGCATTCTCGATTCGCAGCTGAATTTTCAGATTTAGGCTGTTTGTCAGTGCCCTCCCATTGAATCGGCGGCGCCCTTGGGGCTGCGATTGACCAGCTGGAGCTCGCCAATCTGAAAAGGCTATCTGGGCAGCCCCATTCTTTTCCGCAACGCTGGAGCCCCCCTTTTTTTAGGGGGAATGCTCGGTGCCGGCGAACGTTTGACGCCGAAAGCCGATGTCGCCGGGGTGATTTAAAAAAAGTTCAAAAAAACGTGGCGGGTTGACCCTCACGATCTGCCTCTCCTTATTTGTCCAGCCAGCCATCAATCCAAGAGCGCCGGCGGGACGGATGATGGACAAGGGCACAAGACCATTTCATCCGTTCCCGCCGGCCATTTTTTTTTTGGTGCTCTCACTTCAGATCAGGGCAACCTCTTCCGCCGGCTGTTCCGCGACAAGTGCATCATTGGCAGCAATTGCCTCAGACGTGTGCATGAATGATGGTGGGAAGAGCGGACGCAGGGTGTCACCGATGCATTTGTTCACTGACTCGGAGCCGTCACGCGCAGATTTCTGAATTCTGCCCCCCTACCGATGACCATCAAGGCAAACGCGGGCTTGATGTTCGAGAGATTTGTGTGCTGGGCGCGTACGACCGTTTCGTTCAGTTGGGCGGCCAGTTCATCACCGTGAAGAAAGATACGCAGACTCGCCCATGAGTCCGGTTTCCATCTCAGGTTTTCCATCGCCAAGAGGATGTTACCAGGCGGCTCCTGCTCGGTGGGTTGTCGGGCAATCGAAAGGAAGCGATCGCTGACATGGACCAAATAGACGTGATCGGGCTGGTTGCCTTGTAGCCGCAGCGAATGTCGTGTCCCCAAGGGCAGCAAGACGTCGTATTGAAGATTGGCGTCCGTGAGCTTGAGCGGACAGCGGAGCGCGGCCGGGGCACGATCGCCGCCGCGCTGGGTGCCACGCAAAACGCCCGCTTCGGTTGACCAGACCCCACGAACCTTGACCCACGGCGAACCGGGCAAGGTGTCAAATCGCTCGGACCGAACGACCTCGCCTGTTACCGGTGGCAGCGGTCGCGCGCGTTCTGATGGCGGAGGTGACGGAGGTAGCTGGCGGCTGAATCCGCCGCGCCGATAACGATCCAGCAGGTCCTCTAGCTCTTTGGCGACATCCAAATGCTGACCGCGGACATCATTCGTTTCGGCGACGTCGGCTGCCAAATCATAAAGCTGTTGGTCGAATTGATCTGCACGAAGCTTCAGCGCCCCAAGCCGGGTGTCGGGATGGTAGTCGCCTTCGATCCACTTCCACTTGCCACGACGAATCGCGAAGTTGCCGTCGGCACTGTGAAGAATTATGTCGGGGCGAATCGGTGAGCGGTATGCTTCCGCCAGCCAAGCAGGCAGCATGTTGAAACTGTCCTCGGCGCCCAGTTCTTTGGGCGGCAGCGGTTCGCCGACCAAGGCAGCGACGGTGGCCAGCGTATCAGCAAGGCTGAGCGTTTCCTCGCACACGCTATCGGCGGGCACGCGGCCCGGCCACCGCACGATGTAGGGCACGCGGAATCCGCCTTCCCAGACATCGTGCTTTCCGCCTCGAAACGGTCCGCTGATTTTCAGACCGGCATTCAATGCGTCTGTGGCTTCCCCCGGATTGGTTGGCTTGTTGACGCCGCCATTGTCACTGGTAAACAACACCAAAGTGTCTTTGGCTAATTGCTTGCGGTTGAGCGCATCGAGCACTCTTCCAACCGACTGGTCCAACTCGTGAATCCAATCGCCATAGGGGCCAGCTTGGCTTGTGTCGCGAGTTTGATCCGAGGGCGTCACCGGATTGTGGATGGCCACCGGTGTAAAAAACAAAAAGAACGGCTTCTGATCGGTTTGTTGTTCGATCCAATTCACGGCCTTTTCGGTCAAGGTAGGCATGACCTGCGAATCCACTCGGTGGGGCGCATCGAGTCCGAGATAGGCCGCACCTTTGAAATTCTTTTCCGCGGATTCGGGATTCAACTGCTTGCTGCGGAGGCCCAGCACGCTGTGGTTCTCGACGTACACGCCAGTGATGTCGCCGTGATTGGAGGGAACGCCAAAGTGATAGTCGAACCCGATCTCCAGCGGCCCGGGCTTCAACTGGCTCGTGTAGTCGACTCGCGGATTTGCGCCATAACCCAAATGCCACTTGCCGATCGCAGCGGTGTTGTAACCGTGTTTCTTCAGCAATGATGCCAGATTCAGTCTTTCCGGCTCGATGTGCAGGGGCGACATCGTCCCCAGCACCTCGTGTTTCAACGACGTGCGCCAGCAGTAGCGGCCAGTCAGCATCGAATAACGAGTTGGGGAACAAACCGATGACGTGGTATTTGCGTCGGTGAACCGCCTCCCCTCGCTGGCCAGACGGTCGATGTGAGGGGTTTGAATCAAGTCGGACCGCGCGCCGTAACAACCGGCGCTGCCGTAGCCGTAATCGTCGCTCAGAATGACAACGATATTGGGCGTCGCAGCGGTGCTGGACAGTCCGCCAAGCACAACAACCGCAAGCCAGGCTGACAACGCACGAGAACGGCAGAGGGAAAACAAAATTCGGATCAACATGGTTGCGTCGCCCGTGACGTGGAGAAATTGTGGGCAGGACCTATCCCTGTCCGGCACAGATTGTATCGTCACAGTCGATGGACAGGTCATGCCACTTTTGTTTGCAGACGCGTACGACCGTCAACTCAAGTACGTTTCAATTGCGTGATCCGCAGGGGCAGTTGATTCCGGCCATCGTCAGCTGTGACGGTCCCACCACGACCGCCACGTTGAATCCACCCGCACCGCTGCCCGACATCCAAGATCGCTACTCGGCTACGCTGCTCGGCGGCAGTGCGGGGATCAAGGAAGCTGGCACGAATGAACCGATCGAGCAACGTTTCCGCTGGCACTTCATCACCGAAACGCCTGTCTATTTTGACACCGCTATCTTCAGTGGACTGAGCACGCCAACTGCCGTCGAGTTCGCCTCGGATGGACGCATCTTTGTGGGGGAAAAGAGCGGCATCATCAAGGTCTTTGATAACCTCAGCGACCCCTCGCCCGATCAGTTTGCCGATCTGAGAACCAACGTCCACAATCATTAGCCGTAGGTCGCGTAGCGCACCTACGGCTACCGTCTGAGACCGCTTGGGACGTCGATTTAATTATTGCAGGACTCTCGGTAGTGGACGTGGCTACACGTCCGCCAAACGGGATCTTTGGCAAGATCCACTACGTCAGTAATACAATCGACGTCCCTCGCGGTCGTTTTTGTCGCAATCGCCGCGAATTGAGAAGCAAACGCAGGACAAATGTGGGTAATGACAAGCCACCATGCCGCGCCTACGTCCTGCCAAGGGCACGGCACCATGCCGCGCCTACGTCATTCGTTTCACGGCCTTCTTTGCCAATCGCGGCACGGACTTGCGAATCGCTTCCCAAGTTGCCTCGGCTCCCTTTTTGGGTCGCACGACATAATCGTAGCCGGGGGGAACCTGCTTTTGCTGAGTGCGATAGGACTCGCGAATCAATCGCTTCCAGCGGTTGCGCGCGACAGCGTTGCCGGTTTTCTTAGGGATGGTAATGCCCAATCGCGGCGTTTCCCGGCCACTTTCAACGGCGAACAAAACTAACACGCCGTCGGCCGCGCAGCTGCCCTTGCGCAGAATCAGCGAGAACTCCTTGCTGCTAACAACACGCTGGGATTTTTGAAACCGCACTGGGTTCAATCTTGCCGGGTCCAATCCAAACAACGGACGAACTTAAAAAACCAGGTTTTCACGAAGCAGCATGGGGTTTCGTTCGTCAAACTGCTTGATCAAATCCTCGGACTCATCATCCAGCGATTTGGGTAACTGAATCTGTAGCTCGACGATCAAATCGCCGGCTGATCCGTCACGTTTCTTGACGCCCTGGCCTTTCAGTCTCAATCGCCGACCACTGCTGCTGCCCTTGGGAATCGTCAACGCCACCGTGCCGCTGGGGGTTGGCACGTCGATTTTTGCACCCAAGGTCGCCTCGGCAATCGAGACAGGGAGCGTCAGTTCCAGGTTCTGTCCATGACGGCGAAAACTCGGATGATCGCTGACTTTGATCAACAGAATCAGATCGCCGCTCGGGCCGCCGTTGGGCGATGGCTGACCTTTCTCGCGAAGTCGAATTTTGGATCCCGTTTCCACGCCCGGCGGGATCGTCACGGCAAGCTTTTCGTGCTTGTCGCCGATCGTCAGGTAGAACTCGGTCTTGCCACCCAGCACGGCGGTCTCGAGCGGCAGTTCCAATTCATGGCGAATATTCGCACCTCGCTGCGGCCCAGCTTGTCGTCGCCCGCCGCGTTGAGGTCCTCGCCTGGCTTGACCGCCACCACCGCGGCCCTGCCCCAGAATCTGTTCAAAGAAATCGGTGAACCCGCCTTCAAAGCTGGCCCCGCGGCCGCCGAAGACTTGATCCAAATCCAAGCCGTCAAAACCGGCGCCGCCTCCCGCTCCCGCTCCCGGACTCCATCCACTGCTGCGAATCTTCTCAAAGTCGGCACCATAGCGATCGTAGGCGGCCCGCTTTTCGTCGTCGCTTAAGACATCGTACGCTTCTTGGACCCGCTTGAATCGTTCGCGCACGGCATCATCATCGGGGTTTTTGTCCGGATGGAATTTCAACGCTAATTTGCGATGAGCTTTCTTGATCTCGTCCTTGGTGGCGTTTTTGTTGACGCCCAAGGTTTGGTAAAGGTCTTCAGCCACAGGAACTCATTTCTCTCGTACTCACGTCGATTCGCTGCCAACTTGGCAGATCAACATTCGTTTCACAATCCTAGCAAACAGTGAACCATTGTCGCCGAACACCAACCCATGGCACAATTGCCATCGTCATGCGTTTATTTTGTTTTCTTGCCGCGATTTTCCTGCTTTCTGGCCTCGGTTTGAAAGTGCTGGCGGCGGGCGGGTCGCTGACCTTGTTGGTCGAAGACGAATCGACCGAGCAGCCGACCATCACGCGGCTGGAACTTTGGCGCGGTCCGCCGCAAGGAAAAACGATCCCCATCCGGCGGACGATTCCTGCTGGCCTGGGCGTCGTCTTGGACCGATCCGTGGTTCTGTCGATGACCGAAAACGCCTATTCTTTCCGCATGATCCGCGGGCCGGAGTACCGGATCGTCAACGGCAACTTTACGCTCGAAAAGACCAGCTTGGATGACCACGTCGTTCGCTTGCCGAGGATGGTTCACATGCTGGAAAAGGGCTGGACCAGTGGTGATTGCGGCGTCGTTGCGTCGGCAAACAGCTTGCCACTGCGGATGGCCTCGGAAGACTTGCATCTGGCCGCCGTCCTGGGGCACGTGGACGCAAAGCCGATTCCGCATCGCGATCGGGACGATCCGATCGGACACGAACCGATTTGGATCAGCGAAGACGCCATCCACCACGATGGCCTGATCCTGTACGGGATCAACGCAACCGAGTTCGATGCCGAGCAACAAAACCTGCTGCCCAGTGAACTGATCGCCGCAGCGATCCTCAAGAAAACGGACGTTCACATCGGAGTCGAGAATCCATTCGCGTGGCCGTTACCGGTGTGGTTGGCCAGCGGCCGAATTGACGGCGTCTTTGTGATCGGCGATTGGTTGCGTTTGGATCGAAAAGTGACCTCAGTGCCAGATCGTGGTCGCCCCCCCGATCGTCCCGGACTTGGTGATGGTCAAACGATCGGACGTTGGGGCGAAGAGATTTATCGCCAAATCGTCGACGCAGGTCTGCGAATTCCTCCGCTCGCTGGTGGCGGCAGCGATTCGGCCATGACGCCCGTCGGCTACAACCGCCTGTATGTCGGCCAGCCAATGGCCAGTTATGAAGCAAACGGAGAACTTGAAGCCCAGCCGGTGGCGACACCCGAAGATTGGTGGACGGCAGCTTGGCAGGGGCATAGCGTGGCCACCAACGGTCCGCTGTTGAGACCCAAGCTGGCAGGAGAGATTCCCGGCCACGTCTTCACGGCTCGGTCCGGGGAAGTGCTGCAGCTGCAACCGGAGTTGACGCTCACGGTCCGCGATCCAGTGGAATACCTGGAAGTGATCAAGAACGGGCAGGTGTTTTACAGCGCACGGCTGGACGAATTCGCCAAGGCCGGCGGTATCATGCCGATGATGGAAGTCGACCAGAGCAGCTGGGTCATCATCCGCGTGGTGACGCTGCACGAAGACCACTATCGCGCGGCGGTCAGCGCTCCCTGGTACATCGATTTCGACAACCAACCGCGTGTGGGTCAGAAGGGCGTCAAGTTTTTCCAGCGTTGGCTGGCGGACTACGAAGCGCGTCTAAAAAAGCTGCCGCCGGCGGACCTGAAACGTCACGTGCCGTTCGTGAAATCGGCTCGAACATTCTGGGCAGCAAAAGCAGAAGTCGCCGTCCCCTGACGCAGCCGATCGATTACTCGTCCGATTCGTCGTCGTCGGAGCCGTGAAAGCCGAATGCCTTGCCCATCCAGGCCAACCCTGAAATGATCAAAGCGGCGGCAATACCGAAGGGCGATTTCCGACGACGAAAGCGAACGCCGGACGAGTCTTCTTCGCTGCTTTCGCTCGTCATGTACCAGTAAATGATGCCGCCACCTATTGCCATCGCGCCCACTCCGAGCCCGATATTGCCGGCCACGTATAGAAAACTACGGCGGCTCGACGCGTCGCCTGCCACGGCGTGGGGCGACGAAGCAGAAACACCTTTGGGGCCGCTCGATTGCGCCGTACCGGGACGCTTGACAGCTTTCACCGGCTGGAGATCGTCTTCCGTTAATTCATCAAACAAATCGTTGTCGAAATGAGAGCCGCCAACGTTCGCCTGGGCAACCGGCTTCGCAGGCTGGGCAGCGGGCTTTGCCTGGGGGCGCAGTTGCTGAACCGGTTGCGCTGCGGCACGTTGCGTGGGCGCTGCTTGGGCTGGGGCAGCACCGCCGCCACCGGGCGCGCGAAGCTGCTTTCCACACCGACACTTGACGATCTTGCCGGCAGCCGTTTCAGGGACATTCAGGACGGTCGAGCAACCGGGGCACTTGATTTTCATGACAACGTGATCAGACCAGCGAATGGGCGAACGGCTCAGGGGACAATCAGAAGCAGACGCTCCTTGCGAAGCGAAAAATAACGGCTGCATCATAATAAATAATGCCGACGGATGCTCGAAAACAGGCCCTGAGCAGAGCAATCCGGCGCTCCGTGGCCGTACCACCCGATTATTTGTTAGCCACAACCCGGGTAAACGCCAACACGGAGACGCCGCGCTGGTCGCCGTTGAGCATTCCCTCGACAAAGATCAATTTCCCTTTTACCAGCCGAACGACCGCCATCGGTTGCCCCTGGCGTGGTCCAAGCAGTTGCCGGCCGTTTTTTCCAACGAAACACAGTCACCGGGCCTTCGTCGTGTACCTCGAAGTCGACGGTGTGCTTTTGCAACAACTGGCCGCCGCGAAAAAGTTGCATGCTGTCAAAGCTGAGCCCCGATCTTTGCAAACCGCAAGCGTGAAGAGCGTTGTTGCCGCAAATCCAGTTCGATGGTTGTAACCGCAGTTCTCTCGACAGATAATGCACTTCCCTTCGGTTGGACGCTCCAGTGCCAGCCAATCTTCCCACCTCCACTCCCTCGCATGGCGATGCCTTTCCCGCGTTGGGTTCCCTCGGGAATCATGTTTGCGTTTGCGTTGCCAGGCTTCACCGGCGCCGCTGCGGATCCGCCGGAATCGGCCACGCACTATCAGGACACGATTCGCCCTGTACTGACGGAGTATTGTGGCAAGTGCCATGGACCTGACAGTCATGAACAACATGTTGACTTTCTCAACAGCAAAGACAGTGACGACATTGCCTTGGCTCGCGGCATCTGGGCCAGCGTTGCTGAACAGCTTCATAACCGAACGATGCCGCCCGGGGATGCTCCGCAACCGAGTGAAGAACAGCGGCTGCAAGTATCGCAGTGGATCACCAAACTCTTAGAGCAAACCGCCTGCAACTCGGGTGATTTCGCCGGGCGCCCTGTTCCGAGACGCTTGAACCGTGATCAGTACACCTACGCAGTCAAAGATCTGACGGGTGTCGATTTTGACTTTGTCGAAACGTTTCCAGCCGATGGAAGCGGTGGCGAAGGATTCAACAACAATGGCGAAACACTCTTTTTGCCTCCGCTGTTGATGGAGCGGTACTTGGAAGTCGCACAGCGGATCTTGGATCAAATCATCGTCACCGAACCCTTTGACGTGACCTATGTCGCGGAAATAGAGAAGGGGCGAGACTTTCACTTCGTGCCCAAGGGTGCAGGCAACAGCGAAGGCGATGTCTTTTTGCCACCGGGCGCAACAGTGGGGTTGCTGTTGCCCGTCTATGTCGACGATGACTTTGGATTTGCACTCAAGGCGACGCATGGGACCGAGCAGACGCAAACGATGGTGCTGAGAATCGATTCGCTGCCCGCCAAGAACTTGGAAATCCCTGCGGCGCCAAAAGCGAAAGCTCGCTGGACGCAAATTCATTTTTCGCGGGGCGCCCACTTGATCGAGTTGAAAGTCCCAACCGATGGTGTGCCGATCAAGATCGAGTGGATGCGTTTGCATCAGGAAGACGGCGACAAGAACGATCGTCGGCGAAGACAAGAGGCCACCGATCGGCTGCTGGCCGAGGGCAAAGATTGGATTGGCAAGGACAACAGCAAGGCGGCTCGCGAAATTCTTCGCCAGTTCGCCCGCCGGGCCTGGCGGCGTCCCATTCAAGAGCAGGAGATCAAGAAACTCACTTCACTGTTCGACCGCGGGCGCCTCCGCGGTGAACCGTTTCGACAAGCGATCAAGTTGCCGCTGAAAGCGATCCTGGTGTCGCCGAATTTCTTGTTCATGACGGAACAGAGCAACCGTCAGCCGGGGATTCATCGAATCAGCGATCTGGAGTTGGCGACTCGGCTTTCATTTTTCCTCTGGCACAGTTTGCCCGACGACGAATTGCTGCAATTGGCGACTGAAAACAAACTTCACCAGCCCGGCGTGCTCGGAAGCCAACTGAAACGCATGCTTTCAGACCAGAGAAGCTACCGATTCGCGACCGCATTCGCAGGTCAATGGTTGGGCACGGTCGCAGTTGGCAATAGCAAGATTCCCGATACGAACTTCTTCAAGCCGGCATACACGTCCGAACTTGTCACCGATTTGCGTCGCCAAGTGGGCGAAACGATGCATTGGATGTTACGCAACAACCGTCCGATGACAGAATGGCTGGATTGTGACTACGTGATCGTGAACAAACGTCTGGCAAAGCATTACCAGATCGAACCGATCCCGTTGTCGATGACAAAGTTCGAGTGTATTACGTTGGACAAGAATTCACCCCGACCAGGCATCGTCGGCTTGGGAGCGGTGCACATGTTGACAAGCTATTCGCGGCGAACGAGTCCGGTGTTACGCGGCGGCTGGGTGCTGGAAACGGTCTTCGGGACGCGACTTCCCCCGCCGCCGCCCAACGCTGGGAATCTTCCCGGCGGTGACAAGGAAGTCGCAGCGACAACAGTGCGCGAGAGGTTGGAACAACATCGTCAGAACGCGGCCTGTGCCGCCTGCCACGATTTGACCGATCCAATTGGATTCGCGATGGAGAACTTTGATGTGCTGGGGCGTTGGCGCACGCAGGAGGGCAAGAATCAGATTGATGCGGTGGGCAAACTGCCCAGTGGCGAAACCTTCGATGGACCACTTGAGTTGAGACGCGTGCTGGTCCATCGTCAGCACGATTTTCGTCAGGAAATGTGCCGTCGCATGCTTGGATATGCACTCGGGCGGTCACTTGAGGACGCGGACGCCTGCACCGTCGCAAAGCTGACCAAACGTCTCACCGAGAACGGTGATAGAATGGTAGAACTGGTGTTGGGGATTGCGGAGAGCATTCCCTTTCAATACCGGCAAGGCACCCCCGAAGTAAGAAAAAGTGCATCATGAGCAGGTGTCAACCGCTTTCCCGTCGAACGATCTTGCGAGGTGCCGGTGTCTCGATGGCCTTGCCGTGGTTAAGTGCGATGACAGGCTCGGCACGCGGTAGCGAGCGACTGGCAAAACCGCCAGTCCGCAGCGTTTTTCTGTTCATGCCCAACGGTGTGAATCCAAAGAACTGGACGCCGAAACGGGTCCCCGACAGCGATCAATTCGAGTTGACGCCGATGCTGAGTCCGCTGAAAGGCATCAAGGACGAAGTGATTCTGCTGGAGAATTTTCATCATCCCAATCTGAATACCAAGAATGGGCACTGGCCAAAGGTTCCGGCGTTTCTGTCGGGTGGTCATGTGTTGCAAACATCCGGTCGCGATATGGACACCGGCAATGTGTCGTGCGACCAACTGATGGCCTCCAAGATCGGCGATCGAACGCCGCTGCCAAGTTTTGAACTTGGGGTCGACGCGGCATACACCGGTGTCGACAACGTTGGCGGCGGCTTCACGCGGATTTACGGTTCGCACATCGCTTGGCGTGATCGCCACACACCCGTGCCAAAGGAAATCATTCCCCAATTGGCTTTTGATCGGCTGTTTCGCGGCGCGACTGGGCCGACGCTTTCGGGAATCAATCCGCATCAGCTAGCCGTAATCGAATCACTGCGGCGTGACGACACAAGCGTGCTGGACCTGGTGCGCGACGATGCGAAAAGTCTGGAACGCAAACTCGGTCACGACGACCGCACGAAACTGGATGAGTATCTGGAGTCGGTGCGCAGCATTGAAAAGCGAATTGAGTCTTCGATGCGGCCGCAACAGCGTTGGATCAATGAAGGCCGGTTCGACGTGTCACGTCCCGCAGCGGGAATCCCCGAGCAACATCTCCAGCACGTGCGACTGATGCTGGACATCATGGTGTTGGCATTTTGGACCGATACGACACGAATTTCGACGTTCATGTTCGGGAACGCGCAAACGGGTCGCAATTTCTCTTTCATCGACGGGGTCAAGGGATCCTACCACGGTCTTTCGCATCATCGGAACGAAGCAAAGACATTGGCCCAATATGAAAAGATCGGAACGTGGCACATCGAGCAACTTGCCTACGTTATCGACCGCATGCATTCACTCCGCGAGGGCGAGTCGACGTTGCTCGATAACTCGATGGTCTTCTTCGGTTCGACGATCCGCGACGGCAACAAGCACGATACGGAAGACTTGCCACTGATTCTAGCTGGCGGCGGCGGCGGGACGATTCGTACCGGTCGGCGGCTGACCGTCGCCCCGCGTACGCCGCTGTGCAATTTGTACATCGCGATGATGCAGCGCATGGGAGTCGGTGTCGACACGTTCGGCACCAGCACCGGCGTCGTTGATCTGTCGTAGCAGATCTATGCTCGTGTGTTTCTCGGGGGTGTCACTCGCTCCGCTCGCTTACCCCCGGCTGATGGCTTGTATCCGTTCGCGACTACGATCAGGTGCGTCGCCCTCCCGGAACGAACGTTAACTCAAGCTGTCAGCGATTCCGACGATCGCTTCGTCCCAAAGACGTTTGTCGTCGTCATCGTCATCGTCGTTGCTTGACACCGCGATCATTGGCGAGGCCGCGTTCCCGGGCGAGACAAATTCATTTTCCTGAGCGGCGTCCAAGGTGTTCTGTGCCAGCAAGTTGATGACGCGCAGCGCATCCAAAGACGATGCATAATTATCGCCCGATACATCCCAGAACATGGGCGCAAGTTGCTCAGTTCCTGAAGCGAGAAGCGGTAGGTTGCGCGGCTGGTTGATTCGCAGATCGTTCAAAACCAGCAGCGCATCCAATGCAGATACGATGCCGTCATAGTTAACGTCACCAAGACGCTCTGGATTCCGCCAAGGATACCGCGTCAGTGCCGGCGCCCCTGGATCAGCGATGATGCCGTTCTCGGACAGATCGGCATCGCCTCGCTGACCGTCGATGAAATGGATTTCGATTCGATCGCCAAAAATCTTGGCACCCGTCTCGCCGTCAAACAGGAACGGATACCAGTGTGGATTCGGATCATCCGGCGTGGGGCCAAAAACGTAATACGAATTAGCGTCGGCGCCGGGCTCCAAGTGGACGGTGACCACGGTCGTCGTCGATGCATGGACACCCTCAACCTCAAAGTCAAAAAATCCAACTGGGAATTGAGTATCGAGAGGATGGTCATCCGGACTCGGGTCTTCCATCGGCTGGACGTTCAACAACCGAGTTGTTCCGGATGACGAAATCGTGACAAAACGGTCACCGGCTCCGCGAACCGAAGCCACGTAGTCTTGTTCACTATCGCGCACTCCGTCGCGGTTGCCGTCACCTTCAAAGGGAGCATCGTCTTCGACATCGTCATCCACACCGTCCAAATCATCGTCGGGCCGCAAGATCAATTCGATTCGCTTGACGTCCGCCCCCGTCCCGCCGTCACCATCGACGACTGTCAATCGCACCAGCCGCTCACGATTGTCGCCAATCTCCTCCACGTCCGAGCCAAACGTAATTCGTCGAGCCAAACGTTGCGTCGTGGCCGGAGTCGCGTTCTCGGTCAAATCCAGGATCAAAACGAACTCCTCGATCAGCGACTCGCGTCTCACAATCGTCGCCAGCCGAACGAGTTCCCCTTCACGATTCAAGAAGACGCTGTCGCCATCAACCGTGATCCCTTCGCCTTCACGAATGGCAAACCCATCCCCTGAGACTCCGGTTTGCTCAATTATCTCTGCAATCAACATGCCCCCGCCAAAGTGCTCGGAGTCAATGTCACCGATCGCGATTCGCGGTGCCACGATCACCGGAACCTCGCTCACTTCAAAGATCGTTGCCCCTGCAGCGACTGAGACGACAGGATCTCGATTGGGATGCTCGACAACGATTCGCTTCACATCGGCGTGTTCGCCGCCATCACCGTCGGTGACGACGAACTTGATGAATCGATCTCCCTCGGGGACAGCATCGCCTTCGTTACCAAACACCACGTGTCGGGCGACCTTTTGGACGATGCCGGCGTCAGCTTCGCTGTTGAAGGTGATGAACAAGACACTCGACTCGAAACGAAAGTCAGCAACTTTGATCGGTTCGCCATCGGCGACGACGCGCAAGTCGTTGCCTTGGATCAGGAGCGATTCGGAGGGGACCAGCCCGACAAAGTCACCTTCTTGCTTGCTTTGTTCGACGAAGAACACCGTCAGTTCACCGTTATCAAAATTCGCCGAATCGGGATCGGCAACTTCGACGCGGTTATCGACACGCACGGTGGCGTCGGTGTACTCCGTTGGCCCCTCAGCGAACCCAATCAGCGGCGGGTCGTTGGCGTTTTCGACTTCGATGCGGCGGAGATCGGATGCCGAGCCACCGTCTCCGTCGCTGACGGTGAATCGAACCAAGCGATCATCGTTGCTGACCGCCTGCGACTCGTTGCCAAACGTGATTTGACGAGCCACTTTCTGAACAGCGGCGGCGTCAGCGTCTTCGTTGAACTCGATCATCAAGACGCCTTCGTTGAAACCAAAGTCCGCGATCTTGATACTTTGATCCTCGACAACCAAACGCAAATCGTTTCCTTGGATCAGCAGTTGCTCCGAGCCGCGAATGCCAAGCCGATCTCCCTCGCGGCGTGTTTGTTCAGCAAAGTCGGCAATCAGCTTGCCGCCGCCAAAGTTGGGCGAGTCGGGATCGCCCACTTCCACGTTGGGATCGACAAGTATCGCTTCGTGGTTTTCCTCAAACAGAGCCGCGCCATCAGCGAATTCAATCACAGGCGGGTCGTTGGTGGCGGCGACTTCGACACGGCGGATATCTGCGTCGACACCGCCGTCACCGTCGTTCAGCTCGAAGCGAATCAGCCGCACGCCTGGCAACGGGCTGACAGCCGCATTGTCAAAGTGCACCGTGCGGGCGATCAACTCAGCCAAGTCATGATTGACGTGTTCGTTGAAGTGGAAAACGACGACCCGTCCTTCCTCAAGTACGTCGACTTCACCGACCCTGGAGCGGTGGATCGGCGCTTTTGTCAAAGACATTGCCATCATCGATCAGAATCCGCTCTGAAGATTTCACTGACAAACGATCGCCTGCCTTGCCGCTCGCCTCGGCGAACGTGACCCGTAGCGACCCGCCACTGAAATTGGGCGAGTCGACATCGGTGATGCCAACGGCTGGAAGCACGGCCACTGGTTCGTTGCCTTGATCGAATACAGTCGCCCCATCGGGGGCCTCGATATTTGGCGGCAGATTGACAGGTGGCGGGACATTGGCAATCTCGATCTTTTTAATGTCGGCTACTTCACCACCTTGCCCGTCCTCGAGTACGAAGCGAACGAACCGCGGATGATCGGGAGTTACGGCAGCGATGTTGTCGTAGGAAACGGCTCGTGCCAGTGCCTCAACTGCTGCCGGTGCAGCGTTCCCATTCAGTGCGATAACCAGCGGCGCGCCGTCATTGCCGCCAGACACGGACCCCATGATGAGGCTAGGACTACCTGGACGAATGAGACGGACAAGTTCACCGCTTCTGACGATCGACGGGGTGTTGCGGATCAGCAGTCGATCGGAGTCTCGGCCACTGTGCTCGGCAAACCGGACTGTCAGCCGGCCGCCGTCAAGGTTGGCGCTATTGGCGACAACTTCCACTTGCGGATCGACAAAAACAGGATCTCTGTCCGGATCAAACTCCGAGGCACCAGCGGAGGTCTCCAACGCGAGCGGCACATTGCTGGGAACGCCGAAACGGACCACTCTTTCATCGGAAAACGGCGGCACAATGTTGTGCGTCGACAAATCGATCCGGAATCGCCTGTCGTTCGTCTCGGGGTCGTCGGCCGTCGTCGTAAAAATCATGGCGCGGCCGAGTGCCTCGACCGCAGCGGGAGTCGCCGCTTCGGTAAACCGATTCACAATCACGTTGGGCTTGGACGCAAACCCGAGCATGCCGATCTTGTTGGAGATTCCGTCTCGCTTGTAGAACACTTCATCGCCATCGACTTCGATCGAATCCGTATTCGCGATGGAAACCGAATCACCGGCGTGGAAGTCGAGCGGATTCATCAACGCGGCCAACATCCCGCCGCGAAAGTTATCTCGCTGGCTACGGATTTCCATGTGCGGGTCGATAAAGACGGGGTCATTCTCCGCGTTCAGAAAACTCGGTTCGTCGGATGTCTCCAACGCCGAAGGCTGTGCGACAAGATCGCCGATCTGGCCGGGTGTTAAGGCACGATCGTAAAGCTGAACTTCATCGATAGCACCGCGAAACTCCCTGATGGGCCCGCCATCGAGCCATCCGCTGCCGATCAACAGGTCGCCGCCAATCTTTATTGCGCCGCTCGCTTCGGTGCTTCCGACATCATCGCCGTTCACGTAGGCGACCAGTCGCTCTCCGTTGTACGTACCCGCGATGTGGTACCACGTCTCATTTTGGAAATCGAAGGTGCCTTCAGCCAAATGGGTGACGATCGTGCCGTTCTGCTTGGTCGTCTGAACACTGAATCTCAGTTTGTCACCGATGGGGTGCAGTTGCAGACCTGTCGGCGAAACTGCAAAAACAAAACCGCCTTGATTGATGTTGGTTGTTTTGAACCAAGCACTAATCGTGACGCCGTCATCCAGATCCAGGTTGACATCGGGATCGAGTAAATGCGGCCCGGGAGTTGTCCCTGTCATCATGAGTGCGCGGCCGTGATCCGAATCTTCGTGCCGTTGCGAACCAATCGACACCAAATCGATACCAGCGGGGCCTTCGTCCAGAAAGTGTGTGTTGGCGCGATCCAGCGGCCAATGACTGACCAGACCTTCTGCGGCTAGGAGCTGTCGCGGTTCTAAAGCCTCAAACCGAAGGGTGTTGCTGACGCGGGATTCTTCTGCGACGTGAACGAAGCATCTGGTTGCCCACCAACGAATAAACGAATCAAGCCGGTATCAAAAAGAAAATCTCGGGAATATTCTGCCCTAGACCCACCTGATAGATCAAGCGAATCGGTTCGTTTCCGAGTATTTTGGCGCTTCAACGAGGATTCGCTGCCTCGCATCCATGAACAGGCGGAACAGGGTGGGGACAAAGATCAGCGTAAATATCGTTGAGACCAGCAGGCCGCCAAGCAAGACGCTGCCCAAGCCTCGATAGAGTTCGCTGCCCGGAACCTGGAAACAAGACCAACGGGCACAGTCCCAGGACGGTCGTCGCCGTTGTCATCAAGATTGGGCGAACCCGCGTCCGCACGCTTTCGACAATCGCGTCTTGCGGCAGCATCTCTTTGTCGCGAATCAAATTCAATGCCTGATGGACAATCAGAATCGCGTTGTTGACGACGGTTCCAATCAGAATCACGAAGCCCAGCATCGTCAGCACGTCCAACGGCTGCGGCGTGCGGTCTTGAAGCTGCAAGTAAACGCCCAACGCACGCAGTCCCAAAATCCCGCCTACTGCACCCAGCGGGACACTCATGATGATGACCAGCGGATAAGTCCAGCTTTCGAACAGCGCTGCCATCAACAGATAAGTGATCAATACCGCCAGCAGCACGTTCCAGCGAAGCGCCAGCCAGGTGTCGCGCAATTTGTCGGCCGTTCCGGTCAACGTAATCCGATAACCCCCGCTCAATTGACCTGACTCACGCAGCGGCCGCAGCACCTGTTGGTCGATTCGGTTCGAGGCTTCTTCCAGGGGCATCTCCGGCGGCGGAGAGACTTCGATCGTGATCGCCCGTTCGCGCTCGCGATGATTCACTTGCTCGGGACCACTGGAGGGGACAATATCGGCCAACGACGACAGCGGGACAAGTTGCCCGCCGGGCGTCGCCACCGGAATCGCCGGCAGGTCTTGCGAATTCCGAATCGACTCGGGGTTGCCAATGATCGTCAAGTCAATCTTGTCGCCGCCGATGAAATAGTCGGTCGCGTAGGCACCATCGACCAACGCATTGACCGTGTAGCCAAGAGTTGTCGCGTCGACACCCATTTGTTCGGTCTGAATCAAACGTGGCGACACGTGATATTCCGGATTGCTGAGATCCAAACTCGGCACCGGCCGCGCCTGGGCACCGGGGATCAGCGGTTCGCCACGACCGCCCATGATCTGCCCCATCATTTGACCGCCGATCGCAACCAGCTGCTCCAGTTTCGGGCCGGTGATCTCGATGTCGATCGTGCGTCCCGCGGTCAGCCCTTGCTCAAACAGACTGGATTGTTTGGCGACGATGATGGTCCCCGGATCTTGGAATTGCTGGATCAGCGGAATCAGCTCGACCGCTGCGCGTCGGATCGACGCTGCGCACGCCCAGAAAGACGGATCTTCCTCGCGCGACGAAAAAGAAATCGAAGATCGCCGGAAACTCAAGCTGTTCGGCTTCCGGGCTATCGGGGTCCACATCCCAATACGGTTGCAAGTGTTGTTCGACCTTTTCCCCGAGTGCCGTTAACTCGTCCAAGTTGTAACCGGGCGGCGGAAGCATGATTCCAAACACCAGATTGCGATTGCCGGTCGGAAGGTATTCGACTTTCGGCCACATCAGGTAGCTGACGACGATCGCGGTTGCCAGCAGACCAGTCACCAGGCCGATTTGTCGCGTACGGCTGGCTTGCACCCATCGATTCAGTGCAACAACGGCGCGAACGAAACGTTCGGAAAATGAATTCAACGGCGAAACTAATCTGGATTCCAATTTCCCGCGCGGTGATTCGTCTTTGTCAGCATCCTTTCTCCGTTGTTCGCGGCCAAGCAACCTGGCCGTTGCCGTCGGTATCAGCGTGATGCTGACCAACAAGGAAAGCGCCACGGCGGCACTGATCGCCAAAGCGATGTCGCGAAACAGCTGGCCGGCTTCTTCTTCGACGAACAACACCGGCAGAAAAACGGCCAGCGTCGTCAACGTTGACGCGAGTACCGCACCCCAAACTTCCAGCGTGCCGTCGACGGCCGCTTGGTACGGCTTCTTGCCTTCTTGGAAATGGCGAAAGATATTCTCCAACACCACGACCGCGTTATCGACCAACATGCCGATGGCGAATGCCATGCCCGCAAGACTGATCACGTTCAGTGATCGTCCCCACAGATTCAGCATTAGAAAGGTGCCGATCACACTGATCGGAATCGCTAAACCAACGACCAGCGCACCTCGCGCGAACCAAAACCCAACTGTCACCAACAGCGCCAGGACGAACGACAAAGAACCAGGGGCTGATGAACGCGGCGGCCAGCGCAACGACGGCGATCAAGGGAACGAATAACAACGTGCGCGGCTCGAAGATGCAGAAACAGCATCAGCACCAGCATCGTTAACGTGCCACCAATGATGATGTTTTGGTTGACCAATCCGACCGAAGCATTGATGTATTCTGATTCGTCATAGACCTGAGTCAGTTGCAGCTGCTTGGGCCGCAGCACATCCTGATTCAATTCCTCGACCGCGGCCCGCAAATCGACCATGATGTCCAACACGTTGCTGCCCGTTTCGCGAATCACATTGCAGGCGATCGACGTGTCACCAAAGCGGCGGACGACCCCATCCGGTTTCTTGAATCCGAGCTTGATTTCGGCAACATCGCTCAGCAGCACCGGTGCGCCGTCCTGAGTTCGCCAGGACTTGGTTGCCAACCTGTTCGGGGCTGCGGAACTGGCTGAGCGTGCGCACCACGTAGCGACGTTTGCCTTCCCAGAAATCACCGGCGGACGTGTCTTGATTCTGATCGCGGAGCACACGCCGAACATCTTCAATCGTCAATTTCCGGGCGGCCAATTGTTGCGGATCGACGATCACCTGCAGTTCTTCGTCCAAGCCGCCTAACACATTGGAGTTGGAGACTCCCGAGATCCGTTCCAGTCTGGCTTCGATAGTATCTTCGGCGAAACGGCGCATGCCGGGGACGTTCAAGTCCGGCGGCAGCAGCGATTTCAATTCGGGATTTGTTTCTGCCGCCCGCCGAAGTCGCAGCAGCCGCAGGCCCGGATTGTCCGTTCGCAGCGTGGGCTGCAAAACTTCACGCAACGCCGGATTCTCCTGGGCGAACGTTTCGATTTCTTCCACGGTCGGCTGCAACGCGCTGAGGATCAGCCATGCGATCGGCCGATCCGACGCGCTGCTAACCGAGATCACCGGCTCGTCCGCGTCCTCCGGATACTCGGGAACTTGTTGCAGCCGACTGTTGACCTTCAGCAACGCTTCTTCCATGTTGGTACCGACCAAAAACTCCAGGGTAATGCGGGCCATCGAATCCATCGCCTCGCTGGACATCTTCCGCACGCCTTCGACGCTCTGCAGTTGCTCCTCCTGTTCCTGAACGATCTCGCGTTCCACTTCTTGCGGGCTCGCGCCGGTCCAACGAGTCTCGACGGTCAGCGTTGGCGTTTGAACTTCGGGAGTCAATTGCATCGGCATCCGCAGCAGGGCGATCAGGCCAAACAACACGATCAGCAACGCGCCGACCGCGATTTTGACTGGATTGCGAACGCAGGCTTCGATGGGATGCATGGACAAGGACTTTCGCCTGTGGAGTATTGCTTTAGCGTATTGGCAGGACTTTGCCGCGAGCCGCCGAGGGAGAATGGCCGGCCTCGGTTTTGGAAGCGGAGCGTTACGTTTCGGGCGGTGGTTGGCGTTCGGAAATCACGACCTCTTGTCCGGGACGCAATCGTTCGTTGCCGCGCGTGATGACAAGATCGTCGACGGACAGCTTGACCGGCGCCTGACGAGATGACGGCAACCCAACTGCCCAGAGATGCGCCAGTGCGTACCGGGATGATTTCGGCTTTGCCTTCGTGGACACGCATGACCGTCGTGCTTTCACCAAGCCGCAAGGCGTCCTTGTGAACCAGTAGCTGATTGCTTTTCTCATCCGTTGGTAGCGTCGCGTGGGCCAACATTCCGGGAAGCAATTTGTGCCCCGAGTCTGTCATGGGATTGGCAACCACCACGCGGACAGGAAAGGTGCGGGCGAGACGATCTCCCAGCGGTACGATTTGATCGATCGTCCCATGAAAGATCTCCTCCGGACGGGCTTCGACACTCACATCGCACGTGCCGCCGCGCCGAGCAAAACGAATCATGGCCTCCGGTACATAAACTTCGATTTCGACCGGGTCAATTTCGACGACTTCCGCAATCGGGTCACCTTGCTTGATCCACGCACCTGCTTCGGTCAGTTCCGCCGACACAAAACCGGTGAACGGGGCGCGGATCGTGTACTTCGCCAGTCGGTCTTCGAGCCCCGCGACGGTTTGCTCCTGGACGGCGACCCGGGCCGCGGCTTGTTCGATCTGCTCGTGCCGAGGCCCGTCCTGCTCCATTTGCAGCGAGCTTGTTGCCCCGCGTGCGACGGCCGCTGCAGCAAGTGCCGCGGCACGCGCCTCGTCAAGTTCGTCTTTGGAGACACCGGCCCCGTCTTGAACAGGCGTTCTACCCGCTCCATTTTGGCCTGAGCATACTCGTTGGCAGCAGCAGCGGCCTCCTGGGTCGCCTTGGCAAGTTCAATCTCTTCCGGACGTGAGCCGTTCTTCAGTTCGGCCAATTCGGCTTGAGCGAGTGCCAACTGCGCCTCGGCACCGGCGATTTCGATTTCGATCGTGCCCGTGCGAAGCTTCGCCAGAGGTTGGCCCTCCTCAACGCGCTGGCCGGCATTGACCAGGTACTCAACCACCCGACCATCGACGGCGCTGCCAATCGTGCTTTGCCGATTTGCATTGACGTTGGCAACGTAGAGACGGTACGAGGCAACTTCGCGCTCGATGACGGGAGCGACAACAACAGGTGACGGTCCAGGGCCAGGTTGAGCGACCGCGATGTCAAGGCAAACACTCACCAAGAGCAGAAAAACAAGGCCAGAAAGCTTGGGCATACGGCGACGGCCATCGGGTGGGACGCGGGATTGGAAGGACCGATTAGTATCGTTACCAAGCGCTTGTTTGACCAGTTCTGCAGGCAAGCTTTCGACGAAAAATCGGTATCTTGCGATTTAGAACGTGTTTTAAAAAGGAGTCTGACACTCTCTTGAACCGATCTCGATAAACAAAAAAATGTCCGCTTCCGAGTCTACCTTGCAATCACCTTTCGCCCACAAAGGTCAGACGCCTTTTTACAACACGATTTCCAGACCTCAAAAACAAACAACGATCTGTCAAAGCGAATCTGGCGTCCATAGATACCGTTCTCTGCACGCTTCCCGGCCGAAATGACCATGCAGACTTCGGCCGCTCGCGGCAGCTCTAGCAGCTTCCTGATGCGAATCCCATCCATCCCTTCCATTGGACAACTGTCGTACCCGAAAGCTCGCAACGACAACATCAGATTCTCACACGCCAAGGCCGTCGACTTATGTGCCCAAACGCGCATGTCCGCTTTGCCTGCCGGTCCGCGAGGCATCGGCTTGGTTAACGCAAGCAGTTGAAAACCAATTTCTTGATCGGCCCCAACAGATACAGCGGTCCCTGGCCGTACGCCAACGGAACCAGTCGTTTGTAATACTGCAAAGCAGCTTGCGGGATCTCCGCATCCGATTCTTGAAAAGCGTCTCCAACATCATCTGGCGATGGCGTTTCCACGTATCCAGACGCGCCACGCAGACAACTAACTCCTGAGCGGTCGTTGCAGCCGGTTGCCCCAAACACAGTCTGGCAAGTTCCTTTTTCTTCGCCTCATCTCTTACCCAATAAAACTCCCAAGGTTGCAAGTTCGATGAATTTGGAGCCAGAAGTGTCAGCTCCAGGCATTGACGCATCACCTCGACAGGTATTTGCTCGTCGCTAAAAACACGGGTGCTCCTGCGGGAGCGAACGACTTTTTCAAACTCCTGCGAGTCTGTCTCGATTGCCGGTTTCGACGTGCTTGATATCCGGCACTTTGTCAAAGATTTCCGTGGCTTTGGTCATGGTCTCTACAGGAATGATTTACCTCTCTCCTTTCAATCGTCTTCGTCGACTCCATTGCCGTTGAAAAGGATCTTCCGGCAATCGCCTTTGCGCACGACCGCGTCGGTGCTCAGCCCTGAGAAAAGATTGCCCGAGATCACGACGGCCCGACAATTATCCAGCGAGATTCCACCGGCTTCGTTTGGATTCTCCTCCGTCGTGCTCGGTTCGTTTTCGCGCTTTTGTAATCGGTTTCCCTTTTCGTCGTTGCCGACCCAAGTGTCACTGAAGTTATTGCCGGTAATGGTAATGCCGGCTGATTCGCTGCCGACCGCAACGCCAACATTCTTGACGATTGTGAACGTGTTTGCCGAAATCGCACACCCGTGAGCGTCCCGCAGATCGATCCCGCCCGCGAAATCGTGAGCGATGACGTTGGCGGAGACGGTGATTCCGTAGCAGTCCCGATCCAGTACGATCGCCCAGCCTTGGCACTCCTCGATCATGTTCCCGGCAACCACCGAACCGTAGGTGTTTTCGATCACCACGCCGTCGCCCAAGTGATCGTCCAGATTGTTGCCACTCATCGCCAGATTGAACGAATCGATGCATTTCAATGCGTCTTGGTTTTCCTCGAATTGGTTCGCCGAAACGATGATGTCATGGCAGCCTTCCAAGTAGACTCCACATTGTTTGTTGTACGTGAACAGATTATCGCTGACCCGCGGGTCTTCATAGCAGAAGTGAAGCCGCAGTCCGTCGCCGCCGTGGTGACTGCTGGTGACGCCTTGGACCAAGATCTCTTCGACGTAGCGAGCTTCGATTCCTGGGCCGCTCTTTTCGTTGCCGGTGATCCGCAGGTTGGCGATGCTCACCCGCCACAACCGTTCTTTGGTTGGCGTCGCCTTGCCGGGGAACGCGGGGTTCTCGATCAAGATGGCGGGTTTGCCTTCGCTGTTCTTGTTGGCGATATGCGAGGCCGTGCCGACGCCGGTGATTCTGGTGTCGCCCGTCTTGATCAAGATCGGCTCCGTGATCTCATGAGTGCCGGGTGGGATTTGCAGCACACCGCCGGAGTCGGGTATCGCGTCGGCAGCCGCTTGCAACGAAGTAAACTTACCCGCGTCCACCACTGGCTCATTGGCGGGCAAGTCGGCCAAAAAAACCGATGTCAAGATCGCAGCGAATAGGGAAGGTCGCATCATTTGAATCTCCGTGCCTGAAATTGCTTGGTTGTTTGATCAGAGTCTAGCCAGAATCTCGCCCGCTTTCTGTTCATAAATGGCTTGCCAATGCGGGGCGAGGATGCAGTCGCTGTCTTCTTGGGCTCCACCGACGTTCTTCAATTGCTGCGTGGTTGGTGCGTAGTAGATGTAGCCGTTGGTATAGCCCGCGACAAACGTGAATTCGTGCGGGGACTTGCCTTTGATGTTCATCCCGATCTGTACCGTCAACTCGCCGGGAAAACTCGTTAACACACAGTCGCCGATACGCATGCCGATCAATTCAACATCAATCATCCGCTTTTCGGCTTTCATGTTTTCTGCTTGATGCTTGCGCAGTAGATCCAGGTTCGTGTTCAGTCGAGTGATTTGCTCCATTGTCTGAACATTGCGGATGTAACTGTTGATCGCACTGCGATTCTCGGCGTCCAACTTGGAAAGATCGTTACGTCCGGTCGCTTGCTCGTGCATATATTGATGCGAGTAGTAAGACGGAAACGCACCGGATAGCTTTTGCTTGACGAGCAAAGGGACGAACGTTTTCAAGCTGAGCGTTGTGCCACGTAGCGACTGAACCAATTGTTCACGGCGGTGCTGTAACTCGATGATTCGGTTGGCTACATCTGCTCTGGGCAATTCAAGCGATTCGTTGATGACGGTCAATCGTCCATCGGATCGCGGCTTGATTGCGCGAGCCGACCGCAAAGTACTCAGACCAAGCATGTTTCCCAGCGGCTCAGCGTTTCGCGGGTGATCGACATCTTTGTAAAAGACTGGATTGATATCGCCACCACATCCTTGCAGAAACAAGGCCACCGTGTCGTCGCCCAAGTTCTCTTCGATCACCTTAGAAGCGTACCCGACAATGTCCGCCGTGTTGCCTTTGCTCGGAACACCCTGGATGGGATGGCAAGCAAAGTTGTACAGGACTGCCATGGTGCGGCCATCCATGCGGTCAAAGCGTACGACACCGATTTCGGGATCGATCGGCCCCACGGACGCGACTGCCTCATCCGGTGGCATCGAGTAAGCGTGGCGTACGTCGATCTGCCGACCGTCCTTCATGATCAGCCGACGGTTCTCCATGATTCGATCTTCATGGCCTCGTCCGACTCCAACATGGACCGGGGCCATGCTGTTTGCCGCCTGTTTGACCGCTTTGATCGTGCGAACGTCAACATCCTTGCCAACGACTCCGTGACAATGGCTGGCGTTGACCAGAATGTTTTCTGGGGGAATGGCCAAGGATTTCTGGATTTGCGAGCGAACCCCTGGCAAGTAGTCGTTGCCGATACGCCCGATCTCGCCGATGGCCACGGCGTCGACAGTGATGATGACCGCCCACGTCGATTCGTTTCTTAGCACCAGTGCCTTGACGTAAAGTGGATCATTCACTGGGCCAGCGTCGCGATCCGTGATCTCGACCTTGGCAACGCCGGCCACCATTTCCGCGGACAACACGGAGGCAGATAAAGCCAATGGCAGCAGCGCCGCGAACGCAGCGAGCCAATAACTGTTGAACTTCTTTGTGCTCATTGCTTCGCCTCTTTGATACGCGGCGTGATGATGGGAAAACGTGGTGGCAAACAATGTTCCGCGCTGAACTGGATCGCGGAGTCAACCTTGATGCCGCGGTCACCACCACCAACGAGCCTCTGGATTGAGCTTGGTCGCCTTGAGGTAGGTGGCCTCAAGCTCCTTGTCTACCTGGACATTATCAATGACCGACCAGGCATCGATCTCCACGCCTCCTGATACACTGACGATCCATCCGTTTTGACCTTTCACGAGCGAGGCTTGAGACGGCACGGATTGGGGCACCATGAACTTTGGGCTCTGTAGTCGAGATGCATCCAGCAACACGTCTAATTCACAGTCGGCGACCGTCAATAACCCTTCGTTGGCGATCAACGCTCCGACGACAGCCAAATCGATGCAATTGCGCAGCTGGCCAAATACCGGTGCGGCGACAGACAACTCGTCATACTTCGTTGTCATCGTGTCGGCCCACTGTTGGGCCAGCCGATTCGGCCGTTGCGGGATTGCCCGCTCGCCACGCGCATCCAAGATGCTGTCCTCCGTCAATGTCTTGACGCCTTGCCCGCGAATCTGCCAGGCGAGACGATCGGGACTACGCAGCACCGGTTCGTAGTTGGCCGTCATCCACCAGCGTGGTGAGGTCACGCGTGCCGGTCCGGGATGATGCTTCAATAGCTCCAAATAACTGGGCATCCGGCCAACGGGTGACGGCTCGAAACCCATTGCCAATCGCTTCATCATGTAGTCGGCGGCAACCATCACGCGAGCAAAATGACTGTCACGCTCAATCCCGCCCAGGATGACTCGCTGTGGACCGATCGCTTTCTCCATTGCCTTCACGGCCGCTTCGCTAAACGTCAAGCGTCTTGACTTCAAACGCGCGTACCTCTTCAGTCCTTCCTCGGTGGGCTCGATCGAACAAGTGATCCCCGTCTCACGCGTTTGGCGTGACGTCCGCAGAGCGTCGACAAGATCATCCAGTCGCAGCACCGGCGCTGCGGCTGAAACGCTCACGATCTCGCCCGCCGCATTTGCCTGCCAAGCACCGGCGGGGCCTGCTAACACGACGTCATGACGATCCGGGACGACAAACACGTACTGAACTCGTTGCAAGCCCGCCAAAAAGAACATTTCTTCGGACGGTTGCTGCTTTCGGTCGATCAGCTCCGCGAGCGCACGATCCAAGCTGGCAAGCGAGATCATGCGCAGCGGCGTCTGCAACGCAACTTCCTTCGCGATCGGCTGGTGTGCTCGCAGCCAGGCATCGCGTAACTCTTTGGCATCGCCAGCGTCGACACGGCCAACGACGCCATCGGCATCAACGGAAACACCACCCACGGCTCCACCGGCCCCGATCACCGGCGTGACACCGATCACGAAAGGGCGAGTCGTAAAGGACTGAATGCTGAATTGGTTTTGGCTGTACACGATTTGGCCGTCGCAACAGAAGAACGCGCAACCCATCAAGAAAGCTCGAGTCGTCAAATTCAAACATCGTGACAAGTTCATCGCATCGCTCCCTGTTCGTTGCCCAGCGTGGACATTCAACTTACGCTTGTGCCCTCGTTTGTCAAACGATCGGGGCGTGAAGAGCGAGCATCAGGCACGTGATTTCGTCAGGATTACGGCGACGCGGCCAGAAATCGCTCACTCGGCGATGTACCCATCAAGAAAGGAAATGTCGCTGGGAAGCGTAGGTTTTTCGTTGACCTTGCCATGCAGCGTACATAGTCTGATTTCTTTACCTGGCATAGCCGGACCGCGAATTCCGGCGCCATTGGGCGGACTGTTATTCACGCTGCGAAAAGAGATGCGATGACGCCGAACATTCAACAAGGATCAATCTGTCTGCTATTGATGGCCAGCTTGGTCGGGCGTAGTGCTTCCGCGTCCGCGCCATCGGCTGCGGATGAATTTGATCTCGTTTATGAACAAAGCCAAGCAGTTGCCAAGGTCACGGAAGCAAGACTGGGCCTGGAACAATGGTATCTAAAACAGCTGACAATACTGCGAAGCAACGGACATGCTGCTTGGCTAGAAGTTGCCCGACAGCAGACGGTCGTCGCCAGTCTGCAGGCTCAACACGATGCCCAGCACAAGTTCGCAAAGTCCGTCGAGTCCGTGTGCCGTCGCACTAAGCAGATGCGAATTTCGCAAGGCAGCTCCGATTCACCAGGGACCGGTCAGCACCCGGTGATCAAACTTTCCCTGCCGGGCTCGGTACGTCTGATCGGATGGATTGAACTGCAGCACGCTTCTCCGGAACTTCTCGCGATCTACTTGAACAACGTGCGAACATCGCTGGATGCAATCGGCGCCGACGATGATGTCAATGCGTCGATCGAGAAACTCACGAGTTGCGAAAAACTGGTCCGCGGGCTGGAAGCGATCTCGAAACGTCAGCCCGATAGCCATGATTGGCAACGCGCCAGGCTCGACCTTGGCGTCGCGCGGGCCGAACTTGAACTGGCCCGCGTGACACAGCGTCGTCAGCAGGTGGAAGTCGTACGTCTGCAGCAGCTAACAGAGCTTGTCCAAGGTGTTTCAGCAGACGAACAGCAGCGGTCGCTCAGATCGGCACTACTTGCCACGGCGGACACTCCCCACATCACACTTCGATCCGGCTTGGCACTCTGTGCGGCGACGTTACGACTGGTGGCGTCAGAGAAAAGCCAATCAGGCGAACTCGAGGCCGCACGTGTCGCTTTCAGGCGGCTGTCAGAACGCAAGGAGATGATCGACGAGCTTCACGAGCAAGGATTCGCATCGAAAGCTGAGGTAGCAGCGGCCCAGGAGAGCATGCTGGCTGCCAAATCCAATCTTGATCGTTGGCGCGAACGGCAAGCCAGCCTGGAAACGTATTGCCAATCACTTCTCCGCTCTGCCGAACACGAGACAACTCCGCTAGCGTTTCAGAAATCTAAATCGACCCCGCTGGACCACGTTTGGAAAATCGACTCGCTGCCAGCTTCGTTTTTTTTGCATCAGGAGGCGGTTCAATATCTGCTTGACCTTCGCCGCGAGAATTCAAGAGCAGAGGCCCGTCACGGCGCGTTGCTTGCCGAGTTGCAGCAATGTGAAGCCGTGGTCGCCAGACTCCAGGCGGCGGAAAAGAAGTCGACCAATTCTGTCAGCAAGTTCGACAGCCTCCCTGACCCGTGGCAAGTTTCCTTAGCGGAGCGACGACAAAAAGAACGGGGCAACGCAAGACTGGAGCTGGAATTCAAACGTGCACAACGACTCGCCGCGGAAGAACGCCTGGCGGCAATGCGGCTCGAAGAAAACCGCTTTCTTCACCAGATGATGCTGCAGCCTGACGAGGCCGATCAGGATCAGCCGGCCCCCACGCACACGCTGGTATCGACTTCGCTCGCGGAGGGCGATTGGACGGTGCAGCCGCTAACAAGATCACACCCCCGGAGCTACGTCGAGTCTCGTACTCTGTTGGAGCAGGCAGGTCTGTGTGACCCAGCCTGGTTGGACGGCATGCCACTGACAGAGCCAGTGCAACTGCAGAGGCGACAGCTGCTGCGGCAGCTGGTTTTCTTTCGTCCGGACAGCGTTCGCGACAGAACATCGCCACGGGACCGCTTTTGCAATCCGCTCCCCTTGACCGTTACAGGCTGCCGCTCGATCGGCCTCCACTCTTCTCCACTGTCGTGTCTGGATTGTCGAAGCCCCTCGCTGCGCACCCCAGCATTCCAAACTCTGCTTCCTCGTTATTCGGATTACTACGCGTTCGGGATTCGCAAGAGCGCTTTCGGGACAACGCGGTCGACATCTGGTTCCGCGACTTCGACCGGCGGACCGTGGTATTACCCCGGTGCGTCGACGAACTTCAGATAGCCGGCTGACAATGTCGCGACAAGCCTTGAAACGGTACGTGGTTGGCACGCTGCTACCATGAGTTGATGCGGAACAGCTCGGTCCTGTGACGTTCCTGAGCCGGCGTGCTTCTCCCTCTCGCGTAGGAGGTCGTGCGGTCTGTAAATCTTTGCTTCACTCTCCCTCTGGGCATTGGTCTCTACACATCTTCACAGCTTAAAAGCGTTATGATCTCCGAGTGGACGAGGTAACAGCACGGGCGGCTGAGGAAAAACCAAGGCAATTGATGTCAGTTAACAACCACAACGTGCTATTGACCGGGGCCACTGGATATGTGGGCGGCCGATTGCTTCCGCTGCTGGAAAGCCAGGGATATCAGGTCCGATGTCTGACGCGACGGCCCGACTCTTTGGAAGGCGTTGTCAGTGATGGCACCGAAATCGTCTGCGGCGATGTGCTCGATGTAAAGTCGCTTCCGCCCGCGATGGATGGAATCGCAACTGCTTTCTATTTTGTGCATTCGATGGGTTCCAAAGCGGATTTTGAAGACGCAGATCGACTTGCGGCTGAGAATTTCTCACGGGCGGCTCGAGAAGCGGGCGTTCGTCGAATCATCTATCTCGGCGGCCTGGGAAATCGCGATGGGACGCTGTCGAAACATTTACGAAGCCGTCAGGAAACAGGTGACATCTTGCGTTCTTCTGGTGTGCCGGTCATCGAACTGCGTGCCTCGATCGTGATCGGTTCCGGCAGCCTCTCCTTTGAAATGGTTCGCGCATTGGTGGAACGATTGCCAGTGATGATTTGTCCGAAGTGGGTGAATGTTTTGGCGCAGCCGATCGCGGTTGAAGACGTGTTGTCCTATTTGATCGAATCGATCGAATTGGATGGGAGCGAGTCCATGATTTACGAGATTGGTGGTCCCGATCAAGTTTCTTATGGGCAGATCATGAAGGAGTATGCGCGGCAAAGGAGGCTTCACAGGTTGATGATCCCCGTGCCGCTGCTGACACCGTACTTGTCCAGCCTCTGGCTTGGGCTGGTCACGCCACTGTATGCACGCGTGGGGAGAAAGTTGGTCGAAAGCTTGAAGAATCCCACCGTCGTCTCGAATAACCTCACAGCAACCGCGTTCTCGGTTCGCCCCAGACCGCTGCCGGAGGCAATTGCGCGAGCGTTGGTTAACGAGGACCGCGAGTTCGCTGCAACCCATTGGTCGGATGCCTTGTCGTCATCGGGAAATCCTGGAACCTGGGGCGGCGTCCGCTTCGGCTCGCGATTGGTCGATTCACGAACCGAAGAAACAGACGTTTCGCCAGCGGAGGCGTTCGCACCCATTCAACGGATCGGCGGACAGACGGGTTGGTACTATGGGAACTGGCTGTGGCGACTTCGCGGCTTTCTGGATTTGCTTGTCGGCGGTGTGGGAGTCAGGAGAGGTCGGCGCGACCCAGAGATGATACGGGTCGGAGACGCACTCGATTTTTGGCGCGTGGAAGCATATGAGCCAAACCGGTTGCTGCGATTGCAAGCCGAAATGAAAGTTCCCGGGCGTGCTTGGCTGGAGTTCGAGGTCAGTGGGGAGGACGGCAAAACCACCGTGCGGCAAACCGCGATCTTTGACCCTGTCGGCCTATTCGGGCTCGTCTATTGGTACGCGATCTATCCGCTGCATCAGATCGTGTTTGCCGGGATGCTGCGAAATATCGTCAAAGCCGGAAGGCAATCGGTGCACTCCCACCGGGCAGGCCGCGATGGACCCGCCGAAGCGGTCCAGCCACAGTAATCCGGCCTGAGAACGTGTTTTAAGAAAGGGGTCTGACCCTTTGTGGGCGCGAGCTTACTAAGCGAAACTAGGTACCGGACACTTTTTTCGTTTATCGAGATCGGTTCAAAAGAGGGTCAGACCCCTCACTTAAAACACGTTCTCAGACCGCTTGCTTGTAGCGGCCGACCGACCGTTCCTGTTCGACTTCTACTGTTTGTTCGAGCGGCTTTCTTTCGGCGTTGGGCTCGTTTCCGATTTGTGTCGTCGCCAGGCTGGGGACGAAATAGGACAGCAGGTACTGGCGGAAGAAAAACCACAGCAGATTACGTTCATTCAAGACAGGGTCGATCGAAGCGGCGATCGCGGCGTGCGCCTTTGGCAACTGACTCCAATGCAATCCCCGCTCTTCATGATGAGCGGTGTGGTAGCCGTTGTTGAAAAACAGAAAGTTAAACCACCAACCAGTAAAGTTTCGAGAATGATCGTGCTCCGACCAGGCATCGGTATGCACGTGCTGAATATAGTTAAACACCATGATGACGGTGGTCGAAAGAAACGCCGGCAAAATCACCGAAAAGAACCAGAGGTACAAGCCAAGCCCCGTTTGCTGCTTGTGATAAAGGAAACCAGCTAACGCCAGCATGAAAAGGTAAGATCCGATCCACAGCACGTATTGAGTGCGAATGCGTGAGTAGAGACTCGGTTTCCGGTTTTTGACACGGTCAATGTATTGGCGAATCGGGACTCGTTGGTGAAATCCCGAGACCAGCGGATACGTAATCGCCACCAGGAAATTGTGCTTGTTGCTGTATCGCCAAGTTGCTGTCGCATCGCCCGGACGATTAACAAAATGGTGATGATTCAAGTTGTGAGTCGGCACCCACATCAACGTTGGGTAGCCATAAAAGAACGTCAACACGTGGCCAAACGCGTCGTTCCACCGACGACCTTCAAAGGTCGGTCGATGATTGTGGTTATGCGTGACCGTGCCTAACGCGATGGCGAGATAACAACTGATTGGACAAAGGTAAACGACCAATGCTGGGTTACAGTACTGGGCAACCACCAGGGAAATCGCCATCGCGACCCAGACCAGCGAGCGATAGTCTGCCGAATTCCGAAGCCGCATTGATGCCATCCCGTTCCACGTTGTAAAAAATGTGTGGCTGGATGGTGGCGGAATGCCGCCATTTCCGATAGGGCGCTATCGGCCGAATTGGGCGCATTGTCAAAAAAAAGACCGTGAACCGGATACGGCGGCTTCAATTCCTGTCGGACTCTGCTGTCACGAAGGGATTCTGATGATAGTCGCCGATGATTTCGACACTCGGCCGCCGCGTCGACTCGTCTGAGTTTGAGCCACCGACAAAGCCAAATAACGCGCCTGCGCCGGTAACGTAATAGACGATGGCACCAATAAATAGAACGGCGATCAGTGTGCTTATTTTCATTTGTTCGACTCATTTACAACGCATGAAACGGACACTGAACATTACGTCGTGTGAGTCGCCGATGAGGGAAAAACTCGGTACGCTGGGCCGTTGGCTGGCTGATTAGACGGTTTGTACGAGTTAAGCGAGCCCATCACCGAAAGCAAGGGCCGCAATCTTGCCGCAGAGACCCGTTCAGAGGGGAGACGCGTTGCGTTCAGAAGGCCTTGCCGCCAAACAAACTTTGCCGCCGCATACGCCCGCTGGGCGCTTATCTGGCCGCTAACTTAGGCAAAGGTTGCTTGGCCGCTTCTCGTGCCGCTCGCTGTTCTTGCTGGACACGAATGGTCAGTTCGCGAACTCGATCTGCGGATTCCGGATTCGCCTTGCGCAACAGTCGCTGGGCTCGAACCAGCGAGCGGATATTCGTTGGTTTGCGTTCCAATGCATCCGCCCAGCCCATTGCCAAGCCGGTTGACAGTTCGTGTTCATACCAACCCGCGACGGACGCCAACTGCCGGCAATCACTGCGCGCAACGACAAACAACGGTCGCGCCGAACTGGTGGCCTCAAACGGTGGTTGCCCCGTCAGTTGGCTAAGTGCCGGTGACTCGCGTAGCGGCATCACAATCACAACAAACTCGCCGATCAACGATTGCGTCGTCGCACTGAAGGCGGGATTCGACCAGGTGTTACCGTCATGCAGGACAAACAGAATTGGACGGCCTGTCTTTCTTGCGTAGTCGAGTCGAATCGATGCTTGAGCCAAGCGTGGCCCTGCCTTACTAACGCGTTGACCAAGGATCTCTTCAAAGATCTCGCGGTAAACGCTTTGCAAATGAGCGAGCGGTCTGCCCATGAACAATTCATGGACCTTGCGATCCTGACCACTGACCGCTGACCAGCCGGCTTGCTGATGCGCGGCGGCGACATAGTCGAAACGTCTTTCAGGTCGCCGTGACTTTGCCTCGGCATACATGTCGATCGCCCACTGCGCCTCGTCCATCAAGACTCTCGCGGACACCGGCCCGGTGACCGAGTGAATGACGCGACCATCCGGCGTCAGGAAATGACTGGCGACGTTACCGCCATTCTTGTTGACCTGACTGCCAACCTTGGTGACCTTGAAATCACCGACTTGCTGATGAGCTGAAACGAAGTTGTGGGCGAACAGGTCGCCAACTTCGGGGTCTGACAGAGCGCCCGCCCTGAATTTGGAGGCGTTGTTTCACGTAAAGCCGGGAATCTCGAAGTTGCCGGAGACATGGATCAAGAAGACAAGTTTGTCTTGCTCACCTGCCATCCGATACGCATCAGCGGGCGAGTCGGCCCACTGCAAAGTTGTACCAAGTGATTCCATCCTTTGTTGACAAGTGCCGTCTTCACAAAGGGGATGTGCGGTCTTGGTCGGCGACGCCAAGGTCTCCAATGAGTCGATCACCTGCGACAAGTCAGCAGCGATCGGCTCATCTGTTGGCGAATCTTCGCTCGATGTGGCCGGCAGCCGTTCGTCGACCGCGACCTTACCGACCGTGTCAGGAATCGTGGGCAGGGTCTGCGGCGAATCCGTGATCGATTCAGGTTCTGATGCGACTGTCTGTTCGGCGAGTTCTGTCTCGCCGGGCGATTTCGTGTCCAGCTCAAGGCGGTTGATCCCAATCCCGACGTTGCTGCCGTTCCCAATCGCTGCTTGATTCATCGGTCGCCAAGAAACGATCGATGCCGATACAGTTTCGCCGCCCGTCGATGGAGCCGTCAGTAACTGAGCCGCCGCGGAGTCACTGACGATCGCCTTTGACTGCTTGTCACGATCCGCCGCGTCCGCGGTTCGCAAATGATCGCGAACCAGCAAACAGGTCTGACCAAAGACCACGCCAACGATCAGACAAACACCACCCATCTTGATGTTCCGAACGATTCGATCTATCAGCGGCGGCGACTGATCTCTTGGATTCAGGGCTGGCGGATCAGCGTCCCGCTGCGAACCAATCACCGGTGGAGCAACCACTGGCGGAGCAACAACAGGAGGAGGTGTTGGCGCGTGCATTGTTCTTGCCTGCCAATTTGGAGGAGAGTGTTGGGCAGCCACTGAAAAGTCTAACAGTTATCACCGAGGTCCGCCAAAACAATTTTTTTGACCCGAAAACGGGATCATCGTGAGGTGCTATCACGTCGAAAAAGCTCGACATTACAGCAAAAAGACTTGTACCTGCCGAAATCAGAAGCTTGCGAACCTGCGCCGCGTTTGACTGACCGTGATGATCGCCGCTAGCCAAGCCGCCTACCGACAAGGTACGCTCTTGGTGTGAAACGCGAAGGGGCATTTGTTCGCGAGTGGGGCGATGAGTTTAGAATTGCAGTTTGTTGAAACTTCTTCCTATTTCAAGGTCGTGATGACAGGTCTGTACACAGACCTGAATAGTATCGGCGCTATTCGAGAGATCATCGCTGAGTTTGACCAGTCGGTTCATCACCGCATGCTGATTGACAAGCACCAGATGCGCGTGGACGCCAGCGTGTTGATTAACTACCGTGCCGGTAAAGTCGCTTCAGAGTTGGTGCGGACCAAGAAGCATCGAATTGCCGTCGTGGCCAATCCGGAATTTCAGGAAAGCGACCGGTTCTTTGAGACCGTTGCGATTAACAACGGAACGAACATCCGTTTTTTCCTGCAGGAATCAAGTGCTTTGCATTGGCTACTGGCTGAACCGCCGATTCAGGAAACCGAGGTACCAAGTGCCACGGTTCGCACCGATTCAGCCAACGGCTGAATTTAATTGCCGGCGACGTTGCCGGCTGGAAAGCATTCAAGCACACGGGCTATTTTCGCTGCAGAGTCTCCTGGGCTTCCCGAGTCGCTCGGTCAAATTCACTTTCGGATTCAACTTCTTTCTCCGCAGTTGACAGTCGCAGCAAAAATGGACGGACGTCGGTCATGTCACCGATGATGATATCGTTCTCGTTGCGAACTTGAATCTCTTTTCGTTGCGGAACGAAGTAGATTTCTGTGTATTCGCGCAAGTCCAAAATCCGCAGCGCCTCACGCTCCTTGTCGTAGATGCAAACGTAAACGCAGCCGCGGTCCCACAGGCTTGATACGAGCAGATCACGCGCCTGAGACAACGGTTCAATTTCAAACTGGTCTAGCCTCAGCAGACGAACGAAATGGTCGCCCGGAATCCCATCCCGCATCAAGTTGACCGCACCACTGGTCGTATAAAGGGCGCGAGGAAAATTAGGTTCTTCTCTGGAAGGGTCGATCACTCCATAGATCACTTCATAGGGCTCTTTGTTCCCAGAGTGCTTTTTTGAGAGGCGAATGCGATCGAGATAGAACAGCAAACGATAGGCTTGACTGTGTTGGTCGCGAATCATGTTCACCCAGCCGCCTTTGCCGTCGCGATTGGGCCCTTCGTCATACAACTGACTGAGAATCGGATCTTTGGCGATCATGCGGGCAACGGCGTCTCGTCGGTTCTTCGCTCGCACGAAGTCCGGAGCAATCGCCTTGTCTTCCGGAGTGTTCGACATCTTTCTTACGGTCCTTCCGTTATTGGGCACCGGCACGGAACAATTGGGAGTATCCATGGTAACCGACCTGGTCGGTTACGGGACAGCCAGCAGGGGTGGTTTCTCAATCTATTAAACTTCGTTCAGAGGCGATACAACCCTCCATCTCGCAGAAAATTTGCAAATTCTTTTCAACGGATTCCGCGCCCTCCATTTGCGGCAGAATGGTCGTTTTAACTAGCAAAGCGGCAAGTTTGAAATCACGGCATGAGAAAGGCCGTTGTCGAGTCGGTGTGGCGGCGACAGTCCCCCCTAGCTGCTGTCTTGACGTCAGACTTTCCCATCTCCCCCGAGGCAAAGACGGCAGCACCGCCGCTCCTGCTGTTCCGCCTTGTCGCCCACGCGCCGTTTTCAAAATCAAACCATGTTTTCAAAGCGCCGTTCCCCAGATGCAGCGAAGCCGAGCTCAGATTTTCTTTTTTTCGCGGCCGATACGGGTGCGACCTATAAGTCTGTTTACCCTTTTTCGGTCTGCTCTTATCGGCTGTAAAATCTGAGCCGATTATGAGACCCGTTTGACGCCGCCAAAGTTCGGCTTGTTCGGGATTTCCCGGTTCTTCTGCGAGAAAACTCTCGGCAACAGCAAACGAGATGGGTTGGTCGAATCCATCGCTATAGCCCTTCTGTCCGTCAAAGCATTGCTGCTCCGTACCGGCAATGAATTCGCTGATTCAAACGGAATCGGCCGTGGCATGGATGTCACATCTTTGCGGCTCCAGAAGGCGAATCCACTTTGTGCATGGAGGCACGATCAATGCGTATCTATCAACCGTGTTGTGTTGCCGTCTTGGCGGCCATCACGTTCACGCTCACCTCCTCGACTGCATCCGCAGAGGACGGGTTGGTCCGACCCGTTGTTCTCGAGGAGACCACACTCACAGCGACCGGGATGTCGTTTGAGGACCAGATCATTCAACTCGAGTCTCGTATCGCGATGTTGGAATCACGTCCAACGGCAACGGCAGCGCCAGCAGCAAGTTGCAATCCATGCCCGATTCCAAGTCGCCGCATTGCCACGAACTCACTGTGCAATCCCGAGCATTATGCAGGCTTCGAACTGGCGGTTTTGAAACCCTACACGGGAAGCCTGTCCGGCACGATCAATCCGCTGAATGTCAGCGGATCACTCATCCCCGGATGGGATTTTGAAGCATCACCACGAATTTTTCTGGGCCGCGAACGCAGCGACGGCCTGGGTTTTCGCGCAACGTATTGGCAATTTGACCAATCCACTGACAATGTTGGTGCGTTCGGAATCACAACCGGGCTGGAGATGCATGCTTTCGATCTTGAACTGACCAGCCGGAAAGAATTCTACGGCAGTGATACGCTGGTTTCGGCCGGCATTCGCTATGGCTACGTGGAAAGCGGCCTCAACGTTCCACCACTCGGCGGCGAGATTCTCAACTTCACGTCGGAAGGCGTCGGCCCCACCATTGGCGCAAGAATGCGTCGCGGTCTGGGGCGGACCAAGTGGGACCTGGTCATCGGCGGGCGTGCTAGCTTGCTGTTGACGGACGCTTCGGTCAGCATTCCTACGATCGTCACGGTCAAAGCAGACGACAGCACGATGCAAGTTTGGGAAGGAAGAATCGCTGCTGAACGCACGTTTGATTTGCGAGGATGTGCCCAGCTGGTGACTCAGTTTGGGTTCGAGGCTCAGAACTGGCAAAGCGGTTCGATTGTCGGCTTGATCAGTCCTAACTTTGGACTGGCTGGACCAACGTTCCGCGTGGGCTTGAATTTCTAATTTCCCGGTCGAGAATTTCAGCAAGCCATTGCCCCCCGCCCCGAACTTCGGGGCGGGGATTTTTCGTCTCTCGCGTTTAGCCTGCCGAGTCCCAGCACGATCATATCCCAATGCGAATCCGCAAGCAGCCAAGTCGTTACGTGTAGTTCGGCGTCGGCGGTCGGTAATCAGACAGATCGATCGATTTGAACCAGTCGATCGTCTGTTTCAGTCCTTGAGCGAGCGGGATCTGCGGTTCCCAACCCAGTTTTTCTTTGGCCAACGAGATATCGGGCCGCCGACGCGTCGGGTCATCCGAGGGTAACGGACGCTCGACCAGCTTGCTGGACGAGCCGGACAAATCGATGACATGTTCGGCCAATTGTCGAATCGTAAACTCGTCCGGGTTGCCGATGTTCACCGGACCGATGAATCGATCATCGTTATTCATCATCGCAATGATCGCTTCGATCAGGTCGTCGCGAAAACAGAACGATCGCGTCTGTGAGCCGTCACCAAAGATCGTGATATCTTCGTTTGCCAATGCTTGACGAATGAAGTTCGAGACGACCCGGCCGTCGTAAGGATGCATGCGGGGACCGTACGTGTTGAAAATTCTGACGATCCGAATGTCGACCTTGTTACTGCGGTGATAATCCATGAACAACGTTTCGGCGACACGCTTGCCCTCGTCGTAGCAGGCACGAATGCCAATCGGATTGACACTGCCGCGATACGACTCGACCTGCGGATGCACTTCGGGATCACCATAAATCTCGCTCGTACTCGCCTGCAACACCCGCGGCACCACATCGCTTTGCCATTCCCAGCACGTTGATCGAGCCCATCACGCTGGTCTTGATCGTCTTGATCGGGTTGAACTGGTAATGTCCCGGCGCCGCGGGACAGGCCATGTTGTAGATCTGGTCCACTTCCAGATGCACCGGCAGCGTGATGTCATGCCGAATCAACTCAAAATTGGGCTCGTCCAAAAGATGCGAGACGTTGGCCTTCTGGCTGGTAAAGAAATTGTCCAAGCAAATCACGTCGTGGCCTTGCTCGACCAGTTTTTCGCAAAGATGTGAGCCGAGAAACCCGGCTCCACCGGTGACAAGAATTCGCTGGATCATGTATTCAGTTACTCAAACGGAAATGTGAAATGGACAAACAGTTTGCGACGCATCGTGCGGTTTGCGGTCCAAGCGGGAGAGGTGACGTCGAACTTATTTCTCACTCGACGCTAAGAACGTGTTTTAAAAAGGGGTCTGACCCTCTCTTAAACCGATCTGGATAAAGGAAAAAAGTGCCCGGTGCCGAGTTTGGCTTGCAGTAACCTCTCGCCCACCAAGGGTCAGACCCCTTTTTAAAACACGCTCTTAGTTGGACAGCGCCACTTTTATCAGCCGCCACGCGTTAGCGGCGTGCCGATTTAATCAGCCGCACGGCGTTAGCCGCGGTTTTCCCCGCCACAAAACCGGGGCTAACGCCCATCGGCTAATGATGCGGCGAAACACGGTGTTTCGGGTCAGAACTGGCTCTGTCCAATTAGGCTACCGAAACCAACGGTGCATGCAAAGAGACGTACGTCATGATTCGCCGCCTTACGCGAGGAAAACGTGTTCCCGTCCGACGGGAAATGGTTCAGGGACAGCCGCTCAGCACGGTGCGTTCCTGAATTGCAGCACGCAATCAGCAACCCGTTTGGCGGACACAACGGCGGTTTCCAGCAACGGAACTCCAGCGACCGCCCAAGCGCCGCAGTACCAAATCCGACGGTCAAGCAACTCATGCAGGTCTTCCAGTGTTGCCAGTCCATGCATCGATTGTGCGTTGACAGCCGGCCGTTGCAACTTGATCCGAGCGACGACGTTCGTGGACGAAGGTTCGAGCAACGGACCAATGGTTTGAAAGACGTTCGGCAGTGCTCGGCAGCGCAGCGTCAAACCGATTCAGCCAAACCGTGCACATCGCAGCGTCGATCGTTTCGTTTGCATCCGTTTCGTGGACGATCATGTTGAACGTCCGCCAATCGGCTTGACGCGACGGCATCAATCGTGCGTCGGTGTGCACGACCACGTCAATATCTTGGTAAGGGATGGACGCCAACAACTCACGTTCGAAGTAAGGGATATCGGGCTGCAAAGACAGGGCCGTGTTCGCTTGCGTGGCAACAATCACATGGTCAAAGTTCTCGATCGAGCCGCCTGCCGAAGAGATGGTGACGTTATCCCCGTTGTCGACCAGGGATTTGACCGGATGATTTGTCCGGACATCAGCCAAATCCGACGCCAGCCGCGTGACAACATCCCGAGTCCCATGACGGGTGCGGAGCAACGCTCGATCGTCCGTCAAACACCGCAGCGTCCCCAGGATGATGTGTGCCGGGTAACTGTCCAGGCTCGCGTAGGAACAGGTGCAAACGGTAGAAGAAAGTGTCGGATACAGAAATTCCTTTTTGAACGAGGTCGTGTATTCGTTGTCGGCGAGGTACTCACCGAGTGTTTGTGCTCGGTTGATGCCCTTATCCAAGTCGCGGCGGCCCTCGTTCATTAGCCGCGCCGCCTCTGACAAAATCGCCCTTGGCTTTGATTTCAGCATTTGCCGGAGAGCAAGATCGGGCCTGAATGCGACATCAAACTTCAGATAGGTATCGTCGGTCGCATCAACGGCGGACGCCCACCGCTTTGTAAATGATTGGCACGCATCGACCGGATCGTAGGCCACGCCGATCTGGTCATACAGATCGACCAAGTTGGGCCACTGCGCGGTGTTGAACATCCTGGAAGGCACGTCGACTGAAACACGATCGTCTCCCATCTCCAAGTCGACGCGATGGCAGTCCATACCGAGATTGTCGCTCTGCTCGAACAAGGTGACGCGGACGTCCTTTTCTTGCTGAAGCCAATGAGCAGCGGCCAAGCCTGCGATGCCGCTTCCGATGATGGCAATCTTGAGGGGCGGCATTGCTGGCGGCGGGGGAGTTGGGATGGGGAAGCAATTGATGATTGAGTATATCGGGTGGAGAAGTCTTACGTCACGACGATCGTCAATACCGTCCACGTGATGACGGCAAGCAATCCGGCCAACAATGCCGGAACGATCTGGGTTCGTACGTGCTCCATCAAATCGCACCCGGACACCAGCGAGCTGAGAATCGTGGTGTCAGAAATCGGCGAGCATTGATCGCCCCACACGCTGCCATTCAGGACTGCCGCGAAACAGATCATGACAAACCACTCGCTGGCATCCACCGGCAGTCCTTCCGCCATCGCGACAGCCATCGGCATCGTCAGCGGATAGGCGATCGCGTAGGTGCCAAAACTGGTACCCGTCGAAAACGCAATCAAGCCCGTCAAGACAAACAACAGTCCCGGAAAGGCGGTCAGCGGCAGATTGTCGCCCAGCGCCGCCGATACATACAGGCCCGCACCCAGCTCACGCGTCAACCCGCCAAGCACGACTGCCAGCACAAGAACCACGGAGGCAACCGTGACGCTCTTGAGCCCATCGCCGACACCATCGACAAGCGAAGAGAAGTCCATGCCACGAAACAAGGAGATCATCACGGCGATCGCAAACGCGACCGCAAATGCCCAGTGGACTTGAGGCTTGCCAAGATAGATGCCCGTGCCGACTGCAATGCCAATCAAGGTCACAAGCGGAACGAGGAACTCCAAGTAGTGGGCGCGATAGTTGGGGTCGACGTGTTGATAGACCTCGCCTTCCCAACCCATTGGCTCCACCGTATCCGTTGCCGTCGCGCTCGGCCGGGCCGCTCCCGCCGGCGTTCGTTGTCGCGAACGGGAGATCGCAGCACGAAATCGAGTACCCAGAACGGGCGCTTTGTCGATCGCCAGCAAAAACGTTCCCGTCACCGCAAAGATGCTGTAAAAGCTCAGCGGGACCGAGCGGAAAAAGAAGCTCATCCGATCCGATTCGGTCACCAGGTATTCGACGCCCGGAACGAAGATCAAGGGAACGACGACGATCGGCCAGGCATTGAACGGGATCAATGAGGCGATCGGCGACGCGGTCGAGTCGACAATGTAGCTAAGTTCTTCCGGGCTGATCTTATTCCGCTCGGTAACGGGCCGCACTGTTGTGCCAACCAAAACCGTGCTGATCGTACCGCCTTGAAAGAAAAAGAGTCCCAGAACCCAGGCCACCAATTTCGCGCTGCGGGGACCACGAACAAAGGTGCGACAGGTCCAATCGGCGAACGCCAGCGACGCACCCGTCTTGGACCAGACGCCAAGTAATCCGCCCAGCAGCCAGAGGTACAACAGCGTCAGGCTTGCCGCCGATTCGGAAGCAATGCCGGGCAAAAAAACCTGGTCGATCACGTTGTAGCGATCCAGCACCAGGGCGCCGGTGACCACCCCCAATGCCAATGCAGGCAAAGGCTCGCGGAAGATCAGGCACATCGCCAATGTCACCGCCGCCGGCAAGATTGACCAAATACCGAAATGCCGACCCGTGGTCACGCGGATCGAGGCGTCACCGCGCTGCACCAACGTGCTTGCCGGTTTCTTGTCGCTGATGACTTGGTCGCGCAGTGACTCGGCGGCAGCTTTCAGCTCATCGTCGACAACAGCCGCTTGCCCATTTGCCGACGAAAATCTCTCCACCCAGATCTCTTTGGCCAAGTAGCCTCCGAGCAACCCGAGTAGCACGACACCGATAATCGTGAGCGGCGCACGCAGTGATTTTCTCTTCCGTGGTGTCAGCTCCGTGTCAGAAATCTTGCCTCTCCCTGCGATCAAGTCATTTCAATCGGGCGCCGGAACCGGATCCAGCGGCCAGTTCTACCCGTCCCTGAAGAATCTTAACACCTGTGGCCGGATCGTCGCTCAGTAAGATCGCACCATCCAGGTCAGCGTAATCCAATAACGGCAGCAAGTGTGCCGCGGCGCTGATCCCGACGGAGCTCTCGATCATACAACCGACCATGGTTTTTAAGCCAAGCTGCTTGGCACGCCGCAACATCCGCAGCGCCGGTGTCAGACCACCAGACTTGCAAAGTTTGACATTGATGCCATGAAAATTGCCTTGGCAGCGATCCACATCTGCTTCGATTTGGCAGTCTTCGTCGGCAATGATCGGCAATTTCGATTCCAAGAATACTCGTCGCTTTTCCGCCGCCAAAGCATCAGGCGGCAGCGGTTGTTCGATGAACTGGACTCCCAATTCGGCCAGTTCGGTCGCGTTGTCGATCGTTTGCCGGCACGACCAACCACAGTTTGCGTCGACGCGAAACGTCGCGCCGGTGTGATTTCTCAATTGCCGAACGATCTTCAAGTCATCCGCCGTCCCCAACTTGATTTTGTAGACGCTCCACCCCGGTTGCTCCTTCAATTTGGCAACCATTTCGTCGATGGGGGCAATGCCGATCGTGTAACTTGACGGCGGCACGTTTTGCCATTCCAGGCCCCAAGCTTGGTAAAGCGAAACACCTCGCAATCGTGCGAATAAGTCATGGGCGGCAATGTCCAGAGCCGAGAGCGCGAACATGTCGCCGGACAACACCGCGTGGGCTTGCGACCAAAACACCGCCGGCCAGTCATCGTCGAACGGATCAATCCTGTCGGCGAGCAGCGGCAGCACCGATGCCAGTGAATCGGAAATCGAGTCGAGCGTGTGCCCGTAAAAACTGTTTTCGGTGACTTCGCCAAATCCACACACACCCTGATGTTCCAGACGCACAACCAAACTCGGTTGGTGAGTGATCGTCCCGCGAGCGATCGTGAAGGGATGAGCGAGTGGCAAATCAAGCCGATGAATCGTCATCTTCATCCCGACAAGACCTCGTCGCGTAGCTGAATCGCGGCATCGACCAAGCGATCCGGACCATCACGATAGACATCGCAAACGGGGATACCCAGTTCGGATTCGACACGCTGCATATCCGCACGCGCCTCTGCTTCGCCGAGCGTCCTGGTGTTCGCCGCCGCGCCAATGAATCTGCACGGGTGACGAAGGTTGGCGATTAGCTGATACGCTTGGATCAGCTGCTTCATCGGTGGGATGGGAACTCCGTTGAGGCCCTTCACGAATTCTCGTCTCGATTCGTAACAAAAAATTAGCCCGTCGGGCGCGCATCCATGCAATAACCCCAGCGTCACACTGGAATACATCGGATGCGAGATGCTTCCCTGGCCTTCGATCAGCAAGTAGTCATGTTGCTGATGAGCCAGCACGAGTCGCTCGGCAGCTCCATTGACAAAATCTGCAACGACGCAATCGATCGGCACACCGGTCCCAGCGACCATGATGCCGGTCTGGCCGGTGGCGGCAAAACCCGCGTCGAGCCCCCTTGCAACGAGGCCGCGGTGGATCTCCAGACAGGTCGACATTTTTCCTAGCGTGCAATCATTGCCCACTGCGTGAATGCGAACACACTGGCGGCGAAAGTCCGCGTGCGTTGCCACCTCGTGTTCAGAATTGCGTCGAACATCGATCAGCTGACGGCCGTGCTGATTCGCACACGCGACGAACTCGGGATCGTTGCACAAAAAGTCGTGCAGTCCGGAAACGACATCGCAGCCGCGGCGAATTGCCTCGATGATCGTGCTGCGCCACTGCGTGGGCAGTTGGCCGCCCGGCGGGGCGATGCCAATGAACAGCGCATCGGAATCGATGTTGTTCAACTCGGCGACAACGGGCGTGTTTCCGCCCACGCCGAACAATTCCTGCGACGTCTTGCCGGCATGCTCGGCGTCCAGCACCGCGACGACATCGTCGCCGCGATACCGCAGTATACTGATTGCGGTTTTGGCCAGAAACGGTGTCGAGTATCCGTCGGTCAACAGAGCAATCCGTTGGTAACACTTCAGATCCGGGTGATCCAATGCTTTGTCAATCCGATTGTTGTCAGGTTAGGAGGTGTAAGCCAGGACCTGTCCCGGCGTCTGTCGTTTAATCCGATTTTACCTGTTCCCAGGCACCGCCCTACCAGAGCTTCATTCCGCGATCAATTCTTTGATCTTAGCGTGCAGTTCTTCCGCATTGGACCCTCCTGATCCGACTTTGATCATTCGCACGTTTCCCTTTCGGTCAAGCAGCACGGCATGGGGAATACCGGTGACCCCGTAGGCTTTTTGCATCGTGCTGTCTTTGGGGGTTACGATCGTCGGATGACGAAGTTCGTGGTGCTGCATGAATTGCTTCAGCGTCTCTTGCTCGTCTCCAGGTGAAAGCTTGTCCTTCGACTTCGTTGCACGTTTCATTTCATCGTCCCACGTGTACCCGTAGTAACGCGTCACGCCAACGATCTCGAACCCTTGCTCGTGGAACTCTTCGTACCATTCCCGCAGATGCGGAAACGTCGCAATACAGGGACCGCACCAAACGGACCAGAAATCGATCAACACAACCTTGCCCTGCAGTGAATCTTCGGTGACATCCCCCTGATTGACCCAGGCATCGATCTCCATTGGCGGCGCCGCCTGGTCGATCATGCGCCGCAGCCGTAACGCCGATTCGATTCTCGATTCGTACGATTTCAGTCGCGCTACGTACGCTTTCAAGCCCGCGTTGTTCTTGTCCGCATTCTCCAAGGCAACGACAGCGCGATTCAACCGTTCCATCGCCGCTTCGGGGTCTTCGCGATAACTTCGCGCGATCAGCAATGATTGCACGCGACTGAACTCTGACAGGATTTGAAGAGACTTTGGAAACTGTTCGACGGCATTGGAAATGTAGTCGTCCAGTTCTTTCTTGGCCTCATCGGTTGCTTCGGGCAACGTAGCAGCAGCAGACAGAAGCCGCGATTTTGCTGCGACCAACGACTCCTTCATTGCCCCTCCGGCATCCAGCGAGTCGATTCGTTCGATACGCGACCGCAACAAGTCGTTGGCTCCGTCGAGATCGCCACGAGTCGCCAACTGCATCGCTTTCTCAGGAATCAACGTCGAGATTGCCTGGATCGACACGACGCCCAAATCGTTGTCGTCAATCGCATCGATGGCGCGATCAATCGACTCCTCCGCCACACGGCGTTTGCCAACTCGCAAGGCGGCCATCCGCAGCAACGACACCGTCATGGTCAATCGAGCTTGATTTTGCTCGCTATCGGCGTTGGCGATGCGGTGTTCAAAGCTCGCCTGCAGTTGCTTAATGGATTCGTTGTACTTTCGGGTGATCAGGAACGATTGCCCTAATGAATCTCGCAACTCATGCAAGCGGGCATCATTGGGCGTGTCCTTGATTGCCGCTTCAAGTTGCTCGGCAGCCGCATCCAGCTTCCTTGTCCGGATCAGGTTCTTGATCGAATCGTAGGGGTCTGCCTTTGGTTCGTCCGCATCTGCCTGCTCAACCGTGATGTCTTTGCCTTTGTCGGTTTTCGGTACTTCCGTGGCGATCTCCTCCGAAACCTGCTGTGCCAATGATTGCGATTGCGGCAACCACGCCAATGTCGCGGCCAGCGTCATCAAACAGAGGAATAGTCTCATTGCGTTTCACTCGGGTTGCTCGTGCAGAAGGGTCTTTTTGCCTGCGGCGGAAAGAAGCGAGAGGGAAAATATGTTACCAGGGGCAGCGGCGGATTTGGTGATTTGACCATCCGCAAACCGGGAAATCCGTTATTTTGCTGCGGCAGCAAGCTTACGAGTTACCCCAAGCGGCACGGTTTTCCAACCATGCTCATGCTTGATCCAACATCGTTTGAACGGCATCTTCGACTCGCTGCGTGAGTGTTGTGGTTTGATCTTTCACCTTGCGATCACCAACAACTTCGATCGCCGGGGCGAATTGCACCTTTGCTCGGCGGAGAGCCTTGATTGACGCCGTAGGGCGTTGCAGCACGTCTTCCTCGAACTTGTCCATCGTCTCAGCCAGGCGATCGATAGATGGTTTTTCGTTCACGTAGTCGCCGGGGTAACTGAACGATTGCACAACGAGGAAAAGGTCATCCAGGTCGTCGTGCAGTGCCTGAGCCTGGGCGGAATCCCCTTCGTCCAATTTTTTGATGATCGTACGTCGAGCGACCTTGACACGTTCGGGCACCGACTTGCCATTGCTCGCTAACTGATGTCGCTGCTCGACCCCGGACAGAATGTGTTCCAACAACGCACTGATCCGCTCGGGCAACGTTCCGGACCGGGTTTCTTGAAAGTACTCGAGTTCCTTCACGACCAAGAGGACTTCAGCAAAACGGTAAATTCGTTGGTCCAAGGGAAGTGATTCTTGACGTCGCCAAAGGATGGCTTGTTCCAGTTCACCCATCGTATTGACGAGGGACTCGGTCGGGTCCTCGACGTACCGATAGGTGAGGGCGCAAGGCACGCACACAATCGGTCGTTTTGCTTTTCTCGCCGCGGCCACGGCAATCGCGGCCGCGCCCTCGCGAAAGGGCGTCGCCCGATCATTGCAGTGATAGATTTCACCTTCGGGAAAGATCACCAGCGGACTACGTTTCTTTCTTAAAATATCGCTGGCCAGCCGAAACGCCCCGATGTCGTTCGCCTCACGGTCCACACTAAAACAACCATGACGTTTCAGCAACCACTGAATGTGCCACGGTTTCTCGTAAAAAACGTGCCATGTCGCCATGATGAACAATGGCGTGGGGATTTTGTCAGCCGCCGCGTAAATCGTGTAGGGATCGGCATGGCTGGGGTGATTCGGCATGATCATCACGCCATGTCCCTTATTCAATTCGTCGCGGACGATCGATTCACCGTCGACGTCGATCGTCTCCACTTGGACTTCGGCTCGTTGGCGTCGCAACCGCAGGGGACGGAGCCATTTGACCAGGGTCGGGTTCAGCTTCGGTTTCCAAACCTGCGGTGCAAATTGCATCCGGTAAACGTTCATTCTTTGTCAACGCCTCTCTCGTCCGAGGATCACGAGGCGTTATTCTATCGGAGAGGCGTTTTGCCAGCGATGCCGACCGTCGACGAAGATACGGAGTAAACATGTTTCGCAGTGTTGCATCCCTCATTTTGTTGTTGCTCGGCAGTCTGCCAGTGTTGTTGCGAGCCGAAGAACGGAGATGGCAGAACTGGATGGGCGACGCTCATGCCGGGGTCTCGGACGAATCGGACTGGTCCGTCGATTGGCCGGAGTTCGGTTTGCCAATCGCTTGGCAGCGAGAGATCGGGATCGGTTTCAGCAGCGTCTCGATCGCGGACGGGCGCCTGTTCACAATGGGACATCAAGACGGCAAGGAGACGGTCTACTGCTTGAACGTCGACACAGGTGAAATCATCTGGACGCACACTTACCGCAGCGAATTGGTTGCCAATCTGTACGAAGGCGGTCCAGGATCGACGCCAACCATCGATGGCGATCAAGTGTATACGCTTGGCAAAGAAGGTCAGTTGTTCTGTTTTCGCGTCGCCGATGGCAAAGTCCTCTGGCAACGGGAACTGCAAGCTGACCTGGGAGTCCGCTTGCCCGAATGGGGCTTCAATAGCTCCCCGACTGTTTTGGGTGACCAATTGATCCTGCAAGGCGGACGTGTCGTTTCCTACGACAAACGCAGCGGCGAACTGAATTGGAAGACTCCCAAGCATACGCCCGGATACGGATCCGCCGCCGTCATTCGCCAGAACGGAAAACCACTGCTGGCGACACTGGATTCAGACGGCTTACGAGTCCACGAGGCGAGCGACGGATCGTTGGTCGATGCCTTTCCATGGGCTTCGCCATTTCGCACCAACTCAACCACACCGATTGTCAAGGACGACACGATCTACATTTCGACGGCCTACGGCGTCGGTTGCGGACTGTTTCGACTCGCCGACGGCAAGTTGGAATTGATTTACGACAACCGCGACATGCGAAACCACTTCAACAACAGCGTTCTGTATCAGGGATACTTGTACGGATTCGACGGTAATTCCAATTTCGGTCGCGTGGTCAAACTCGTTTGCATGAACCATCAGACCGGCGAAGTCGCCTGGCAGCAAAATGGGCTCGGTTGCGGATCACTGATGATCGCGGGCGGCAAGTTGGTCATTCTCAGCGAGGACGGGCAACTGGTCGTTGCGGAGGCCACCGCCAAGGAATTCAAGGAACTGGCGCGAACAAGCATCCTGGCAGGCCGCTGCTGGACGGTACCGGTTCTGCTCAACGGCCACGTCTACGCCCGCAACGCCGCTGGCAAACTCGTCTCGGTCAAGTTGCCCTAGCAGGCTGTTGATTTAAACGAAATGTGAATTGCAAGGGTGAGCCGCGGGCCGTAAGGCGCCGTAAGGCACCGGGCAATGACGTATGCCCGGCCGCTTACGCGTCGCGGCTCACTAAATTAACAGGCCGCTAGTCGTGGAAAGCCGCCTTGGGACGCTATGCTTCGCGGGCGAGCGACGGGTTCCAGCGAATTCGCCAACCCGCTTCGGTCGCGTTGGTGTCGTCGATGGCCGGCTGCGGGATATCCTCCTGGTCAGCCGGATCCGCTGGGTTCAACTCCAGCGGTCCGTCGCCTTCCTTATTCGGCTCTGGATCTGGTTTCGGCTCCGGCTGCTCTCCAGAGTCTTCAATCACCGTTTTCATCGACGTTCTCGGCTTATCACTGAACGACTCGGCCGGCGATAGCGACGGTGCAGCCACCTCAGGCTCGCAGATGATCGAAGAAGAGCTGATCGTCGAGGATGAAATCGGCGGCGAGAAGGACGAGTAGCCGCTAGCGATTGCGGGGCTGAACGGATCGTAGTACGACAGTGGCGTCCGCTGGACGACTTGTCGCGGGACCATCACGGTCGTGTTGTAGGGTACGTAAACCTTGCGAGTCACAGGTCGGCGAACGGTCCGCGTGACGGCTTCGGTTTCGTAATACTGAACTTCGACGGGTTCTTTGCGAGTCTCGTAGATCATGCGCAGTCGTCTGGATCGGCACCTTGCGGACCTTCTCTTCTTTGATCCAGTTCTGTTTCTGGACGGGAACCTTGCGAGTCAGCGTTTCGGTGATCGGCCGCTGGACGACATACGGTACTTTGCGAACTTGCGTGATGGCCTCCATCCGTGTCGTCTGAACGGGAACCTTTTGCGTTACCACCTCCGACTGCATCCGCGTGGTTTGAACCGGCACGTTTTGCGTCACCATTTCGGTTTGCATGCGTCGGACTTGCACCGGCACTTGGACTTGCTCGCGTTTGTGGCATGTACGAAGTCTGAGCCACTTGCTGCGTGATGTAGTTTGGCCGGTACGAATATTGAGTCTGTACGGTGGGAGGAGTCACCATCGTGGGAGCCGCCATCGCGGCTCCACGGAATCTCCCGAAGATGCCAAACGGACCGGGAACGACGTAGGCATTGGGATTCCAGACAAGCCCATATTGAACCTGGCCGGGATTCACGACTTGTTGCGCAACGTAGCCGCCGGCATCCACCGTCTGGTTCTGTAATGTGGTGACCGGCCGCATGGTTGTGTATTGCTGAGTTTGGTACTGCGTTTCAACGACGGGGCGTTGGACCGCGTATTGTCGTTGCACGTACTGAGTCTCCGTGATGGGACGCTGAACGGTGTATTGTTGTTCGTAGTACTGCGTTTCCACGACCGGACGGTAGGTCGTGTATTGCTCTTCGCGTTCCGCTGTCTCGGACACGTACTTTGTCTGCGTTACTGTTTCCTCACGGAACGATGTTTCACAAACGGGCTTCCAGACGGTGTATTGCTCTTCGCGGTAATTGGTTTCGACAATCGGCTTGGCAACCCGGTACTCTCGCTCTTCGGTGCGTGTTTTCAAAACGGGCCGATAACTCGTCACCTGCTCTTCGACATAGTCGGTTTCGTAAGACACGCGGAACCGTTGGATCGTCTGCGGTTCCATGACCGTTTCGCATTGGAGTCGGTAGGTGGGTTCAAAGCAGCACGCGTCCTGTCCCGCCGCGAGCGGCGTCAACGTCAGTGTTGCTGCACATGCCAGAAACTGAGTCGCACGAATGTGTCGGGAAAACATGGTTGCTTCTCACAGGTACCAAGATCGGTTGCATTGGGCGAACCACGGCCCAATTGCCACGCGCGTTGATTGCTGGTTGCAACGGATTTCGCGCGCAGGCTCTACTCAAGGTTACGCAAAGCTTGAGAAAAATGAACACAAAAGCCGTGAAAAACCACATTTTTGCCTGACAGAGACCCGCCAATATTCGCCAGATTCCCCGACCGGTTGGGTCAACGCTACAAATGTTGCCAATTCGCCACACCGGACATTTTGGCTAATGGGACCAGATTCGGCGAAAGTGTCCGGTAGTCCTGCCGATAGCAAACGTCGACGTTGGTCGGTCGGCTACCAAGAAGCCGGTTGATCCAGATAGGGATCGAGACCGAGTTTGCGAAGAGCGGCCGCCAGATTGCTCTCGTGCGCCGTCAGCCGATTGCGCTGACGCTGGTGCTCGCGTTGAATCCGCTTTTGCGCCCGATGGGCTCGCCGCATCAGCCGGATCTCGTTCCCCACCGGCTGAGTCGGAGACTGACGGCCGAAAGCAAGTGCGAAGATCTGGTCGTCCGGCGCGATGTAGATTCTCGCTGTCCCAGGGTCGCCTTGACGGGCACAGCGGCCGATCAGTTGAGCATCGATTCGGGCCGCCGTGTTCATCTCCGCGACGATCACGTGCAAACCGCCCGCGTCTCGCACTGCCCCGTCAAGCGGTATGTCCGTGCCCCGGCCGGCCATATTCGTGGCCACCGTGACTTGCCCGGGCATTCCCGCCTGAGCGACGATCTCAGCCTCCCGGTCGTGATGTCTCGCGTTCAGCACGACGTGCCCGACGCCGTCGTTTTTTAGCGTTTGGCTGATCGCTTCGGACTGCTTGATCGTCCGTGTCCCAATCAAAACGGACCGATGCTGACTCAACACCTGATGAACTTCGCGAACGATCTGCCGACGTTTATCCTCCTGGCTGGCGCAAACCACTGGTTCGAGCAAGATTCGTTGGCAAGCAAGGTGGACGGGTACTTTGCTGACTCGGAATCTGTAAACACGGCGGAGTTCTTCTTGGTCTTCGCTGGCTGTTGCCGTGACGCCAGACAGGTGACGGAACTTTGAAACAAACTCCTGTACCGTGATGCGAGCAATCGGACGACTCATGGGCGTCAATGCGATTTGTTCGCGAGCCTCGATCGCTTGGTGAATGCCCCCGCCAAAGGTCCTGTCGATCGACAGCCTTCCGGTGTATTCGTCGACGATCGCGACACGCTGATGGTGGACCAGATAGTGGTGGTCCCGAAACATCGTGCGGTTGATCATGATGGCTCGTTCCAGTGCGTGCTGGATATCGGTCATGGTCAGCGAATTCATCGCCGGCGGCATGGCCAGTCGCAGCAGTTTGGCGCGTCCTTGCGCTGTTAGCGCAACGGCCCCGTCAGGCGGGGTGCTGGCAAAGTCATCCCCTTCTGCGTACTGCTCGGCTGCCTCAGCGGCCCAACGAAAACAGGCTTCTGTCGCCGAGTCAACTTGTTCCTCCGCCGCGTGAATCACCAGCGGTGTGCGTGCCTCGTCGATCAAGATGCTGTCGGCTTCGTCGATGATCAGTGTGTCTAGCTTGCGAATCAGCGCCTTGTGACTTGAATTCTCCCGAACAGCCATCAGATCGCGAAGAAAGTCGAAGGCAAACTGATGAATGGTTCCGTAAACAATATTTGACCGATAGGCACTGCGGCGTTGATCGTGACTGGCACTGGGATCCACGAAGCTGACCGAAAGCCCGACAGAGGCAATGACGTCTCGCATCCACTGGGCATCTCGATTTGCCAAATAGTCATTGGCGGTGGCGACCATGACCGATCGGCCGTGCGAGGAAAGCAGACTGGCGGCCACTGCGATCGTCAGCGTCTTCCCTTCTCCCGTCTGCATTTCCACCAACGACCGAGAGAGCAGTTGCCGGGCTGCTTGCAGCTGAACTTCCCGCAGATTAAGGCCGAGTTCGGACTGAATGCTTCGCTGTAGCATTGCCAGCAAGGCCAAATCCAATGGCTCCTTCGCCGCAGTCAACGAATGGGGCGAAGATTGCGTCATTGAATTTCGTCAGAGAACCAACAAAGAGAATCCAGCCAACGCTGCAGCCTCGGACAACAGACCATGGACGTTGCCACGGAATCCAGGTGAAACATCCGTTCTGGCTGGGAACGACTGACAAGTCTTGCAGTCGCCAAGCGTGCAGACAAGTTGGTCGGGACATTGGCGGCCCATCTTGCAGGCGAGCACCAGTGTGGTCGAAAAGAACCTAACGCCGGAATAGGCACTCTGCAAACAGCCATGACCATTGCCGCAGCGTTCCAAGTTGGCGTCTTCGTAGTACAACGGGCGGTGGGAGATACAAACGGTATATCTCTGCGGCAGCGACGGTACTCCGCTGGTGGAAATCAAGGTCGCGGGCAACGTCGGCGACAAGGAAGCCGCCTGATTCTCGGGTACTTCTGAGCGGTTGATACCAGCGGCCAACTGAATGTCGTACAGGGGTTTGTGAAGTAACTGGAGTTGCGATTGTGTCGCGCGTTTCGCGCGGCTTGGGCCGCTTTTTCCTCGTCTTCTTCCGACTGTTCCTCGTCCGACTCGTCCTTGTCCTCTTCCAACTCGTCCTTGTCTTTTTGCTTCGACTTTTCCTTGGCTTCTTGTTCCGACTCGCCAAGCGGAATCAATTCCGCATCCGCCGGCTCTTCGTCGTCCTGGCCCTCAAAGTACTTACCGATCTCAAGTTCCCAATCGGGCGTGCTGCTGGGCAGACCTTCGGACACGTCTTGCACCTCGATCGGCTCCAAACGTAGCGGCGGCTGGGCCGCTGATTCGCCGGTTTTCAGCGCCAGGAAGCTAAGTGTCGTTAGAATGATTGTCAAAGATTTCACGGTGCTCGATCCGGATCGAGTTGAAAACGTCCGTCTGTGTCATCGACCATCGGCGGACCTGCCGCTGCAAAACCCGGAACAGAGGTTAGCGTGTCCGCGATCGGCAGAAACTGCTGAAATTTCCCATTTTGACGCCTGTGGGGGTCATGACTGTGACTTGCGAGCAGTTCATCGGCCAACTTGTTGGCCAACTCCCCGTGAAAACGAGCGGGCAAATTTGACCACTGAAGTAAACTAGGGGCTTGTTCCTTCTGCCTGAAAATCCCGGGTTTCCCGCTTCACGCCGACCGCTCACCCCCCCAAATTCAACACGAGACTGCTTTGCCTTTACGCGAGACTTCCGTCCGACGGCCAAGTGCGCGAGCGACTGGGCTTCGTCGTCGCTTGGCTCGATGGCTGGCCAAGCCGCAGCCGATACCGCGGCCGATTCGCGCCGAGCGGAGGTACGCTCCGACGGTGCGATCACTTGAACCACGGTTCGTCCTGAATGCGACCCCGGAACTGACTTCGTTGGCGCAGGCCTTGATCACTCCATTGGGTCCGGCCGCAGCGACGAGTGATGTAACGGTGTTTAGCGAAGGTGTCACGATCGTCTCACGAGACGCTGACAACTTGGAAATCCGTACCGGAGACCAATTGTCGACCGCGCTGGCGGCGACTCCCGTGGTCGAATCGATTGCTGCCTTGAACGGTGGTGAGTTGAGCATCATTGGCAATGTGACCAATGATGACGTGTTGATGATCGATGTCGATCAATTCATCCGCGACGAGCCTGCTATCAATTTCGACGGCACGATCGACTTTAGCGGCGGTAATTCCGTTAGCGATCAAGATCGGCTGGTGTTGTTCGATTCGAACACGGCGACCGATGACGCCTTCGTGGCATTGGAGTACCGGTTCTTCGTCGCCGCGCAGGACACGGGCGTCATCAACGCGGACGGCGGTGTGGCTTCGGCAAATCTGCAGCTGCGTTTCGATAACGTTGAATTGATTGATCAACTGGTCGATACGAGTCGACTCGATCTTGTCTCCAGTCATCGACCTGATCAATTCGTCATCGATCATGCAGCGACCGCCGGTTTAAACACGGTAGCGACGGTGATCAACGACGAAACGGGGCCACTGCTAACGATCACGAATCCACGCGAGTCATTATCGATTCGCGGCGGTCAGAATACGGATCAGTTCACGATCAATAGCGTCGACAGTGGTTTCACCGCAGCGCTCAGTCTTGACGGTCAAGAGGGCGAGGACACCATTTCCATCTCCGCGGCGTTGAACTTGGGCAGTGGAAATTTGGTTGGCAACGTCGACTTGCAGGCCGAATCCGTTCTGATTGAGGGATCGATCGCTACGACCGCTGGCAACAGCGATGGCACGGTGACGTTTTCGGGCGGCTCAACTGTCAACGTGAGCGGCAACATCGATACCGGCACGAGTGACGTCGTCGTCACTGATGGCGCGCATTTGGCGGGCGACGGTCGCATTGCATCCAACGTCGTTGTTCAGGACAGTGGCGTCATTTCATCGATGAATGTTGGCTCGCTGGAACTGCGAAATGACGGTCGGCAGCAAGTCCAAGTGAACGGACCCATCGCCGGTGTCGACTACGACCAAGTTGTCATCAATGCTGATGATGCGATCGATGGCGTTGTGACAATCGACGGCGGGCTGCTCGATTTGTCACTCGGTTTCGATCCGCAAGGCAATAACGAATTCGTCTTGATCGACAATGACGGCAACGACGCGGTCAATGGACGATTTCGGACGCTGATCGGCACGGATGGCTCGCTGCTTCCGGCCGCGCGGGTTTTGGAAGAAGGCGATGTTGTCCTCGACCCGACAAGTGGGATCAGCCAGACGGCTTACATTACTTATTTCGGCGGTGACGGAAACGACGTCTCGATTGTCACCGGCGGAGACCTGAGCATTCTGAGCCAGGGCGTGACCTTGATTTCGCGGAACGGCTTGAATCTGGAAATCCGTGTGGGCGACACGCTGGCCGCAGCCCAGGCAGCAAGTCCGTTGATTCGCCCCATCGCAAGTTTAAATGGTCAAGAACTAAAGGTCATCGGCACTGCACCCAATGACGACTCGCTGTACATCGACTTCGATCAGTTTGTCGATCCCGACCCCCAAGCAATCAATTTTGATGGCACGATCACATTCGTGGGCGGCAACTCGGCAAGCGACCAAGATCAACTCGTGCTGTTGGATTCAAATCCGGCAACCGACGATGCCTTCGTCGCCATGGATTACCGATTTTTTGTCGTCGCGCAGGAATCGGGAGTCATCGTCACTGACAGCGGTGTGGCGTCAGCGAATCTGCAACTTCGTTTCAATGACGTGGAATTGATCGATCAACTTGTCGATACGAATCGACTCGATTTCGTCGGCAGTCATCGGCCAGATCAGTTTGTCATCGATGATGCGGCAATTGCCGGCCGCAACGTCTTAACAACGGTGATCAACGATCAATCGGGACCACTGATCACGATCACGAATCCACGAGAGTTGCTGTCGATTCGCGGCGGTCAGAGCACGGATCTGATCGCAATCAATAGTGCCGACGTTGGTTTTACCGCGGCGATCCGTCTTGACGGTCAAGCGGGCGACGACACTATTTCCATCGCTGCTGCGTTGATGCTGGGCAGCGGAAATCGGATCGGTGATGTCGACTTGCAGGCCGAGTCGGTATTGATTGATGGATCGATCGATACGACGGCTGGGAATATCGATGGACAGGTTACGTTTGCCGGCGGTTCCGTGGTACAGGTCAGCGGCGTGATCGATACCGGCAGCAGTGATGTGATCGTCTCTGATTCTTCACGACTGGAAGGTGATGGCCGGATTGAATCGAACGTGATCGTGCAAAACGGCGGGATCATCGCGCCCGGAACGATCAATCTTGGTAGCGACACGGCTTCACTTCAGGTCGGTTCGTTACAGTTGTTCGACAGCAGTGTTTTCGAGGTACAGCTAGACGGATCAGTCGCGGGAAGCGACTACGATCAGATTGTCGTTGATGCGAGTGGTGTTGATGGCAGTGTGATGCTCGGTGATGCACTGCTTGATTTCTCGCTCGGTTTCGTGCCTGGACCGGACACCGAATTCGTTGTTATCAGCAACGACGGCACTGACAATGTCGATGGCCGGTTGCGCACCTTGATCGGTGTTGATGGATCGCCGCTGGCTGAGCGCGGAGACTGGAAGAAGGCGATGTCGTCTTTGACACGACGATCGGTGCGTCCGAGCCGGCCCACATCACCTATTTCGGCGGCGACGGGAACGATGTTGCGATCGTTACCGGCGGAGACGTCACGATTCAAAGTCAAGGCGTGACGCTGGTGTCCCGACGCGGTACGAACTTGGAGATCCGAGTGGGCGATACGTTGGCCGCAGCACAGGCCGCAAGTCCAGTCGTTCGACCCATTGCTGGCTTGAATGGTCACCAACTACGGATCGAGGGTAGCACGGCAAACGACGATTCGCTCTTCGTTGATGTCGATCGATTTGTCGATCCACTCGGCATTAACTTTGATGGCACGATTGTCTTTTCTGGCAAGATCGGTGTTGGCGACCAAGACAGGCTCGTCGTTTTTGATTCCGATCTGTCGACCGACGATTCAGCCGACTCAGTCTCCTACGCGTCATTGCCGGTTCCCGGATCGGGGGTGATGAATGTCAACCCTGAAGGGGACTCGCCCGATATCATCATTCAATACTCGGCTACGGAGTTCGTCGATCAACTGATTGATGGGAATCGAATCGATGTGACGATGTCAGATCACACCGAGGCACTGTTGATTGATCGGGATCCGGGATCGCCGAACCGAAATCAGATTCAAACGGTTGTCGATACGAACCCGGGAACGTTAATCACGATTCCCAACCCCAGCGAGTCGTTATCGATTCTCGGCGGAAGCGGAAACAATACAGTCGAATTCAATGGAATTTCAGCGGCATTCAGGGCGCCGCTGGATGTGGTCGGCAGTGGCGGATCCGATACGATCGCCATTGCAACTCCTTTAACGCTGGGAAGGGGCGGAATCACTGGCAACATCCGTTTGCACGCCGAATCGATTCGCATTCTCGATTCAGTGAGTACCATCGGTGGTACAACGGACGGCGATGTGATTCTCACCGGCGGCGATGCGATCGTGATCAGCTCTGGGACCGTTTCGTCCGGGAACGCGCCGATACTGATCGACGGCAATCATGGGACCATCGATACGTCTGGTGGAATTCTTCGCAGTCTCAACTCGGTCATCGTTCGTGATGCTTCCAGCGCAATGTTAGGCGAAATCGTGACGTCCAACGGCACATTGACGCTTGGTATTGATCGCGACATCTCAGGACCCATCACGCAGGCTGCCGGCACGAGCATCATTGCGAGGCGGCTGACCGCTAGCACCAATGGTTCGATTGATCTCTCGAATCCGTCGAACCAATTTCAGGTTTTGGACGGCATCATCAGTGATGGTGCGATCTCGATCGCCGACGGCACCGGGAACTTGCAGGTCATGGGAGTCGACTCGGGCGGCAACGATATCACCCTATCGACGCTGGGAACCGCGGTGTTGGAGACCGTGATCCAGTCGCCTGGTGCGACCGTGCGAATTGATGCCGGAGTGGCGATTCGCGATTTCGATCCGGCCGATACGACAGCCAAAATCACCGCCGACACGGTGTTCCTGACCGCCGGCAGCGGCGGGATCGGCCAATCCGGCGCACTCGAGGTCAACGCCGACGTGTTATCCATTGATACATCGGCCGGCAACGGCAATGTCCACGTGACCAATCCTTTCGGCGGCCTGAGAATTGGCGAAGTCAATGCCGGCAGCGGCGTCGTGCAATTGTCGGCCGATCAGATTGACGATGCGGCCAACGATACGCTCACCGACTTCACGGCGAGCCGCCTGGTATTGGAAGCGAAAACCGGCATCGGCTCGATTGGGCCGTTGGAGTTGTTTGCGGTCGAGCGATTGAGTGCGGTGACCGACACTGGCGGTATCAACTTGGACTGGACGACCACCGGCGACACGGTCGTAGAAAAACTGATTGCCGAGTCCGGTGGCATCATGCTGACCCAGCGTGGCGCGGACAGCATGGACATCGAGATTCTTGAGAACCTATCGGGATCGGTGAACATTGTCAGCGAAGACGGCGCGATCGATATCGCTGCCGGGGCGTTGATCTCCGCTGATACGATTCGCATCGCAGCGGCACGTGAGTTGTTGATCGACCGTTCGATTCGTACCACCACCGGTCCTCTCGATCTGCTGTCTGCGCAAAGCGTCTCCCTGTCCGGCAACTTGGACACCACCGCAGCGGGCAGCAGCGGCGTGATCTCAGTCACAAGTCCGCTCGTCCAACTCAATAACGCACAGCTGACCAGCGAGGGCGCCAACATCACCGTTGCCGGGAACCTGGTAATCGACGGCGAAACCCGCGTCGACTCCGGCAATCAGCAAAGTTCCATCCAGGGCGGCGACATCGAAGTCACTGGGGGAATCAGCGGAGCCGATTCGGTTGGCGATCGGCTTTTGATTGACGCGCGGGGTAGCAACCTTGATGGTGACGTGGCGATACGAGGCCCAGTCGGAGCAACTGGAGGCGTCGTTGGAGCACGAGATATCAACGCTCTGGCAGTCCACGCGGATAGGATCACGATCGATTCCGTCGGCGTAACGCGTGGCGTCATTGAGTTAACCGCAGCGCAGGTCCAGTTGACGGGCGATGAACTTAGGACCAGCGTTGTTGGCGATATCGACATCAACGCGCCGCTCTCGCTTCCCGCTAATGATGTGGCGATCAACGCGGCCGCTTCGGTCTTGTTGCGAAACGAGGTGTCCGGCGTCGCCAATTCAACTGACGTCGTGATCACTGCGGGCAAAGACGCCTTCATCGACGGTGCCATCGGAGACCTGGTCGGCTTCAACGTCGATGCGGCTGAGACAACGCGGTTGCTAGGCAGCGTGGATGTCACCGGCGACGTTACGCTTGACGGTCAGATTGTTGAATTGTTTTCGCCGACAATCACAACGCTGGGCACGGTCATTTTTGGAAATGATGTCGTTTTCAAAGCCGACTCGCTGGTGAGTGCCGACAAAGCTCGTTTTGATGCCACGGTGACCGTCGACCCTCTGCTGACGACCGAGATCGCAGCGTCGATCATTGATTCACCGATCGCCAGCGAATTGGTAAAGCTGGGCGGCGGGACACTGGTGCTGTCGGCAATCAGTCCATTCGCGCAAAACACGCACGTCGCTGCCGGCACGCTGCGAGTAACGGGAGCATTCGGATCTTTTCCCAGCAACCTGGTTGTCGCCGACGGCGCACGACTGGAAGGCGATGGGCGTACAGAATCGAACGTGATTGTGGAAGACGGCGGACAAATCTCGCCCGGCTTTCCAGCTGCCGTCGGAAACGAACCCGCCGCGCTGAGCGTTGGTTCGCTGCGACTCTCGGACGGTAGCCTGTTCGAGGTTCAGTTGGACGGTCCCAACGCCGGGAGCGACTACGATCAACTGGTGATCGATGCGACGGGTGGTGCTGCCGGCACTGGGATGCTTGGCGGCGCGATTCTTGGTTTCACTGTCGGTTTCGTGCCGGAAGCGAACACCGAGTTCATCGTGATCAGCAATGACGGCAGCGACTCGATCGATGGAAGGCTCCAGACCTTCGTTGGGGTTGATGGATCGCTACTGCCGGTCGCGCGTACGCTGGAAGAAGGCGACCTTATTTTTGACGCGTCGATCGGATCGGCCGAACCGGCCTACATCACCTATTTCGGTGGCGACGGGAATGACGTCGCCATCGTGACTGCCGGAGACGTGTCGATCCAGAGCCAGGGAGTGACGTTGGTATCGCGACGTGGATCGAATCTCGAGATCCGCGTCGGTGATTCGTTGGCGGCGGCCCAGGCGGCAAGCCCCGTTGTCCGACCCATTGCCGGCTTGAACGGTCACGAATTACGGATCGAGGGAACGGCAGCGATCGACGATCAATTGTTCGTTGACGTTGACCAGTTTGTTCGTGCCAACGAAATCAACTTTGACGGCGCGATCGTTTTCAAAGGTGCGGACAGTGCCGGCGACCAAGACAGCTTGATTGTGTTTGATTCGGATCTGTCCACAGACGATTCCGTCGAATCGGTATCGTACAGATCGCTGGCGATCGCGGGGTCGGCCGTCATGAACCTCGACCCGGCGGGCAACTTCCCAGACATTCCCATTCAGTACTCGGGTACGGAACGGGTCGATCAGTTGATCGATGCGAAGCGAATTGATCTGACGATGTCGAATCGCAGCGAGACGTTGTTGATCGACCAAGACGCAGGATCGCCCCGCCAAAATCAGATCCAAACTTTTGTTGACGCGATACCTGGGACGTTGCTCTCGATTCCCAACCCCGCAGAGTCGTTGTCGATTCTTGGCGGAACCGGCGATGACACGGTCGAATTCAATGGGATCTCAAGCGAATTCAGGGCAGCGGTCGAAGTCGTTGGCGGGGGCGGAACCGATCGAATCGTGATGGCCGCCCCTTTGACGCTTGGCAGCGGTGGGGTTACCGGAAACATCAGTTTGAGCGCCGAGTCGATGCAGATTCTCGAGTCGATCAGCACGACTGGTGGCCTTACCGATGGCACCGTGACGCTCACCGGCGGCAGTGAAATCGTGATCGGCCCCGCGACCGTTTCTTCAGGCGACGCACCGATACTGATTGACGGCGATGGCGGCACCATCGATACCGCCGGCGCGACGCTTCGCAGCGATGCGATTGTTGTTCGTGATGCTTCCAGCGTCTTGCTTGGGAATATCCAATCGCCCGATGGTACTGTGACACTCGGCATCGATCGGGACATTACAGGATCGGTGACTCAAGCTGCTGGGACAACCGTTGTTGCAAAAACGCTGATAGCAAGCACCGATGGTTCTCTCGACCTGGCGAATGCGTCGAACGAATTCCAACTGCTCGATGGCATCATCACTGACGGTGCCATTTCGATCAGCGACAGCAGCGGCGATCTGCGACTGATCGGAATCGACTCGAACCGAAACAATATCACGATCTCAACGCTGGGAACGGCGGTCTTAGAAACCGCGATTCAGTCGCCCGGTGCGACCGTGCAAATCGATGCTGGTCAAGCAATTCGCGATTTCGATCCGGCCGATACGACAGCCAAGATCACCGCGGACACCGTCATCTTGACCGCCGGCAGCGGAGGCATCGGCCAGGCGGGAGCGTTTGAAATCAATGCAAACGTGTTGTCCATTGACACGTCCGCCGGTGACGGCAATGTCCATGTGACCAATCCGTTTGGCAACTTGAGGATTCAGCGGGTCAATGCCGGAACTGGCGTTGTCCAATTGTCGGCGGATCAGATTGATGATGCGGCCGACGATACTCTCGCTGACTTCATCGCAAGTCGACTGGTGCTGACGGCGGAAACAGGAATCGGATCGGTCCGGCCGTTGGAGTTGTTTGCAGTGCAGCGACTCAGTGCTGAGACCGGCTCTGGTGGCATCAACTTAGACTGGACGACGACGGGCGACACGGTCGTCGAAAAACTGATTGCCGGCTCCGGTGGGATTGAGCTGACGCAGCGCGGCGGGCAGAGTCTGGATATCCAGATCCTGGAGAATCTTTCGGGCTCGGTGAATATTGTCAGCGAAGATGGCTCGATCGACATCGCCGCCGGCCCCTTGATTTCAGCAGACACGATTCGTATCGAAGCAGCACGTGAATTGTCGATCGACCGTTCGATTCGCGCAACCGATGGACCTTTGGCTTTGCTGTCCGACGAACGCGTCGCTTTGCTCGGTAGCTTGGACACAACCGCGGCGGGCACGTTCGGCGCGATCACAATCTCAAGTCCGCTGATCCAATTCACTGACGCACGACTGACCAGCGCGGGGGCAACGATCACGGTCGACGGCAACCTGACGATCGATGGCCAAACACGCGTCGATTCCGGCAATCAGCAGACTGCATCCCAAGGTGGGAATATCGAATTCACGCAGGGAATTAGCGGGGCTGATTCCGTTGGTGATCGGCTATTTGTTGACGCCCGGGGCAGTAGCCTTGATGGTGACGTGACGATCCGGGGACCGATTGGGGCCACGGGCGGCGCCGTCGCTCGCGACATCAACGCTCTGGAAGTCCACGCGAACGTGATCGCGATTCATGCTGTTGGCGTCACGAGCGGCGACGTACGACTGACCGGATCCGAAGTGATTCTAAACGGCGACGAACTGCGTACGAGCGTTTCCGGTGACATCGAAATCAAGGCACCGCTCACTCTTCCCGGGGGTGATGTCGCCATCATGGCGGCCGATTCAGTGTGGTTGCGCGACGATCTTACCGGCATTGCCAGTACCGACGTCGCCATCACGGCAGGCCAAAACATTTTCATCGACGGAGCGATCCAAGGCTTGGGTGATTTGCTCATCGAAGCCGGTGATCTGACGCGGCTCATTGGCAACGTGGATGTCACCGGCAACGCCAGGCTGGCCGGCCAAACGATCGAGATTTTTTCGGCGTCGATTGCCACCCCGGGCAATGTGGTTTTTGGAAACGACGTCGCCTTCCAAGCAGATTCGCTCGTTGAAGCCGCTCAGGTTCGATTCGACGCTGCCGTGACCGTCGACCCGTTGCTGACGACAGAGATTGCGGCGTCGATGATCGATTCACCGATCGCCAGTGAATGGGTGAAACTGGGCGACGGGACTCTTGTGCTGTCCGGAATCAGTCCGTTCGCACAAAACGCACGTGTCGCCGCCGGGACACTCCGAGTCACCGGAACGTTTGGATCAGGCGGTGCGAATCTTGTCGTTGCCGGCGATGCGCGTTTGGAAGGTGACGGTCGCATCGGTGCCAACGTCATGGTTCAAACCGACGGAGCGGTCGGGCCTGGCAATTCCCAAGCCGGCGGTGATGTCGATGCAACACTGATTACCGATTCGCTCGTACTGCTCCCCGGAAGCCAATTTGAAGTTCAAATCAATGGTCCGCGTGTCGGTATTGATACGGACCAAATTGTCGTTGATCCGCTGGGTCCCGCTGACGGCATCGTCAGTGTTGGCGGCTCGATCTTGCAGGCGTCGGTGTCATTCGTACCACTGGAATCAACTGAGTTCGTCATCATCGATAACGACGGCATCGACGATGTAATTGGACGATTCGATTCGGCCGCAGAGGGCAGGATCATCTTTGGCACCGAAGGCCTTCCAGGGCCTCGCGCTCTACATCACCTATTTTGGGGGCGATGGCAATGATGTCGCAATCGTCACCGCCGGCGACCTGACGGTGCAGAGTGAAGGCGTCACCGTGGTTTCACGCCGCGGCACCAACTTGGAGATTCGTACCGGCGACAGTTTGGCCAATGCTCAGGCTGCTGATCCTGTGATTCGTCCCCTTGGGGCATTGAATGGACAGGAGCTAAGAATCATCGGCCAGCAAGCGGGCGATGTGTTGCTGGTGGATGTCGATCGATTTGTCGATCCCGATCCGCAAGGCGTCAATTACAACGGTACGATTGTTTTCGCCGGACAAGAATCGGCTGGGCCGGCGGACCGAGACCAGTTGACGTTGATTGATTCCGATCCCGCGACGGACGATTCGGTCAAAAAGATCAGTTACGACTACACGGCACTGGAAACGGGTTTGATTACGATCGACCCAAGATTGGACGCACCAGAGTTCCAGGTTCGCTTCTCAGATGTTGAACGGATCGATCAGCTAATCGACGCAGATCGTTTGCAAATCACCACATCGAATCTCTCCGAACAAATTGTCGTCAATGAATCCGCTGGTCTGATTCCGATTCAAGCGACGGTCGGCGGAGTTGCTGGGACTTTGCTTTCCATCCCCACGCCACGAGAGAGTTTTTCACTGAACTCTGGCGGCGGCGACGATACACTGCAAGTGAACGATCTTGCGGACGTCCGATCCGAAATTGTGATTGAGGGCGGAGGCGGTATTGATGAGCTGATTTTGGCGACGCCATTGTCACTGGGACAGGGCGACATCACCGGAAACGCAGTGTTGTCGGCAGAGACGCTGCAGATTCAAAACTCGATCGACACGACGGGCGGGGACACCGATGGCTTCGTTCGATTGATCAGCGGAACGGAAGTGAACTTCGTTCCCGGTTCGTCGATCTTTTCCGGGAATGCGACGATCACGATCGACGGTAACGGAGGGACGCTCGACGCAACCGGCGGGTTTGTTCGCAGCCTTTCCGGCGGTGATGCGGTCGTGATTCAAGATGCCAGTCGCGTGATACTCTCCGGCATCGAAACGCCCAACGGCACAACGGTGATCGGCATCAATGGCGACATCACCGGGCCTGTTTCGCAAGGCCCCGGCGTGACTTTGATTGCCGACCGATTGACAGCCAGCACTGGCAGTTCGCTTGCCTTGTCAAATGCAGCCAACGAGATTCGTTTGATCGACGGTGTGCAAAGTGGCGGACCGATATCGATCACCGATGGCTTCGGCGATCTGACAATCCGCGGGATCGACTCATCCGGCCACGATGTGGAGATCGTCGCTGCCGGCATTGTGCGGTTGGACAACAACGCGATCACTGCCCGTGCTGCTACCGTCACCGTGAGCGCCTCGGGAATCGATGACCTGAATCCTGGCGATGACCTAGCCAACATCAACGCCGCGATCGTCTCGTTGACCGCCGGAGCCGACAGTATCGGCCAGAGCGGAACCGTGATTGTCAATGCCAGCCAATCGGTCAGTGCCGACATCACGGGTGCCAACGGCAACGTGCGACTGGCAAATCCATTGGGAGATCTGTTGATCGGTCGGATCGATGCGGGCGCAGGTCGAGTCGAATTGATGGCCCGCCGGATCGAAGATGCAAGCGTCGACTCCGCTGCCGACATCATCGCCACCCGACTCGAACTGCAAGCCGACATTGGTATCGGCACGGAAGGCGCGATCGAGTTGCTCGCAGTGCAAGAAGTGAACGCGACGACCGCTCGTGGCGGCATCAACTTGGATTGGACCGCGACAACGAACACGATCGTGGAACAATTGAGTGCCGACGCAGGCGACATTCTGCTGCGTCAACGCGGCCGACAGGTGCTGGAACTTCAAGCGGTGAGGAACCAGAGCGACGACATCACGATTACCAACGAAGACGGCACCATTGACATTGTCGGCGTCGCGACCGGGCTCGACGCGATCCAATCGGACGGCGCCGGCGATGTTGTGATTGATGCCCGAGGTGACGATTCCGATGTCATCGTTCGACGAGGGATTCGATCCGACCTTGGCAACATCGACCTTCGTGCTGGTCACGACATTCGGCTCCAACCCAGGGGCGACATCGTGTCGAAAAGCGGCGCCGTCATCCTGCGAGCCGATCAGCGAAGCGGGAATCATGGTGGCGCAGTCAACATGATCGACGGTGCCGTAATCGATGCCGGTATGGGAACGATCGACATCGCCGCGGATGGTAATGTGACGGTTGGAAGTCTGTTGACAACCAGTCAGAATGACTCGGCGTTGGTCGCAAGTTCCCAGTCAGGAGCGATCGTCGATGGTGGTGATCAAGATCTCGACATTGTCGTGAACCGCGGAGTCGTGACATTGCAAAGCGATCTCGGGATTGGCTTCGGCGATCGATTGGAGACCGCGATTGCGATTCTCGACAGCCAAGTCGTTGGCACCGGCGGCACCGAACTACTTGAAATCGACGAGATCATTCTGCGGTCCGTCGCCACCAATGACGGGCTGATTGAAGTGACGGCGGGCGGCACGATCACGGCGATCGACGTGACCTCCAGCAACGTCAACGCTCGGGACGATGTGCGGGCGGGCGGCGATGCCAATCGTCGCGACATCACGCTGATGGCTCAGGGTGCGGGCCACGACATCTGGGTGGAAAACGTTTCGGCACTCAACTCCGCGGACGCATTCTTGATCGCCAGCGACGATGTTCTCGATCTCGATCCTGCGGACGATCGACGCGTTGTTGCCGATGACCTGCAAGTAATCTCCGCCAATGACACGGCTGATCAGAATCTTGCCGTCGGCCTGTCGACAGCCGTTGATGACCTGGAGGTTCTGGTCATGCGCGATCACCGCGGCGACATCGAAATACATGAATTGGACACGTTAAGATTGGCGGCTTCTGATCGCGGCGATGACACCGAGCGGATCGAAACGACCAACGGCGAAATCCGTGTCTTTGCCGGCGAGTCCATTCAGATCCTGGATCCCGATGCAACCAACGAGTCATTCGATCGCACCGCTGATCCGGAAATCGTTGCCGCTGGGGCTAACGGCCGTATCGAAATGCGCTCGACCGACTTCATTGAAATCGGCAATGCCGCGCAACTGAATGCCGAACAATCGACCATCGAAGCGGTTGTGCTTGAGTCCGATGGGTTTGTCTTTGGCGAACAAGTCGAAATCAACACTGGCGGGGGTGTCGGCGTGGCTCGCATCTTTTCACCCCGACCGCGAGTGCCGTTGACCAATACTGCTTTCTTTGACTTTACGTCAGTTCGCACCACTCGCTTGGAGCAGGCCTTAGTCAACGACGCGGAGGGAACTCTGACGCTGGATATCGGCAGCCAGGGTGAGCGGGGTTTAACGATCAATATCGACTGGGGTGCAGAGACCCGGCGGTTCCAACAAATCGATGGGCTGTCCGGCGATGCTCCGCCGCTATCGGTCGAACATCTTTATCTGGAACAGGACATTCTGGAGTCGCGGTTAAATGATCGAACTTCCTCCACGGCACCATTGAACGTCAAGTTTTCGGTGCGGTACCACGATTCGATCTTGCTGCTCGGTGAGTCAGTCGTGCAAGCGGGCGGCGATGTTGACATGGTTGAAGGCGGCGTGGTGTCCACCACTGACAACCCGCTGACGTTTGAGAGCGCGCAAGTTCAGATTCTGGAAAACGGGACAGCTCAGTTCATCATCCCCAACCTCTCGATTCCGGTCGCGTTCTTCCCCGTCCGCGATGTCATTCCGGAGAGCGAATTGCCGGAGGTGTTCGTTCGACAGGAGCAAACATTCACCGTCATACAGACCACGCTGGAGACGGTGGAAACGTCGGTTTCGACGTCCGTCAGTCGTGACGAGTATTTCCAGATTCGTGCTCTGCCAGCAGATCCTAGAAGTGGTGATTCGGCACCACCGGCGCGATTGCCCGATGACATTCTGGACGGCGATAAACTTCGTACTCTGTTTTCCAAATTGCCGGACGGTCGTTACGAAATCGAATATGTCTTGGGTGACGGAAATGAACGACCCATTTTGACGGTCGACTTGCGAAACGGAGAGCCAAAGACGACCAGCGGAGAACTGGACGGTGGCACGCTGCGACTACGATTGCTGGACGCAGACCAGAGCGAGCAAGAACCGGAAGAAGAAGGTGCGGCAACGGAGAAACAGGATCAGGAAGAAGCGAACAACGACACGACTCTCCGTAGGGCGGCAACTGCTGATGTTGCCACCAGCCATGATCGCGGCAGGAAGCTTGACAATGCTGCCTTGTTGGCTTTCGGTGCCGCTTCTCAGCGACTGGGCCGAAGAAAAATGATCTCCCGAAATAGCAGGAAACACTTCTCGACTGCGAAGCGGATGATTTCCCGAATGAGTGAATCGATGCGATCCGCAACCGATCATGCGGACGGCGGCCGCAGCCCCAGATAAGCTAGAACCAAGCAACAACATTACCCCTTCGAATAGCGATGGCCAAAGACGATCCGAAACGTGAATCGAATGACCCCGACCGCAGCGCGGACAACGCAGATGACGTCAATCCGACGCCAGCAGACGAACAGAGCGACTCCGGAGCAGGGGAAAAGACGGAACCCAATTTGCTCGACAGCACCGTTGATTCGATCGAAGAAGCGTTAGCACCCGAGCGACCGAGGAAAGTGCGTCCCCGATCAAGTCGCGACGATTTGAACAAGACGACACCAAACGTCGACGAGACACTGACCTTCGAGACGATCGATCCGTTCGGTATCAACGCGGCTGAAAAGACGATCGACGCACTTGGTCTCGATCAAACCTTTGCCTTGGAGCGTGATAGAGAATCAGCAGGGGATGAACCAGATCGATCCCCCGCTGCCGGTGTTGCGGCAATTCACGACACCACGGTCAACGTCCCGATTGAGCAAACCATTGATGTTGAGCGAACCGCTGACGTTGATGAGACCGTTGATGTTGACCAAACCGTTGATTTGGGTGCGGGTTTCGAAGGATCGCCTGCGGACGAAGAAACTCAGGTGGTTGGATCGCCATTGGATAGTCCGGATGTCAGTCAAACCATCAATCCTCGTGAACTGACACCGAAAGACGCCGACCTTTGGGATTCGCTCGCAGCCGGCAAGAGCCCCCATGGCAAGTCCACGGAAGTCTTACCGGCGATCGAGCGATCGTTTACCGAAACAAAACTACAAATTCGGCCGCGGCAGGTCGTTACTCCCAAACACGATCCCAAGACGCCCTCGGATTACCGCTTGATTCGTTTGCTTGGCAAAGGCGGGATGGGCAATGTGTTCGTCGCCAAGCAAGAATCGCTGGACCGGATGATTGCGGTAAAAGTCATCAAGCCGCTGGATAAAGCAAAGCGAACGAAGCTCGAGCAATCAGGAAAGCTTGCCGAGGTCGAAGCCGATCGGCGTCATCAGTTTCTTTCCGAAGCGGTCGTGACCGGGGACTTGGATCATCCGAACATTGTGCCAATTTATGACATCGCGGTCACGGCGGATGAAAGTCTGTTCTACGCGATGAAGCGGGTCGTCGGCACGCCGTGGTCGAAAGTGATCCGCGAAAAGTCGTTGGATGAAAACGTCGAGATCTTGTTAAAAGTTTGCGACGCGGTCGGTTTTGCGCACACGCGAGGTGTCGTCCATCGCGACATCAAGCCAGAAAACATCATGCTGGGTGATTTTGGCATCGTGATGGTCATGGACTGGGGTCTGGCACTCGCTAAACCAGACTTCGAGAAACTTGACTCGATCGCGCACACCGCTGGGTTGGGTGGCACGCCGGCATTCATGGCACCGGAAATGGCAACGGGACCGATCGAAAAAATCGGGCCCGCGAGCGATATCTATTTGCTCGGCGCCACGCTGTATCAAATCATTACCGGATCTCCACCGCATCAGGCCGAAAACGTTAGCGCCTGCATCCGTGCGGTCACGGCAAACCAAATCAAAGAAGCCGCCCCGGAACATCAAGGCGAACTGCTGAACATTGCCCTGAAAGCAATGTCGACGCGACAAGAAGACCGTTATGCCGACGTGATCGCGCTGCAAGATGCGATTCGCGAATACCGGTCGCATGCCGAAAGCATCGCCTTGGCGTCTCGTGCCCAGGAGGACCTTCGGCAAGGACAAGAAAACCACGATTACAAAGACCTGTCACGGGCGACGTTTGGCTTCGAGGAAGCGATCGCCCTGTGGGCCGGCAATCAGACCCGCGCGAGAAATTGGCGGAAACACGGCTTGTTCACGCGCAGGCGGCCTACGAAAACGGTGATTTCGATCTCGGCCTGTCTGTGCTCGACCCGGACGACGAAGTTCATCAGCCGACCATCTACCGACTTAAGAAGGGCCTGAAAGAACGCGAGCTGCGACAAAGCCGACTCGTGCTCTTCAAAAGGGTCGCCGCCGCGATGTTGGCGTTCATCCTGGTCGGTGGTGCCATCGCCCTCTACCTGATCGACTATCAACGAAAGGAGGCAAAGTCAGCTCAGCTCCTGGCCGAAAAGAATGAGGGCATCGCGAAGGAACAAACGCTGATCGCGAAGGAGCAAACGAGGCAGGCCAAGGAAAACTTGGATCGAGCCATCGCAGGTGAAAAAGAGGCGAAAGCTCAAAAAAGCATCGCGGATGCCAATGCGATCGAGGCCCAAGAAAACGCCATCGAAGCGCAAAACAACGCGATGTTAGCCGCAGAAAAGGCTCAGGAAGCACTCGATCAAAAGAAGATTGCCGAGCTGAATGAGCAGTTGGCGATCAAAAACAAAGAGGCTGCCGAAGCAAGCGCCGACGAAGCAGAACGACAGGCCGGGATCGCCGAAACGCAACGGAAAATTGCCGTTCGCAATGCCGAAGAAGCGCTTGCGCAAAAACAAAAAGCCGAATACGAAGTCTATTTGTCACAGATCGGACTTGCCAAGGCCCGCATCGAACGAAACGAGTTCGATGACGCGCGACGAATTCTGGATTCACTCAAGGCCTCACGCGGCACCAGCAATCTTGGTTGGGAATGGCGTTGGCTTGCCAGGCAAGCTCGACAATCGCGGCTGGCTGACAAAACAAATGCCGCTGCGCTTGACCTGGCGATCACCGGTTCGGGAACAAGCGGTGCGGTCGTATTGGAAGATGGCTCGATCGAAGTCCTTTCGCTTGATTCAACCGGCAACGTAACACAGCAACGTAGCTTCCGGCTGCCTGATCAAGCCGAGGCGTCAGCCGTTGCCTATTCCGGCGACCAGCAGTTCGTCGCGATCGGTACCATGGCTGGTGAAATCCAGATTTGGGATCAGGCAGTGAAGCGTCGGATGGCGAGTTTGGTCGGGCACGAAAACCGCGTAACCGATTTGACGTTTGCCCCAAGTGGCGAATTGATCTCCGGTTCGATGGATCGCACGGCTCGTATCTGGAACATTGCCGCTGGCAAACAACTCGCCGCCTGTTGGCACATCGCCCCGGTTCAACAAGTCGCTGTCGCCAAGCGAGGAAGCTTGACGACCAGTCGTGACAGCAGTCGCGGACAGTTCGACGGGCCGTGCGGTTGTCTGGCGTTTGTCAGGTTCCGAAACGGCAATGAAAGCGGAACGAATCGGCGAGTTTCTGGAGCATGCTGGTCCCGTTTCGTCGCTTGCGATTGCACCAAACGGGGACATGGTCGCTACGGGCGACGCTGCTGGCAACATTTTTATTTGGCAGGCGGCTGACGTGCGAAAAACCGACTATGCGAAAGCCATTGCTTCAGCGGTCCGCCAACTGAACGACGATCAGACGCCTGACAACAAGAAGCGAGCCAAAAAGACACCAGCGACTCGTTTGATTGACGATGGCGACTCGGCGACACAGCTGGTTTCGATTCAGTCGCAACGTCAGAGTTCGGATATCGGCCGACTGCGGGCGCACAACGACATCATCGAATCGATTCGCTTCAGCGATGACGGCCAGCGACTCTTGTCGGCTTCCGATGATTACACGCTGAAGCTGTGGGATCTTCGTTCACAAACACTTGACAAAGACTTTGCGCGGACATGGTGGCTGGGTCACCGATGCAGACTTCGTACCTGGTTCGACAGACAAAATCATTTCCGTATCACGGGATGCCACGATCCGCAGTTGGGATGCGTCCAACGTACGTTGGTGACGTTTCGATGTTGACGCAAACACCGGTCAGCGATAACGCCGGTCCCCAAGAGAGTCAGGCTCACGCGGACGAGATTTGGTCGGCACGCTTTGATCCTTCGGGACAGCGAATTGTCTCGGCCAGCCGCGATCACACCGCACGCATCTTGCAGATCGATCCGAATACGATGACGTTCCGTGAAATTGCCCGACTGCGCGACACTGAATCCACAGCAACGCAACTTGACGAGGGCACCTCATTCCTGGCGATGTCGGTGGTCGTCGACCGACAGCATCAGCGTGTGTATGTCGGCAGTGCTGACTCGACGGTGCGGGTCTGGGACCTTGCGTTGGGCACCGAGGTCGGCCAGGCAAACGGCACTGGATTGAATAACTCGCTGGCACTGTCGGCAAACGGCCGGCTGTTGCTAACCGGTTCCAGTTCAACGGACGTCAAAGCCATTCTCTGGGACGTCGATCCAACGGGCAGTGTGTCGCCCCGCCAGCGCTTTCGGCTTCGAGAACATGATCAAGCGGTGACCGCCTTCGCAATCTCGCGCGACGGTCGCCGCCTGTTCACGGGTGACCGGGTCGGCATCGGGATCTTTTGGGACGCGAAGACCGGGCAACCGCTGGGCCGGATCGAAGACATCCGAGGCTTTCGAATCAACGCGGCAACCTTCTCCCCGGACGGCGAACGCCTACTGGTCGCCGCCGACGACCAGCAGCTCTCGATCATCGATGTCGAACGTCGAGTACGCGTGGATGAATTCGCACACGATGGATTCGTTACCCAGCTTTCCTTATCAGGGGATGGGAATCATGCATTGACAGTCGACGAACTGATCACACGAGACCTCTTTCAATCGACGGCGACGCTGTGGAATCTAGGCACGGGAAAAGGCCGGTCCCTCGATCAAGTCAAACGCACGATCAACCGTTCCGGCGCGAACCAGCGGACGCGGGGCGAACGAATTGACTCCGCCGAATTTGGTTCGCAAAGTCAAGTCGCGGTGATCAGCCGTACGACTGATCGCGAAGCAGGCCAAATCAAAGTTTTCGCGATCCGGCCGTCGGCGGGAAAACTCGCCAAACCCACCACGTTTCAGTTACCAACCAAACTCGGAGCGGCTCAAGTCGCGATGCCAATTTCCAGTCGACAATTGTTGACGTTGAACGGCGATGCGGCTTTTCTGTGGGACCTGCAGACGATGAGTCATATCAAGAGCTATCGGTCGCACGGCGCAGCTCACCGAAGCGAGCTTCTCGTTTGATGGTCGCTACGTGGCGACCGGTTCCCGCAGTGTCAAGATTTGGGATGCGACAACGGGACTGGCGGTCAGCAAGCTGGAAAACCCCCACCGCGGGCCGGTTCGCGCTGTCCAGTTTTCGCCCGTTGGCCCCGACTACATTTTTGCCAGCGCCGGCGATGATGGTGTCGCGCGCGTTTGGACGTGGGATCCCGCGAGCAAGAAATTCAAAAAGGTAAGAGAGTTGATCGTTACCAAGGCGGGACCGGGGGAAGCGGAAGCGAACGCGTCTGCGGCACCAATCGGCTCGCTTGCTTTCTCTCCCGATGGCCGATCGATGTTGACCGCCGGCGCACGTGGGACGGTGCGATTGTGGCGGTTGCGTGATCGCCGGCAAACCAGTTTCGACGTTGATCAGCCGGTCACGTTTACTTGCGGTGATTTCTCACCCGATGGCGAGTGGATTGCCACGGGCAGCGACGACAAACTTGCCCGGATGTGGAAGATCCCCAGCGACGATCAGCCAGCCGAGCCACCGATCATTTTCGAGGGACACGCGGACCGAATCGAAGATATCCAAATCCTGATGGACGGCTCCACGCAGCCAAGAGTGCTGACAGCCGCGCGAGACAAGTCCGCCCGCATTTGGGATCCGCGTCTGAGCAACAAGGAAAAAGTCGCTCGCGAGATCATGACACTGCGAAAACACACTCAGGGTGTCACGGCGATCGACGTCACCTCCGACGGCAACCTGCTGATGACGGCCGGTCGCGACGGAGCCGTCATCCTCTGGCCAGCCTCGCCGCAAGAGCCAGCGACGGGGCCGGCAAACGTGTTCGACACTCTGTAGGCGAGGTTGACTATTCCCAGAGGCCTGTTTGCAACAGCGTCAGGCCGAAGACAACGATCGCAGTCGCAGCCCAGATGGTGCGGCGAACCAGTGACAGACGCTTCCCTTTCTTCTCCGCCACGCTAGTGCCATCGGCTTCTGCCAGGATTCGTGTCAACGCTTCGGGAATCTCTCGCTTGGTGAACGACAGTCCTGCCAGGCAGCCGTCCTGCTGTTCAAGTTGCCAAGCGGTTCTGGCATCGATGACCATCGGTTCTTGATCGCCGATGTCAACGTGAATACGAACGCGAACGTCGTCAGGGATCGTCTTTCGCGAAGAGATCTTCATACCGTCGGGCGAGCAATCTTGGATCTCAATGTCGATGTCACCGGGTTGGAGTTCCCAGCTCATCTTCGCTGGCTGTTTCCAAACGATACGGTCGTCGCGACGGCGGTTGACGACACCCTCGTGAGCAAGTGCTTCGAGAATTTCGTGCGGAATCGTGTCGTTCAATTGGCAACCAAGAATGGATTGTCCACCCACCCAAGGCTCCACACGACGGATCACGCCACGATAAGTTCCATGAGAACGGTCCGTCCTCAGCTCCGTCGAAATTGTCTGACCGACGCGAAATTGACCCTCGCACAGGAGCCGCAAGCCGCTCGGGGAGATGTCGATCACGGTCCCATGATTGATATCGTCTTCATTGACAACGGTATCACATTGCAATGATTTACCATCGCAAGTCTTGAAGCGTCGTTCCTTACGTTTGGACAGGGTTTCGTCTGCGTGCATTCTACAGTCCAAGTCAATACAAGAAATCGCCCCTGATCTGTCATAGCTCATCGCGTCAAACCTCGTGGCAGGGGGTACGACCAATGCCGAAAGATCAGCGGTCTGTAAACCGGGGGAAGCGGTTGTCTCGGTTTTGCTGATTCGATCGCCGCGATGCTCGATCCGGCGCGTGCCTGGCACGTTTGCCTGGGTGGACCGACGTACTGTGGTCTGCACCGCTGGCAAAATGTGAGGGCGCTTTCGGTTATGCGGCCCCGCCCACTTTGACCGCTTCCCAACACAATGCGCAAAGTCCTCACAGCTTACCGTGAATGCGGATTCGCATCGTTCCTGGCGACCGACAATCGCGATTCCAGCTGTAGTCATTTGAGTTTTCGGGCCGATTCCGATAACGAGTACAGACACTCCAAGTAGCACGCCTCGACCGCGGCTGCCAAACCAAACACCATTTTGCCCGTAAGAGGCCCAGTATGTCGGTTACACATAGGACCTTAATCTTATTCGCTGTTTTGGCCTCCATCAGTTCTTCGGTGTTCGCGCAAGGGGTCTTCCTGACCGGAGTCGGAGCCGTGAACCGGTCGATGGGTGGAGCAGCGACCGCCGCACCGATTGACGCCATGGGGGCGTTGCATTGGAATCCCGCGACGATCAGCGGACTGCAGTGCAATGAAATGGCCTTCTCCGCAGAAATCATGTTGATTTCCGAGGAGCTGACGGCGAATGGTGTCACCGGGCGGGATGAGACCGGTGTGGTGCCACTGCCGTCGATCGGTTGGGTACACCACATCGAAGGCACTCACAATACGGTCGGCCTGGGGCTCTACTCATTCGCTGGTTTCGCTCAGAACCTGCCGGCAGTTCCGGGTCACACCATTCTTGACCCAACCTCATTCGGTCCACTTTATTCGGACGCTCAGTTTTTCCAGATCGTCCCCACCTTCTCTCGCGCCATCACCGATCGCTTGTCGTTTGGCTTTGCTCCAACGATCAACTTGGGAAGAGTCGAACTCGACCCGATTCCGTTTCCCACGCCAGCCTTCGGAGGTCCTGGATCAGGTACCCGTTGGTCTTGGGGGATCGGTGCTCAAGCGGGACTCTATTACATGCACAACGAAGCAACACGCTTCGGATTTTCAATCAAGACGCCCCAGTGGTTCGAAGACTTCCGGACTCAAACAATCGTCGCGGGTGTCCCTGCCGTGTCCAAGCTGAGGGTGGACCTGCCGATGGTCCTGTCCGGCGGGATGTCTTACACCGGACTTCCCGATTGGACGTTCGCGTTGGATCTTCGGTACTTTGATTACGAAAACACCGAAGGCTTTGGCAAGCCCGGCCTCGACGGCGTCGAATTGAATTGGGATAACGTCTTCGCACTCGCTGTCGGTGCGCAGAAAAAGGTCAACGACAAGCTTTACGCCCGCGCTGGGTATACGTTCAACACGAGTCCGATCGATTCCAACTCGATCGGCGTCAACTTTGCGACGCCCCTGATTCAGCAGCATGTCCTCGGCCTGGGGGCGTCCTACCGGTTTGCCCGAAACGTCGACTTAACGATGTCGTACAATCAGCTGTTTGAGGCCGATGTAGCAGGGCCATTCCCCTTGGGCGGAACCAGCGGCAATCAGATCGCAACCTACTCGATCGCCGCCGCGGTCACGGTTCGCTACGGCAGCTAATCGGTCGTCGGGTCGCGACCGTGGAGAATCGTGGCGTCAGTTTCCGACTTGCGGAACTTAGGAATATCGCAAGCTGGAAGCTTACGCCACTTGTCCGTTTGAAGGACACAAACTTATCAGAGTTCAATCCGCGAACGCGGTTCAAATTGCCTGTCTGGGCGATAATTGCCGATCACGGGGTTCTTGCCAGTCATGCCTGGCAATCATCTGGAAGACCGCGATTCACTGCGCTTCAGGTCGACGCATCTAGTAATAACGACCTTACATACGCGAGTTTTTGGTGATCGCATTCAGAGGTGATGACTGTTAGTATAGGGGCCTTGACCAAACGGTTGGTCCGAAGGTGAGAGACTCGTAAAGGTCTCTCCGGGGTAATGTATTCTGTGCCCCGCTGCATGTTATGGAGGTGAACTCGGCCGCTCCTTGCCCCCATGAGTCAATCAGGAGTCTTTCATGTCGTCATCGAGTCTTGATCCGCCGACTCCCAATCCTGACCAGGATTACTCTCACCGCGAACCATTGGCCGTCATCGGCATTGGCTGCCGGCTCCCCGGCGGCATCGATTCGCCACCAGCCTTTTGGGACGCTTTGCTCCAGGGCGTCGACGCCATTTGCGACGTGCCGGACGACCGCTGGAATCATGCTCGGTTTCACGACACCAATCCGGAAAAATCGGGGATGCATTCGCAACGCCAAGGGCGGCTTCATCGACGGCGTTGATCAGTTCGACGGTGAGTTCTTCGGGTACTTTCCCGCCGCAGCGCAGCGCATTGATCCGCAGCAACGGTTGCTCCTGGAAGTCACTCACGAAGCGATGGAGGATGCCGGTCTGCGGCGCGATCAGTTGGACGGCTCGCGGACGGCCGTCTTCATCGGCTCGTTCATGTACGACTACCTGTGCATGCAGTCGGCCAGCGAACAGCGCGACGAGATCAGTCCTTATGTAGCGATGGGAACCGCTATCTGTTCGTTGGCGAACCGAATCTCCTACGACTTCAATTTGACGGGGCCCAGCGTTTCCCTCGATACGGCTTGTTCGGCTCGCTGACGGCGCTGCATCTTGGCCTGCCAAAGTGTGTGGAGTGGTGAAGCCGAGATGGCGATTGCCGGCGGCGTCAACCTGATGCTGCGTCCCGAATCGTCCATCATGTTGTCCAAAGCTGGATTCCTGAATCCGGACCAGTATTGCAAGGCCTTTGACGAATCCGCCAACGGTTATGTCCGCGGTGAAGGCGTGGGCGTGGTGATCTTGAAACCGCTGAGCAAAGCGCTCGCCGACGGCGACGCGATCTACGCCTGCGTGCGCGGCACGGCCGTGAATCAGGACGGCTATCTGCCTGAAGGATTCACCGTGCCCAATGTGTTTTCGCAGATTACCTTGCTGGAGACCGTCTACGCCCAGGCGGGGATCGATCCATCGACGGTCGATTACGTTGAAGCTCACGGCCCGGGGACGCCGGTCGGCGATCCTATCGAAACCACCGCGCTGGGCAGCGTGCTGGGGTGCGAGCGAACGCGACGAGCAGCCGAACTTGATCATCGGTTCGGTGAAGACGAACTTGGGGCATTTGGAAGGTGCCTCGGGAATTGCCGGCTTCATCAAGGCCGTGCTGACGGCGCATCACGGCGTCGCCCCACCGAACTTACATTTCAACGAACCGAATCCCGAGATTCCCTGGGAACACTATCGCTTGGAGGTGCCCACGAAACCGACACCGCTGGGACGCGGCGACCGTCCGTTGACAGTGGGCGTGAATTCGTTCGGTGCGGGAGGTGCCAACGCCCATGTCGTGTTGCAAGAGCTCGCCCGCCAAGGCTCGAATGGCGCACTGCGAAGTCCAATGGTCAGCAGGCCAGCTCCAGCAATGGACAGGCACCGGTCGGTGCCACGTTGTACATGCTCAGCGCCGCCAACCGCGATTCGCTTGCAAGCTCTGGCGCTGAGGCATGCCGACTTCTTGAGTGACACCCAGCATTCGCTTGGCGATGTTGCCTATTCGGCCTTCACCCGTCGTAGTCATTACCCGCATCTGATGGCGGTCGTTGGTGAGTCCGCCAAAGACATCGAGGAGCAGACTGCGCAAGTTTGCCGACGGTCAAGGTGGATCCGGAAACGTTGACGACGACGATCGACCCACCAGAAAGAAGCCGAAGCTGGCGTTCGTCTTCTCGGGCCAAGGCGGCCAGTGGGCTCGCATGGGCCTGCAACTGATGCAGCGCGAACCGGTCTTTCGCGAATGCGATGCGAAGAAATCGATGCGCTCTTTCAGAGACTCGCCGGGTGGTCGCTGCTGGAAGAACTGCGCAAGGAAGAAGACGAGTCCAAGGTCAACGACACGGTCGTTGTCCAGCCCGCGGTGATGGCCATCCAAATCTCGCTGGTCAAACTGTACGAGCATTACGGGATCCGGCCCGCGGGAGTCGTCGGGCACTCGATCGGCGAAGTGGCCGCCGGATATGCGGCCGGAGCACTTGACGCTCGAGCAAGCGGTCCAGGTGATCTACCATCGTTCGCAAGCCCAGAATCAAGCTGCCGGCAAAGGGCGGCATGCTGGCGGTCGGGCTCTCGCTGGAAGAAGCCCGCGAGTTGATCGAAGGCCATGAGGGTGTTTCGATCGGCGCCGTCAACGGCCCCGAGATGCTGACGTTGTCCGGCGACCCGGAGCCGCTTGAGGAGATTGCCGAGATGCTGGAAGTCCGCGGCGTCTTCAATCGACCGGTCAAGGTCGAAGTGGCGTATCACAGCCACCACATGGAACCGATCAAGGACATCATGCTGGAGTCATTGGCGCACGTGCAGGGCGTCAAGGCAACGACGCCGTTGTACTCCACCGTCACTGGCCGCTCGCGAAGACGGCACGCACCTCTGAACGCCGATTATTGGTATCCAAAACGTGCGCCAACCGGTCCTGTTCACGGACGCTCTGAGCAGCATGATCGAGCGACGGCTTCGACACCTTCGTGGAAATCGGTCCCCATCCGGTGTTGGTCCGCGGCGCCGAGGCGCTTGCTCAAGAAGCTCGACGCCGATGCTGTGATGGCTCCGTCGATGACCCGGCAAGAACCGGAAGTGACGGTGTTCCTGCAGAGTCTGGCGCGGCTCGCGGCCCGCGGACTCAAGCCGGACGCGGAAGTGATGTTCGGTCCCGATCGTCGCTATGTTCGACTGCCCAAGAATCCGTGGCAGCACAGCCGCTACTGGTTTGAATCGCCGGCGGCGACGGAGTTGCGCCGCGGACCGTTCGAGCATCCGTTCCTGAAACGCAAGACGCAACTGGTCACCGAAGAAGGCTTGGCTGTCTGGGAGGCGGCGCTGGATGTGCAGAAGTTCCCGTACCTTCGCGATCATCAAGTCGATGGCGAAATCGTCTTCCCGGCGACCGGACACCTGGAACTGGCCTGGGCGGTGGCCAGCGAGCAGTTTCGTCACGAATCGTTCTTCCTGGAGAACCTTCATTTCGATTCGCCGCTGATCCTCCCCGACAACAGCCGTCACCCGCTGGACGTGCGGTTGGAGATCGTTTCGGGCGAAGGGGACTACCGCATTTGCAGTCGACCGGCCGACGCGTCCGGCGAACGCACCGTGGTCAAAGCATTCATCGGGCCGCATCAATACGATGCACGATCGGTTTGAGGAATCGACCGTATCGCTGGTCGACCTGCAGGAGCGATTTGAAGACGAGAGACGAGCAGTCGGTCGAGCAGTTCTACGAACAATCTGGACGCCGGCAGGTCTGGCCTATGGTGAGAATTTCCGCTGCATTCAAGAGCTTCGCCATCAAGGCCAGGAATGGCTTGCCCGAGTGGAGTTGCCTGACGAACTGGTGCATGAATCGCAACGAAACACCATTCATCCGGCGCTGCTCGATGCCTGCCTGCACGTTGTGTTTGCCGACGTCCATGCTGCATGGCGATCCCGATCGAATCTATTTGCCCTACCGCATCGATCGGCGTGCGATTCCATCGTCAGCCAACCCAAAAGGTCTGGTCGTACGTTCGCGTCACCGCAATGACGAGCAATTCCTACATCTCGGACACCTTGATCTTTGATGAAGCGGCGAACTGGTTGCCGAAGTGCTGGGCCTGATCTGCAAACGACTGGTCGGTTCGGGTTCGCATCAGACCGACAGCTCGTATGAGGGCTGTTACGAGTACCGCTGGATGCCGGCCGCCCGCGATGCCGAACTTCACGGCCGCAACTGTTGACTACACCACGGCCGTGCTGGTTGTCCCTGATTGCCGGAGGCGGACGCAGCGGATGTCGCCGCAGAACTGGCCAAACGGTTGGCGGCCGAAGGCATCCAGCCGCGGGTCATTCGCGTCGATCCGACGAACTCGTTCGACGAATTGCTTGCGGACATTCCGCTGGATCGGCGGACGTTGATCGTCTTCGCGGCTGGGTTGTCGCCGAAGTCACGATTCCGACTTGGCGGGCTTGCGGATTGCCCGTGGTTCCGTCGCTCTTGCAGCTTGCTCAGACCTTGCACAAGCGAGAGGGCGTTCCGCGATCTGTTCGTGGTCACCAACGGCGCGGCGGGTGTGGACGGCGACCGGCAGCTTGATTTGGGTCAAGCGATTCTGCACGGCATGGCGCGAGTCATCAACAATGAATGCCCCAACGTTCCGCTGACGGTGATCGATCTGAGTGCAGACGATCACGCCGTGCGAAGTCGATTCGCTTGTGGTACGAACTTTTGCACAGTCGCCGCGATCGCGATGAATCGGAAATTGCCCTGCGCGGCGAGAACGCGATACGTCGCGGCAAGTTGCTTCCGGTCGATCGCGGAGTTCGCCGAGCAGGCCGCGAGCAGCGAAGAAGAGGGTGTCGGCGGTGCCTATCGAGCCGATGTGAGCATGCCTGGAGTGCTCGACCAAATTGTCTTTCGTCGGCTCCGCGCCGGTCGAACTCGGTGAAAACGAGGTGGAGATCGCAGTTGCAGGCGGCGGCCTTGAACTTCAAGGATGTCATGAACGCGATGGGCTTGTTGCCACGACAATGCCGTTGCCGGCGGACTGACCGGGCGACCGGCTTGGCCTTGAGGTCGCTGGCCGTGTTCTCGCGCGGTTCGGGAGTCGGTCATCATGTCCAGCCCGGCGACGAAGTGATTGCCCGCGTGGCCGAGGGCTTCTGCGGACGCGTGATCACGCCCGCGACATTGCGTGGTGCGGCGGCCCGAATCACCTCACGCCGCTGCAGGCCGCCGCGGTTCCCGTCGTTTACATCACGGCCTGGTACTCACTGTGCTCATCTGGCTCGCATGGCGCGCGGTGAGACGCGTCTTGATTCATTCGGCCGCCGGCGGCGTCGGCGGCGCGGCGATTCAGTTGGCGCAGCGGGCGGGCGCGACGGTGATCGCCACGGCGGGAACGAAGGAAAAACGCGAGTTCCTGCGGGAGATGGGAGTCGAGCACGTGTTCGATTCACGGTCGCTCGACTTCTACAACCAAGTGATGGAAGTCACGGATGGACGTGGCGTGGACATCGTGCTCAATTCCTCTGACCGGCCGCTTCATCGCGCAAAGCCTGAAATGCCTGGCGCCGTTTGGCCGTTTCGTCGAACTCGGCAAGTCAGACATCTATCGCAACAACAAACTGAGCTTGGAGCGACTGGGCGAGAACATTTCCTACTTCGTGGTCGATGTCGACCGGCTCGCCGCGCAGAAACCGGAGTTGCATCAGCAGAGCGATGACGCGAAGTGGTCGCGATGTTCGAACGCGGCGAACTTGCAGCCGCACGAAATCACCGAGTTTCCCATTTCCAAACTTCCCGAAGCCATGAGGTTCATGACGCGGGCAGCCTACCGGGGCAAGATCGTCATGAACATGCAGGACGATCGAGTTCAGACGCTGCCGCCGCGCAACGCTACGTTTCGACCGGATCGCAGCTACTTGATTTCCGGCGGTGCCAGTGGTTTTGGGCTGGAGATCGCGCGCTGGATGGTCGATCGCGGCGCCCGTCATCTGGTCTTGCTCAGCCGCAGCGGCTGCAAGACCGACGAGGATCGAGCGACTGTGGACGCGATGAAAGAACGCGGCGTCGAGGTCCTGATGGCACAAGCGGATATCACCGACGCGGACGCCGTGCGACGATTGATCGCAGCAAATCGAGACCGAGTCGGCTGCCGCTTGGCCGGAGTGATCCATGGTGCGGCGGTGCTGGACGACGCTTCGATTCCAACCATGGACATGGATCGGTTCCGAACGCGTGTTCAACCCGAAAGCGCAAGGGGCCTGGAATCTGCACGAGGCGACCTTGGCGACCGGAGCAGACCTGGATTTCTTCCTGATGCTCTCCTCGATCTCGTCCGTGCTGGGTTTGTTCGGTCAGGTGAACTACGCCGCGGCCAATTACTTCCAAGACTCGCTGGCCCACTACCGCCGGCAACAAGGGCTGCCCGCGACGTCGTGTCAACCTTGGCGTCTTGGGACAATATGCGGGCATGTCCAATTCTGAAAACGATGAGCAAGACATCGTTGGCCTGCTGGAAGCTCAGGGCATGTTCGTGATGCCGCTGAAGGACGTGCTGGTCAAGCTGGAAGCCGCTTTGATTCAGCAGCCCGTGCAGCGGATGACCGCGCAGCTTGACTGGCCCTGGTTCCGCATGGCCTATCCGCATCTAGCCCGCGATGCGCGATTCATCGAGTTGATGAGCGACGCGGCGTTGGCAGCGTAGCATTCGGCCCAAGGGTACCGGCCTGCGCACCGAGCTGGCCGAATTGGAACCCGAGCAGCGACTTGACCGGCTGCAGCAAGAGTTGGCGGGAATGCTGGCACGGATTCTGGATGCAGATCCGGAGAGAACTCGACGTCACCACTTCCATCGACAACCTCGGCCTCGATTCGTTGATGCTGACGGACTTCCAGGTATCGATCGTCCGCGCGCTGGACGTCAACGTGCCGCTGATCAAGCTGCTCAAGGGACCGAGCATCGCGAACTTGTCGGCAGAAGTGCTGACCAATTGGACTCGATGACGATGACGATGCGGAGCGTATATGAGGATGCAGATGAAGCATCGACCGAATTCACCTTGGCGGATCTGGAGGGCGTCCACGTCCTGAATCCGTGGTTGATTCGTGGGTCCAGCGATCCCGACGCGGCCGTGCCGGCTGATCTGTTTTCATTCGATGGGAGTCGGTGCATCGCTGTTCACGAAATTCCTGCTCAATCCACCCGAGAATTACGACATCCTGGCCGTGCAGACACCGGGACGTGAGAACCGCATGGCCGAGCCGGTAGCGGAGAGCGTTGACGAATTGGTCGATCAGATCGTGCCGCACTTACTGCCGCTCTTCGACCGTCCGGTGGTGATTTGGGGGCACAGTTTCGGCGGCATCGTGGCCTGGGAAGTCATTCGCCGTCTCCGCGAACGTGCACGGCTTGAGCCCGTGCATTTCGTCGTGACCGGGACTGCAGCGCCCCATCTGATGCCACCTTGGCAGAATCGCGAAGTCTTGCTCAAGGCCATGGTTGCCGACAACAGTCCAGAATACCTGATTTCGCTGTCGCGCTATGTGGATGACCTGGAGTTCTTCAAGGCGATCTTGCCTGGAATGCGGCGTGATTATCCGTTGTTGAAGAACTACCGTTTTCAACCGATGTCTCCGCTGGATTGCCCGATCACCGCATTTGCTGCCCGGCAAGATGATTTGGTGTACATCGAACGAGATCCGTGAGTGGGACAGTCACACGCGGGGCGGCTTCGAGCTGATCGAAGTCGATGGCGACCATTGGTTTCTGGATCGCAACCGGGAACTGATCATCGCCACGTTGCAAGACATCGCCGCCGGATTTCAGGCATGCGGCCGAACGATCAGCTCGTTCGGTCGCCGGTGACCTAGGATCGGCAATCGGTAAGAATCTACGCAAATGGTCACCAAATCATTCACTTGTCCGAACGGCCACCAATGGTCGGATTCCCACGAGTCAGCAAGCGGTGCCCGGTTTGCGGTGCTGAAGCCGCCGAGACGATTGGCAACGGGACACTCACTTGAGTCGACCGGGAATCGGCGACAACGGACCGGGCCGCACAACGTCCGAGAAATCGCCGCTTTCCCGATTCGGCCGATACAAGATTGTGGAAGAATTGGGTCGCGGCGGAATGGGGATCGTCTATCGGGCGTTTGATCCGGTTCACCAGCGACACGTCGCGTTGAAAACGCTGCCGACGATCGATCCCACCTTTTGTCGCGATTCAAACGCGAGTTTCGTGTGTTGGCCGGTGTGGACCATCCCAATGTTGTGAAACTCTTCGAGTTGAACTCGGACGGTGAAACCTGGTTTTTCACCATGGAGATCATCGACGGCGTCGATCTCTTGAACTACGTCGAGCATGGCTCCGCCCAGCCGTTGGCCAAAGTCCCGGAGTCGAGCTGACGAGAGTGGCACGCGCTGACTGAGCAATTCAATCCCAATGAACTGACCGCAGAAAAAGAACAACGACTTCGTGATGGCTTTGCTCAACTTGCCGGAGCGATTGCTGCGCTGCATGCCAGCGGGATTGTCCACCGTGACATCAAGCCGTCGAACGTGATCGTGACTCCGGATGGCCGAGTGGTGTTGCTTGATTTTGGGTTGGTTGCCGAAACCGATCCATCAGGCATCTACGAAAGTCTGCATCAACACGTCATGGGCACAGCAGCGTACATGTCACCCGAACAAGCGGCTTGTGATCCCGTCACACTGGCCAGCGACTGGTATTCGTACCAGACCACGTCGCACTCGTCGGCCGTGAAAGCCAACTGCAGTCACTTCACAATGCCTGGCAAGCGGTGCGCGATGGCCAGGCGAAGTTCGTCTTCGTGGAAGGTGCGTCCGGGACCGGAAAGAGTGTCCTCGTCGAAGCTTTTGTCCAGCAGGCGATTGGTCGCGGTGCAGTGGTTCTGAACGGTCGCTGCTATGAAATGGAATCCGTGCCGTTCAAAGCGATCGACAGTCTGGTCGATTCGCTGGTGGAGTATCTGGGCACTTACCAACTCTTCATGCTGGATCGTGTTGAGGAGGCGGCTGTCGTTTTCCAAAACGCCTACCACTTGCCGAAAGGACGGGCGTCAAGAACGCCTATGTCTTTCCCCTTCTCGTGGCTCGCTTCTGCATTGCGCCGACAAGCCGAGAAGACGTCGAACTTGGAGCGGTCGAACGCACTCCTGAAACGAGCGGGCAAAGTGGCAAAAAATGCAGTGCGTGTCGCCCGCACATTCCAAAATGAGCTACCCCACGCGCTGCGAGAAGCCGGACTCATCGCGTCGATGCAGGGCTCAAATCGTCGGTCACGCGAAGTATCTCGACGAAAGCCTTGAAGTCGCCGAGCGACAGCACGCGAGGTTTGAGTACGCTCAGACGCTGTTGGCACGGGGTTCTCTGGGACTGACTCTCGACTGGCCAGGGGCGGCAGAAGAGGTAGCCGAGGCCCGACAATCCCTACTCGAATTAGGAGCGGATTTTGCACTGACGCATTATTTGCCGCCAGATCAGGACGAGCTGGTATAGTACTCTAGGGTTGCGAAAAAACTACATCGGCATTTCAACACGGTTAATTGAAGGACGATCGCCGAGACGTCCGAGATGAGAGAGCTATGTCGTGCTCGATGGCGACGACTGGTTCGTGAATCGAATCCGCGAAGGGGTCACCGAAGCCTTGAATGACATTGCAGCCAGATTCGCGCGAACGATGTCCAATTGCGTCGTCCCCAACGGGGCGAACCGGCGAGCGATCCGCATAGAGTCTGCAATATTCCTGGAAGCCGCCGACCGCTCGAAGCGAGGTGGCCATGACAATTGACTCCTCCGAGAGTTCGTCCACTGGCCTCAATCATGCCAATGGCTCGCAAGTCCGCAGAGTGATTGGCGGTCGCTATCAAGTTCTGCGTCTGCTCAAGAATGGTGATGACACGGAAACGCTGTTGGCAACCGATCTGACTCGCAATTCCAACGTCGTGATCAAGACAGCGGTCACGGCATCGTTCTCTGCGTCGGTGCGGATGCGACTGGAACACGAAGCCCACGTTCTCTCGCGAGTCAGCAATGGGCGGTTTGCGCCGCTGCTCGATTTCGGCTCCGAGGGCGATCAGGTCTACCTGGTCATGCCCTTCATTCCGGGAATCACGTTGCAGGCGCGGTTGCGGCAAGGCCCGCTGAGCGTGACCGATGCGATCACGTTGGGCCGGGCGCTGTTGACGGCGCTCAGTGCGGCGCATGACCGCGACGTGCTGCACCGTGATGTCAAACCGGCCAATGTGATCGTCAACGAGGGAACGCCCTTGCGTGAGGCCACGCTCATCGATTTCGGCCTGGCGCGTACGGCCAACCTGGACGCGAGTATTCGGGATCAATGGGTCGGCACCGCACAGTATCTGTCGCCCGAAGGTGCGGGACTGTTGGACCAGGAAGTCACCGCCTGCTCCGACCTGTACTCAGTGGGCATCGTGCTCTTCGAGTGCCTCTCCGGCCGGCCTCCATTTCAAGGACAAAGCGTTGGCGAAGTCTTGCGCCAGCACATGACAGTTCACCCAGCCGAATTGCGGAGCCTCGGTCTTTCCGTGCCTCGCGTGTTGGATGAAGTCATCCAGCGATTGCTGCGCAAGGATCCACGCGACCGCTACCAAACCGCCGAGGCCGTGGTTGCCGACCTCACCGTGATCGCAGACGCCTTGCAACAAGGCGAGTCCGAACCGGCCCTAGTCGTGGGGTTACACGATCGCCGCCATACGCTCACGGAGCCGGCATTCGTCGGCCGAGGCGAGGAGTTGGCCGCACTTCAGGCTCAAATGGAACGCACGGAAGAGGGACGGGGTGGCTTGGTGCTGCTGGAAGCCGAATCGGGCGGCGGCAAATCCCGCTTGCTGTCCGAATTTGCGCTGCGCGGCGGGCGACGGGGGATCTGGATTTTGCGTGGGCAGGGCTTGGACCAGGCCGCTCAGCGTCCGTTTCAACTGCTGACGGGAGTTGCGGAAGGGCTGATCGCGACCGCGCACCTGGAACCTGGCATCGAAGAGAAAATCCGAATCGGATTGGGAGACCATCAGGAGGCTGCATGTTCGGCTCTGCCGGAGTTAACGGATTTATTCGGCTCGAGTGCGATGCAAGAACTGGGCCCTGAGACGTTCGCAGAAACGCGAAGCGTTCAAGCGCTCGCTGCCCTCCTTGATGCTCTGGGGGCAACAGGACGGCCTGTTTTGGTGCTGCTGGATGACTGCCAATGGGCGGACCAGTTGACCATCAAAGTGCTGGCGAACTGGCAGCGAAGAGCGACGACACACAAGCGTCCCGTCCTCGTGGTCGCCGCATTTCGGTCGGAGGAAGTCTCGGATAGCCATCCGCTGCGGAGCATGCAATCAGTGGCTCATTTGACGCTTCCCACCTTCCCAGCTTCGAACGTGCGGAAGCTCGTCGAATCGATGGCCGGGCCGTTGCCAGACGAGGCGGTGAAGGTGATCGAGCGTTTGGCCGAGGGGAGCCCGTTCATGGCGGCAGCCGCGCTGCGCGGGCTCGTGGAGTCGGGTGCCTTGGTTCCAAGTCAACATTCGATCCCACAGCACCCGAGGAACAGACGGGAGGCTGGCGCGTCGAACCGATTGGCCATGGAGGATGTGCAGTCCTCACGGCACGCCGCCGCCTTCCTGGTGCGACGCATCGAGTTGTTGCCCGAGACCACGGTCAAGTTGCTTTCCGTTGGTGCCGTGCTGGGCAAGGAGTTCGACTTATTCACCGCGTCGAAGCTGGCGCAGCAAAGTGGGGAGCAGGCGATTGTCGCCCTGCGCGAGGCGCAGCAACGGCACATCGTCTGGTCGAGAACGACAGATGAGCGGTGCGCTTTCATTCATGACAAGCTCCGCCAGACGTTGCTTGATCGTCTACCAGAGAACGAGCGTCGGGAGTTGCATCTACATGCCGCGGTCGATCTCGAAGCCGAGGCTCCGAGACCGCGTCTACGATCTGGCCTATCACTTCGACGCAGCCGGCGAAAGCGAACGAGCTTTGCCCTATGCTCTGGCTGCTGCGGAGGATGCCCGGACGCATCATGCACTGGAACTCGCCGAAGAGCAGTATCGCATCGCGGAGCGAGGTGCTCCCACCGACCCAGCATATGCGTTATCGGATTGCCGAAGGCCTGGGCGATGTGCTGATGCTGCGTGGCCGATATGAAGAAGCAGCAACGTATACCGAAGCGGCTCGGGAACTGGCCCAAGGGGATATCGCGAAAGCCGAAATTGAGGGCAAGCTTGGCGAGCTTGCCTTCAAACGAGGCGACGTGAAGAACGGCGATGGACGCAATCGAGCGAGCACTCGATGGACTCGGTCAAGAAGATCCCGCAGTGGTCGTTGGGTTTCTGCCTGCGGTTGTGCGTTGAAGGATTGGTGCAACTGTTGCATTCGCTGCTACCGGCCATCTTCACCGCACGCAGGGAACTGATTGGTGTTGAGAAGCAACTTCTGATCATCCGGCTTTACAATCGACTGACCTACGCTTATTGGTTCAAGCGTGGCAAGATTCCGTGCCTCTGGGCTCATTTGCGAGGCATGAATCTGGCAGAGCGTTATCCACCCACTCTGGAGTTGGCTCAAGCCTATTCCATTCACGCGCCCGTCATGAGTCTGGTCGCCTATTTCAGCCGGGGAGTTGCTTACGCGCAGAGGTCGTTTTCGATTTACAAGGATCTTGGGGATCAATGGGGCCAGGGACAATCACAGAATTTTTATGGAATGGTGCTCTATGTGGCGTCGCGCTACGACGAGGCTCTTGAGAAATTCCGCGCGGCGGAGCGTTTACTGCAACGAACCGGTGACCTCTGGGAAGTCAACATTGCCCGCACGCATATTGGGAACTGCCTGCATCGAAAGGGAGATCTCGCTGCCGCAGCTGAGCTGGCTGAGCGTGTCCACTTCGCAGGCGCGGAACTCGGCGACATCCAGGCGATGGCGATTACTCTCGATACCTGGTCAAAAGCGTCTGGCGGGCGAGTGAAGCCGGCAGATTCTGCAAACAGAACTCCAGCGTCCGCGCGACGATCTGCAGGTGCGTGCTCAGGTGATGTTGGCCGAAGGACTCCGACTGTTCTATTTGGAACAGTTTGCTGAGGCACAGGTGGTCTTCGAGAACGGTATTGAACTGGCCGAAGGATCGGGGGTCGCAAATCCATGGACCTACCCGCATCACTCGTGGCTCGTCGCGACATTACGCCGGCAAGCGGAGACGACCTCCCACTGGAATCCTGACCAGCGAATCGCGCTGCTGAAGCGGGCCAGGAAAGTGGCTCGCAAAGCCGTGCGGATCGCCCGCAAGTTTCAAAACGACTTGCCGCTTGCACTGCGTGAAGCGGGACTCGTTGCGGCGATGCAGGGCTCGACCCGCAAGGCCCGCCGACACCTTGATGAGAGTCTGGCGGTCGCTGAGCGGCAGGGGGCCCGCTTTGAACATGCCCAAACCCTGCTTGCCCGAGGCCGCATCGGTCTGGAACTCGGCTGGCCGGAGGCTGAGCAGGATGTTGACGACGGCCCGGCAAGCGCTGCGTTCGCTGGGGGCGGACTTCGCTCTGGACGAAGCACCAACGGTGGAGACCGCCCCTGCCGAGACAGCCACGCTGTCCCTGGTCGATCGATTCGACACCGTGCTCGATGCTGGTCGCCGTATCGCTTCCGCATTGTCGCGCGAGACGATCTTCCATGAAGTCCGCGAGGCGGCTCAGCGGCTCTTGCGAGGCGAGCGTTGCCTGTTGCTTCAGTTGCAGGGCGACGATGATGCCGAAGACCTGACAATGGTCGTCCGGAGAGATCGAAGCGGAATACAGCCGTGCCATGGCCGACCGCGCTCTCGCCACAGAGCAAGGTCATCGTCTTGACCGAAGGCGAGGCCGCAGAGGAAGGTGCCTTGCTGGCCGGTGTCCGCTCGGCTTTGTGTGCGCCGGTGTTCGTGCGCGGCCAGCCCGCCGGCTGCTTTTACGTGGACCATCGCAATGTCAGCGGCCTGTTTGGCGAAGACGAGAAACGCCTGGCCGAGTTCATCGCCACGATTGCCGGCGCTGCACTGGAAAACGCCGAAGGATTTGCCGAGCTTCGAGCGTTTGAATGAGACGTTGGAGCAGCGTGTGGCCGAACGCACCGCTGCCGCCGAGGCCCGGGCACGCGAACTGGCTGTTTCCAACGCCGAACTGGAACGCACCGCCGCTGAGCTGCGCCGCAGCGAAGACGAATTGCGGATGGCCAAGGATGTTGCCGAAGAGGCCAACCGGGCCAAGAGCGATTTCCTGGCCAACATGAGTCATGAAATCCGTACGCCCATGAACGGCATCATCGGGATGGCGGAGCTGGCCCTGCAGACCAACGCTGACCGATCAGCAAAGCGAGTACCTGAACATCGTCATGCAATCCGCCGACTCGCTGCTGCGGCTGCTCAACGACATCCTCGACTTCTCCAAGGTGGAAGCCGGAAAGCTGGAGTTGGAGACGATCGATTTTCCGTTGCGCGATCAGTCTGGGCAACGCCATGCATACCTTCGGGTTGCGAGCCGCCGACAAGGGAGTGGAACTAGCGTATCTGATACCTCCGGATGTGCCCGACACGCTCGTTGGCGATCCCGGGCGGCTTCGGCAAGTCATCATCAATCTGGTAGGCAATGCGCTCAAGTTCACCGAACAAGGCGAAATCGTTGTCGTGGTCACCGTCGATGCGCTGGAGGAGTCGCACGTCGATTTGCACTTCGTGGTCAGTGACACCGGCGATCGGAATCTCCGGCGAAAAACAGCAACAGATTTTTGAAGCGTTCAGCCAGGCCGACACATCGACCACGCGTCGCTACGGCGGCACCGGCCTGGGACTGGCCATCTCGATGCAATTGGTCAAACTCATGGGCGGGACGCTTTGGGTCGAAAGCGAGATCGGCGAGGGGAGCGAGTTCCATTTCACCGTCCGTTTTGGCATCGCCAAAGGTGCGCCGTCGCACTCGTGGGTCCGACCCGAAGGTTTGGCCGGCATCACCGTGCTGGTGGTCGATGACAACAGCACCAACCGACGTATCCTTGAGGACGTGCTCTCCAATTGGGGAATGCAGCCGACGCATGGCCGTCGATGGGCCCGATGGGCTGAGGCAAGTTGGAGGAAGCGACGAGTCGCGGCGAACCCTTCCAGCTGGCGCTGTTGGACGTGATGATGCCGGAGATGGACGGCTTCACGGTCGCGGAGCGGATTCGGCAAGAGCCGCGGATGCAAGACTGCACCTTGATCATGCTGTCATCGGCCGGGCTGACGGAGACTTCGGATCGTTGCAAGGAGTTGGGCATTGCCCGCTATCTGATCAAACCGGTCAAGCAATCCGATCTGCGCGAAACGATCTTGCGCGTGCTCAGCGCCAAGGAAGAGGCGGTCCGCCCGACCGAACCCGACGCAGCTCAGGTCGAAGCAGCGCAAGCGGCTGAGAACCGACGCTCGCTCCGCATCCTGCTCGCCGAGGATGGGCTGGTCAACCAGAAAGTTGCCTGCGGGCTGCTTGATCGGCGCGGTCATCAGGTGGTGGTGGCGAACAATGGTCGCGAAGCCGTGGACGCAGTACGAGCGTGAGGCGTTCGATCTCGTGCTGATGGACGTGATGATGCCGGAAATGGACGGCTTCGAGGCGACGGCGGCGATTCGCCAAAAGGAACAAACCACTGGCACGCATATCCCGATCGTCGCCATGACGGCACATGCCATGGTCGACGATCGCGATCGATGCCTCCAGGCGGGGATGGATGCCTATCTGTCCAAGCCGGTGCACCCCCAAGCCTTGTATGAAACGATCGAAGGCATTGTTGACCCCGGCTCGAGTTGATGACGGATCGGCGATGGCAGGGCGAAGCGCAACAGCCGCTAAGGATATCTCTTCGTGGAGGCGCGGCATCCTGCCGTGCCGGAAAGAAAATGCTGGCTCGGCAGGATGCCGCGCCTACGAGCGAAGCGGGCTCACCACTGAAAGCGAAACGAATCGCTTAGGAAGCGGATCAGTCGAGCGGCCAGAGATGCTGGTTGAACTTTGATTCTCGCTCGGGTTGTGGAGCGGATGACCAACGGGGCTTCGCCGGCACTCAATCGCACACGGACTTGGTAGTAGGTGTTTCTTGTCTCGCCAACATTGCCTGAGTCCGGAGACCGGTCGACCAAGCCGGCTGCAAAGAACTCGCGCGGCACGTCCAGGATGGGCGAACTGGCGACCTCAGTGACGATGCCCGTGTTGCCACCGCGGATGTGAGCCGGTGTCAAAAGCTGGACGGATTGGCCAAGGCGAACCATCGCGATGTCTTGTTGTCGAACCAAGACGACCGCGTCGCGTCGAATCGAGTTGCCAATGGAACAAAGCAGTGTTCCTTCGTCGAAATACGCCCCTTGGTTTTTCTCATTCAGTGGCGTGTCGTCCCAGGTTCTGATTTCGCGTTCTTCGTCGACGACCTGATGGCGATTACGCGCTGCAAACAGACGTCCTGATTGTGGGGCGCGGATCACCAATCGCTCGGCTTCCTCACGAAGTTCTTGGTAGTCGTTATTGGCTGCTTCGAGTGCTTCGGTGACGGACGGAATCCTGCCTGCCGCCCGGGCATCCAACGACCGGCGTTGCACGAGGCTGGCGAGTTCTGCACGGAGTGTTTGACGCCTGGTCTCGAGGCCAAGTAACGCCTGTTCCGTTTCATTATTGCGGAATCTCGCGATCTCATCGCCTTGTTGCACGTCCGCGCCCGGGGCAATCGCGGAGACGAGTTGTCCCGGCGACTCCAGGAAGACATCGACAGCGTCGGCCGCATCGATCGTGGTCGGAGCAACGATGGACCGAGGGAGTGGCAGAAAGAGTGCCAGCAAGACAAGCAGGCCAATCACGCCGAAGATCAATGCGGGTCGACGCGACGCATTCGCCGAACGAGACTCCAGCGTACTTGGCGGCCGAATGACGGAGTGAACGGAACGGTAGATTGTTGACAACAAAAATGCCGCCGCAAGACAACCACCGACAAAACCGACTCCCATCGCGGCAGCGAAGCGGTACAGAACCAGGCAGATCAGAGTCAACACAGCGAAGCGATACACACCGCTCAGTACGCCGTAAACGACCAACTGCCCGACGCGTTTGGACTCCGGTTGCGTCGATCGGTTACTGATACTGGGCAGCCCCCACAGCTTTCGTCGCAACGCCCCGCGGATCAGTCCCGATGATTCGCTTGCCAGATTGGGAATGCCCAACAAGTCAGAGAGGATGAAGTAACCGTCATATCGCAGCAACGGGTTGCCGTTGAATAGGACCGTACTGATCGAGCACACAATCATCGTGGTAACGCAAATGTCACGAACGATGCCATCGTTGCTGATCATCCACCCAAACGCGGCAGCGGTAGCGATCACGAGTTCTGCGAACATGCCTGCCGCTGAGACAATGATACGTTTGAAGCGTTGACCCAGCACCCAGGCGTCCGAAACGTCGCAATACAGACAGGGAATGCCAACCAGAAACATGACACCGATTTCGCGACACTCAGCACCAAAGACCTTGCAGGAGACAGCATGCGCGAGTTCGTGGATGATCTTGGTCAGCGAGACAACGACGACGACCGTCATCAACCATGACCAACTGGTACGACTGGCCGCGGCGCCAACGTCCGCTACGAAAACGTCGAAATTGACAACCACCATGATCACCGCCAGCATTCCAAACAGTGCTGCGGCGACGAATGTCGGTGGTGAAAACAGGAAACGGATTCTTGGTTTGACCAGATCCAACAAACGATCCGGGTTGACGCCCGGCAAACGAATCGCCAACAGGTTCTTCCAGCGACTTGGCTGAGAACTGCGGCCGGATTTGACGAATCCGCTGGAGTCCGTGCCGGTCGCCGAAGAGGTGATCAACCCGTTTTGCTTTGCATCGGCCAGAAACGTGATCACCGACTCAGCTGCAACAAAATCAGGCGCCAAACGCTCTCTGCAGGCGGCGATAATCTCCGATATCTGCCGACGTCCGTCCAGCAATTTCAGGATCGAGAATTCACGGTCGCTGAAATAGAAAAACGCCCTGGACAGCGGATCCTTCAAGACCCAAACGAAACGATCGCCCATTTGAATCCGTCCGCGAATCAAGTCCGCACGCAAGGACAGCAGAGCAGCGCGTTTGGTCACTCATCGCTATTCCGATGTCATCCCCATCCGCATGCCGGGCAGAATCATCTGGTCGGCATTGTCAAACTCGACCCAAAACGCAACCTCGTCATTGACGGGGTCAACTTCGGGGCTGATAAACACAACCTCGCCATGTCTGATCGTCGTCGTGCCGTCTTCGCTCTGTCGGACGAGCGTCACCTGGGGTCTGCTGCCGCAACCGTTTCAGCAATCGCGTTGGTAGGAAGCCTTCGGCACGCAATCGATCCAGGCGAACAACTCGCAAGATTGGATCGCCGGACTTGACCCATTCGCCCGGTTGCTGGTAGCGATGCACAACGATGCCGTCGATTGGACTGATCACCTGATGTCGCTCGACCGCTAACTCGGCCAAATTTTGCGTGCACTCGCTGGCGGTCGCCTGCAACCGCGCAATCTCCTGATCGAGAACGGCTTGATCGATCGCGATTTGCGACCGTTGGACGCTGATCGATTGGATCCGCGATGCACGATCTTCGCTTTTTGCGGTCAGCGAATCGATTTGCCGTTCAAATTCGGCTTGTTGTGCTTCCAATTCCAGTCGCTGATGGGCAAGCCTCAGTCCGTCAATCTCGGAACTGGAAACACTGTCGACAAACTCTTGCACGCGCTCGGGTGGCACGAGCCAACTCGTTCTTGGCAACCGCTTCGGCCTTTTGGGCCGCGAGAATACGTACTCGATTTCCCGCTTTTCGATGAGCGATATCGTTCAGCAACTTCTGTTGTTCGTTCAATTCCTGTTGTTGATCAAAATCCTTTTCGGCCATGTCGGATGCGTGAAAATTTTCCGCTTGCTTGGTGGCAACGGACATTTGGGTCGCAGCAAGCTTTTCTTCCAATCGTGCTTGCCGATCGTCCATTTTCCCCAGGAGTTGCCCCTTGGTGATGTGGCTACCCTCGCGCACGGACAGTTCCAATAGCAAACCGGTCTCCCTGGCGGGCACATCACGTTGGTCAATCAATTTGACCGTCAGATTTGGAACGGTCAGCGGATCTGCGGCGGCAGCGGGACGAACCCACAGGGCCACCAAGATCAGAAGAACAGACGTTGATTGTCGATGATTCAAGTTCATGAGGGTTCTGGAGAAGGGTGAAAACGAATGTCTCAAATCCAATCGATCTGGCGTGCCCACTCGAATACGCTGCGAAACCAGACGAAGCCCAGCGGTCGCGATCCGCAGTGGACGTGAGCAATCACCGTTGCCCCGAAACGCAGGTCTTCGTCGACTGCATCGATGCCGAACGTGGCGCGGACCACGGGATGCCCCGTCGAATCAAATTGTGTCACGCTGGACAACTGCTCCAATGTCCCGCGATAAAGCTTTTCCGGGTTGGAGCGAAGACGAAACGTCACCTCGCACGGCTTCGCCGCTTGCTCAGCGGCAACGTACTGGGCCTCCGCATCCGGGATATCCAGTTCAACGATCCATCCATCGACACTGGAAACAATGTCGATCAAGTACTGTCCGTGCACCACGGGCCGACCGGTCAGTGACTGCTGTAGATCCCAGCGATCGACGCGGCCCGCCATGGGACTGACCAAGGTCAATTCGCTTTGCTGCTGAATCACGAGATCCAGCTGCGCCTGCAAACCGCTGACTTCGGTTTTCAAGACCTGTTCATCCGACGACGCCAGCGAGTCTGGGCTGGAACCACGCTCGATCGCCGATCGCGATCGCGAGGCCCGCACGACGGCCAGTTTCGACTTTGCCGTCGCCAGTTCACCTTCGAGTTGTCGTTGCTGTTGATCCAGGATCGAACTGCGCATGCGTAGCAACGGTTGGCCCTCGGTTACGGATTGGCCGTTGTTGACATTCAGTGCGACGACGGTCCCACTCGAAGGTGCGTACAGACGATGATGCTCTGCCGTTCGTAGTCTGCCTTCGACGGGAATCTTGAAATCGGCAGGCACGAGAGCAAGTGCGAGTGCGATCAGCAAGCTTGCACAAGTGAGCGTTGCAAAACGTCGCGTCACTCCAGTCGCGGAAAGCTGACTGAGGATCGTTCCCCAACTGAAGCGATTACGCTCCAACGCTCGCCGAATCGCCGCAAACGCTGGAATTCGCAGATCATCAAAGCGGCGAAAACCGCCGGCGCCGGCCGACTCGTCCACCCGGAATCGCTCCAGGACGATGGCGGCGATGCGTTCGCGCGATTCAAAGTCGGCTTGCTGATCAAAAATCGCTTCGATGGACAGCTCGCGACATCCGGAATCATTCAAATACTGGTTGACCGCGGCGGTGACGGCAGCGTCGCTGGATGCTGTATCGGAAACTTCCGGGTTGCCAACGACAAAACGAAAGCAATCCGAGCGACGGATCACATTCGATACCAATGTTTCCAATAGGCGAACTTGCCGCGCCCGCCGATCGACGCGTGGCTGAGTCGATGAGACGACCAATTGGGCTGAACAGCCCTTGGTGCGAAGAATCGCAACCCGATCGGCGTTGGTCTCCCTCGCCACGGTGCCGGCAACGGAAGCGAGGGAGTCGGTTAAGGCACAACCGTCATTGAGTTGATTGAGTACGACGTCGCGATGCGTTTGTCGTTGAGCGGCCTCGCTGAGCGCAGTAAAACGATGGCGGAGGTAAACGCCGGAGGCAAGCCCGAGAATCGTTTCGGATAACTCACAGAGCGGACGTGAGAGTGATCCATCCACGGCCTGCTCAAACTGCAACGATAACCCGACGATGGTGCTTGGGCCAAGTTGCTCGGTTGTCTCCAATCGCAAACGATCCGTCCACTTCGCGAGCGGCGGGCTGTAGGCGGCTGACGCACTCGCGGAATCCGGAAGGTGGGCCGATAAATCGCCGATCACCGATTCATCGTCGGGCGAGACGCTGATCCCGCTTCTCGAGAGCGTTCGACTTTGGCCACGATCCACGACCCAAAGAATAGCGATCGCAGCCGTCGACACGGGCAGCAACTCGCTGGTGATCTGATCGTAGACCACCTGTTCGCGTGTTTCGACGCGACAGGAATGCTCGACGCATTCGACCAACGATTCTGCATCGTTGAAGAGATGATCGGCAATGCGAAGTGAATCAGACATAGCCAAGTGGGGCGAGCGAAATCCGTGTGTCTCCAGTCCCTCCATCTTAACCACTTTGGGTTTCTGACCAGTTTCGCAACGCTTGTTTCACGAGATTTATGGCGGACAACGCAAAAACCGAGATTTCATTCAACCTGCGCGTTCCGATTGTACGAGATAAAGAAACGATGCGCTTTAGTTAGGTTGCAACGGTCAGCGTACGTGTTGCGGCTCAGCTGGCATTGCTCGCATAGGAAAAAGAGTGATTAGAACGGCAGGCAAAAACGCAAGCAGACGTCGGCTTGGCGTGGACCATCGTCCAGCCACGCGGCTGCATCTCCGTGTCTGGTGTGTTTATTTGGCAGCGATGTTGCTGTGCATCGTGGGCTGCAAAACGTATCACAATCTGCCCGAGACGATCGGCAACAATACCAACGCCATCGACGCCATCATGTGCGAAGTCGACGCTGGTGTACCTCCCGCCGTGATTACGGATGTGCCGGCGCCCCCCGTGACCTTGCGTTCGCCGGTTGCCTTGGACGAGATCTCCTACCACGACTTGACTTTGCAGGAAGCGATTGAGATCGCACTGATGAACTCAGAAGTGCTTCGCGATCTCGGGACCACCATTCTTCGCACGCCCGCGAGAGATCGCCACGAAAGAGGTGAAACCGCTCGTCGAAACCAACCCACAATTCAGCATGGAGGCGGCGCTGGCGGCGTTTGATGCCCAGTTTTATGCATCGGTAAATTCCAAAACAATGACCGGCGATTCAATAACCGTTTCTTTGGCGGCGGTGCCAACGCCTTCAAGCAAGATGTTCACGATTATGTCTTCCAAATGTCCAAACTGACTGCGACGGGCGCCGAATTTACTGCCCGCAGCGTGATTGACTATGACTCTAATAACGCGACAGGCAACTTGACCGATAGCGCTTGGCAGTCGCAGTTTCACGCCGAATTCCGCCAACCGTTATTGCAAGGCGGCGGATTGGCGTTCAACCGCATCGCCGGCCCCAGCAGACAACCCGGTGTTTATAACGGCGTCTTGATTGCCAAGGTCAGAAACGACATCACCGGGGCACAGTTCGACCAAGACACGCGCGACTATTTCAGCAATGTCATCAACGGTTATTGGGATCTTTACTTCGCTTACCGAGACTTGGATGCGAAACGAGAGGCACTGGAACGCAGTCGCCAAACTTGGAAAAGCTACCAGGCCCAAAAGACCAGCAGCCGAGCTTCGGGTGCCGCGGAAGCCCTGGCGCGTGAACAGTTCTATCGATTCGAGTCCCAAGTGCAAAATGCAATCGCCGGCAAGGTCCTGCGGCGTACCTTGGACAACAATGCCTCCAGCGGAGGAACTTTTTCCGGAATCAATGGCGTGCAAGCCGCCGAACGCCGGTTCCGTCTGCTGATCGGATTGCCGATGACGGATCAGAAGTTGCTGCGACCAATCGACGAACCGTTGGACGCGCCGGTGGTCTTTGATTGGGAAGCGATCGCGGTCGAGGCGATTCGCTTGCGAAGCGAACTCCAAGAACAACGCCTGCAAGTCAAAAGGCGTGAAATGGAATTGTTGGCCGCCAGGAATTTCCTGATGCCTTCTTTGGACTTCGTGGGGATCTATCGCGTTCGCGGGCTCGACCAACGCTTGGCCGGTCACGATTCGGCATTCCGCGAACTGGCGAGCTTCGATTTTCAGGAATACCAGGGCAACTTGGAATTGAAACTGCCGGTTGGGTTCCGCCAAGGTCACTTGGCCGTCCGCCACGCGAAACTTGAACTGTCTCGCGACCGCGCGTTGTTGAAGGAACAAGAACGACAGGTCTTGCACGATTTGATGGCGCAGGTTGCCGAATCCGACCGGGCGCATGCACAAATGCAAACCAACATGAATCGTTACCTGGCCGCGAGTGACGCGATGGCATCTTTGGAAGCCAACCGCCGCGCGGGGTTGCCGATCAACCTGGAGCAACTGCTGGACGCACAACGCCGTGTCAGTGAGGCACAGAGCGCATACTACCTGTCGCTGGTCGAATACACGATCGCCGCCAAGAACGTGGAGTTGGAGAAGGGGACGCTGCTGGAATCGATCCGCGTATTCATCGTCAACGACGACCACTCACCCGCACCAAACCTGTCCCCGCTGCCGGACATCCCCGCTGTTTCCAACGGGCCGGCGACCTTGAAGAGCAAAGAGCCCAAGCCTGAGCCCAAGCCTGAGCCTGAGCCCCAGGATTCAGCCAAGTCGGCGAAACCGAAAGCCCTGGAATCAGCTCGTCTCCCCACGCCCGCCGCCCGCCCGCTGAGGCGTCTGACGACGAATGACGATTCTCTGACGAGCGAAAGTGCTGATTGCCGGCAGCTTGTCATCGATCGACCGATTGCCTTTCCTTTCCGCAGGTCGATAATGCGGAAAACACAACTTGGAAAGGCCCGGTTTATGTTGCGACTGTTTCTTGGTTCCGCACTATCGTTGATTTGTTGCAGCTTTGCCGCCGCCGATGACTGGCCTGGCTGGCGCGGACCCCAAGGTAACAATCATGCAGGCGAAGGGACTATGGTTCCGCTGCGGTGGAATGTTTCCAGTGGCGAAAACGTCCACTGGAAAGTCAAATTGGCGGGCCGCGGTCATTCAACGCCGATCGTGATCGAAGACGGCATCTTCATGACATCGTCGGACACGGAAAACGAAACCCAGTCACTGTTGAAGGTCGAGCGAACCAGCGGGTCGGTTGTCGACCAGTGGGTCATCCATCGCGGGACTTTGCCACGTCGAATCCATCCCAAGAATTCACACGCTTCGCCCTCTCCGGCATTCGATGGCGTCAACGTGTTTGTCTCATTTTACACGGACAATGCCATCTGGGTGACGGCGGTGACAACGGAAGGCCGCGAGGTCTGGAAACAGAAGGTTAGCGACTTCAACCCGAGTTCGTTCCAGTTTGGTTACGGAGCAAGCCCGATCATCGAAGACGACCTGGTCATCGTCGCGGCTGAATATGATGGCGAGGCCAGTGGGCTGTACGCACTCGATGCGCGGACCGGTCAACTCGCTTGGCGTGTCAAGCGTCCCGTCAACTTGAACTTTGCTTCACCGATTGTCGCCACGATCGCGGGGCAGCGTCAGGTTTTACTGTGCGGCGCGGACATGATCGTCGGCTACGATCCGCAAACCGGGCAGGAGCTTTGGAAGGTGGACGCCGGGACCGAAGCGATCTGTGGCACCGCCGTTTGGGACGAACGCAGAGTTCTGATCAGCGGAGGCAACCCCAATGCAGGTACCTGGTGTGTCACGGGCGACGGCTCACGTCAACTGCTTTGGCAAAACCGCGTCATGTGTTACGAGCAATCTCTGTTGACGATCGACAACTTTGTCTTTGCGTTTGCCGACAACGGCGTTGCCTATTGTTGGCGGACTTTGGACGGCACCGAGATGTGGAAGAAACGATTGTTTGCTGGTGGCATTAGTGCATCGCCACTGCTGGTCGGCGAGCGGATCTATGTGGCCAGCGAACAAGGAACGGTCTATGTGATCGCAGCTTCGCCCGATCGTTTCGATCTGCTTGCGGAGAACCCCTGCGGCGAATCGATCTTTGCCAGTCCCATCGCCGTCGATAATCGGATCTACCTGAGGACGGCTGTGGGCTCAGGCGATCAGCGACAAGAGTACTTGGTAGCAATCGGCGAGCAGTAGACTCACCAGAGGCCCTGCCATCGCAAATGGATCAGCGCTCAATCAATGCGAAAGCTTTCTTCATCGCTTTGGCCGTTTCCGCGACCGCTTGCTCGTTATCCATCTGGTTGAGCGGTTGGTTGAAAGGTTCGGCGCGGACCGGCCCGTCGTAACCAATCGCGACCAGCGCGTCTAAAAATCCTTGCAGGTCGATCACGCCTGTCGCCATGGGCAGTTCCCGCTGGTTGTCGATTTGCTCGTCAACCGCTCGGTCTTTGGGGGCATCGTTCAAATCGCAGGCAACGATGTCGCGGTTGGACAGCGAGCGGAGATCGTCGACCGTTTCACCAGCGGTGTACCAGTGCCAGCTATCAAGAACCAGACCCATGTTGTCGACACCGATCTCGGCGATCAGATCCTTGGTCTCGGCCAAAGAGTGGAGGAATGGGTACCGCTTCGATGTCCAGAGTGTTTTGGGACCGACATACTCCAACCCGAATCGCTGGCCATGATCTTCGAGAATCCTCGCGCACTCTCGGAGTCGCTTGGCGTGTTGCCGAAAGTTGGCCAGATAGGTCAACTCGTCATGGCACGGCATCAGCCAGGTACCAACGCGTGCGACGCCCGCTTCTTGCATGGCGGCTGCCAATTTCGGCAAGTTCTGAGCGCCCGCACGAAACATCGTCTCGTCCTTGCGGAAATCAACTGGCAATCCGCCGGCACCCCAGACGAGGTTCTTTTCTTTCAGCTCAGCGGCAAGCTCCTTGCGCTGATCGCTGGACAACTTGCCGAGGTACGCCGGATCGGGATTCACCGATTCGAAACCAAACTGGCTGGCCAAGCGAATCGCTTCACGTTGATCCGCTTTGACCCCGATCGACCCGGTGCGCAGATCGAGTTTAAATTTCCTCCCACCCCGATTTGACGCACTGGCGAGGCGTAACGAGAAAGCTCCGCCGACGAGAGCCATCGAATGGGTCAACATGCAGCGACGAGTAAGCATCACGAAGTGCTCCAGTGAATGATCGTAACGAAGGACGTACGTTCCACAATTCTATACGTATCGTCGCTACGCCACTAGCTTTCTAAACCAATCAACCCACGTTGGACGGCGGTCGCCGCGACCTCGGCTCGGTTGGCTGCGCCAGCCGCTTGATCAACCGGCATGTGTGGGATAAAGAGGGCGAGCGGCTAGAAAAGCCAAGAGCTTTAAACGGCTCTGCCGAGTTCACGCCGATGATGCGTCTGCAAGATCACCGCGTCTGCGGATTCAGTGCAATGCTGATTTCGCGCAGCATAATAACGAAGTGCCAACGTGGCGAATGTCAGGCCGAGTGCGGCGCCGGCGAACACATCGCTGACGTGGTGTGCACCGGCGACCACCCGTTGGACGCCAACAAGGGTTGCCAGCGTGAAGAACCACCGGCTACCGTGCGGGTACATGGTCGCCAGACAAATCGCCAATCCGAATGCCGTCGCTGTGTGGGCGGAAGGGAATGACTGATTGGCATGATCGAACGCTTGATGTAATGAACCTGATCCCCACCAGGGCATGAAGCCGGTGAAGGTTGAACCAGCAAAACCATCAGGCACGGCAAAAGGTCTCGTGCGGCCCACGCACATTTTGATCAGGTCCGCAACGAGGCCTGCGCCGAGGCTGCAGACAATCAACGGGCTCAGCTTCCGGAACTCGCATCGCGTCAAAATCCAGACCGTCAAGATGATGAACAAGACGCCATAGCCGTGACCAAAGGTTTCGGCTCGATTCAGCATTGCCACGATCTCGCCGGGTACAACCTCACGATCAAACGCTTGAGCGAAAACGCCATCCAGTGGAATCGCGATCATCGCCATTGCAAAAGAAATGCCGGCGATCAACAGGGGTCTTGTAGTCATTCGAATTCGTCGGGAGCGATTTCAGCGGATTCTTGAAACCATGGCACGTCGGAAAGATCGTCGAGATCCGCCGCGCAACTTGAGCCGATTGGGCTAACTTTACGTTTCATACCAAAAATACCGGTGTCTTGAAAACTCGGACTCAACGTGTTTTCGGTCACCTGGCGCCCTGAAACATGGGTGTGAAACAGACAAACGTACACCGAACAGCGTTCGGCTGCCCGAATCCCGCATATCAAGGACGCCCCCGACTTCTGTTTTCTATCCGATTTTGCCAGGCTCTAGTTTCCGATGACTTGAAGATCGATGTTGGCGGTGGCGGGAAACAACACGGGCAACTGAAGAGTATCCGCTTCGCTCAATCTCGAACTTCGCACGAATAAACCCGTAAGCCTCGTCAACGCGGCAAATCGCTTGACTCCCTCACGCGTGATGGCACCCGTGATGGCAACGGATTCGAGACTCTGGTTCTTTGCCAGCGCCGCTGCGCCGACATCGGTGATGGACGAATCGAACAAGTGAATCCGCTTCAGACCGGGGATCTGAGCGATTCGCTCGATCACAGTGTCGTCGATCTCGCCGTTGGACATCGCCAAATTGCGAAGCGTGCGACAGTCAGCGACGGGATAAAACTGGGACGCAGTGAATCCCAAGCCAAACAGTTGGAATCGTGTGAGCTGCTTTAAAGACGCCAACCCGCTTAAGTCCGGCTTGACCGTGCGAGCCTCGATCATCATCTGCAGACGCTTGAGATGCGGTAGCTGACTTAAATGTGCCAGTCCTGTACCGCGAACATTCGTTAGCTCCAGAGAAAGATACTCAAGACTCTCAAGGCCTTTGAGCAGGCTGAGGTCGTCATCATCGATGGGAGCTGATATCTTGAGCGTCTTCAGCTTTTTGAGCTTCCTCAGTTCGGCAAATTTCGCCACGTCAAATCGATCAACAATCCCATCGATCTCAAGCGTCTCGATATTTGGGTGGTCAACAATGATTTGCTCAAAAACCTCGCCGGTAAGCTGTTGAATATCGGGAAGGTCCTTGATCCTGGGTAACCGCAGCAGAGTCAACGGCAACTGTTTTTTGAACGCCAGTTCCTCGCGATTGTCTTCCCACGGATACATGTTCAACGTGAAGTGTTCGAGGCTTTGGACTGACTCCAGTCCATCGAGGAAATCGTCGCCGACTCTGATCACAAGCAGACGCAGATTCTGAATCTTTCCACGCTGCCCAATGTTTCGCAGAAGTTCACCGTCCACTGTCCCCTGAACAAGCGTCAGCAGTTCAAGGTTCGGCACCGCTGCAAGGCGATCGAGATCCCGCGGTGACACGTCGTCTGCGACATTGACGATCAAGCCAGTGAGGCAGGGGAGTTGCTGAACCATCTTGAAAACAATCGCCTGACGGCCTTTGTCCACATCGATGGTGATGGTCTTCAGCGCCGGATGACCGCCGATTGTCTTGATCGCGATCGCATCGAGTGCCGGCTTGGCATACAGGTACTCAATACGTGGGAGACGTGACAGCCAGGTTGCGAGCGAGTGCTGGTGTTGCTTGCTCTGTTCGTCTGAGGTGACGGTGAGCTTGAGCAAGTCGCCCAATACCGCCGCGTCGTTAAACGCATCCGATTCGAATTGGCACCAATCGAACCTCAACTCCTGCAGTTTTTCAAAACGCGAAATCCTATCGATCACCGCCTTACTGATTCTTCGCTTTCGGATCTCCAGCTTTTGCAGAGCGTCTCCTGGGAGACGCTCCAGAAAATCAAGTTCCTGGGCGGCGCCCACTTTCAGATTCACGAAACGACCAGCGGGAATTGCGACCAAGCCAAACGCAGGAACCGACTCGGCGTCATCGCTGGTCAGTTCAGTAACATTGTTTGAGGGATACAACTCCAGAACGCCAACCTGCCGATCCTCTGGAAAGCTCAATTGCCGATCAGGCTGTTGGGCGGAAGCGTCCCCTTGCGCAGCTAACTCGGCGACGAGACAGAAGCTTGCCATCGTCATGCTGACAATGCGAAAGAGACGTACGGTATTTGCCATGTTGCTACGTCTCGCGCGGATTTCGCGGTGGTCGCTCGATGCCCAGCTTCTTCTCCCGCTCCGGCGGACCAGGAGTGCGAGGGGTTTCGGCGTGGCCAACATTGGTTTTCATTTTTTCCCCGCTGGGCAGGATCCGAACCGGATTCTACCCGGCGGGACGGCAGGGGGGGCAGTTATTGCCACCGCGGGGGCAATATTTGGAACCGCAAGGGGCAGTCCACCGCGACGCTCTGGGCAAACATCTGCCTCAAGACAAGTGGCAAGCGGTCTTGATGGCCTGAAACGCATGCCGATCTTGCCGGGAACATGATTTGCTCGGGACCAAAAGCCCAGTCTTGGCCCGATCGATGTACGGCCAGTCATCACCAACAGCGAACGCCCGTCAAATTGCACGACAGGTCGTTATGATCAAGGTAGCAATCTGCTCATGAACTCGGTGTTTTCGAGAGGGACAAGGCCGTGGTCGCGCAAGCCCAACCGATCTATCAATACCGCTTGGATGCGACGGATGCTATCGTTAGCGTCGACCGTTGGTGGCTCGCTTTCGCCAAAGAAAACAGCGCCACGGGACTCAACGAAGCCTCGGTCATCGGGCGTGTCGTCTGGGACTTCATCTCCGACCAGCCGACACAGATTTTGTACAAGGAAATTCACGATTACGTTCGTTCGACCGGGAATTCCATCACCGTGCCTTTTCGCTGTGATTCACCAACGTTACAGCGTTACATGGAATTGACGATCCACAAGCAGGCAGATCGGGGATTGTTATACGAGAGCCATTTGATTCGCGTTGCGCCTCAGCGACGTCTCGCGGTGCTGGAACCCGATCAGAAACGGTCACATGATTTTCTCACCATGTGTAGTTTCTGTAAGCGTTCATTGATCGAACCAGAGGGTTGGCTCGATATCGAGAACATCTCGCTCAAGCTGCGAATGTACGAACGGCAAGCCGTTCCCGAATTGCGTTACACCGTTTGCCCTGAGTGTACGAATCGAATTCAGAACAATCGACCACAGCAGCAGTCCCCTGATTGAAGCGGTTCAAAGCGCAAATTCCCCCACAGGCACTCGCCATCTTCATCAGCCGCTTCCCCAGCGGTTGCTTCGGATCAACGAACGCCGAAAGGACGACCAGTTGCTGACCAAAGACTGGCCTATCACTGCTGCATGGCCGACACCCCTGAAACGCTTCGCCCAGCGAAATCCGTCCACAACCTGGCCGCGATCGGCCTACAGCGACTGCAGGTATGCCAGCAGGTCGGCGACTTGATCGTTGTAGAGCCCCTCCAGTAAGCCTTCGGGCATCAGGGATTTGCTTGACTCCTTCATCTCCTCGATATCGTCCTTGTTGATTCGCAGCGTCTTTGCTTCGGCCGTCAACAGCGTCAGTCCGTCGACGCTTTCATAGATCGTCATGCCGACCACGATGTCACCGTCGATCGTGAGGATCTGTTTGGCACGATAGCGATCGGCGATCGTGTGGTGGGGATCCACGATCGCCCGCAAGATATCTTCGCCGCTGAATCGTTTGCTAATTCCCTCCAGTGATGGCCCGAGTGCTTTGGCGCCGTTGTGACAATTGGCACATTGTCGAGCCACGAAGAATTGCTCGCCGCCTTCGACCTTCCCTTGGCGGGCAAGAATCGCTTTGAAACGTCTGAGCCATTGTTGAACCGATTGTGAATTGCTTTCACGGCTTGGCAGTTCTGCGTGGAGTCGTTTGATCGCTCGCTCGGCTGATTCACGCACCGTTTTGTCGACCGAAAGGGCGGCTTGCTGTAATTCAGCGACGTCCTGCTCACGCGGATTCCTGGCAATCGCCAACCAGGCGGCCGACTCGGTCGCGGGATCTTCCAGCCACTTGTTGATGAATCCGCGTGGGACTGCGTCGTTCCCCAAAGCAATGAATCTGGCGATCGCCGGATCCGTTTGGGCATCGCGACTGCGTGACAACAAAAGGTGCCGCGTTCGCTCAAGATTCTCCGGATCCATCGTCTCAGTCCAAACCAGATGCGCGCGACGTCCAAACTCGGGATGGGACACCAATCGGCTGGGAAGCAACGAGTCACGCCGCGCGAGCGCATCAAAAAGTTCGCCTAGGCGAGGTGTCCAATTGCGGTCAACGTTCAGGCCTGATTCTTCGACGAGCACAGGAATCTGGATCATGGCCGCGACCACTTTCTCGGTCATCTCGTCACTGCGAGAAACCGGGATTCGTGCGAGCGCGATCAGTCGGTGAAGCTTGTTTACTGGCGATTGGACTCGAGAAAGATCGTCAGCCAGCGCATCAAACACCGCATTCGATTCGGGTTCGATCACAGCCAGGGCACGCACCGTTTCGCCACGCAGCGTCTCGCTACTCGATTCGGTCGACAGGATTCGGAGAAGTTCCACCCGGGCTTGATTCAACAGATCGCCATCGATCGTTGGTCGAACGCGGCCTCGATATCCGTCGAATACGGCGGCGACCTGCTCGGTACCTCGCGCGTCTTTGGGATCACCGGGGCCAAGTCCGCCCAAGCTTTCGATCAATAGCGTCATCGCATCGATCAAGTCTTGATCGCGCGCGTCACGACGCTGCAGCATGCCAACGGCATGTCGCGCGGCCGCGACGTCGACCCCGGGCTGTTCCCGACTTCGTAGCTCGATCAGCCAAGTTGTGGTTGTATCACGTATGACCTCAACGTTTTCTGAGGCCCACAACGGCTGCGACGGCGATTTCGGCGATGGCTCCGTTGCGTCCAACACATACAAACCACCGCGACTGCCACGGCCGCCGACACTGACGATCAAGCGGCCATCGGAAAAAGCATCGATGTCAGTCAGGGCAAATCCTGCCATGCCGCTCGGCTGAGCCACGATCTCTGTGCGTCCATCATCGGCGACGAAGAAGATTCGGCCAAAAGTCCAATCGAGGACAAATACACCGTTGTGCAAGCGTTTCGGTAAACGATGGTTTTTGGATCTCAGCACGCCTGTTGGCGAACCACGTCCAAGGTCCGCCAAAAGTTTTGGCATGTTTGGATCGACGTTCGGGCGTTTCCAGCTGCGACTGATCCAGCCAGCGTCGTCACCTCTGTGAACGCGAAACACCCTGGTTGGCCGATACCACGGAAGTGACACATCGCGTTCGCCATCACTGTCGAATGTGTCAATCGCATTGCCGGGTGCAAAGTCAAAGTCGTAGGCGTTTCGAAACCCGTGTGCCCAAACCTCACGTTGCGACCAATCGGCCGAGATCCGCCAAATCGCGCCGGCCCGCGGGTTCGGGATCACGGACCTGGCGACGTTCTGCAGGGCGAACATCCCTTTCGTTGCGTTGCCTGCGATCAAGTACCAGAAACCATCGGGACCTTTCCGCAGGGCATGTGCATCGTGTTCGCCACCCGTTGTGATCTCAAGCATCCGCTGCGGCTTTGAGTCAACGAATCCGTCCGCGTCGGTATCGCTCACTTTCCAGACGCCTCGGTCAGCGACGAAGTACAAATCGCCCGCGTCAAAACACAGCCCCTGCGCTCCGTGACCAGGGCCGTCGACGAGTGTTCGGTAAGCGTCAAAGTTGCCATCGCCGTTCTTGTCAAGCAAGGTCCGGATGTAGCCTGGACCTGAAGCAGCCACATTGCCCAGTGAATCGATGGTGACGGTCGTGCAATCGGGCACCAGGTCGTCGTCGGCAACGTGGCGAATCGACAAACCAGCAGTGACTTCGATCCCCGTATCGCTCGCATTCACGTGGACGCAGCAGAGAATCAAACTGAGGGGAAAGCAGAGAAAACGCATGCGGTTCGTGCCGAGAACTTGAGAAAAATGCTTGGTTTCACGAGCATACTCGCAAGCGTGCTGCTCGATCGCGGGAGGCGGGCTTCCCATCCGTATAAACTTTCAAAAATTAACTGCGAAAACTCTTTCCGGGACCGAGCCGATGCGTCCGTACTGCCATGGCACTGCAATCCTACTTCTGCTGGCGGCGTTTTGCCAAAACAGCCTCGCCGAGACGGTCACTCTTCCTGGTCGCAGTGGCGGGGGCCCGCCGGGACAGCAAATTGCCGGGCGTGACCTGGCCGCAAACATTGGAGGGCAAGCTTGCAACCAATCTGGGAAAAAGCACATTCGCCAAGCTACAGCGGACCGGTTGTCTCGGGAGACTTGGTGTTCACAACCGAGACGATCGGCAAGAAATCCGAACGCGTCACCGCCTACAAGTTGGGCAGCGGTGAAGTGGCTTGGACAGCCGAATGGCCAGGTGCGATGGCAGTCCCATTTTTTGCCGCTTCCAACGGAGACTGGATTCGCAGCACACCGGCGTGCACTGATTCCCACCTGGTCGTCGTCGGCATGCGGGACGTGATGGTTTGTTTGAATCCGCAGACCGGTGAAGAGAATTGGCGAGTCAGCTTTCCCGGACGACATGAAGACACCGCTGCCATCCTTCGGTTCTGTCTGTTCGCCGTTGATCGATGGGCAAGCCGTTTACGTGCAAACCGGCGGCGCTCTCGTCAAGCTGGACTTGGAAACCGGAAGTGTGCTTTGGAAGTCGCTCGAGAACAGTGCCGGCATGATGTCGAGCGGCGCTTTCTCGAGTCCGGTGGTCGCCACGATCGGAGATCAGCGTCAGTTAGTCGTTGCCACCAGGCAAGAGCTTTGTGGCGTCGACCTCGATTCGGGTGGCGTGCTTTGGCGGCAACCGATCGAATCGTTTCGCGGCATGAACATTCTGACCCCGTTGGTCTTCGGAGATCGTGTCTTCACCACGGCACACAGCGGCAAAGCACAATTGTTCCAAGTGACGCGAACGGCCGAAGATCGAGTGGAACGTCAATGAACTTTGGTCGCAGAAATCCCAAGGCTACATGTCGTCACCGGTTTTGATTGGCGATTCGATCTATCTGCACATGAAGAACCAGCGTGTCAGCGCGCTGGCGGTCGAAGACGGATCGATTCGCTGGACCAGTTCGCCGTTTGGAAAATACTGGAGCATGGTAACGAACGGTAAACAGATCCTCGCGTTGGACAACTCGGGCGACTTGTTGCTAATCGAAGCTGACGACAACGAGCTGAAAGTCGTGGACAAGATGAAAGTCGCCAACGATTCATGGGCTCATTTAGCCGTTCACGGCGACAAATTGATCGTACGCGATCTGGCAGCCATCAAGGTCTTTCAGTGGAAGTAGTGCCGACCGATCAAACTCCGGGGGGCTAACTGAAAAGGCTTGACTGGCGGGAGTTTCGTGCGAGACTACGTTGATGCCATGACCGAGTTCGGAGAACTCGGCGACACTCACTCGTTTGTCGGGTTCGCGGCGTCGAACCCTTTCGATGACAGCTAGCAAACTTCGCCGCCAGATTGCCTGGGAGGCGGCCCGGTTGATGTACTCGCGCGAAGTCAGTGAGTACTACACAGCCAAAGAAAGAGCTGCACGACGCATCTTACAAGGGCTGGATCAAACCAGCCGACTTGCCCACCAATGCGGAGATCCGCGAGCAGGTTCAGACTCTCGCTCGGCTTCATGAAGGTCAGGATTCTCACGAACAGCGTCTCTTGGGGATGCGTCTCCGAGCTGTTTGGTGGATGCGCTCTCTGGCGGAGTTTCATCCCAAGCTGCTCGGTAGTGTCTTGACGGGCAGCATCCGCGAAGGTTCCGACATCGACCTCCATGTGTTCGCCGCCAACCCGCATTCGATCACACTTGAGCTTGACGAACTGGGGATTTTTTACCAGTTGGAACGAAAGCGTGTGAAGAAAGATGGCGAAGAACGTGTTTTTACACATATCCACGTTCGCGATGAATTTCCGGTTGAGCTGACGGTCTATCACCCATCATTTCTGGGTTTTCGTTTTCGAAGTTCGATTACCAATAAAGCGATCCAACGAGCGAGTTTGGCGGAAGTTGAACGATTGATTGCCATGGACCACGGCGTGGATTCAGCGCAGCAGCAGGTGCGGCTGAATGAGATCGACAGTTGCCCGGATCGATTCATGGTGTTCTTGTCCTTGTTGATTCCGCTGGAGAACGTTCGGCAAAGCCCGAAGTATCACCCGGAGGGCGATGCGTTGTTTCATAGCTTGCAGGTTTACGCGTTGGCGAAGGAAGAGATGCCGTACGACGAAGAGTTCCTGTTGGCGGCCTTGCTGCATGACGTTGGCAAAGCGATTGATCCGGATGATCACATTCCGGCGGGCTTGGATGCTTTGGACGGCTTTATCTCGGAGCGAACCGCGTGGCTGATCGCCCATCACATGGAGGCGCATAAGATTCACGACCGCACGATTGGAGCGCGGCGGCGAAAACGACTCGCCGCGCACCCTTGGTACGAGGACCTTTGCATTCTTGGGCAGTGTGATCGCGAAGGACGCGTACCAGGTGTCGAAGTCGACGAGCCTGAGGAAGCGCTGGATTACATCGAACAGATCGAAGAAATGTTCGGCTAACGCTTTCGTGCCGCAAGCTGGAAGCTTAGCAGCCTGTTGATTTTGTGAGCCGCGACGCGTCAGCGGCCGGGCATCGCGCTGTACCCGTGGCCTTACGGCCATCGGCTCACCCTTGCTGGGCTCGCTTGAACAAAATCAACAGGCCGTTAGGCCACCAGAACGGCAACCCGAAAATTCAGCTGTGACAAAGCACTAGAAGGTTTCGGGATAGATAACCAGTTCGACTCGGCGATTCGCGGCGCGACCGGCGGCAGATGCGTTCGATTGAACCGGGTTATTGGCGCCTTGGGCAACCGTAAACAATTGATTCGGCGGCATCCCAGCGCGCGGGTCAACATGTCCAGGACCGCAGCGGCCTGTGCCGAAGCGAGTTGATGACCTGTTGAGGTCTGTCCGCCAAACTGCGGGGAGTTATCGGTGTAGCCTTCGATCCCAATTCTTTGTCGCGGAAAGATGCTTCGCAGTTGAGCTGCGATTGGGTCAAGTGTTAGCGAGGCCTGTGGTAACAACTGAGCTGAGCCAGGCTGGAAAAGCTGGTCGGCTGGAATCGTGATGCGAATCACATCGCCGCTTTGCCGAACCGGCACGCCGTGAAGGTTCAAGCGGCTGGCCAGTTGTCCAAGATTGGTGTTGGGCGTAATCGTGGCGCTGCCGCGCAACTGAGTTGAGGCCTGCATCCCTCGTACTTGTTTTTCGACGTCACGGGCAGCAAGTTTCGTTGACTCGAATTGTTGCGTGGTTGCGGCCAATTGTTCGCGAACCAGATTGAGTTCGTCACGATAGACTTGGCCTTGCTGTTCACTTTGAGCCAATTGAGTGTGCAACTGGCGATTGTTGTCGTCCAGCAACTGAACGCGACGCGTCAGTTCGGCGATCTGGGCATCCGTGGGGCTGATGTTGGTGCTAACCGGGGTGCCTGGGGCTTGCCACGCGGTACCACCGGGGCCGGCCAGATACGGATTCTGGTTGCATCCGCACGCCAGCAGCATCACCGCCCACGCTGACAGCGCCGGCAAAGTGCCTCTTCTGCGAAACGATCGTTCCCGCACCGACATCCTTGTTTCCTTTGGGGTCCTGCCGGCAATGCCGACTAAGAACGAGTTTGTGAAATGTGAGCTGCAGGCGCTCGCCTCGGCCGGGCCGCCTGAAACGTCGAGGAGCCGGGCCCGCGGCTGGCGCGTCGGCTCACAAGATGCTCAATCAACCATTTCGAAACACGTTCGATTTGTCAGCGACAGTAAGGCCTAAAAAACCCTTGAATCAAGAGCAGTTTCGTTCAAGTCTCGCCCGAAATCGCATCCTGACTGAGCGTTACGCCAGGTCTTTTGGCGGCAAACACGGCGAATGGAAATGCCATCAAAGCGGGCTGAGCTGATTCAGGCTGGCACAGTGCAAGGCACCCAGGCCCCAAACCAAGTCGCGGCAATCGACGCCAATCACCTCGGTGCCAAGCAACTCTCCGAGCAGCCCCTGGGCCCGCTGATCGGTTTGCTGGCATCCGAAAACGGGCACGAGTGTGCATTGGTCACCTAGCCTGAGAAAGTTGCAGTAGCTTTCGGGGACACGGACACCGTCAATGAATCGTGCCGGCGGGATCGGCATCGGATGAACCTGTACGACCGGATCGGTGGTCGATCCCCAAATCTCGAGTTGTCTCAAGTTTGTCTGGAGACCCTCGGTGTTGGGATCATGGTTGTCTTCGCTCGTGGCAACCACGACATTTCCCGCATCAACAAATCGGGCAAGTTGGTCGATGTGGCCATCGGTATCGTCACCTTGCAGTCCGCCACCATCGATCCAGGCGATTTCGGTGATGCCCAGCGTTTCGTACAGATGCTCCGCGATCTGTTCTTTGGTCCAGGCAGGATTTCGCGACTTCGTCAACAAACACGGAGTCGTCAGGAGGCGTCCCCTCCCATCGGTCTCGATCGCACCACCTTCCAAGCAGAGGTTGCTAGGTTGGCAGCTGAGACCTGCATATTGGCTGATCAGTTTTGCGGCGCGATTGTCGTCGTCCCACGGTGGGTACTTTCCGCCCCAAGCGTTGTACTGCCAGTCGATTGCCAGCAATTGTTGACCACAGTGCACAAACGATGGCCCGTAATCTCGAATCCAACAGTCATTGGTTGGGATCGGAACGAGTTCGATGTTGGGATGGTTGCCGAGGTAGGATTGGGCGGACTTAGCAAGCTCGGCAGCGGCCAGAATTCGGATTGGCAACACATCGGCCATCAAGCGAGTCCACGACGCATAGAGCTCGGGGAGTCTGTCAAAGCGGCCAGGCCAGGTATCCAGATTATGCGGCCAGGAGATCCAGATTGCCTCGGTCGGTTCCCATTCGGCGGGAAATCGACGCTGGAGAGAATTACCAGTCACACGAGCATTCCGCGTCACTCGATGGTGATTTCTTCCTTCACTTTCTGCACGAAGTGCGGCGACTTCCCGCCCTTGCTCAATTCCTTGGCTCGCTTCTGCGCCTCTTTTTGCTGGTCGAATTCAAAGACAGCGACACGTTTGAGGTTTTGGCTGAAAACGCCCCAATACAACCTCAACCGAACATCTTCAGCCGACTTAGATTTCCGCTTGGAACTCTTTTTCTTCTTGGCTGTCAGCAAACGCTCGGCCGCTTCGGCCTCGGCGGCTTTTTCCTTGCGATTAACGACCTTTCGGGCCATAGGAGCAAATGGGGGTTGGTGGCGAGAAAAAGTGAATAATTACGCGGCAGAATACCACGCTGAGGCGAGTTCTGTCACGGGGAGGCCCCGGAAAGGCAGGTGGTGGAGAATCTCACCTAGACTCCAGTTTGGGGGCGACCGGATTTCCGCAGATCTGAATCCGGAGACGAAATCGGCTCGGCGACCGTTTGGTTCACGCAAAAGGATCGCTATTCCTCGCGGCCCGTGTCGCTTATGCTTGTTCACTGACGTTGGTATTCTGCGACCAGCGACCCACCGCCACTGCTGGGGGCGAAACACCCACAACAGGGCTGCGAGGACACTTTGGTCGCAATACCACCCACTTGTTCAGCGGAGGGAGAGAAAAGAAAATGCAGGTTAGCGTTTCGGCGCGTCACGGCAGCCTTCAGCCTGGCGACCAGTCATTGATCGAAGAAAAAGTCGGCAACGTTCGGCGGCTTTACGATCGGATCAACGCCATCGAAGTTACCGTGGACCTCAAACATCTGGACAAGCCCTTGGTCGAAGTCAAAGTCTCGATCGAGCACGCTGACGCCTGCGTGGCTTCTGCGGATTCCACCAATGTGATTGCCGCGCTTGATGCCGTCATTCCCAAGGTCGAACAGCAGATCCGCCGCCTGAAAGATAAGAAAACCGGCCATCGCGCCACAGGACACAAACACATCGAACCCATGGTCGTTGACGAAGAGGATTGAGGTGGTGTTCTGGATTCACCAGACCCGACTCAAAATCACTTCAACGACCACCGCCTACGCATCCGACAGATCCAACGACATTCGCATCAAGCTTTTCGCCTTGCGGTACCTGTGGATCATTTGTCACGCCGGAGCCAACATGATTTTCAGCGCGGATCATCCCGATGAAAAAGACATCGCTTCTGCGGGCAGTTCCGTCGGTCACGTGGCGGGTGCCTTCACACGAGGAATCGCATCCCTATGAAGTTCGCAGATTTTATCAGCACCAAGTCGATTCGAGCCGAATTGCAAGCGATAACCAAAGACGAAGCGATTCGTGAACTGGTTCAGAACTTGTTGGATGCCGGCGAGATTGACGCTGATCAGTACGACGATATCGTCGCATCGATCATGAAACGCGAGGAGCTAGGCAGCACCGGAATTGGCCGTGGTGTCGCAGTTCCCCATACGAAACACACCAGCGTTGACAAACTGGTGGGTACTGTCGGTGTCAGTGAAGAAGGCGTGGACTTTGATTCGCTGGACGGCGAACGAGTTCATTTGTTCTTCTTGCTGATCAGTCCGCCAGAGCACCCCGGTGATCACCTCCGAGCACTTGAAAACATCTCGCGGCAATTGCGCGACGATACGTTCTGTCGTTTCCTGAAGCAGAGCAAGACGGCTGACGATATCAGCCAACTGCTTCAAGAAGCTGACGACAACCAATTTGCTTCCGGCTGATGAGTAAATCACCGTTGACCCGAACCGTCACCGTTTTGAACGAGGCTGGACTGCATGCGCGACCCGCGGACCTACTGGTCCGCATGGCGAATAAGTTCAATTCGACAATCATGATTGGTAAGGGCAATGAGTTCGTTGATTGCAAAAGCATCTTGTCGTTATTGACATTGGGTGCGGCCAAAGGCACGGAGTTGTCGCTTCGTGTCGAAGGCGTGGACGCTGATCAGGCGCTGCAGTCAGTTGCTGAACTCTTTGCTTCGGGCTTTGAAGATTCAAAAGCACTTAAGAACGCCGAGCCGGTGGTCGATTCTCAAGACGACACCTGAGACATCAACGCCTCCGAGTGACATAGCGCTCGACCTCGGCACACATACCCTAAACACAAACGAACATGACCACGATGGACCGCTTGGCGATTGAACGGCTGCCGCGGCAGCCGTCAATTGGCAACGTGCCTAGATTGCGCGGGCCCACCACGCCCGCGGAAGAAAGCAGCGTTGTGCGGCGAAGCTGTTCCATCGTTTCACGATGGTCGAACTGCAAGGCATACCCGTTGCACCGGGAGTCGCCATTGGCCCAGCATTAGTGCTGGATGCCGATGGTTACCGAATTTCCCGCTGCCTCGTCGCCGCTGAAGACGCGGACCGGGAATACGCGCGCCTGCGCGATGCCGTTGATGCGGTCTCGGAGCGATTGGAGACACACCGCCTGGAAACCTCGGCGGTCGCTGGCGAAGAGACCGGCGATATCTTTGCTGCACAACTACAAATGCTGCACGATCCGAGGCTGCATGGCGAGCTAAAAAAACGGATCCGCCAACAGTATCAGTCGGCCGCCTACGCAGTCAGTCGTGTTTTGCACAACTATGCCGACGCCCTGCGTCGACTTTCCAATCCGCTGTTGGCCGATCGCGCCGAAGACGTGCTGGACATCGAAAAACAGCTGCTGCTGCAATTGGGTGCGGTCACCCAACAACCGCTTTCTGATCTGACCGAACCGGTCATCGTGTTGTCACATGTCCTGACACCAAGCGAAACCGCCAATCTGGATCGTCGCTATGTGCGCGGCTTCTGTACCGAAACGGGCGGACCAGGCGGACACACGGCGATTGTGGCCAAAGGTCTGGAACTGCCCGCCGTGGTCGGGATCGGATCATTCCTGGATGCAATCTCGGTTGGGGCCCAGGTCATTGTTGATGGTGATCGAGGTCGCGTCATTATCGACCCTGATGAAGCGACACTCGCCCATTACCAACAGCAACTTGAACGACGGCGCACGCTGACCGCACGATTAGCGGAACTCCGCGACCTGCCGGCCGAGACAGCCGACGGGGCTCGCATTCGGCTCAGTGCAAACATCGAGTTTCCACATGAGACGGAAACTTGTTTGCAACGCGGTGCCGATGGGATTGGTTTGTACCGCACCGAGTTTCTTTATCTTGCCAGCGCAGAAGAACCGAGCGAAGAAGATCACTATCGAGCGTACAGCGAAGTCCTCCGCGCGATGAATGGACGCCCGGTCGTGATTCGCACCTTGGATTTGGGTGCTGACAAAATGGGGCATCGTCCGTTAGCCGAAAACGAACACAATCCGTTTTTGGGGCTGCGCAGCATTCGCTTGTCGCTGCGGAATTTGGATCTGTTTCGGCCTCAATTGCGGGCCGTCCTGCGGGCAGCCGTTTTTGGTGATGCACGGATGATGTTTCCGTTGATCACGACACTTGCAGAGTTGCGACAGGCCCGGATGCTGTTGAATGTCGTCGCTGAGGACCTCAAGGAATCGGGGATCGAGCACCGCAGTGATATCCCCATCGGCATGATGGTCGAAGTTCCGGCTGCGGTCGTGATGCTGGATCACTTTGTTCGCGAAGTCGACTTTCTCAGCATCGGGACCAATGACCTGGCTCAGTACACGCTGGCGGTCGACCGCAACAACGAATACGTGGCTGACCTGTACCAGTCCAGCGACCCCGCCGTGCTGCGACTGATCAGGCAGTGCGTTACCGTTGCCAACCGACATCAAGTACCGCTTTCGGTCTGTGGCGAGATGAGTGGCAATCCCGGGCGGGCACTGTTGTTGGTGGGGCTTGGCGTGCGGCACTTGAGTGTCTCTCCGGCTTCGCTGCCTCGCGTCAAGAAGGCGATCCGTAGCGTTTCCATCGATCAATGCCGACAGATCGCCGAGCGGGTGATGACGTTGGAAGCCGCCCGGGACGTCGATCTTTACTTGCTTGACCGGATTGCTGACCTCGCACCGGAGTTGATTGTCGCCTAACACACTTTTTCCACTTTTTCAGACAGCCTACTGTCTTCTTCCACCATCTATTCCATGCCAACCGTGACCGCCGAACAATCGACGACTGACAAGCGCGCAGAGACGCCGCTACGCATCAGGTATCGCATTCGGTTTGCCAAGGCGGGCCTGCTTCGCTGGACCAGTCACCGCGATTTGGCACGCCTCTGGGAGCGTCTGGTTCGTCGGGCAGAGTTAAAGCTGTCGATGACAGAGGGTTTCCACCCCAAGCCGAGAATCGGATTCCCTTCGGCGCTGGCACTGGGTGTCGAAGGCTTGGATGAGGTCGTGGAACTGGAGTTGGCCGAGGAACTGCAAGTCAACGAACTCTCGGATCGACTGCGCAACGACGAACAGCCGGGGCTGGAGATTCTCAGTGTCGTTCGTCTTCCTGACGGCTTTGGCAAGGCTCAGCTACTGCGTAGCGATTATCGGATTGCCATTCCTGAGCTTGTCGATTTGGCAGCGACGCAGAAAGCAATCGATGAATTCAAATTGCAGACAACCGTCAAAGTGGTCCGTAAGAAAAAGACGGTCACGGCGGAGGTGGCATCACAAGTTTTGAAGTTCGAGATTTCTAACAACCAACTACACCTATCACTTGCCGCCAGCCAGTCCGCGACGCTCAGACCGAGTGACGTGTTGGAGCTGATCGGCGCAGGCGACTGGATTGAAAACGGTGCTTCGATTCAGCGAACTCGCGTCGTGCTGGAGCGGGAATGCGAGCGGGACGAGGCCCCAAACGCGGAACAAGAAAAAGAAAAGACTACCGAGACATTGACGAGCGACGCCAGGAAAGAGTCGCTGTGACAAAACGAACAAACATACTCACGCTGGCGTCCATGCAGAGCGATCGCTGTTGCATCAAGCCAGCCTTACACACGCAAGGTGATACAAATGAAAAAAGCAATGTTGATGAACGTACTGCAACCCGAAGAGAGTCGGATTGCGATCATGGAAGGCAATCGCCTCGAGGAGCTGTACGTCGAACGAAACAGTCTCGAAGCGTACGCGGGCAACATCTACCGCGGCAAAATCGTCAACCTGGAACCCAGCATCCAAGCGGCTTTTGTCGACTTTGGCGTGGGCAGAAACGGATTCCTGCATATCAGCGATGTTGAACCGCAATATTTTCGTCAGGGCGGCTATGATCCCGTGGAGATCATGCGCGAGTCAGACGAAATGGCCGAGGCGGCCGCCAAGCGCGCTCGTGATTCGGGACGCGGAAACAAACGCGCCTACAAAGGCGGCCGACCAAGAGTGAAACCACCGATTCAAGAGATCTTTCGCCGCGGCGATGAAGTACTGGTCCAGGTCATCAAGGAAGGCATTGGCACCAAAGGTCCCACGCTCAGCACGTATATCTCGATTCCTGGCCGCTACCTGGTACTGATGCCGGCGCTCGGACGGATCGGTGTGAGCCGAAAAATCGAAGACGAAGACGACCGCAAACGACTCAAACGGTGCCTCTCGTCTCTGAGTCCACCGAAAGGTCTCGGGTTTATCGTCCGTACTGCCGGAGCTGGTCGTAAAGAAAAGGAACTGCAACGCGACATGGAGTATTTGTTGCGGTTGTGGAAAGCGATTGTGCGACGCGTCAAGAACACCAAAGAGCCCGGCGTGATCTACGAAGAGAGCGACCTGATCATTCGCACCATTCGAGATATCTACAACGACGATATCGACCAGATTTTGATCGATGAACAAGGGTCGTTTGACAAGGCTCGCGACTTCCTTCGCATGGTGATGCCGCGCGTCGTTGATCGGCTGAAGCTGTATGACAGCCGAGAACCCTTGTTCCACAAGTACAAGCTGGAACGCGAAATCGCTCAGATCAATCAACGGCAAGTCAAATTGCGCGAAGGTGGGTCGATCGTGATCGATTCCACCGAAGCACTCGTCGCGATTGACGTGAATAGCGGCAACTTCCGTGGCGAAGATTCCGCAGAGGAAAACGCTTTCAAGTTGAATATGGCGGCGGCCAAGGAGATCGCCAGACAACTGCGGCTCCGCGACCTGGGTGGTGTGATTGTAAATGACTTTATCGACATGCGCAAAGAGAGCCATCGGCGGAAGGTTGAACGTGCGCTGCGAGACGCGTTGGTCGGTGACCGGGCAAGAACCAAGATCCTTCGTACCAGTCCGTTTGGCTTGATCGAAATGACGCGGCAGCGGATTCGGCCCAGCCTGAAGCGAAGCATCTACACCGATTGTCCGTGTTGCCAGGGTCGTGGCCTGGTCAAGACGGCAGAAAGCATGTCGATCGAAGTCATCAGGATGCTCGCCTTGTCAGTCAAGAATGAGCACATCGTACGCGTCACGGTGCGAGTCAACGATGAGGTCGCCGCACACCTGAACAACAAAAAGCGTCGCAGCGTGATGGAGATGGAAGACGCCGGCAACATGACCGTGCAGATTCTCGGTAGCGAAGGTCTGTTTCCAGAACACCTGGAGTTGGACTGCCGAGACGCAAATGGTGAAAGGGTTGAAATCGATTCCTAGTGTTCTGCTGTCGATTGTTCTTGAGAGGTTGGTTTTCCGATGTTGATCGCTTGCGTCCAATCCGACGTCGCCTTTGCTGATGTCGCGGCCAATCTCGCGAAGACCCTAAATTGGATCGCGGAGGCGGGTGAAAAACAGGCGGATCTGGTTGTGATGCCGGAATGCATGCTCTGCGGGTATGCCTACGACAGCCGCCAGAGTGCCCTGCCGCACGCGTTGTCGATCGATGACGATGTGTTCGGCCAGATCGCCCAGGCCGCCGCGCAGCATGAGCTTCTCGTGACCTTGGGATTCTTGGAAAAAGAGGGCGACAAGCTCTACAACGCTTCCGCTTTGGTCGGACCCGATGGCATCGTTGGTCAGTACCGTAAAGTTCACTTGCCGCATTTGGGGATCGATCGGTACGTTGATCGGGGTAATTTCCCTTATCGCCCGATCACCGCCGGGGATGTCAAGATCGGCTTGGCGATCTGTTATGACTGTTCGTTTCCGGAGCCGATGAGACTGCTGGCACTCGAGGGAGCCGACGTGATCGCGTTGGGAACGAACTGGCCCAACGCCGCCGCACACACTGCCGCGATCGTGCCACCGGCACGCAGTATGGAAAACCATTACTTCTTTGTCGCTGCGAACCGCGTCGGTGAGGAGAACGGGTTCGAGTTCTGCGGACACAGTTCGATATGTGGACCAGACGGAATCGTACTCGCCAAATCGAACGACGATTCGGAAACAATCCTGTATGCCAACATCAACATCGCCGAGGCAAGAAACAAACGTATTGAAAGAACCAAAGGCTGTCACGTGATCGATCGCTTCGCCGATCGAGTTCCGGAGTTTTACCGCGGACTCGATCGCTAACCGCCTGAGGACTTTTACGTGGTCCGCTAGCCAGGAACGCCCGCGACGCATTCCGGTGTCAGTCGCCCCTGCGTTCTCGGCAAAGGCCGTGAACAAGTTCCTGGAAGCTGCATTTTTCAACGGAGCCTTGGCGAAAATTCGTCCACGCGTCCGTTTTAAGACGGGCGTGATCGACAGACGCCCAGCAGGCAAGCGGGTTATAATCCGGATGAACTTGATTCAATGTGAACGAGTCGTGGCGGGAGCTGCTTACATCCCATAACATTCCCTCGCTTTGTTTCCATTGTTGGGAAGGATGGACCGATGCGAATCGTACACAAGCTGCTGCTCGTCACCGTCCTTCCCGCGCTGTTGATTTGGATTGTTGGAACTCGTGCGATACGGGTCAGCGAAGCAAGTCTTCGGCATGCGATCGAAGAGACATCCTTGGCACGAGCGCGGGCGGTGATGGACGAAATCGATCGGATCGTCCAAGCCAGAACCGTCAATTGGCAGGCGTATTCGCGGAGTGATCTGGTCCAAGAGTCGCTGGCAGCGTCCAATCAGGAATTCGAGCAAATGGAGGATCGGGAGGGAACGATCCAGCAGCGAGATCGGTTGTGGCAGGCGACGCCCGAAGATCAGTCAACGCCGATCATGGAGTCGCTGATAGAACACGAGCTGGCCCGCGACCTGCGAATTTGGCTTCAGAAACTTCAAGAAGGATCGGGATACAAGATCTTTGGCGAAGTCTTCTTTACCAATCGCTTTGGGGCGAACATCGCACAAACGAACCGGACGTCGGACTATCAACAAGATGACGAAGATTGGTGGCAGCGAGCACATAGCGACGGTTTGTATGTCGGTGACATCCATTTCGACGACAGCGCCGAGATCTATTCGGTTGACATTTGCTTACGAGTCGACGACGAAGAGAACGAGTTCCTGGGTGTGATGAAAGCGGTGATGAACATCCGCGAACTGTTGAGTGTGATCGATCGCCGATCCGAACGTCCCGGTACGGGTGAACGTCTCGTCGTGTTGACCGGAGATGGTCGCATTGTTCGCGACAGTAAGGACCAGACCGCACCGTTGGCCGACGGTTCCGCGATTCTCAAAGGCGTTCATCTCGACGACGACTCACCAGAGCAAGCCGTCTGTCGCGAAGACCCGGCGACGGGCGAGACACTGCTGAGCGCTTTCGCGATCTCGCAGGGCTACGGCGATTTCCCGGGATTGGGCTGGATTGTGCTCGACGAAAGTCGGGAGTCACTCGTTTTCGCGCCAGTGAACCAATTGCGCAGGGATATTTTTTGGCTTGCGCTGGCCGCGACGGGTCTGACCGTGTTGGTTGGCGGCGCCATCGCATTGTCGCTCTCGCGGCGCGTGTGGCGATTAGCCGGGGCAACGGACGCCATCGGTCGAGGAGATTTTGACGAGGTGGTCAGGATCAAGGGTAACGACGAAATCGCCCGCCTTGCCGAGCACTTCAACGGCATGCGTGCGGACCTGCAACGTGTCAATCGCGATTTGGTGGCCGCACGCGATGAGGCAGAGGACGCGAGCAAAGCAAAGAGTACGTTTCTGGCGAACATGAGCCACGAAATCCGAACGCCAATGAACGGCATCATCGGGATGAGTGAGTTACTGTCGCACTCGAAATTGACGCCTGAGCAACGCGATAAGCTGAATATGATCGAACAATCGGCCGACTCGCTGCTGCGGCTATTGAACGACATTCTGGATTTCTCCAAGATCGAAGCCGGCAAACTGGAACTGGAAGAAGTCGAGTTCAGTCTGCGAGATTGTATCGGCCAAACCGGTCAGGCATTATCGATTCGCGCCGCTGAAAAGAACCTGGAAATGGCCTGCCGTATCGCTCCGGAACTCCCCGACACGCTGTCAGGCGATCCCGGCAGATTGCGACAGATCATCGTGAATCTGGTAGGCAACGCGATCAAGTTTACGCATCACGGGGAAGTGGTGATCGACGTCAGCGAGGAATCCCGCGACGGTGATCGGATCTGCTTGCACTGCTCGGTACGCGACACCGGCATCGGTATTCCTACCGACAAACAGGAAACCATCTTTGACGCCTTTCGCCAGGTCGATGCGTCAACGTCACGGCATTTCGGCGGGACCGGTCTGGGGCTGGCAATTACGACGCAGCTTGTCGAAATGATGCACGGCAGGATTTGGCTTGAGAGCGAACTCGGCGAGGGCACGACGTTTCACTTCACCACCGAATTCGGTGTGCTACCTGATAGCGAAAAGAAACCACGGGGCGAATTGGTCCGATTGCATGGGGCACGCGTTCTGATCGTCGACGACAATGAAACCAATCGCCGCATCTTTGAAGAGGTGTTGAAGAGCTGGCACATGCGCCCCACCTCGGTGGAAGATCCGCTACGCGGTTTGGATGTGCTGGCACAGGCGGTGAAAGACCACAACCCATTCGACTTGGTCTTGTTGGATTGCATGATGCCGAACGTAGACGGCTTTGAATTCGCCGCGCGGGTCCGAGCGGATGTTGGGATCGAGAACACGAACATCATCATGGTGTCATCGGCAGCGCAGGCAGGCGATGCGGAGCGATGCCGTCAATTGGGCATCATTCGTTACCTGACCAAACCCGTGATTCAATCCGAGCTACTGGACACAATGCTTACCGTTACCGGAACACAAGCGGTGCGCAAGATGCTGGCCAGCACGCCGCTCGCTGATGCAGACAAGAACGCCGCACGACCGTTGAAGATTTTGCTGGCCGAAGATGGAATCGTCAACCAACGCGTTGCCGTCGGCTTGCTGCAAATGCGCGGGCATCAGGTCGCGATTGCCGAAAACGGGATGAAAGCAGTGGAAGCTTGGCAGCAGGACGCCTTCGATCTGATCTTGATGGATGTACAGATGCCCGAGATGGACGGCTATGAAGCTACCGAAGCGATTCGCCGCGCGGAGCAGCAAACCGGACAGCATATTCCGATCATTGCCATGACCGCCAACGCCATGAAAGGTGACCGCGAACGATGTTTGGACGCCGGCATGGACGGTTACGTCGCAAAACCTGTTGATCCGGACAAGTTGTTTCAGACACTGGATGAGCTTGGACAGGCGCAACGTCTTTCCAGCCAACCCTCGCTCTCTGACTCCCAGCCGCTCTCCCTCCAAGACGCGGAACTGAAGGACGTGATCGATCTCGAAGTGGGGGCCAAGTACATTCCAGGTGGACCGGAGGTTGTCCGAGAAACAGCGAAACTGTTGTTGGACGAATGCCCCAGACTCACAACCCAGATGCGCGAGGCGATTCAACAAGGAGACGCAACGTCACTGAAACGCGCCGCCCATACACTGAAGAGTTCTGCGCAAACGTTCGGGGCCAAGCGGGTGATGGAATTGGCTGCGGAGATGGAAACGATGGGCCGAGAGCAGAGGCTCGACGATGCGGAAGCCACGGCGGAGAAACTGCAAATCGAGGTTGACAACCTCATTGCGACCGTGTCTCGCCTCTGACGATCCCGACTGCCGACCGCTTCAAGCGTCTGCGGGTCAACGCTGCCATGACGTCCCAGTCATCTCCGCTATCGTATTTCGCCAGTCACGACACCAGTCCTTACTGCGTCGGCATACTTTCTCCCTCGATGCCGATCTCGGCGAGTAACTTGATCGTGCGGTCAAAGATCTGCTCAGGACTACCGACGGCCGGCACGCTCTTCAGCTTGCCGCGATGCGTGTAATAATCGGTCAGCGGCCGTGTCTCGTTCTCGTAGGCCCGCATCCGGACTCGGATTGCCTCCGGCCGGTCGTCGTTGCGCAGAATCAAGTGGCCGTCACAGTGATCGCAAACGTCGGGAACCTTGGGCGGCTGGGCCGACACATGAAAGACGGCCTGACATGAACCGCAGGTGCGCCGGCCACTCAATCGGGCCACGATTTCCTCGGTGGGCAATTCGAAGGAAATGACCGCGTCGAGCTTCACACCGAGTTCGGTCAGAATATCTTCCAGCTGTTGGGCTTGTTGCACCGTTCTAGGGAAACCGTCGAGCAGAAAACCACCCTGGCATTGCAGGCAGGCCGCACGCTCACGCACCGTGGCGATGACCAAGTCGTCTGAAGCGAGTTCTCCTCGCTGCATGGCCTCCAATGCTTCCTGCATCGCCGGCGACGAGGCGTCTTCGCATTTCGCCGCTCGAAACAGGTCCCCAGTCGAGAGATGGCATGCACGCAGGCGTTCGCAAAGCAGCTTTGCCTGGGTTCCCTTGCCAACACCTGGCGGACCGAGAAGCACCAGGCGGCAGGGATGATTGTGTAGCGGTGGAAGTGGGTCACAGGGAACCTTCCCCCCGGAAAACCACCCGACTCGATTCGGATTCATGATTTCACTCACGTTGACTTGTGCGGATGAGCACAGCCAGATTTTAGGTTTCGTCGCACGACTGGGAATCCCCGTCAAACCGCGACCTGGATACCGGCCCTCAATTTTGCGAGAGGATTGACGGCAAATCGCGTGCCTAACATGGGGAAAGGCGAAACCCGGCTAGTGACGGGAACTTCTTCTATCCAAGATCAGCCGCCTGAGTTCCCGGAGCATATCGTGCCAGATGGCTCCGTCTGCAACTGTGACGGCCCAGCGCAGGAGAACGGTCTTTGTTGCCTTACGTTCATGATGGTAGCATTGGGCTGGAAGCATTCGTTTTGACATGTCATTTCTGGATCGATGGAAACGAAGTGCGTCCTGACACCGAATCGGTCGACTAGGCGAAGCGGGCGCGTGAAGATTCCGACTTGTCGGTCTCCGAGTGCTTCGCGCAGTCGCTTTTGCAGTCAATGGGCGTATAGAGAACCGTTGCCGCTTGAGGTGGGGGATCGGCTCAACTTGGGGGAGAGTCGCCGTCATTGGGTCCAAAGGCAGACAGGGCGACGTCAGTCTCATCGAAATCAGCGATGAAGACAAGCCGTGTGATTAACGTCGAAGATATTCAACTTGATCCGGAGCAACAACTTCCAAGAGCAGTCTCCGAAAGCTGTTCAGGCGTTGGACTGACTCGCAAAAGATTCTGGAGCAGTGGGCTGAGAAAGGAGGCTTTCCCGAATTTCGATCAGATTCCATGGCGGAATCGATACCCTGTTTTGCCTCTCCTTAGTGTGACCAAGCTGCTCATCGACGTAGTGGGCATCAGTGTTACTCAAGTCAATCGGAAGAAACCGATGATCAATCAAGTCAGCACGGATCGGATTGATGAAGCGATCGACTCCTTTGAAGAGGGTTGGTCCCTTGATTCACGCAGCGATATTCGCTCGTTATTAGGGCGATTTCATTTAGCCGACGACAGCACAGCCATCACGGAACTTATCCGCATTGACATCGAACTCCGTTACGCGCAGGGGATCCCGATCGACCTTGACGAATACTTGAACGAGTTTGGGGCGTTTCTTGGTGAACCTGGCGACATCGCACAAATTGCTTTTGAAGACTTTCGTGCTCGCGAAGCTTATGGTCATCCCGTGTCTTCGTCACGATGGCGAGGGCTCCCAGGCATCGATAACCAAAGTTGGTTTCGAAGTCTGATCCGACAGCAGGTGGAAATTGTTCCCGCGCGGCGTTCCGCAGAAGTCGACGAAACGTTTGAGGCCGCGTTGGCAGCGATTGGCTTTCGGCTGATCCATGAACTCGGCCGCGGTGCTTTCAGCCAGGTTTTCCTGGCGACCCAAAACGATTTGGCGGATCGATACGTCGCTTTGAAGATCATCGATCAACCGCTCTCCGAGCCTCAGAATATGGCGATGCTTCAGCACACGAACATCGTGCCGATATACTCCTTTGATCGAATCCTTTCGCGGTCAGTGATCTGCATGCCGTATGCCGGTCGTGTCACCCTGGCCGACTTATTGAAAAGCGAAGGCAACGTCGCTTCGCGTGGTGGCGAGTGTTTGATCACGACAGTGCTCAATAACGTGCATGACACGGTCAGGGATGCAGAAGATTCGCCCGACTGCTTTGATCTCTGGAATGGCGACTCCCGCAGCGGAAGAAAACGCGGTGCTGCGTCCGCTGGAACGCGTCCGTTCACTGGGCTGCAACGAATTGGCGCTTTGGTTGTTTCAGCGACTCGCCGCAGCGCTCGCCCACTCGCACTCGCGCGGCGTTTTGCATGGCGACTTAAAACCAGCCAACGTGTTGATTCGCAATGACGGCGAACCAGCGCTGCTGGATTTCAATCTCTCTCAATCGCTCGATCACGCCGGCGTCAAGTACGCCGGCGGAACGCTGCCCTACATGTCACCGGAAACTTACCGCGTGGTGATGGGACAGTCGGCTGCACCACACGGGTCATCGGACATTTATAGTTTGGGCGTGATGCTGTACGAGTTTGTGACGGGGCGATTGCCTTATCCGTCTCCGCCCTCATCGGCTGCGATTGACATCGAACCCGCGATCGCCGCGCGACGTGTGCCGGTGACGTGGAACGAGTCGGATGAGGTTTCGCCGGGGCTCCGTTCCATTATCGAGCGTTGCCTCGAGTTTGAAGCGGCCGATCGTTACGAAACTGCCGAACAGCTGCAAAAAGATCTGGACCGCGAATCGAAGAACGAGCCGTTAGCGTTTGCCGATGAGTCACTCTCGTCGCGTATGACAAAATGGGTCCGTCGCCACCCCAAGTTTGTCTCCGGCGGCACGGTGGGAGCTCTGCTAATGGCGCTGCTGATTCCACTGGTGGGCTGGTCGGTGTGGTGGCGCAACCAATCCGTGCAATTGGCTGCGATCGCAAAGCTGGAGTCGTTCACAAATGACTCCGATGACGTGCTGTCGACAGCGATGGTTGATCCGCGTAGGTATCAAGAGGAAGTGATTGCCAGGATCGATGGTCGCCGCTTGGAAGACCACGGAATCCTCTCGGACGAGAAGGCGAAGAAGCGATCGACGCTCCGTTGATGACGCCCAGACCAACGATCGAGATATCGGGATGCGATCGTCAGACACATCGCGCAAGTTGCGTTCGCGGAAGTGACGCGTCTACGATCAATGACCGATCTTCAAGCGGGCGAATCGCTGGGTGCCGAATCTCTGATGCGAATCGACCAGTTGCTTGCTGCGGCACAGCGGTATCAACAGCAAGGCGATTCCCGGGCGCTGACCTTTTTAGCTGCCGAACGAGCTAGGCTTGCCGGTGATCAGCAATCGTATGGCTCACTCACGGCTCAAGCGACCGAGACCTTGAGGCTGACATCGGACAACGAGAAATACTTAGAGGCCGTCCGGCTGATGACGCATCGTCGTTGGCCGATGGCCCGCGAGATTCTGGCTTCGCTGGCGGACAGCGGCATCCCCTCTGCGATTCGCTGGACGTCACTGGGACGATCGCAATACAACGACCGCTTGTTCGAGCAGGCGAAGATCTCATTCACGAAGTCAATCGAACGAGCGCCGCAGTCGTCGCGATTGTGGTTGTTGCGCGGGCTGTGCTACTTCAAGCTGGGAAGATTCAGCGAAGCTGACGAAGACTTTTCCAAGGCACTGGAACTGGAGCCGACCTTGATAGCGGCGTGGCTGGACCTTGGTCTCTCGCGGATGGCCCAAGATCGATTTGAGGAAGCCGTCGAAAATTTGACGTCAGGCCTCGAGCACTCGCCCGGGCATTCGCATTTATTACTGTGGCGGAGCCGTGCCCACGATGCACTTGGTCATGTGGAGGCCGCAAAACGCGACTTTGACGAAGCAATTAAATCGGAAAACCTTTCCTCCTCTGCCTTGGTATCGAGGTCGATCGCGAGGAAGAAACGAGGCGACTACGATGGCGCGCTGTCGGATCTGGAGCGGGCAGGCGAGTTGAATCCGAAATCAATTTCGGTTCTGAAAGGCAAAGCATCCTTGTTCGCAGGCCACATGGACCGCACCCAAGACGCGATCCATCTGTTGGAGGAAATTGTTGCTTTGGAGCCGAGTAACGAAACGGCGATCATCGATCAAGCAGTTTTGCATGCTCGACTGGGTCAGTACGAAGATGCTAAAGCTGATCTCGAAAAAGCAATGAACTTACCGAACTCGCCTCGGACTATCTTTCAAGCCGCTTGCGCCAATGCACTGTTCCCAGAACCTCAAAGGAAAAAGAACGCATTGACGTTCCTCTCAAAGGCGATTCAGAAGGGGTATGGAGCGGAGAAGATCAAGAATGATTCAGACCTCGATTCACTCCGCGAAATGGACGATTTTGGGGCGATTTTGCGTACAGTTGAGATGGGCAATAGGATTCGCGCCAAAGGAAAGAAACGCACGCCTGCGGCGGAATTCGTCGACGTTGACTCAATCAACTCCACAGACGAGCCCCCAAGCGGACCAGAACAATGAGCTTGCTTCAGAAGCGAATCGGTAGAACAAATATTGATGTCGAGCAACTTGAGTCTCGAAGACTGCTTGCTGCCTTTGGTACGCCTTGGCCCCAGCCGCGTGCCCTGACCATCAGCTTTCCTGAAGACGGTGTCGCAGTAGGCACGTACTCCAATGTGATTCGCGAGGAATTCGACTCTGTCGCTGAGCGACAGCAATGGCAGGAACTCGTGTTGCGACATTCCAAACGTGGTCAATTCATGCCGATATCAATGTCGGTCTCAGAAATGACTATGGGCTTGACTTCGGGGCGCCCGGTCTTTCCACGACCGATCCTCGCTTCGGCGATTTTCGCATCGGCGCGATCCCCCAATCCGGAGTTTTGGCGAACGTTGTACCTTTCCAAACGGTTGCCGGTACATACTCGGGTGACATTCTCTTGAACACCAATGAGAATTTTCAGTACCACGACTGGGCCGATAGCGTAGCACCCGATACATCCAGTCAGCCGGCTGACGCGCGAGATTTGTTCAGCGTGCTCCTGCATGAATCAGGTAATGCGCTCGGCTTGAAGGATAACTTTCTGGATTGGACGGTCATGTTCGGGCAATACACCGTGCCCAAAGGTGTGCTCACACAAGACGATATCGATCGCATTGTCGAATTGTACGGAGCTCGTACCGATCCGCACGAACAAGCCAGCAATGACCAGTTACAGGTCGCCACGCTCGTCTCGGCTCCCGTTGGATTCCAGCCTGAAACGGATGTAATTAGCGCAAGTGGCAGTCTTCACGGCGACGCGGACGTGGACTATTACCACCACGCTCCACTCGCTGGGCACGACGAAGTAACGATTCGCGTGAACGCTGCAGGAATCAGTCTGCTGAAGTCTCGTGTCGAGGTCTTGGACGCAAGCGGGCAGCTGATTGCCAGTGGTGATGCGAGTTCAGTATTCGATAATGATGTCGTGCTGCATCTAACTGGGTTGCAAGAACATGCGGGGATCTACGTGAAGATTTCCGGCCTGACCCAAGATGTCTATTCGGTGGGTGACTATGAACTAGAAATCGACTATCGATCGGCGGCTGTTCAGGCAGCCGATGCCGTGCCTGGACACTACGACGCCGGCGCCGATTCACTGTTCGCGAATTTCGATTTATTCGATGGTGAACTGGGTGAAAACGATTCGCTCGCCACTGCAGAAATACCACCAGAGGCTCTGGTTTTCTCGCCGGGAAGCCGGTTCGAGTTCGAATCTTCTATTTCCTCATCTGGTGATGTCGATTACTGGAAGGTCACGGCACCTGGCGATGTCTCCGGCCGATTGATTGTCAACCTTGCTGGTGTTGGTGATCAGCCAGCGAAGCTTCGCGTTCGAGTCGTCGATACATCGGGCCAGCCGGTTGGTGCCTCTGGCTTTCTGGCTGACGATGGCACCTGGACGTTGGAAGTTGCCGAGCCGCAGGCTGGTCAGGAATTCTACGTTCGCATCAGTGTCGATCCGAACTCGGCAGTCAGTGTTGGCAATTACGTCGCAGCGGCTGAGTTCACGACACCAGCGAGCCAAATGGAGCAGCTTGTTGCCGGCGATTTGTCGTCGTCAATGGATGAATTCATCCATTGGACGGCTTCAAAATCGAAACTGTTTCGCTTCGACCTGAGTGCCATGGGCGCATCTGATGACGAAGTCGTCAAGCTGACGATCTATGACGCACACAGCCAAGAAATGCGGATGGTCTTGGGGTCTCCTTCGGGCGTCACTCGGTCTGGATTCGCGTGGCTAACCGAAGGCGATTACATCTTGCGATTCACGGCCGTCTCACGAAGCGGTGCCGACGTTGACAACATGAACTTCTCCGTCGCCGTGGACGGCATCTCTGATGACCAAGATCCCGATGACGACCCCGTCGATGACGATGAACCGTACGAGTACTACTACTATGACTACAACCAGGACACGGATTTAGGTGACTACAACTATGAACCTTATTACTACTACTACTATTACTATTACGAGTATCCGTAGCTGACACCGCCAATCGCTCGTTGCAGTGCTTCTCTCTCGACGAACCTTATCCGCTCTTGATGCGAGTTCCGACCATGTTAGTCCCGGCTGAACGTCTAGATTCATTGTTTGACGACGTCGCAAAACAGATCGCAGAATCCGTTCGGCAACCTCGCGAAGCGATCATTCGGTTGGCCCGCCAACGGCTTAAAAACGCAGATCAGGACATTGCCGCGATTCACGTGGTCGCGGCGGCGCACGTGCAAAATCGACAACCCGATCGCTGTTTACGATTGATTGAGCACCATCCTTGCGCGCTAGAGCATAATGCGATCGGGCACCGCTTGGCCGGCTATGCTTACTTGATCCAGCAAAAAACGACTCAGGCTCGAGCGCATTTCGATGCAGCTGTTCGCCTGGACCCCAGGCTGCACGACTGCTGGACGTGGCTTGGCAGAATTGACTCGCGGCGGGGCCTCCTGGATCAAGCCGCTGCGTGCTACCAGCGAGCGATGTATTTCGAGGACACGAAACACGAGGCCGCACTGGCACTTTCTCGCTTGTACGCACGAACCAGTCGGTTGAACCGTGCAATCGCGACACTCCGCAGTGTTTTACGCCGCGACCGACGCTCACCCCATTTGAATGCCGCGCTGGCTACTTTGCTGCTGCGGCGGGCAAGCATTCTTCGACGCAAGCGAAAGTCACATACCGAAAAAGCTGTCTTGAAAAGAGCCCTCAGCTGCCTCCAAACATCGATCGCCGCGGCACCGCGTGCAGAGACCTACATTTCTCTGGGCCGTCTACAACAAAGGCTAGGCAACTTTACCGAAGCCGCGTCGGCTTTCAGTAACGCTGTCCAAGTGAATGACCAGTGTCCCACTGCAATCACCCTTTTGGCAAACAACTCGGTCGAAAACGGTAAGATCGACGAAGCACTTCGGTTGTATCGTAGGGCCCTCGACATCTCACCCGATTTCGCGCCGGCCCATTTCAAGTATTCCCGCGCCAGCGATTCAGGAGAGAAAATCCAACCATCCAGTACGCCAAACGGCTGTCCGAGTTGGCTGCGGATGGGGATCGCCAGCCTCACGACCAAATCCAGTTGAATTTCGCGTTAGCAAAGGTCCTGGATGACATCGGCCAGTATGATCGCGCGTGGCAGCATTACGATCGCGCCAATCGACTAAAGCCGGGACACAGCGAATCGCTTAGGCAGGCGAAGCCAGGACAAAAAGCGGATCGTGCAACACGCGTTCCGCTCAAAGACACGGTTGATCGCGCAATCGAGTTTTTCACGCCGGAGTTTTTTGCCTCCAAGCACGGGGTTGGCAATCCGAGCACGAGTCCTGTTTTTATTGTCGGCATGCCACGATCGGGAACCACCTTGACGGAGCAGATTTTGAGTAGTCATCCCCACGTGGTGGGAGCGGGCGAGCTAAAAGAGATCGAGCAGATCCGTCAACGAATTGCTAACCAGATCGACCAGAGTACAAACGATCCAGCAGGGATGTATCCAAATATTCTGACAACGCTCGGTCAGCAGTTGACTGATCTTTCCGACGTGCACATGTCGTTGTTGGATGGCCTGCGAGGCGATGCCCGTTTTGTGACCGACAAGATGCCGACAAACTTTATTCACCTTGGACTGATTGCAGTTTTATTCCCCAACGCCACGATCATTCATTGTCGCCGTGATCCGATGGACGTTTTGGTTTCCTGCTATTGCCAAAATCTGAGCGCACCGTTTTGCGACTTGGATGCATTGGCTAAGTATCATCAACAGTACCGCAGGCTGATGAGTCATTGGCAGAAAGTCTTGCCACTGAAGATTCACACAACCGACTACGAAGCACTTGTGCGCGATCCGGAGCCCAACTCGCGTCGATTGATCGAAGCCTGCGGATTGGATTGGGACGAACGTTGCTTGGATTTTCACGCCAACGATCGAGCCGTTCATACGCCCAGTAAGTGGCAAGTCCGACAGCCGATGTATCAGACTTCTGTCAGTAAATGGAAGCGATTCGAGTCTCAGCTTTCACATATCGTCGAACTGGTCAATCAGGACTACGAATCGGCTTCAACTGCTTCCACCAGCGAATTCCACAGGAGTGTCGCGTAGTAGATGGGCGCGTGATCAGCCAATCCGCTGATCTTCATTGGCAGTTCGCCAAAGTCGATTTTCAGTTCTCGCGTTATCGACTTCGCAGCCGTCACCAGGCTTTGCACTCCGGACGTCACATCGTCCACGAAACTTCTCGATCCACTGCCGGTGACTACGCGAAGCGTCCCGCCATGACGATATCCGATCAGTTCCGGCGGTAGCGTCGGCACCCAGTCGTCACGATGAACAAAACGGTGTTGTAGACCTGCTGGCAATACTTCTGCGAATTCCCTATTGCCAACCCGTGGTGCTCCATAGGTGTAGATACCTTGAATCGAGTGGTCGCTGAAATGGGTTGCCGCGACGGCAGCCAATGCGCTCCCAGGCTATGGCCTGTGAACCACAGCGACTGTGAATCGCTCCGGCCAGCAATGAGCGAATCGAGCGTGTCGGAAATTTCAGAGAATCCCGAGAGGAACCCCTGGTGGACCATGCCGCCAACTTCGCTCGCAGTTGGCAGGAATTGGCTGTCCGTCCAAAGATCGTCCTGATCGATCATCACGACTTCGGCAGCATCCAATATGCTGTGCTGATGGAGGCGGGTCCCGCGAAAAACAACCATCATGGCTTCTTCGTTCGAGAGAACCATCCCGCGATTGTCGTCCCGCGTGCCAATCCAATCCAGCTCGTATCCGAGATCCGGTAGCGGCGTGGTCTCAAGCGTCTGCTCGATGAAGTCGGCATCGCCATAGACGAGAAAGCTGGCATCGGCCAGCCACCACGCGTTCACTGGCGAGACTTCGCCCAGACGCGGCTGAAAACGATATTTGTCGGCGCCGCCAAAGTATGGGAAACCCGGTAGCGGTGGTGTCAGACCCTTGACCGTTTCGGTCGGCATCGGACGCAGACGACTGCTCATTGGAAATTACCTTGCCTTCATCGGTGATGTGTGGTGATTCTAGGCTTTGCCTGACTGGCGGTGCATCGGCAGGCGATCCCAGAGCGGAAAGAGCCCGAATGCCGGCAACAGCCACGCCGCACTGCCCCATGATGGAGAAAGAACTGGCAAAACCGACTGCTAGCAATCAATTCGGCTGGTCACGTTCCGATCGAGTTGTTTACAAGTCAGTTCGCCGCGATCGAGTAATGATCGCTCAGCCGTTTGAGCGTGCGGCCGCCGTCATTTCAGGACGATAGATCTTCAATGAAACAATTCGGCCGCGTACTGCGATTGGCTTTCCGGCGACGCTGGGCGATCGCCGGCATCCTCGCTACCTCGTTTGTGATCGCGATCCTCTGGGGTGCGAATATCGGGACGTTGGGCCCGATGGTCGAGATCGTCTTTAAAGATGACAGTCTGCCTAGCTATGCAGCCAAGAAATTGACGGAGGCTGATGCCAAGGTCGCCGAGCTGGATAATCGTCTTGCCGAACTGCAGGCACAACTGGCCGCCGCGAAAGAGCCGCTGCGGCAACCGATCGAGACTCAGATCAACAACATCCAGAGCCAACGGCAACTTGTCGTCAAATCAGTCCGTTACCTCAAGTTAGCTAAGCCCACGATCGATGCCTACGCCCCAACCGCGGCATATTCCACGCTTCTGGTAATCGTCGCGATCCTCGTTGTCTGCACGGCCATCAAGTTGATCGCGTTATTGGCAAACCTGATGTTGGTTCAATACGTTGCCGAGCGGACGGCAGTTGACCTGCGCGGCATCTTTTTTCGCAAGGCGCTGCGGCTCGATTTGGATTCGTTTGGTGAAAATGGATCTGCCGATCTCACCGCTCGACTGACCAACGACATTGCGTTGGTTTCCGCCGGGGTCACGGTCTTGCTGGGCCGGCTGTTGCGTGAACCACTCAAGATGTTTGTTTGCGTCGGTGCTGCGGCATGGATCTGCCCAAGGCTGTTGCTATTCGTGCTGATCGTGACGCCTTTGATCGGATTGGTGATGCATCACCTGAGCCGCGCCATTCGCAGAGCGAGTCGCCGGGCGATGGAGGAGATGAGCCATTTGTACGGGATGCTGAACAACTCGTTCGCCGGCATCCGAGTCGTCAAGGCTTTCAACACTCAGGCATTTGAGCGGGCAAAGTTTACGCGTGGCACACGCGCCTACTTTGCCAAGTCGATGAAAATGGCGTTCTACAACACGCTGGCCAGAAGCAGCAGTGAGATGTTGGGAATCAGCACTGTGGGGCTCGCGATTCTAGCCGGTGGATACCTGGTGCTCAATGAAAAGACGCACTTGCTGGGCATTCGCATGAGTGACCAACCGCTTACGTTCACCCAAATCCTGCTCTTCTTTGGCTTCCTGATCGGCGCACACGATCCTGCCAGAAAGTTGGCCGATGTTTGGAGCAACTTGCAACGCGGGATCGCTGCATCAAGCCGTGTCTATGAGGTCATTGATCAAATCGTTCGCGTCCGAGAACCGACGGTAGCGTTAACGACCCCTCGTCCGCACCAAAATATTCACTTCAAGGATGTATCGTACCAGTATCCCTCTGGACCGATCGTGTTACGCGGAGTCGATTTGACGATTCGCCACGGCGAGACCGTCGCGGTGGTCGGTCCGAATGGTAGTGGCAAGAGCACTCTGATCAGCCTGTTGTGTCGATTTGACGATCCACAAGGAGGTTGCATTTGTTTGGACGATGTTCCTGTGGACCGAATGCGTACGCGTGATCTGCGAAAGCGGATGGCTTTGGTGACACAGCGGACCATTCTGTTTGACGACACGATCGAGAATAACATTCGTTACGGCAGCCCCGGTGCTGATTCGCATGCCGTGGTTCGAGCCGCGAAAATGGCGTTTGCTGATGAATTCATTCGCCGAAAAACGCCCCAGGGTTACCAGACAGTCTTGGGGATGGGCGGCATGCGGCTGTCGGGGGGCCAAATGCAGCGACTCGCTTTGGCACGAGCGTTTCTTCGCGAGCCCGACATCTTGATCCTGGACGAAGCGACCAGCCAAATCGATTTGGAAAGCGAACAGCTGATCCACGAAGCACTCGCCAAATTCCTGGTCGATCGCACCGGCATGATGATCACGCATCGACCAACCAGTTTGGCAATGGCTGACCGGGTTTTTGTCATCGAATCGGGTCGCATTTCCGACAGCGGGCGGCACGAAGAACTGATCGGCCGCAACCGCTTTTATCAAAGCCTGTGCGGAGGCGAGATGCGCCGCTCCGCATGACATCGCTTAAGAGTCTTCCAGCTTGTCCTGCAGATCACGAAGCTTCTTCTTCAAGTCCTTGATCTCTTCTTCCTGGTCTCGCAACGAGTCTTCCAATTCGCTGCGTTCCACTTCAATGCCCTCCAATCGCTTCGGCAAGCCAGGGAGGATCAGATTGTTCTCGGGAAAGTTCTCAAACATTTTTTCCAGATCCTTCTGCATGAAGCCCTTGAACTGACGTGGGACGCGAGCGTCATCACCGTCTAGCGGTACCAGCTTGCCATCCCTCAGTTCCCAAGCCTGTCGCGTGACCGCGCCAGCAAGACTGCCCGCTGGTGCGAATTCCTGTCGCGGGTGATCTTTCAGCGTAACGACCAATTCAATCGTCTGATCATCACGCTCCACGACGATCGAAACGGCATCACCGGCGCGCGACATGGCGACCGCCGCAAGCACATCCTCAGAAGTTGTCACATCGTATTGGTTGACACGGACGACCCGGTCACCTGATTCGATTCCCGCATCATCCGCCGGCGATCCCTCAGAAACTTCCGTTACTACCGGCTTGTCACCACGCGCAAATTGGATTCCAACCAAACCGCGTTTGCTGCTGATCGGCTGATCGCCCGTGGCACCATCGATCAGCCGTTGCAACGGCTCAGTCGGCAAACAAAGCAATTGCCCGTCTCCGCCTTCACCCGCAATCCCGACCACGACGCCCTTGGCGTCAACAATCGGCGCGCCCGAATCGCTACGATTCATGTTGGCACTGACAAACTGGGTAAACCCAAGCTGCGAATCGATCGCCGCGGGGGCACTTGCGATCATGCCCGATTCAGCAGAGGCCGCGCCACTTGCTCCCAATCGAGTCAGAACGACGGGCAGTCCTGCCTCGGGGACGCCGGCGCCAACCAACAAACTGACGAACTCGGTGCCGTCAATCTTGATCAGCGTCAATCCGGTAACGTGGTCACGCGAGACAATTTTGCCGGCCAGCTGTTTTCCGTCGGCAGTCTTGATGGTGACGTCTTCAATATCCGACGAAATCTGCGTGGCGATCAAATCGGCGCTGACGGCGAATCCGGTGCGATCAGCACTCACCGCCAATCCTTGCATCATGTCAAAGCCACCCATGGGACCGATTTGACGTCGCAGCATACGGCCCTGCGGTCCAGCTCCATCCTCGTCGGTCTGAACCGTCACGGTGGCGGGAAAAGCAATTCGCAATGCCTCGCGAAAATCGGTTTGCGCGACAGCCGTCGACGTCAACGCCATCAGGCAGGCAGCAACGGACATTAGTTTTTCGGTCATCATTCTCCTCCGAGCACTTGGTTTACAAACTGTAGGGTGTTGCCTGTGAAGACAGCACCGCTTCGTACGTTTCTTGTTGTTGGCTGGGCACGTAACGCATATCAATCGGCACTCTTTGCAGCGACTGCACCCAACCGACATGAAGCATTTGCCTCGTTTCGCGATCGAACTCAAAGACCGGCGATTCACCCCGCACCCTTGCAAACAACCGCATGGTCGCCGGCTCATCTTCGTCCTTCGGCGCTTCCGCGATGACAGTCACCGGCGATTCAGCTAAATCGGACTGCACATCCTGAGCTTGCATCGCCTGGCCATCGATGATCGCATCACTTGGCTGATGTGTGACAACCAATACGACACACGCCGTCACCACCGCTAACACAGCACCCTTGGCAACGGTCCGTCGCCGACGCCGAAGTTGCACTTCATTCATCAGATCGTGAAACGTTGGTGGTGCAGAGTCAGGTACCAGCATCGACTCCACGTCAGGCTTCAATTTCTGGTCTTTGTCACTTGGATTCATCTGGTTACGGGTTCGGATGCGGTGTGCAGCTCAAGTGGACGGTAATTTGGGATTGTCAGTCGTTCTAAGTCGGTATTTCGTCGCAGTCGCTTCAAACCATGGTGAACACGTGTCTTGGCCGTTCCCGCGGCACAACCGACCGCCTGGGCAATTTCTTCATAGGTCAATCCTTCTGCGAATCGCAACAAGACCGCTTCTCGCTGGGCGTCGGGCAAACGAGCAACCTCTGCCCAGATGCTTTCACGCCATTGCTGGTAAGCAAACTCGGTTTTTGGGTCTCGTGTCTGATCTGGGTTTTTTCGCGAAACATACTCCTCAATCCGCCGACGAAGTCGCGCAAGGGTTCGTGCCCGACGCCGACGCAGCCGCATCAGAATTCCGTACAACCAAGTCGCCCTGGACGACCGGCCAGCAAAACGATTCCAACGATCGATCGCGACGACAAAAGTCTCCTGGGCCAAATCCTCCGCCGCCCAGGCGTCACCTGTCATCAGCCACGCTGCCCGATGTATCCGCGGATAATGCGCAGCGACCCACTGGTCGTCGGGCAGGCCAGCCGGTTCATTGGGCACCTGAGCGACGTAGGACTCATTTTTGCGGGGTGCTGACACATCTGACGAAACGTCGGAGGGCATAGGTCAAAATCAAGATTCGTATCGCGTTTGATCGAACAACCATTTGTGCCCGCAAACGAGGCACCCGTTCAAATGATTTGGGGAATTTCCCCGTTTCTGGATTTATTTTCCCCAAGGCAGGATGATCAAGCATGGGCAGGGGCGATTTAGCCAACTGCTGGGAATCCAGTCCCGCCAAGGGATCTTCGATCCGGGACGCCAAAATGGTATGCAAACGCCTTGGCCGGACAAGGACATCATCAAACAACTCGCGGATCTGAGTCGCCGACATGAGTCAAACAGTGAAGCAACGTTCGTTGCTGATTCGATTCGCTCTTTGGGCCGTCCTGATCCTCAGTGCCTTGGCGCTGGTCGGGCTGATTTCGGAGTGGATCAACTTCATCAGGTCGATGCCGGGCGACCGATGGCGTTACCCGGTGATCCGGCTTGTCCTCTTGGGTATTGCGAACCTGATCTTCACCGCTGTTCTGGCCTCCATCGGGGCCCTGTACCTGTGGGTGCGGATGGCTCGGTCGCTTCCCGACCTGAAGGGCTGGCATGTTCAAAAACCTGAATCCGAGTTCTGCGCTGCCGATCTTGAATCGGGCTACACATTCGACGATTACCGGGAGCAAGAAGATCGTGTTTTCAAAGAACTGGACGCTTACATCGCAGGACCTTGGCTGAATCAGTCTCTTGGTGCTTACAGCCGATTCATTCCCGAATCGGTTTGCAATCCGGAAACGATTGTTGATCGCAACTGGAATCGGACGCACCTTTTGAAAGCAGCGAATCCCCTTGGCGGTGTGCTGCTCTTGCACGGCTTGAGTGATTCGCCTTACTCGCTGCGCACGATAGGGCAGCGGCTTCACGCCGAGGGCTATACCGTCATGTGGCTTCGTGTCCCGGGTCACGGCACCAATCCGCGAGCGCTGGCAGAGGTCACATGGGCGGATTGGACGTCGGCTGCGAAGGTCGCGATGCGAGGTCTACGACAGCAATTGCCGGCAGGCGTGCCGCTGATCCTGGGTGGATACTCAAACGGTGGTGCCTTGAGTCTGCACTATACGCTCTCGGCGGTCGAGGATCCGTCGTTACCTAGGGCGGACGCGATCGTTTTGTTTTCGCCGATGATCGGCATCAATCCGTTAGCCAGAGTGACGCGTCTTTACCACACCGTGGCGCTGGTTTCGCGGAACCAAAAGGCACGATGGTCAAGTATTTTTGCCGAGATCGATCCTTTCAAGTACAGTTCCTGGCCGATGAACGCCAACGTCCAAGCTTGGGCGGTGACCAAAGCTGTGGAGCGAAAACTCGCAGCGTTTGAGAAGTCGGGTCGGATGAATGAATTACCACCCGTCTTGGCAATGCAGTCGGTCGTCGATTCGACCGTCGTCGTTCCCAAACTGATTACAGTACTGTTTGATCGATTGACGTCCGAATCAAGTGAGCTGTTCTTGTTCGACGTCAATCGAATGGACGCGCTCAGCAATTTGCTGAATCTGTCATTCGAGCGATCGGTGCTGCCGAAGTTGGAGCGGACCGACCGCCCCTTCAGGCTAACCGTACTTGGGAATTCCAAGGCAAATTCCAAGCAACTCTCGCTCAAAATTCGTGACGATGGTGCCTGGACTGAACAACCTGTCAACATGTCGTGGCCGGACGGTGTCGTCTCGCTGTCTCATGTCGCCGTACCCATCCCGCCGGACGATCCGGTCTACGGCACAGCAGCCGACATCGGCGGTCTTTCTCTGGGTTCGCTTAGCATGCGCGCCGAGCCAAACGCCTTGATGATCCCCAGTTCGCTGTTTGTCAGATGTCGACAGAATCCGTTTTACTCGTTCATGGAGGATCGAGTCATCAACTGGTTGTCCCAAACGGTGGGGGCTTCAACTCCGGCAAAAAACTACTAGCGAACTCATATCCGCCACGATCTGCTTGCTCGGCCCGCGACCCGTTTTGATCGCTCCGGTCGGCATGACTGTTACGACTGCGACCCATCACCACCGGCACTTTGCCGCACAGAGCGCACGAGAATCATATTCGCCAGCAATCGGACGTGAAGCCGCTGCTCTGGTCGGATCTCCCGCGATAGCAAAGACGTTCCTCGCCGAAACAATCTCATGAAACCTCCCATTACTAGAATGGGCCCAAAACTTCAAAGGATGGATACATGAGGAGGGCATGATGCCCCGTTTCATTTGTCTGGTTGCCGTGATTGCGTGCGCAGGATGCGTCGGCAACCAAAAACTCTCCCAAGTCGAGCATCCGCGCCCCGTACTGACGTCAACGAAGTCCGACCGCTCCACGTCTGAGCAGCCTCCGAGGGCTCGCGCCAGGCTGCAGCCAGTCTCGTGCCAGGGCGAGCGGTACGATGATCATTTGATCGAGGAAAATCCCAACCAACCTGTTCTGCGTCCACTCAATCCTCAAGGCGCTGTCATTGCTGTTGGCCACCGTGATTGCTTCCTCGCCGTTGTCCAAGAGCGGTCGGAAACCGCGGTCAGAGTTAGATGACGGGCTGTGTCTTGCGGTGAACGAGCGTATACACGCAGGGAACCAACACCAACGTCAACACGGTGGATGCCACCATCCCACCCAGCAAGGCTCGAGCAAGCGGGATCATTGCCTCGTTTCCAGGGGACAGTTGAAAAGACAACGGCAGCATCGATGCCACCAGCGTCAGAGAAGTCATGAGAATGGGACGAAGTCGCACTTGCGCTGCCGACATCGCAGCGTCACGTGACGACAAGCCGTCAGCGCGACGTCGATTAGCGAATTCCACCAGCAGAATCGAATTATTGACGACGACCCCGATCATCATCAAAGTACCCATCAATGATTGAATATTGATGTTGGTTCCGGTCAGGTACAGAACCAGGAAAACTCCACCGAGACCCAATGGCACTGCCAACATGATGATCAGCGGGTCCACGAATGAACGAAACTGTGCCATCAAGACCAGGTAGACAAGTACTGCGGCGACAACCAGCCCGGCACCCAACATGCTGACCCCGGAATTCATTGTTTCGACCGGTCCACGGATGGTTGCCGTGACACCGTTCTCGAACTCCATTTCACTCAGCGCCGCCTGCACATCACGTGCGACCGAGCCAATGTCTCTGCCTGAAACGTTGACGTGAACATCGTTGACACGAGCAATGTTGTAGTGTGCTATTTCACCCGGGATGGTGACTCGCTTGATGGTGGCAATGTTGGAAAGCGGTATCGTGATCGGTCCGTCAGCGGTATTCAGCGAGATCGGGATATTGCGAATATCGTCCAGCGACTCGATTTCGTTGGTTTCATATTGCACGCCCATGAAGAAGTCGACACCTGTCTTTGGATCAATCCAAATCGTGGGTGAATAACCGACGCTCGAGCCGAGTGCGGTGAGAATCGTTTGTGCGACTTCTTCCTGGTCAACGCCCAGATACTTGGCACGTGTCCGGTCAACTTGAACATCAAATTGCGGATAGTCCAACGACTGCGCGATTTGAACATCCTCTGTGCCTGGAATTCTTTGCACCACTTCGACCACGCGCTCAGCGTTATCACGGCATTGACCGATCGTGCCAGCGGAAATCTGGACGCTAATGGGCACCGGAACGCCCTCGTTCAAAGCCATGTTCACAATCCCCCCCGAGACAAACAGGAATTGTTCCAGCGGATACTCGTCTGCCAACTTGCTGCGCAACGAATCGATGTAGCTCTTTGTGCTCGTATGCCGTCCTCGCTGCTTCAGATTCACGATCACATAAGCGGTATCCGGCCCGGAATTGGAACTGAGCACGGTCGAAAAACCTGCTCCCTTTCCCACCGGTAATCCGATATTGGAGATCAGCGCGTCGATTTGTTCTTCAGGGATGACCGTCTTGATGGTCTCTTCGATCCGGGCAACAAGTTTTTCAGTCTCGAGTAAATCCGTCCCGGGAAGCGTTTTGATCCGCAGCTCGAAAGTACCTGCATCAACGTCGGGAAACAGTTCCGATCCGATTCTCGGCAACAGAGCAAAGCAGGCACCAACACCTGCAATCACCAAAATCACCGTGAACACGGAGTTCTTTAACGCCATATCTAACAGACGACCGTAGGTTCCGTGTGGCTTGGCATCGTCGTCCGCGGAGTCCAGTTCGTTTGCATCTCGCACGCGGTCGTGGAGAAAGGTCGCACAAAACGCGGGCACGACGGTCAACGCCAAGATGTAGGAGGCCCCGATCGTGAACGTGGCAGCCAACGACAAGGGTTCAAACAAATACTTGATCATGCCAGTCAGGAAAACCGCCGGCAGGAAGACGGCAAGTGTGGTCGCCGTGCCGGCGAGAATAGCGCCGGATACTTCCACGGTTCCGTCACGAGCCGCCTCCATCGATGGTTTTCCCATCCGCAAGTGCCGAATAATGTTCTCGACAACGACAATGCCAGCATCAACAACGGTTCCAATCGCCAAGGCAATGCCGCCCAAAGTCATCACGTTGATCGTCTGGTCGGTGAAGGCGAAGCCTAACGTACCAATTAGAATCGCCAGCAGGATCGTGGCAATGATGATCACGGTCGGCAGTAACCGGCGCAGGAACACGATGACCACAACCGCAACCAACAAGGCTCCCAGGCCAACTTGTCGTACAGATTCGACATTGCCGTGCGAATGTAGCCTGATTGATCCGAGACCAATTTGACTTCCGTTGCTTCCGGTATATCGCCGCGCTCTTTCATCTTTGGAATCTCAGTCGAGATCCCTTCATAGATGCGATCGACAACCGCAATCGTGTTTTCGCCGGGTTCACGCAGCAGCGGACAATAGACGCTGCGTTTGCCGTTAACACGGACGATGTTGTATTGCAGCGCAGCATCATCGACGACTCGCCCCAGATCCCGAATGAAGATCGGCCGGTCATCGCGTACGGCGACGGGAATGGCTTCGATCTCTTCCGTTGTCGGCAGCGTGTTGCGTGGGTGAATCTGGTAATCCGTGCCGCCCAGGCGTGCGGTGCCGGCGGCCAACACAAGATTCGCCTTTCTCATCGCTTCGACAACATCCGTCGCACTGACGTGATGCGATTGCAGTTTCGCCGGGTCGACATAGATCATCATCTGACGAAACTTGCCGCCGAAGGGATGCGGAATCTGCACACCCTTCAAGCCGCCCATCTTATTGCGGACGGCATAGTAGCCGATGCTGTAAAGTTCCTGCTCGCTGAGTCCTTCGCCGGAAATCGCGGCCAGGACCACCGGCAAGTTCGCTGGTTCACTTCGCAGCGTAAAAGGCCACTCGATTCCTGGCGGCAGGTGAAACATATCGCTCGCTTCCAAGTTCACGATGTCATTCATCGCTGAACTGGGATCGGCGCCGGGCTGAAAAAAGACCTTGATCACCGCGGCACCGGGAACGGTTCTCGATTCCTGATGTTCGATCTTGCCGGCAAGTGTCAACGCCCGTTCCACACGCGAGCTGACAGACTTTTCCATGTCCATGGTCGGCAGCCCCGGATAGGAAAAGAAGCTGACCACAACCGGCTTCTTAAAGTCCGGAAGGATATCGACCTTGATCCCCGGAATCACAGCCGCGCCTAACAGGCATAGCGCGATCGCACCGGCTAAAACGGCGTAACGATTCCGAAGTGAGAAATTGATGAGACCCATAGGTTGTGTTAGCTAGTTGATCAAGCTGACCTTTTGTCCGGTCGTGAATCGCCTCAGATGCGCATCGACAACTTGTTGTCCCGATCGGACGCCGGAAAGAATCTCGATCGATTGACCGTCATCGATCCCCGTGGCGACCTTGACGATCTCGACCGTGTCATCTTGATCCACGAGATAAACGTAAGCGGCTCCGTCTTCATCAAATCGAACGGCACGTGCAGGCAACATATTGGCGGCAACTTGCGTCGACAGCGTGATGCTGGCCTGGCCGAACATGCCCGGCAGTATTTTACCGTCGGAGTTTTCAAGCTCCGCTTCCACCAACATCGTTCGGGTACTCGGATCCAGACTGCCGGCTGTTCGCGTCACCGTCGCCTTGATCTGATGCTCAGCGGGAAAGGACGGAAACGACAGTGTCACTTGATCGCCGCGGTCGATGTGGGCTGCATCGACTTCCGGTACCGGAATGTGAACACGCAACTTGTCGACCTGGCTCACCACCATCAGCGGTCTGCTCGATTCACGGCCGGTATGGACTAAGTCGCCAGGGTCGATCGACCGATCCGTGACGACGCCCGTAAAAGGTGCCTTCAATGTGGCGTAATTCACCATCACATCGAGCTCTTCTGACTGTCGCTGGGCGATCTGTGTTTCAGCTTGGGCCGCTTTCAAGTTTGCTTGCGCCGAAGTCTGCTTCGCTTTGGCAACCGTGACGTCCGCTGCCGCCGACAAAACGGCCGATTCGACCGCAGCTTTATGAGCCAATTCGGAATCACGCTTCTTGCGAACTTCGTCCAACACCCGCGTTTGCAACGACTGACGATCGACCAGGTCTTTTGTACGGCTAAACTCGGCTTCCGCCGCCGCCACCGAAGCCTCAACACTCGCCGCCTCGGACTTCGCTTGGGCCAGCTTGGCTTGGGCTGAATTCACGTTGGCGGCAGCCAATTGCACACCAGCCTGCGCCTGGGCTTCCTGAGCTTGATAAAGACGGATTCTTGCTTGAACGGTCTCGCGCTGCTTCTGCATCTCGGGAATATCGATCACCGCCAAAATGTCACCCGACTGAACCAAGTCGCCTATATCGACCTTCAGTTCTTTTACGTACCCGGAAACGCGAGCCTCAATTTGCGCACGATAGTAGGCCAGAACGGTTGCCGGTTGCGTGGTGGTCCGCCGAACCTGTTGCTGGACAACCGCGACGGTACGGACTGCGATTGGTTTCGATGGTGCGTCCGACATGGCTGGCTGCCTCGCGCAGCCCGACACAAGACTCGTGAGCGCGATGCAAACGAGAGCAAATCGCGTCGACCAGGAGCGACAAAACGTCATCATTCAATACTCCGGTCATAACCGTAACAGTCCAGAAAACTACTACGACCGTGACTCGTCAGGATTTCTGCTGTGGCATAGAGCGCACGACGATCATATTCACTCACCTGGCGGCGTGAAGACTTGGGTCTTGTCTGATCTCCGTGATGGCATCCATCCTAATCGCCGACACAAAACCCATAAGTCTCCAATTCCGGCAATGGACGGAGATTTTCGAAGTATGGATTCCTGAGGAGGGCATGATGCCCCGTCTTATCTGTCTCGCCGTTGCTTTAGCCTGCTCAGGCTGCGTGGGGAGGCACGACCTCGCCAAATTCCAGCGGTCGCGACCCGTCATTACGTCGCCCGTCGATCGCGATATCAGAGCTGATAAGAAGCCAAGTCCCCGCATTCAGCTAACAGCACTTCAGGCACTCTCCTGCGAGGGTGAGAGATATGACGACCATCTGATCGAGCAGAGCGTCAATCAGATAGCCCTTCGTGCGGTCACGCCCGAAGACGCTCAACCCGATCAAGTCGAGCCGCTACCGCTGGCTGAGGAGCCTTTGGAAGTCACGCTGTCGGGCGCGGGAAAGGTGGTCGAAATGAATCTGCCAACGGCGCTCGCCATGATTGGCGGCCGACACCCAGCGGTTGGGATTGCCCAGTGGCGTGTCCGGGAAGCCTATGCCCAACTGGAACAGGCGCGTGTGCTTTGGCTACCGTCGATTCAGGCGGGCATGAGCTACCATCGCCACGACGGGAACTATCAAGCAAGCGACGGAGCAATCATTGATGTCAATCGCGGCAACCTTCAATACGGGTTGGGAATGGGAGCAACCGGTGCAGGCACCACCATACGTCCCGGCCTGATCGCCAAATTTCATCTGGCCGATGCAATTTTTCAGCCCAAGACAGCTCAAAAGAATGCGTGGGCCCAAACGCACGCGGTGGACGCGGCCCTGAATCGCCAGCTTTTGGAAGCTGCCCTCGCTTACATCAATCTTGTCAATGCCCACCAGCAACGGAGTGTGTTGGATCAATCACGCGAGCGGACATCGGGCCTCGCCAAGCTGACACGCGACTTCGCGGAAGCTGGCCAAGGGCTTCAAGCGGACGCCGACCGACTGCAAACCGAACTCGAGTTGGTGGAGAGTCGAGTTGTCGCTTCGGGCGAACGAGTGGCCGTCGCTTCGGCGCGTCTCGCTGAAACACTCAATACCGATCCGACAAGCCAATTCATTCCACTCGATCCCACAGTCGTTCCCATCCAAATGGTTGACCAAGGCGCAGACAAAACCGCGTTGATCACCACGGGCTTGTCGAATCGTCCAGAACTAAAGCAAGCAGGTGCTTTGGTTGCCGCGGCGTGCGATGCATACAAACGCCAAAAATTCTCGCCTTTCCTCCCGAGCGTGCTGCTGGGATTCAGCACGGGCGGATTCGGCGGCGGACTCGGAAACGATGTCGATAACGTGGAAGCCCGTTACGACTTTGACGCCCTCGTTTCCTGGGAAGTACGCAACCTCGGTTTTGGCGAACAGGCATCACGCCGGGCAAGCCACGCGCGAATTCAGCAGGTGAAATTCGAGAAGATTCGCTTGATGGACCAAGTGGCACGGGAGATCGCCGAAGCACACGCGCAGGTCGCACATCGACGTCAACAAGTAGCGATCACACGCAGAGCGGTTGAATCAGCTGAAAATTCCTACCAGCGGAACTTAAGTCGTATCCGTGACGGCCAAGGATTGCCTCTTGAAGTGTTGCAGTCGGTACGCGCCTTGGAAGCTGCGAGACTAGCGTACCTGGAGGCAGTGGTTGACTACAACGAAGCGCAATTTCAAATGCAGTGGGCGTGGGATGGCCGATCTCCGCTCCTCCGGGCAGTGACAGTGAAACATCGAACGGGAAATGATTGTCCGTTGTCTCCTCTCCCCCCGCCGCGAAGCGAATAGCGGGGAGAGGAAACAGGTGAGGGGTAGTAAGAAACGCCTCAGTTATTTCCCGTACGATGTTAAGGCTTACGGCTTTGATTGATGCCTGGTGATTTCGCCGTCAACGATGTATTCGACATCTTCGGCGATGTTGGCAGCGTGATCTCCGATACGTTGGACAAGTCGCAATGCCGAAAAAACGTGCAGATAACCGGTGATTTGATCCGGTTTCGATTGCATTCTCTGGGCCAAGTGCTTGGATGGTTTCACGATGCATCTTCTTCAACTGATCATCCCGTCCGCAAACATCGTGCGACAGTTCCAGATCACTGCTCACAAAGGCACGGTTCGCGTCTCGCAACATCTCGATGGCGAGCGAAACCATCTGGCTTAGTCGGACGGAACCACGACATCCGCGTATGCCACCAGCGACTCAATTCGCTTGGCAAGGTCCAAGGCCAGATCGGCGATCCGCTCCAGATCAGCATTGATCTTGACCGCTGCCAAGACACGCCGCAGGTCGCTGGCAACCGGCTGATGGAGTGCTAGCAACTCCACGCACTTGTCCTCGATCAGGACCTCCGACTCATTGATCACGACCTCCATCGCAAGGACTTGATCGGCAGTGCCCAAGCAGCGTTCGCACAATCCCCGGTAGGCGGTTCGCACCATTGCTTCGACACGCTCAGCCTGATCACCGAGGGCGTTCTCGACGGCCTCCAAACTCACTTCAAGCGATCTTCGCAATTTCAAAACCCTCAGGAAGGCAAGGCGGCACTACCACACGTTTCTTAACGCCATCTTCATCATACGTGGGTGATCCGCACGAATCGAGTGAGCCTAGGTAAGGGAGAGGTTTCTTAGCGTCAAAGATTGACGGTTGTGGGGGTTCCTCGCATCACGTTCTGATCAACGATAAGACCGGTTCCACGCCCTGTGCCTGATGTTCTCGTAGATTCTGTTGTATCAGGGCATTGCGAGCGGACTGACCCGGTCGATCAGAACCCACAGACGATTCTCTACCGATCCGCGCGGGAATGACTCAAGCATCCCCTCTGCGAGAACAACCGACTCGAGACTCGGCCAAGTCGACCCAAACAAGGAAGTAAAGGTCCCATGCCAAAGATCAGAAAGGCGTCCCGTCATTTCGCGTTTGCGACCGCGGTCGCCATCGCTTGGACCGGACAAAACAGCCATGCGAACGACGCATTCCTCGATTTCATATCGCAAATCCCAGCGGCTGAGGAAAGTGCGGGTAAGACAGTTACGCATGAACCGTCTGCCGCCAACCAAGTCCGCCCAGCCAGAGATGCTGGATCCCCACACGATGCTGACCAACTTCGCCGAGGACGCGGAGAAGGCCGAAACCGCGGAAAGCGATGAAGCTCTCCGACGGCGATGGTTCCGTTTCGATGGAAGACTACAAGACGCTGCTCGAACGCGTCGATGAAATGGAGTCATCATGGGAGGAACACCAAGAAAAACTCGCCAAGGCAGCGTCAGACAAGAAGAAGAAACCATCCTACAAGTTGAATGGCCGCATTCATCTTGATAATTGGTACTTCATGTCCGGCGACGAGGGTGTCAATCGGCTGGAAACGGGCGACCCGACGGATGACCCGGAAAACCGCTGGGACTTCCGCCGCATTCGACTGACGTGGAGCGGCGAAGTTCCACACAACATGCTCTATCGAATTCAGCTTGACTTCAACAGGCCGAGTGAGCCTGAGATGAAAGACGTGTATTTGGGGTTCAATAATTTGCCCCGCAATCAGACGCTCTTGCTCGGAAATCAAAAACGTCCGATCGGATTGGATCACCTCAACAGTAGTCGCTACAACGTTTTCGCCGAGCGACCACTTGCTGTCGAGGCCTTCAACGAGGACGCTCGTCGACTGGGGCTCTGTATGTACGGCTATACCGACGATGAGTCGGTCAACTGGCGATACGGTGCCTTCTTGTTGGAAAATATTTCCCTGAGCGGTCGTACCCGTGGCGACTTCACCGAAGGCGGCTTGTATGGTCGACTAGCCGGGAGTCCATGGTACGACGACATCAGTGGCGGCCGCGGCTACTATCACTGGGGGCTCGCCGGATCGGTCAACCAAACCGATGGCAATGGAACACTGGATGAGGACCAAAACGATAACGAAGCTCGTTTCCGCACCCGTCCCCTGGCTCGCAGCGATTTACGCTGGTGGGACACGGGTCGAATTCTTGGGGCCCATTCCTATCAACAGTTGGCTGTTGAGCAGATGTTGAATATCGGATCCTTACAGATCACGGGCGAGTACATCAACACCTGGGTTCAGCGAAATGAGTTAGGCGGATTCTCGGGCGACGATTTGCACTTCCACGGTGGTTACATCTTTGCGTCGTACTTCCTGACGGGTGAATACATTCCGTACAGACGCACCTCCGGAGTGATCGACCGACAAAAACCACTCGAGAACTTCTTCTTGGTGGAACGCTGTCGCGGAGGCTGCGGGCGCGGTTGGGGAGCATTGGCGCTCGCCCTGCGGTATGACTACCTGGACGTGACGGATGGCGACATCCAGGGCGGCCGCGGTTACGCGTGGACGGCTGGTTTGAACTGGTTCTGGACCGCTTACTCCAAAGTTCAAACCAACGTGATCTGGGGATCGATCAAAGATGCCGGCGAAGGAAGATTCCCGTCACCGACGTTAGCCGGGATCGACGGCGATTTCTCGATCCTGGGCATGCGTTACATGATTGATTTTTAAATCGGTCGCGTACAACACAGATCCAACACTAAACAGCACCTGACGTAGTCAGAACCAGAATCAGGGAAGATACCATGTCAATCAAATTGATCTCAAAACTCGTTTTGCTGACGGCGATCGTCGCCGTCATCGCACACCTGTCGGCGACGACAAATGCCTCCGCCGGCATCCTGGGCACTCGCTGCCTTGACCAGACGGGCTGTTGTTTACGTTGTCCCGCCTGTGATCACGTTTGCAAACTGGATGCAGAGAAGGTCGACGAAGAAATAGCTTGTTTCGATGTTGAAACGAAAGTGATCTGCATTCCTCGCGTCGTGTTCCCATGGCAAAAAAAGAAGTGCAGATCGTGCAGTTCTTGTGACGGCAACGGTTGCAGCAATTGTGTCAACAACGGAGCCCGGACTCGCAAGGTCTGCGTCCTCAAGCCCAGCAGTTACGAGTGCCCGAAGTGCAAGTACACCTGGTCAGCGGAAAAGCTGGGTGGATGCAGTGGTGGCTGTCCTGCCGGACAATGTTGCTGTGATGCATCTGCCTGCGATTCCCCAGTCTGCGATGAAGCCGTTCCAACCTATTCGACCCATGACGAGGTTTTGCCGCCGGCACACGATGAAGTGTTGTCGCCAACGAAGCCGGTGTTGACGTTTCCGACTGCTTACGGGAAACCGCTACCTTTTTCGCCGGTCGTGCAGTCGATGCGGAAGCTGGGTAAGTAGTTTCGCCAACGTACCGATCAAACGGTCTTCGTCGGTTGCCTGCCGACGGAGACCGTTTTTTTGTGCAAGTCCGCTGTTGCTTCCTCCTGACCGGACGTGCAGGTCTGCGTCACCCAATGGAGTCAGGGCCAAGGCGGAAATGCGCAGCGTGACCGACACGCAAAGTTGCAGAGCGATTAGAACTCAGCTTGGAATTGAGTGCGGAAAAGCACGCCATCATCGCCCGCCAGAATGTCACTCGCCGTGTTTTGCAGCGGACTGCCGTCCAGTGACGTGACGTCGAAGGAGAATTTCAGCTTCGGAGTTTCAAGCGGATACCAGTTGAAGCCTCCCGCATATTCCGAGGTGTCGCCGAACAGCCCATTGACCTGCGAGTACCGGAAGTTCATGTCGAGCCGCTTGGCGATCAGGAAGCAGCCCCCTTCGACGTAGAAGCCTCGTTGAAACAGATCTCTCACGGGCAGAGGCCCGTCCCCCTCTAGTTCTTGAATCCAGCGAAGAAAAACTTCCGCGTTCACGCTCCAGCCCCGCCACTTCCATGCGGCGTCTACCCCGTAAAGGTAGAGGTCAAAATCCGACACTCGGACTCCTGGGGCGAGTGCTCCAACCTGTGTCAATCGGGTGCCATCGGTAAGCCGCACGAAGTCGGCCTCGCCTAACGGGATGCCTGGCTCGTCAGACGCCTGTGGCGAAAAGACGAACGAGTGACCTATTCGGATGAGCGCGTTACGACTGCAATCGTAGTCGACGATTTGATCTCCGAAATCTCCCAGCGGGTCCCAGAAGCTTGTTGCGGCGAAGGTGAACAGGTTATCCGAGAGGGCGGGAGAAAGATTGGCGGTCCTGTAACCGTTGCCAACCATCACCTCGTAATGGCCGAATTCGCCCACGCGACCGATGCCCCAGAGTCCAGCGGTCCGGTCCGGTCGGAAGAAGTCATTCGCCATCGGCCGTTCACTGAAACGCGTACGGCGTGCTCCCAACAACCACTGTCGGCTCGCCGAGACCTTGCGCTTTCCCAACTGCAGCCGGAAGCGGTCGGTTACCTTCCAACCCCACCAGTAGTCGAAGAAATCAACGGTGCTCAGTCCATCGGTATCACCATCGAGCTGAAGGAAATAGGTCAGCCGCTGATCAATGGCAAACCCGGATAGAACCAATCGGCCCCGCTCGATGTCGAACGCGTTTCTGTTACGAACCAGCCGCGTGACTCCCGCGTTGTCCGTCCAAGCATCGACATTGCGGGTGAACGCATGATGCCGAAACTGAATCCAGCCGTTGACCTTCAATTCGAATGGAGTCTTGTTGGGTTGCAATGGCCGAAAGACGAATCCGCCATCGTGATCGGCGTAGTATCGCAACGCAGGCACGTCAGACGCTGAAACCTCGGAACACGACGGCTCAGCAGGCTCCTCGACCACGACCGGTAATCCCTCGCCGCTGGCGGGGGCCAAACACTCTGGCTGATCGTGACTGACCGTCGGATGAAGAACCGATTCTTGGCGATCGAGTCGCTCCCGCAACTCGCGGATCTCGGTGGCTTGCTCCTTGAGAAGCGACTCCAATTCGGCTGGCGTGAGTTCGCCAGGAGCAGACTGACCGAGACAGATTTGTCCTGGAAAGAGAGAAGCAACGGCCATCGTCGCAAACAGCACCGCAGACCTTGCCAGCATCAGACCTCTCGCCCAACTATTTCATGGAGCGTCGTTGCTCCTGCGCGTCTACTGATGATTCGTCCGTGTGACATTCGCGACTTCGCTGAGTCAGATAGAGTCCCGAGTGCAGACTGTATCGGTCGTATCGGAATTCGCGTCTGGGTAGCTTGAGGCGTCTTTGTGGATTAAGGCACGCTTCTGCGGTGAGCATAGCTAGCATCTATCTCAGCAGATGCGTTGTCCTCAAGCGGACCGAAGCTACGAATATCTGTTTTCGCCAGACCCAGTCGTCACCGGAACAAAACGTGACCTACGCTTCCCGAATCGGGATGGGTCTCTGGCGACCCATCGGCAATACGCAACAACTCACTGGCAACACGATGCGTACTCGAGTCCTCGCCCTCGTGCTATCGAGTGGCATTTCGCTGACATTGCTTGTCATCGTTCTGCATTCAGTCGCACCGTCCCTTTCAAATTCGCCGCCCCGATCGGCCAATCCGTACGCGGCACCGCTCACCGCCCAAGCCGTCAGTGTTGGCGGGCACGCGCCCATAGCGATCGACGAACCATTGGAACCGCCGCGCACGTTTACCCGTGCGAGCGGCCCCATCGAGGTATCAGAAAATGAATTCGATCGTCAGGTGGCGAGAGGTTTGGTGTTGGTAAAGTTCGGCGCCGAGTGGTGCGGTCCATGCAGACGAGTCGATTCGGAACTTCAGCAGCTCGCCGCTGACAATGCTGGAAGTCTGACGGTCTTGATCGTCGACATCGACAAAGAAAAGCGGCTGAGCTCGCGACACAACATCGGATCGATTCCCCACATGATTCTGTTTCGTGACGGCAGACAGATCGACCAATGGACGGGGTATCAATCCGCTACTGGATTGCAGCAAGGAGTTAACCAAGCCAAACCGCCGAAGGGAAAGGTTCAAGCGAACCCATTCACAAGCTGAATCGGCGCCTCCTGGTCGACTTCGGGTTGCGTCCCGGTCAGGACGCGAATCTAATTCTGGGTATCCGCGGACGGCAAGACCCGGCCGCGGGTAAGCCCCAACAAATCCGTGGTCCGGCTTTACCATCGGTGGGATGACCTTTGCGATGGCAGCGTTGGACGTCGCTGGCTGCCGCCCCTTTCCTGTGCCGCAGAATCACCCTTCAAAATCTCTTGATGAGAATCTACCGCCGTCGCTTTGGTATCGGTTACTTTTACACTGTTGGTGATTTCTAACCTCTGGGCACGTCACTTGAACCGTTTTAGCACGTTCCATCCCCCGACTTCCAAGACGTGATTAATCCACCGGCAATCAAGTCGATGCATGGATGGCTTTATCGCCGCTGGTATCGTTCGCTGTTTCCCATCGTCGTCGCTGCACTGGGCTTGATCGCCGCGAACGGTCAGTTTCGAGATCGACTATGGCGCGATGACGGCATCGTTGGGAACATGCTCAACAGCGGCGTGATGCTTGGCATCCTCGGCGCGTGCGTGTCGATCACGGTAGCCATGATTACGTCAATGCAAATGTCGGCGGTGGTTCGAGCGGCGTTCGTTTTGATCCTCTGGCGACTCGCGTTGCTGGCTCACAACGACGATCAATGGATCGCAACATCGGTGTTCCCGGAGGGCACTTTCTTCGTCGTCGGTGCACTCTTGGCTGAACTACTTCGGTTCTCAACTCCGGAGCAAGTGTTGACTGGATCGGTCAGCCGCGGTCTTGGGGTCTCGAATCGACGTGGCGATTGGATTCTTTTTACGTCGATCATGACGTATGCCGTCACTGCGATTGTCTCACGCGTCGACTTGCGCGTTGAGGACTATTTGCGGGAGGACTTTCTCCTGTGCTTATTCACTCTTGCTGGATACGTTGCGTCGACGGTTACTCGATATTCGATGCAACGTCGACGAAGTTGGCGATTTCATCTGCTCGCGGCCGCCATGTGCGTGCCGATCTTGCTGCTGTTGCTTTCCACCGGTCGTGCACGACAACTTACTGCAAATCACTCCTGGCCAGGCACGGTATGGTTTGCCGCGTGGGCCACTTTGGCTTGGTACTTCACGCAGCTCTGTCTGTCACGACGACTGGCTGGTCTGGGCTGGCACTTCAAACGAAGGCGGGAACGATTGGTGCTGAAAAGAAACGGCGAAATCAACTTTGCCGCAACCAATCGGCAGGATCAACATGTCGCGTCCCAAGGTTGGACCAGCATCGCGGGTGTGTTCTTGCTGACGGCTGTGTGTGCCTTCATGCCCGTTGCTTTGGAAGCTCTTGGCGGAGCCGGTGCAAGGGACTATTTCGGCGACAATCTCGATGGCGTCACGATCGGGGGCGCCATCCTGATTCGCATTTTGCTGTCGATGGCCGGTCTAGGGATGATCGCAATCGTGGTCGTGTCGGTGGTCGGAGGATTGCTCTGGCAATCGATCACCACGATTGTCTGTTTTGCTTGTCTGGCCATCCCCTGGAGTGCTATCACGCGATCTTCCTGGCACGGAGAGTCCCACGATGCATTGATTTGGGCTAGCTTGGCGATGCCAAGTGTGTTGTGCGTGCGGAGCCTGAAATCACTGTGCGACAGATGCACAGGTTTTGACGTGGGCGTTTCCGTCACCGAAAAACGACCGCTGGCGATTCGATCCATCATGCTTTTGACATTGATGACCGGCGTGCAAATTGTCCTCTGCGAAGCGATCCACTGGGACCTGAGACTGGTTGCCTCGGTGCTGTGCATTAGCACGCTGGGGATTCTGATGACTTTCTTTTTTGTTCGCAGACACCTCGGGAACAAGACGTGGATCAACTTTCTTTGTGTCAGTATTCCGACCGTGGGGTTAATCGGAGGCGCGGGTGGATTAGCTGCATACCAGGGCGTAAGCATCGTTCTCACGCTACTGCTTGGCTTCTTCTGCTCTCTCTGTTTCTACGGTGCATTGTGGTTATCGATCAGCTGGCTGTTGCATGTCGGGTGGAAGCCTCAACGGACAAAGCCATCGACTGTAGCGTCAGTGTGTGAAACGGACAGCAAGCTCGATGCCCCCACGTGATCCCCTGTCGACAACGCGACGATGGCTTGGCCGTCGCTGGTATCGTCTGTTGATGGCGTTCGCGGCGTGTCTCCTGCTCGGGACTGTTGCCGTCTCGATTGTCTTGTCGGGCAGGCAAAATAGCCCGTGGCTGGTCGTGTACAGAGCCGCCGCGGGATTCACCTCCGCTCTTCTATTCGGGTTCATGCACGTGGTTAGCCAGCTTCGTCAGTGCGCACAAGGAGTTGATTGTAACCGTCTTGAACGATATTGATTGACCACTTGCATCCTGAATCGACGCACATTTCAATGCCGATCCGCGAGCAATGTCGAGAAATCGACCACGATCCTTCAGGCTCCGCTTTCCGTTGCCCTCAGCAATGTTCACTGGAATCGATTGAGCAGCGCGGAGCCATTGGTCGCGAGCGTGTCGATGGAGACCGTTCAGATCTTTCGCGATGGCAAACGACGAAGCGACGTATTGAATCGATAGACGATAAACGTCGAGTCGATCGTGGTCGAAGATTGGCTCAGTCATCAATGCCCCATTCGAGTACGAGTACGAGTACCGGCTGGCGCCTGAGTACGAGTACGAGTACGACTTCTTCCATGCCAGCACGGCAGGGTTGACCGGGGCCGAGCGGACGAGCAACCACAGTCCAAAGACGCTTTCGAGGCATCCGCGTCCAACCCTTGGTTCTGGCTCCGGTCATTCGTGCTCGTACTCGTACTCAGCATCGCGGTACTCGTACTCCTCATCCGCATCGGACTCGGTAGCCGGTTCGGCGACGACATCGGCGCGAGCGATCAGCCGCGTCAGCATCGAGACAATCCGTTTCAGCGTTCGCTTCAAGTCGCCGTGTTGTTCGTTCTCAATTCCACTCGTCACAGCAAGGACATCCTGAATCGACGCACATTCCAATGCCGATCCGCGAGCAATGTCGAGAAATCGACCACGATCCTTCAGGCTCCGCTTTCCGTTGCCCTCAGCAATGTTCACTGGAATCGATTGAGCAGCGCGGAGCCATTGGTCGCGAGCGTGTCGATGGAGACCGTTCAGATCTTTCGCGATGGCAAACGACGACACGACGTATTCAATCGATAGACGATAAACGTCGAGTCGATCGTGGTCGAAGATTGGCTCAGTCATCAATGCCCCATTCGAGTACGAGTACGAGTACCGGCTGGCGCCTGAGTACGAGTACGAGTACGACTTCTTCCATGCCAGCACGGCAGGGTTGACCGGGGCCGAGCGGACGAGCAACCACAGTCCAAAGACGCTTTCGAGGCATCCGCGTCCAACCCTTGGTTCTGGCTCCGGTCATTCGTGCTCGTACTCGTACTCAGCATCGCGGTACTCGTACTCCTCATCCGCATCGGACTCGGTAGCCGGTTCGGCGACGACATCGGCGCGAGCGATCAGCCGCGTCAGCATCGAGACAATCCGTTTCAGCGTTCGCTTCAAGTCGCCGTGTTGTTCGTTCTCAATTCCACTCGTCACAGCAAGGACATCCTGAATCGACGCACATTCCAATGCCGATCCGCGAGCAATGTCGAGAAATCGACCACGATCCTTCAGGCTCCGCTTTCCGTTGCCCTCAGCAATGTTCACTGGAATCGATTGAGCAGCGGGAGCCATTGGTCGCGAGCGTGTCGATGGAGACCGTTCAGATCTTTCGCGATGGCAAACGACGAAGCGACGTATTGAATCGATAGACGATAAACGTCGAGTCGATCGTGGTCGAAGATTGGCTCAGTCATCAATGCCCCATTCGAGTACGAGTACGAGTACCGGCTGGCGCTCGAGTACGAGTACGAGTACGAGTACGACTTCTTCCATGCCAGCACGGCAGGGTTGACCGGGGCCGAGCGGACGAGCAACCACAGTCCAAAGACGCTTTCGAGGCATCCGCGTCCGACCCTTGGTTCTGGCTCCGGTCATTCGTGCTCGTACTCGTACTCAGCATCGCGGTACTCGTACTCCTCATCCGCATTGGACTCGGTAGCCGGTTCGGCGACGACATCGGCGCGAGCGATCAGCCGCGTCAGCATCGAGACAATCCGTTTCAGCGTTCGCTTCAAGTCGCCGTGTTGTTCGTTCTCAATTCCACTCGTCACAGCAAGGACATCCTGAATCGACGCACATTCCAATGCCGATCCGCGAGCAATGTCGAGAAATCGACCACGATCCTTCAGGCTCCGCTTTCCGTTGCCCTCAGCAATGTTCACTGGAATCGATTGAGCAGCGCGGAGCCATTGGTCGCGAGCGTGTCGATGGAGACCGTTCAGATCTTTCGCGATGGCAAACGACGAAGCGACGTATTCAATCGATAGACGATAAACGTCGAGTCGATCGTGGTCGAAGATTGGCTCAGTCATCAATGCCCCATTCGAGTACGAGTACGAGTACCGGCTTCTTCCATGCCAGCACGTGACTTAGCCGCGGTAACGTCCGAAATCACCCGGTCCGAGGAGTTGAGCCACCACTGCCCAAGATACGCTCGAGGACTCGGGTGCATTTCTTGGTTCTGCCTTCGCCTACGACCGACCGGCGATTTCGATCGTCAATGTCTCCTGTTTGCAGCGCGGACAGTGCAAGGATCGTTTCTTGGCGGAAGCTAGTGGGACCAAGCGGCCGCCACCGCAATGAGTGCAATGTTTAGTTTGGTACGGCACCGCATTGGAACGATAGCGGATGCGCACGTATAGATCAATCAACAGCGAAGGTGCAAATAGCGCCACGAAAACGACAAACGTCTCGAAGGCAGGCTGAAGATTGAACAGAAAAACGTTGCCAGCAATCGCCGCCGAACCGAGCACGAGGCCGGTAACACATCCCGTGCCGCCAACGTGGAGCGTGGCAGTCGTGTTTGGTGTCCCGCAGTCGGCGCAAACCAGATTGTGAATGTAGAGCAGCCGACCATGGATCGCAGCGTCTCCCCATTTTCCGCCGGCAGCATCCAACGATTGGTATTCAATTGGATGTGGTAACGGAACCAAGTCACCACTATCAGCAATGTAAGCGACGTGCCCCTGTGATACGATTTCACCACCACGCAGCGGATTCCTTATTGCGGCACCAGCGAAACCATCGAATGTCACATTAGCTTCGGCGTTGCCATCACACTCAGGACAGTATTTGCGATACAGAGTTCCCATGTGTGTTGGAAATCATCTCCTTGGCAGAACGGTTGGGTTGACCGGGGCCGAGCGGACGAGCAACCACAGCCCAAAGACGCTTTCGAGGCCTCCGCGTCCAACCCTTGGTTCTGGCTGTTCTTCATGCTCGTACTCGTACTCAGCATCGCGGTACACGTACTCGTCAGCCGCATTGTACGCCGCGATGGATTCGGAGACAGCGTCGACGCGGGCGATCAGCCGCGTCAGCATCGAGACATCCGTTTCAGCGTGCGTTTCAATTCACCGTGTTGTTTGTCACCAAGCCCGTCCGTTGCGGAGAGCACATCCTGAATCGAAGCACATTCCAATGCCGAGCCACGAGCGATGTTGAGAAACCGACCACGATCCTTCAGGCTGCGTTTTTCGTTGCCTTCGGCGATGTTCAGCGGAATCGACTGAGCGGCTTGAACCCATCGGGCATGACGATGAAGTCCGTTCAGATCTTTCGCGATGGCAAACGACGACACGACGTATTCAATCGATAGACGATAAACGTCGAGTCGATCGTGGTCGAAGATTGGCTCAGTCATCAATAACCCATTCGAGTACGAGTACGAGTACCGGCTGGCGCCTGAGTACGAGTACGACTTCCTCCATGCCAGAACGGTACCCGTCACCGGGCCGGGAAAGTTTGATCAACCATTTATGTAACGCGGCAAGCCCGGCTCCGGTGCACGGGATGGTCCGTCGGACGCAGAGGCTAGGATTGACCATACCAGTTTTCCGAACACAACCGGAAGTAGGACGGACAAACACATCCAAATCATCCCATCAACTAGCAGCCAATAGGAGAACGGGAAACCACCGGGTTGGGTCGCCAGACGGAAGAAGGAGATGAACTTCGGCAGCAAGTACAAGCAGTGCGGGAGCGTTGGAAAGATAAGCAACGCAAGCAAGAGTGGAGTCTGGGGCTTCCCTTTAGCTCGAAAGACTGACGCAACTATCCAAACGACGGAAACGAAGGCCGGGGGAATCAGCACAAACAGCACACCGAATACGCCTCCAATCACAACGCCCTCAACTTCAGCTGCCAACCATCGGGAGATCACAATGACAGCCGGTGGGACAACGGTAACCAGCGTAAACAGCACCGTGCACCACAGGCTTTCGGTTCTACTACGGCCAACCGCGAATGTTTGGTCCGAAGTTGGGGATTCCGGTGGAGCTTGGTAAGGATTTAGCACGAGAGACCTGGGATGATTCTCATCGACGAACGTCCAGGATCACCGCAGTCAGAGCGGGCGATTGTCCATTGCCCAAGATCAACTCGAGGACTTCGGTGGATCACGTTGTTCGTCGTAGTTTACGGGAGGAGAGCGGTCGCCGTCGAGTAAAATCTTGCCAACTGCGCAGTGCGATCGTCGCCGACAACCGCCGGTCGGTGTTGGAACCCGCGTTGCAGTGGGCAGCGGAGACGATTCGACCGCCTTCAGCGAGAACTCGTGCTGACCAAGGTGGGAACGGGTATCCGGTCCTCCTCACCAGAGTTCAGCGCTGTCGCTTTCAGCGCAATTGATTCTGCACGAACAAACTCTGGGCAACCGGTCGTCCTGCGCCAGCGATCGATGATCGCCCGCTGTCAGCGGACCCCAGATGTCGCCCCGCGTGATGACCTGTCATAATCGCGTCGGTGCAACCGACGAACCCCGCGCATCACCAAGCACGGCGCTTGCGGTGTCCACTTGTGAAAGCCTGATGCGGTGCTTCGTTGTCATGGTTCGCCAACCAGTACGGCTGACTGCAACATTGTGACCCAGATTAAGGTATCGGTTCCACGAAAACAAAATCGTCTTTCGTCGAGCGCGAAATCGCCTTCAATTTCCCCTTCAACGTACTCGCCAGTCGGATTGTTGAAGTAGAAGCGATCGCCTGCCTTGATCGGTAGCGATGCGAGTTTGATTCGGCTCCGTATGTCGCACGCCACCCTGAACGAGCGACGACGCTCTTCATTCGCGCAATCTGCGTAGTACGTCCACGTTGACCCAGTTGCCTGCCCATCACCTGCGTAACGTGTCCGCGATTCTTCACGCAACGAGACAACCGTCCAAATGGTTGGCGTTACCACTGGTCTGTCTTCAACGCTTGACCAAAAACGTCCGCGCAAAGGAAAATAGAAATCGCGCTTATCATCAGAACCGCAATGGTGAGATTCCATTTAAAAGTCACGGCAAGTCAACGTTGAAACGGTTCATCTGTTTTGCTCGGGACAGATGCCTTCTTTGACGAACGTCAGCCGTAACCGGGCGGCGACGAGTGATTGTCCATTTTAGTCCGCCTGACTTCGCCGCTCCGGTTCACGGCATTGTTCGTCCTCGCTTTGTGTTGAGGTGTGACGTGATCTTACCAGAAAGTGAAGCGGCCAACTGCGTGAACGACAAGTGTTGATCTGGATGAGAATACCGCCCTTTTGAACCGGTTTCCCGCGATGACAGCAAGAAGCATGTCGAATCGTAGAGTCGCTCACGGACGAGTTTGGTCATCAAGAATTGGTAGCGCTTTGAGTACGATGCGTCCACGAATTCAGGGAAGACCGGAAAATGTGGTTGGCGAACGGAGACAGGTGACGTTGATCGCGTGCAATCTTCAAGCATCATTAAATAACCAAGCCACGGCCGGTCTGACGCAGGAAATGCGCCTTCGCGATACGCAGTCCAAATATCTTGGGCAGTCCCAATTGCCTCTTCTGAACGATTATTGAAATTGTTGCCAAATGATGGACCGATCTGCGATTTGAATTCGATCGCCGCAACCAACACGTCGCCATCAACAACGATCAAGTCACTCCTTGTGGTTGTCGCCAGAAATGATGCTGAGCAACCGCGCCGCGTTACTAGGGCTTCGGTATCCGCCCGGCTTTCGTTCCATTAATATGAACTCAATGTCATTCTTTATCACGGCATTTGGCTCGTAGGGTTTGCCGAGAAAACCACCACCACCGTTTTCTACCTCGTGTGCAACGTTTGCAATCTTGTTCCAGATAATCGGAGATAGGTTGTCATAGCCGATTTCGCGGCAATGCTCCTGAATGGAAGCATGTAGCGGAACAACCGTATGGCGACCGTTGTTTTTTCTACGAGACAGGCACACGTCACCGACGACGCAGATTAGTCTGCCGCCCGGGACGAGCGCATCAAAGCAACGCTGCCAGACCTTGTCCAACTCGATGAGAAAATGATCGTATTCCTGCAGGTGCCCCATCTGTCCTTCGGAATCGCGGTATTCCTTGAGCGTCCAATATGGTGGCGACGTCAGCACAAGATGAACCGAATTGGGCTCGACCCCGGCCAAATCTCTCGCGTCACCATGAACACTGCGGTGAAGGGTCGGAATCTCGCCAATCACGCAGTCGAGTTCTGCTAGACGTTTGGCGTCTTTTGCAAGCTCTGGAATGGTAGTCTGGAGATCGCCCAGAGTGTGCGTCCATGCGGCAGAGCAGCTCGTTGATGGCGGCGAAAAAGGGGCCAGATTGACCGTCGTCATTGCGGAATCCTTCCGAAAACGACTGATTGTAGCATCATATTCGGATGCGGAGAATGACGCAGGAACTGCCGGAAAACGTGGCCGAGAGGACGAACGTCGGTGGTCACCCGGTCCGAGCGGCCGAGCCACCATCAAGCAAAGTGTTTTCGAGGACTCGGGTGCACCACTTGGTTCTGGCTGTTGTGCGGCGGGTACCGACTCGGCCAATCCGAATCGACCTGATCAGCCACCAGCATACCACCGAAATACCGACCGCGCAACCATTTTGCGAGCGATGGTCCGAACGAAGGGGCAGAGACGATCGGACCAGTGACGTTCAAGTCAGATATCGACCGCGCAATGTCGAGCGCATCGATCGCCCGGCGCATCTGCGAGCGCATCGATAGTGCTGCTGCTCAGCGAAGCGGTGCTCGTACTCGTACTCAACGAAGTGGTACTCGTACTCGATCAGGAGTTGGAAGCGGAGAACCGGTTACGTCCGAGTTCAACAGTGTAGACGGGTAACTCCTCGCGCCGACGAGGATTCGAGTACGAGTACCGGCTAGCGCCTGAGTACGAGTACGACTTCTTCCATGCCAGAACGTTGACGGTCACCCGGCCCGAACGGATCGGTCACTACCGACCCAAGATCTGTTTGAGGGCTCGGGTGCACCGTGTGGTTCTGGCTGTTTGGCGGCAGGTACTGATCGTGCCACCAGCAACCAGGTTTCTCGCTATGGATCATACCATCGGATGATCGACCGCGCAACATCTTTACGAGAGTTGGCGGTACTGAGGAGAATTGGCTTGTCGGAGGCGTGAGCCTTCAAGGGATCATCGACCGCGCACCTTCGAGCATCGGCATCCGTCCACAACATCATTTTCGACGATCGATCCAAGCAAAGTGAACGACTCAAAGCGAAGTGACGGTGATCCAGTCCTATCTCTCCGATCAACGGTTCCTGCTCGTACTCGTACTCGTACTCGTACTCAGCGAAGCGGTACTCGTACTCGATGTCGCGGACGCAAAGGAATCAATTGACCCATCGTTCGGTGTGGCGAAAACACGATGTCATGTGCCGGCGCGGATTCGAGTAGGAGTACGAGTACCGGCTGGCGCCTAAGTATGAGTACGACTTCTTCCATGCCAGCACAAGAACAAAGCAGGGGTCAGGCCTCTTTGATTTGTCCTTTGGGTGTGGTAGCCTATCGCCATGCCAAGACCACTACGAGCTGACGAGGCGGGCGGGCTTGACCACGCCCTGAATCGCGCCAACATGCGGGCTGAAATCTTCAAGAAAGAGGCCGACTACGAGGCTTTCGAGCGAATCCTTTACGAAGGACTTGAGATTCACCAAGTTGAGCTTTTCAGTTTCCAATTGATGCCCAATCACGATCACCTCGTCTTGAGGCCACTGGTCGACGGAGAGATGAGCCGTTTCATGGGCTGGGTCGGTGGCACTCATACGATGCGGTATCACGCGCACTACCACACCAGCGGCATGGGGCACCTTTACCAGCAACGTTACAAGAGCTTTCCGATCCAAGACGACGATCACTTCTTCATCGTTTGCCGGTACGTGGAACGAAACGCGCTTCGCGCTGGACTCGTTCGCCGAGCGGAGGATTGGCGCTGGGGATCACTGTGGCGGTGGCTTCAAAAGCCCGAGCCCGACCCGCAGCTGCTATCCGCATGGCCGCTCGCGAGGTTGCCTGGCTGGGTCAAGCGAGTCAACGAACCATTGTCCGAAGCCGAACTCGAAGCAGTCCAGCGCTGCACGCAACGAGGACAGCCGCTGGGGGATGAAGGATGGGTAGAATCGATTGCTCGCCGATTGAACTTGGAATCAACAATGCGTCCAAGAGGCCGTCCGCGAGTCCGTTTTCCAGCCCCAGATAAAAACAAAGAGGCCTGACCCCTTTGATTTGTCCGTGTTTCATCAAACACGCTCGCTCTGGGAGAGTCGGCGTCTCAGCATCGCTCGCAAAATTAGTGTCGTCTTTCGCGAAAGTCGCCGAGCTCTCCGAGCTCGGCAGCAGCACTCGCTGAACCCTCTCCGGCCTGAGAGGCCGACACTGGGGTGATTGAACGAACTGAGCCGTGACGCGTGAGCGGCTTGTTGATTTAGTGTGGCGGGGAAAACCGCGGCTAACGCCGTGCGGCTGATCAAATCAACAAGCCGGTGAGCGGCCGGGCAATGTGCGATGCCCGGCCGCTCACGCGTCACGGCTCACTTCGTTCATCAGCCCAGCCCGACCCGCCCGCTACGACGCGGGAGGGTGATTCAAAAAAGTGTTCATCATGCGAACTCCAAAAGCCGGAAAGTCTGTGGCGCTGTCCAATGTTGCTCTTTATTTATGCCCAGTACAAGAACCTGGGGGGTTTACATGTCCGCTATCATCGCGATCGTCCGTTGGCTAGGTCGCCAGCAATGGCGCGCCGTTCCACTGGATTCCAGTCGATAATATCGCGACCAGAAATGGCGATCGCTAGTCGTTCTGCGGAGTCAGCAAAACTCCGTCACCGTCGGCGGGCAAGGACATTGGGTCGGCAATTGGCACGTTCGTATCATGCATCGGCGAAGCGTCCGTTGGCATCATTTGCTCCGGAATCTCTTGAGAGATTTCCGTTGCTTCCTCGGTGACGTGATAGCTGGCGCCGTAAATCGCTTCGGTTGGGGATTGCTCTAACGGCAAGCAGCATTCGTTGCAACCGCAGTCGATCATGCCGCCTGCCGAGGTGCCGGACAACAGCAACAAACTTTCTGCTGAGACGCTGCCCGGATCGATCCACAGACCTTCCGGTGTGAGTTCCATCGTGCCGAGGTCGAAATCCAGACCTCGACGAACGACCTCATAGTTTACGTAGATGTTCAACAGAGCATTCTGCGAGTTCAACAGAGCTTCCAAGGCGGTGATTGTGTCTCGCGCCGCGGTGGGACCACTGCTCAGACCTCGAGCGTCTCGAAACAAACGAATGTCATCGTTCAACTCAATTTGCGACGCAGCAATGCGGACGGACTCACGACCGAGTTCAAAATTGAATCGGTTCAACTGCAGTTGACGTACTTCGGCCCGCAATAAACGCCAAATTCCATCCTCATACTCATAATAGCTGCGTCTGGCTCGGTCAAAGTCAATCAAGGACTGGCGGTAGGTATTGCGTTCTTGAATTCGTGTGAGCGGCGCATCCCATGCCAGGCGAACTCGCAACCGCCCCGTGCTGTCATCGATATTGAACGGATTGTTACCGTCGTTGGCGATATCACCGGTGAATATTAAGTCCAACCTGCTCTCGAGGTCGTCCGCATTGAACTCGATCAGACGCCAAGCATCGACCAGAGCGGCGCGGGCGTTGGCCCAGTCGCGTCGATTCTTACGTGCAATCTCCACGGCAGTGGCCGGATCAATGTCGATTTCCGGCAATGTGACACTTTCGGTCCGTGCCCGTGCCTGGATCAGTTGCAGTGCCAAGACATCGTCGCCAAGTGCGGCCAGCAAATCCTGTGAAGGCAAAATCACGTCATCGCGTAATTCCTTTGCCAATTCAGCGGGCGTGGCCTCGCCGGCGCCGCGAGCGATGTAACCGCTAATCGTTTTATCCAGGTCGCGAAAACGCTGCGTATACGAATTCAGTCTCATCTGCAGGTTTTCATAATCGACCTTCAGCCGTTGAGCTAGTTCAGGAAGTTCCGAGATATCGAAGATTGACTCATCAATTTCCTCAAGGGCCAAAAGCGTGCACAGGCTATCACGCTCTTCGCGATACAGCTCCATCAGATTGGCGTTCTGTGATTGTCGCTTCTGGAGTGCCTGACCGAGACGCTCGATGTCGACGGCGATTCGCGGTAAATCTTGCTCGACAAGCGTCTTGTTGAAGTCGCCAAGAGGCTCGATCTCTTCTCGCAGGCGGCGAAATTTGTCGGCGACGCTTGGTGTCCACTCGATTTGTGTTTCAGGCAAGCCCGTATTGGGATCGGCAACCGTCTTCGTTTCCTCCAACAGGTCGACGTTGATCTGTCCCACGGCCGTGCGAACGTCGATCAGAGCTTCACGACGACTACGTAGATCACGATCGATCAATTCGAAGCGTTCCAGAATGGGATCCTCGATTCGAGCACAGATGTAGGGCGGTAAGCCAAGCTGACCCTTGAAACTATCAAGCGATTGCTGGTAACCCGCCTGTCGTGAAAGCAATTGGCTTTGCGCATTTCACCGGCGCCGAGCGGGCTTGTGCGACCTGCAACCGCTGCCGAATGATCGCTTCGGGGTCATCAGGAATCGTGGTCAACAGCTCAATCAGCGTATTTTCCAGAACGAGAAGGTTTTCACTGAGCCTGGCAATGTTTTCTTCCAGGTTGCGAATCTGTAATTGATCCTGTAGCAAACCGAAAAATCCTCCGGCTTCGGGCACACCGCCGCCAATGCCGAAGCCACCACCACCGCCGCCAAGCCCAGCAAAGCCACCACCCAGGCCGCTAAATCCGGCAAGACCAACGCCAAAAACACCACCGCTTCGCTGAACCGTGCTTTCAGTACCCCGGCCGACGGTGATATTCAAATAGAAACTGCGTCGGTATCGCTCGAAGGCACGCACGTTGGAGAGCAATCGACGTTCAGCCAACGTCAACCGCTCCAGCACGCGGTCGCGTCCCGCAAAACGCAGCAACGGCTGCAGAAAAGAAAAGTCCAAAATCGTCGTAGCTGTCTGCGTACCGGGCCCACTCAACGTCCAAACGATGTTGTTGGCAACGCCCGTGATCAGTTCGGCACCGGTGGCGAACCTTCGCTCCAGCGCAGAATCGCGCCGCCCAGCGCTATCCAGACCCAACTCATAGACCGACCCCCTGCCCTCGGCTCCCAAGGTGATGGCGGTATCAGCACCGCCAAAGAACTGCGTGTCAAACAGGAAACGCTCGCTGCTGACATCCAACGCCGATAGGTACAGTTGTTCCAGTTGGAATTGGTAATCCGGCGATTGAAGCAGCGCGATTTGTACGGCACTTTCCGCATTGAGCACTAAGATTCCGTTCTCGTCCAGCGGCAGGAACTGCCACCAGTCGGGGTTCTCGGCGGTGTTGGTCACACCGGCAGCATGCCACATTGGATATCCGCGGCGACCATCAACACACTGCATGTACCGGTGTGATGCCGGGTCATCGACCGGCATCGGCTGAAAATCCAGATCGAACGGATTGAACATCCGGCTACGGGGATCGATCGCGATGCTCAATCGTGTTTTTGGCGGTCGAGCGACGTGTCGCGATTTCTGGGCGATCAACCAATTCACCTCATTGTCCGCTTGCTTGCGGTAATACTGGCGATTACAGCCCAAACAGAGGACCACGACGGCCAGTTGCAAGGCGGCGACAACGGCAAAGCGGTTTGAGCGTGAAGTAGTCACGGCGACCCGAAATAACGAAGGATCCGATTCGAAAACAACATCCGGCATACGACGCACAGCCGGTCCCATCGGTATCGACTTCGGTAGCTGGAGAGACCGATCTTCACACCTCCGCCGGTTGAAGCGGTTCTTTCACCGTGGGCGGGGCAGGGTGAGACGGATTGTTCGGGTTGTACCGACGGACGTCAGATCAAGGGGATTCAAGTCCCCGGGGGGGCCGCTGGGGCAAGTTGTGAGTTTGAGCCCGGTAAATCCGAGAAATGCTTGACGCTACAACCTGTCCAACTTACTATCCAGTTGGGCCTTTTCTGGGCCTCTTGTCTCTTCCGGCTGGACCTATCCGATATCAGTTTCGCGGCGCGGCGGCGTCTTTTGAGAGTTAACTCTGAGCGATCATGAATTTTGTCATCATTGGAGTCCTGGCTGTTCTCTTCATCGGCTTTCTAGTCGTTGTCTGGAAAGCCGCGAAGGAGTGGCGCTGGTACAACCTCGTGGCCGTCATCTTCACAATGATTTTGGCAATCGCCTTTATCTTCCCAACTGCCGGAGCGCTGAAGTCGCGCAATGCATGGCACAAGGTCAAAGAAACACTTGAGGTCCGAGCCGAACAAGCAGTCGCGGAGCAGAAAAAACTCAGGTACGGTGATCCCAACGATGCATCGGCCGGACGAGGCTACCAGGACTTGACGCGAGAGTTGGCGAAAATCGGTATCGAAGCCGGTCGCCGTTGGCGTGGACTACGGATGGCCAACAACAACGTGCAGAGCATTCAGCTCAATCAGCCAGCTCAAGCCGCTGCCCCCGGCATCGTGCCGGCGGCGGCCGACCCGGCAGCACCAGCGGTCCCTGCCGCGCCCGCTGGTCCATTGATTCCCGATGGCATGGTCGTATACGGGTTCGCAGAGGGGCCGGTCCAAGGTGTCGAAGGTGCCTTACCAACATTCTTCTTGGGTGAATTTCGCGTCACCGCCGGCACACCCACCAGCGTCACGCTCACCCCAACAGGACCACTGGAGCCTGCCCAACAACAACGGATCTCCAGTGGCCAGGCCGCAAGTTGGTCGGTGTATGAGTTGTTGCCGCTGGACGCTCACCAACCCTTTATCGCTGAAGGTAGTTCAGCAGACGATGACAATCTGTTCGGTCGGGTCGACGAAAACCTGGTCCGTGGCTTGCTAGGCAACACGGTTCGTGAAGTAACATTGCAAGAGTACCTGCGGGACGGTAGTCGCTCGACACCGGACGATCTGCCGATGACCCGTTGGGTCAAGGTCGAATTCACCAAGAACTATTCCCTTGACGTCGATAGTCCTCAAAAGAGCGGTGCCTTGGAGGGAAGTTTCTTTGACGGGAACGGTCGCGCACTGGATAGCCGTTTGCAGAAAGGGGACGACGGCACCGTCAAATTCAAGACGGGCGATCGAATCGTTGTTAAAGAAGAAGCTGCAAAACAGCTGACCGATGTCGACAACGTGGCTCGCCTGGTCGACACCTACTATCTACGACCGCTGAACGATTACCGGTTCGTTTTGCGTCGCATTCGTCTGCGGTTGACCGAGCTCGCGATTCGCACCAAGGAACTGAACTACGAGCACCAGGTATTGAGCGCCGCACTGGACGCCACCGTCTCGATGTTGACCACCAATCAGCAGGAAAAGCTGAAACTGGAACAAGACTTGGCTCAAACGGAAGCCGAGGCCAAGGCGATTCGGGAGTACCATCAAGAGCTTCAAGACAACGTCAAACAGACTCGTGAGACGTTAGTTCGGCTGTACCAAGACAATCTACGACGCGAGCAGCAGCTCAGGCAAGCTTACAGCGCCGCGATCAATTCGGCGGAATGAGCCGGTGATCATTGCATCTGCCGACGCTGGGCAGATCGTGGTATCTTTGTAGCCCCGGTGCCAACCGGGAGTGAGCCCTTTCATTCAAAAAGCCCGGCGGGCGCCGGGCTGGCGCTTTTCTGGGAATGACAACCATGATGGGACAGTGGGTTGAGATCGAATTCGATTGTCTGCCGCTCCGCAGCATCAATCGTTTGGATGTGCCGGTCGACGCTTCGCCTGTTTATGAGCAATTTGTGCTCCGCGTCAAAGCGGCCATGGAGCGACACGGTTCGCACAACACCTATTACCTGCATCGTGGCCAGTGCACGTTCCATTTGACCAACGACTCAAAGCGAGGATCGATCGTTTTCGCCTTCGAGGGGACGGCCATGACCGACGCCGACGATCGGCAGACGCGATCGGTCGATTTGAATGTTCGTCTCGATCGCGAGACGTGCAGTTGGCTCAGCGAGCCCTTCGTCGCCTTCTTGGCCGAAAGTGTTCAACACGCCGTTGTGATCGAATTCAATCGCTACATCGACGCAGGCGACTTGAAAAAGACGGAAGAGCGGATCCGCAAGATCAACGAACAAAGCGATTCGGCCGACGGCTTCGTTGGCATGTATCTGTAGTCTGCCAAAGTAGCCATCACGCTCCGCGTGATGTAGCCCGACCGAACCAGGCTGCGATTGTGGAGATCCGGGGCGAGGAGTTGATGACCCAGTTGCCGAACTTTCCGTACGACTCGCATCCCTGGGGTGTTGGTTCGTTGATTGGTCGGGCTACATCACGGCGGAGCGTGATGGCTACGTTTGCGGGGGCAAACGGTGTCCTGGAAGGCCTTGCGTGCTCGTCCCACGGCTTACGCCTGCGATGCGTGCAGCACCGCCGCGTAACCCAAAACGTCGTTGTGCTTTTCACAGTAAGTCAGGACCCCGTCGAATGCGCCTTCGTCGCCCGCCGCTTGAGCCCGGCCGGCTATGTCGATCAACAGCGGCACGATTCGCTGCGGCGGTACGTCATCGGGCACCAAGTCAATAGCCGCTTGCACCGCTTCAGCCGACCGCCCCACGCGATCAAGCAGGTCGACGTAGGTTTCGATCGCAGCGGTGCCGTGCTGGCCCGGATCAACCGAGCGGGCCTTGCGCTCAAAAAACTTCAGCCCCGCATCGACGTTTTCTCCCAGTAGGGTCGCGTAGTACGTCGCGTACGCGGGATAGAAATCGACGAAGGGCTCGTCACCGGGGTATTGGAATTGATGGTGCAAGCGTCGGCCGTACTGTGTCAACTCCCAGGCTTGACGCAGTTGGTCCGGATCTTCCAGCAACGAAGCGATGCGAACGGTCGCCGACAGATGCGTCGTGTCCAGGTGATACCCGCCTTCGTCCAGGATCCATTTACGTGTCTGGATCATCTCGGCAAGCGTCTCATCATCCCCTGCCGGCGCCTCCCGGCGGGCAATATCACCGCGTACCAATTCGCTCAGTTCGTGATAAAAGTGCTCCAGCAAACAAGCACCCGCCGCTTGACGATCCGCCTTGCTGCGCTGTGCCAGGAATTGGTCGTACACGGTGATGCTGTTACAAGTCCCCTGATGATCCAGGATTGCCTGGTAACCGCGACGGACGTCGACTCCTTCATGCAGCAACACTTGAGTCATTTCGTCATAGTTGTCGTCGTTGATCTCCACTTCGCCGATCAACTTTCTCGCCAACTCGTTGTCACCGGTGGGACGCAAGTACATCCAACCCTCGCCGACTTTGCCATCCTCGATCAACATCGTGCCCGCTTCGCGACAGGCGTCCAGCAGTCCGACTTCTAGCTGCCGTTCGACTTCATCCGGGCGGGCGGCTTCGTCCTCCTTGGCCACCAATGGCAAGCCCAGTTGGTGGCGGATCCGCATCTTCAACGCCTCGAACAATTCCATCGGTTTTCGAGACCCCCGAAAATGTTCAATCATCCGATCAAGCATCTCAGTCGGTTGCTCGCGCTGCGCGTTCAAAGTCGAGAAAATATCAGTTTCGGTGGTTGTCATGAATTGTCACATCGAGAGTTTGGTGTGGCGATAAAGAACGCTGGATCCGTGCCGCCGCGAGTCATTCTTCCGGGCTTTGCTCCGGCATTTCGGCGTACGCTTTCAGCTGATCGATCAATGTCCGCAAGTGCACCGCTGCCTGTGGCAACACCACTTCACAATGCTCAGCGACGTCCGAGAGAGGGCCAAGCAGCTTGTCACACTGCTGTGAGATCTCCACGGCGATCGCCCTGGCAAGACGTTGTTTTTCGAAGCAAAGCCGCACACGACGCTCGGCAAGCGTCACGCGTTTTTTTGCTTCCGTGGCTGCCGGCCGATCGGAGGCCCGCGCGGAGGCAAGTTTCTGCGACAAGCTGTCTTTCGCCTCGGTCAGTTCCCGCTCGGCAAGTTGGATTTGATGACGCCAGTATGCGGGTTGAGTTTGCGAAAAATACTCGTCGCCGCGATGAATGGTCACACGGATCTCTTGAACCACCTTTTCCCAGTTGTTGCTCAGTTTGACCAAACCACTGTGAAAAGCGACCAAAGAATCAATATCGCGAACGTCACTTGTTGACACGGAATCAGCGTCCCAAGTAGGCGTCGATTTGTTCCGCCTTGCGCATCAGGTACGGAACATGCTGCTCGGTCGTTTTGATCAGCCGAGACATTTGCCGCATCTGGTCGTTGAACTCCACGGCGAATTTTCGCTGCTGTTCATCACGCCAAGTCTGCTCCAACTGATTCATTTGTGATGCGATTCCGGACGCTCGCTGTTGCAACTCTTCAGCGAACCGGTGCAAGTGACCGGCAAACTGCCGCAACTGCTCTGGATCAACGACGGCTTGATTCACGACTTGGCCTCTCGTGTTTTGCGAAGGTGGGAAAGGTGGGATGGTGCATCATAGACGAGATGTCGATCACGGGACGATAGCCGATCTCGTTTGGTTACGCCCCGGAAACGGCTCCGCTCACCCAGAGTTTTTCTGAAGTTCCTGCTCTGCCTGCTGCAATTGTTGACGATAGCGTTCCAGCGTCAAGTGAACCCCCATTCGTTCCGCGGTGTCACACAACAGTCGGAGGCCCGCGATCTTAATTCTGAGCGGTGCGGGGACAGCGCGACGCATGGTAGCTGCCCGCAAGGCGGCCATTGCTTCCAAGTCTTTTCCCAATGCCAGCAGACATCGTCCGCGAATCAAATGAGCTTGCGGGGCGAATTCATCATCCTTGACCGCCTCATGCAATTCGTCCAACGCTTCCTCGTGCATCTCCGCATCGAGCATCGCCTCGCCAATCACGACGTGCAGTTGGCTTTTGGATGGATCGCGTTTCAATCGGGCGCGACAGACATCGATACGCCGGCAAGCCCAATCGTTCTGACTCCGCTTGAGTTCACGATCGGCTTCAGAAGTATTCAGACGGCCGGCGAGGTCGCTGACTTCGCGAAACTGCTGTAGCGAACGCGCCAGTGTTGCTTCCTCCAACTCCCACAGCAGTCTTTCATCATCGGGAAACGTCTGAGTGGCATGCTGCAATGTTCGCTTTGCATCCAACGGGCGATCCTCGCTGCGATAGATGGCAGCGAGTTCTAAATACGCATCCCGATCCGTAGGACTCGCCCTGAGATGTTGTTCCAGTTGCTGTCGTCGCTCCAAGGTAACTTTTGCACGCGGTGCCGAGTTTTCCTCGAACTCATCGGGGCCCTGATTCCTGCGCAGCAGTTCTTCCGGACGGACCGGACGCCATTGGCCACCTTCCATCGGCCCAAGATCGGGCTTCTGGGGGCTTGGCTGGTTGTCGTTTGAATCCTGCGTTTGAGAATCCGTCATGGGTAATCCGATTGCCTGTCGATGCGAGAAGCACCCATTGTGGTTTAACCAACGCGGCGACGCAAATCGGGTCGGCGCGTCGCTCAGGTAAGGTGAATCCCGATACGATATCAGGCAACCGATCGATACAACTGGCGAGTTCGATCAGGATCCAAGGGCACGGGGTTGAACGTGCCCGTCCATTGCTTCATCGCCTCTTCCACGAAGACATCGATGCCCGATGCCGGAATCGACAACTCATCAAGCGAAGTCGCCAAACCGGCTGCACGCAACCACTGCGTGACCATCGACGCCAAGCGTTCCGGCGCCTCTTCCGCGGTCACATCAGGCACCGTTTCTTGCAATAACTGGGCGTACCAATCGGCATGCTGCATGCCATTCATGCGGATCACGGCGGGCAACATGATCCCGACAGCCTGACCGTGCGTGATGTCGTAATGTGCCGTCAGTGGATTGGCTGTGGCATGCGCCGCACCCAGCATCGACGTTTCGATCGCCATCCCAGCAAAGCAGGCTCCCAACTGCATCTGGCTACGTGCCTCCAGATTGTCGGGCTCAGTAAGAACCGTCGGGAAACCTTGCGCCAGCAATCCAAAAGCACGTGCGGCTGTAGGTGATCGAGATTGGATTTCGACGATTGGTGACATAAGTTTCGATCGCGTGTGAAATCGCATCGATCCCCGTCAACGCAGTGACTGGTTGCGGCTGGGTTGCCGTCAACTTTGGATCCAGAATCGCCACGCGGAAGGCGGCGCGGGGATCGCCACAAGCCATCTTCGCATGGCTTTTCGCATCACTGATCAAGGCAAACGACTGGGCTTCGCTGCCGGTGCCGGCAGTCGTGGGCACGGCGATCATCGGCAACAGGTCGGTGGTCGCTTTGCCAACACCGTGATAGTCATGGATGGTGCCGCCGCAGGAATAAACAAAATTGATCCCTTTACAGCAATCCATGCTGCTGCCGCCGCCCAATCCAATCAACAAATCGGGTTTGACTTCGGCAGCTCGGCGGACTCCAGCATCCACCATGGCTGACGTTGGATTCTCGCCAAACTCGTGGAACGAGTGAACCTCCAGTCCGCTGTCGGTCAGCGACTGAACTGCCACGGTATCGTGTCCGGCATCGATGATTCCCGGATCGCTGACGACCAGGACCCTTCTGGGCCGGAAGCTCGCCGCCAATTCGCCCAACCGGCCGATGGTGCCTTCACCAAAGACAAAGCGAGTGCGACTCTGGGTGTCAAAAGGCTGGATCGCAGACATAGGCGAACTTGCTGGCGGGGAAATTGCTGGATGGCGAATGAATCGCCGACAGCCGGTACGTTGAACGTTCCTGTGTAACACCTTAGGTACTGGTCGAGTTTCGAGCCACGGTGGAAGTCTGCCGCGGCACCCAGACAGGCGGGACCGTGCCAGCTCGGACGAGCCCTTGAAAAGCGGGTCAAGGCATGGATTTTCGCCAATCGACCCCATTTGATCGAATTGCGACGCCGAGTTTAAAAAAATGGCCGGTGAAACAAAAAATGGTGCCTCTTTCGGTGTATCCGCGTCTCATTCCCGCCACACTCTTGCTCTGGGCATCGGTCTCTACACGAAACGATCGTTCCATTTGTCGGCCCAACGGGCCAGCAGTTTGCCTAGCCCCCAGTACCCAGGCCGTCATTCCGCTCGCAAGCTCGCTGCATTTGGCCTGGGCTATGCAAATGGCCGCACCTTCGGTGCTCAAACGTCGCTGCTCAAGCTTGACGCTGACAGCTGCTGCCCAACGTTGCACCAAATCGACCGTCAGCGTGTTGGCCTGACATCTTCGAGTTCTTTTTCCAATTGCCGCATGCTGCGCGACAAGAGCACACGCGTCGCCACATCGGTTTTGCCAAGCTTTTCGGCGATCTCTTTGGTCGGCATCCCTTCGGCGTAACGAAGTCGAATCGCCGTCTTCTGTTCGTCCGACATTCCCTCAATCGCTTGCTGCATCCGCATCATCCGCACGTCGCGGCTGAGCGCCGCACTTGCGGAAGTCATGCTGGCGGCCAGTAAATGCTCCAACTCCATTGCCGAACCGCCTGAACCAGCCGGCTTGTTCATCGACTGTTGGCGGCTAACATCGCGACGCTGCGCATCAAAATGGAATCGATGGGCGTCCACCACACGTCGTCGAGCCAACTGTTGCAGCCACTGCATGGGCTCGTACTCGTCAAGCGGCGCGGTGGCCAATCCCGTCAGCGCGGCTGTCGAAACTTCCTGCAATAAGTCATCGATCTCCACGACCGCCAACAGATGTTCGCCGGTGATAGAACGTAAAAAAGCGGCCAGCCGGTGACGGTTCTGATCGATATACTTCGCGAGTGCTTCGCCGTCACGCAGCTTGAGTCTTGCGATCAACTCCGAGTCGTCTTGAGAGTCCATGGTCGATATCCAGGTATTGTTCTTGACCGTACGGGAACACAGAAACACAAGCTCAAGTATACGCGGCGCGGTTTCGCTAGGGTAAATGAACCCGCGCTGGCCACGGCATGGCGCGTTTTCCGATTAGAATCTCGTATCCGATGATGCGAATCGATTCATGAACTCTGATACCAATCCCAAAGAAACCAACGACAGCCAGTCCGCAGGGAAAGGCCTGGATCCTTCGGCATCGACCGTGGGGCAGGCGTCGGACGACTCGATCTCGCGGCTGCTCAGTCCGGGCGAGATCGATTCGCTGGAGCGTATCCTGGAAGACTTCGTAGAAAAAGCTCCCGTTGCGGACCCGGCTGAACTGATCGATTATCTTCCCGATGATTCGTCGGCAGCAACGACGTTTGTGCTGGTCGAACTGATCAAACTTGACATGGCGGCCAGCGCGGAACGCGGCGAAGTGCCTCGCATTGAGCATTACATCGACGCGATGCCCAACTTGATCTCCGCCGCATCGGTGCCGGTTGACCTGGTGATGGAAGAGTTGCAACTGCGACGAGAAACCGGCGAGCAACCCAGGGGTGACGAATACCAGCGTCGGTTTCCGAAGTTCGGTTCGGTCTTTGGCCAACTGTTGCAAACGTCACAATCGCCTCTCGAATTGGACGTGGGCACAACGATCGATGATTTTTTGATCATTCAAACATTGGGGGCTGGTGCGTTTGCGCACGTTTACCTGGCGCGGCAGATCTCCATGCAGCGGTTGGTGGCGTTAAAAGTATCCAAGGGCACAGGAGGTGAGTCACAAGCGCTGGCAAAGTTTGATCACGCCAACGTGGTCCGTGTCTTCGATCAGCGAAACGTCGACGATCCGCCGGTGCATTTGCTGTACATGCAGTATTTGCCTGGTGGAACGCTGTCCGAGGTGGTCAAGTCCGTGCAAGCGTATGAGATCAGTGCTCGAACCGGTCGAATCTTATTAGATGCGGTCGATCGGCAGTTACTTCGCGCCGCGCAAGTCGTTCCCGAGCGATCATCGGTGCGCAGCTGGATTGCAACCGCCCAATGGCCAATGCTTGTCGCCTGGCTCGGTGTGCAATTAGCCCGCGCGCTGAATGACGCACACCGAAACAACATCTTTCACCGTGACGTCAAACCTGCCAACGTGCTGTTGTCGGCCGAGGGCATTCCCAAGCTCGCGGACTTTAACGTAAGTTTCACCGATGCGGCCGACTTCATCGGCGAGGCAACGTTTGGCGGATCGATCGGCTACATGGCGCCCGAGCACTTGCGCGATCGACCCCAAGTCACCCGGATCGCCGGATGATGTACGCGAGCCAGCGGATCTGTATTCACTGGCGATCCTGTTATGGGAATTGTGGCAAGGTCGGCGGCCTTTTGACTGCGAGTCAGCGGAATCAAGAATCGACGTCATCCGTGTTCAATTGGACGGTCGCAGCAAGCCGATTGTCGAGCCGACGCGCGGTGGCGGCGCCGCCGAACGCGTACTCGAAACAACGCTTCGAGCAGCATTATCGCTGCAGCCTGAGGATCGCCCCTCCAGCGGTGCGGAGCTTGCCGGGAGTCTGAAACTGGCGTTGCATCCGGAAGCTGCGGTGATATTCGATCCTGATTCCGACAGTCTCCGCGCTTGGATCATGCGTCAATCGCCCTGGCTGGTTGCGGGAATTGTCATCATGGTCCCGAACATTGCGGTCGGCTACTTCAACTACATCTACAACGAAGGTGCGATGAGTCGTCTGGACGCGGATCAGGCGATGAAGGAGTACATCCAGCACTTTCATCGGGTGCTGTCCAATTGTTTTAACGCGGTCGTTTTTCCGCTTGGTTTTCTGATCGCCCTGTGGCGGATCCTGCCGATGATTCGCGCCATCCAGGCCGCTCAACGTGGTCAAAAGAGCACCCCGCCAGGTATCAGTGCGACCCTGAATCTCAGTCAGGCTGCGGCGATGATCGGCGGCGGATTTTGGATCGCGGCGGGAGTGTTTTATTCTTTGGTGTTGACGCTCAGGTTTGATGAATTCCACCTGTTTGAGGGGATCCAGATTTTTGTGTCGCTGTTGATCTGCGGCGGCATTGCCGCGACCTATCCGTTTTTTGGGTTGGCGATGCTGGGCACGCTTGTCTACTACCCACGATTGGTTCGGGACACGATGCAGGATCCGCAATTCGACAAACGGATGGACCAAATGATCGCCAGAAGCGAAGCCTGGTTGTTAACAGGATCGGGGATTCCATTGTTGGGTGCCGCCTTGTTGATCACGCATTCCGCCGACCGAAAGGGATTCATGTTGGCGTTGGTCGCGTTGACGGCGATCGGTTTGTTGGCATCCTTTTTGGCTTATCGACAGCTCTTGCGTTCTTGGGATCGGATGTCAGAAGTACTCTCGACGCGCCGTTCGTCGATCGTTCCCGGGGCACCGGACGAGGAGTAAATGTCAAGCCTCTCCCTTGCCAGTCATCCCTTACCAACTTCACCACGGTCGCGATCGTGGTGACCTTAAGGTTTTCTTTTGGCGACCCGGGGTGACGCCGCATCAGACACGCAGGGCGCGGCATTTCCGCATGACCTTCATCCCCAGCCCTGCTCCCCCCGCAAAGCCGGGGGAGCAGGACGTTGGAATTCCGGTCAACACGATCCTTGTACTTTTGCGGAGAGGCCAGCGAGTTCTAGTCGTCGAGCCTTTGACCGCCGTTGACTCACAACGTGGGGTCGACCGTTTCCGCCGGAGCTGGCTCCTCCTGTTGCTCGCTGAGTTGATTGATCGCAGTCTGCAGATCGTTCCCAGCAACTGCCGGTGCAACGGGCGCTGCTGGCTGAGTAGTCGCGGGGGCTTCGCTGGCGAGTGCCTCTGTTGCTGCGGCGGCAGCTGCGGCAGCAGTAACTTCGGCGGGCGCGGTTGCTGCGACCGTTTCCACCGTCTTTTCGACAACCGTCGCCATCGGAATCGCTGTGCGAACCAGAACCTTGATATTGTTCGCCTCGTTGCATTCGACGAATTGATCAAAGCTGTCGATGGCGACCAGCAAACGCTGGAAACCGATCACTTGACCGTTACGATTGCCCATCGCCAGGCATTCGATCGGCAGCTGCACGTGCAGTTCAACGGCTGCGCCGGCACAGATCTTGTCGACTTTGACGATCGCCGTCGGCGCCATCGGGTGAATGCGTCCCAACAAGGCAACCAACGAAATGCGGAAGCCACAGACATCGCGTGTGCTGTTGTTTCGAACCGTGACCGCAAACTTAGGACCACATGCCCCGTCAGCGACCTCCAGCTGAACAACTTGGACCAGTTCTAAATCCCCGAGTTCGGCCGCGGGCACGAGCATCGGCCCCAAGGGCGAATGATGGGCGAGGCTCCGTAGCGGCCAGACCATGACTGTTGTTGACGCCGTGGCGTAACATCAGATTGATCACGTGGTCACACGTTGGACCGCCGTGAAGCACGTCTGCCAAATCGACACCGTCGGCTTTGGCGCTGCCCACCACGACGAACATCATTGCCGCGGCCAGCAAGAAATTTTTATGTAGGGTTCGAAATTTCATCGTATTGTCTCCGAAAGAATGTGAGTGCGAAGTCACCAGCAGAGTGCGGCGTTCGCGGATGGTTTGTAAAAAAAGCCCGGTACCCGCGGTGATGCAGGGGTCCGGGCTTGTAGTTGGTAGGTCGAGTGAGTCGAACGTCAACTGCCGCTGAGCGAGTCAAGAAGAAAGCGGGTTTCCCTTCAGGGCCCTCTCCCCAGTGATGGGAGAGGGCTCGAGCACGTCGCACAGCGACAGGGTTCCTTGCTTCTCGGACACGTTCCTCAGAAGCAACCCCAGTAGCTGGTGTAGATCGGTGTGTAACAGGTGTAGACCGGTCGGTACACGTGGTGGTAGCTGTAAGTGTGGTACACCGGGCGGTAGCAGCTGTGGCCGTAGTTGTAACTGTGGCCGTAGTTGTAGCTGTAGCCGTAGTGGACAGGACGGTAGTTGTAGCCATAACCGATTCGTCGGAAGCAGGCGGCAACCGCGTCGTCGTCGCTGTCCTCGTCGTCACCTAGCAAGGCGTCGACGTCCGATTGACCGAACTTTGAATCGTCAGCATCCAAGGTAGATTCGACGGCCCCGTTGTCGTTCATGCTGGCCAGCTTTGACAACAGACTGTCGTCAGCCGAAACCGTACCAACAGCCAACACCATGGGGATCACAGTAAAGAGGATTCGTTTCAACATCGTTTCGTTCTCCGATTTGGCAGATTTAAGTTGATAAGGGAGACGGTGAGTCTGCCGTGTCTCGCCGTTCCCAGTTGTTTCCTGACTAACGAGCCAAGCGTCGGAGGACGGCGAGTGTTACGACTGTTTCGATTTCTTTTTTTGGACGCAGCCGAGCGAGGAGCTTCCTTAGATCGTCTGTTGCCTACGTACAGAGATAAGCACGCCGGTAACACTTCCGCCGCCTGCTCGCTTGGCATGACATGAACAAAACGAGCTGCTGCTCGCATCCGATTCAGCACCCCCAGCCATCGAGTCTTGCCATGCGTTTCTTCATCACCTTTGCTGTCTTGGCCGCAGGCTTGGTCTTCAGTCCCGCGGTCCACGCAGATGACAACGAATTGTTCTCGGAAGTCGCGATGGAGTTCGTCTACGCGACCGGCGATCAGAGCAAAAGCGATCGAGTCGATTCGCCGAAAGCAGACGTCCTACCGACGCGGATCACAGGATCATCGACTCTGATCACGCTGCTGAAATCCGCGGGATACGAACCGACCAAGGTGGACAGCCGTCGAGTGTCGCTGGAAATCCGCCACTCAGGCTGGAATCTCAAGGCCAACCTCCAGAGTGATGTCGAAGCGGATCGGCTGACGATCGAAATACCGCTAGCGAAGATCAGCGATGAAGCCACCGTCGATCAGGCCAAACTGCTTCGCCTGCTGACGGTGGGAAATGACGAAGGCGATATCTTCTTTTCCTACGACAAATCGGATGGCATGATCGAACTGCGTCGGGTCATGCCAAACCGCGGCTTGACCAGCCAGCGGATCCAACAGGAATTGGAGCAGATGGCGGGCGTTGCCCAGACTCACGAGGATGACTGGTCGAAGTTGGAAAGAACGGCCAAAACGACGGAAACAACAGCTGCGACGGAGAAAACGCCGGCGCTGCCAGCCAAAACGCCAGCCGCCAAACCAACCCAGAAGACGGTCGCGGCCGCACCCAAACTGTCATTGGTCGGAACCTGGTCGGCCGCCTTGGGTTCCGGCCAGGCGTTCGCGATTCAGATCAACAAGGACGCCACGTTTCAGTTGGTCCACATCAAATCGGGAAAAAGCGTCTCGTCGACCGGCAAAGCGGCTCGCTCGGGCAACCAACTGACCCTGAACGGCAGCGACGGCACCAAAATCGTCGGCACAGTCGCGCAAAAGACCCCAGACGCCTTTCAGCTGTCGATTTCCAGCTCGACGCTGAACTTCAAGAAAGCGAAGTAGGGACGACGTCTCGCGTTTTTGCGTTCGCCCGCAGCGTGCGACAACCATCGGCCCGATTTCCCCTGTAACACTCTTCGCCGATCTCTCGCTTTCAAAACAGAACAACCCACGCGGGAAACGCCTCCCGCAACGAGCCAACTTTACGAGGTCATCCAATGCTCTTCCAAACGACGAAAGGGGCCGTAAAACACGCTATTTACGGCCTTGTTGTCCTTTCCTTTTTTGCCGCCGTCGCACCCAACGCGCACGCCGAGCCGAACAATTACCAGCGGACACTGCGGTCAACGACCTGGGTGATCACCAGCGATGCTGAGAACAACACTTCCACGGGAACGGGTGTCTTTGTTGACGCCGAACGACGCTTGGTCGTCACCAATGCTCATGTCGTCGGTGACAGCCGCAGTGCCGTGATCTTCTTTCCCGATATCAAAGACGATTTGCCCGCCGTCAAACGCAAGCACTACTTGGATCGAGTCCTCAAGCTGGGGGTGCAGGGCAAGGTGCTGTCGGTCGACAAGAAACGTGATTTGGCGCTGATTGAATTGCCGAAGGTGCCCGAGGGGGCCGAAGCGATCAAGTTGGCCGCGAAGAGTATCATTCCCGGTTCCGCGGTTGATATTGTGGGAAACCCGGGCGGCGGAGACGTCTTGTGGGTCTACACCTCGGGAACCGTGCGATCCGTTTACGACAAGAAATTCCGCTCCAATCACGGCGAACATGAGTTTCGTACCGTCGAAACCCAGTCACCGATCAAACAAGGCGACAGTGGCGGTCCCGTGGTCAATACCGATGGTGAATTGGTGGCGATTGCCCAGTCGTTTTCTCCCAACGCGAACTTGGTCAGCTTTTGCGTCGATGTGAGCGAAATCAAGGCCTTTCTCAATAGCACTTGGAAACCCGCCCCGCTGGCAACCAAGGTGCTGCTGGATAACGCGGACGTGAAGCACAGCGTTCACTCCAGCGGACACTACAAGATTGACAAAGAACTGACAAAGGACCAAACGCAGAGCGTCTTCGTCACCAAAGATACGGAGTACTTTGGCCGCGCCGATATCCGCAAGGTCTGGTCGCTGGCGTCCACCACCAAAGAGCCGCCTTCGTCCGAATTGATGATGCGTGTACTTCGCCAAAGCGGGGCGACCAAAATCGGCTCGTGGGCGATCGAAAAGTCTCAGAATGACGAATTCATGCTGATTTACGTCGCCAAAGTGGATGCGACCGCTTCCCACCAGGCCTTGTCCAGCACGATTGATTACGTTGCACGCCTGGCCGGTGCGATGGAAAAGCAGCTGAGTACCAAGGAAAAGGAGAAATCGGCCGAGGAGACGATCGCGAAATGGCTCGCTGATTGATGGTCGGCAACGCGGATCATCCTCAGCTCGTCAAGGGGATGTGGCGGCGGGGCTGGCTCGCGTCGCTGCATCCTCTTTTTTTGGTCTTTTCGGAGGGAAAATCGGCAGACTTCCGAGCAATCCCCGGTGCGGAAGTCCTCCGACTTCCGCTACCAAATACTCGTTCAGGATTTCTGTAACAAGCTGCACGCCGCTCCGCTTGGAACAACAGCAGGCTACTGCGAGCCATTGATCGCACTTGGAAATCCTAACCCATTCAAAACGGAACTCAGCCATGAAACGTCCATTCAAAAATCTGATCGTCGTCGCCGCCTCGTTGGCCACCATCGTCTCTAGCGTCACGCCAGCAGCAGCATGCGGCGGCCGCGGCGGTGGATACGGTGGCGGTTACGCTCGACCAACCGTTTATCATCGCAGTGCGAACTACGCTCCGGCGTACTCGTCCTACAACCAGCCGGTATACAGCCAGCCGCACGTCTACCATCAGTCACCCTCCCGATTCAACCAATCCGCAGCGGTGATCAGTCAACGCCAAGGCGTACAACGTTTCACGCAGCCCGCCGCCTCGGCAGTGCCGACGCAAACATCGTTTCAACAGGCATCGTTTCAACAAGCGGCGGTCCAGCGACCTGCCGTCCAGCAAGCGGCCGCCCAGCAACCCGCCGTCCAACGACTCCCTGCGAACTCGCAAGCAACCGCGACCGCTACGCCCAGTCGATTGACCAGCGTGGCCAAGAGTGCAGCGGCGCAAACGCCGGTAGCAAATTCACCTGCTGACAACGCAGAGCGTTCTGCACTGAAGATGCTGCAGTCGCTGGGGAGCGAGCAGGCCGAGACAACTTCAGCGACGGCTTCCTCGCCCGCGATTCCCCAGTTCACCGCCGCTCCAGCGACCAACGACCAGGCTCATGTCGGCAGCTGGAAGGTCAGCTTGCCGAACAGCCAATCCGTGCAATTGGTGCTGCAAGCGGATGGCAGCTTCGTCTGGACCGCCGTCAGCAAAGGCAACCAAAAGAGCTTCAACGGACAGTACAAACTGAACGGCGGCCGCCTGACCTTGGTCCGTGCCAACGACCTGCAACAGATGACAGGCAGCTGGACGGGTGGCGAGAATCAATTCACCTTCAAGTTGGAAGGAGCCAACAATGGCGGATTGAGTTTCAAGCGCAGCTAACGAAGTCGCCGGAGACGAACCTCACGACGCCGCCATGCCCAACAGCATGGCGGCGTTTTTCTCGCGCCACTCGTTAGTCGCGGCATCCTGCCGTGCCATTACCGAGATGATTGGTAGCGGAAGTCGGAAGACTTCCGAGAAATTGCAAGCATTTCAGACAAAGACAGATCATCCATGACTTGACGTTTGCTGTGCTTTGGAACTCTTCCGAGTTCCGCCACAATCGATCCCGCCAAGGCACGGCAGGATGCCGAGCCTACGTATTTCTTTCGCGGGCGAGTCGCCGCTGCAATTGGCCCAATGCCCAAGCGGTCAACATCCACACCACCGTGACCGGAAGCATCCAGAGTGCCAGGGTCTGCATCGAAGCAACCGCTCTCAACTTGCCAAAGATCTGCATCGCCAACGCATCGCCGCCACGAGCCAGCACGGTGTCGATAAAGTTCTTCGACTTGTACTTATCTTCGCGACTGACGACGGTGAACAAGACTTCGCGCGAAGGCACGGCGATCCCGTAGGTGGCAGCACGCGTCGAAATCATTGCGAAGGCAAGTACGGCGAGCGTCTGATGTGCCGCTAAAGAAGCAAAACAGACGAAATAAACGACCGGCAAGACGACCAGGGCCACGCTGACTCCCAAACGCCGCAAAATCGGTCCGGCCAAAACCGCTTGCGCAAATAAGGTGATCAACTGAGCGCCCAGATCGATGTTCGCAAATAGCTTTGTACGCGCTTCATCTGTCTGGATCGAAGCATTCACGATCTCGGCTTGCTGGGAATAGAGCTGCGTGCCGCATACTTGGACGAAGAACAAGAACACACAGATGGCGGCAAGGTACGGCGACTTCAAGACGTGCGTGACACCGGTCAGCAGTCCACCCGCGATCGGCTTGGATCCTTCTTCTTCCTTTTCTTCCACCGCGTGAGCATCGCTCTGCTCGTTGCCTGATTCTTCCTCAACGCCACGTGCAATCGCGCCGGCCTGTTTCTCGAGCCGCCAGGCGCAGCACAGTCCCGCTTCGATGACGACCGCCGGCAGGAGAATCAACGTGCTGGTCGACATGCGATCGGCAAACAGACTGGTGATCAACGAACCTAAGACCGCCCCCAAGGTTCCGCCGGCTGCGATCAAGCCGAACAGACGCTTGGCCTGCTTGTGGTTAAACAGATCGGCAAGCACCGTCCAGAAAACACTGGTGTTATAGAAAGCGAAAACGTTGACCCAGACAAAAAACACTCGTGCGGTCCAAATCCTGATCACCTCGGATTCGACCTGCATCATCCCGCAGAAGACGATCAGGCTGAAGGCAAAAAAGTGAAAGATGACCCGCACCAGCCATCGTCGGGGCAGCCGTGTCACCAGTGCCGAATAAACGGGAACGGCAGCCAACATCGCCAAGAAAGTTGCCGTGAACAGCCACGGCAATTGCTTCGTTCCGCCGGTGATCCCCATCGTCTCGCGGACCGGGCGAACGATGAAGTAACTCAATAGGGAGAAGAAGAACCAGGCAAATGCCCAGCCGACACTCCGCCGCTCCGACGGCATGATCCGCGAAACGATGAATCTGCTCCACAAGATCAGGTTCCCTTAACAGTTATTGCGGAGGCTTTGGCCGTATCGCCATCATCGTCGCCGAGGTCTCCGAACTCGGTTCAGCATAGCGAATTAGGCGGTGCTGTTACCGAGTTGGGAGAACTAGGCGACGGTCACCCGTGTTGCGGCGTGTCAAAAATCCGATCCCCCGCATCGCCCAATCCCGGAACGATAAACGATTGCTCGTTTAATTCGGGATCGATCGCGGCCACAATGATCTTGACCTCGGGGAAGTCTCGGACAACGCGATCGATCCCTGGCTGAGACGCGATGATGCTGAGCACGCGAATTTCATCAACGCCCCACTTTTGCAATCGCCGCACCACCAAATCAATCGATCCGCCGGTGGCCAGCATTGGATCAAGCACGAGCGCGACGTTGGGAGCATTTTCGTGAGGCAGCTTGTCGTAATATCCAACCGGCTCCGCGGTTGCTTCGTTACGGTACAAGCCCAAATGCCAAACGGCCGCATTGGGCAGCAAGTCCAGCAGCGGATCGACCATCCCCAAACCGGCTCGCAAGATTGGCACCAGACCGATGTTGGCGGTCAGACGTTCGCAGTAGGCGTCCGCGATCGGCGTGCGGACCATCGACGGTTTTGTCATCAGATCCTTGGTCCCGTAAACGGCCAGCAACATCGATAAACGGTGAATGGCCTGGCGGAACTCGCTCGGCTTCGTCGACTCGTCACGAACCGTGCAGAGATGATGTTCGACCAGCGGATGTTCGATTCGAGTAACAAGACTCACGCGTCAAGCACCTCACTGTGGGTCGGCTATTGAGACAAGCGGATGACCATGACATGATCGCATAGCAAGCGATGAAACTCAACTGCCCTGTTGATCGCAGCGTCGAAAAAGGTGTCAGGTACCTTTTTGGTTGACTGGGTTGTTTTGGGGTGGTACTCTCGTGGTTTGTTTGTGGAGAAGTTGTCATGGGTAGGGCTAAGCGAGCGGACGAAGCCGGCGCAATCTATCACATGCTGAACCGGGCAAACCGGAGAGCAACGGTCTTTCATAAGGATGCTGATTACGAAGCGTTCGAACGAATCATCGCCGAGGCGCTCGACCGTGTGCAGTTGAAACTGTTTTCGTTTTGCTTAATGCCCAATCACTGGCATTTGGTCGTCAGCCCTGCAGTCGATGGTGAGATGAGTCGCTTCGGGCAGTGGTTGGGACTGACGCATACCCAGCGCTACAACGCGCACTACCACACCACCGGCGAGGGGCATCTGTATCAAGGTCGATACAAATCATTTCCCGTGCAAAGCGATGAGCATTTCTTGTCGGTGTGCCGTTACGTGGAACGGAATGCGTACTCCGCAGAACTGTGCGACGCTCCCGATGCTTGGCGGTACGGCAGTCTGTGGCGGTGGCGACATGGAACGGCTCGGGAAAAGTCGATGCTGAGCCCGTGGCCGATTGCACGCCGATCAGGCTGGGTGGAGTGCGTCCGCGAGCCGCTGACAACCAAGGAGCAGGAGCGTTTGCAGTGGTGCATGAAGCGCGGCGCACCGTACGGAGACGAAACCTGGGTCGAATCGACTGCACGTCGATTCGATTTGGAATCTACCTTGCGACCTCGCGGAAGACCACGAAAGCTACCCAGCTAGCCAAAAAGGTACCTGACACCTTTTTCTCGCCCAAAAAGGTACCTGACACCTTTTTCTCGGCCGATGAACCACTTGAAAGCGGTACGATCTGTTGCAGAGAGGGGATTTAGGCTGATTCCGCGCATCTGCGATTGGAGCCAAGTACAATTCAGTTGGTCGTGCCGGATCGTATCATTGAAGCCAGCTTCCTCAAGCAAATCTAATTTCTATGCGTGCTTTGTGTCTCGTGATCGTCAGTTTGACATGGACGATTTCATGTTGGGGGCAGACGCCTGAAACGATCGGTCATATTGAACGGTTGGATGCAGGCTTGGATAAGTTCGTCGACAAGGATACGAAGATCGAAGTCTTGGCCGGAGGATTCACATGGACCGAAGGCCCGGTCTGGAATCCGGACGACGCAGGTGGACATCTGCTGTTCTCGGACATTCCACGCAACAGCATTTTTCGTTGGTCGCCTGCGCGCGGTGTTGAATTGTTCATGCGGCCAAGCGGATACACCGGGGTCACCTATTATGGTTTGGAACCTGGTAGCAACGGGTTGGCGATTGATGCTCAAGGTCGCTTGACGATGTGTGAGCATGGTGATCGCCGCATTTCGGTACTCACGCGCGAGGGCGGCAAACGCACGCTGGCCGACAACTACGAAGGCCGACGATTCAATAGTCCGAATGACCTGACTTTCGATTCAGCCGGCTCGATTTACTTCACCGACCCGATCTATGGGTTACCCGAACGAGCGAATGACCCGCGGCGAGAACTGGACTTCTGCGGTATCTATCGGCTGGATCCCGACGGCAAGTTGACGCTGCTGAGCAAACAGCTCGCTAGACCCAACGGGATCGGTTTTTCGCCAGATGAAAAGACGTTGTATGTGGCTCAAAGTGATCCGGAAAATCCGATCTGGATGGCCTTTCCAGTGATGGATGACAAGACGTTGGGCGAAGGCAAAGTACTGCTGAGCGCGAAAGAAAATATCAACGAGTTTCCTGGTTTGCCGGACGGGCTTGCCGTGGCCAAGGATGGAACCGTGTTCGGCAGCGGGCCGGGTGGAATCTATGTGTTCACCCCTGAAGGTAAGTTACTGGGGCGACTGATCACCGCAGGCCGAACCAGCAACTGCGGCTTCGACACCGATCAGAAGACGCTGTACATCACGGCCGACAGTTACCTTTGTCGTGTCAAGTTGAAGTAGGACGCTGACACCGCGATAGGAGAAGGTAGACGATCATGGCGCTGGATATCCATCGACACTGGAAAAAAATCAATCAGCTGCTGCGGGCCAATACGCCGTTTGCGACGGTGACCATGGTAGACATGCGAGGCAGCGCACCGCAGATCCAAGGTGCCAAGGCAGTCGTCACCGCAGAGGGAATCGTGGAAGGAACGGTCGGCGGAGGCAAAGTCGAAGCCCGCGCCATTTCGTACGCCACGGAAATGCTGCAGTCCACGAGCGGTCGCAGTTGCGAATTGGTGACATGGAATCTGCAAACCGACATCGGCATGACCTGTGGCGGCGAAGTCAAGTTTTTCTTCGAGCTGTTTTTGTGCAACGATTGGAGGATATCGCTCTTTGGCGCCGGACATATCGCCCAGTCCCTGGTGCCAATCCTGTTGGAAATGAATTGTCGCGTCACATGGCTCGATCAGCGACAAGATTGGCTATCGAGGCTGCCGGATCATCCCAAGTTGACCAAGATTTGCAGCCAGAACCTGAAAGATGAAGTCAGTCGACTCGACCCACGCAGTTTTTTTGTCCTGATGACGCAAGGGCACGGGACCGATCTGCCGGTGCTGGCGGAAGTGCTGCGGACGATCGAGCCGCCGTATCTTGGTGTCTTAGGAAGCCTGCAAAAGGCTAAGGTGCTGCGACGCGACCTCCGTGAGATGGGGATCGCAGACGACAAAATTCAATCGTTCTTTTGCCCCATGGGTCTGCCGATGGGAAACAACACGCCGCCGGAGATCGCCATCAGTGTTGTGTCACAACTGATCCAAGAACGTGATCGGCTTGGAATCATTCAGCAAAAGACAAAATCGTTTTAGTGACCGAGGCACCCGACCACACTGGCGCCCCGCGGCCCGCTGCGGAGGTCGCGGCGAAGTCTTCAGAGTAGCCATCACGCTCCGTCGTGAGTTAGCCCGACCGAGCGATGTTCCAAAGGTCCTTGGTGGGTCAGCGCAAACAGTTCAAACCTGCTATGACACTGATTCATTGCCAAGCTTATTCGCACATGCAGACCCACCATTTTCGATGTTTGCTCGACGCCACCCTACTTGGATGAATCATCTCGGCTAGGCGCGAGCGAAGAAACAAGCCCGACCGTTGACGCAGGCGTGTCGATCGACCAGTTGCTGATCAGGTCCGATCACATGCTGAGACCTGTTGCACCAACAATTGAACCGCGTGCTTCCTTCCTGTTCCGGCGATTGTGGATCCGGATTGCCAGTCACGTAAATCGCCTTGCTGCGAAGATGCATGCAGGGCGGCTGCGGCTCCGTCGGTTTGCCGTCATCGAACGAGCGTTGGTAACTCATCAGTAATCTCCGGGCGTTAGACGGTGTGGATGTCTTGCAAATGCGATGCGGACGGTTCACGGATGATCGGTTGATCCAAACCACCCGTCTCGAGCCCAACCGCTTTCAGAAGCGCGCGTTTGACGGCGACCTGAGCGAGCTGAATCTTGTACTCGTTTTGGGACAGGGCGACCGCCCCAGCGACCGCCTCAAGAGCGGCAATCGCGGCCGTTTCATCATTGATCGGTTGGCCCTGCAGCGATTGGGCTGCGTGCAGCGCGACCCAGGGCGTGGGAGCCACTTGACCCAGCACAATCTGTGCCTGCTGGACTCGGCCCAAACTGACGTCGAGGCTAACTGCCGCAGCTGCCAACGGCGAGTCGGGACCCTCACCGTGACGAACCTCGTAGGCCGCGCTCAGCCGACGACCGTGAGGCGGTATCACCACATGCGTCACCAGTTGGCCGGGTCGGAGGACGTTTTCGCTTTCCCTATCCGACGCAGGTGTTTGGTACAGCTCGGATAGATCCAACAGGCGTTCGTCCTCCGGATCACTTCCCAGCACTCGAACCTTTGCCCCCAGCGTGATCAAGGCGGGGGCCAAGCGGGAAGCATTCACGAACTTCGCCGGTCCGCGGTTGCCGAGAATTGCGTGGTACCGGTTGTCGCCATCGACTACCATGCCGCCCCTGTCCGCCAGCAATCCATGACCGGCACGGAAGTACCAACACCTGGGTCGACGCAACAGTTCGCCGACCAACGTGCCTTGCGACTGCAATTGAATGCTGCTGATTCCTTGAATCACGTGTTTGGCCGACGGGAATTGGTCGGTGATCTCGTCATCCAAGAACTCATCCAGGCAAACCGCTGCTCCGACCCAAACGTTGCCGTCTGCGTCACGTTCGATCTGCCTGAGCGAATCGATTTCCTGAATGTTGACGACTCGGTCGGGCGTCACGACCATCCGTTTCATCAGTCCGACGAGGTCGGTGCCGCCAGCGAGCACTGCGGTTTCTTTCTTGGCCTCTGTAAGTAACTCGACAGCTTCGCGTTCAGAGCGCGGCTGAGCGTACTCGAATCTTTTCATGGCAATTATCCTTTGGCAGTTCGAAGTGCATCAAGCACGCGTTTTGGTGTCAGCGGCAAGGTCGGTACGCGAACACCCAGGGCGTTGCAGACGGCGTTCGAGATTGCCGCGCCGCCGCTGATCACGGGCGGTTCACCCAAGCCAATCACACCACGGGCTCGCTCGCTCTCCGGCTCGTGCAGATGAACGACCAGGTCACCGATATCCCCCAGTCGTGGCAAGCGATAGTTGTCCAGTTCGGCATTGACGAAAGCACCGGTCTTCGGATCGTTGATTCGCTGCTCGAACAACGCGGCAGAAATGCTCATGATCAACGCGCCGTAGACTTGGCTCTCGGCCGTCTTGCGGTTGATGATCAAGCCCATGTCCTGCACGGCGACCATTTTCTTCATCTTGACCACGCCCGTGTCGGTGTCGACGGCCACATGAGCCATCTGGCAGCCGCCGACGTCTTGACTTGAAAGCGGACTTTTGTCGCCTCGCTTGTAAGCGGAGGTGACCTCCAGCGGCTGAACTCCGATCAGGCTGCAGGCCTGTTTCCACGACATTGACTTGTCGCTGTAACCGACGACCGAGATGCTTCCGTTGGCAGCCTCCAGCTTGTCGGCGGTCACATCGAGTTTCTTCGCAACGAGATCAAATAGTTGAGCCAACGCATCCTGCGCGGCACGCCGATGCGACTCGCTGACCGCTCCGACCGTGGTGCTGCCGCCCGAAGCACCGCTGAAGGGATAGGTCGAGCTGCCGATATTGACTTTGACCGCATCGATCGGCAGTCCGAAAGTCTCGGCCAAGACCATGGCACAAACCGTGCGAGTACCGGTTCCCAAATCTTGAGTGCCGCAATACGACTGGACACTACCGTCGGGATGGATTTTCAGCAAGCAATTCGAGCTGTTGGCGGTGCCCGCCCACTTGTGAATCCCGATCCCCAATCCTTCGACCACCGACCCTCGCTTTTTGCCTTTGCCGTGTGGATGCCAGTGTCCTTCGCCAATCGATCAAGTCGGCTGCAATCCGCAACTCCTCGGCATAAACCGGTGCTTTGTCAGGCGTATCGATGTTCTCTAAATTGCGCAAAAAGATATCGAGGCTGTCCGCCTGCATCTTGGCAGCCAGATCATCGTAAGCGGTCTGGGTCAACGCGCAAGCCTGCGGATGATTCGGCGCACGCCAGGCGACGGAGGGTTCATTGTCGGTAATGATCCCGGTCGCTTTGCGACGGTAATTCTTGGGCTGAAAAACATAGGGAAAATTCCCGACCGAGACGGTCGAACCATTAAAGCCGGTCGTACCCCAATGGTGCGAATCCCAGACCTGGACAACTCCGTTTTCATCGGCACCGATTTTCACATCGATGAAACCGGAGGGACGATTTCCGCCGATCTTCAGTTCTTGGTCGCGGGACAGCATGAACTTCACGGGGCGTCCTGTCTTTTTGGCAATCTCAGCAGCCGTGATGCCCCAGTAGTTGGGTTGAAACTTGCTGCCGAATCCGCCACCGATGTATTCGCAGGTCACGTCGACTTCATCGGCGGTAATTTCCAAGGCACCCGCAAATCCGTCGTCGGTTTGCGAAACGTTTTGCGTCGACAGGTTGGCCTTCAATTGATTGCCTTCCCAATGCAGCGTCGTGCCGTGCGGTTCGAGGCAACAATGGGTGATCGCATCGACGCCGTAGTTGCCATGCACCACGTACTTCGACTGATCGAAGAGACTTTGAATGGTCTTTTCTTCCCATTCTTCTTCGTCTTCGTCATCGCCGGGTTCGCCGAGTGCTTCATCAAGTTCGATGCCGCCGCCAGCCTTCTTGGTTCGCTTTTTTGACTCTGCCGCCTCCAAGTCGTGGTCGGCAACAAACGGCTCAAGCAACTCGTACTCCACGTTCAGCTTGGAAACACCTTCGGCGGCCGCCGCTTCGGTCTCGGCCGCAACGGCAACCAACAGTGTCCCGTCAGCCTGAATTTCGACCGGCTCTTCGCCCGGCTTCGGCGCCTTGACCAAATGAACCAAGACCACTCCCGGTACCTTTTCGGCCGCGGCGGAATCAACCGAGAGGACGCGGCAGTGCGAATGCGGACAGCCCAAAGCGTGAACAATCAGTTGCTTGGGCAGATTGACGTCGTACGTGTACTTGGCTGTGCCGGTTGACTTCGCCATACCGTCCAGCCGATCAACGCGTTTGCCAATCAGTCGGGCCTTGTGGTTTTCAGGCCAGCTGTATTTCACCTCAGCCATTTTGATTTCCTTTGACAAGAGAAATGGCGGCTTGGAGGACGTTTGCGTAGGTGCCGCAACGACAAATGTTCCCGTTCAGCCCCGCGCGGATCTGTTCTTCCGTTGCGTCCGGATGCTTGTTGACAAAGGCTCGTACCGCAACGACGAACCCCGGCGTGCAGAAACCGCACTGCTGAGCATCGTGTTCTAGAAAAGCTTGCTGCACTTCGTCAGCCACGCTCTCACAAGTGGTCACTTCTTTGCCAGCGACAGACAGGGCAAGAACGGTCGAGGCCATGACTGGTTTTCCGTCAACCAAAACGGTACTCGCACCGCTGCTGCCGTCGACGCTAACCGGCTTGGCAGCAGTCAAGTCGAACTGGTAACGCAACACGTCTAACAGCGTCGTTCGAGGTTCGACCTTGGCGGTCCTCGAACTGCCGTTCACCTTCAGAGAAATCGATGTTTCGCCGGCGACGACGTTTGAGCTGGTCGCAGTGTCCTGAGCGACCGCTGCCGATACGACCGTCGAAGCAGCCGCGGCAGCTGCCCGAGCCTCGCAGGAACGTACGCCTACTGACGCCTTTGGAGGTTGGTTGTGACATGATGAATCCGTCAACGTGAAGCATAAAAAGGGGCGAACCGCTTGCCCGACCTAATCCAGACAGCCAGAGAGTATAGGAATCTCGGCGCGAGATTCCAACTTTCGGCAAAAAAAAATCAGGCGAGTGCGTCAACGACAGCATGCGAGGCGGAAGACTTTCGGGCTTTCCCGGCATTCAGGACAACGTCAGACGTTCCATGGATTCCGCCGCCGTGCCACGGAACTCTTCCGAGTTTCGCTACGGGAAATCCTTCGCAGGCTCTTCCCAGGTGCTCATTCGTCTTGCTGAACAAGTCGTTTCCTGAGCCGATTGTCGTCTTGGCAGCAGGAACACGGTCCGGTCTCGAACATCACGATCGCACAAACGTCGCACCAGTAATCGATTTCGTACTTTCGATCGCCCTCGATCTGATAGAGCCGCAAGATTTGAATCAGCGGTTGCCGTGCGTACCGCCGGGCCACGATCTCCACCTCCATGTCGCGGAGACGCTTGTCCTTGCGAAACGCCCGACCGCGAATGTTCTCCACGATCGGGACGAGTTGCCCGTCCTTGGCGAGGATTGCCAACGAGTTCTCAGCAACTTCTGGCACAGTCGAAATGCCGAATTCGCGTTTCAGAGCATCTGCCAACCAAACGACTTTTCCACGCATCACTTCCGTGCGGAACGTTGTCTCTGAGTCGGCAGCGACCGGTGATTCGGTCTCTTGTTCCTTCGTCGCGGTTTCCTCGGCCGGCACCCGACCTGAGATCGCGAACACCACGAGGACGGCAAGCAATCCGGAGACGGATCGGGCCAGGGACGTGACGCTGATGCAGGTTCTGCCGCCGAGTTTACTCCGCCGCATGGCCGACCACTACCAGATCGATCGGAACGGATTGCCTTTTCTGATTCGCGACTCCGTTGCCGACCGCGTGAAGCACCCACCAATCGTTCGCTTCGTCATGTCGAATCGCAAGCTCTGAAGCTTCGCCGGCGCGTTGCAAGCACAACATGGCTGGGTGGGACGCACCGGCGGCTTCAGCACTCGCTTCGTTCAGATCGTCCGCCTCCCAGTTCTCAGGCAGATCATCTTGCTCGGCGTCAACTAACAACAGAAAGTCTCGGGTTGGTGAGGTGCCTTCGTGGTTGCCATCGACCGGCTGCAATCCAAAGCGAAGCGTGTACCAACCGCTTGATACGGATTGATCGCGAAACTCGGAGCCGCGACGAGCAAAGTGCAACAGTCCAATCAACTGTCCCGGGGTAAACGGATACAGCCGCTCTGGGGTTGCTTTGAATTCCGGATCGATTGCCAACTCCTTGCACAACCAGATTTCGCAAACGGTGCGAGTTGAGCCCCGTTTGACTCGGATCCCTTGATCGGCGATCAGCTTGGCGATCTCATCTGAAACCCCGTCAGCCTCCGGCGCCGCCTCGATCTTCTCGACGCTGTAATCTTGGCCACTCGCCGCCGGCACCGCCAGGAACACAATGGCCGCACCAATCAAACTGCTCTTGAACATCGGAAATCCTGAAACGTAATTGTGAAGTCCCAAAACATTTCCTACAGCTTACCTGCGATTTGCAGCTCTGTCGCCTCGACGTTGAACAACCCCAAATAGGCAGTCCGACTATCGGGAATCGACCAACGGGTGCCCAAGCGGCGGGCCGTGACTTCACCCTCGATCGTCACGCCGGGGACAAAGCCCAGCAGCTTCGTCAGCGGAGGGTAGTAAGCGGATTCGTTCGAGCAAATGCAGTCACCTTTGCGGGCCTGGCGAGTTTCCAAGCGGGCCACGTCACCCACCTCGACCGTTGCCGTCAGCTTATCGACATCGAATTGCAGGTCGATCTCAGCACGTTGGACGTCGGCGACGTCGTCCGCGTTGATGCCGGTCTGGGACAGCACAAAGTTTTCCAGAGCGGCTGCTTGCTGTTTGTCCGCCGAACTGTCCACGATCACAACGGCCTGGGTCGATTCAGCATCGTCGAACCCATTGAAGCCAAGCGTGTCAGAAGCCTTGACGATGACCGACACCGCTTGCCCCGTCAGATCGACGCCCGCAAAGCTGCCACCGTCGATCCGCCACGTCATGATTGCATTCTTGCCGACGGAACCGACTTCGCCGTTGGCGAAACACGGCCCGGTGTAAATCTGGCAAGTTCGTGCCTCGACATACTTTCCTCGGATCGGATCGGAGGCAATCAACGGGCAGTGAATTCCGACCAACGCGAGAAAGCCTAGCATGGTGGCACGAAGCATTTGAGAAGTCTCCTATGATTGATTCGAACAAGCGGTTTAAAATCGCTCATTCAGTGTAGGGGCGACGGCCAGGTGAGTCCATCGATTCGCGTGGGCACCAAAAGTAGCCGTCACGCTCCCGTAACGATGCCCGACCGGGTGGCGATCCATACGATATTCTTGTGTCGAAGAGATCGTTTGGCCACGATCCAGCTACGATCATCGATGATTTCATTGGAAAACGATTCGGTCGCACCTACATCTCGACGGAGCGAGATGGCTACTTTGTGAACCGCAGGGTGCAGTCCCGTCTCGCTACAGAGGATTTACCGTAGCGACTCCGGCTCCTGCCCAGCCGACAGTCTTTGGAAGTCTTCCGGCGTATCGATGTCGACGGGCCGCCGGTCGGCTGGCAACGCCAGCCATTGGACGTTGCGAGTTGCCACGATTTGATTGATTCCCTGATCGGACTCCAAGGCAAAAACGTCGTCCACCACGTGCCAGGGGAAGGAAACGGGATGACCCTGTTGGTCCCCAAAACGCGGCACGACGATCGAATCGCTGTCGTGGCTCGCGTTGATCAATTCGTTGATCAAATCAGAGCTTAGCGTCGGCAAGTCGGCGGGAGCGACCAGCCAGCGATCCGATCCGGCGGGCTGAAATCTGTCAGCAATGTGCTCGAGTCCCCACTGAATCGATCGCTTCATGTCTTCCGGATCGATGTCCGGAATCACGACATCCACGTTCGCGTATGCCCGACCGATTTCCTGCAGTTCCGCGTCGTCGTGTCGAACGACCATGACGACGCGTTTCACCAGGCTGGTCGTCCAGGCGCCCAGCACGTGATCGATCACGCGCTGATGACGCCACGTAAGAAGCAGCTTGTTATCTGGCCGCATCCGAAGACTTTGACCGGCGGCAGGCACGACTGCGAAGCAAGTGGGCTGCGGCTTCATCGGACGTCGTTGGATGTTGGGCTAGCCCACTCGTCCACGGGACGCATTTCCAGTGTCGTCTTCACAGAGTCAGAACAGGATCCCGGCGTGGCGAGCACCACCAGGGTTAACTGCCCTGACGGCGGAGCCACCGCCTCAAAAGCAACCATTTGCGTGTGTTTGTTGGGTGAGTCCCACGGGTTTCGCGGTTTCGCCGTGTCAATCAACTGCCATGTCGTGGACGTGGGAGCAAGAATGGCCAATTCAAGACTCGCTTCGCTGGCGCGAAGTTGGATCGTTGAGCTTCCGATCGCGTCGGCTGCGGCGGCAGTGATCATTCCCCACCTGACGTGGCTACCTGGTTTCAACCCCGCCAGCTGATCTTGGATTAGCACTTCTTTGGAAGGCAGCAGCGCGACGCCTCGCACGGTCGACTCAGACTGACCCTTGTACAGCGAACTCAAGTCGATCACGGAATACGCAAACTGCGAATCACTTGAAAACTGAATGAGCTTTCCGCTGCCCGCTGCCCGCTGCAGCTGTCCGTCGATGACAAGTGTATTATGACCCTGATTGCTCTGCCGGAATATCGTCCAGCGGTCCGAGTCCTGCGTTCGGCTCCACAGATTCATGCCGCGTGACTCGATGCCGTGATAGCTTTCGGCGCCCAAATCGAGAGCCCAACGCTCGCCGTCGGCATCCAACACGAAGGAACCAGTGTCCATTTGGCCGTGATTTGCCGAGGGTGAGCCACCTTTGAAGCCTACGAACGTGGCGTTCGGGTCGGTCCACGAACTGCGATGGATCGTGATCGGCGTTTCACCCTCACTGGACCAGTGCAAGGGCATTTTGATCGGGCCAGTCTCTTTTTCATCGTTCATCCAGAGCAACGCCAAAGGAGCCAGCCGAGCTGCCCCGGAGCCGGCGTTTGAGCTGCCGGCTGCGATGCCACTGCGCCAATAATCGAATTCCCCCAGCAACCAGTCAGGCCTCTGGTAGCGATCGGCGAACCAGAACAGCACGGACTGGGGGCTTCGCTTCGAGCCGCCGTCGGCGTAGTTGAAGTACGCTCCGGATGGCCCACAAACGAGGGCGGGATACTGTCCGGTCTCGCTGAAACCCGGCGCCCGGCTGAGCCCAAAGTCGGTGCCCAAGCGCTTTCCAAACCAGCGATCAGCAGCACGTTGTAACTCGTTCCATAACACCAGTATCCCGGCCCCTCGGGATAGGAGCCCTGGGGTGCAAAGGCGCTCATCGAGTTTGTCACATTGATGCAGCGCGTTGTGGACCGTCCGCGCCGCCAGATCGGGCCGATCCTCCATCACAGCCAAAGCACCGGCCGTCAGTCCGCCATGGCACACCTGACCCCAATTGTTGCGTGAGCGTACCCAGCCTTTGTGTCGCGTTTCCAAAGGCAGGACCACGCCTTTTTCGATAATCGCATCGCGAATCTTTTTGCGGCTCGCGTCTTCCAATTGTTCGTACAGCCAGTCGTAACCGATCGCGAGGGCAAAGGTCATTTCCGCGACATCCAGGAAATGGCTTGGATTCCAATCCGTGAATCCGGCCGCCGTCAACATTTCCTGTTCGCAACGACGAGCATGGCGAGTATCACCGGTCAAGTGATACGCCATCGCCAATGTGATCACGCGTTCCACGCATCGCCTTGACTGCCCCAGCAATCGTCGCCCTTCCTGCTCGCGCGTGATCGGTGCGATCTTTTCGATTGCCAGTGCATTACGAACGACAGCCGTTGCCAAAGCCTTCGCCAGCGGGTTGCCCTTGGTCGATTGTTTCAAGGCGTCCAACTCGGCTGCAGAAGCGAGCAAGCGAGGGTGTTCCTTCGGCGCTTTTGCGATCCACGCTTCCACGTCCTCAAGCGAGATCGTTGGTGGATAAGCAAAGGTTTCATCATTCGCACTGACTCGGGCCACCTGAGCAGCGCCGCCCAGCAACAACACCGCGGACCACACCCACATCTTGCTCACGTTGGTATCTCTCGTCACGAGGAAAGGAAGGCAGTGAAGTGAGCGGAAAGGCCCGCGAATCAACTCCAAGCACCGGCTCGCTAGTCTACCAAGCGGGAGGCCGCCCTTGCGGGTCCGGTGAGCAAGTTTGTGTTCGCTCGAGCGCGAAGACAATGCCGTAGACGAATCCCGGTGACATCGCTTGCCTGCTGAGAAGTTGCCTGAACCCAGGAGCAGACGAGCAGGTTTAGACGAGCAAAAGGCGCCAGAGTGTCGCACGCATTCGCAGTCAAGAAAGGCTTCGTGAGCAGCAGCCGGCGGGGGGCGACCGCGTGGATGAAGTGGAAGTCAAGAAAAAATCTATCTTGATGAAACTTGAACTCATGGAGCTTTCCTCATCGTGTGCTATCGATGTTCAGCGATACCGGACCCAGAACACCGGATGGCTCCAGTTTCCAGTTTTTGGTGACGGCGATGTTGGTTCCGGTGAGATGTTTGTCTTTGGGCACGTCTCGATCACCGATCAGGCGATTGCGCCACGAGTTGATGACCACGACCTCCAGCTGGTTTTCGCCGCGTTTGACAGCCTTGCTGACATTCACCCGGAACGGCGGCCGCCAGACAACGCCCAAATCCGTCCCGTTGAGTTTTACCCTGGCAATGCCGACGTCCTTGACCTCTCCGAGTTCGATGGCGAGGGGTTTGTCGGCCGGATCGTCATCGATCTCGAAGCTAGTCCGGTAGACGGCCTTGCCGGAGTAGAACTTGATCCCTGGATCTTTGTGCTTGGTCCAGTCTGTCAGGGAATCGAAATGGACCGCTTGCTCGGGTCCACCCCACTTGGCATCGAAGGTGACACGCCACGACCCGGCAATGGATTGTGTCTGCTGCCAGCTGGGGAAGTTCGGACCATCGCTCCGATCGACCGACGACGCCTTCCGGAACACCACGAAGATGCTGCCGTAGGGATCGAACTCCAACGGCGCCTGGGTGCGTCCGTCGACAAACTTGAAGGTGGCAGCTTCTCGACAGGATCCATCCACCGCGTCCCAGAATTCAGGGACGCGGCCATGACAACGGAAGATCGCGTCGGTGCTCACGGCCTTGCCGTTCGGCTCGGATAGAAAATACAGATCCGTATTGTCGATCCGGTAATGGATCCAATTGATAGCCGAAGCTATTTCCTGATCCTGAAATGTCACGTCAGGAGCGACGCCATCGGCTTGCAGCAGATTGCGGGCGGGCATCCCCCAGGCCACGCGGCCTTGCCCGACCTTGCGGGTTCCTTTTGCGTCCTCGGCCTGCTCCCCCGGCCCCCAAAGATCGTCAGCCAGCTGCTCGAAAAGCTCCTTGCCTTCCGCACCGCCTTCCAGACTGACCGCCCGCATCGGCTTTGGCCCCAGGACGGTGGCACCAGCGCGAACCAGTTTGTTCACTTTTCTTAGTGCACCCAGCGACAGCACGCGATGGTCGGGCAGAACCAGCACGCGATAATCCATACCCGAGGGCAGCGTGAGCCGCCCTCGCTCCACCGTTAGGCTGGACAGCAACAGTTCCTCGCTGAGCACGTCGTAATCGAATCCCGGTAAGGCGCTGCTGGATCTGATTCCTTGAGGGTGGCAATGTTCGGGATATGGTCCCCGTAGTAGTAAACCACATCTGCGACGAACTCGCCCTGCTGGGCGAGATACTGGCAACGCTTGAAGTAGTCGACCACCGCCGGGGCTTCATCCCACCAAGTCACTTGAGGATTGAAATGCGTGCCGGCGAAGTACTCCTGGCCGGGGACGCCCATCTCTTTCGGAGAGCAAGTGAACGTGTGGGTGAACAACAGATTCAAACCCGCACAGAACTCGTGATCAAAGCTTGGTTTCATCGCCGACCAGGGCACGTCGTTCCAATGAGGTCCGATCGTCGTGAAGCCCTCAGCGCCAACCAGTCGCTTGCCATAGGTGTGGGCGGCGGATGACGCTTGTTTGACGAAGAAGCGATTCGGCGCTCTTGGGCGATGCGGCGAGGGTGACCAGAACTCGCTCATCATCAGTTCGCTGCGACCGTAGTTCTTGAGTCCGTCCAGCGGTCCTGCGTGCGGGCCGGAACACTCGGGATGCGTTGCCATGCCGTGACGGCGAGCCAGCGCTGCCAGATGGCCGTAGTGGTCGGCCACGTGGTCGCCGATGGTCTTGCGGAAATCGGCGAGAAAGGCGTTCGAATCTTCACGGCTATCAACGACGTACCCCGCTAGGACCGCCAGCCAGGGAAGAGGATCGTAGCCGCGGTTCTCTCGGAACGTCCGGTCAAAGCCCGGCGTCCAATTCATACCCCCGCCTTCCCAGCTGTCGGTGTGGACATAGCGCAGGGTCGTTCCGGCCATGGCACCGATGGCGTTGAGCAACGGCTCAACATTCCGATTCCAATAAGCGTCAAGCGAATCGGAGTTCATGTAGTCCAACACGCGGCCGCCCCAGCCGACACTCTGTGTAGAAACATGCGCGCCGGTGTCGGTGTGACCGATCCGAATGATCACCCAATCGCCCTTCGGAACGTCCCAGCGGAGCGTCCCCGCGTCGTCCATCTTCGCGGAAAGATTGAGGATATCGCTGCTTTTCACCGCGAGTTCGCCAGGCAGCGCTCGATCCGTGTCAAGCAGGTATCGGCAATCCGGCGCAGATCCGCCAAGCTCCCGCGTGGCGCTCTTGAGGTGCAGATCCTTGATAGGACGAAGCGTGCCCGCAGCCGGAATGGGAACTGCGATCACGGCGACGTCTCTGTAGAAATCTCTGAAACGTGGGGAGGGCAGCACCTGTTCAAAAGTCGCCGGTCCCTTGACGTCAGCCTTTGACCAAACGAGTGTTTGTGTTGCTTCTTCCGCGGTCACCTTGGGCCCACCCAGGTTCCAGCCGCTTTGGATGTTCAGGCTCAGTTCAAGGTCCAGACGCTTTGCCTCCTGGCAAGCGTGCACGAACAGCTCTGCCCATTCAGGAGATCCGAACAGCGGCCCGGCTGGGACTGGCCGATTGCCCCGTTGGCTGCTGCCGTCGGCGTCAAAGATCAATGCCCCGCTAAAGCCCTTGGCCTTCATCTCGACGAGGTCACGGGTAACGGCCTCTTTGGTCACATTGCTGTTGAGCCACCACCAGAAGGCGCGGACCCCGGCACTGTGGGGCGGAGTGCGAAAGCCGGTCTCCAGATCACTCGCCTCGGCGGTTGGGTACGTCAGGACCGCCGTGAAGGCGAAGAACGCTACGACAAACGCGGTAATCGATCGGTTCATTCCGTTGCGTCTCTAGGTCTAGGGACAGAAAAATGGGTGTGAAGATGGCTTTCGCTCTCTTAGAAAACCTGTTTCCTCCGCGAGCGACAGGTGCAACGGGCACTTCCTTCTACTGCGGAGTCGTTCATTCGTCGGTCCCCGCCCCCCGAGAAAAGTCCAGCAGTTGCTCCACGGGACCGACCGTAACGTCAATTTTGTCGCTGCCGAACGCGCCGTTGAGGTAGGGGCTTTGAAAGGTTGTCGGCGGACGAAGATCAATCGGCTTGCCATTGATGCGGGGCAACGAGAAGCGTTGGAGGTTGTCTCCATCGTAGAGCGCGACTTCGAGGCGGCTATCGGTCGAGCCGAATTCGTATTCCACCTGATTGGCGCTGACGTTCAAACGAGTCGCGAGCACCTCGGCCCGAAACCGTGCGAAGGATCCATGGGTGGTGACGTCGCCAGCATGAAGAAGAATGCGCGACTTGTCTGACGCACGGTCGAAGTCAGCGGGGGTTGCCTCCTCCCGCTCCTCGTCCCATTGGTATCCGCCATCGAGGAACTTCACCCCGATGAATGCCTTTCCGTTTCCGGCAAAGATCCAGCCGTCTTCTTCCACCTTCTCTAACTCTCGACCGTGGAAGCGGATGCCGACCTTTCCCGTGCTATAGGATCCCATGCCCTTGCGTCTCGCGGGCGCGATGCGTTGGAGGATGATGACATTCTCGTGCTGGACGCTCCAAAGCGGATGCTGCGGACGACCGCCGCGTGTCTTCTCGATCACCGGATAGACCGCGCAGATCTCATCGCTGGCGGGATCATCGAAGAGCATCCCGCACCAGCGATTCTGTCTGGAAATTCCGCCGTATTTCAGGACCGGTTCACTGGTCTCCGGATCCAGCATGCTCAGGGCCGGGTTCTGCAAGGTGCTGCCGAGCAGGAAGTGCGGCGTCCGGTAGGCGTAGTTCACCAAGGCCGAGTCGGCAGCATGTCGATGGCCACCACCATCTCCCGGGCGACCTGGCTCCACTTCCCCGAGCACGCGGTTGCGGATCACGAATGGCTCTGGGGCCGGGAACTCCCGCTTGCGCAACAGGATCGCCGCGGCGGGCAACTGGTAGCGGCTGGTTTCGATGACCTTCGAATGGCTCGAGCCGGCAGCAAGGCCTTCCGGAGCGTAGAGCAGGTTCTTGTAGGATTCGAAGCTGTTCACGCCGTATCCAGCCCGGCTTCGTCCTCCGCCCCGTCGACCGCGCACGGAGATCTGCGCCTCCTCGATGAATGCCAGGTCCAGCAGCAGGCCGAAGCGATTCCTGACGACAGCATCCGGTGCCAGCTCATGCAGATTGAACAAGGCCGGCCAGGAATATTTTTGATACGTGTTCGATCCGACTTCGAACCACAATCCCGTCATCGCCCGCGTTCGCGGCCACGCTCGAAAGAACGCCGTGTAAGCCGCGGCATGCTCGGCGGCGGTGTGGCCATCGTCGAAGCGCCGGTCGCGATACGCCGGGTCATCCTTCAAAAGCGACGAGACCAGATAGTGATTCGGCCGCCGTGTCAGGTCGTGGTTCTCGGTGCCTAGCAAAACCAGCAGATTCTCCATCGATGCATCCGCCAGCTTGCTGTCTGTCTTCACCCAGAACCAGAGAGCCTGCTTCATGGCGGCTTCCGTTTCCGCCGCGAGACGGCCCGGAAAGTGTGGGCTCTTCGCGTGAAACAAGTAGAGAATTCGCACGTAGTCGGTTAGCGCGAAGTAGGCCCACGGGGTTTCGCTGGCCTCCGGCGTGAAAGTGGGAATCTCCTCGTTGGCGCGGCGTCTGGCGACGTAGTCATTTGCCCGCTTGAGCAAACGTGCGTTGGCGTCTTCCACCTTCTCGTTCAAGTACAAAGCCGAGAGCGACCAAAGGGTGTCTCCCCAGGCGCCGTGCGGCCAGCAGGAATTTCTGGCGACGGTTTTGCGCAGCACACGCTCCCGGGCCTGGAGCGATGTCAGGTGCGTTTGAGCTACCAGCGTCTCATGGTCAGCATACTTGTCGCTCTGGTGCGCAGGGGGTGCGACAGGAAGGATGGTGCTGATGCGGAAGTTCTGGTACCGCGATGAGCGGGTAAACATGTGGCGTAGGCCAACGCGTCCTTCGTCAATCGGAGGCAGATCGGGGTTGGTCATGTGGCAGTAATAGGTCTGCTCCGCGTTTTCGATCCGCATGAACAGCTCCCGCGCCTTCTTGATGACGGTGATCTTGTGAGGGACGCCTTTCTTGAACAGCCCTCGAGGGTAGTAGTCCGGCTCGAGATCGGTGCCTTTGAGCCCGGACGCGTCAGGCAGGTAACGGCGGGCCCGGATGTAGCTGGTGGCATCCTCGTTATTCGGAAAGGCGGCATAGCTGATGTGGTAGGCATGCATGTGGTCGTAGTACGTCCGCATGGCCGGAACGCGTCGCAGCTCGTTCCATTTTGAAATATCTTTCGCATATTGCCCCTCGCCACTGCCCGTCGCCTGGATGTAGAGAATGTTGACGCAGCGAGTCTCGTCGTCCAGGCGGGTGTAGTCGTATTCAATCTTCAAATCCCCGGCGAAGCTGTCGCGTGTCCACAGAACCATGTGATGAGCATCGTTCTTGAATTCCGGCCCGGCGGTCAGCTCCATGCCGCTGGGGCCAGTTTTCACCTTGCCGACTTCGCCGTCGAGGAACCATCGTTCCTTCCAGTCACCGGTCCCCGGGTCAAAGAACACTTCCTTCCATCTGGCCGCAGCATGCGTTCGCAAAAGCATCCTCCCCGGACCGATCGGTGTTTCCCGTCGTCGGCGATGACATCCCCGAGGCATACCGCAAGCGTGGCGATAAAAATGGCGATCGCGTGAACTGAAGAGAATCGAGTACCGCTATCCGCTTCCCGTGTTTTGAGCATGATGGCTTGTTGTGGATTTCTTTGTGAATATTTAATCAGGACACCGGCCATTGCCGCCACAGCGAATCCCTTTCCCAACGCGAACTCGGCGACGGAGACCATCAGCGAACGCTCGCACCGGATCGTATCGCCCATCGACACCGTAATGTGTCATGCCGAGCATGACCTACGCGATGCGTGGGCGACGCTCGCTAACCTTTCAAAGGTATCGCATTCCGGAGTGCGGTGGTTTGATGCTCGATCCATTAAGGGGGCTTTTCTGACCGGTTGACGGGAACACGGTCCCTCGATCGTTCGAGTTTTTCTAGTCTAAAGTCACCGATGGTGATCCCCTGTGGGTCGCTGATAGAATTGTTCGGCCCGGTGTTGTCAACGAACCGGTCAGCGGCACGCTTGAGGTAGATGCTTGCGCGATGAATGAAACGAAAGATGCGTCGGATGGTCAGCTGGGTGCGGGCTGGGTCGTTTACGCCGTTGCTCCGGCTTTGCCGTTCCTGCTCGGCACGGGCATTCTGCAATTCTTGGCGCCCTCGGAACCGTTGGACCACATCGAGTTCTTGGAGTTCAGTGACCGCGCTGTAGCTTACTCGCATTTGGGAGACCTGCTCACCTACGGAGCGGCGGTGTTACTGCAGATGTCGATCTGCGTGGGCGTCATCACTCTCCAACTATGGCACTTCCGCAAACTAAGTGTTACAGCTCGGCGCACCACATATCGAGTCATGTTGTTAGCAATTGTCCTCGCAGTAGGTGTCTTTACACTGATCTGGATAGTAAAAGCGGCGCCTTATCTGCTGACTTACAACACCATCCGCCAGCTAATGCTGCTTAGCCCCGGATGGCCGGCGGAATTTGCGGCCGATGGGGATCAAGGAATCTTGTTAGGGCAATCTCGCATGTACTATGCGTGCCTCGTTCCATTCGTCTTGGGCGCTTTGGTTGTTGCAATCGTGGCGGCTTTGGGTGCGGCCGTCGCTGCGGCGGACAGCATAACGCGTGCTGACTGGGAGTCAGCGTTTGCCGAGCGGGTGACGCAACTGCAAAACTCCTTCCAGGCGTCGAGCCTGGTATTGGTGGCGAGCACCGTTGCGTTGATGCTGTTCGTTCAGCTTCCGGCTCGGTTGCTGAGCGAATCGGCGAGTGAAGTGCTATCTCGATTCGGGCTCGGTCTAACCTTGTACTGGGGAGTGGTGATGACGCTCACGTTGTTCGCAACGTTTGCGCCTCCCGTCATCGCTCTGCACAAGGAAGCGATCGGACAGCATCGCGCGTCGGATTGCACACAACCATTGGGCCAGTGGCTGAGCGAACGCGGGAACCTCTCCGTGAAACGGCAGATCGCAAATCTGGCCACGATGCTGGCTCCCATCATGGTTGGACCGGTGGGCGTCTTACTGCAATCAATACTGGGCAGCTAAAGAACAACGAGTGGTCCGTCTGCCCCGAATTCTGATTGAGGGGCCGGTTGGCGGCCGGTTGGCTGTTCAGAAACCGAATTCCGACGTTTCTTGGCGAGGTTGTCGGCTATCGTGAAAACGTATGGGAAACCGGCAATAGTGGTCGTTTGTTGGCCGGCAAACGGATGGATTGAAGGCAGTCGTTAGATTTCAACATCGTTGGCCACTCAGCTATACTCTCACCCTCCTTGAAGGGACTGAACGGACAAAAACGAGCCTCGACTATGCGAATCTTGATCCCCACCGCTGGTGAAGAAGCGGCCGGTGAGATTGCCGAGTATGTGATGGAAGTTGCCAAACGGATGGCTGCTGACGTAACCGTGCTGCATATTCTGCGTGATGGCGAGACTGTCGAGGATGGCATTCAATCCTGCCTCGTCTTTTCGAACGCCGCCAGTGACGCCGGTGTGAAAGTTTCCTCGCGAACCCATCTAGGAGACGTCGTCGAGACGATTCTGAAAATCGCTAGGGAGGAACAGACGGACCTGATTCTGATGGGAGCCAGCCGAGGAAGCTTGGTCGAAAACTGGCTTAGCGCCGATGTGATGGGAAAAGGCAACGTTCCCGTCTTGGTCGTCCCTCACTGCTTTCGACGCTAAGCAATGCGACCAGCGACGGTTTTCATCAGCAGACCAGGGACAGACCTTTTGTTCGCCGCTGCCTGCCTCGTGGCAGCTTGCTCAGCGGGATTCAACGGCGCCGTTCTCCGCGCTGAGCGGTTCGATACCACGGTGGCAGCCAACAAAACTTCACTCGATGGCGAGTGGCAAATTGCACTCGAAACAGCTCCGCGGGCACATCGTCCGATCCATGTGCCCGGCACGATAGAAGATCAGATCAATCCGGATTTCGACGGCAAGTCGATTTATTTTCGTGCCATCGAACCGGTTCGCACCCGCGATGACGAACGAATATTGCTCCGCTTCCACGGAGTGGCGACTGAAGCGGAAGTCTATTTTTGCGGCGAGCGGCTCGGGACGCACCTCGGAGCGTGGACGCCGTTCGAGTTTGATGTGACAACGATCGCGTGTTCAAGTGACGATTGGAACGTCGAAGTCCGTGTCGATGAAAAAGTCGGACACAACACCCAGGGCTTTCTGCCCGTCTTTACTCCGCATTTCGGCGGCATCTGGAAACCGGTTGAGCTGATCGTCACGCCTTCGTTCAGATTTGACGAACTCAGCGCGATGGTAATGGGCAACGCTGACGGAACGATTCACTTTGAACTGCCGGTCACCTCTCCAGCCCCGATCACAGGCGACGTCGCACTGCAGATCCAGACACGGCTGCACGGTGACGAAGAATGGTCAGGCATCGACACGACCAAGCTGAAGGACGTCCAAACAGAGGGGAAGTCCGGCAGTAGCCTTGTAATCACAGGCTCCCATCAAATTAAGAACGAAAATTTATGGTCACCAGATAATCCGGTTCTGTATGAAGTCCGCTTCGTCGCTACCAACAACAAGCGAACAACAAATGAGCTTGTGATGCGCACGGGACTGCGGGACATCGTGGCAGTCGATGACCGGATTCTTCTGAACGGACATCCGCTCAACATCAGAGGCCTCTTAAACTGGGGCTACGCACCGCCTTCCAACGCGCCATCCTTGGACGAAGACTTCATGCGGCACGAAATCCGCTGCGCCAAAACGCGTGGATTCAACCTGATGAAGTTCTGCCTTTGGATTCCGCCACAACGCTACCTGGAACTATGCGATGAACTGGGCATGCTTGCCTGGGTTGAATACCCGACTTGGCATCCGGACTTGTCAGCGGAACATCTGCCTCCGCTGACGAAGGAGTTCGACGAGTTCTTTCTGTACGATCGCAACCACCCGTCAGTCGTGCTTCGCAGCCTGACGTGCGAAACCGGCCACAGCGCCGACCTTGATGTGATCAAGTCGCTTTACGATCTCTGCAAACAACGCATTCCCGGAGCAATCATTGAAGACGACAGCAGCTGGATTCAATGGAATCGAATTCACGACTTCTATGACGATCATCCCTACGGCAACAACCACACCTGGGTCAGCAAACTGGGGGAGCTGAAGAAATACATTTCACAGCGTGAAACCAAACCGCTGGTTCTGGGCGAAGCGATCGCGGCTGATACATGGACGGATCCTGACGAGTTGCTGATTCAGTTCGGTGACAAACGCCCGTTCTGGTTGCCGGGTTTTCTTGACGCCAACAAACAGTGGCACCAAGACATGACCAACCTTATCGGTCCGAATGCGTTGGCCAATCTGCGTGCGGATTCGCTGAACTACGCGATGTTAATGCGCAAGTACCAGATAGAGGCGTATCGACGCGAAGTCCCGTATGGTGGATACGTAGTCTCGGTCATGCGAGATATTCCGCTCTGCGGTATGGGGCTGATTGACTATGCCGACAATGAGAAATTCACAGCTGATCAATGGAACTGGCACGGCGACAACATGCTGCTCTTGAAAACGGAGAACGACCGACGAAGCTTTGAAGGTGGGAAGTTGGTTGAAGGAGAAATACTGTCAAGTTCCCACGGCCGTGAGCCAGGGCATGAGCTGAACAGCATCGAAGTCCGGCTATTGGACGAAAGCGGGCGGGCGTTCGGTAAAAGCAGTACCCGGTTGGACGCCACTGGCGGGTCGGCAGCAAACTTATCGCACGGATTCTCATTCGATGTTCCAGTCACGAAGCGACCTATTCGTCTGTTGCTGCATGCTCTTTCAGTTGACGATGACGGCACAAGAGTAACGAATCATTGGCCGATCTGGATTGTTCCGGCAGCACGAGTTTCGAAACGTGTTGATCTCAAAATCCATGACGATCAGCAGTTCGACTTCGACTTTGTCCGTGAACATTCAGTAGATGCATCACTCGACCTCGTGTATTTGACGCGATTTTTGGACGCGGAACTGCTGGACATCGTTGCAAGTGGAAGAGGGGACGTCATCCTGCTTCCATCGAACGAGCCGAACAGTTTTCCGCTCAAGAGCCATTGGTTTCTACGTGGCGGTCCTGTAGTCGCAGACAGTGAAAGATTCTCTCTGCCACGGCAAATGCTGGTCGAACTCCAGCACTTTGATCTCGCCGGCGACATCGTGCCGGAGATTCAAAACTATTCGCAATTCATCGACCCCGTACTTCTGTTGTGGGACAACCACGACCTGAAGCACGTTAACACTCACGGTGTCATCTATCGCATCCCGTTTTCCAGCGGTGGATCAATCTTCGTCTGCGCGGCACGTGTCGAAGGTGAAACGAACTCCGCAGGGCGTTATTTGCTCGCCCAGCTCTTGAATGCTCCGGTCAACATCAACTTCCGCAAAGTCGATCACGATGTTCTTGAGCGATTGAGAAGTGAATTGAGCGCGCAGTCGATAAGACTGGATAAACTCAAGTGGCGTTTCAGACCGGATCTGGAACGCTCGGGCAGTGACAACGGCTGGCACCAGCGCGACTTTGACGACTCGGACTGGGGCGAAATCGCAATTACCCGACACTGGGAGAGCCAGGGATTTGAAACGCTCGACGACTGGGCCTGGTACCGTGTTGCCGTTGACATTCCGGAAGACTGGACCGATCGCCGATTCATCAATTTCACCGGTGTGGATGACCATTACCGTCTTTACATCAATGGGAATCTGGTTGGTGAAAGTGGCGACATCGAAAACCGGATCACCGCTTTTGAGGAACGAAAGAGCTGGGACATCACAAGCTGGACTCGAGGCGGCGAAAGGGTGCAGATCGCAATCGCCGTTTACGACTGGCAGGGAGCCGGTGGTATTTTCAGGCCTGCCATGCTTTCCACTCAGCCGCTGTCGGATGCGCCGCGGTTACTGAAGTAAAGAAGTACCACCCGCTTGCCGCTGGGAAAAGAAGATAACGTGCAGATCAGCGACGGTGAGCCCAATGGCCCTCCCATCGCATAAACGCCGAAAGCTAACAGGCACGGATCTTCATGATGGCTTCGTACTGGCCACTTAGATCAATCGATTCGTAAGCCTTGCGGCTCGCTCGGGCTCCATCTCGGGAACGTTCTGGCACATCTTCGCTAAGAGGATAGTTTCGCATGCGTGACGCCTCCGTTACTTTCTCGATCAAAAGACAGAGCTCAACGTACTTGCGTGCCCTCTGCAATTCAGGATCATCTTTGCCCCGTGCCGCATCTAGTTGTCACGATTCCGAAGTGGAGGCGTTTTTCGGGCAAACGCTCAAATACTCTCTTAAAAGCTTGCAATTCGGTCGCTGAGCCAGTCAACTACTCTGGCTCATTTTGGCGAATGTAAGAATGGATGTCTCCACGAAGGCCCACTGAGCGCGGTCAGAATCTGCATCACGGTTGCACCCCACCATTGAAGACCGATCCGCTGGGGCCATGAACAACACCATCCTGCTCGTTCCCGTTCACCTCGACGCGTTGTTCCTCGCGAGCGAAACGGCAGTCGCCAATCCAGTGGCCGACTTCTCTGGTTTGCCCTTTTTTGACGGGAGAACCGATGTCCATCCCGACACGCCTTATCTGAGCGAACACATCCTGGCGTCCGCGTTCGTCAATGACTTTGTGCTCGCCAACGGCGTCCATCTTCACTGGGCCCTGCCGGATGCGTTGACCAGCAGCATTCCAAATACGGCGCAGGCAGCCGGTCAGACAGCGACGATCGAATTTCCGGCCGTTCCCAATCGCTGGCTGATTTCACGCTCGCGGAACAACAACATTGACAAGCAGTGGGTTGTAGAGAGCGACTATCTATTTGCTCCCAACGAGAACCCACCCAATTTGATGACTCCGGTCGCTTATCCGCTGGAGAAACAGCATCCAACGGATACGCCCTTCCGCTACATGGGCAGGGCACAACCGATTGAACAATACAGAAAAGACACCAATCGCGGATCCGATTATCTGCATCAGAGGCCAGGGCACAAACTGACAGCGGTCGGCTATGGCGAACCGACTTTCGCCGCCTTTTACCCCAACTGCCACTCGGTGTTTGGCTTTCACGATGAATCGATCGAGACCATTCCCGATGGCCTGAGTTACCAGATCGTCGGCTGGTATTCCAGCGGTGCCGGTGAACTGCTGACCAGCGAGTATTTCCAGCAATCGCTCGCCCAAATCAAGTCCGGCTATACCCATGTGAAGAAGACTCCACCGCCGGATCAGGATCCGAGGTTCGAGACATTACGGCGGCAATTCGGTCTCGAGATTGATCGACAATTAGCCGGTGACAAGTGGAATCCGGTGAAAGTAAAGAAGCCGACGACGTTTCCAAAGTGGATGTTGTGTTATGCCCAGATCGAACTGAAGACATCCGCTGGCAGCGACAATCAGAACATCAAACCAGAGCAAGTCACCGTTGCCATCGGCAACAGTCAAACCGAAGCACTCTCCGCCTATCTGGCCTATGACGGCACCAAAAAGATCAAGGACAAGAAAAAGCGATTCGCCAAGAAACGCCGCTTGGAGGAACAGATCGAGTCGATTCATCTGTCGTCGCAAATGGAAGGTCAGACAGTTGACATCGGCATGAAATTCCTGGAAGCCAGGCATTCCAAAGGCTTCACCGGAATCGGCGAAGCCATCTTGTGGTCGATCCGGCGCGTCGATGCCGCCGACCTTAAAGCCCACGCGCATCGACAAGCCGAGCCTACGACGCTGCCCACGATCCTGGCCCACTTGTTGAATCGGCTGAATCTGTGCCAGCTGCAACGCGATCGCACCTGCTTTCAGATCCGTTCGCTGCAGCGGCGCATCTACTCCGATTGGGCCAAGTACATGGAGGCGGCCTATCCGGCCGACATCGGTTTCGACGAGTATCCGGAAATCGATTCGATCAAAGAGTTCATTGAACGCGAGATCGATCACGAACTGGTTCAGCTTCAACGGACCCTGGTTGTTGACACCGACAACTTGGAACATGCCAAACGTACGGTCGAAGCCGAAATTGTCCGCGTTAATCAACGTGTCGGTGACAAAGCACCTCCCTACAAATTGCAAGCGAAAGCGGGGCCGCGTTATTGGCAACCGCAGGAACCCGTGGTGCTACTGGTTGGCGATGGCGATACCGTCAAAGCGACGCCCCGTCATGACGCGGACGGCTTGGTTGGTTGCCAGTTGCTGACCATGCCAGCGCTGCCCAAGGTGGACCAAGTGGTCAAGGCCAAAGACCCCGCGAAGTTGCCCGCGATTATGGACCAAGTGGTCAAAGCCGCAGACCACGCGACGCTGGAAAAGGTTCTGAAGCAGATTCGCGGCCTGGCCAAACGCGACGTTTCGAGAAAACCGTGGAATCCGTTCATGCTGGAATGGCAAGTGATGCACTTTGCCGCCCGGCGTGACTCGAACCTCGCTTCCGATAGTCCCGACTATGCCGAGGGATTCCTGCGAGACAACTTTGTTTGGCCTGCCGCCAAGGATGGTGACGGCCCCTTCGACTTGCATTTCAAAGACTCCAGTGCCCAAGTTGTTAAGCATCCCAGTGTCTACGATGGTCGCAGCTATTTGACGCCGCACGCCACCAAACAACTCTCCAACCAACTGGAGACCTTTCTCGTCAAGCAGCTCACGAAACAGGGCTATCAGCAACCAATCGATCCCAGCAATCGGGAAAAAAGAGAGAAAGTCAAAGACTGGCTGAAAGACCGTGTCACAAAGGCCAACCAAGCGGCGACGAAAGCTCGCAGTCAACCGCACGAAGCGAAACGACTGCGGATTCAGGCAGATCGGCTTCAGGCGTGGTTGGAGTTCGTGCAGTTCTTGCTTGATGAAGTTCACCCGCAGCTCGATGCCGGCAAACTAAACAGCCTCGGCCAGTCGCTCAGCGGTTTCAACAACGCGCTGTTGATGCATCGCCAAGTGTATCAATTGCCGGTGGACGATCCGTTGGCCTTTCCGCAGTACAAGTTGTTTGCCGACAAGGTGGCCCGCGCGGTCGGTCGCGAGAACCACCGCGCACCGGAATCGCAATACGACTTTCAGCCTCTGCGCAGCGGAACGATGTATTTGTCACGGTTGAGGTTGATCGACACGTTTGGTCAGGTCCGTGATTTGGATGTGCAGAAAACGATCGTCAACAATGTGATGACGGCACCAGAAGCCAATTTGATGAACGAGCCAAATAAGCCGCCGTTGGTCATCCTGCCGCCCCGCCTGATGCAACCGGCCCGCCTGAATCTGCGTTGGCTGTCGGCATTGGATGACGATCTGGAGATGAATGACCACCCTGCCACCAGCCCGATCTGCGGTTGGGTCGCAGCCAACTACTTAGACAACTCGCTGCAAGTCTACGACCAGAACGGCCAGGGTCTGGGAATCATCGATTTCAATGGTCATTGGCACATCGCTCCCGGTAGCCCGCTGAACGTGGCTCGCCCCGAGCAGATTGCCAACGCTCATCTACGCGCTACGGCGATGCAGATATGTCAGCATTGTCCGGTCAACAGTTTCATCTCGGTGCTGGCAAGTGCCTTACACAACATCGAACCAGCATCCTTGGCGCAGCATCAAGGCGTTTCGCTGTTGATGGGACAGCCGCTGGCTGTCGTACGTGCCTTTGTCGAACTCGAACTGCAGGGCTTGCCGGAGATCAGTCACGACTGGATCAACTTTCGCCAGGATCTACGCAAACGCCGAGGCCTGCACGAGCGTCAAACCGACGGTTTTGAAAAAGTCGCGATCCCAGTACGGCTCGGTGAACACGCCATGCTGAACGACGGACTCGTCGGTTACTGGCTAGACAATGGTGATTCGACGGGGCGGATTGCCAACACATTCTTCTCGCCGCAGGCCGACGCTGCCACCGACACGGGCGATTGGGTGACGGTCTACAAGTCCACACAGCCGCCGCTGCACCTAAAACTGAACGGCAGCCCGCAAAAGTTGACCATGTTGTTTGATCCCCGCGGAAAACTGCACGCGACGACCGGAGTCTTGCCAACCAAGGTCATTGATCTTCCAGCGGACCAGTATCGTCTTGCCTTGGAAACGATGCAGGTTAGCTTTCGCGCGATGCCGATCCTGACCGCCAAAGGTGAGATTGAATTGCCGCTGCCCGCCGAGCCGGGATACGAGTGGCATTGGACCGAGCGCAACAAAACACCGGAGCATCAGGGGCGCTGGCAAACACCGCAGCGCGTCGTTCCCGCCAGTACCGACGCCCATTTCAAGAGCCCGCAAGAGATCAAGGAAGGCTGGCTGTTGCTACAAAAACAAAACAAGCAGTCAGATCACGGATAACACCGTGTTCGTGATTCTTAGACACTTAAATTCTTCAAAATGATTTGAAACGGGTTGGGGTCATCATGCCGGATCTAGTAGGCGTTTCCTCCGCACTGGCTCAGCGTCGCGTGCAGCCGGCCAGCAACAGTCAGCATGCGGTAAATTTGCGATTCGTCGACGCCAGTGGATCTCCCACGCTGCACTACAGCGAGCACGACCGGACGGGCGCGATGATGCGTCTGGAGATCACAAATCTGCTCAACCAGAACCTCACCTTCGCCGCTTTGGGCAAGGCGCCAAGCCACACGGCACATCATTTTGTCCTCCAATTTCGCCCCGGCTCGCTCGATTCGCACCAACTGGGACATCTGAAAATTCAGGAAAAGGGTTACCAACTGCAGGCAGTTGCCGAGCCCGCCGCCACGAAGGTCTACCTGTTGGCAACTGGCAATCAGACGCTGAATGCACACGAGACGCTGACCCTGACCTTTCCACATGTCCGTGCGGACACCGAGCAAGGCTCCCACAACACGCGTGTGATCTGCAGCTACCAGAACCTGAAACTTGGTCCTCAACCGCTGCGCGGTACCCAGGAGCAAATCCTGTCGATCACCAACAAGGTTCATGACAAGCCAATTCAGATGATTCGAGCGGGCTTCGCGGGCTCCAACGTCGTCGTCAATGATCACCACACCAAGACTTCACTCGTCGTTGAACTGACCAACGTCAGCCCCAATCAGCTGATTTCACTGAGTGACAAATCCGAAATCGAAATCTCCTTTGACGTGCAGGGTGAGAAGGAAAACAAGAAGTGGGCGCTCTGCACTCACGGAGTCACGCAGTCAATCGCGCCAACGGTCGTGTTGAACACGGACACCAGCTTGATTGACCTCAGCAAGGACAAAATCGATCTACCTGTACAAGCGACAACTTATCGGCAGCTTGAAGAGACCATCACGCAAGTCGCCGGCCGATTGAATGTCAGCGTAGAAAAGCTGCTGAAACAGAATCTGCAGAATTCTCAGTTGCTTGCCGGTTTGCCGCAGCCTCTTCAGTTCTCAAACTACAGCTACACGTTACAAGCAACCGAAACGCTGACGCAAGCGGCAAAGAAGTTGACTTTTGATCCCGCTGTCGTCGCCCAGGCGAATGTCAAGGCAAAGCAATCGCTCACGCTTCCGGCCGGTGCCTGGGTTGCACCGGACGGTGAGTGGGTTGCCAGCTTGGCGGCTAAGTATAAGACGGATCCTCGCAAGCTGACCGCCGCGAACATCAAGGCGGGCCAGCATCTAAAACTGCCCCCTGGTTTCCGCTATGCGGTTAAATCCAATGACACGCTGGACAGCATCGCCGCGATGTTTGGCATCGCGAATCCGGCTGCCATTCTCGATCGGCACTCTAACTCTGGCATTAGCGGACACTGGAGTTTGCCGACCGGCTATACCTACCCGGTGAAACCCGGCGAGACGATGAAGACGATCGCGACCAGGTTCGACGTGAACCTCGCTGATCTGGTCGCCGCCAATCTGCAGGCCGGCGACCGAATCGAACTACCTCGAGGTGCCAGATTCCGCTGCAACGCTGAAGACAGCTTCGCAGATATTGGCTGGAAGCTGGGTCTACCATGGGGCGATCTTGTCTTTGCACGTGCTGACAGCAGCACGCATCAACTGAAGCTGCCTGCTGACTATCGATACGTTGTCAAAGCTGGTGACACGCTGAAAAAAATTGCGGCTGGGTTCGCGATCACTCCGATGCAATTGGCTGCGGCTAACTTTGCGCCGGGGCTGAAACTGAGACTGCCCGATCACTTCCAAATCGTCGTTCGCAAAGATGAGAAGGGTGATCTGATCGCAGCTCGCCTGGGGCTGGATCCAAGTCAGCTTACCAAGAGCACGTCGGGCAGCCATGCGACGTTTACGCCTCACCCTGGTTTTCAGTTGACGGTGCAACCGGGAGACACACTCGATTCGATTCTGATCAGACTTGGTATCTCCGACGAGAATCAACTCTACGGACCCAACCAACGCACTTTGGATGCACTGGTTCCGGGACAGCGATTGTGCTTGCCGCCAAACGCCCACATCACAAAGCCCAGGCGGCGAGGGTCCGTCTGGACGCGTCAGAGTATCACACGCGAATATCAAATCGCCTGGGAACGAATCGCCGAAGCCAATGCTGAACTCAGCCAAAACGAATCGCTACCGTTGCCGCGTGACTATCAGTACACAGTCAAGCCGGGCGATTCACTGGCCGCGATTGCGGCGTTGTTTGGTCTGACACCCGACGATCTGCTGAGGGTCAACGCTGCGTTGCTAAAAACAATGCTGGCTCGACAACGTCTGCAGATGCCTGCGTCGCAAGTCAAGAAAACTCATGGCGTCTCTGCGGCCAGGAAATCCGCTCAACTTGGCATTTCTTTGCAGACGCTGTTCGCGACCAATTTCCCGACCGGTACCAAGATCGAACTGCCGCCATCGGCCTATCGCGAGGTCAAACCAGGTGAGACGCTGGAGTCGATTGTGTCGAATCTGGGGGACACGATCGAAGCTTGGCTGAACAGCAACCTGCAAATGGACAGAGCGGGTATTGCCGTTGCTTGGAAAAACATGGCTCAGATGAATACCGCCAGGGCCGGTCACAGGGCAACCCGCTTGCGCAATGGCATGGTGTTTGTCATGGGCGGCGATTTTGGCCCCAACATGGACCACGTTCCCGATTCCATTGAACTGTTTGATCCGGCTGCGAACCGATGGAAATGGGTCGGAGGCGTGACTTGGGCCAATGCCGAAACGGCAACACTGATGCCGGACGATCGCGTCATTGTGACGGGCGGTCACGACACCAGCAGCGACGCGTACCAAAGTGACGTTCACCGCTGTGAAACGAGCCTGGCCAAACTTGGCGAAGCGACTCAACTGGCAAGTATGAACTTGCCGCGTGCCGGTCACACCGCAACCCTGCTACACGATGGCACGTTGCTGGTCGTCGGCGGTGAGAACCAGGACCAGCATGCAATCAGCAGTTGCGAACTGCTGAGTGTGGATGGCAAGACCTGGACTTCCCGTGCAAACCTGAATGTGGGGCGTGTGCATCATACGGCGACCCTGCTTGACGACGGGCGAGTTCTGGTGGTGGGGGGCCAAGACCGCAGTAAGCCGATTGCCAGTGTCGAGATCTACGACCCTCATCAAGACAAGTGGACGATGGGTCCGCAGCTTCCACACGCCAGGGAGTTTCATACAGCGACGAAGCTGCCCAGCGGAGCGGTTGTCGTTTCGGGGGGCAAAGGAAATCAGCAGCCCTTGCTGATCCTCGATTCGGGGGCTGACAAATGGCGAACGCTTTCCACCAAGAAAGTCAGCGCACGGGGGCGGCGTTAAGCCTGTATGAATACGATCAGCTGACCGTCGTGGCTGCCGACGAAAACACTGAATCCACGTGCTTGATGTACGACCCACTGACAACGACGTTCACCCAGGGACCGCGGTTGCACGCCGGTATCCAGGAGCAGTCGGCGACGATGCTCAAGGACGGAAGCATCTTGGTGGCCGGCGGCGAACCGAACGCCGGCGGCAACCTGACTGCGGCGGTGCAGCGTCTGGCCACGCGAGCCATGCTGAAACTGCCTGTCGATGCAAAATACACGCTCGCCGCCGGCGAGACGTTTCAGCAAGCAGCCAAGACTCTGCACGTCGCTCCCAACGACTTGATCAATGCCAATTTCCTGCCCGGAACGCAACTGCAGATTGCCGGCTGTACACACCAACCAAAAGCAGGCGAGACGTTGCAGGAGATCGCCAGCAGGTATCAGGTCGACGCCGGGAAATTGATCACGGATAACAAGACCGCATTGGCTGCCCGCAAGGTAAGCGAGCTGAATGTCCCACCCAAATCGAAGTTCAGTACAACTGGGCTATCGAAGTCGGACATTGAAAAGCGATTCCGCTTGGATACCAACAGTTGTAGTTGGACGCACAAACCGGCTTCACAGGAACCCTGGGTCTTTCACGGCAAACCCAGCGTGTTGGCTCCAGGGCAATCGCTCACGATCACGGTTGCGGGAGTGGTCAGCGACCTGCCTGACGGCCCCACCAACATGTACGTGAGTTTCAAGAACTTTGGACATGTGCCCGACAACGATCTAATCCTGACGCTGCAAAAGCATGATCGAGCCCTGAACGCGTCACTCATAGGCCATCCTTTGCGACTCTTTCGTCAGGCACGCTTGACTGGTCCGATGCCTGTGGTTGGAACGTTTAACAACGCGAACAACAAAAACATTTACTATAAGACGGTAAGCCATCAAACCTACCCCGGCACGATCACGCCCGACATTACGGTAGAAAATTACGTTGCCGTTGTGGCTGGCTTTGAGATCCATTGCCCAGACCTCAATGAGAATTACGATGAGAACGATTATGCAGGCGCAGTGATCAATCCAAAAAATCACCACTGGGAATTAGCAATCAGCTTTCCGTTGCAAAACACGGGCAGTTGGGTTGTTGATCTCCTATTTATCGATCGAAGGCTGTTTCCCAAGTCGGGGTAGGAGCTAAAGGATGATTCGAACCGCGAGCAATAGAATTCATGCATGTCACCCTGCAACGACACGCCGGGAAAGCCAGTTGGTCGCTACGATTTCTGTCTTCATCACGGTCATCGGAAAGGACAAAACTGAATCGCAACGACGAACATCTTTCGCGGTGGGGAGGGCGAGGCTCCCGCCGAGCCGGAAGCGTTACCGTGCTGCTGATTCTGCGGCTCGGCAGGAGCCTCGCCCTCCCTTCGCTTTGACACAATGTGAACTTCAAAACGCGTACTAGATCCGGTGACGCACAAGACCTTCGATCACTTCATGCAATTGCCAAAGCCGACAAGTAAGACGCCGTAACGAGCCGAACCGATGCCACCGAAAAACTCTGATACATTGGTCCAGCCGAATCTGCAGGCTGCCCTTGGTCCGCCAAATCCACCACCTTTGCCGGGACCGCCTAGAAGGGGACTTCGGAGGAAAACTCCAAAGCAGCTGGAGAAAGAGGGGTTTCCTACGATGATCTCGGCGGCATTTGAATCTACCGCTGACAGACTGAACAGTGTGATCATGAGTCGCGTTCCTGGCGGTGACAAGCTGCAGCTAATTGAAGAAGCGTACGACTTAAAGGGCTACTTCATCAAAGCCAAATCCAGTACCTGGGGCCCAATGGCTGGTTTTCTCTGCCACCTGCCACCGTTTGGCAAGAACGGCGCATCTGGTATCGAGTTCAACACCGAAAAGAATACCGACTATCTCAAGAACGTGTTTTATGTTCTGAATCCTGCCAACAACGACTCACCCAAAAGGTCGCCCTTCGTTCCCTTGAGAATCTCGGAAACGCGAAAACGTGAAGTCCTTGAGAAGTATCTGTCTCCTAACTGTTATTCCACGATTGAAGGCGATGTCGTAGGCGTTGCCACCGACAAAAAGCGGAGCGTTATCGTTGAGTTTTTGATTCGAAAGCAGGGCAATCTATACGAGCTTTACCACGGCTCGGTTTTTGTCAAAGACCCCGCAAAAGCGACGATCTTGCCTTACACGCTTGCCGAAGACCTCAAAATCAACGATGCATCCCATCAACGCGACATGAAAACGGCGGAAATCCGTAAGCTCGACGTTGAATTGAAAAAGGGGATTCCAGGGTACATGCCGAGCGGCCGGAAGATCATGAAATGGTCGCCGATCCGCGGCATCCAGAACCCGTTTCCGCCGTACTCGGGTACAGATACGTATAAGAACGCTGTTTCGGGGGACTACGACTTATTTGCCGTCTGGCCACACCAAACCCGCGATGAGGCCGAAACGGTTCGAGTTACGGAGATGAGAGCTGGACTGCGGAACAAGAGAGACTCTAACCCCTACTCCAAGATTAATTTACCGGTTGCCAAAGCTGCTCCTGAGGCAACATCGCGCTCCGCTGAAGGGCTGTTCGTGAGGGATGCGTGGAAGAAGTTTTCGATTCGATCGATTCAGACGCCCAATCTCTATCTGGAAGTGATCCCACACTACAAGGAAATTACCCCGCTCGAGAATGATCAGCTGGGCAATGTAAACGACCTGGTTTTCCTGGCTGCGCAAACGCTGAATTCATTCGTCGCGATGTTGACAAAATCAAAACAGGCTCCGAATCGAGCGTTCCATAGCGACGAGGGAGGCAGGCCGGGAGTCGATGAAATCGAGTTCCCAATCGCTGCCTTTCTACCGGTTTCCATTGCCCCCCGACGTCAGTGTTTGATCATCAATACTCACGAACAGTTTCTGCAATTGATCAACTTGGTGAAGGGCCAGTATCGCGTATTGCTGAATTTTGGCTGGTACGTGCACTGGTGTAGCTTGCTGGAATCGCGGGCCGAACTGAACGCCGCTGCAGAAGGAGGAGAATCCCAGAAGTACTTCGCGGCGAGATTGGCCGAAAGAGACAAATTGGCAGGCGAGAAGTTGGGAACGTCGTCGATGACGCGACTCGCTGAAATCCGCGCTCTAGTCGAGGAAATGGTGAAAGGGGATCACGAAGCATACTACCATACAGACGGAGATAAACGACATGGTGAAGCTTTTGACAAACTCGTCAACACTTTCGTCGAGTTTGCAAAAGACATGAAGACTCTTTCAATCACAAAGATTAGCAAGCTGCTTTGAGAACTTGTTTGAAAAAGGGTTCTGACCCGGTTCTGACCCTGAGCAGGCGAGAGATCAGTTCAAGCAAATCTCCATAGCTGCGCATTTTCAAGTGTATTAAATCGGTTCAAGAGAGGGTCAGCCCCCCTTTTTCAAACACGTTCTGAGTCACGACACAGCAAATCAATCGAAAGCCTAATCGAGTGCCGAGTACGTTTATCATCCGCGAAGATACTATGGCGCTGTCGCAAGGCTGCGGCAAAGCGCTCAAAACGCATCTCGGTGTCGATCAGATCGCGCTCACCGGTGTAACCTCCGTCCCCAATGCCACACCGCCGCAGTACGTCCACGGAAACGGCAAAATCCTGAACGTGGACTGCAAGGTCCAAGCTGCGATTTACCAGCAGAGTGGGCAATCTCTGTTTGTGCTCGCCGCGCAATCGAGAACGACGGACTGGACCTTCGGTACCTGCTTTCCGGAGATGCCAGGCAGCTGGACCAAGAAAGCCGACAACAACAACTCAGGTACGTTCTTCTTGCGTTGGTTGACTCTCAATCAGCCTACCTGGATCTTTGTCTACGCCTCAGTGTTGGAGGACGCCAAAGGGACGCCGGTAACCACCAAGCAGGCAAAGACAAAGTTTGCAAATCTGCTCACAGGGTTGCAACAAAAAACCTCGCTCAAACAGCAACTCGCTCAAATGCTTGGCGGCAAAAAGCTCAGTGAAGTCGTCAAGCCGATGAACGGCCTGACGATGCTTGGTTCGCTGCCAAGTCTCCCAAACGGGCTCAAGCCTGTTCACGACTTTCTTGGCAAAGTCACTCAACAACCTTGCCGTTCACGGACACGTTCACGCCACTCCCGATCAGCCGTTTCCCCCGCTGACGTTGGAAGTCAAGCTGAAAGATCAATCGGCGAAACTGATGGGGACGGGGCCCACCTTGAAGAACCCGCGAGTTGAGCTCGTATCGCCGCTGACGTTTTCGCCGGGCAACTCACAGGTGCGGCTGAAAGGTGACTTTGTCCTCAGTAAGAACCAGGAAATCGATCTGGAACTTGATTTTCCCATCGATGGCGGTGAGCAGGTCGTCGCCAAGGGGACCTACAAACATAGCGCGAGCGGCACCAACAGCACGCCCCTGGTCGATTATGGTTCGCTGCAGCTGCCCGGCTCGCCTTTGGCGACACTTTCCACGCCGCGTTCCGGCGAGCAGGTTGAGCTGGACCTTCACTTTTCGATCAGCGAAAAAAAGCTCAGCCGATTGAATTTCTTGGTTGATGTTCAAGAACATTGGCAACTGCTCAGCACGCCGGTCAGCCTGACACTGAATGAGCTCAAGTTCGGATTTACGGTCTACGATCCGCTGGGCACACGCAGCGTCTTTGCTCGGTTCTCGGCTTTGGCCGCGCTCGGCAACCGAGGACTCAAGCTAACTTGCGGCGGTTCTTACCCCGACGGGCAGATGTACCTCGGGCTGGTTTCCACCAGCACGCTTAAAGTCAGCGACTTCATGGCTGACATGAACGTGCAAACGACTGGGGTCTCGAGCTTTCAGATCGATAACGTGAGGTTGGAATACAACTACGTCAACGCTTACTTGTCGGCGTATCTGGATGTCTCTGCCAAATGGACGATCATCAATGGCTTTCAGCTGACCGACCTGGTGTTCACCCTCCGCGGACAGCACGTCTACAGCGGCGGCGTCGAAGCTTTGTTTGCGTTTCCTAGATCGGGCGTGATCGCCAAGCTGAGTGCCACCTACGATTCCGGTTGGGCGTTCCGTGGGGAAACCGTCGGCCAAGTGCCGATCGGGCATCTGATCGAAGACTTGAAAGATATCTTCAAAACGACTGTCACGCTCCCAGATCCGCTCAAGGAACTGGTGCTGGATCGACTGGAAATCTCGTTCACCAAACAGGAATCGGGCAACACAGATTTTGAGTTCGCGTGTGAAGCCAAGTATCCGGCCGACGGCCAGACGGCCGACATCGCGCTGACGATCTCGTTGAAGCATTCCGGTGACAACAAGTACACCAACAAGATCAGTGGCAAGATCTTCGTCGAAGGTCACCAGTTTCAGTTTGAATACGACTCCAAAGGTGATGCCAGCGCCGGCGAGCAACTGTTGGCGGCGAAACTGAAAGAGCAAAAGCCGCTGACGTTGCAAAGCGTTGCAGCCGTGATCAGCGACGGCCAGCTGACCGTGGTGCCTCCGCTGACCATCGGCATCAAAGATGCCATGTTCACTTACCTGTCAGAGCACGCCGGCGGCAACGGCACTTCAACGGCCAAAATACTAGGCGTGACGCTTTTGGCGGAACTGAACTTGGCCAAGCTGCCACTGGTCAGCAAGGTCTACCATGGCAATCTGGGTGGGATTAAGTCGCTGCAGGTCCTGTACTTGGCGACAACTCCCGAATCGAAGAAGGGGCTCACCGAGGCGGAGATCACCAAGATCGACACCGTCTTATCACAGGAGCCCGCTGTCACGGGGCTGCCCAGCCCCAAGCCGACGGCCGAGCAAGCCAACGGCGCGGCCGCAGCCGTTGCCGCAGATAAACAAGTCGTGCTCAACAGTGGTTTCAATATCACCGCCGAGTTGGACTTGGGGGTCGGTCCGCCCACACCATTCGTCGCCGGTGGCAATGCTGCGCCCGCCAGTGCCGGCGGTGCAGCGGGTCAGTGGCCGACCACGCCCAGTGCTCCGCCGGCGCCGCCAACGGGTGCCGTGCCAACTTCGCCGATCGGTGATGCGAGTTGGTATGACGTGCAGAAATCGTTGGGCCCGGTTTATTTCGAGAAGGTTGGGTTTCTGTACCAGGACGGCCAACTGAACTTCTTGCTGAACGGTTCGTTGACCGCGGCTGGTTTGACGCTGGCCTTGGAAGGCCTCGGCGTTAGTTCGCCGCTGGATCACTTTTCGCCTTCGTTCCATCTGCGCGGCTTGGGCATCGACTTCAAAAAAGGACCGCTTGAGATCGGAGGCGCCTTCGAGCGTTTTCAGGTCGAGGATCCCTCGTCCAATGCGACACCGAAGGCGAAGTACGACGAGTACGCCGGGATGGTGGTCGTCAAGACCGAGGCACTATCGCTATCCGCGATCGGCTCTTACGCCAAGCTGCCCAGTGGTGACACATCGCTGTTTCTGTACGGCGTGCTGGACTATCCGCTGGGTGGCCCCGCTTTCTTTTTCGTCACCGGACTGGCTGCCGGCTTTGGTTACAACCGCCGCTTGATCACACCGCCGATCACCGGCGTCAGCACGTTTCCCCTGGTCAGCGAAGCGGTCTCGTCGGCGGACACCACACCAGCACCCGCTCCTCCGGCGGCCGATGCTGATGCAAACGCGCCTGCCGGCAATGTCAACATCAAGCAGATCTCGAAGACCATTACCGACAAGCTGCAGCTGCTGGACAGTTACATACCGCCGTCGGTGGGCCAGTACTTTGTGGGCGTCGGAGTTCGATTCACATCTTTCGAGATGGTGGACTCCTTCGCGCTGGTGACTGTGTCGTTCGGCCATAAGTTCTCGGTGCATCTGATCGGTCTCTCGACGATGAAGCTGCCGGTCCCGGCTGCCGGCGACCCGCCGGCGGAATCACCCTTGGCCGAAGTGCAAATGGAGGTGTTGGCCGCCTTTGTGCCCGACGAAGGCTTCTTGGGCATTCAGGCACAGTTGACCAGCCGTTCGTACATCTTTTCGCAAGCCTGCCAATTGACCGGCGGTTTTGCCTTCTTTAGCTGGTTCAAAGACAACCCGCACGACGCCAACAGCTACAAAGCCGGCGACTTTGTGATCACGCTGGGCGGCTATCATCCACTATTCAAGCCGTCTCGCTGGTACCCGGTGGTGCCGCGGCTCGGATTCAACTGGCAGATCAACGACTCCGATTCCACCGTCGTCATCAAGGGAAATGCCTACTTTGCCTTGACGGGTCGAGCGATGATGGCTGGCGGGCACCTGGACGCTACCTGGCAAAGCGGCAGCACGTCGGCTTGGTTCAAAGCGGGCGCCGATTTTCTGATTTGCTGGAAGCCGTACCATTACGACATCGAAATCTATGTCGATATCGGCGCTGCGTATACGTTTCACTTCTTTGGCACGCACAGGATTACGGTTGACGTTGGCGCCGACTTGCATTTGTGGGGCCCCGACTTTTCGGGAACGGCGCGGATCAAAGTCTGGATCTTTACGGTCACAGTCTCCTTTGGTGCGAACGCGTCGCAATCGCCGCCGCCGATCAGCTGGGCTGCCTTCCAGAGGTCTTTCCTGCCTAGCCGGGAAAAGGTCGTAGGCGTCTCGGTCGCCGATGGCCTGGTGACCACCGCCAAGGATCGCACGCTGAATCAGAGTTTCAAGCTGGTCAAAGCGAAGGACCAAACGCACTGGATCGTCAATCCGCGGCATCTGAGCCTGGTCGTCAATTCGGTGATTCCGCTCAAGCACACAAAATTCACCAGCGGCGGCAGCAGAAAACCAACGATCTTCGACTTGGGCAAGGCGACGGAGCAATCAAGCAACGCATGGTCGCCGACGAAAAACACCGACTTTGGGATTGCCGCGATGGGTGATACCGCGGGGGAGTTTTCCAAATCCGAGCTGACGATCACGATCGAGTACGAATCAGCGAACACTTACGTGACTTGTCAGGACTTCAAGTTCGAGCCGATCTACAAGAGCCAACCTGCGGCGCTCTGGCAACCGGCCGCCGAATCGGGCCATGCGATCATTGCCGGCAAAAACGATCTGAACAAGAACGCGGTGCTGCCGAACCTGCTAGCGGGCTTCAAAATCACGCCGCGCAAGGATCCAGAAACAGAATCGTCGGAAAGAATCAATCGCAGCCAACTGATGTCTGATGTGACGCCAGTCCCGAAATCCATCCAATGGAATCGGACACGCAAGAAAGCTG
>CAVQPV010000026.1:0-120494 GCA_963714715.1 Pirellulaceae bacterium | reverse complement strand
AAGGTTCCAGCGTTACTGGATCAACCTTAATGGTGCTGCCAAGGGTAAGTCCAATCCCCCAGAGATTGCCGTCCATGGATACATTTTCTCGTAGGTCTGATCCGGGTCCGTAAAAATGGTTTTTGTAATCCCAGTGGGCCCATCCGTAAAAACAATCAAATCCAGCGCGAAAACCAACCATGGATGACAATTCTTTTTCGTATGCGAGTTTAAGAGTAATTCTGTGTTCATTGTAGTCCGGGATACTCTCCATATCGGTGTTTGGAACCTGAAAAAAATCGAAATCTAAACTAAAATCATTGCTATTTTCAAAGATAACGATAATAAATGCCGGATGCAATTTTAGACTTATTATCCAGATGCTAATATCAACGCCCCCGCCTGCTTCAATGTTCCAGCTTCACCTCTTTGTGCTCATAATCCAATTCTCAGTACCGCCCCAATGAAATGTTGCCATCACCGTCCTCTATCCTTTTCCCGATAGCCGGCACTCACCAAGAAAGGCAGGGATAATGAGTCGTCAACTTTGTAACGCACCCAGAAGTCTCCCCCAACGACCAGCCCTCAACATCCCCGTCCATTTCAGTGTCATAAACCTAAATATCATCTTCAGAATCAAGCTCATTGTCGCCGCTAAAGATGTAACCGCCGTTTAAGGTCAATCCAAAGTCAGCATTACATCCCAACTCGCTCGGGACCGAGGCCTTCAACAAAGGTTTCATAATATTCAGAATCATACGGAATCATGTATGGGTAAATATCTACCCCATACAATAGGGTAAAAAGTCATATCAAATACAGGATTTTTCACTTCCATATCCCCAAAAGTCCTGAAACATCTTATTCTCCTCATTGTGATAGGCGAACCCGGCTTCAAAACCAATATCAATACAGTCTATTGGAAAACCGTAAAGAAAACTCACCGTAAAGTCAGTCTTGTCGGAATCCAGATCAAAGTCCGAATCCGCGCCGACACCGATAACCGCTCTAGGATCGATTTTCACCATCGTACTCTCCGTTCTAGATTTTCATAGGTAAAAAAACGCCCACCCGACCGAACCCAGGTTAAATGAACTCCCCAGCAATGCTTCATGTCGATACTTCGTCACCGAGATACTAAAATCATAGCTATTAGCCGACCCGCAGGTTCACTGAAATCCCAATTATAGTCCCAGTCCACACGTCCGTATAGGTAAAACGGTAATGAGATAAAACCGAGTTCCGGAGCTGTTCATAATCATGGCCGGATGGATCAGCATGTCCGATTCATCCTGAACCAGACCGTACGGATCGTCCATGCCCGCCATTCTTCCCTGCCATGCTGATGATGTTCCGAAAACAATAAAAATTGAAATCATAACAATTGTCAAAATTAATAGATTTTTTCTCATCATCTCCTCCCTTTTATCCGTGATACTTGTTTAACATCTGGTGCTTGCAGTTTCCTTTTGCCAAAATTTTGAAGTAGATTTTAGAGCCTATTAATGTGATAAAACAATAAGATATATTCGTATAAATATATTGATTTTGTGTCAAGCTGAAAAATTCCTGATTTTCTGCCTTGACGTATTTTTGAATCAATTTAAGACTTGTCTCACTGGTTTCCTATAGAGGAAAAATATCAATTGTTCAGACGTATACTCCCTTCTACTTTTACATATATATTGCTGTTGTATTGTTTTAATGGTAAAAGATGGAATCATCATTAAATGATATCCAGTAATCAAAAAATACATATAATCAGGGCTATGAAAGAAAGGAGGGTGTTATGAGTTCGTTACAGTTAATTATTATTGGTTTTTGTATTTTGATCATTATTGTGATGCTTATCCTTCGGAAAAACAAGGAATAGGATAGGGTTTCTTCTTTCTTGATGCCGGATTGTTCAAAGGTCTTACTGTTTCATAAAAGCACCCTGCGTCCAGAAAATATAGCTACTCCCTATCAAAGCGATTGCAATGGAAAAATCCAATATGGCCAAACCGATTAAGAAAAAGTAATTGGTGTCGGCCAGTTGAGAAAAAGTTGCACCGATTACAATCATAAGTGACAGGAATACAAAGAACCCGGCCTGAAGAACTGCCAGACTCTTGGTTGATAAAAGTGTCTATTCGGGCCAGGTTTCTTTGGCAGCTTTTCGCTGAAAAGAAATTTTGCCTTCAAGGTTCCAAGACCCAATCCCGAAAAAAAAGCCAGCCATGGCCATATCTGATCCGGTTTTAACTTAGCTCCTTTAAAAGAAGGCTAACCCCCTTCAGCATCAAGTAACAATACACCTTGCCTATATACCAAAAGAGCGAGAAAAAATTTTAAGGGTGCGATAGGCACACATTTAACATGGATGTTTTTATCTATCTATAAATTAAAATATCAATATTTATGTCGTTTGCTGCTATATCAGAATAATAGATATCTAGCTTTTGGATAGTAATTCATTATATAACATTTCGGGACATAAAATTTATGTTTAAAGTCGATGCTATGAAAAAATTGCTATTTGGCATATTACGTGTTGATTTGTGGAGTTTATACGGAAGAATATTTTTCCCCTTCAAAGTCGTTTTTGGATATAGGAGCTTATTGTCTCTATGGGGGTCCAAGGCAACTTAACTATCCGAATTTGTGCTCCGGGAGCAAACGTATCTCTGAAAAGATGGTTCCGGTATCAGACCAGGTATTCTTAAAGGTCCTTAAATTCGTACCAAAAAAAAAACAGGACACTTCCCGGTGTTGTTTGTAGCAGGATTGATATCTCAGATCAACGGATGGGAAAAAGTACTTTGTGAAATGACACGTGATTTTTCGAGTGTACTATGTGGAAACCCGTGAAAAGGCTTCGTCTGTTATTAAGGGTAAGGTAAAGTACGGTGTTGAAGAAATAGGGAAAGATCTGGTGTCCCTGATTTCACTGCTGGATTTTAAGCCTCAAAAATTTATCCCGTTTGGCACCTCTCTGGGCGCAACGGCTATTCTGGATTCCTGCCGTTTTCTGGAGCGGGATCCATTTGTCTCGTGCTTATCGGTCCCAACGCAATATTTCGAATCCCCGAATGGTCTTACCCATTATTTGGTTCTTTCCGCCAAGGCTTTGCCTTACATCAAGCCGGTTATCCGTGGTATTCCAGAACGTTTGAGGTGGATCTTAAAAGTGATTATGCCCAGTATGAGAAATATAGCGGTATCTTAGATGTGGCTGATCCGTGGAAATTGAAAAAAGATCGCTTTTCCTCTGGCAACGTATAGTGTGTGGAATCTATGAATGAAGCACTTTATCGAACGCTTGTTAAAAATCGGAACCTCAAAAGATATTATGCACATTCCGGAGAATCTCTTGAAAATGGTCGAACGGATGGAAAATTCCACTTATGTTGATATGCAAACAAACTCGCTGACTCACAGCGGCAGGAATGAAGTTTCAGGAAATGCGAAATTTCATTTCAAAATTACAAAACAGGTAAACGTTTATAAAAAGCAAATTTCTGACATATACAATTGATTTGACTATTCGTACTTTTCATTTGAAAAGAGGCTCGTCATAATAATAACCAATTGGAGGTGCGGGATGAAAAAATTTTATTTGGAAGTTGACGTTTAATTTTACCGTTCTAATTTTTCCGGCAGTGCGCTGGCTTCAGATGAACTGGAGCTCAGGCGGATGGCGATTTATGACAAAGGGGGTATGGAGAATTACAAAAATTCAATTCCTCTGTATATCAAAGCCGTACAAGCCAATCCAAACAGCTATGAAGCGAATTAAAAATGTGCCAGAGCAACAGGAATTATGCGGACAAGGCAAAGAAGAATAATGGAGAGGATGGAGAAGCCATTTGCGCCAAATACGGAAAAGAGGGCCTTAATTACGGGGAAAAAGCAAAAGCACTGGAGTCGAACAAGCCGGAAGGACACTATTACTTCGGACTCAGTGTAGGCATTTACTCAGATGGTGTAAGTAATAATTACAGCCATTAAAGAAGGGTTGAAGGACAAAACACAGGCCAGCTTTGAAAAAGTGTACGAATTGGACAACACTTCCGATGATGCGGATCTATCCTTGGGCTCGGCCGTTATCTGGACCGTACTTCCATTATGGATGAAGGATTATGATAAAGCTATGAAATACCTCAGGGAATCTCAGGCAACTGAGTATTTTCCTTATCCCTCCCGCCGGATGGGCCCATCTATCTTTCTGAATTACTGCTAAAGATCGGCGGAATAAGAACAAGGCTGAGGCAAAGAGCCTGCTTGATAAAGCCGCACAGAGTGGTGATAAATATTACAGTGACTGGGCAAAGCGGCTTTTAAAAAATAAGAACAAGCTGATAAGTAAGTCTGGTTTTTAACGAGAAACAGTGTCCTTTTTAAGGGCGCTCGTTTGCTTCATAAATTGATTCATTATACCTTGTCTTCAATTTTTACATTCCACACCTATTATCCTGGCAATGATTTTTGAATATAAGCACAATTCCCTGATGAGGTACTGTTTTGAATGCTCCATTGGTATGGGCAGAAGTTGATTTGCAGGCTATAGCCATAACACAAGACAGCTTCGGCGTATCACGAAGCCGGAAGCACGGTTAATGTCGGCTGTAAAGGCAAACGCATATGGTCACGGCATGATCAGGAAGCAAATACGGACTTTGCAAAGTGTGCGGATGAACTGGGGATTGCGAGGATAGAGAAAGGCATTCAGTTAAGAGAGGCCGGTATTGACGCCCTGTTTAATATTTCGGTTACACCCCGTCTTCTATGAATGAAAAACTCATTGAATTCAACCTTCGGCCAACGGTTTTTTCGTATCCCGTAGCAGAGGCGCTATCAAAAATTGCAGTAAAAAATCATAGCAAAAATATAGATATTCACCTGAAAATAGATACAGGGATGGGAAGGCTCGGCATGGCTGCCTGATAGTACATCGCCAACAAAAAAACTAGAAATAATAAACCATGCAAAGAAAATTTCCAAACTTCCGGGAATAGAAATTGAAGGGGTGTATACACATTTTGCCACGGCCGACATTTTGGATAAAATATATGCCAAAAGACAATTTGATATTTTTGTTGAATCCTAAACCAACTCCATTCAAGAGGGGATCGAAGTTCGTGTCAGCATGTTCCTGCCCCAACAGTGCCTGCAGTCATCGATATGCCGGAAACCCATCTTACATGGTACGGGCAGGGAAAGCTGCTGTTTATGGATTATATCCATCTGATGAGGTCGATAAAAACCAAATATCCCTTAAACCCGCGATGGAAATGAAAGAGGATCATTTCATTTAAAGAAGGTGCCTTCCGGATTTAAAGTAAGCTACGGTAGCACGTATGAAACAACAACCGGCACGACCATTGCCACCGAACCGGTTGGTTATGGAGACGGGTACAATCGTCTGTTTGTTCACGCGGCTCTATGCTGGTCAACCGCAACGCGCACCGATTGCCGGCAGAGTTTGCATGGATCTTACCATGATTGATGTGGGGCATATTCCAGATGTATCCATTGAAGATGAAGTGGTTATATTCGCAGACAGGGGGAGGTTTGATCAGTATTGACGAAATTGCTACACTATTACAAACGATTAACTATGAAGTTCTCACAACCGTAGCACACAGGTGCCAAGAATTTATTTAACTTAGTGTGAAAAATCAAATAATTTGCATGGCGCCCGGCAGGATATGAATACTGGCAGTTTCACCGTAACGAAGACTTACTTCTCCGGTATTTGGTTTTCGGCATTAACATCGTGAGCCAAATACCGATGTTGAATAATTACCCTTATCTGATCCTAATCCCTCTGATACTTGTTTCACTTTTCCGCTAAAACAATTTTCCTTTTTTTTATCCTTTTCCGGACCCCAGAAATCAATTTCCCTGGGATCGATAAAAATGGTTTTTTTACCTGTGTGAAGGGACTTCTGAAAAAAGACAAATTCTGATCTCGAATTAGATATCTAATTTAATTTTTTCTTCTCCGCCAAGATTTGCGCTAAATATATTTTCGAAGGCAGCTTTCAGTGAGTTTGCCATATTCAGGTTCATGGTTTTATGGGCCAGCGAAGCCACCTGGTCACCAATCATGGAAAGTGAAGATGATTGTAATGGCCCTTTGTTCATTTATCTGGTTCAAAAGGTTGATGATTGCAGGCTGATTTTCAGCATCCACATTGGCGGTGGGTTCATCACATAAAAACTACCTTCGGGTTTACGGCTAAAGCTCCGGCGATTCCCCGCCACCCGCTGAGTCTCCCGCCGGAAAGGGTGATTGCCCGGAAATACATCAATCGCGCATGCCTACCATATCTAAAACTTCTTCAATATTTTTTTACGTATTTTTGCCGTTAATTTCCTGAATTTTAGTCCAAACTCGATGTTTTTAAAGACGTTCTTGAGGTAAAAAGAATTGGATGCTGGTTCACTAAAACAATCTCCCTGCGAAGGAGCTATGAGGCGGATGGAGAATACTTAACCGGGCTCCTGACACTTGTAAGCTACTTTACCGGTACCGTCGAACGATCAAGAAATCCGAGGATATTCAGCAAGGTTGTTTTCCCGGCACCGTTAGGTCCCAGCAATGCGTGAATATTACCTTTTTCAATACTTAGAGAAGAGATGTCCAGAACTTTCCGGTTATCATATATTTTGGTAGTCCTGAATCATACAAACATCGATATCTTGTCCTTCCCGTAAAAAATGAAACAGTAGATTGATCAAAAAGCTAAGACCCATAAGGATAATACCAAGGGCTATTGCCAGCGTAAACTCGCCTTGTCATATTCAAGGGCCATAGCGGTTGTCATGGTGCGGGTAAATCCTTTTGCGTTTCCACCCAGCATCATACTGATGCCGACTTCGGCTATGACCCGGCCAAAGGCGGCGATGATCGCTCCTATCATTTCGAAACGTGCCTCCCGGAATACAACCAGGACTTGTTTGGACGCTATTCGTTCCAGAGTCATGGCCGTCTTTCTATATCTTCATCGATCCTGCTAATAGCAACTATGGTAAATGTCGCAACGACCGGCAGAATTAACAGGACTGACCAATGACCATCGCCTCAGGCGTGTATAAAAGGTCAAACGTGCCGAAAATACCCCGTCTTGATATAAAGGCATAGACAAAGAGTCCGATGACAACCGTTGGGAGCGCGAGCAGTGTGTTAAGAATGGTCATCAGCATCCGCTTTCCGATAAATTTGTTAAACGCGACCAGAAACCCAAACGGTACGCCGATGACGCTGGCGAGGATCGTGGATAATCCGCTCACCTGCAGTGATACGGCGACAATATCAGTGAGCTCTTCGATTCCACGAAGCGATCAGAAGAATCGCTGAATAAAAGCTGTCGATTAAAAAATCCATTGGTTACAAGAACGTCTTATTTCAAGGCGTCAGGGAAAAAAAGGGGTTTCCCATGGATCTTGTATCCTGCAATCATGGATTGCCCTTTTTTGGATGTTATCCAGTTAATAAATTCCATGGCCAGATCATTTTTAACGTGGGGATGTTTGGCTGGATTTACAGCGATAATTCCGTATGGATTCATTAGTATATTGTCCCCCTCACAAAGAACGTTTAAATATATCAGAAGCGAACGCGAACGTTTTCGCTTCCTTGAAAGGCAAGTTGCAAAGTCATTATCGAGAGGTGCGAAGCGAGGCACCCGCTTGGCCCGCGTGGGAATGGGCCAGGTACGAATCGCAGCGGATTCAGTGGCCAGACTATTGGCTCAATCGCAACAAGAATCGCGGTCCGGCAACGTCGAAGTGATCACGTCGTCGGCGGCTGGTAGGGATTGCCAGTTTCCTCCATGCGTACCGACGGCTCTTCATCACCATCACCATCACCGTCGTCTCGGTCCGCGTTACCGTTAGCGGCAAATCGATAGCTGATCAGATACGCTATCCAGCCGAGGAACGTTGCGAACACGAATGTCGCGGCGAATGCGACGAGTAAGAACATCCAGTCAAATGAGACGTCATACGTTCCGCCAAGAACGCTGGCCCGAAGGATCGTGAAGGTGACGAAGGCGACGTACATCCCAACGAGAATGGCTGCAACCGTCGCACCTCTCAGCACGGGATGATAGCGTTGATTCCTCGCATCCCTTTGTGCCCAGATGGCGCAGGGGACAACTGTCAGCACGAAAAAAAGTAACTCCGCTGGTCCGACGACAGACATAGACAAGACGTATCAAACGGAAATGGTTTCTTCTGGACTGGCAGACTTTGCCGCCGTCTCCCACGCCAACATCGATTTCTTTCGCTCACTGCCCCAGCGGTAGTGGCCCAAGACTCCTGTCTCGCGAATCACGCGGTGACAGGGAATCAGGTAAGCGAGTCGGTTTTTCCCGACGGCCGATCCTACTGCACGCGAGGCAGCTCGGCTACAAACGGTCTCGGCGATTTCTCCGTAACTTGCCAAGCAACCCAACGGAATGGTCAGCAAGGCCCGCCAAACGCGGACTTGGAATTCCGTTCCCCGGACGAAAGCCTTCAATGGATTTCGCGTATTACCGTCGTCCGTTGGCTGGAATATGTCACGCGTCCTCTCGGCTGCATCGTCATCGTCCCAGTGGATGTCGGCGAGCTTCCAATCAGCACGAATCAAGTCGCCGGCGTTCGTGCGATCGCGTGTGGGGACGAACGAGAGATGACAAATTCCGCGCGGCCCGCTAGCGATCAAACAGTCCCCAAAGGGACTCGCTGCAAAGCCTGCTGTGATCGTCCAGCCGGCACCCTGAGATTTGACTTCGCCGGGCGATGCCGCTTCCAGCGTCACACACAGATCATGCAAGCGACCGGGACCAGAAAGCCCCGCCTCCAACGAGGCATTCAGGACGCTCTTGCCGTCGCGGAGCAATTCCTTGGCGTGAGCCACCGTCAGTGATTGCAGAAAGCCTTTTGGCGTGATGCCCGCCCAGCGGGAAAACATGCGATGCAAATGATGGGGGCTCAGCTGCACTTGTTCCGCCAGCGTTTGCAGACTCGGCTGTTCGTGGCGATGTTGATCCAAATAGCGGATCAACTGTTCGATGCGTTGGTAATCACTCATGCCCTGATTCTAGGCTTGCTTCCCAAGCCGCCCACCCGATTCTTGCGGTTAAGTGGGACGGCTCTCCCGAGCCGTCTTTTCCGACATGACAACACTCCAAGGCGAACGGTTGTCGTTGGTTGTTTCGGTGCGAACTAGGAGAGACGTGGGAAAGACGGCTCGGGAGAGCCGTCCTACGAAACGAAATCCCAACCGCTTTTGATCCATTCCGGTCGGACCCAGCGGGGCACATCCTCTGGATTTAATCCACCGCGTCGCGCGTTGTCTCCAATGTGGAAGATGTCTCACGTACATCCTGATCGGCTTGTCGGGGTGAAGGCCCTGGAAGACCGGTGGTGGATCAAGATTCCACATGCGTGCCCACATGCAATGTGTCGTCGAAGCTAAGCGAACCTCACTGTAGGACGGCTCTCCCCAGCCGTCTACCTGATTCTAATTCATTTCTGCTTCCAGAAAGACGGCTCGGGAGAGCCGTCCTACCTTATCTCCGTGAACTTTTTTACTTGTTCGGTCAGCGCGATCTCGGTGGGCAGACGTTCCATGGAACTGGCTCCGTAGAATCCGTTGACGCTGTCGAGTCGATCGAGGACGTACTTGGCGTCTTCCGGCATCGCGATCGGCCCGCCGTGGCACAACACGATCACGTCGTCGCGGACCGCTCTTGCCGCGTCAGCGATCTCCGCGACTTTGCCAACGGAGTCTTCCAGAGCTGAGCGCGGTCTTTGCGCCGATCGTGCCGCTGGTCGTCAGGCCCATGTGGGCGACAATGATGTCGGCGCCGGCGGCGGCCAGTTCACGTGACTCGTGCGGCGTTGAACGCATAGGGCGTTGTCAACATTCCACGCTGGTGGGCCGCCGCGATGCATTCGACTTCCAGCGAGAAGCCCATACCGGTCTCTTCCAGGTTGGCTCGCAGGTTTCCGTCGATCAGACCGACCGTGGGGAAATTCTGAATGCCCGGCAAATCCCATGTCTTGTAGCTCAGCGAGAAAATGATCACGCAACATGAAAGGATCGGTCGCGCACACGCCGGCGATGACCGGCGTGTGGCGGACCGCCGTGAGCACTTCGTGAGCCATCTCCTTGACGATTTCGTTTGCGTTCCCGTACGGCATCAGACCGGCCAATGATCCGCGGCCAGCCATCCGGAAGCGGCCGGAGTTGTAGATGACGATCAAATCGATGCCGCCGGCTTCCTCACATTTGGCACTGATGCCGGTGCCTGCACCGCCGCCGATGATCGGCTTTCCGGAGGCGATCTTGTTGCGAAAACGGTCCAAAATCGATTGTCTGGATTCAGCCACGGGTCACCTGGGGAGTGCGGGAGTCTGCGCGGCAGGTCGCAAAGTGTGCGGCCAGCGTTGCCATCAGTTACCATACGAGTAGTGAATCGCTCACGAAAGACGGTAACGGCAGTTTCCTTTATTCTCACAGGTAGGCGATCGATGAAAATCACCAACTTAGTTGTGGCTCTTACCCTCGGAGCATTCCTGGCCATGTCTGAATCAGCCCCCGCGGAAGTCTCCATCGGGGACGATGTCCCCGCATTCGAGATGGTCGGCAGCGACGGAAAGACTTACACGAGTGAACAGTTCAAAGGCAAGAAAGCGATCGTGATTGCCTGGTATCCGAAGGCGTTTACCGGGGGATGAACGAAGGAATGTCAGTCGCTCCGTGAGAGTGGCAAGGCTTTGCGTAAGTTCGACGTCGCTTACTTTACTGCCAGTTGCGATCCAATCGAGAAAAACACGGACTTTGCGAAAAGCTTGGATCTTGATTATCCCATCCTCAGTGACCCCGACAAGAAAGTAGCCAAGGCGTTTGGCTGTTTGAATGATCGCGGAATGTCCAACCGCTGGACCTACTACATCAGCAAAGACGGCAAGATTCTGGAGATCGACAAGAAGGTGAAAGCGGCGTCACACGGCCAAGACATGGCCAAGAAGTTGGAAGAGTTAGGTGTGGGAAAGAAGTAATCCGAAGGTGGTGTCGGTTTTTGTTGTTTGGCGGCAATTTTCAGCCGCAGCGGCGACGGGCGATAGCCTGGGGCACCAAGCATGCGAAACGACTGCTCGACGATGACACGTTTGGTCAGGGCCCAAATTCCTTCCGGGTTCACACCGCTGCGAACGTCCGAGACAATGACGGCAATCATGTCTCTCGCGCGGAAGGTGATCCTGTGGCACGGAACGAACAACTCATTCGTCAACACAAACTGCTTCAACTGCTGGAAATTTCGCGGTTCGGTCGAACGCTGGAAGAACTCCGCGGTGATTTGGTGGCGGACCTCGGCTTATCGAAGCTACATGGGCGAACGGTGCGCCGTGATTTGGAGGCACTTCAGGCCGCCGGGTTTGATATTCAAACCGACACCGTCGAACGCGGAAAGGTCTACAAACTTGGCCAGAGCAACACCGGTGTTCACGAAATCGGGATTTCGGCGACCGAATTGATCGCGCTTTCGATCGGTCGCGACCTGCTGTTTCCGCTGATGGGCACTCAATATTGGCGCGGCATCGAGTCGTTCTGGAACAAAGTTCAAGAAACCGTTCCCAATGGTGTTTACGATCACTATTCGCGATTTCGCAAATCGTTGCACGTTTTTGGTTCGCCCAGCAAAACGTACGAGCAGCACGAAGGCATGTTGAAAACGATCAACCGTGCGATCTTGGAACACCGCGTGGTCGAGATCGAATACGAGTCGGTCGGCAAACCAGCGACAACGCGAAAGATCGAGCCCTATGGATTGGCCGTCTATCAAAGCAGCATCTACGTTGTCGCGGCGGCAAGCGAAGTCGAAGACCGGTCGCAGCGAATTCGCAATTGGAAACTCGATCGGTTCAAGCATGCCACGGCATTGGACGAGTATTTCAAACCGGATCCGGATGTCGATTTATCGGAGTTCCTGGGACGCAGCATCGGAATCTTTTCCGGTGAAGGGGCGACGAAGGTAAAGATTCGGCTGGGCGAGCGTGCGGCGGCTTGGGTCCGGGAAGACCCCTGGCATCCCGAGCAGCAGCTGGAAATCCAAGATGACGGTTCGGCGATCTTGACCGTGCCGGCGTCGCATCCGCGCGAAGTGTTGCCAAAGGTATTATCGCTGGGCAGCGACGCCGAGGTGCTGGAGCCACAAGAGTTTCGCGACGCGGTTAGCGAGGCAGTGCAACAGATGGCCGCGCAGCTGCGCCCGCCGGCCAGGCAACATAAGCGTCTTTGCTTGGTGGTTGGATCAATTCAAACCCATCCGCCAACGGATCCCCGGCGTAGCGATAGGTGTACGCGGTGCCGAGCAGATGGTCGCTGGTATCAAATGCTTCGACGATGACGCGGTGATACAAGTCGTCGACATCCGCCTGGTTGGTTCCCTCGATTTGATCGAGTGACTTGAGCACCATCGGCAATTCGGCTGCACCAAACTGCCACAGTTCACCCAACACGCGGTCCTGGCCCGCGGTCATGGCCGGATAATCGTCACGAGCAAACAGCGAACCCAGCACGCAGGCTTCACAAATCTTAAGCGGACGCAAAGGCCACAACGATTCGCGACACTGACCGCGCTTGAGTGTTCCATAGACAAAAACGGCGGTGGGCATGAGGCACGACCTATTGAAAAGTATCCCGCAGCGGTAGTGAACGATGATCGTTCAACCGGCGATCAACCGGGTCCGTGATGAAAACGCCTGGCCATCATTCTGCTCAGCCCAGTGAATTCCAGTCTCGCGGTGCACTCTCGATACATTTTTTGCAACCCAACTCGAGCCCGATCATCAACTCGCGGCCTTCCTGCGTGGTCACCCATTCGCGATACATCCAGGGCGGATCGTGACGCACATGCTGGAAGTGGCCACACGCCAACTCAGCCACCCAATGCCCCTCGTTGTCTTGGTGATAACCTGCGATCGGTCGCATCAGGACGTCATTCGAGTTTGGTAAGAGCATTACGGAACCTCACAAAGCGGCACAATGGGACTGGCTGATTCAAGCAACTGCTTGATGGTGACCCCGGCGAACGCTTTTTCGGTGGCGGCGTAGGCGCGGTCGAGTTCGGCATGGAGCGGACAGAGGTCGCTGTGCGATTTGTGGCCCAGCGGGCATGCGCGGATTCGCTCCAACGGAGCGACCGCGTCGATGACATCCAGAATCGTCACGTCGCCTGTATCGCGAGCCAGTTCGTATCCGCCTCCCGGGCCCGATCGCGAACGAGCAAGGTCCGCAGCGACCAAGTCCTGTAAGACCCGGGTCAGGTAGCGACGAGGAACCTTCGTCTGTTTCGCCAAGAAGTCGGCCGAGGAGGGCTGCCCTTCACGCCCGCCCATGCAGGCCACGGCTCGCAAAGCATATTCGGCAGTCTTGGAATGCATCGTCTTCAATGTCCTCAACACGCGTCAATTCTATACCTTGACGTATAGATATTGAATCTATACCCTTGCGTGCAGCATTCGATTTTAGCCCGCTTGCCGATCACTGGCAACATCACGAAACGGCTATTGAGCTTCACTCCTGGAATCGCTCGATCCGCAACACCTGTCCGTGCACAGACGCTTGCCCCGCGATCTGTGCTCACCCAATCGATCAAGCTTCATTTTCGAGTTACTGCGAGGAAAACATGCGCCGCCTGTGGTTTGCGTTTGCTGCTGTGATGGTCATTTCGTTTCTGATCCTTGGCTGGATCGGAACCCGCATCTACCAAGAGATGCCGCCGATTCCCGACAAGGTGGTCACGACGGCCGGCCAAACGGTGATTGACAGCGGCGAAATCGCGCTGGGCCAAAACGTCTGGCAATCGCTGGGCGGAATGGAAGTCGGATCGGTTTGGGGACATGGCAGTTACGTCGCACCCGATTGGACCGCCGATTGGCTTCATCGCGAGGCCGTTTTCATTCTCGACAAATGGGCGAACGATGAGTTCGGAAAACCATTCGCGGACTCGGACGAGGAGCAGCAAGGTCAACTGACGGCACGTTTGACCAAGCGGCTGCGTACCAACACGTTCGATCCCCGGACGAAAACCGTCACGATTGATCCGATTCGGGCGGATGCCTTTGCAGCGAACCTCGCGCACTATTCGCAAGTCTTCCGCGACGGTAACCCGGATTATGCGATCCCGGCGGGCGCGGTGTCGGATGCGGATCGACTGCACCAATTGTCGGCGTTCTATTTCTGGACCTCCTGGGCCGCGTCGACCCGCCGGCCCGACGACACGGTGACTTACACGAACAACTGGCCGCACGAACCGCTGGTCGGTAACCGACCGACCGGCGACAACATCGTTTGGACCGGCGTCAGTGTGATCATGTTGCTGGCGGGAATCTCCGCGATGGCCTGGTGGTACGCGACGAGAAGAGAGGAAGAAGACGAATCGTTGCCTACGGAATCCGATCCGCTCTCACGCTGGCAAGCGACACCTTCGCAACAGGCAACGATCAAGTACTTTTGGGTGGTCGCGGCTTTGATCCTGGTGCAGATGGGATTGGGCGTGATCACCGCTCATTACGGGGTCGAAGGCGACGGATTTTACGGTTTTCCGCTGTCCGAATGGCTCCCGTACAGCGTGACGCGCACTTGGCATGTGCAGATCGGGCTGTTCTGGATCGCCACGGCATGGCTGGCGGCGGGTCTGTTCATTGGACCGCTGGTCAGCGACCACGAGCCCAAGGGCCAACGATTGGGCGTCAATGTGTTGTTCGCCGCGTTACTACTGGTGGTCGTCGGCTCGCTTTCCGGCGAATGGCTGAGCATCAATAACCAGATGACCGATACCGTTTCGTTCTACTTTGGCCACCAGGGATATGAGTACATCGATCTCGGGCGGGTCTGGCAACTTGCCTTGATGGTCGGCTTGCTGTTGTGGTTGTTTTTGATGATTCGCGTGCTGTTGCCAGCGCTGCGTCAGACGGGCCATCAAAAACAACTCGTCGCCTTGTTGGCGGTAGCGACTGCGGCGATCGCGTTGTTTTATGGAGCCGGTTTGACTTGGGGCCACCACACGCATCTGTCGATGGTGGAATACTGGCGTTGGTGGGTGGTTCACTTGTGGGTCGAAGGCTTCTTTGAGGTGTTCGCGACCACGGTCATCGCCTTCGTGTTCATGCGTTTGAATCTTGTTCGCCCCGCGTTGGCGGCATCGGCGGCGCTGCTTTCGGCCACGATCTTCTTGGCCGGAGGCATCATTGGCACCTGTCACCACCTCTATTTCTCGGGAACCCCAACGGTCGCTCTCGCTTGGGGATCGGTTTTCAGCGCTCTCGAGGTTGTGCCGTTGACGCTCGTCGGATTCGACGCGATGGACGATCTGCGGCGATCGCGAACGTCACCGTGGGTGCAAAGATACAAATGGCCGATTTATTTTTTCGTCGCAGTCGCCTTTTGGAACATGGTCGGCGCCGGGTTATTTGGCTTCATGATCAACCCACCGATCGCGTTGTACTACATGCAAGGTCTGAACACGACGCCGGTGCACGCTCACGCAGCCTTGTTCGGCGTTTATGGGATGCTCGGGATCGGCTTGATGTTGATGTGTCTGCGCGTCCTGATTCCCAATCGGGACTGGCGCGACGGTCCACTCTGGTTCTCTTTTTGGGCGATGAATATCGGGCTGTTTGCGATGTGCGTCTTCAGTTTGCTGCCCGTCGGTTTGCTGCAGACCAAAGCATCGGTTGAACACGGTTACTGGTATGCCCGCAGCAGTGAGTTCATGCAAACCGATTTGATGCAAACACTGCGTTGGTTGCGCGTGCCGGGCGACACGATCTTCTTCTTTGGAGCCGTGGTGCTGGTGCTGTTCGTGGCCGGACTGAAAACGGGGCATTCCTTTAAGAGGAGCGAGGCGTAGTTCCAGCCGCGAAGCGACGAAAATGTGACCCACGGCTGACGCCCTGGGCTACCTGCTGCCGCCGCTTCGCGGCTGTGGGTAACGAAAAGGCTTGCGTCCCAGGCTATCGCATGCCATGCCTCCGGCACGAAGAATGTAGACGACCGCATTCCGTTCACAGTGGAGCACCAGCAATAGTATTTGTTGGCCAAAAAAAAGGCTGGCCAAGTTGGCCAGCCTGCAGAGTTCAAAGAGATCGTTCAGCCTACTCGGCCTTGGGCTCCTCGACCTTGGGCTCCTCGGCCTTGGGCTTATCGACCTTGGGCTTATCGACCTTGGGCTTATCGACCTTGGGCTTATCGACCTTGGGCTTATCGACCTTGGGTTTATCGGCCTTGGGCTCGTCGGCTTTTTCGTCTTTTTTAGCCGCGGCATCCCCTTTCGCATCATCTTTCGACTTCTTAGCCGGCTTGGGCGCCTGTTCGACCTTTGGAGTCTCTTCCTGTTTGGCTGCTTTCGCTTCTTCCAGCTGCTTTTCGAGTCCCTTGATTTTAGTCTGGGAATCGGTCAGCTTCTTTTCCAAGTCTTGCGTTTTGTCTGCTAGTTGCTTCGATCTTTTTCGCCAGGCTTGCAGCTGCTGCTGAGCCTTTTTAGCTTCGTCGGCGGCTTTGGTTGCAGCTGCGGACGCAGCCGCTTCGCTGGCGGCCACGGCTTTCATGGCGTCATCGAGCTTCTTGGTCAGTTGCGCCTTTTCCTTCATCACAGCGTCTGTCTCTGTACCTTTCTTCGACAACGCCGCCAGTTCGGCCTTCAATCTCTCGATTTGCTTTAGGGCGGCTGCCTCAGACGCCTTCGCCTTGTCGGCCAAAGCCATCGCTTCCTTTTGCTGCTTTGCGGCTTCGGTCTTCGTTGTCTGCTGAAGCTGTTCGGCCTTCTGAGCCCTTTGCATCACTTGCTTCAGTTTCTGCTCCGCCTCTTTCAATGCTGCTTCAGAAGCAGCGACCTTCTGGGCAAAATCTTGGATCTTCTTTTCTGACTCTTCACGCTGTGACGCCACGAGTTGCTCAGAGGCCGCGATCGCTTGTTCCTTCTCGTCACGCAGTTCGTCCAGCTGTTTCCTCAGCGCAACTATTTGACCGGTCAACTCAATGTTCAGTGGACTCGGCTCGAATTCCGGAGTCATGACCGTCGAATCGACGGGCGCAGACAACGGACAGCAATCCGCCACCGGGGCTGCAGGCGGACATTCAACGACTGGAATGGCCGGTGGACAACAACTTCGAACACACTTCTTGGGGCAGTGCCGACGCCCGAGCAATTTCCAGGCGGCGTCGCAGGGTGACACAGCTGAAAACGCCACAAGAACGACTGCGACTACCAAGGTGGTAGGCTTTCTCATTTCAGATCTCGACTTACGTGGTGCAAAAACACTGGTGGTAATGAGCAGGAAATGAATATTCCTACATGTCGCCTGCCTTTCTGCGAATCACCCGCAAGAGAGTGGCTCGCAAAGGGTCCCGGACATTTCTCCCGCCCGATCGTCACGGCCCAAGAACCAATCATTCTGGGCCGAGACTTGAATAACTACTATCCTAGCTTTCCCCCTAAGATGCAAATCTTCTGATTGGTTTAATCCCAAAATTGACCTGGTTTTTATTGTCTGTGGTCGCTGGCAGCTTCCGCCGCGGTGTCGTGACTCCTGAGGCCGGAATGGAGCCTGGCTCGGATTTTCGATCTCTTTCGCCCCCATGATTCAACTCGGCACCAATGCACGTGGGCGGTCCCGGCAGCGACTTGGTTGTCAGCCTAGGTGGATTCCGTGGGACAAAGCATAACCCGCGTTTTCGTCGTGACCGCACATCGGGGAACGGAATCCGCATCACCCGCAGGCGTTCGATGCCGATCGACGCGACAAAACGTCCCATGGTTTGGTGTATACATCCCTCCACAGTGCGGGATGTGGGATCGCCCTTGAGACCACCCATGCCCGATGGCTGACGATACCCAAACATCGACCGCAGTCTTGAATCCGCATCGCCGGATTTTGGAATTGGATGCCTTGCGCACATTGGCGGCGATCAACCTGGTGCTGTTTCATTACACGCATGTGTATGCCGTGAAATTCGGATACACGTCACCACTTGGCTTTGAGTGGCCATTTGGGGCCTACGGCGTCGAGATGTTTTTCATTCTCAGCGGTTTCGTTAACAGCATGTCGCTGCTGCGTCGGCGAAAGCCCAAGGACTTTGTTGCAGCGCGGATGATTCGGATTGTCCCAATCTTTCTCTGCGTCATCATTGGCAACGTGTGGGTGATGAGCTTTCCGCCGTTGGCCAGCGAGGGCGTGACGACGGCTCGGCTTTTGGCCAACCTGACCTTGATGCCTCGTATCTTTGGGTACGAGTGTCTTGACCCTGTGATGTGGACGCTGCAAGTCGAGATGATGTTCTATTCGACTCTGGTGATCCTTTACAAGATGGGGGCTTTGCAGCGGTACTTCATCGGCTGGGGGACGCTGCTGGCGTTGTCTCTGGCGATCTGTCCGACCTTGGACGCTTGGCAAGCGACGTCTGGTCAAACCGTATGGTTCGGATGTGCCACCGCGATTCGCCGACTGATGTTGTTGGACTTCGTCCCGCTATTCGCGATCGGATTCTTGCTGTACATGATCAAGACGGATGTTGGAAGGAAGTGGCAGAATATTCTGGGCATCGTTGTTGCCGCCTGCGTTTTTCATGCGATCGATCATGGCAAACATAATCCGCTGGCGACAGTGCTGATCATCGCTCTGGTGACGGCCAGCGCGTATGGTCGCGTGCCGATCTTGCGGCTGCGACCGCTGGTTTTCGTCAGTACGATCTCGTATGCGTTGTACCTGTTCCACAATAATCTCGGCTGCATTCTGATTCATCGATTCGACACCGCGGGTGTTCCGCCGCGGATCTGTTTTCTGATTGCGTTGGTGTTCTCTTTCTCGGTCGCGATCATCGTCACGGTGCGAATCGAACAGCCAATCACGAATCGACTCCGCAAAGCGTGGCAACACTACCGCACGCGCCGACAGCCAAACGCCACGCTCGGCCCCGCACAAGCGAACTGATTCACCGATTGCCGTGGGCGGCTCTATTCTGTGGGCCAATGGACTGAAGTCCGTTCGACGCTCCGATCACCAGATTCGCACTCGGTCTGTCGGTTTTAGATAGAGCTTATCCGTCGCTTCGATTCCAAACGCGTCGTACCAGGCATCCATGTTGCGGACGATGCCGTTGACACGATACTCGCTGGGGCTGTGAGGATCGACGATCAGCCGACGCAATAACTCAGGCTCACGATACAAACGACGCCAAATTTGTGACCAACCGAGAAAGAATCGTTGGTCACCGGTCAAACCGTCGATCACCGGTGCCTGTTTTCCCTGCAGTGACAATTGATACGCTTCGTACGCGACACTCAACCCGCCAAGGTCGCCGATATTCTCGCCGAGCGTCAGCTTTCCGTTGACGAAATTCCCCGCGACCGGCTCGTATTGGTTGTACTGTTTGACCAAGTCCTCCGCTCGGCGCTCGAATTCATCGCGGTCATCTTGCGTCCACCACTGCCGCAAATTTCCCTTCCCGTCGTACTTGCTGCCTTTATCGTCAAACCCGTGACTGAGTTCGTGGCCGATCACGGCACCGATCGCTCCGTAGTTCACGGCGTCGTCGGCCGACATGTTGAAGAAAGGTGGTTGCAGGATCGCGGCCGGAAAAACGATCTCGTTCATCGTCGGGTTGTAATACGCGTTGATCGTCTGCGGTGTCATGTGCCACTCGTCGCGGTCAATGGGCCCGCCCAGCTTGTTCAGCTCGCGGTGATGCTCGAACATCGCCGACGCCATGAGATTGGTCGCCAAAGGCACGCCGGGCTCGATGGTCAGATTCGTGTAGTCCTTCCACTTGTCGGGATAACCGATCTTGGTTGTGAACATTGCCAGCTTTTCTAAGGCTTGTTTCTTGGTTCCCTTGCCCATCCAATCGCGTGTGCCGACGCGTTTCTTAAAGGCGCGCTTGAGGTTCTCGACCAACTCGTTCATTCGCTGCTTGGCCGCCGGCGCGAAATGACGCTCGACGTACAACTGCCCGACCAATTCTCCGACCACGCTGCCGGTTGTGTTCACGCCCCGTTTCCACAACGGTTCTTGTTCAGAGATGCCGCTGATTGCCGTGCTGTGAAAATCGAAATGACGTCGCTCGATCGACTCGCTTAGACTGGACGCGTAGGCGTCGATCACCTTGAACGTCAGGTAGTCCTGCCAAGCTTGTATCGGCGTGTCGCCAAACACGTCCCCAAACTGACTGAGATAGCTTGGCTGTCGAATCACGAAAGCGTCCAACAAACCGATTTCGTTGCCTTCGGCGAACGCGTACCACGCGAAGGGGCCCAGCAACTGGTCAACTTCAGCCGAAGTGTGTTTGTTGTAGGTTTTGATTGGATCGCGATTCTCTGTTTTCGTCCAATGTGCCTTGGCGATCTTGGATTCGATTTGAAAGATCTCGGTCGCCGCTTTGTTGGGATCCGGATGCTCGACGATCCGCAGGATGTCAGCGATGTACTCGACCAACTGCTCGCGAATTTTCTCGTAGCGATCGTTGTCTTCGAGGTAGTAATCGCGATCCGGCAATGTCAGACCGCTCTGGGTGACGTAGACGGTGTAGGCTTCGCTGTTCTTTGCATCGACGGAAACATACGCCGCCAACGGAGCGTCGACACCATACTTGCCAACTTCCGCCATCGCTGCCGCGACCATCCGGCGAGAATCGATGTCGGCAACCGTTTGTAACAATTTCGCGATCGGCTCGACGCCGGCGGCGTTGCGAGCTTTGACGTCTAAAACACTGCTGTACAGATCGCCGACTTTTTGCGCCGCGGATCCTTGGCCGGCTTTCGACATCGCGGCCGCTTCGATGAGCGTCCTGACTTGCTCTTGAGTATTATCGTTCAGAAGCGTGAAGATTCCATAGTTCGACTTGTCGCCGGGAATTTCCGTTGACTCCAACCATTTTTGGTTGGCATACAAGTAGAAATTGTCGCCGACGGAGACATCACCACTGAATAACGTCTTATCGATGCCGGAAACTTTATCAGGGTCCGCTCCGTTCTGAGCGATCGCGATGGCGGCGGCGTGGACGGTCAGGACAAGCAGAAGAACAATACGCATGATCACGAGGTTGGCTTTGGTTGGGGGGGATGACGATTGGACCTATGAGCCGGTTTGTTAATCGAGGGCATGGCCATCGATACGGATGTTTTGGTCCCTAGGCGAAACAACGTCAACATCAGTCACGCAAGTCGGTTGAGTGCACCTTGCGGTTTGCAAAGTAGCCAAATGATCTGTTCGATGCAAAAAAATCTAGTGGTACGCCATGGGGTCGGGCATCGTCACGGCGGAGCGTGACGGCTATTTTTTGTGATGGCTATCGCCAATCCTGGCACCAGTCTTTGGTGTGGACGCCGCTACGGATCCGCCACTCGCGAAGTTCCGCCAGCAAGCGATCCTTGTGCGGCGCCGCGTCGGGGCGATGCCAGAGGTTTTCCAACTCGTCCGCGTCGGCTTGCAGATCAAACAACTGGCCGTCGGACTGATCCAGAAAGTGAACCAGCTTGTGTGTCTTGTCACGGACCATCGTCATGAACTCGCAACCGGTCAAAATCGCGTCTTTGACTTGCTCGCAGTAAACAAAGTCGCGGCCCGCAAAGTTGTCGGTTGCATTCAACGCTGCACTCAGTGAGACAGCTTCCCAATCATCGGGAACGTCGATGCCTGCCCATTGCAGAATGGTCGGCCCCAGATCCATTTGCTGAACCAGTGCGTTCACCGCTCTGGATTTGCCGAATCGGCCGGGTGCCCAAACGATCATCGGGACTCGCGTGATCTGTTCGTACATCGTCCACTTTTGACTTTGGCCGTGATCGGTCAGGCAATCGCCGTGGTCGCTGGTAAAGATGACGATCGAGTCGTCCAAGTAGCCTTTCCGCTCAAGTGACTCGAAAATTTGTCCCACTTTTTCATCGATCATCGTCACGTTGGCTAAGTAGTAGGCGCGCTGACGGTGCCGCTGCTCCGGTGTCGGACTTAGCGGCATGATCACACTGTCGTGATCGATTTCACTGTTGTGGACTCGCAATTCTTTCAGCGCCTCCGGCAGCTGGTCCAATTCCTCTTGCGTCAACGGCAACAGCGGCAGGTCTTTCTTCAAATACGGCTCGGCGTATCGCGGAATCGGGTCATACGGAGGATGGGGGCCCGGAAAACCGATTTGCAGAAACAGCGGTGATTGTTTGGGCTTGGTATCGATCCACCAACGAGCCATATCACCGACAAAGACATCCGGGTGGGTGTCTTCGGGTAGCTCCCAATCAAAAGCTCCCAGGCATTCGCGATAGTCATCACGTTGACGATAGAATTCACGCTGCTGTTTCACCAAACCGCGAAACCGTAGTGCCTTGTCCCATTCGTCAAAGAAATACCGGCCTTCGAGGTATCGGTCTTTGTTCTCGACAACGAAACGTTCGTGAAAGCCTAATTCGGTCAAGTACGGCCACGTGTGCATCTTGCCGATATTGGTGCAGTAATAGCCCGAGTCATTTAAAAGCTGAATCCAGCTTCGCCGCCACCGATCCGCGTTCTTGAGGATCCCGGTTGTGTGCGGGAAGTGGCCTTTGAAGAGGCTGGCACGCGCGGCAGCACACGAGGCAGCGGTCACGTGGCACTGCGAAAAGGAAATGCCTTCGCCGACCATCCGGTCCAAATGGGGCGTCTGCAAATGCGGATAACCCAAGGCGGCGATCGTGTCATATCGCTGCTGATCGGTGATGATGAAGATAATATGGGGACGGTCAGTCATTGCATGCAAATCATTGGCAAATCGATGTACATTTGGCGCCTGTGACGCTGTCTTGCGAAACTGGTCTGGCAAATGGAATGTTCTTTTCGTTAGCTTCCCACGACCGCTGGTCACTTGCCAGTGCAGGAAGTTACCTTTACCTCATCGCAACTCACGTCGATTCGTCACGGAGGACAGTCGTGCAAACCGTGAAAACTGCCGCTATCGTCGTTCTTTTGATGACTGTGCTGTATGGCGGCTATGTTTCGTTAACGACACCGCCCGAGCCGATCCCGCAGGAAGTCGCCGAACTGATCAATATCGAAGACGACCTGAATATCGAAACTGGGTTCGCAGATTCGCTGGCGTTGAACGAAGTCGTCCCCGGCAGCGAAGCATCGTCAGCCCTGAACGAAATCTCGACGCAAGCCGGGCCAAACACGTACGGAACCTCTTTCGCCGATCTGGTTCCCAATGCCGTGCCCTCTGGCTCAAGCGCTGAATTGACGCCGATGCCGGCCGCCCAGTCACTGCAATCGTCGGCGCACGCGGCGGCACCCAATAAGCTGCCTTCGGTTGGCGATGCCAACACAAGTATCCAAGTCGCTGCGGGACAAAGCTATCCATCGACCGGAAATACGATCGATCTTCCCGATCCTTCGTCCGTCAGTTTTGATTCATCGACAGGGTCAGCGTTTCAGCCCGATTCGATGACCAGCATCAAATCTCTCACCCCGCCGGAGCCGAACGCCGGGATTGCGAAATCCGGCGACGTTCCTCAGGCCAGCGCGTACACAGCTCCCGATGGCCAGATCACGCAAGCTGCCGCCATTGAACCCAAGCCGAATCTTGGACTGACCAACGCTTTGAAGACTGCGGATCGTCAGTATGGAAAAGATCAATTGAAAGAAGCTTTGGCAACACTGAGCGTCTTTTACAGCGTGCCCAATGTTTCTCCCTCTCAACGCGAAGACTTGCTTGGCAGGCTGGATCCGCTGGCACGGGAAGTCATCTATTCCAAGCGACATTTGTTGGAACAACCGTACCGTGTCGCACGGGGCGAGAAACTGGTCGACATCGCCGCTAAATTCGATGTGCCTTGGCAATTACTGGCAAATATCAACGGTTTGAAAAATCCCGTCACGATTCTGCCAGGTACCGAACTCAAGGTCGTGCGAGGTCCATTCAGCGCACAAGTCGACCTGGACAAAAAGGAACTGACGCTGTTCCTGAACGACTTGTATGCGGGACGCTTCCCCATCGATGTCGGCAGTGACCCCGCGCCAAAAACCGGCACGTTCGTCGTGCAAGACAAACAGACGGATCGCGCGTTTCTACGGCGCCAGCGGTACTCCGATTCCGGCGGACAACCCCGGTAATCCCTATGGCGGCGTTTGGATCGACCTGGGCGATCAGTTGTGCATCCACGGCAGCCCGAATCCCTCGCGGCCGACCGACCAAGGTTGTATCAGTCTGCCGGGCGATTTCGCCGACGATCTGTTCGGAATTTTGTCCCAGGGTTCATCCGTGACGATTCGTCGGTAACACTGTGGGCGTCATTCACTTCGCCCACTGACTGATGAGTCGTTTTGCAGATGAATTTCGATCGTGAACTCTTACTTGAACTGATCCGGAGCGAAGCCCTCCAGCGAGGCGAGTTTACGCTCGCCAGCGGCAAAAAGGCTTCCTATTATCTGGATTGCCGCAAAATCACGCTGCATCCCCAGGGAGCGAATGTGATTGCGGCGGGGATGCTGGAAGTGATTCAGGCAGCCGGCCCGCTGCCAGATGCGGTGGGAGGGATGGCGATCGGTGCCGACCCAATCACGGCCGCCATCATCACGGTGGCGGGTCAAAACGACCTGCCGATCAAAGGATTCATGGTTCGCAAAGAACCGAAGGGCCACGGCACGGGCAAGCAAGTCGAAGGTCCGGTGGAGCCCGGAAATCGGGTCGTGATTGTCGAAGACGTGATCACCAGCGGCGGCAGCGCCCTGAAAGCTGTCGACGCCGCCGAAGCCTTTGGGTTAAAAGTCGAACGGGTGATCGGAATCATCGATCGTCTTGCCGGTGGCGCCGAAGCTTTCGCGGCCCGCGGACTTGAACTGACGACGCTCACGACCATTCGCGATTTTGGGATCGAGCCGGAGTAGGACGCAAGGAAGCAAGGAAGCAAATTCACGGGGTTCCACGGATGGAACGATCACTGCATCAACAGCTCAAACGCTTCTACGCCGAGGACGACTCGTGCACCGAAGTCGTGATGGGGAGGTATCGTATCGACGCAGTGCGAGGTGATGAACTGGTCGAGATTCAGTGCGCTTCGTTGGCCGCGATTCGGGACAAGTGCCAAAGCTTGCTGAAGCAACATCGCCTGCGGATCGTCAAACCGGTGATCGCTCGCAAACGAATCACCAAAATCAACAAGGAAGGCGGCAAAATCACGTCCAGCCGCATAAGCCCCAAGCGCGGCACCATTTTGGATCTGTTCGAGGAACTGATCTACTTCACTCGCGTCTTTCCGAACCCGAATCTTGTCTTGGAAGTCCCGATCGTCTGCGTTGAGGAAATCCGCATGCCGCGGAAACAGAAACGACGTCGCCGATGGGACAAAGATTATCAAGTCTTCGACGTCCAACTGGAGTCGATCGACCAAACGTGCGAGATTTCGCAGGCTCACGATCTGCTGGAGATCCTCGCCTGGCGGTCACGACCGGATGAATTCAACACAGCCGACATCGCCGCGGCAGTCGACCGCCCGAGATGTGTCGCCCAGCAAATCGCCTACGTTTTACGAAAGATGGGTGCGATTGAATCGATCGGCCGCACCAAGTCGGGAATGATCTACGAAGCGCAGCGGGCCGCGTAAAAGTGGGTTGGATCAGGTCGTGACCTCGAATCCCAAGTCGCGGATCATGTCATAGTCGGCTTGGGGGGCCTGGCCTTTGGTGGTCAAGTAATCGCCCACAAAAAGGCTGTTGGCGACGAACAGACCCAGCGGCTGCAGTGAACGCAAATGGATTTCTCGGCCACCCGAGATCCGCAGCTCCCGGTCGGGATTGACGAAACGAAACATCGCCAGGGCTCGCAAACAGTCAAAGGTGGTCAATTCGTCATTGCCTTCCAGGGGTGTCCCCTCGATCGCATTGAGAAAATTCAAAGGAATGGACTGAACACCCAGGTCGCGCAAGTCCATCGCCATCGAAACGATGTCTTCATGTTTTTCGCCCATGCCGATGATGCCTCCGCTGCACATTTCCATGCCGGCATCTCGCACGTGACGCAACGTCTCGACGCGGTCGGCATAGGTGTGAGTGGTACAGATGTCTTCGTAATGGTCTTCGCTGGTGTTCAGGTTGTGATTGACGCGATCAACTCCGCACGCCTTCAAGCGGTCGGCCTGCTCGCGCGATAGCAGTCCCAGGCAGGCGCAAACGTCCAGCCCATATTTCTGCTTGATCTCCGGCACAATCCGCTCGACCGCACTCAGCTCACGCTCGTTCGGTCCACGTGCCGAGATGACCAGGCAATAGGTCTTCGCGCCGCGCTCGGCAGCCACCTTTGCCGCGTCCAGCATCTGTTCGCGTTTCAGGATGTTGTATTTCGGAACCGGAGCGTCGGAGATCTTGGATTGGCTACAGTAATGGCAGTCTTCCGGACACAAGCCGCTTTTAGCGTTCATCAAGAAATAGAGTTGTACCGTTTTGCCGAAATATCGGCGTCGAATCTGAAATCCCGCTGACAATACCGCCAAGATGTCTTCGTCAGGTGACTTCAGGAGCGACAACGCCTCCTCACGAGACAGTTGGTGGCCGTCCAACACCCGCTGGGCCAGTTGCTGGTATTGGGCCCAGGCGCCGAGTCCGCTTTCATGGTTGGCCGCCAAAGCCGCTGTAGAATCCAAATCCAAAGTCATATCGTGCATCGCTCTTCTGGTCGCGAAATGGGTGTCAGATCGGTAAATTGAGGGTGGATCGACGAAACGGCGTTCTCTGGTGAAGCTCCCTCAGGAAAGCCTTTGCACAGCATCGCCCATTCGGTCACCATGGTGAACGTGAATGACGAAGTCGACAAGTCGCCGCACCAGCTTTTTTTGAGTTCTCCCCCCGAATGCCTCAATACCTTCTCCGCCTTGGGTCACTTGGCCAGCTACACGTGGGCGAGTGGCCCCATGCCCTGGAACGTGGGCAACGGCTGATCGTACGGACAGAAATGGGCGTCCAACTGGCTGAAACGGTGGGTCCTTGCTCCGATCGGATGAGCATGGTGGATGCTCACGCCCGTGCGACAATATTACGGGCGACCAGCGCGCAAGACGAACTGCTGATTCGGAGGCTGGATCGGCATAAGCGTGAGGCGGTCGAGGCGTGTCGCCAACGGCTGATCGAGGCCGGCTCGGCGGCAACCTTATTGGACGTGGACCAAATGTTTGACGGCGGGACGCTCGTCATGCATTTCCTGGGTCCGGTCGATGATCTTGCGCTGCCGATCACCAGCCAGGTGGTGGAACAGTACGAGTCGGTCGTTCGGACGAGGCATTTTGCCAAACTCCTGCGCGATGGATGTGGCCCAAACTGTGGGACACAAGAAGGCAACGGGTGTTCGACGCAATGCACGGGCTGCTCGATCCAGTGCCACTGATTCGAGCCTGGCAGCTGAGCGTCTAGTGGCTTTGCCTGGCCCCTGAGGTCCAATCAATATCGGACCGAGACGCCAATCTTCGACTGATCTGATCGTCTCCGCCGGCAAGAGCGATCAATCGTTTTGCCACATCATCGATCACGATTCGCTGCGCTCGTGAATCAACATCGGGGGCGCCGATTCAATGATGACCGTGGTCAACGATCCTTGATGATACTGTTGAACTTGGGGCTCCAAGACGTCTTGCTCAGCCTTGGAGCCGACAACCAGCATCAATCGTTGATAACCGCCACAGCAAAGCAGCGCAGGTCGGACCGCGTTGACCGCGTCCTCGATCGTCAATACAGGGGCTTCGGCAGATTTGGCTGATCCGATGTCGGCGGTGACCGCGGCAAGCGAGGCGGTGGCGCCGATGGAATCGGCACCGCCGACGGGACTAAATCGAATCGTCCCGGCAACTGAATTGGACCCGGACGTGTCTGGCGGGGTGGTGACTTCGGTAACTTTCGAGTCCCCGTCATCTTCGCCATTGGCAACCATGACGGCGCGACAGATCAGCGGTAATGCGGCTTCAGAGATTGCCGACACCATCTGGTCTGGCTTGACCGTCCCACCGTTTTCACCAATCAATTTGACTAACCAGTTGGGGGCACACAGTCCGTGCAACTCCTGGAGCACACGCTCGAATTGTTGACGAAGTGGGGTATGCATGTCATCCCACGCGTTGGAGCCGCCTTTCCTGCCGTCGTTAACGGATCGAATCGCTTTGGCCAGCACCATGGCTCGGATCGACAGCCTCTGTTCCAGCAAGCTGAGACGTTCGCAGATCCTTCGTGCACATTTGGCCGCCGTCCGCGCCGCAAACTCGTGCAAGATTTGTTCCGCCCGATCAGCTGTCGCTTCCGTGCTCTGCTGGGGAGTGTCGGTTGTTTCCTGCGGTGACCCGGTTTCGGCGGTCAATTGATCCGCGACACGGCGCATTTGGGCAGCCATCAGCTGTACGGACATGATCGCCGCGGCAAAATCCAATCGGCCATCGACCAGGCGAATGGACATTTCTCGTTGCAGTTTCCCGACCACGGCGTCAGCTTCAGCCTCGCTATCTTCGCTCCTCAGAGTCGAACCAGCGAATTCGGCAATCGATTGATCGTCAATGCCACCGGTGCGGAAGCTATGCAGTCGAGATGTCACTGGCGCTCGTCGCGCGTTGGTGTCCGGACCGAAAGTTTGAAGTACGCGCTGGAACATTTCTTCGGCCGACAGTTGGCAGTGGCGGCTGACGCGTTCGACCAGCGGTTGGGCAGACTGAGCGGACTGGTCTGGGTCTCCTAGCCAACGCCGCAAGAGATGCCGGGTCGTTGAGGGGGCGAGGACATTTTCTTCCAGTCGCCTGGTGCCCGACAACTGCACCACGCCAACGGACCGCAACGCCGGCTTCGCCGCACAGGAGTCCTGGTCGTCATGATGAAACTGTCGTGCTGAATCCAGAAAGGCGGGCGCCGGTGGCATCGATCCACAAGTAATCGACCAACGTTTCGATCGGAGATGGAGCGCGGCGCGTTTGAGACTCCGCGATCAAGTATGTATGGTGCAGTGGTGTGCGCGCCGCAGGCATGCTGGGCCAGTCCGCCGCAACATCACCCGGGAAGCTGTTTCCCGGCTGCAAGAAGTATTTGATTTCTTGAATGGCAGCGTTGGTATCGTGCAGCACAAGCGGTCGGCTGGGATCTCCCTGCATTCGAGCCGTCGTCAGCAACGACAGGATTTCGACGTCGTGCAACCCGGCCTCATCCAACAGACTTCTGACAAGGTAGGCAACATCGATGAACATGCCGCTACCGGTGCCGCCGGCAAGTGAGCCCACCAAATAGATGCTTGGCGACTGATCGCTGGAGCCCGCGAGCAATTTTTCGATTGCATCGCGCAAACCCTCCGTCACTTCACGAGCGTGGTCAATCAGCGCGAACCGACCCAGCGGTCTCATCCCTTCCGTCGCACCGCTGCGGGGAACGTTATAGAGCCAACGGCGGGATATCGACTTGAGGTGATCGGTCCCGCGATCTCGATACTCGTGCGCCGATCGGAGCGGTGTTGTGATAATTCGGTCATAAGGCAGGTTTTCGGACACCAATTCGTCGTCAAGCGCCAGGGATGTCTTGGCGTCGACGTCGATCACGACGCTGTGCAGAACCAATGGCGACAGCGACCGCAGTTCTGCGACACGTCGACGAAGGCTCCTGACACAGTCAGCTCCGGTGCCGCCCAGTGCGATCACCAGCGCCCGTCCAACGCCCGATCGTTTTGACGCATGCTCGGAAGATTGAACCTCGGGCAGATCTTGCACATCCACAAGTTCTTCAGGTAGCGGCGCCGGAATTGCGCCGCTCGCATGCCGGTCGGCGATGTCACGTTCGTTCAGCAGCGCGTCAACAAAGCTGGAGCAGTTTTGAAACCGCCGTTCAGGAGATTTTTCCAACGCACGGGCGACCACGGGACGATCACTCGGTGGCAGCGGCTTCAGATTTGGTGCGTTATGAATATGTTGAGTCGCCAACTGAGCGATCGTCCGACCGCTGAACGGACGCGTACCGGTCAACAGTTCTTGGTACATCACCGCCAAGCTGTACTGGTCACTGTGCAGACTGGGACGACCATCAAAAAGTTCCGGTGGCGCATAAATTGGTGTCAGGCCGCCGATCACACTGCACTCGACGTCCCGCAAATCTTTTAGCAAACCAAAGTCGGCAACTTTGACGCGTCCACCGACAATCAAGAGATTCGCAGGCTTGATGTCCAAGTGCTGCAATTTGTACAACTGGTGCAAATAATCGAGCGCGTCGGCCGTGTCGCGCATGTACGTTAACAGCGATTGTCGCGCGATTCCACAGGAACCTTGTTTGCGACGTTGCTGGAACACTTCATCCAGTGATCCGTCGGCCAATTCGGTGACAATGACCAATCGATCGTCGACGACCTCGAAACGCTCAAGCGTCAAGATGAATGGGTGCTGGACACCCTTGATTCGCTCAAGCGACTTGAGTTCCTGCTCGGCTCGATACTCAGCACGGTCGCCGAACACGAACTTGACGGCCTTCTTAATGCCGCCAGGTGCTTCTGCACGCCAGACTTCACCAAAGCCGCCACGTCCGATTCGTTCTTCAAGCACGTAACCGGCGATCGGTTCGTACCCTGGCTGGATCTCTTTTTGCGAAATGGCGTTCATGGTGTGCTTAAAACGGAATCAGCGGTGCGCTGGAAATGGGGCGTTTGAATTACAGTTGGCTGAAGTAGCTTCGACAGGCTCGATCGAGGAATTCAGGCCGAATCGTGTTGTCGATCTTGCGATACGCGCAGTAGTTCACGATCTGCGTGACTAAATCGCGAGGATGGCAACGGCGAATACTGCGTTGCGTCCTGTCGTAATAAGCCAGCAAGTGCTCGGCTGCTTCCGGCGTCGCCGGAAAGCCCATTTGCTTCATTACCGAGTCCATCAATCGACGGAACTCATTCGGACTTGGGTCACCAACAAAGATCTTGTAGGGCACGCGGCGCAAAAACGCTTCGTCAACCAAGGAATCGGGATCAAGGTTGGTCGAGAAAATGATCAACTGCTCGAAGGGAATCTGAATCTTCTTGCCGGTCGGCAGCGTTAGAGTAGTCACACTTGTTCTCGAGTGGCACGATCCAACGATTCAACAGTTCTTCCGGCGCGATCCGCTGACGCCCAAAGTCATCGATCAGCAGGCAGCCACAATTGCTTTTCATTTGCAGCGGCGCTTCGCAAACATTCGAGCGTGGATCATGACGCACTTCCAAATTCTCCATCACCAACTCACCGCCGACGACCACCGTTGGACGTTGAATTCGGATCCAGCGTCGATCCCAATCTTGAGCTTTCAGGATTTGGCCTTTTGACTCCGGTACCGGTGCTGGCCGATGGAAGGCATCGTCCTGCAGCTTGATCAGATTGCCATCGTCCAAGGATCGCATTGGGAATCCAGATCTCTTGGCCCAGGCAGCGGGTCAAGTTGCGTGCAATCGTCGTCTTGCCGTTGCCGGGAGGTCCAAACAGGAACAGCCCCGTGTTGCTGTTGATCGCGGGTCCGAGTTGGTCCAGCAATTCTTCGTCATGCGATATTTTCGACAAGGCGCGTGCCAGTTGGTCGCGATCGATCGGTTCCAGGCCCGCCGCTTGTGCCTCGACACTCAACACGTAGTCAGATAGCGGCACCGGTGCCGGACCGACATAGGCGCATTGCTGCATGAAGCCGTGAGCGCGGCGAACTCCCTCTTCGGTCAACGAATAGTAGTAGTCGTTGAATGGCGCCGGCTTGACATGAGTGATCAGCTTTCGCGTCCGCAAAACGTCCAGCATCGGCTCGATGACTCGGAACGGCAACCCGCAGCGTTCGGCACAATTGCGACCGCTGACGGTGCCACCCACCGAAATTGTTTTCAGAAGCAAGCTGTCAATAAAAGATTCGGTCAATCCGGTTTCTTGCAAATCCCGGGGCTCGGTGGGCCAAAAGGTATCATCCGTTAAGAGGCTACCAAGCAAGCTGGGATCGACTGTCTGGGTTTCATGGGCAAGTGCGGTCATGACGATTGGTTTTGTTAGTTGGCTTGTGCTGTCTAAGAATCGAGTACAGACGCTCGACTTGCGCAGAATTGGCTCAATTCTCTGAAAGTTAGCTCGCACAACGCGGACTTGTGGTGACAAGTCAAAAAATGTGGGTGGCTTGCCCCGTTGCGCTATTTGCAACCTAGATTTGCTTGGCTCGATGCCGCGCACCCACGGTGTCACTGCCCAAACTCTGGCCTCTTGCTGAATCGATCAGGCAATCGTCGCAATGTCAGGACTCACCAAAGCAAAACACATGTCGTCACTCGATAGCACATCGCTGGATCAGATTTACCGCAGCACTGCACGGTGCGCGGACGTCTGGTTTCTTTCTGGTGCGACTCAACCAGGGGATAGCATCCGTCACTTGCCGATCGACGAGAATCCCTACGTCATTGGTCGCAAGACCGGTGTTTCATTGAAAATCAGTTTCAACACTGTCAGCGGTCGACACGCATCGCTGTGCTTGGAAGATGGCCAGCTGCATCTCAAGGATCACAACAGTACTAATGGTACCTATGTCAACGGGACTCGCATCAGCGATGAAGTGATCATCAAAGAAGAAGACCTGATCCATTTTGCTGAGGCGCCGTTTCGAGTTCGACGACAATCGCCCATCGGTCAGACCGCAGGCACCATCGCCAAGAACGTTTGCGAAGAAGCACTCGCACTGGTCCAGTTTGATCGGATGATGAGCGAACGACTCGTGCGACCACATTTTCAGCCGATCGTGGACCTCGCCACCGAAGAATCTGTCGGATTACGAAATTCTCGGTCGCGGCAGCGTGTTTGGACTGGAATCCGTCCACGCCATGTTTCACGCCGCAGAACAACTGAATCTGGAAGTGGAACTCAGTCGGCTGCTTCGCTGGGAAGGCGTCCGACTTGGCCGCGACATCCCCGGTGGCCCCGAATTATTCGTCAATACGCATCCGAAAGAGATCGAGGATATCAAAGGCCTGGCCGAGTCACTGAAGAAAGTTCGGGAAATGACCGACCGGACGCCGTTGGTCTTGGAGATCCACGAAGCGGCGGTGACGAGTCGCAAGAAGATGCAGCACTTGGCAGCCGTACTCAGCGACTTGGGAATCCGCTTGGCATTCGACGATTTCGGATCCGGCCAGGCCCGCCTCGCTGAGCTTGTCGAGGCTCGCCCGGACTTCGTCAAATTCGACATCTCGCTGATTCGCGCGATTGACGCGGCTGGATCAAGTCGCCGCCGGATGATGATTTCGCTCGTCGAGATGGTTCGTGAACTCGACATTCGGGCTCTCGCCGAGGGCATCGAGACTCCACAAGAAGCCGCGGTTTGCAAGGAGATCGGTTTTGATTTCGCCCAAGGCTATCACTTCGGTCGTCCAGCCGCTCTGGAACGATAGCAATCGCGTGTTGTTCTGACGTGCGGATTCCAGAGCCGACTTGTCTCGAGAATCTTGAGGCCTTTCGCCGAAAATCGAAAAGCTTCTTTCTGCAAATGGCGAATAGTTCAATCTTCCGCGTCATGCATGTTGAACTTTGTCGGTTTTGACGAATCATTGGCCTGCCCACAGTGGTAACGATGATCCCAGTTAAGTTTGGCAGTTCCTAATGACGCGGTTTGTCCGATCACAAGACCGGAAGCGTTTCTTGACGGTTACGCTGCTTGCCCGAATTTGTGCAAGCAAATCATTGCATGGAAGCATTTGATGAAGATCTTCAGCAAGTATTCTCCCCGACAGACCTCGCGTGCAAGGCGAAGAAGCATCCTCGCGCTCTCGCTCTGCGCCGTCGTTGGGGCATCAGCTGCGGCGGTTGCCGACGTACGCGTTAATCCGTATACCGACAGCGTCCCTGCAAATCGGCAGCCCACGTCGGTACCTTCGTACGCCCGAGGTCCAGCGCCAACGAAGTCGCAGGTAACGCCAAAGGCTCGTCCCCAACGCTTGCCAGCAGTCGACGCCGGCAAAGCTGCGGACGCTCACCCATCCGCGACTATTGCGGCACAACAAACGATCGATTTGCCACCGCAACCCGATCCGGTTCCCGAGACGACCAGTGCGCATCTCTCGATGCCGACGACGACGCAAGCCAACCACGCAACGGCCAACGCGACTGGGCGGCAGCGACGCCGCAGATCGTAGCTTCCGGCACCGCGGACTTGGCTTCCGATAGCTGACAACCGCAAGATTGCGAGGCTCCGAAGATCATGATCCCGGCGAACCTGCGAACCAGTTCGCTACCCAATCCTTACATCGTCCTGCCGCCACCAACCACGGTCAAGATGCACTGGCCTCGACACCGCCTGCGCGTCTCCATGACGACGTCTTGCCACGCCCGGTGTTGACGAAACGTCACAATCGGTCGCCTGGTTACGATCCTCGTCTGCTGCTTCTCAGCAGGACGAAGCCGTTCGTCTGCTGGAACAGGCGACGCAGGAGTACCACGGTTGGCGCTTGGGCATCTGCCGAAGCGTCCGCTTGGAATTCGCTTCGCAGAAGCGCCGAAGGCATCGACATCGCCAGCCGCACCACTGCAGTCCATCGATCATCAATCGAGCGCGGCCGACGACTTACGGATTGCTCGCACCGCGATTCGCGAAGCTCTCGATTTTTCAGGTGTCTACGGTGACTTGAATACGGATGGCGTCAAACGAATCGCGCGTTCGCATCGCTCCGAAATCATCACGCGCGATCGTCAGAACATTTCAGCAACCGATGCCATTGACCAATACCTCAACAAGGCACGTGTGCGTCTGAGCCGACTAGCGACGTCCCGGGTCGAAGCTGCCCAAGCGATGGATTTGCTGGCGGCGATCCACCTGGGGCGCAATCGAGCCTCGCTCGTTGCCCAGTGAAACAGCACTCTGTCTGCGACGTGCCGCCTTGCAAGGCCAGCCGGGTAACGGAAGCCTCGCGCTGCGACTGGGAATGCAACTGGCAGACCTGGGATTAGACCAAGAAGCTCGCTGGGCATTGCAGCATTCGATGGCAATCGCACCGACACGCGAAGCTGCCGAGACGCTGGCCTCCGTCTTACAACGAGGCGGAGATCGTGCCGGCGCCATTGAATTCACGCAGCAAGCTCAGCGTTTCACTGCCAAAGTCGCGTCGACGCCGCCGCGTGTTCCAAAAGTCGAGCATTTAACGCCCGAACAATTTGCGTCCGTATCGCCATCACTGATTCCTCAAACGCAGCGTCCCCACGCCGTCCAAGCTAACGTCGGCGCGTTGCCCAACGAAGACAAGAGCGATTCCGTCCAGCGCGTCTCTTATCAACCAGATTCGGGCTCCGATCAAGACATCGGACCGCCTGGATGCAACCGGCCGAATCAGGTCGACTGAAGTCAGCTGCGAAACGATTGTTCGCTCCGCTCAAGAAGATTTGGTAACCGTTCCCAACAGAGAACCATCAAGAACCGTGGACGCACTACAAAAAGCATCCCGCACGATCCATCAGGGCACGATCATGAGCAACTGTCGACTTGCCGATTCGCATCACTTCGCGATTCGATTCATGCTGGTGGTTGCGATGGTTGTTTGCACAGCCGGGCTCTCGGTCGCTCAAATGGCAGGGCCAGGAGTGTACGAAGTATCATCCTCTGCGGATGCTGCGGTTACCGATGACGGCATCCCCTGCGCCTGTCGTAATGTCCCGGGCGGGTATCCTTGCGGAACGGGTTGCCAGAATTGCATGATGGCTGTTGACTGCCAGACCTGCACTGGTGAAGAAGCGCGTTGGCGCGACATGTATCCGATGGCCTTTAACGCCTACGGCCCCGGCGGATACGCGGGGCCGGCCCGCATGGCACACCTGAGCCAGTATCGATTGCGTCCCGGTGATCAACTGCTAGTGACTTACTTGATCACGCGTCGTCAAAGTTCCGGAGAATACCATCTGGCTCCCGGTGATGAAGTGCTGATCGAGTCCGTTGCCGACGAAGACCTCGATCGCGGAACTCTGGAACGAGGCTTGGAAATTCAGCCCGACGGAACGATCACCGTGCGGTTGTTGGGCCAAGTCCACGCCGGTGGCTTGACCATTGCCCAGCTTCGCGAAGTACTCGAGGAACAATACAAAAAATATTACGACGAGCCGGCAATCGACGTCACACCGGTGCGGACCAACCGACTGGCCGAAGACATTCGCAATGCCGTCGGCGGTCAAAGCGGCCTTCAACAACAAGCGTTCACTACCACCGTCATGCCGGATGGAAAGATCCGCTTACCGGGCATCGGGGAACTATGCATCCAAGGGTTCTCGTTGAACGAACTGAAAAAGGAAATCAATTTGCGATACAGCGAAGTGGTGGTTGGTCTGGAGACTGAACCGACCTTGCTGCAACAGGCACCTCATTTTGTGCACATTCTGGGCGAGGTTGCCACTCCAGCTCGCATTGAGATGACAGCACCAACAACCGCGCTGGGTGCGATCGCCTCGGCGGGCGGCCATCTTCCGGGAGCCAACCTCAGACAAGTGGTCATCTTTCGTCGCGCCGAGGACTGGCGTTTGATCTCGACCATGCTCGACTTACAGGGAGCCATCAACGGCAAGCGTCCGACTCCGGCGGACGAAATCTGGCTTCGCGACGGCGACCTCGTCATCGTGCCCGCCAAGCCGATTCAACTGTTGGACAATTGGATTCAACAGGTCTTTACGGACGGCATCTACGGCGTCATCCCCGCGAGCTTCCAGATCAACGACATCGCCGGCGGCGGGCTGTAAACGGTAGCTTACCGGCGACGAGGTGAAACTCTGAGGATGCGGTTGTGGCCGGTGTCGACAACAATCAGCGATCCGCTCTCCCAGGTGACTCCGTGCGGATGAAGAAGTTTGATGCGGGCATCACCATGACCGGCACCTAAAACGGTTGTCACGACGCGAGTACGCGGATCGTACTTGCGGATCGCTCGATTTTGATCGTCGGCGATGTAAACGTTGTCTTCGTCGTCAACGCAAAGATGTTTGGGCGATCCAAATGTCGCCTGCATCGCAGGCCCATCCTTCAAGCCGCGTGCTCCGCTTCCGGCCACCGTCCTGATCGTGCCATCGGTATCAACGACTCGCAATGCGTTCCCATTGCGTTCCAGAATGTAAACTCGGTCTTGCGAATCGGTGGCCACCGCACGCGGGTCGACCAGCGGGCTATTGGTAGCAACGCTGCCGTCCTGGGGAGACCCTTTGTCTCCGTTACCCGCGACCGTGCGAACGGTGCCGTCAGCAAGATCGACGACTCGAATCCGGCGATTCTTCAGATCGGCAACGAAGAGTTTGTCGCCGCTGTGGTTGAGCGTGATGCACATCACAAAATCGAATTTCGCGTCCGCGGCCGGTCCGCCATCGCCCGAAAAACCCGCCTCACCCGTACCGGCGATCGTGGTCATGATGCCCGTCTTGTGATCGACTTTTCGGATGCAATGATTCCAGCTGTCGGCAATGTAAAGATCACCGTTCGGTGTGACCGCACAGTTGTGCATGCCGTTGAAAGTTGCTTTCGCGACCGGCTGGCCGTCCCCACGATAACTTCTACTGCCGTCGCCTGAGATGTGCGACAGCTTTCCTTCCACCGTTCGCTTGTGTACTCGGCCGCCCTCCAGCTCGACGATCAACATGTTGCCAGCGGAATCAAAGTCGACACCAAATGGCGACTTCAGCGGACTCGATTGCGGATCCCACTGGCCACCTTCCTCTGCGAGCAAGCCGCCGATGATGATCTCCACGCTTGGTTTCGGCAGCCCCCGCATCGCCGCACGCAGCTGGGTTAGCTCCGGGTGATCGACCTGAGTGCCTGCCAAGTTGTGTTGTTCTTCCGGGTCGGCTTTCATATCAAAAAACTGACCATCGTTGTACAGCTTCCAGGCTCGTGTGCGGACCCAATACCGTCCCTTGTGTTCCGAAAATGCCCACGGACGCGCATTGCCTTGCCGGCCCCGCAACCGCGACGCAAAGCTGATCCCATCGATGTCAACCTCGGACGGCAGGGAACCTTTGGCAAGATCCGCCAAGGTTGGCAAAAAGTCGCTGAAGTCCACCAGATCATCGCTGACTTCGTTGGCGGGAATCAAACCTGGGCAATTGGCGATCAACGGAACATTGGTTCCATCGTCGGTCAGATTGCCTTTGCCGCCCGGGACGCGTTGATCGCCAACCATCGACAACACCGCCTCACGTACGTACTTCCATTTCTGCTTACCATCCAACGGTTCAGCGCGAACGATCGATCCTTTGGAAGTTCCGTTGTCGCCAGTAAACAGGATGACGGTGTTGTCGCGCAAGGCGAGTCGATCAAGTGCGTCGACGACACGGCCAACACAACGATCCATCTGAGCAATCATTTCGGCATAGTTGTCGTAACGGTCCTTGCCCGGCGAATAGGGAACGGGATCTGCCAAGTCGTCGGTGACGTCGTGACAAAGTGCCATCGAATAGAAGGCGAAGAACGGTTGCTCGCGATTTCGCTTCATGAAATCGATCAGCAAGTCGACGTAGAGGTCGGGGCCGTATTTGCCTTGGGTCTCATTTCGTTTCGCGCCATTCTGCCAAATCAATGGATCGTGATAACGAGGCCCCTCGTGCCAGCCAAACAAACAATATTCGTCAAAGCCCATCCGGTGCGGCTGCTGAAGATCTTTACCCAGCATCGCGAGTTGCCATTTGCCGGCCACCACCGTTGCGTAGCCGGCGTTCTTCATCGTGTGTGCAAGCGTTTTCGATTCCAGCGGTTCGGGGAACGAACCCCATCGTGGATTATCGATGTGCATGGGATAACGCCCGGTCAAGATGCAAACACGCGTGGGGTGGCACACTGGCATGCTGTAACAATGTCGAAACCGCATCCCGGTTGCGGCCAGCGCGTCGATGTTTGGCGTTGGATACGAAGTGCCGCCGTAACATCCCAATGGCTCACAGCCAACGTCGTCAGCGAGAATCAGGACGATGTTCGGTCGATCTTCCGCGGCGGCGGACAGCAAGCTGAATGCCACCACGGCAACCGACATCAGACAAGGAAAGTAGAGAAAGGATCGATTCATGGGTGTCTTGACTCTCGGGGACGGCTTCAAAACCGAACAGTAGTCTCATGATGTTAGCAGAAGCCGGCAATGCGGCGAGAAGCGACGGGGCGCGAATCTTTCGGTAAACTGAGCCAAGCGTGCTTTCGCCGAGTCAAATGGTTGTCAGGGTGAGCCGGCCAAGCCGGCAAGGAGTCATTCAATGCGTAGCGGATCCAATGAATGCAGAATCGCAGCGTGCGTTTTCGCAGCGGTTTTGTTTGGCACGCTCGACGAAGGTGCTGCTCAAGACGACGCGGTGTCGTTGCCCAATGGCGTTGAAGCCGTTTGGGATTTGGAGCAAGCCTATCGCGAATCAACCAACACGCGGGAGCAGATTTGCATCAACGGCCTGTGGCGCTGGCAGCCTGCGCAGGAGGACTCGGACCGCATGCCCGATGCGTACCATGTGCCCGACGCAAACTGGGGTTAGTTCAAGGTGCCGGGATGCTGGCCGGGCATCACCGATTACATGCAGAAAGACTGCCAGACGATTCATGCGCATCCGAACTGGAAGGCCGAGAAGCTGGGCGGCATCACGGCCGCCTGGTACCAGCGTGAGATCACGGTCCCAGCTCGATGGACCGGACGTGCGATCGTGCTGCGAGCCGAGTACGTGAACTCCTTCGCCGTCGTCTACGTTGACGGAACAGAGGCTGGCGAAATCCGATTCCCTGCGGGCGAACTGGATCTGACTTCGCTGTGCCAGCCGGGCGCAACGCACGTTCTCAGCATGCTCGTGGTGGCGATGCCGCTGAAGGGCGTGATGCTTTCCTACAACGACACCGCTTCGGCCAAACAGGTCCAAGGCCGCGTGGCGCGACGCGGACTGTGTGGTGACGTTTACTTGGCGAGCCGGCCGCCGGGTCCGACGGATCAGCAACGTGAAAGTCGTCACGTCAGTGCGTCATGGGACTCTCGAGGTCGACGTCGCGCTTGACGGCCTTTCCGATGAATCGACATACGTTCTCAACGCTCACGTTACCGACGGACAGAGCACGGTGCTGGAATTCACCAGCGAGCCCTTTGCCGCCGGCGATTTGAAGCAGGGTCGCATTACGCTGACGAAGCAATGGAAACCGGAGAAGCTCTGGGACATCCACACGCCTGAGAACATCTATCAAGTCCAACTATCGCTGTCAGACGCTGACGGAAAAGTGCTGGACTTCGGGCTACCGGTGCGATTCGGTTTCCGCGAGTTCTGGATCGACGGCCGCGACTTCTTTCTCAACGGCACCCGCATCTTTCTCTCGTCGGTTCCGCTGGACAACGCCCAGGTCGGCGCGGCATGGGCCACCTACGAGGCGGCGCGGAGAGCCTGCTGCGGCTGAAGAGCTTCGGGATCAACTTCGTCTACACGCACAACTACGGCTGCGAGCCGGGTTCCCATCTGAGCTTCGAGGAGATCCTCCGGGCGGCGGACGACGTGGGGATGCTCGTCGCCTTCTCGCAGCCGCACTTCGGCCACTACGACTGGGACAGGCCCGATGCCGATCGGACGAACGGCTACGCCCGGCACGCCGCGTTCTACGTCCGCGTGGCGCAGAATCATCCGTCGGTCGTGGCCTACTCCACCAGCCACAACGCCACCGGCTACGGCGAGGACATGAATCCGGACATGATCGACGGGATTCAGGCTCCACGCAGCCAGTGGTCCGCCAGGAATGTGAAGCGCGCCGGGCGGGCCGAGGCGATCATCAAGAGCCTCGACTCCAGTCGCATCGTCTACCATCATTCCTCGGGCAACCTGGGCTCGATGCACACGATCAACTTCTACGCGAACTTCGTCCCCATCCAGGAGATGTCCGACTGGTTCGAGCACTGGGCGACCGAGGGCGTCAAGCCGGTGTTCACGTGCGAGTACAGTGTCCCCATGTCGTGGGACTGGACGATGTACCGCGGCTGGTACAAGGGCCGCCGCGAGTTCGGCAGTGCCGCCGTGCCGTGGGAGTTCTGCCTGGCGGAGTGGAACGCGCAGTTCTTCGGCGATCGGGCGTACCAGATCAGCGCGGCGGAGAAAGCGAACCTTCGCTGGGAGGCCGAGCAGTTTCGCGCCGGCACGCATTGGCATCGCTGGGACTATCCCCACGCGGTTGGCTCCAGCAGATTTCGGAGCGGTACCCGGTGTACGCGATGTACTTCGCCGACAACTGGCCGGCCTTCCGCACGTGGGGAACTGTCGGCCAACTCGCCCTGGAATCACGGGCACTACTGGACGCTGCGCGACGGAGTCGGCAAAGACCGCGAAGAGTTGCCAGTGGATTGGCAACGTCTCCAGCGACCCGGGTTCAGTCCCGACTACATCGACGATCGCTACGAGCGGATGGACCTGGCCTTTGAGCGCGACGACTGGATTCCCACGGTCGCTGCCGAGGCCCTGATTCGCAACAACGGGCCGCTGCTGGCCTACATCGCCGGCAAGCCGGGAGCCTTCACCAGCAAGGACCACAACTTCTTTGCCGGCGAAACCGTCGAGAAGCAGCTGATCGTGATCAACAATTCCCGCGAGACCGTGAGTTGCGAATGCCAGTGGTCGTTCGGCCTGACCGAGCCCGTCGCCGGCACAAGCGAGATCAGCGTGGCGACAGGACAGCAACAGCGAATCCCGCTGCGATTCGAGCTGCCCGGAACGTCTGGATTCCGGCACGTATGAACTGAGCGTGGCCGTCCGATTCAGCACCGGCGAGACGCAGAAGGACTGCTTCACCGTTGACGTTCTGCCGCGGCCGGCGGCTCTGCAAGTGGATGCGAAGATCGCGCTGTTCGATCCCGTGGGCGAGACCAGCAAGCTGCTTGATGGCATGGGGGTCCGGTACCGTCACGTGGATGCGGAAGCTGACCTCTCGGAATACGACCTGCTGATCGTGGGCAAGAACGCGCTGACGATCGCGGGGCCGGCGCCGGACGTCAGCCGCGTGCGCGATGGGCTGAAGGTGCTGCTGTTCGAGCAGACTCCGGACGTACTCGAAAAGCGATTCGGATTCCGCGTGGCAACGTGCGGTTTGCGTTGGGTCTTCAAGCGGGTGCCCGATCATCCCGTGCTGGCCGGCGTCGACGAGGAGACCTTGCGCGACTGGCGCGGCGAGGCGACGATCGTACCGCCGCGGCTGGACTACGAGCTGAGTCGCAAGTTCAACGACGCGCCGGCGGTCACGTGGTGCGGCATCCCGGTCACCCGACTGTGGCGATGCGGCAATCGCGGCAACGTCGCGTCGGTGCTGATCGAGAAGCCGCCGTGCGGCGATTTCCTGCCGATCCTCGACGGCGGCTACAGCCTGCAGTACAGCCCGCTGATGGAGTACCGCGAGGGCAAAGGGATGGTGCTGTTCTGCCAGATGGACGTGACGGGTCGGACGGAGAGCGACCCTGCCGCCGAGACGCTGGCGCGGAACGTGCTCGATTACGTCGCCAACTGGAAACCGCGGCCGAGACGCTCGGCCGTCTACGTTGGTGATCCTGCAGGCAAGAAACATCTCGAATCGGCGGGCGTTTCGTTGAGTTCCTACGAGGGTGGCAAGCTGACCACTGATCAGGTCCTGGTGGTAGGACGCGGCGGCGGACAACGACTGGTCGGGGATTCCGCCGCGATCGCTCGCTGGCTCGAAGCAGGCGGGTACCTACTGGCCATCGGCCTCGACCAACAAGAGGCGAACGCTTTTCTGCCGATCAAGGTCGCGATGAGCAGCGAAGAGCACATCGCTAGCCACTTCGAACCGTTCGGAGTCGAATCCTTGCTAGTCGGCGTGAGCCCGGCAGACGTCCACAACGCTGCTCCACGGAAGTTGCCGCTGTTGTCGGGAGACGCCGCCATTGGCAACGGCGTACTGGGAAAGACCAATGGCCCGAACGTCGTTTTCTGTCAACTTCCGCCCGATGTCATCGGCAAGTCGCTGGACTCGCCACACAACCTCAAGCGAACCTATCGCCGGACGAGTTTCCTGCTGACGCGTCTGCTCGCCAACATGGGAGTTGCCGGAACCACGCCGCTGCTGGATCGCTTTGCGACGCCGCTTGATAGCCCGGAGAGCCGGTGGCTCACAGGGCTGTACCTCGATATCCCCGAAGAGTGGGACGACCCCTATCGTTTTTTCCGTTGGTAGGCATCGATCGTTGCCAGGTGTCGCCGAACTCTCCGAGTTCGGTTCCAGCACAGCAAGCCCTATTAGGCGGTGCTACAACGCTCCATCGTTCGGTCACGTGACGCCAAGAAGGTGGAGCACCATGGCCCCCAGCAGGCCACCGAGGCTCATGCAAACGGATTGAACCGAGTAGGTCCGATACAGGATGTGAGGCGGAATGTCGTGCAGCCGACTGAGCAACCAGAAGAAGCTGGAATTGGCGTGAATGACACTCAGACTGCCCGCCCCGATCAGCGCCACGGCGAATTCCGCCGACAGTCCCAATGACGGAAGCATCGAGGCAACGACCGACGCGCTAGTCACCATCGACACCGTCAGCGATCCAGTCGCCGTTGTTAAGGTTGTCGCTAACAAAAACGGAAACAGAACTGGCGGCAAGTGCGCTTGGGCGAACACAGCGGCGATGTCATCGCCGACGCCGGTTGCCTTGATGACGGCACCAAAACCGCCGCCAGCTCCGGTAATCATCAACACGACGGCTGACCCTTCGATCGACCGCTCAACAAGACTACTCAGCGTGACAAGCCGGGTGCCATGCCGCAGCAGCAACGTGCCGACCAGCACTCCGCACAACAGCGCCACAACCGGAGTGCTCAGAAACCGCACGACCGCCGCTAGCCCCGTTTCTGCCTCCTGGTTCAAAAATGCCCCCACGGCAATCAAAACGAGAGGCAGAAGAATGGGAGTGACGGCGGAAAGAAACGAAGCGCTGGTATCCTCGTCACTTTGATCCTCTGTCGCCACCTGCTCCAACCGCTCGCGAAGCACGCCGTCATAAGGCAAATCAACTCGGGGACAATAGAGCGTTGCCCAGAGAAGTCCTCCCGATACGGCAAAGGCGGCGACAACCAAGTTGATCATGATCACCCGACCAATGTCGGCGCCCAGGATCGCCGCCGTCGCCAAGGGACCAGGTGTTGGAGGCAACAAGGCGTGGCTTGCCGTCAGGCCAGCTGCCAGCGAAAGCCCCACCACCAGGATGTTGCGGCGGGCTTTCACCGCCAGCACTTCCACGATCGGTTTTAGCATAATGTAGGCGATGTCGACGAAAGCCGGAATGGAAACAACATACCCGGTGATGCCCATCGCCAGCGGCAGACGTTTTGGACCCACCACGGCCAGGATGGAACGAGCGATCTTCAGCGTGCCACCGGAATGGTTCAGCAATTCACCGATCAACGCACCAAGCACAATGACGACGCCAATCCACTTCATCGTGTTGGCAAACCCATCCAGGAACGCCTCAACGGTTGCCAGCGGAGACAGGTGGGACGTCAGCCCGAGCACCAAGCTGCAGACGACAAGCGCAAGAAAGGGATGGATATTGAATCGGGTAATCGCCAGCAGCAGCACGACCAGCACGACCAGCACGACGGCCAGGGTAAGCACTCGTGCGCTTGTTCTCCCGGCTTGACCCGATATCGGCGCACCCGCGTCGGTTGGTGTCAGCGTGGGCCCTGTTGCAGAAGCAGGTTCCGGGTGTCCGTCACCGACAACGGCATCATTGGATCGGCCGTCCGCTGCGCGTGCGCAACTGCAAGTACCAGCAGCCGCAAAAAGAAACAGAAGACTCAAGGCGACCATTGAGCGGCAGCTTTGCGTCGTCGTGGTGAATCTCGGCATGGCGTCCTGCTTAGCTTACGGAGTCTTCGGGAAATCGCTTTGACATCCAAGCCCTCAATCTAGCCCCTTCCTCAAATAGTCGTCGCGTATTGCGCGCAGCTGTTTCCAGATTGCCGCATCCCGCGTCTGAGGTGATACACAGACGAAGATGTAGTTGCGGTCGCCCTTGCCCCATGTCCGAATCTCCAGGTTCAGCGTTTGACGCTTCTTCGTGGCGAATGGTTCGACCCAATTAAGCGTGCCCGTGTACAGACGGTGTGCAATTTGCCGGGACGTATCTGTCTCCTTATCGTCCTCGGCGGGTGTTGCCGCGGATTTCACTGGCTGCAACTGGAGTGTGAATGCATTCGGATCGACGTCCGGAAGCTTGCCTCTCAGCACTGCCTTGCACAGCCCTCGGTAGTATTTCAGGAACTCAGCTCTGAGAACGGCTTCCGTCAATGCGGGTTTCGGCTGAACCTCGAACACAAAGGCATAGCAAAAGAAGGAATCCGACTCTGGCTTCATCATCCCGGGTGCAAACCGAATATGTTCAGAACCTTTCAGCTTCATATCGGGAGCAAACCCAGGGGGCAGCACGATCGTTTCACCACCCCAGCCAGCCGGAGCGGCAAGCTTTGCAGAGTCCGGCTGATCGGCGACCAAAAGCGGAGCGGACATCAGCAGACTGACAACGAAGATGCGACGCATTGGAACCTCCTATCGGGCATTGAGCGATCAGGGTCGATGGTATCAAACGAGAGCACCTTGCGGTTTGCACAGTAGCCATCTCGCTCCGTCAAGATGTAGGTGCGACCGAACCGTTTTCCAATGAAATCACGGTTGATCGTGGCTGGAACGTGGCCAAACGATCTGTTCGATACAAGGAAACCTGATGGTTCGCTACCCGGTCGGGCATCGTCACGACGGAGCGTGACGGCTACTTTTTGTTTCCGCTGGCAAGCCGCAAACTACACTCATGCCAAACCGCCTCTATACACTACAGCGATGAACTCCCCGGTGCAGACTCGATCGATCGTCGTGGCATTGATCGCGAGCGTGATCTCAGCGGCAGCGTTCGCGGACGACAACTGGCCTCAGTTTCGCGGCCACGGCGGTCTGGGAATCGGCAGTGGCACTCCGCCAACCCAGTGGGACATTCACACGGAACAAAACGTCTCGTGGAAAACGCCGATACCAGGTCTGGGACACGCCGCTCCGATCGTGTGGGGCAATCGCGTTTTCCTGACCACAGCGGTCAACGCAGACACCGACAATCCTGCGGTGGAAACGGGCTGGTCCGGTGGGGCGGGCGAGTCCGCCAGCGACACCGGCCGGTGGACATGGCAGGTCATCTGTCTGCAGCTTGGCACCGGGAAGATGCTGTGGAGCAAAGAGGCTTGTGCCGGTACGCCCACCGTTAAGCGGCATCTGAAGGCATCTCATGCCAACTGCACTCCGGCAACGGATGGGGAATTCGTGGTCGCGTTTTTCGGTTCAGAAGGTCTGCACTGTTTCGACATCGACGGGCAGCTGATCTGGAAACATGATTTCGGCAAACTGGTTTCCGGGCCCTACGACGCGCCGGAACTGGAGTGGGGCTTTGCCAGTTCTCCAATCATTCACAACGGCCTCGTCATCGTTCAGTGCGACTGCCTGAATACCAACTTTGTCGCGATCCTGGATATCAAGACCGGCAGGGAAATCCGTCGCATTGACCGCGACGGCGAAGTCGCGACCTGGTCGACACCGCTGATTGTAACGACAGAGAATCGACAGCAAATCGTCTGTAACGGTTATCGCCAGATGGCTGGATACGACCTCAAAACCGGCGCACGGCTCTGGCACCTGCGCGACGGCGGGGACATTCCGGTGCCCACACCGCTGTTCGCCTGCGGCCTGATCTACCTCACTAGCGGCCACAGTCGCAGTCCGACGTACGCCATCAGGCCGACGGCTAGCGGCGACCTGACGCCCCACGATCTTGAAGCCACTGATGACGAATCCTCGGCGGACGAGAAGAACCCCGGCCTCGCCTGGTGGCAACCCCGCGACGGATCGTACATGCCAACGCCACTGGTCAAGGATCACCTGCTTTACACCTGCAACGACAACGGTCGGCTGACGGTGCGAGACGCAATGACCGGACAGCTGATCTATCGCCAGCGAATCGGCACGGGCAGCCGTACGTACTCGGCGTCCGCGGTCGCAGCCGGCGGGCACATTTATTTTGTCAGTGAGCGAGGCGAAGTGACCGTGATGGAAGAAGGCAGCGAGTTCAAGAAAGTCGCGAGCAACGAGATGGATGAGATTGTGATGGCAACACCGGCCGTTTCCGGTGACCGCTTGTTGATTCGAACCATTCGGGATTTATATTGCCTTGCACCAAAGTGACCGTAGGCCAGGACCTGTCCTGGCATGAAAATGGCTAATTCCAATCGCCAGGACGGGGGCTGGCCAACCTGGAAAGCGTCTGTTTGAGATTCCCCATTGACCTCAAGGATCACGCCGTGACCAGAACAAAGCTGATTCCGTCGATCGCTTTCTTTTCCTGCCTACTGCTCGCCGCGGGCGTCAACTCCCAGCAGCCGCCTGGTGACTCGGAAGTTCCCGCACGAGAAGCTCGACCTCAACTCGTTGAAGCTGAGTTCGATGTGGAAATGCACGAGATCGAATTCGCGATGTCAGAACGTGCAGTCGAAGAGGCACAGATTGAAGTCAAAAAGGCTGAAGTAAACGTCAGGGGGGCCGAGATACTGGCCAAGAAATTGGGAAGACTCGATCAAGTGGAACTCGCGAAGCTGGAAGTGAAACAGGCACAGATTCGCCTTGAAATGCAGCGGCTCAGGTCGAAGCTGGCGCGTCTGAACATCGAGCGGGCAAGAGCCCGGCTGCAACTCAAGAAACCTCTGCTCACCGAGAAGCGTGCAAAACGTACGCAGGTGCAATTGGAGTACGTCGACGACTTGGACATCATCGTCATCCGCGGGCCGCGAAGCGGAGTCAACAAGATCAAGGCTTTGATTGAAACTGCTGCGAAAGAATCGGCTGAATGAAAGTGAGATATCCAACCCAAGTCCGATACTGCAGGTCCGTCTCGTCTGCGGTATGCTTGTAAGATACCCAATCAGCAATCAACTCCGGTGGAAAAATCAAATGATGCGATCCCTCTCGTTTGTTCTTGCCGTCGCCCTTTGCACGATGGCTGCGTCCACGTTTGGCGTCGAGTCGTCGCGTGATTGGGAGCATTGGCCTCGGTTTCGCGGCCCGCTGGGCACGGGAGAATCTGCAGCCAAGGATCTACCGGCGTTGAGTGGGGATGCGGTTGCCTGGGCCACGGAGTTACCTGTACGAGGCCACTCGTCACCGATCGTGTGGGGCGACCGAATCTTTTTGACCGGTGCGACCTCGGAGGGTGATTCGGTCCACCGTCATGTTGTCTGTTTGGATCGCAAGTCGGGCAAGGTGCTGTGGGATGAAATCGCGGCCAGCGGCAGCGGCGAACAGCTGCACAAGATGAATAGCTGGGCGACTCCGAGTTGCGCCACCGATGGCGAGCGCGTCGTCGCCTTTTTCGGATCGGGCGGCCTGCATTGCTACAGCGTGGAGGGAAAGCCGCTTTGGTCACGCGATCTCGGTCCTTTTCCCGGAGCATGGGGCGTCGGCGCTTCCCCGATCTTTTTTGCTGACACGGTGATTCAGAACTGTGATGCCGAAGGCGATTCCTACTTGCTCGCGGTCGATAAACGAACCGGCAAGGATGTTTGGCGGACGCCGCGACAATCGAAACCGAAGGGTGGCTGGAGCACGCCTGTCGAGATCGACGTGGATGGCGAAACCGAGTTGGTTGTCAATGGTGAATTCGGCGTCGAAGCTTATGACCCCAAGTCGGGAAAGCAACGCTGGAATTGCCGCGGGTTCAATGGCCGTGGAACGCCATCGCCCGTCTGGGGCAACGCTCTGGTGTACGTCGTCAATGGTAAGTCGGGCGACGTGTACGCCGTCAAACCGGGCGGGAAAGGAGACGTGACCGAGTCGCGAATGGCTTGGCATACCGAGCGACGCGGCGGTCGAGACCTGCCCTCGCCAGTGCTGGCCAACGACGTGATGTTGGTGATCGGGATGTCGGGCGTGGCGACCGGTTACGACGCGCAAAGCGGTGACGAGCTTTGGAAAGAACGCTTGGGCGGCAATTATTCCGGTTCGCCCGTGGTCGCTGGCGAAATCGTTTACGCGTTGTCCGAAGAAGGAGACGTGATCGCGATGAAGCCGGCGCGAAACTGGAGCAAGTCGGTCGCGTTTCGCTGCGCATCGACGATGAAGAAGTCTTCCGGTCATCGATCGCGATCAGTCATTCGCAACTCATCGTGCGAAGCGATCGGCGACTCTACTGCCTGGGGCAATAGAGCGGTGCGTAACCTGTGCGACCGGCCGAACAGGTACGTTCGTTGCAAAAGTTCAATTCCGCGAGGTCTTTCTCACGGCGCAAAGCCAGGCAATCGTGCATGCTAGAGTGTAGATGTTCTCTGTACTCTCCTGATGAGGTGTTTGCCGTGGGTAAGCGTACGGTTCTTGCTGTCCTCCTCGTTGGCTTCGTGGTCAGCGAAGCAAATGCGCAGTTCAATCGTCATCGTCGTCGTGGGACGATATTGGGTGGCGTCGTGGGCGCCGCCGTTGGTGCCGCGATTGGCAACCGCGACGACAAGGGAGCTGTTGGTGCTGTGATCGGAGGTGCCGCTGGCGCAGTGATTGGCCGTTCGATTGGCGCACAAAAAGATCACCGAGACCAACACCATCATTCTGCACACGCCCGGCACGTTGAGCCTCATCAAGTCTACCGACAGCCACATCATCATCAATACGGCCCCTCGACCTTTCCGCAACCCGCGCCCACGATTATCGCGGCTCCTCCAACGGCTTACGTCGAGCCAATGGATCCTGCGACAATACCCGTCGCGAGACCGCTATCGCAGACCGACGTCCTGTCAATGTTACAAGGCGGACTGAGCGAACCGATGGTGATATCGCAAATTCAGCGTCATGGAATGAGCCATCCACTGACCGTCAGCGACATCATTCACCTTCATCAGCGAGGGGTCAGTGAAGGTTTGATTGAAATCATGCAAGTTCACGTGGTTTACAAGGGCGACGTTGATGCGGGAACGTATCCGTTAGATCGTGCACCCGAATATCCGAGCGTCTCGGAACCGTTGCCGCTACGCCCTTATGGCGACAGCATTCTCACTCCCCCGGCTCTTTTGAATCCGGCACAATAGTGCGATCGGCTCGGCTGCGAGCCAGCAATTGGCTCGTTCCTTCGCTCGTCAGGGGTGGATGTGAGTTCGCGAAATCACGCCTCGCTCAAGGCGCTTTCAATTCGATCTGCTGCGTCATTTAATAAGGTCCGCATGGCTGCCTGAGCCTTGGTTGGCTTGCGGGCACAGATGGCTTTCATCACTGTTTGATGCAGAGGGACGGACGTGCGGTTGTCAGACGGCTGGCGATTGGTCACACGTAAGCTGGATTCAAGAGAGGCACTGATAACATTGGCAACCGGAGCGAAGAAGGGATTCCCGGTGGCGTGCAGAATTTCAGTATGAAACCGGATATCGGCCGCCAAAAAAGCTTCCACACTATCAGCCGCCCGCTCCATTTCCTCGCATGCCTCGGATATCAGCCGCAGACCTTCGTCATTGGCACGCTCGGCCGCCAGCGCCGCTGCCGCTGGCTCGATCGTTCGACGAAACTCCGTGAGATGGAACAGATGGCGGTCACTGACGTCGGCTTGCGCTTGCCAGTGCAACACTTCCAGGTCGAGATAGTTCCAGACTCGCGCCGGGCGAACGATCGTTCCCCGCCTGGCCCGCGATTCGACCAGCCCCTTGGCAGCCAGAGACTTGATTGCCTCGCGTATCACCGTTCGGCTAACGCCCATCTCCTCGCACAGCGTCGCTTCCTGAGGCAAAGCCTCACCCGGCTTCACCTCGCCCGCCAAGATCCGGCAGCCCAGATCATCAACCACTTGGCCACAAAGATTGCGTCGGGATCGAGCGATTTCCATATTTCAGCCTATTCTCCGTCCTATTATATTACCAGAAAGCGTTTCCGCGCCAAGGTTCGGTCGCATCTTTCATCAGCTGTGACCACTTAAGGGTGTGCGTCGCTGCAGTTGCTCCCATCGCGTCGGTGATTGGCGCCGATGAGCGGACGACACGGATCGAAGCTCTGCTTCACCACTCCCGCTCCGTTGCATCGTATGGGGTTGTCACTCAGGCGTTGCCTTCGCAGGTTCGAGGCTGACGGAACCCGGCAGACGCTGACTCGCATCTGGTTGCAGCGTGGCCTCAAAACCTTCCAACCGGAAAGCGAAAGCATGCTTGCCTGCCAGTTCATTTCTTGGCGTCCGGTCAGGAGACGCGACCTCCGAAAAAGCCGCCAGTCCGCTCACGAACCTGGCGTGATTCGTATCGCCTGGCCGCCTTGCGCGGACATGACGACGCGAAGCACCGAGGGCTGATGGACGGGAGTTCGTTCGATTCGCACTTTCGTCCTCGTCTCGATCGCGGGATCGTCGATGTAACGGTGGGCAATATAGTGTTGATCAGCGGCTAAGAAGTCGAGTGGTACTGTCACGGTGCGGTCTTGGCCACTATTCATCGCGCCGATAAACCACTCCTCCCCACTTCGGCGTGCGATCACGGCGTACTGACCAATCTCGGCCTCGATCACGCGAGTTTCGTCCCAGGTCGTTGGCAAGACGTCAAAAAACTCCAACTCCGGCTCGCTACCAATCGTCGGCCTTGATCCACCCGCACCGCCAAGGCGACTGGGCGCCGCAGCGGGACGGTCGTACCAGTACAAGTACTGCCACGGACTGTAGATGCACACGGCTTTCGCCAATTGGTACGCGTGCGTTGCGTTCTTATCAACTCGGGCATCGTAATAACAGACGGTGTTGTCGGCGGGACCACACAGCATCCGGCTAAAGAGGATCGTCAGCGTGTTGCTGTTCTGCGGCGACGTTTCATCACCGGCGATTCCTTCCGCCGTCATAAAATTGGGATAAGTTCGCTCGTAGCCGGTCGGACGATACTCATCGTGAACATCCACCATCAATTGATGATCGGCCGCCTTGCGAATCGCATCATGTAGCCAAGTGGTCCATTGCTGCGAGCCGACATTGACAAACCCATATTTCACTCCCGCGATCCCCCAAGACTTGTAGAGCGGCAGGATCTCGTCAAGCTGTTTTTCCAAGGCTCGCCGATTCACATACAAGATCACGCCAATGCCGTGCTCTTTCGCGTAAGCGATCACTTCGTGAAGTGCCAGCGGCCCCCGCGAGCGTTTTGGATCAACCGTGACGGTCGTCGCGTCCGACGCGTCATCATATTCGTGCCCGTACCAGCCGGCGTCAAAGTGGATGTATTGCATGCCATGCTCGACGGCAAAGTCAACCAAAGTCTTGCCGCCATCGGTCGTTAACGTCACTTCGCGAATGACTTTTCCCGGCTTGATCCATGATGTGTCGGCGATCGCACAGGGTTCATTCAGATTCAAAACCAGGAAATTGTTCTCGATCAACTCGCCTGCTCGGCTGGCCACCATGACGAAGCGCCAGGGAGTCGCCAGCGGCAGTTTCGCTGCGACCGCGCCGTCCAGATGGCTGGCGAGGCCAAACGGAGCATTCTTGAGCGGCGCAAATTTCATTCTCGCGTAATCCACGAGCGCCGCTTCGCCGACCGCAAGATACAGATCGTTGTCAGCCTGGATCGTCAAGGGACGTTCGCAGCCCGACTTGACGTCGCTGATTCGAGCTTCCTGGTAATCGGCTTGTGCACGGTAGGCGACCCACGTCTTGTGATCGGCGGTGAAGCGAAATTCGCTCAATTCGCGGTTGATTGTCACCGTGTCCAGGCCAGCCTGCTCAGGAAGCGTGTAGCGAAACGCGAACCCCTCATTGAAGGCACGAAACGTGACAACGATGGTGCGCGAAGAGGCCAGCGTTTGTAGAGTCAACGTCGCCTCGTTGTAGTGGTCGCGAACTTCGCTTCTCTCGCCACACACCGGATTCCAAGTCTGGTCAGACGCCCTGGTTTGAAAGTCCACGATTCGCAGGCCTTCGGCTTTCCTGAGGCCATCGATATCCAATCCCAGTTGCGATGGGGCGATGATCGATCGTCCTTTCCACGCGGCGCGATAAGTCAGCAAATGGTCCATTCCTCCCTGCTCGTTGACTTCAATCTCGATCACGAGTTGGCCGTCAGGCGACTTCAGTTCGACTGCGTTCGCATCGAGATTCCCGGCAATCGCGGCCGCCACGATGAGAAGCCACTGGCAGATCGCTCCGCAGGAGTGCTGGGTCATGGTGAAATTTCATGTGCGCAAATTGGGGAGTCGTTCAAGCCCATTGAGAGACGGCGGCATGGCAAACCACATGGGAACGGCCTGTCAATTCTAACCGGCCAGGAGAGTCAGTCGGCTGAGATGCATACTTTATCCAATTTGTGCGTCGCAAAGCCGCGTGTCAAATGGTTGCGGGCAACGCTGTTGGGCATAAGTGGGACAGGCTTCCAGCCTGCCAGCTACGAATCGACAGTCTGGCAGCCTGTCCCACGTTATTCATCGTCGCTTGCCCAGCAGTGACCCACCTTCGATATGATTGACTTTGCTGTTCATTTGCCTGTCTCGCTGGGGTATTTCTCGTGCACACCCTGTTCTGCCGATCCTTTCTGATTGCCTGTATGTTTGCTGGAGTGCTGCGCGGCGACGATGCCCAAAATTTGAACGATCAAGAACAGTCCGCCAACAAACAACTGCGACTTGTTTTCATCACTTGTTCGGTCGAGGGAAAGTTTTTCGAGCCTGTGAAGCAGGGCATGAACGATGCGGCTCGGTTGCTGGGCGTGCAGTGCGAGTTCAAAGGAACCGCAGGAGTCGATCTGGAGGCGCAAGCGGCAATGGTGCGAGCGGCCGTCGCGCAAGGATACGATGGGATCGCTCTGAATATCATTGATCCCCAAGCGTTCGATGCGCCCGTTCAAGAAGCGATCGACAAAGGCGTGCCGGTGGTCGCATTCAATGTCGATGATCACGATACCCCTAATGCCCGTTTGGCCGCCGTGAATCAACGTCTCTACGAAGCGGGGCGATCCTTGGCCGAACACATCGCTGCGAAAGTGCCGGCAGAAGCCCATCTGCTGATGACCATGCACGACGAAGGCGTCTCGGCGCTCGAGGATCGACTGCGAGGGTTGCAAGATGTCTTGAAGGCGAAACAGGTTCGCTGGACAGTTGTGATCACCGGCAACGATTCAGCCGAGGGCGCGGATGTCGTCACCGATGCCCTGCGAAAACATCCCGATATTCGCATCGTCTTGAATACGGGCCAAGCCGATACCGAAGCCGCCGGAATCGCCATCGAAAAACATTTTGGAAAAGGCGGCTATTGGTCCGCAGGTTTCGATCTGTCGCCCGAAACCCTACGATTGATCCAAAAGGGTGACATCCGTTGCACGGTCGATCAGCAGCCGTACATGCAAGGATTCTATCCTGTGGTGCAACTGACACACTATCTGCGATTTGGGATCCAGCCTGCTGATATCGACGCTGGAGCAGCCATCATTGATCGCGATAACGTGGATCAGGTCTTGGAACTTAAGAGAAAAAACTACCGATGACGATTGAGATTGAATTCCTCGACCTGGCCATCATTGTCGGTTACTTGCTGGGAATTGTCGGCCTGGGTTGTTGGGTCGGTATCCGTCGCGGCAAGAACACCTCCGAGGGCAAAGACTATTTTCTTGCCGGTGGAACCTTGACGTGGCCCGTCATCGGGCTGGCCCTGTTCTCGACCAACATCTCCACCATTCACCTCGTCTCGCTCGCTCAAGAAGGCTACGTCAACGGACTGGCGTATGGAAACTTTGAATGGATGGCTCCGTTCACGTTGATCATTCTGGCATTGTTTTTCGCACCGTTTTACATTCGATCGAAAGTCGTCACGCTGCCCGATTTTCTCGAACAACGATACAACCGCGCCTGCCGAGATTGGCTGGCTATCTTGTCCATCATCTCGGCTGTCTTCATTCACATCGGATTCTCGCTTTATACCGGCGCGGTCGTGCTGCATGGCATGTTCGGCATCGACCTCTACGTCAGCATCATCCTGACGGCGGCGTTGACAGGACTTTACACGATCGTTGGCGGTTTGACCGCCGTGGTCATCACCGAGTCGATTCAGACGATCGTCTTGCTTCTGGGCGCCTGCTGTATCACCGCCATCGCCTACTATCAGGTCGGCGGTTGGTCCGGTCTCAGCGAATCGGTTGATCCGACTCAGCTAACCGTGTTGCGGTCGGCTGATGATCCCTCCGGTTTGCCTTGGTACAGCGTGCTGTTGGGTTATCCCGTGATCGGCATCTGGTACTGGTGCGCGGACCAGACGATTGTGCAGCGGGTGTTGGGGGCGAAGGACGAAAACCACGCTCGCATCGGTCCACTCTTCGCGGGCTTCTTGAAGATCATGCCCCTGTTCATTTTTGTTCTACCCGGATTGATTTGTGCCGCACTGATCCAACAAGGCAAGCTACCGGACGAGCTTACCGATTCGGCGGATACGTACGCATTCATGATCGGCCATCTCTTGCCCGTGGGTCTCAAAGGGATTGTCGCGGCGGCCTTGTTGGCAGCATTGATGGGCACGGTTTCCGGAGCACTTAATTCAACGGCGACCCTATTCAGTTACGACTTGTTCAAACGATGGCGACCCGAGACGGAGGATCATAAGCTGGTGGTGATTGGCCGCATCGTGACCTTTGTTGCCATGATTGCCGCGATTGTTTGGTCGCCGATGCTGGGACGCTTCGAGAGTATTTTTCAGGGCATCAATGCGATGATCTGCTACATCGCGCCACCCATCACGACGGTGTTTTTGTGGGGCGTGCTTTGGCAAGGTGCTTCGGCTCGAGCCGCTCAAGTGACGTTGTACGTCGGTTCCGCCTTGGGGCTGGTCGTGTTCCTCTTGGATTGGTTTAAGGAAAGTACCGGTTGGAATGTCCCGTTCATGATGGCTGCGTTCTACTTGTTCGTCGTTTGCTCGATCCTACTCGCTGTGCTTTCTCAGGTTTGGAAATACGAGCCAACGCCGGAGAGCGACCGTCTGGTTTGGGATAACCCGCTGTCGACGCTTCGTGCCGATGAAACGACCTGGCGCGGCATCGGCGATTTCCGCTTGGTAAGTGCCGTGTTGTTCTTGACAATGGTGGGACTGTATTGGATTTTCGCGTAGTTGGACAGCGGCACTTTGGAACCATTCATGACCCGATGCGTAAGTTTTGAAGTTGCGCATTTCTTAATCGCCGAGCGATGTCATGTGATAGCCTGGCAGGCAAGTCCCTTGTCCTTACCCAGATAAACGTACAGCCGCGAAGCGGCGGTCGCAGGTAGCCCACGGCGTCACAGGCTGTTGGTATAAACGAAATGTGAATTGCAAGGGTGAGCCGCGGGCCGTAAGGCACCGGGCATTGACGTATGCCCGGCCGCTTACGCGTCGCGGCTCACTAAATCAACAGACGTATGCCCGGCCGCTTACGCGTCGCGGCTCACTAAATCAACAGGCCGGTCAGTCGAGGGGGTTACGTTACAATTACAAAAAGCCAGCCGCGATGCGGCGACAGCACGATGTGCGACGTTTGCCGCCGCCGCTGCGCGGCTCGCTGAGATTTGGCGGCAACGACATGCCGGCTCGCACCGGCAGCCACCTGCTTTTCGTCGCTTCGCGACTAAAAAACATGCAGGGCAAGACAAGGACGCGATCATGCAATCACTTTTACTCCAAGAGCCGGGCCGACTCGAGTGGACCGAGGTGCCAGAGCCGCTTGCCGGTAACGGCGAAGCACTCGTGCTGGTTCGTCGCTGCGGTGTCTGCGGAACAGACATCCATGCCTACGCCGGACGTCAACCATTCTTTTCGTACCCTCGCCGTCTAGGACACGAGTTGGCGGTCGAGATCAGCGAAGCTCCTGTCGATAGTGGATTGCAGCCGGGTGATCGTTGTGCCGTCGAAGCCTACGATTTCTGTGGCCGCTGTCCGGCGTGTCGAGCGGGCAAGACCAACTGCTGCCACAATCTCAGCGTGCTTGGAGTGCATGTCGACGGTGGGCACACTCTCAAGATGGCCGTTCCGGTCAAGTATCTTCATAAGAGCGATTCGCTCGAGCTGGATCAACTGGCGCTGGTTGAGCCGTTGGTGATCGGAGTGCACGCGGTTGAACGTGCTGCGATTACAACGAACGATTGCCTGATGATCTTGGGCATGGGACCGATCGGCTTGGCCGCGGCACTGTTCGCGAAAGCGTCCGGGGCCAATCTGGTTTGTGTCGATCTTGATGCCGATCGCCTGCGCTTTGCGACCGAGACCATGAAGCTGGGAACGCCCATTGCTGGAGGCGACGGACTGGGCCAGCGGCTTGTCGATCAGTTGGGAGAATTGCCCGGTGTGATCATTGACGCCACCGGCAACCAACAGTCGATGAATGGCTGTTTCGAGTTAGCCGAACACGGCGGACGGATCGTCTTTGTTGGTTTGTTCATCGGAGACGTGACGATCCATGATCCGAATTTTCACCGGCGAGAACTCACACTGTTGGCCAGTCGCGCGGGAACCAGCGGCTCGTTTGCCGATGTGATTGCGAAGCTGGAAAGTGGCGCCGTAGATGCGCTTCCGCTAATCACGCATCGTATCCCACTGGCCGACTTAGCCGCCCGCTTGCCGACGATCCACAAAGAAGCTGGCCTGGTGAAAGCCATGATCGATTTTGAATAGGAATAACACAGCAAACATGAAGATCACGAAACTCGAGCCGCTGATTCTGCATGCCCCAGTGACTCGCGGCGGTATTGCCGACAGCACGCACAGCATCACTCATTGGGGTGCGCCCGGGCGTTGCCATCCACACCGATACCGAGCACATCGGTTATGGCTTCTCCGGCACTCACGCTCATTTGCCCACCGATCGCCTGATCGTCGATTGCATCACCGAGAGCTTGGGGCCATCGTTGATCGGCGAAGATCCACGGGAAGTGCTAGGGCTGTGGGAGAAGCTGAGCAACCGAAGTGAGATTCGTTGGGTGGGTCGATCCGGAATCACACACCTCGCTCTTGGTGCGATCGATATTGCGCTTTGGGATTTGAAGGCGAAGCAGGCCGAGCAACCGCTGTGGAAACTGCTCGGTGGAAGCGGCAGCGCACAGGTCGAAGCCTACAACACCGACGGCGGTTGGCTGAATTGGCCGCTCGAGACCCTGGTCGGCGACTGTAAACGTATGATCGAGGAGGAGGGTTACCGAGCTGTGAAGATCAAAGTCGGCGGGCCAGACGCGAACGAAGACTTGCGACGCGTCGAAGCAGTTCGCGATGCACTCGGCCCCGACGTTCGCATCATGACCGACGCGAACGGGCGATGGTCGCTTCCGCAGGCAATTCAGACAGCAGGGAAATTTGCTGACTTTGACATCACTTGGATCGAAGAACCGATCTACTTTGACGACCTTGACGGGCACAAGCGTCTGTGCGAAAGCATCGCCACGCCGGTTGCATTGGGCGAGCAGTTGTATCTGGCCACGCAGTTCCGCGACTTTGTGCAAGCCGGTGCGGTTCACTATGTGCAGCCGGATGTTGTCCGCCTGGCGGGGATCACCGAATGGTGGCAAGTCGCTGATCTCGCCCATTGCTACCGTCTGCCAGTAGTTCCCCACGTCGGCGATATGTGCCAAGTGCATCAGCACGTTTGCATCGCGCATCCCGCTTGCAAGTTACTCGAGTACATCCCCTGGCTCAGAGATTGGATGCAGCACCCGGCAGAGATCAGGGACGGCTTCTACGTGACGCCCGACGCACCCGGGGCGGGCATGCAGCCAAACGCAAAAGCACTTACCAAAATCAACAAGATCTAATTTCGGCATCTCAGAACGTGTTTTAAAAAGGGGGTCTGACCCTCTCTTGAACCGATCTCGATAAATTAAAAGTGTCCGGTACCGAGTTTGGCTTACAGTAACCGCTTGCCCACGGCTTGTCGATTTAGTCGTTTCGCGAACTGTCATGATTAGCCGATGGGCGTTAGCCCCGGTTTTGTGGCGGGGAAAACCGCGGCTAACGCCGTGCGGCTGATTAAATCGACACGCCGCCCACAAAGGGTCAGACCCCTTTTTAAAAAACGTTCTCAGGCGAAAGAAATAGAGCGATCTCCAATGCTGTTGAAAGACAAAGTGATCTTTTTGACCGGAGGGTCCGATGGCATCGGCCTCTGCTGTGCGAAGGCTTACGCTGCCGCCGGTGCCAATGTGGTGCTTTGTGCCCGGACCGAGAGCAAGGCGAAACACGAAGCGAGCCAGCTTCCGGGACCGGGAACGCATTTCGGCATCCGCTGTGATGTTTCCGTTGGACAGGAAGTTGACGACGCGATTCATTTCACGCTCGACAAATTCAATCGACTCGACGCGATCCACAACAATGCCGGCATCGGATCACCGGCTTCGGCGTTGCATGAGACGAGTGAAGCGGAATGGGACGCTCTCTTCGGCATCAATCTCAAAAGCGTTTACTGGACGACTCGCTACGGACTCGAGGCACTGAAAGTCAGCCAAGGTTGTATTTTGAATACCTCCAGCATGGTCGGCGTGATCGGACAGGAAAGGCACGCCGCCTACACCGCGACGAAAGGGGCCATGAACACGCTGACCAAATCCATGGCACTCGACTACGCACCGTTGGGGATTCGCGTCAATGCAGTCTGCCCGGCGGGAACGTGGACGCCGATGCTGAGAGAATTTGCCGACGCCCAACCGAATCCGGCGGCCATGGAAGACTATCTGAACCGGATTCATGCGCTCGGCTATTGCCCCGAAGGTGACGTGATCGCCGATGCGAGTCTGTTTCTGATTTCGGATCAAGCACGTTTTGTAACCGGCCACATCATGCACGTCTCCGGCGGTGCCGAACTCGGTTACCGAAGAATCGAAGACTAAGGTGACAGCGTAGGATTGGTCTCCCGCCTTGTCGTTTCATTGTTTTGGGAAGTCGGGTCAGGAGACCCGACCTACGCAAGACCTGCAACAAACCGCCGCCAAGAGTAAACGCCAACGCAAATGAACAACGACGCTTTCAGTTTGGCCAACGAGATTGCCTTGATCACCGGCGGCGGCACCGGACTTGGGCTGGGGATTGCCGCAGCGATGAACCGAGCCGGTGCGAAAGTCGCGATCAGCGGTCGCCGCGAGGCTCCGCTGCAAGAGGCGGTCAAGCACTTGGGTGATCGTGCCTGCTACATCGTTGGCGACATCACCAACGATGCGGACCGAATCAAAATGGTCACAGAGGCGTCGACGAAACTCGGCGGCCCGATTTCGGTTTTGGTCAACAACGCCGGCCAAAACATGAAGAAGCCCGCGATGGAAACGAGCGACGAGGAATTTGATTCGCTTTTGGATACTCACGTGAAATCAGCGCTCGCACTTTCACGACTCGTCGCGGGTGGAATGCTGGAGCGGAAGAACGGCAAGATTCTATTCATCGCTTCGATGGCGTCTTACCTGGGTGTGCCCAACATCGTTGGCTATACGACTGCCAAAACCGCGGTGCTTGGACTCGTTCGCGCTCTGGCGGCCGAATGGTCGCCCAGCGGCATCCGTGTCAACGCCATCGCTCCCGGTTGGATCGAAACGCCGATGACCCGCAAGGCTTTCGACGGTGACCCGGAGCGAAAGAAGAAAGTCTTGTCTCGCACCCCGATGAACCGGATGGGAGCCCCCGAGGATATCGGACACGCGGCGGTTTATCTCTGCTCACCCGCAGCGAACTTTGTCACCGGTCAAACCTTTCCGATCGACGGCGGTGCCTCGATCGGTTTTTGATTCGTTCGTGATCTCGATCATTTTCTGTGCGGCAGGTTCTCGAGCGCTGCGACGAGTTCTCAGCCGTCAGCGTGTTGCACGCGGTGATGTCGGCTACCGTAATCGGTCGTTTTCCAGGGTTCGAGCTTGCCGTCGCTACCCGCTGTTTTGGTTTCGGCCAGGAGATGTTCGATCTCGCCTTGCGAAATCGGCTGGAACGACCGGGCCATCTCTAGATCTTGTCGCAAATCCGCCTTCGATTTGATGCCACACACCAGAGTCGCGATTGGAAGTGACAACGCGAACCGCCGGCATGTCGCAGCAGGGATGCGTAACTCGTCGGGAATCTTTCCACCACCCAGTGCCTTCATGCCGATGACAGAAATACCCTTCTTGCGGGCAACGGGGACAACGTCGTTCTGAAAGCTGCGGTAGTGTGCGTCGAGCAGATTGATCGGCATCTGCACCGTGTCCCAATCGAATGTCCGGTCAAGCATCTTCAGATGATGCGAGGGATCGCGGTGGCCAGTGAAGCCGATGTAGCGGACTTTCCCCTGTCGGCGAGCCTCGATCGCGGCTTTGATACCACCTTTCTCGAATACCCACTCGGCGTCGACGTCCCAATTGATTTCATGAAACTGCCAAAGGTCGATGCGGTCCGTTTTCAGTCGGCGCAGGCTATCGTCCAAATGGCGTTTGGCACCTTGGTAGTCACGATCGCAGACCTTCGTCATCAGGAAGACCTTATCGCGGCGGCCGTCACTGGCGAGTGCCTTGCCCATCACCTCTTCGCTGCCACCATCATGATAGTCCCAAGCGTTGTCGAAAAAGGTCATCCCCTGGTCGATTGCCTCGTGCATGATGTTGATCGCTTCATTCTCGTCTGGAACACCGATGTGGTAGCCACCCAAACCGACAATCGGTACGCGCTGGCCGGTGCGACCGAGCGGTCGCGTGGGGATGCCGTCGTTGCTGTCTTGTTGCATCGAGAGTGCCTGAGCGCCGAAGCCTCCCCAGGCCAACGTCGCCGTCGCGGCCTTCAAAAACCTGCGTCGCTGTTCCAGAGCTCTATTCGTTCGATTGTCCATCAGCGGGTATCCTCAAGTAGGCGGCATAGGCAGCAAGTAGGATGACGCAACAGTACGTCCTCTCGATTATACGGCAATTGGTTTTGGTTTTCCGCAAAACGAGCATTCAAATCGACAGACCGTTTTCGCGTTTGGCCAAGTCCTGGTTGAATCGGTTTGTTCATGAAACACTCCCTCTCTGGCAGAGTCGGCGTCTTAACGCCGGAGAGGGCAATTCGGTTCCACGTCGTGAATCGAACTGTTGTCAAACAGGGCCCCTCCCCGGCCCCTCCCTGGCCGCTACCGTGCCCGACCCTCCCACTGCGCACACTAGTGAAAAGTAGTCCGCTTCATTAACCTACAGCGTAGGCAAACCATGAGTGATTGGAAAACGCGGTGCCGCCTAGCCGCTAACTAACGTTGGGCGACTCAGGTGCCAACTGAATCAAACCCTTATCAACCACCGACTCATGAGTCCCAATCTCCCCTTGATTCAGAATCCAAACGTAGCGGAACGCCGTTTTCAATCTTCATGGTCGTGTCGGGCGTTTTCTTTTGCGTAGCGAGCCTTTACGCGGTGTTCGGCCACGGATTTTCCGCTGCGCTGCGGGTGTACAAATACGGCTGGTTCGCGGCAACATTCTTGGTGTTCTACGGAGTTTTGGGGGGTGCAACGGCGTTCTTTCATCTCTCCTATCTCGCACGCGGTTGGCCAACACAAACGCGAGCCGGCATGTACGGGATCGCCACTGGCCTCGCGATTGCCGGAATCTTTATGGCTATCATGCGTTTCGTTTTGTAGTCGCCCAACATGGTTGTTACGCAGAGGCCCTTCGGGCTCACCTCCGCACTTTGGCAACGGGCGTCAGCGTTGGTACGATTCTCAGTAATGCAGGACAAATCAAAGCACTGTCTTGGCTGAACTTGGGTCAGGCCTCTTTGTTTTTTTGGAGATGCGACTAGACCACCACGCGCTGACGAAGCGGGCGGGCTCTATCACGCCCTGAACCGTGCCAACATGCGAACAACCATCTTCAAGAAAGATGACTATGCCGCGTTCGAAGGACTCGAGCTGGATGAGATCGAGCTGTTCGGCTATCAACTAATGCCCAGCCATTATCACCTTGTCCTGCGACCGTTGGTCGACGGCGAGATGAGTCGGTCTGTCGCTTTGTCGAACGCAACGCACTTCGCGCTGGACTTGTGCGGCGCGGCGAAGATTGGCGTTGGCTGCAGAAGCCCCAGCCGAACCCGCGATTGCTTTCCGCGTGGCCTATGCCGCGGTTGCCAGGCTGGATCGACCGCGTCAACGCACCATTGTCTGCGCGAGAACTTGGGCGGTTCGTAACAGTGCGCAGCGTGGTCGACCGTTGGGAGACGAGGGCTGGGTCGAAGCGATCGCGCGGCGGCCTTGCGGCAAACCCATGTTGCACGACCGGCAGTGCTATCAGCGATTCCGCATTACCTCAGCGACACCGCCAATGTAGCCAACGACGATGTACGCTGCAGCAACCGTTACAAAGCACCAGGCAAGAAGCGAATGCGAACGCATCAACAGCGCGGCGGCAATAGCCAGCACGATGCAACCCAGGTCAGCGAGGTCTCGGTCAAACCAGCGCTTCCACCATGTTCGGGGCATTTTCGCGACAGTCTCAGCATCGACGGTGTACCGGTCATCGTCGCCACATGGCCCGATAAGCTCGTCGATTCGTGCTCGATTCCAGATTCCGGTTAGGTCAGCGACGGATTCAAACGTGGGTCGCCCTGTCGCAAGGTCGTTACGCGAACCGCGAGAGGCAACGAGTGAGGCCCCGGCAGCGACTACGACGAAGACGAAAAGTACGATGAACCACAGCATCAGAGTAGTCTAAGTCGTGCAACGTTAGCGGCTAGGCGGCAGCGCATATTCCAATCACCAGTCTAGTTGTTTGCCTAGGTGGTAAATATTTGGGTTGCCGTTTTGGTGGCGTAAGCTTCCAGCTTGCGAATTCCGTACGAAAACGAATGGCAAGCAGGATACTTACCCCACTTTTTAGCTGTGACAAAGCCCTAGCCACCTGCCACCCAATTGATTCCACGCCCAAGAACGTCGCGAAAACCCGAGTTACTCCAGGCTAAATGACCATGGCGGACGCGTTCAAGGCGTCGGGTCACCGCACGGGGATGTTCGGAAAATGGCACCTTGGATCGAACTATCCCTTCCGCCACATCGATCGCGGGTTCGATCAGTGGCTCGGATTCGGATTTTGGTCATTCGAGTTTGTTCAGGATTTCGGATTGCGTGCTTCGGATATATTTCCACGGCTCGACGCTCAAGGAACATGTCAGTGAATCCGCGCCGCTCGGAGCGAGCAACTGGGTGACAACGACATTGTCGGCACGGGACGCGAAGGTGCGTCGCTGCCAATCACCGCGCGCATCCGTCCACCGCATCGCTGCCGAAATCTCCGCAATGGCCGACGAGCCGCCAAAAAACAGGATACAGCCCAATAGCTGGATAAATTTGCTGGAATTCTGCACTGTTGCTTCTTTTCTACAAGTTGGAGCGGTTCTGGATGTGAATGACCCGCCGATCGGCAATCCAACAAGAGTTCTTTGTCATCCTTGACGGGGAAGCTCTTGTAGAGAACAAAGGGTCAAGGCAATCGACGATTGCACTGGAGACCCGTGTGCACGGCTTGCTTGGACCGCACGCTCGCGTTTCATGCTAGAGAAGACCGTTTTCGTAAGGGATCCGATTAGAACCTCTCACAGGCTATTGAAAACATGTCGGTGGTTTATCGCAAGGACTATGCTCCGCCAGCTTTTTGGATCGATCGAGTCGATCTTGAGTTCGACTTGGATCCCGAGAACACCACCGTTACCGCGCAAATGCGGGTACGACGAAACGATGCCCGGCCGCCAGGGCCATTGGAATTGGACGGCGAACAACTTTGGCTGCAATCGATCCAGGTCGACGGCAGCGAGCTTGCCGCTGATCAATATCGCGTGACCGACGAGAAACTGATCCTCCAGAATTCGCCGGACCAGTTCGTCCTGCGGACGGTTGTCCAGATCGACCCTCAGGCCAATAAATCACTGTACGGGTTGTATCTTTCGTCAGGTAATTTCTGCACTCAGTGTGAAGCACTTGGATTCCGACGCATCACTTACTTCTTGGATCGCCCCGATGTGATGGCTACATACCAAGTCACCATCCGGGCTGATCGCGAGCACTATCCAGTGCTGTTGTCCAATGGCAATCGCACCAGCGCCCAGGACCTTGCCGATGGGCGACGTGAAGTTGTCTGGGAAGACCCGTTTCCCAAACCCAGCTATCTGTTCGCGCTTGTCGCGGGAAAACTGAAATGCCATCGCGGATCCTTTGTGACCCGCGGCGGTCGAGAGGTGGCATTGGAGATCTGGGTCGAGCCTCAGAACATCGATCGTTGCGAGCACGCACTTGCATCATTACAGAAAGCGATGAAATGGGACGAGGATGTCTTCGGGCTGGAATACGACTTGGACGTCTACATGATTGTCGCCGTTAATGACTTCAACATGGGCGCGATGGAAAACAAGGGGCTGAATATTTTCAATTCCAAATTCGTACTGGCCTCCCCCGAGACCGCGACGGACGCCGACTTTCTGGGTGTCGAAGCGGTGATCGCGCACGAATACTTTCACAATTGGACGGGCAATCGCGTTACCTGCCGCGATTGGTTTCAACTCACGCTGAAAGAAGGCTTGACAGTGTTTCGCGATCAGCAGTTCACCGCTGATCAAACATCCGCAGCAGTCAAACGTATCGATGATGTGGTCGTTTTGCGTTCACGCCAATTTGCTGAAGACAGCGGCCCCATGGCGCACCCGATTCGGCCTGAGTCGTACATTGCGATGGACAATTTCTATACGGCAACGGTCTACAACAAGGGTGCCGAGATCATTCGGATGTACCACACGCTGCTGGGAGCCGATGGTTTTCGACGTGGCATGGATTTGTACTTCCACAGACATGACGGATGCGCTGTCACCTGTGATGACTTTCGAGCAGCCATGGCGGAGGCAAACGATGTCAATTTTGATGCGTTTGAGCGATGGTATTCGCAAGCCGGAACACCTGAATTGCATGTTGAATCTGACTGGGAGCAAGAAACCGGCCGGTTCACGCTGACGTTCAAACAGGCGTACCCAGCGCTTCCCGAATCCATTCCCGGCGCCAATGACAGGGCCCCTGTACCGATTCCGATTTGCGTGGGCCTGATCGATTCGCAAGGCAACGACCTGCCGTTGTCCGACGGGGATGATGAATTGCCTGCGGAAACAAGGATCGTGGTGTTCGATCAATCAGAAGAATCTTTTTCGGTGACGGGGTTGCCGGAGCGGCCGGTCGCATCCGTTCTGCGCGGCTTCTCGTCACCCGTTCGCTTAAGAATGGAGCGTACGAATTCAGAACTCGCCTTTCTGATGGCTCACGAGAGTGATTCATTCAATCGATGGGATGCCGGACAAGCTTTGTCAACGCGACTGATGTTAGCCATCGCTACGGCGGGAGCTGAGCAGGATCCGATCGAAGTGTCGCTTGAGGCATATCATCAGGCTTTTGCAAAACAGCTGAACGATGCAAGTTTGGATGGATCGTATCGTGCCCTGTTGTTAGTTTTACCCAGCGAAGCGATGCTTGCACAAGAAATGGATGTGGTCGATCCGTACATCATCCACCAGGCACGCGAGTTGCTGCGACGGCAAATCTCCGGTCGGCATCACGATGCGCTGCAGTCACTGTACAACGAACTCGCGTCAGGGGCGCTCTACAGTAATGATCCAGCAAGCATCAATCGTCGTCGACTCAAGAACGCGGTGCTCGCATATTTGGCGGCGACCAAGTCAACTGAGGCGACGAAGTTGGTCGCGAAGCAATTCGACAACTCCGATAACATGACGGATACTCAGGCAGCTTTGATGCTGCTGAACGAAATCGGTGGCGCAGAGTGTGATCGCGCGATCAACGAGTTTTACCAACAATGGAATCACGACCCGTTGGTTTTGGATAAGTGGTTTGCCGTCCAGGCGGCGTCAAGTCGCGAAGACACGTTTGACCGAGTCAAGAACTTGACGACTCATCGTGACTTTAACGTGAACAACCCGAATCGCGTTCGAGCACTCCTGCAGACGTTCGCAATGAATCAGGTTTGCTTTCACGCCGAGGACGGAAGCGGCTATCGTTTGCTGACCGATTTCATCTTGCAAATTGATGCCGACAATCCACAACTGGCTGCCAGACTCGTGTCGCAAATGAACGGCTACCGGCGGTTTGAGCCGATCCGCCAAGACTTGATGCACGCCCAATTGGAGCGAATCGCCGGGAGCCAGCACGTCTCGAGGGACCTTGGTGAAATCGTGGAACGAGCGTTGCAGTTTTGAAACCGCTGTACGCGTTTGGGTGTATTCGCTGTGACCGAATGGTTCGCGATCTCTTTGTCTTCCCGAAAGGCGTGGGCCTGCTTTTCTTGTCCTCGGCACCGCCTTCGTGCCATGGCTTGAGCATCGACTGGTTAGCACCAAGGGTGCGGCCCTGTGCATAGGTCAGGCCAAACGAAGCGGGCTTGCGAGCGAGTAAGGCTGACGGCGGCGTAGGATCGTGTGCGAAGCACCAATACGGCCAGTCCAACAACAACTGACAAAAAGACCAACGCGATCAGGGGAACCGGTAGCAGGCTGATCGTTAACTCTTGGATTCGTTCGGACCGACCCAGGCAAGTTGCGAACCTAGTTGTTTCTCAATCCGTCAAACAGATCCGACTCGTTGATGACCTTGTTGGCCTCTGCCAAAAATCCGGGTTGGTCGACCAATTCCAAAACAGCTGGGTGTTTCAGCAGCGTCATTGCCCCGGCACGATCGATCGATTTACCCGAGTATAGAATCTGCTTGATTTCTGGATCCGACATCAGCTTGTCGACCGCGTGTTTCATTTCCGGCCGTTCTTGCAGTCGCGTGATATCCGGATGGTGGATCAACTCATCGATCTTTACAGGATTGCTCAGCACACCTACGGCTTGCTGCACTCTTTCGATCTTGTTCAGCTGAGGAATCCGCGTGAAGGGATTGTATTTGTCGATGACCGGCCCAAGCTGACTGGCGCGTGTTTTGAAGGCAACGGTCGTGATCGCGTTGCCAACGGCTTGTCCACGCACATCGTCCTTCCCGCGCAAATGGGCTCGCTCTGTCTCCAGCGGCTCGATGATCAAGATTCCACCCAGCAGTAGCAAAATTGCGATCGCTCCTTCGGCGCCGCCGATCATGAACCCAAGCCAACAGTTCGACATTGCCAAGCGAGGCCGGTTCTTCATGAATCGATTCGTAATGATCACGGCGATCACGGAGGCGACCAACATGATCAACAGGCCAATCACCCCAACGCTCAAGAATCGATTCGCCAATCCCGTTGTGCCGAACCACTCGCTGAAGTGATGTTCCTGCGACATGCCCCATTGCGGCGCCAGCGCAACGGCGGCGGCGATTGCGATCAGCGATGCGGCAATACGAGACGCTCCCATATGAAACCCGCTGAAACACGCGATGGCGATCGCCGCGGTGCCCGCCATGCCCACGTAATCGTGCTTGTCAAAAAAGAAGTAGCCGACACCTCCGAATAGCAGGCACCAGAACAAAAACATTGGCTTCCCCATGCGGGGCAGTTCGGGGCGATCTTCGTCGTGTGGTTCACTCATCAGTCGTCAAGCTATCTCGGGGCAAATCGGCAATCCACTTTTCGCGCGAAGCGCGGGGGTGTGGCTCAGCTTAAACATAGCTTTCTTGTCGTCGAAAAACCGCCTGCATAAGCGGTATATCTGACATAAACGGGGTACACTGCAACCATCGATTCTTGAAAAATCCACTTCGCAGGTACAAACGGTGTTCAAACGATTTGGCATAACGGGGCTTTTCTTGACCAGCGCGTTCTTTATTTTGCCTCCCCTCGCGTCAGCGAACGAACCCCACGGGCCGGAAAACTTCAAACGCGAAAACCTGGTCGCTTGGTGCATCGTGCCGTTCGATGCCAACAAGCGTGATTCCGCCCAGCGTGCGGAAATGATTCGCCGACTGGGCATGCGACGAGTGGCCTACGACTGGCGTGCCGAGCATGTGCCGCAGTTTGAGGAAGAGATCCTGCAGTACAAGAAGCATGGGATCGAGTACTTTGCCTTTTGGAGTTGGCACGATGCGATGGAGTCGTTGATCCAAAAGCACGCCATCAAACCGCAAATCTGGGTCACCTGCTCTCAACCGAAGGCGAAAACGCATCAGCACAAGGTCGTCCAGGCGGCCGCGTCGTTGTTGCCATTGGTCGACAAGACCAAGCAATTGGGACTATCGCTGGGGATCTACAACCACGGCGGTTGGACGGGCGAACCCAAGCACATGGTCGACGTTTGCAAACACCTTCGCAGCGAACATCGCGCCGATCACGTGGGCATCGTCTACAACTTTCACCACGGCCACGATCACATCCATGACTTTCCCCAATCGCTGAAACAGATGCAGCCGTATCTGTTGTGCCTGAACCTGAACGGCATGATGGACGCGGAAGCGGTCCGGCAGAATTCCGGCAAGAACAAGATCGTTCCGATTGGACAGGGCAAATACGAGGGCACGATGATCAAGCAGGTCCTGGCATGCGGCTACAGCGGCCCGATCGGGATCCTGGACCATCGCGCCCACATGGATGCCGAGGAATCGCTGCGTCTGAATCTGGAGGGCCTCGATGCGCTGGAGCTGTCTGGAAGATAGCCTGGGACGCAAGTCCGAGCTCTGGTCGGCCTTTTCCATTCATTCATCGCAGTCGCAGCGCGACGACGGCTGATGTGCTTCGACAAGGGGCCTGCCATCTTTAACGAACCAGACTCGAATGTTTGATGGAATCACTGCAAGATTCCCGCTGCGTTGCGAAATCTATATCGGCGACATTTATGATCCTACGGACGGAGTCGGAGACGCGCCAAGTGACTTTTTGCCCCCGGCCGGATGGACTGGCTATTCACTCGCGATACAACGATGCGATCCGTGCTGTCACCGGTCGACGTGACCACGCGCACGTTGTCCCCTTGCATCAAACCTTTCTGGGGCACGGCTCGCACTGACGCCAGTTTTGGCGATCGAGCTACGATTCCGACGATCCTCACTACTGGTTTTTCTCCAACATCGAAGACCCCAATGATCGCGGATACGATGCGATTCGCCGCGTCTTTCTGAAGGCAATCGTCCAGGAATGGAGCTTGCGTGAAGCCGGCTGATTCTTTGTGACGGGTGGGGCGGTCGCTGTGCCGTGAAGTTCGGCCGGAGTGTTGCCAGCTTGTTGACCGCGCGATCGAGAGCCTATACTTTCGCCCTGCCGCGATCAGCGGTCAGAGAAACAACCCAACCACCACAAACAGCAAAGAAGTCCATGAGTCAGCGTCCTCTCAATGTTGGTCTAATCGGTGGCGGCGGCGGTGCTTTCATCGTCCAGCCGCATCAACGTGCAATTCACTTTGACGGGACGCGCCGAGTGGTTTCTGCGGCGCTGCATCCCGATCCGAAGGTGGCGATGGAGGAGGCTGAAAACTGGGACTATCCGATTACCGGATACACCAGCTATGACGAGATGATCGCAGCCGAAGCGAAGAAACCCCTTGGTGAGCGAGTCGATTACGTTGTCGTGGTGACGCCCAACCATGTGCACTTCGACCCATCATTGAAATGCGTCCAGGCGGGTATTCCAGTTTTCTGCGAGAAACCGCTCACGCTGAATATGGACGAGGCCAAGAAACTGGTCGCTGCGGTCGAGAAAGCGAAGATTCCGTTTGGCGTCGCTCACACCTATCTTGGACACTGGACCAGTCGCTTCTCCCGGTTCATCGTCACCAGCGGATTGCTCGGTGAGGTACGTTGGGCCGATTCACGATACTTGCAAGGTTGGTTGGCCGGTCGCACCGAAGACCAGGGAGTCGCTCAAGCGGAATGGCGCGTCGACCCCAAGAAGTCCGGCATCAGTTGTTGCGGTGGTGACATTGGAACTCACGCCTTGATGCAACTACGCTATGTCACAGGTTTGGACGTAACCAAGGTACAGGCAAACTTGGTGACATTCGTCGAAGGCCGTATGTTGGACGATCATTTCACAACGTATTGCGAGCTGTCCAATGGAGGCAAGGCGCTTGTCCGCGCGTCGCAAATCGCGATCGGCCACAAGAACGATCTTGGCATCGAAATCAATGGCACGAAGGGTTCGTTGCTTTGGGATCAAGAATTCCCCGAACAAGTGACCATCCTCTTGCCAAATCAACCGGATCGGACCTATTTCCGCGCTTCCGTCGCGGCCAACGATGGCTTCCTCGGTGATTTGCCAGAGGACTTGATGGCCGAGCCGAATATCCCCGCCGGTCACCCCGAGGCTTTCCATGATGCGTATGCACGACTGCATCGCTGTTTCGAGCAAGACGTGCGAGCCTACAACGATGGCAAACCGTTCGACTGTGACGGCAGCAAATACGCCAACGTGGAAGACGGTTATAAAGGTATGGCTTTCGTCGAAGCTGCGGTGAAGAGCTCGTCGGAAGGATCGACCTGGATCGACCTGTAGAGTAGGGCGTCGACTTGAGTAGGCCGGCAACAAGCAGCGATAGCGACGCAGTTCCGGCATCGGACCTGCGCTCTGCATCGCCAATGCCGCAGCGTGCGTCGAATCAAGGTCAATGATAGCGAAACGCTTCTGACGAACGACCGGCATTGGTTCGCTAGCTTCACTAATTTCTCACTGGCGGCTCGATCAACCAACGCTTTTTTGGAAACACGCCTGCGGAATCATCACGCCGAAGGCAGGAACATCCGATAGTGCAATACAACTAGCTCTGCTTGATTGCTTGGCCACGCCAAGCCCCGCAGGCTTGCGAGTTGGTCAATCCGCAGTACCCAGTTTGAATTCGTCGCGTCGGGATCCTGCCGTCGCTAACGCTGAGTACTTGTTGAGCGAAGGCCCTGCACTGAAAGCTGACTGCCATGCTGATTGCGTTCTCAGAATCGGATTTGTTACTCACGGTTATCGGAGTCTATCTGACACTTGCGGTGCTTTGGTTGGCCTATTGGCTTTTCGAGCGAGTCTGGAATCGGGACGACGAACCGCGTCCCGCCGAAGGACAACGATACGAGTACCAGCGAGATTCGGACCGACACCGGGCACAAGCTGCTTCACCGCAATCCGCTCGAACGCGTCAGTCACAACATGCGGTTGCTGCCGCCAAAGAACCATGGGAAGAGCTGACCGCGGCGACCGAACAAGTCTCGCATCGCGGCGACGTTGATCGATTGCGGCAGGAATTGTGCGTCGTCCGTGATCACTCCAGCCTTACCGAATCTCGCTTGCGAACTCTGCAAGCCGAGGTGGAAGGACTGAAGATCCTTCTGAGTGAAAGGTTGGCAGCGTTGGAACCGGCTGAAGAACAGCGGAATGCGTTCGACCGACCTGCCTTGTCGCTATACGATCCGCGACTTGAGAACTACGACGCCGATTGGGCGACGATCGATTCGGACCTCGGAGTCATCCTTGCCAAGCGACCGGATGATGCGGACGACCTAACGCGGATCTGGGGAGTCGGGGAAGTCAACCAAGAGCGGTTGAACGAAAACGGTGTCTACTGCTTTCAACAGATCGCGGACTGGACCGATCACAACGTCGATAAGTTCAACGCATTACTTTGTTTCAAAGGTCGCATTGAACGGGAAGACTGGATCGGCCAAGCCAAACGGCTGATCGCAGAAAACGAACCGCGCCGGGCTGCTTAACGTCAACACCGCTGGAAGCCCAGACTTACTGTTCGGACAACGAACGCGCAAGCAGGCGACTGGGCGATGGACTCAATTCATTCTCGATCGACTCCCCGGTGATGTCTATACCGATTTGTGGCGAGCGGGCGAAATCGACGATCCGCACTACGGGCGAAATGGCATTCGCGCAAAGTGGGTGATAGAATGATTCCGCTGGCATCGGTGCGACTGCCCCAAGACGAAGCGTTCCGCGATGCCACCTATGCCGAAGCGGTCTCGGTGATCAAGCAATTGCGTCACCATCCCTGCCTGGTGTTACTCGAAGGCGGCGAAGAAATGTTCTTCGACAGCCAGGGTCTGGAATACAACGCCAAGTTCCTGATTATGGCGCGACAAACTACGAAGGACATATCCTCGTGAAAGGAGCGTGGGTCGCGACCCATGAAAAGATAGGCTATGCGTTGGTCGAGAGTGAAAATGACGAGGAAGTCGAAAAAGCGTGTGCGCCAATGAAGAGCATCGGAGAAATCACTTACCGACGAGTCACCAGTAGCGACGAAATCTGAAGCCCGAGACGGGTTGTTTTGCAATCCTCGTCTTGCTGACTAAACCATTCGAGACATCCCTATGGCACTGCGATTCCACCTGCTGATTTGGTTTTTGTGCGTTTCCCTGATGCCGCATGTCACCCATGCTCAAGATGCGAAGCGGACGCAGCAGTTACAGAACTGGCTCAAGCGGTATCCTGATGCCGATGCGAACCAAGACGGCAAGCTGAGCGATCAGGAGGCGAGGGCATATCGCGATCAGGTACTGCAAAAAGGACGTCGCGATTCAAAGAACTCATCGCGCCTCGCGCCGGCCTATGCGGACGTCAAATATGGGCCTCACCAAAGAAACGTTTTCGATCTTTGGTTGCCTGAGAAAGCGAACCACAAGGGCAGCGATCGCGATCGCAAGTTTCCCGTGTTCGTCTATTTTCACGGTGGCGGATTCGTGGCGGGAGACAAGTCGGGATTTGATCCTTCGTCGTTTCTTGCCGATGGCATCGCCGTGGTTTCCGCCAACTATCGATTCGTTGATGGATCGACAACGCTTAGCCCTGCACCGCTGTTGGATTCGGCTCGCGTCATTCAGTTTCTTCGCAGTCGAGCGGACGATTGGAATTTGGATGCCGGCAAGATTGCCGTCAGCGGCAGTTCTGCCGGTGCCGTGATCTCGATGTGGATCGGTTATCACGACGATCTCGCCCAACCCAAGAGTGATGATCCGGTTGCCCGGCAATCAAGTCGAGTCACCTGCATCGTGCCCTTGAACGGTCCAGCAAATTTGGATCCGCGATGGATTACCAAAAACATGGGTGGGCCAAAGCACATTCATGGTAGCTATCCGAAAATGTTTGGCGTTCCCGTCAGCGACAGCGATTCACCAGAGGTTCGAGATCGGATTCTCGAAAGCTCGCCGATCGAACATGTCAGTGCCGACGATCCGCCTTCGTTGTTGATCTATACCGGCAAGCTGGCTGGCATTCCGCTGCCGGAATCGGCGTCCACGGGGTTACTGATTCACCACGCCTATTTTGGCCAAGCCTTGAAACAGCGACTCGACAAAGTTGGTGTCGCGAACGAGTATCTGCCGGCGACCGATCCGCACAAAGACGGCTATGCCCTGATTCGCCGCTGGCTTGGTCAACACGGGTTTGGCGATTGACTTCTGCGTGACCTATCGGTCTCTGCGCAGTTGTCATTTCCCGGACTTATCTTTGCTGCAGCTTTTTTCGCGTCCGTCCGCAAGATCATGGATTCTGCGACGACCACAAGGTGGTCGAAGATGGTAGACGGGGGTAAACGAGCGCAGCGAGAACCGCCGCCCGGTTTCGGAGCACAAAGAAGAAGCTCCGCATGTCGCTTTGGCGGCTTAGCCCGCAAAGCGAAATGCGGAAAGTGGCTTGCGAGTTCGTGCTCCAAGAGTGTCGCCCGCGCTGGTGGGAAACACGAAGCACGAAATCAGAGAAAAACTCAAAATAGGAAATCCAAATTGTCGCGGCTGCTGTTTTGGTCATTTGAGTTTCGGACTTCAAATTTGTTTCGGATTTCGATATTTGGATTTCGCGGTTTCGCAGGGACATCGCTGAGAGCCCAAAAAAACCGACATGAAACGTGGCGGCAGAGCGTCAAAGAAACCCCTCGTTGTCTCGCTGGGACGTACAATGCGGATCCCATCAAGCGATCCCATTCCGTCTCAGGAGTTTTTCAATGTCACGCATCGCGGTTGCCCTGTTATTGGTTGTCTCGCCGATCGTCTCGCTGCAGGCCGATGATCACGGCTTGGTTGAACTTTTTAACGGCAAGAACCTTGACGGTTGGACTCAGCGCAACGGTACTGCCACCTATCGAGTCGACGGCGACATGATCGTCGGCACGACCAACGAAGGCAGCCCAAACTCGTTTCTTTGCACCGACAAAAGGTACGGTGACTTTGAGTTGATGTTTGAGGTCAAGGTCGACAGCGCATTGAACTCCGGCGTGCAAATCCGCTCGCAAACCAAGGACGACAATCCGAGTGAACGAGTGAACGGACCACAAGTCGAAATCGCTACCAATGGAACGGCAGGCTATGTTTACGGTGAAGCAGCTGGCGGATGGATGACACCCGACGACGTCCGCAAGCCGCACCAGTATTTTAAGGATGGCGAGTGGAACTCCTATCACGTGATCGCGATGGGTCCAAACATCCAGGTCTGGCTGAACGGGAAGCACGTTTCGGATTTGACTCACCAAGAACGATTCGAGACGCACCCCAACGGTTTCATCGGCTTGCAAGTCCACGGCATCGGTGCCGGACAAGGACCGTTTGAGGTGCGCTGGCGCAACATCAAGTTGCGTGATTTGTCTGGCTTCCAATCACTTTATAACGGCAAAGACCTGAGTGGTTGGAGAACGAGCGGGAATTGGTTGCCGCAAGAAGACGGATCGCTGTTGATTCAGCCGCGCGATGGGGAAAAAGGTTGGCAGCGATACGACGCTTATCTGTGGTCGGAGAAGAAGTACCAGGACTTTGTCTTGGATCTCGAGTATGCGTATCCACCGGGCGGTAACAGTGGCGTGTACTTCCGAGTGGGCGACCGCGATGATCCAGTTGAAACAGGAATCGAAGTTCAAATCTTGGATTCTTCCAAGAAAGAGGGACCACTTGGGCATCACGACCACGGCGGGATCATCCGCACTGTGGGTGCTGCCAAGAACATGTCTCGGCCGCCGTACGAGTGGAATCGGATGGTGTTGACCTGCATTGGAAATCATTTGCAAGTCGAACTCAATGGCGAGCAAATCATCGACACCCAGTTGGATCAGGGCGCGATGAAGGATCGCCCGATGGAAGGCTACCTTGGTCTTCAGGATCACGGTCAGCCAAACAACCTTAAATTCCGCAACATCCGGATTAAAGAAGTCGAGTAGCTTGCTCGATCGCAGGAGAACGAAGGCTTACATCCCCGCCGTTGCAGGGGCCCAACTATGCGTTTTCGTCTCGCTCGTCACCATCATTCTTGCTTGACCGGCGGCTTACCGCGCCGGGTGATTCGTCGCTGCTGCCCGGATCGGACTGACGAAGCAGTTTTAGAACTCCGAGCCCGCCAAACAGGAAAATAATGCCCAGTAACGCCAGCGTCACACCCTGGTCCAGCAAATCCATTTGGAAGTTCCCACGACTGTAGCAAGGAAGGTAAACCGCTGCCCCCAACGACCGTATCACCAAGTTGTTTGTAACGCAAGGTTTGCGCACGCCAACTTCTGAATCAGAGGCTAACCGGATTCGATCAGGTCGACGTATGCTCGGTCGATCAACGCAGCGGCCGGGATTTTCAACTTCGTCATCAACCTGTCTGCTTCCGCCACTCCAACCGCCTCATCTTCTCCAGGCCCCAGCACGACCTCCAGTTCGAGGAAATCACCCAAGCCGTCGACTCGATCGACGTGAATTCTGGTGCGGCCGGCGAGAAACAAGTACCTGGTTTTTCGGACAACCGAGCGAACGCCAATCGACCGCTCGAGCGCATCACGCATGGTTTGTGAGTCCGGCACCTTCGAGATGACATATTCGCACGTTTTCGGCCCCGCCTGATCCGCCCGACTGTAGGCGATTAACTCGGCAGAATTGTCGGCGAAGATCCGCAGCTTCAGTCGACCGTTTGGACAATGGAAGAAGATGTCCTCCTGAACGATCACTTCCCCTTTGCTGCCGCTGATCTCGTTTGCCCGTTGTCGCGTTCGATCAAAATCTGCCAAGCGTGCTTTTATCTCCACATTCCGTGGCATCGTTCCTTGTCCTCAATCGAGTCTGTTGGCCGAGCGGATCATGATCGCGTACGATGGAGTGATTGCCAAGCGTTGTTAGATCGACGGATTCAAAAGTCAGGCTCGTCGGAGGCTGTTGCCATGAGCAGTGGACCACTCGACACGATTCTTGCTGGACTGATGCGCAGGTACAGCCAGCGTGTACCGGATGTTCGCAAAATCACCCAACGGATGTGTCGCGAAGGATTGATTGGATCAGCCGAGGAAATCGAAAACGACCACATCGCTTTTCGCACGATGGGCGTTCCGCAGTTGGGCATTGGCTCGCTGGAGAGAATCTTCTTGCACTGTGGTTACCAGAAGCGAGATTCCTTTTACTTCGCCGGCAAGAAACTGGATGCGTTTTGGTATTCGCCGCCGGAAGCGATTTATCCGAGGGTTTTTATCAGCGAATTGCGTGTGGGCGATCTGTCGGATCAAGCTCAGCAGGTCATCACGTCCTACACCGATGAGGTCCGATCGGATCCTGTTGACGCGTTGGACTTGGATGACGCAGAAGCGGTGGACCAGTTCTTGCATCGTGGTCTATGGCGGACCCCGACTTGGGAGGACTTCAAGCGATTGGGGGACGAGAGTGAGTACGCATCATGGGTGATTTACAACCGTTATTACTTGAATCACTTCACCATTAGCGTGCACAACCTGCCGGTGCCCTACAACACGGTGGCCGCATTCAACGTGTGGTTGGAATCGGGCGGCATCCGGCTGAACGATGCCGGGGGGAAAATCAAAACCAGTCCCGATGGATTGTTGATCCAAAGCTCAACGGTTGCACAACGAGTTCGCGCGGCCTTTGACGACGGTGCAGGAGGATTAGCGGAGCGGCTGATTCCCGGCTCGTACGTTGAATTCGCTGAGCGACGCGTGTTGCCGGAGTTTCAAAATTTGCCGCCGGAACAGATCCAGCGTCATCATCGTCGCGATGGATTTGAGGCCGGGAACGCGGATAAGATTTTTGAAAGTACGTATCGAGAGCAAGTCGACGACGGCTAACGGGCCTGAAGCAGAACGCCCGACCCGTGTTTCCAATGGTTGCGATTTCTCGAAAGTCTTCCGACTTCCGCTACCAATCATCTCGGTGATGGCACGGCAGGATGCCGAGCCTACCACTTGGAAGAATATGCGGGTGGTAGCGGATGATCTGGCCCGAGCATTCACTTTGTTCTGATTGGCATGATTGTCCGATTAGAGGGAATACACGCATGTTTCTGGCAATCATGTTGGATTTGGATCACGGCCCCGTCGAGATTTCGTATGTCGCGATTTATTGACCTGCTATCAAAGACATGCATTGCTGCCGTGTTTCTGACGCTATTGATATCCCCACGAACCAGGGCGAACGGCGACAGCGATTGCGGCCCCTGCTTCAGCGATGACCAATCGGAACGCCTGATCGCCAAATTCGATGAAGGATTCACCGTTGCGACGCCCGATGAAGAATTCGAGCTACGCATTCGCGTGATGCAGCAAACCGACTTCAAGCTTTTTCTGCCGACCGACCAGGAGCCTGCCCGCCCGGGCGGCTACATTCCGCGGTTCCGCAGTTACTTCGAGGGAAACGTCACCAAGAGCTACGAATATGAGCTTTCGTTGCAACGCAGCGTGGAAGGCTCATTTGACGTGCTGGACGCGAGCATCAACTTTAATCCGGCCGATGAGTTCCAGCTCAAGTTCGGCCGTTTCATTGTGCCGTACAGCTACGACTGGTTTGATCATCTCGAACAGTACTTCATTGCACCCGAACGGGGTTTGTACCCTTTGAACTTCGGCTTGTCCCGTGAAGTAGGGGCGATGGTTTGGGGTGATTTCGGGGAAGGAGCGTTGCAGTATGCGCTCGGGACCTTTGTCGGCCAATTGTCAGGCTTGGCTGACACGAATACGACCCGTGATCTGGTCGCGTATCTGAACGCTCGGCCTTTTCGCGGTGTTGAAAGGCTGAGGTACTTCAACATCGGCCTCTCAGGAGCTTACGGCGATCAAGCCTTCGAGGGCGAAGCATTGCCGCTGAGGACCAGTATTCAGTCGTCAGAGAACGATGAAGCTGCGAACGCGGCATCTTCGATTTTTCTTAAATTCGAAGACGACGTCGAAGTCATCGGCCGGCGCAACCAAGGTGCGCTGCATGCCGCCTGGTACACCGGCGGATTGTCGCTGGAATCTGAAGTCGAAGTCGGTAAATTTGGATACCGCAACACCGCGGGAACGAACGATCTTTCCGTATTTGGATACCACGTGACCGCGTCGTATTTCTTGACGGGTGAGCAGGTGACGGGACGCTCGATTGTCAAGCCTTGTCGGCCTTACAGCCCACGCTCCCATCTATACGGCACGGGTGCGATCGAGCCTTTCGTGCGATATAGCTATTTGAGTTTGGGTGATGAGGTTTTTAACAGTGGTTTGGCTGATCCGAATGATTGGACGCGGCGCGCCTCGATCATCGACACCGGATTGAACTGGTATCCCAACCGCTACGTCAAGCTGTATCTCGACTGGCAACTCGCGCTCTTCGACACCCCGGTTTTGATTCAACCTGAAACCGACGAGCGTGTTAGGCAAAGCAGTACTCTCTGGGCTCGTTTCCAAGTCTTCTTCTAAGAACAGGTGGAAACAAGCGGCGGACCAAGCAGCGCCGTGTTGCGGCGACGCACGTTTTTAAAAACACGTTCGGATCAATCAACTTCCCAACGAGTCGCCAAGGCTCGTGCGACAATCAAGAACGCAAAGCCGCTGATCATCAGGACGGATAGTTGCGGAGTCAGCGCGGCGGCCGGGAGGTCTCGCCAAAAGACCTTGTTGTAGCCGTCCAGTGCCCATGCATTGAATGTCCACATGCCTGCATCGCGCATCTGTTCGCTCATCAGGTAACGGGGAACCATTGAACCGCCCAGGGCGCTCATTGTCAGAATCAAGATCACGGACAAACCGTTCAGTTGACCACGTGTTTTGCAGAGCGTTGCCAGAAACAAACCGAAGGCGGCCGCCGCCGAAGCTGTTACCGCGGTCATCAGAATGAAACCATCCAAGTGACCGAGCAGATCGATTCCAAACATGATTTGCCCCCAAGTAAACATCACACTGACTTGCAAGATCCCCAGCAGCGTGAGATAGAACCATTTGCCAAGCAGCAACTGATCCATCGTCAACTGGGTGGACAACAAGCGATCCAACGTCTGGTTTTCACGCTCCTCCAACAGTGCTCCGCCTCCACCGGTCGCACCGAACAACAGGAACATCACGGCAATCCCCGCTGCGTACATGCTGACAACCGGATTTGCTTTGCCCTCGCCAATGACATCGACGATCTGAACGCTTGGTGGTGACGGCAGCGGCCGGCTCCGCTCAAGATTCGCGGAAGCCTGCATTACCGGGCTCGCCGTTGGCGTTGACGGATATTGCACGCTGCGTGCTACCATCATCGCTCGGCCCACGATCGCCGTGACGACTTGTCCGGCGACCTGGTCGGATGCGTCTGTAAGCAATTCGGCTGCGACTTCGCCATCGATGCCCGTGACGACGATCGCCAGCGTTATCTTTCCGGATCGCACCATCTTTTCGGCATGCTGTCGCGTGATCGCGGGATCAGATTCGGGACTCATGAATCGCAGCCCCGCACTTTCTCGAAGCGACTGGACAATCGCTTGGCTGTATGGGGATTTGACTTCATCGACCGCGACCACTTTCACTTTTGGAATCGTGCCGCTGCCCAACCCGCCGCCAAAGATGACGGCAAAGATGCTGAAGAAAGCGATCGGAACCACGAACGTCAACAACAGCTCCACGCGGTTGTGGAGCAGGCGTCGAGCATTGATTCGCATCACGGTCCAAATCATCAAAGACTATTCCCGCAGCTCGTTGCCGGTCAGATGCAAGAACACATGATGAAGTGACGGTGCGTGCACTTCGACGTCCGAGACCTGATAGCCGCAGTCGCGCACCGCATCGAGCAAACCAACTAGCTGGTCCGATACATTGTCGATCCGTGTCTCGAAAACCCTGTCACCGCATGGCCGCATTTCCGATCCTCGGTCGCTGAATCGGATGGGAACCGACAGTGGTCGATCCACACGCACGCGAACCAGCCGCGACGCGCCCACGGTTTGCTCCACCAAATCAGACAGTTTTCCATCGGCGATCACAGATCCAGAATCTAAGATCACGATGCGATCACTGCGCTGCTCCGCTTCATCCAGGTGGTGAGTGGTCAGCAGGATCGAAGTACCCGTTTCGTTCAATTCATCAAGCATCTGAAAGATCCGTTCTCGACTCTGAGGATCGACACCGACAGTCGGCTCATCCAATAGCAAAATCTTTGGTGCGTGCATGACCCCGCATGCGAGATTGACACGACGTTTCATGCCGCCTGAAAAGCTGCCGACAAGATCGTTCGCGCGGTCGTCCAATCCGGTCCACTGTAGCGCCCACTGGACGCGATCAGCAAGAGCTTTGCCGCGGAGGCCGTAGAACCGACCAAACGCCGTCAGGTTTTCTCGCGTCGTCAGGTCGCCGTACAAGGCTATCTCCTGCGGGACCAGGCCGAGAGATTGGCGGACGCCCGTCGCATGGATCGGGTGTCCCAACAACTTGATCTCTCCGCCGCTCGGTCGAGTGCGACCAGCAAGGCAGCGAATCAATGTTGTCTTGCCGGCCCCATTGGGCCCCAGAAACGCCAGTCGCTCGCCAGGGGCCAGCGTGAAGGAAACCCCCCGCAGTGCTTCCAGGCTGCGATACGCTTTCCGCAAATCAGAAATCTGAAGTGCCGGTGTTGGTGAGAGGATCACGGGGCGATGCTCGTCTTAATCGCGGATGACATGCGTTGCTGACAGATCTCAGCTACCTGTTACATGACAATCTAGCGAACTGTCCAGAGACGACCGATGTCTTGTTTGCGGTCAAATAGGGGGAGTGACCCCTGCGCGGCGGTTATCGACCGTCACCAAGCCTGATCGCGCCGGGTGCACGCCCGCTGAGAAGGCAAAACTATCGGTTTCGGATGGATTTCCGCGGCAGCGAGTTTCCCGCGTGTTGAATTCGTGACGCTCTCTGGGGAATAATCGTGGGATTTGGTGGCCAGGCCCGGTTTTTCACCGTCGTCGCTGGCCGCCCACGCTCCATCTCTTGTATGGTGATCGTTTCGGTCCGTCGTTCCTTGGTTGATGAATATCGATGGCAGAACAGTTTGACGATGATACACCAAGACAGATTCCCAGTTTGTGGAGCGAGAATCATGGGAATCTATTATTGATTGTGATGCTGGGCGTATCTCTGGTCGGTGCGGCGGTTTTGTTCTACCGTCAAAACAGGTTGCAAAAGCCGCGATTCCCCGACAGTGACGCGATCCAGCAGGTCGGTGAATCCAGCGATCCGGAGCCATTGTCGATAGCCGAGGGGTCAGCGGTTGTATCGATCGTCGTCATCGGTGCCGCAAACTCCAGCGGTTCGATTCAAACGGCCATCTATGACTCGATTGCGTCATTCAATGAACCGGACAAGGCGTTCCGGAAGGAATCGTTATCGATCGTCGATGGCCAATCGACGTTGCTCATTCCACGGAGTCAGTTGCCCAACAAGTTCGCGATTGCGGCGTATCACGATGAGAATGGGGACGGCATGTTGAATCGCAACCGCATCGGGATACCGACAGAACGGTATGGCTTTTCACGAAACGCGCGAGGCTTGACGGGACCGCCGCTCTTTCAGCAGGCGGTCGTGGAACGATCGAAAGTTGCGGATTTGCTCGAGATCTCGATCCGCTGAAAACGTGTTTTAGAAAGGGGTCTGACCCTTTGTGGGCGGGTTCAAGAGAGAATCAGCCCTCTTTTTAAATCACGTTCTCAAGCAACCGCAACTACCGGCTGGTTGGTTTGCCGGGTTGTTCGGCCGCTTGCACGGGGTGGTCCGAGCCGCGTCGGTTTGGATTGATGCCGGCGGCGACCGCGTCGCTATTGCGTCGCCCTTGTCCGCTAAGGTAATCGCTCCAACGACGACGTCCGCGTGATTCGGTGGGACCGGGCGCGATCAGAAACACAGCGCCGAGGCCGAAGATCAAGCCTGCCATGGATGATCCAGCGGCAAGCGTCATGCCGCCCGGACCGATCGGCCTGTCAGTTACTTGGGGTGGCCCCAGTTCGGCTAGCAGATTCGTTGATAACGCCGACGACCGAGTTGCCTGGGCATCCGCCAGCAAACGCTCAGCTTCCGCCAACAATTGCGTGCGATGAGTGACTTCGGCATCCACCTTGGCGTAGTCTGTCCGCGCGAGTGCCATCCGTTCCAGACGCTCTGACAATCGGATTTCCTTATTCTCCAGCCCAATCACTCGGTCGCGTTGCAACCTGAGCATTGGCTGCATCGCCTGGATCACGGCAACGGTTTCTTGCTGCATCCGATTCTTGATCTCTTTTTCCGTGGCCATCACGGCGCGTCGTTTGGGGTTCTGTAAGGTGTAGACGCTTGACAGCGTGCTGGACTGGATCTGTACGTCGATCAAGCCATCCTTCAATCGTTGCAGCGAGGGTTGGCTTGACAACAGATCGCCGCCGCTAACCAAGAGGTGCTGAGGATTTTTGGCACCGGCAACCAGCAATTGGTGTAGTGATTCCAGCTTTTCGAGTTCAAGCTGCTCGGCCCGTAGTTCGTTGCGTGTTTCTTCCAGAGTTTGCTGGATGGTGCCGTTACCGGAGACGTTGAGATTCAGATTCCTTAATTCGCCCAGATCAGTACCAAATTGGACTTCGATCTGACGCATTCTCCCGGCCGCCTCGTCCAAGTTTCGTTTGGCCAAGTCTCTGGCGTGCTGCAATTCGGTGATGATGCTGTCAGCTCGAACTCGGCGGACATTACGCAAATGTTTGGTCAGGCTGTCATACATCGCCTGGCAAAATCCGGTGGCCCGCTCTTTGGTAGTCTCTTTCACTTGTAAGTAAACGACTTCCGTGTTGCCGAATTCGGATCCCTGGGGCGCGATCAAGTTGACGTTGTTTTTGCAGTATCCCTGAATCGTTTTGTTGCTGGGCCAATCCGCGTCGTGTTCGCCGTCGGCAGGTCCAATTTGCTTCAGTGCCGCACGAACGACCTCCGGGTTCTGCGTCATTTCCAGAATCGTTTCCTGAGCAGCCTGGAGTTCCGTTGCACTTGGAAAACGCCCCAACTGGTCGACCGAATGATTTGCTTCGTCTCGAAGGACCAATGGTTGCGCGCGCAGACCAAGCTTCGCTTCGCAACAGGGCGTAACAAACACCGCCCAAGCCAAACAGGAGCATCGCACCGACCCACAGCGGCGCGAACAAAACGAGGACGTTACGGACGTGTTTCCAGGGAATCGGTGCAGAAGACATGACGTTGAATATCGGCCTAGTAAGGGTTTTGTACCCTCAAACCTAGGTCGAAATTAACGACGAACGGGCGGTGGTTGGAGCGTCAGAGGATCGCGGCACGGGAAACAATCCTACGCGGTCGGGTTATGCCGACCGATCACGCCCGTGCCGGTTATGGGGGCGCCGCTGCCGTGCTGCTAACGATCCTTGGACAGCCAGCCAAGGCGAAGCCGGCGGGATTTCTTCCACCCGGAACTCATCCAACGCCAAGGATACTGGTACCAGCGACGTGGTTTCTCCGTTAGCGATGGCTCGGCCATGGTCAAACCATCTTCATGGCGATCCCCGCTGGTTGGTGACGACGATGAGCCCGCCGGCGCTGCTGCAGCCACGTCAAGGAACGTCGCGGAAGGTTTCTTGACCGAATCGGGTGGCGATACGATTTCGGGAGCAGCGAAGCCTGCCACATCGAATCCCGCCGCAGCATTTGGCTGTGCCGACTTTGCTGTGGCTTGCGGGAATTCATATGGCATCGGCGGCAAGGGTTCGGTGTATAGCTTTGGATCGACGGGCACGGTGTACGGAGCGGGTTCGCCAAACGACGGGTTATGAGGGCTTGTCGTCCCGGCCAATTCCGTTTTCTTGGGCGAATAAGAGCTGCCGTTCCATCTGGAAATACCCCGCTTCCAGGACGCGGATGCCGACGATGACGCCGTACCCGCGCCGTCGGCGGCAAGTAGATCGCACCAATGAAGGGGTGCGAGCCAAATGGTCCAAACCATTGCGAGACGAATCCACGACGACGCGCGCAGACGCCTTGAGATAATCGAATCGAATCTACTCATCTAGTCTTACCAATTCACCAGCAAGTCAGAACTCTTACGTATAAGAGACCTTTCGTACACGGGTGAATAGCAAAACTTGAATCACGATGTCACGAGGAATCGTGAGACTTGCATCGCGTATTTAACGCATCGAGTTTCACGCGATCGATGGGACGTCGGCGGTCATCTTGCCGGTCACACCATGGACGATTCGGCACTGGGGTGTCCGGCAATTGCATGTTCAGCCATCTTCGGCACACTCTTTCGACGTGTCCGACGGCGGGGCTTGGCATTGCCCCACTCCTTGGTCAGCGTCTCGAACACTTCGGGAGTTTCGTACCGGACGATGTTTTTGCCTTCGGGCATCGGGCCCATGAGACCGCGAAACACAGGCAGACCGCGGAGTGCCAGGTCCGTGCTGCAATCGTCAACGCCGACTTGAAAATGGGACTTCAAAAGTGGCTCACAGTTTGGATAGTCGCGAATCAATAGTGAACCGTCGCTTCCGCGTGTGACAACACGAAACGTATCTTTCATGGCCATGGTGCCTCCAGGAGGATTGGCGCAGTTGGGGAGGTGATTGATTGCCGACATGGCGCAGCGATACGATCGTTAGCTGCGAGTTAATGACTGACTCGTCCGTTGGGAGATTGCGGTGATCGCCACGAAAGTCGAGCGGCGTCTCAAGCCCGAAAGCCGAGGCTGTGGGAGGTAGCCGGGGAATTCGTTTCAGGACTGGCGTGCGCTGAGCCGCTCGTACTTCGTTGGACAGATCCGACGCGGGAGGTGGATTGGATCGATTGCAGGATCGGTGACGATGTCGGACACTAATTGACATCGTCTACCCAGGCGACAAAGTCAAAGAAACAAATGAACGTCCGCGTACTGCGAAAGACGGCTTCAACGAGCACAAGGCGGACACGTCGAACAAACCGAAACATCGTACCGAAAAGCAGGAAGAGGTGACAATTTGCGGCCGTCGTCAGGTTGCGGAACGGCCATGCGATGGCAGTTTCGTCGCAACCGTTCAACAACAAACCTTTGGATCGCCGGAACAACAGTGGCGTGAGCTTCCAGCTTGCGTAGACTATCTGTTGTCGCCGCTCCGCGGCCATTCGATCCTTGCTGGTTCCAGGCTGAATTGGGGTCTTTCTCCATCTCAGCTTCGGAAAACTTTCACCTCGCGGTTCCCTCGATCCGTTCGCCAGGACTCCCCAAGAATGACACTTACCGTGCACACGTTTCCCAACTCACGTTCCGAAATTGCGGGGCTCGCGGTCACTGAGTTAGCAGCGACATTCGGCACGCCGCTGTATGTTTACGACCAGACCATGATTGACCGGAGGATTGCCGATTTGGCGGCGTTCGACGTGATTCGGTACGCCCAGAAGGCGAGTAGCAATTTGGCGATTCTGGATCGCGTTCGGCGGAAAGGGGTGCTCGTCGATGCGGTCAGCGCGGGAGAGGTGCGTCGTGCCCTGGCGGCCGGATACGCCGCTGATGGCGAAACGCACGAGATTGTCTACACGGCCGATATTTTCGATCGCGCCTCGTTGGAGTTAGTCACACAGCTTGGGTTACACGTCAATTGTGGGTCGCCCGACATGATTAGCCAACTTGGCGAGCGTCGGCCGGGAGCCGAAGTAACGCTGCGAATCAATCCTGGATTTGGACATGGCCATAGCCAGAAGACCAACACCGGGGGCGAGCACAGCAAGCACGGGATCTGGCACACGCAACTTGGCGAATGCCGGCGGCGAGCGGCGGAGCATGATGTGACGATCACGGGACTTCACATGCACATCGGATCGGGCACGGACCTGGAACATTTAAGCAAGGTCTGCAAGTCGATGGAGGAAGCGGCTGAGGAAGTGGGGCCAACCATTGAGACGATTAGCGCCGGCGGCGGTCTACCAGTGCCTTACAAAACCGGCGAGTCGTATGTCGATCTGGCCAAGTATTTTGAACTCTGGGACGCGGTCCGCCATCGCCTGGGCGAGTCGTTCGGGCATCGCCTGACCTTGGAGATCGAGCCCGGCCGCTACTTGACCGCCGAAAGCGGTTATTTGATCGCCGAGGTTCGCAGCACCAAACAAGTCGGCGAGAATTCGTTCGTGCTCCTGGATGCGGGATTCAATGACTTGGCACGACCAGTGATGTACGGTGCCTATCATCCCATTTCTGTTTGTGCGGCCAGCGGTGACGCTGCTGAGCGAGAGCAAGTGAATGTGGTGATTGGTGGCCCGTTGTGTGAATCGGGTGATATTTTTACTCAGCGCGAGGGCGGCTTTGTCGACAGCCGTCCATTGCCCGCGCCGCAAGTGGGCGACTACGTGATTCTCGAGAACGCCGGCGCCTACGGCTTCGTGATGGCAAGCAACTACAACAGCAAGATGCGTGCCGCGGAGGTTTTGATCGAAGACGGCGAGGCAAAGTTGATTCGCGAGCGGGAAACGTTTGAGGATCTGATACGGGGCGAGCGAATTCCCGACTGAACGTCGATGCGACCGGGTATCAAAAAGATGGTCCCAAGCGACAACGATGATGCACAAACCTCGAGAAGTCCTTGGGACGTCGATTGTATTACTGACGTAGTGGATCTTGCCAAAGATCCCGTTTGGAGGACGTGTAGCCACGTCCACTACGGAGAATCCGCCGTCTCCAAGATCTGGACTCTGCCCAGGATGCTTCCGGATTCAACGGCACCCAGCGTGCGGCTATCGATTGAAAACGGGACGTTGTCGCCGACCACGTAGTAATGCGCCTTCGGAATCCGTAATGGATATTGCGACCGTTCGTCATCCGCACGAAGCCGATACTCGATGGCGCGATGGATCTGCAGTGAAGCCAGCGATGTCGGTCCGCCATGGACGCGAATTGCCAGCGGAGCTTCTTTTGTGACGGGCGACTCATTGCCGGGGACGCCGTCAGAGAAGCGGATACGAAACCGGCCCGACCTCTCGATCCGTTTTTCGGCGATGACCACGCCCTCGTGCGACCAAAATGCGGCACGCAGTGTCACAGGTTGTTCGGTCTGCAAAGTGCCCGACAGCGACAGTCGGTCAACGTCAACAAGCTGCCGTGCGATGCCGGCGTTGTATTGATAGTCGTCCATCACGCCACTTGGCCGACGATGGTCATGAACGTTCTGATGATGGTACAGCAGCCACGGCGAGTTTTGTTCCTGATCACAGGACCAGCGCCGATCGGCGTCTCGTCGCCAAGGCTCCGCAGCGGTCGCCGAAGTCCATCGCGATAGCGCTCTGAGCGAATCATCGTCCACCAACAGATCGGGCGGCCGCCTCCTTCCCGGCTCAGCTGCGAGCCGGTCTTCGACGCGCTGGCCATTGACCAGCACGTGTAGCCGCGCGATATCAACCTCATCGCCTTCGGTTGCGACGACTCGCTTCACATGAACGGATCCCTGCCACTGAATTGCCACCAATTCACCAATCTGGTAGTCCGGCATCGTCGGACTCGCTGATCTGAACGATATCGCCCGCATAGGCAGTCAATCCCGCCGTGTCGTTCAAGCCTGAGATCCTGCGGCCTTCTCCGCAGAGTGAGCAGATCAGCGATTCCTCCATTCGGCCAAGGCTCTGGGCATCAAACAAGATCCTCTGGCCACACCCAGGGCACTGGATTTGCAACGAAGGACCGTACAGCGTCGGCACCATCGAACTGCCGGCGACCCGAAACGAAGGGGGCGGTGGTTCCCAATCGCTGGGCTGCGTTGATTTGTCCCCCTGAGACCAGCCGATCCAGGCCGCCGCGAAGACTGACAAGAGGACAGCGAAACCCGATAAAAAACGGTGCGAATTAGCTTTTTGAGCTTCCATGGGGAGGCCGGAATGTGGGACGGCTCGCGCTCGCCATTTCGGGTAACGCATTTTTGGGTGCAAAGGTATACTTGCGACCGACGACCGGTTTTTACTATGGGTTGGGTCGTCAATCTTGCCGACCCTGCCATCATAACGCTTCCTGTGACCATGTCCGAATTGCCCGAAACGGCCACTTCCGTCGCGAACGCGGCCCCCACACCGATGATTTCAACGCGACCCGCGGAGGTCCAGGCCGTTCCCGAGCGTTCCTTGAGCACGCGGGGACGGATGGGAAGATTGCCCGGTGTGCGCGTCGTCGCGACCGGTTCCTACCTCCCCGAGCGGATCGTGACCAACGACGATTTGGTCTCGCTCGGCTGCGATAGTGAATGGATCATTCGACGCACGGGCATTCGAGAACGACGACACGCCAGCGATGACCAAACCACCAGCGACTTGGCTTATGAAGCCGCGATCAGGTGCATCGCGAACGCAAAGGTGACGGTTGACCAAATCGATTTGATTGTCGTTGCTACCGTCACGCCGGACCATCCCATGCCATCGACGGCGTGCCATTTACAGCGGCGGTTGGGGGCAATCGCCCCAGCCATGGACATCAGCGCCGCATGTGCCGGCTTTACGTACGCGTTGACCACGGCGGCACAATTCATTGCCGCCGGCAATTGCCGTTGTGTTCTCGTTGTTGGTGCGGACGTGATGAGCCGCACGATCAATCCGAAAGACAAGAACACGTATCCGCTGTTTGGTGATGCCGGGGGCGCGGTTTTGTTGAGACCGGAAACATCCGACGGCAGCGGCGGGATTCTCTCGTACCAGATGGGCTCGGAAGGCTGTGGCCGAGACATGCTGTACATTCCCGCCGGCGGGGCGCGTCAGACCCTGACCGCCGAGTCGCTTGCCAGTGGGGATCAATACATGAAGATGGACGGACGCAACGTCTTCAAGTGGGCAGTCCGTGTGATTGACGAGAGTGCCAAACAGGTACTTGCCCACGCCGGCATCACCGCTGACCAGTTGGACTTGGTCGTCTTGCATCAAGCGAACCAGCGGATCATTGATTCTGCGGTGAGAGACTTGCACCTGCAGCCTGAAAAAGTCTTCGTCAACCTGGAACGCTACGGCAATACGTCTGCGGCAAGTATCCCGTTGGCGCTCGACGAAGCGATGCAAGGTGGCCGCATTCATCGGGGCGACCTGCTGTTGCTGTGCGGATTTGGTGCCGGGCTCGCCTGGAGTACCGCGGTCTTGCGATGGTGAGGCGATCCGTTGAGTAGGCTCGGCATCCTGCCGTGCCATCCTACGTGCTAGGTAGCGGAAGTCGGAAGACTTCCGAGAAATGCCGTGCGTGCTTCGGAACGCTTCCGAGTTCCGCTACTGAGGGAAAGGTACGGCAGGATGCCGCGCCGACGTGTCACTTGGACAGCTTGATCGGCTCGCCCATCTGTCGATCGAGTGCCGACCATTGATTGACAAGCTCTTTTGAGTTTCTCTGGCTGACGGTCGGCCAAATTTCGCGTCTCGCCCAAGTCGCTGGCCAGATGATACAGCTCGATCGACGCTCGTTGATCGGGACGCACGATCTTCCAGCTACCGGACCGAAACGCCAGTCTTGCCTTGATTCATTCGCCAGTAGATCGTCTGATGCGGCGACTGGGCCAGCCGATTGTTCATCCAACTCAAGACGCTCGTCCCCATCCGCGTTGTTGTCGGGATCGATGCCGGCAAGATCGAGTGCGGTGGCGGCAACATCCAGGCTCAACACGGCACGTTTCTCGATCATGACCCGCTGGGATTCGCCCGGGCATCACCCAAACCATGGGGATCCGCACACCGCCTTCGTAAAGCGTGCCTTTGCCGCCGCGCAGCGGTAGATTGCTGCTGGTCAGTTCCTTGGTGGGGCCACCGTTGTCGCTAAAGAAAACGATCATCGTGCGCCGGTTCAACTCATGCTGGTCGATCGAATCCCGGATACGACCGATACCACGGTCCAGGGCGACCAGCATGCCTGCGAAGATACGTCGCTGGATATCTTTGATGCGACGCAGTGCACGGGCATCCTTTTTGCTGGCTTGCATCGGACTGTGGACCGCGTTGTAAGCGACAACCAAACAAAAAGGGTCCGCTTTGCACTTTTCGATAAACTCAACGGCTTCGTCCGTGATCGCATCGGTCAGGTATTTGGTTTCGACAAGCTCTTTTTCACCGCGCAGCAGCGGGTTGTCTTGATCGTAGGGCGGTTCGTTCATCGGCGCGTAGTTGCCGCGAATCAAGTCATTTTCACGCACTCGTTCGCCTTCGCCCAGGGAGCGATCGCGAATCATTGTCAACACGTTTTCGTAGGGCGGTCCGGGAACGTAAAAGTGTCCTTCGTGCAGAAATCCGTAAAAGGACTGAAATCCTCGCCGCAACGGATGCTTCGCTTTGTTGGCACCTAAATGCCACTTGCCGACCAAACCGGTTTTATAGCCCGCTGCGGCTAGTCTCTGGACGAAAGTGGTTTCGCCGTCGGGCAATCCGGCTTGCGGCAACAAGTTACGCTGGCCGGTCGGATTGATGTCGTAACCAAAACGCGACTGATAACGGCCGGTAAAGAATCCGGCGCGGGAAGGACTGCAGTAAGACGACGTCACATAACCGGACAAGCAACGTGTGCCGTCTCTGGCCAGCGAATCGATGTGCGGCGTCGGTATTTGAGGATTTCCCATCATCCCGGTTTCGCCGTAGCCAAGATCATCGGCGATGATCACGACCATGTTGGGGCGACTCGACCTGGCGGCATCCGCGATGTCGGCGCCGCTGGCAGTAGCGAAGCAGCCGATCAACATGATGACCGCAGCGCCAAGCAGGCACCGGACGGAGCACATCTTTACCCTCCCGCGGAGCGGGAGGGTCGGACGCGGTAGCGGCCGGGGAGGGCGATGCGCTGAAGCTCGATATGGTTTGATCATTCACAAGACCCTTTCCGCTCCCTGAGAGGTGCGACTCCGACCGCAAGCGGCCTGTTGATTTAGTGAGCCGCGACGCGTAAGCGGCCGGGCATACGTCATTGCCCGGTGCCTTACGGCCCGCGGCTCACCCTTGCAATTCACATTTCGTTTGAATCAACAGCCTGCAAGCGGGAGAGTCAAGGAATGCAAGAAGCCGTAAGTTGTTTCCGAACGCTGCCGAAGTACCGAAGCGTTGTTTGCCGCACCTTGCTCAGACCCATCCGCTCGCGCCCTCTCTGGTTATCGTTGGCTCAAGTCTTTGACGCATTCGACCAGCGCGATCGCGTGCTCGACAGGTGTTTCTTTCAAGACACCATGTCCAAGATTGAAGATATGACCCGGTCGATCAGCAACGCTGTCGAGCAACTGTTGCGTGCGTTGGCGAATCACCTCGGGCTCGGCCAACAGCACGGCGGGATCCAGGTTGCCCTGGACAGCGCGATCGCTGCCGATCCGCTTCCACGCCGCATCCAAGTTGATTCTCCAGTCGACGCCCACGACCGTGCGGCGGTCGCCGCGCAGCAACGGCAGCAACTCCGGATTGCCGGTGGCAAAATTAATCACAGGAACGCCCGGTGCGATTCCCGCGATGATCTTCTGCACCCAGGGCAGCACATATTCGCTGTAGTCGACCGGCGCCAGGCAGCCGGCCCAACTGTCAAACAATTGAACGCATTGCGCGCCGGCGGCGATCTGCTGATTCAAGTAAACGGTGATTGCCTGGGACAGCCGCTGCATCAACGCGTTCCAGGCCCCGCCGTCACTGTGCATCAGTTTCTTGGTGTGCATGTATTGGCGGCTGCCCCCGCCCTCGATCGCATAGCTGGCGAGCGTGAACGGGGCTCCCGCGAAGCCAATCAACGGCATCTCTTCCGGCAAATCGGCGCGTGTTTGCCGAACGGTCTCGTAGACAAAATCCAGTTGACCGGGATCGTCCAATTCACGGACTCGCGCAAGATCCTCGGCTTCGCGGACGGGATTGTGGATCACCGGTCCGTCGCCCTTGACGAACTCCAGGTCGAACCCCATCGGAACCAAGATCGGCAACAGGTCGGAGAAGATGATTGCCGCGTCGACTCCCAGTCGGTCAACGGCCGTGCACATGATTTCGCTGCACAAATCCGGCCGGGCACACAACTCCAAGAACGACTGTTTGGCGCAGGACTTCACGATACTCTGCCATGTAGCGTCCCGCTTGCCGCATCAGCCAGATCGGGGTTCGCTCCGTTGGCTCGCGCCGGCAAGCACGCATGAACAGGCTGTCGGATGATGGGTGTCTGATCGGCGCGATGTCGCCGCTCGTCGGAGTGGAAGTCACGTTTACCTTTCCAGCAGTCATCTCGGCACCCCGGCGTGCCGCTTCGATTACCAAATGCCCCATCTTTGGATGCGGCGGCTCCAAATCAACATGCAAATCACATTCTTGCAGCATCTGTGAGGTCGTCGGTCCAATCGAGGCAATCAATGTACCTCGTAGCCCTTGTCGCAGTTGGTCGACGATCTGCAGTCGTTCGGCCATCCGCAGCATGTTGACGACTTGGTGAGCACTGGTCAGCAGCAGCATGTCGCGTTGGCCCGATGCCAGAGCGCGAACGTTCTCCTCCAGTGGCCCGGTTTCTTTGGGAAATTCCCAGCCGTAAACGCGAACCGGTTCGACAGCTGCGCCGCGGGCTTCCAGTCCTGCGACCAGCGACGCATTGGAGACACCGTATTCTTGCAGACCGACGACTTGATTGGCGATCGGCACGCTCGTGTCAATCGTCTGCAGGACTTCTCGCCACGTATTGGGTTCGGCGGCGCGATGACTGGGTGTCAAACCGACTTCTCTCATCGCGGCAACCGGCTTGGGCCCGCGGCAGATGGTGGTGATGTCCGACAGCGAGTCAAGAAACCGTTGCTGATCCAAATGCCGCTCGATCGCTCGCAACAAATACCGAAAGCCAACACCGGTCATCACAATCACCACGTTGATATGCCCGGTGATCACGCGATAGGCAAAGTCGATCGCTTCGCGGTTCGGTTCAATCGGCACTTCGCGCATCGAGGGACTGACGTGAGCAACACCGCCGTGCCGCTGGATCAAGCGCGCCATGTCGTCGGCGCGGCGGCTTTCTAAAGACGCGATTGCGAGCCCGTGGAAGTTTTCGTCTGATTTGGGCATGAGCGAGTCAAGACGGTGGAGTCGATGAGAACAAACCAAGCCCGCATTGTAGGGAATTCCCAGCAAGTTACGATTAGCTATCCGTATCCGCTTTCCTCTGCTTGATCCTCAAAGTTTGACATCGCCACGTGCCACGCAGTCCTGTTCGCCGTCCTTCGCCTGACCTGGACTTGCGGTCGGTGCTGCGCGTTGTCGAGCAACTGCCGCCGGTGGTCAGCAGTCAATCGTTGTTTGACAACGACCGACCGCTGGAACTGGAGATCGGTTCGGGGAAAGGTCTGTTCATGGCAACGGCGTCGCAGGCCAATCCGCAGCATAACTTTCTGGGAGTCGAGATCGCTGGAAAGTACGCCTCACACGCGGCGGCACGATTGGCGCGTTTGCATGCGACCAACGCCATCATGGTCGCCGGCAATGCGGAACCGATCATCCAGGCACGGATCCAGCCGGGGACGTTGGAAGCCATTCACATTTACTTTCCAGATCCTTGGTGGAAAAAGCGACATCGCAAGCGTCGTGTTGTCAATGAAACGAGTATCCAGCACTATTCGCGAGCAGCTACGTTGCGGCGGCAGGTTTCACTTCTGGACCGATGTGTTGGACTATTTCGAGATCACGATCGAAATGATCGCCGTGCACGCTCCGGAGTTTGGAGTCCCGATTCCAGAGGAGGAGATCGAAGCGACGCACGATCTGGATTACCGAACGCACTTCGAGCGGCGAAGTCGGCAGCACAGGATTCCCGTCTATCGTGTGCGATACGAAAAAAGGGGTCAGGACGACTGGCCCCACGGCTTGTCGATTTAGTCGTTTCGCGAACTGTCATGATTAGCCGATGGGCGTTAGCCGCGGTTTTGTGGCGGGGAAAACCGCGGCTAACGCCGTGCGGCTGATTAAATCGACAAGCAGCCCAGCATGCAGGGTGGGTCAAATTCGCGTAAATCCTTGGTGGGTCAGCGCAAACAGTTCGAACTTGAAATCACACTCTGTTTTTCAGGCAGTGCATGGCGCCAATGCCGACCCGCCTTTCTTCGATGTTTTCTCGACGCCACCCTACGCGATTGCAATATCGGGGCTACGGATGATTCATGACCTTTTTGTAGGCCGCTTCAATGCCTGAAAAGATCGGCTTTGCACAGCGTCCCGATGGCATACAATGGAGAGGTGTTGTGCCACGGCCACGAACGGACGTTTCCGCCCATCCAGCTGTGACCGACCACCGGTGAGGCTTTTGTGTTTGACGTTGAAACTGTCCTGAGGAGTCGATGATGAGACTTGCAAAATCTGGGAAGACGATCGCCCTGGTTCTGATTGCTTGCTTTTGCTTGGTAAGTATGAGTAGCTCCGCTGACGCCTGGTGGGGACGATATGGGCGTGTCGGATACTACGGACACTTCGGGCATGGATACTACGGGCATGTCGGACATTACGGTCATTACGGGCACTACCCACATTACGGCTATCGGAGTTTCCATTATCGACCCGTCTATTATGGTTACTCGTTCGCCTACCCAAGCTATAGAAGTTATTCCCTTTACAACTCCTGGTACCCCGTCTATTACCGCACCTACTCGCCGCGCTACTACTACGTGACTCCGTACGTGGGCTACGGATGCTACAGTTCGTGGGGCGGTTACGGTGGGTACTACTCCGTCAATTCTGTGACCACGGGGCGGTCACCCATTGCCATCGCAAAAACGGACCAGCTCGTTCGTCCACGACTGCGAACGCTGGGCGCGGACCTGCCGGCGACGAGCATTGCCACCAGTGATCGTACAGCGGCACTCGGTAAGATTGAGTTGAAGCTGAGCGTTCCCGAGGATGCTCGCGTCACGATTAACGATCAACCCACCACGACGACCGGCAGCCGGCGCACCTTCTTATCGAATGCTGCACCGCTGGAAGATCAGTATGAGTTCGTTGTCCGGGCGGAAATTGAGCGTCACGGGAAAACGCTGACCGAAACCAAGCGGGTCTTGCTGCGAGGCGGTCAGGCTTCATTACTCGCCTTCGCTCTGGAGGATTCGTCGACGCAACTCGCAAGTGCCGATGATCCGGTGACCACCGCGCATCACGTTGCGAGTGCCAGACAGTGCGGAAGTCTACCTCGCAGGCTTCGAAACGAAGCAAGAGGGCGAAGTTCGAGTTTTTGAAACCAGTCAACTGCGACCGGGTCAAGAATTGCCGAACTACACGGTGCGTGTCGTTTACGACGAAAACGGAAGAACGGAGAGCGCGAGAAACGACTCACGTTAGTGGGTGGACAATCGCAGGAACTCGAATTCGAGTTCACTCCGTCCCAGCGGTTGGCGGCCGGTAAGAATCAGCCTGGAAAGCAAGTCTTTGCCGCTTACCCACATGTTCATAACAGCAGCGACGAAAGCAAATCTTGCCGGTGCGTGTGTTTCTCCATCCGATCGCGCGAGCGTGGATGGCCTGATCGAGTTGCCTTATTCAGTAGTGAACGCCCGGTCACGTGAACGGAACGCCACATTTTTTTTTTTGAAACTGCGTCATTTTTTCAACCAAAATATTTGACCCATCTTAACTGAGCGGCTAGATTCCGCCCTTCGGTTAGCAATTGTTAGCTAACGATTAAGACAACTTGGCTCGGAAACAAATGATGAAGAAATTCAAATTGGAACGATTGGAAGACCGCATCGCCCCAAGCAAGCTCGCTGGCTGCTCAACGTCGGGCAGCAATAGCGGTGGCTCGAAGTCTGGTGGCAGCGGCTCGGGTTCGGGCAGCAGCGGATCGAAGTCCGGTGGCAGCGGCAGCAGCAGTGGCTCAAAGTCCGGCGGCAGCGGATCGAAGTCGGGCAGCAAGAGCGGCTCGAAGTCTGGCAGCAAGAGCGGATCGAAGTCCGGTGGTAGCGGCTCGAAGTCGGGCGGCAAGAGCGGTTCGAAGTCCGGCAGCAAGAGCGGTTCGAAGTCCGGCAGCAAGAGCGGTTCGAAGTCCGGCAGCAAGAGCGGTTCGAAGTCCGGCAGCAAGAGCGGTTCGAAGTCCGGTAGCAAGAGCGGATCGAAGTCCGGCAGCAAGAGCGGATCGAAGTCCGGTAGCAAGAGCGGATCGAAGTCCGGCAGCAAGAGCGGATCGAAGTCCGGCAGCAAGAGCGGATCGAAGTCTGGTGGTAAGTAGGCGTTTCTTGGAGCCGACGCTAAACTCGTTGGCATCTTGAACAGACGGTGAATATGATAGGGAGTGGGTGACGGAGTCGTTCGCGATTCTTTCACCCACTTTTCTTTGGTATTAAATCACCTTTGCGGAACGCCCTCCCTCTCTGGAGGTCGCAACAACGATGAGCAGTAAGAAGAAGAAGAAGAAAAAGAAGAAGCGGAATCCCGGTGATTGCTCGCGCTGTACTCGCAACGGCGAAGCGTTTTACTGCTACAAAAAGAACTATGTCTTCGACATCGATCTGGCGAGGGAGATTGTCGCGGACGGTCGGGAGTCTGTGGAGCTGGACCCGGAAGATGTCGATCACTCCATCGATCGCTGCCAGATCAATGAGGGACATCTTGCCCACGTGAATCCCAAGTATCCTGGAATCGTCGGCCACTTGTTCTTTCGCGATGACGACGGAACGTACGCCCACGGGCACCGGCTGATTGACGGTCACCATCGTGCAACCCGCTGTCGGCAGGACGGGGTACCGTTCTACGTTTACGTGTTGACCGAAGAAGAGAGCCTTGCGGTTCTCAGCAAAGGGCCCGAAGGATCGAGACCCGAGCACATTATTCCCGCAGAGGTCCCTGGTTCCGAGTGATCGATTGGGCAGTCATCGTCCACGGCAATTGATTCCGCGCATACGGGTTCCTATGTCGCTTCAAACGCCTGTCGCCACCGAGATACCTCCTCAGGTTAGCCAAGACATTCGCGTGTCGGCGCCTGACCAGCACGGGGTCAGTGTGGTCAAGAACTGCGCGTAAGCGTCGCTACATGCGGATCGGACTGCAAGAAGCATTCTTGTTGTCGCTGCTGGACGGCAATACGACCGTCGCGGAGATCTTGGAGCGATTCGAGCGGGAGTTCGGCGAATCGATCACGGATGACGATGTACGCGAATTCGTCGCACTGGCCAAGAAAGAGGGCCTGCTGAAACGTTCAAAGCGTCGTCTTGCCAAGGACGCCGCCGCCGATATCGCCGCCGCGAAGTCTTGGCGAATTGGTGCGTCGCTGCATCAAGCAAGCCAAGAAGCAGAGTCCGCTGTTCTTTCGGGTCAAACTGTTTGATCCGAATGAAACGCTGAATCGGCTGGAACCGAAAACAAGATTCCTTTCAGTCCCGCTTTGGCGGTGATCGCGGTGGTGACCGGGAGCGTTTGCGTTGGGAATCGTTTGGGTTGATCGGGGACAACTGGTTCAACAGTTCGCAGCGAACTTTGGTTGGCAGGCCTTTGTGGTTGCCTGGTTCACTACCATCATCATTACTGTGTTCCATGAGTTTGGTCACGGCCTGGCTTGCAAACGCTATGGCGGCGACGTTCACGAGATGGGAGCGTTGTCGATTTTCTTCACGCCCTGTTTCTATTGCAACGTCTCGGATGCTTGGTTGCTGCCAAGTCGCTGGAAACGGCTGCTGATCAGCCTTGCCGGCACTTACGTCGACTTTCTGGTGTTTATCGTCGCCGTGTTCGTGTGGCGAATCTCATCAGTCGAGAGCGTGGTGAATTTCGCGGCCTGGGTGATCGTCTCCACGTGTGGGCTAAGAGTCGCTTTCAATCTCAATCCCCTGATGCGATTGGACGGCTACTATGCACTATGCGATATGCTGCACACGCATAACCTGCGAAAGCGAGCCCGCGATCACTACCTTGGGTACGCCCGCTGGCTATTATGGGGTGGCGAGAAACCTGCTGCGAACAAAGAACACACCACCCTGATTGTGTACGGGACGGCCAACTGGGTCTTTCCGGTCGGGTTCCTGAGTTTGATGAGCTTTCAAGCATCGTTGTATCTACCGTTCGATGATGGGGATTGGTGGATCATCGCCGCCCTCGGTTTTTTTTTGGTACTAACGAGGCGCTATTTCAAGGGTAGTCTTGGAGAGGATTTCAGAAGCATGTTCCGATCGCGTAAACTGAGAGTTCTGATTTGGTTGGCGTTGATCGTAGGTTTACTTGCGATCCCCATCCACGACCGCGCCGGAGGCGAATTCCACGTGCGTCCGGTGGTGCGTCGTGAAGTGCGAGCCCCGATCGCAGGTTTTCTCCGCGATATCAAAGCTGACGAAGGAGACTTGGTTGCGGCCGATTCCGTATTGACGGTGATCGAAGTGCCCGAGTTGATCAGCAACATCGCGCGAAAGAGAGCGGAGATTGCTGAATCCGAAGCGATCTTGCGACGCTTGAAATGTGGCCCGCGACAAGAAGAAATGGACGACCAAAAGGAGAAGATCAAGCGGGCAACGGCATGGAAAGACTTGGCCAGTAGCGACCTGGAAAAAGCACGCGAAAGTTTTCAACAAGAGATGGCATCGCTCGAATTGTCGATCGAGAAAGCGAACGGACAATGCGAGTACGAAACGGTGATTCTTGAAAAAATGCAGACGCTGCATGATCGCGGTGGTTTGGCCGGTCACCAACTGTTGAGCTACAGAAAGAATCATCAAGAAGCGTTGCTCAACGCCAGCCAGGCCAAAGCCGCCAAGCGATCCAGGGAGGCGGAAGGTCTGATCGCCTACGAGCGTGAACTTGCCCGGCGAGAAAAGGAATTGGCCGACGCCAAGGCCGCCTTGACGTTGCTGGAAGCGGGTTCTCGTCACGAAGACATTGATGCCGAGCAGGCGCACTTGCGACGTCTGGAGGAAGAGTTAACTCACTTTCTTCACCAACAAGAAAAGCAAACCGTTCTCTGTCCTGTTTCTGGAACCATCATCACCCCGCGTCTCAAGGAGAAGGTGGGTTTGTTTGTTGACCGAGGCATGCCACTTTGTGTGATCGAAGATCTGCAAACCTTGGAAGCGGAAATCTCGGTTTCCGAAAAAGACGCGCGAGTCCTGGTAACGGGTCATCCAATTACGTTGAAGCCGAGATCACTTCCACTGACGACGCTGACGGCGACGGTCGATCGAATTGCACCCGCGGCCCAGCCGGGTGAACCGGGTGTTTCTCGAGCCGTGACCGTTTATTGCCGCGTCGACAACAGCGACGGCATGCTGAGAACGGGCATGACTGGTTTCGCGAGGATTCGATCCGACCGACAACCGCTCGGGGTTCTGCTCTTCCACGCAGGTGTGCGATTGCTGCGGACAGAATTCTCTTGGTGAATCAATCACGTCACGGCTTGATCGAGATTTCCAGCGGCGTGGATGTTTTTGGCCAGACGGGCGTCGGAGGCAGTAATTCCGCGATACTTGGTTTACTCTCGTTCTGACCCTCAAGCTTGCTTTCGGTCGACGTATCTGCCAAAGGCTCGCGATTCAAAGTCGATTCAGCTTCCGGCGTCGGCATTGGCAATTCCTCGACACTTGATTCGCTTGCTTCTTCATTTTCATGCGTGCTCTCGGCCGACGGATCTGCCAAAGCTGGCTCGCTACCCAATGTCGATTCAGCGTCCGGCGTCTGTGTCACGATGACAGGTGGACATCTGGCTCCTGACGGCCGCAATCTTGCTGTTTGCCGACAGGGATCGCCCAGGTACTCGATGGCAAAAAAGTCGAGCAGTGTTCCTTTGATCTCTTCGTAACCCACAAGCTCGACGTTATATCGGTTCAGCGATGCGGCGACATCGATCGCCGCGTCGGTACGGAAACGAAGAGCACGAAAATAATCATCCAGATTTTGCAGCATCCAGTTGGTGCTGCTGGAGTCGGGCGCTGGATTCATGTATCGCAATCTCGCGCCGTCGGCCCATTCGACCGCCGATTCCAGGCGCAGTTTTGCTTTTTCATATTCGCGGTAAGCAAAATCGATTCTCTGCGACGCTTCGCTAATCTCATGCGAAATCGAAAACATTTCCTGTTCCAGCAAGCGGCGATCGCGTGCGAGTCGATATCGGGCCGCCTGTGCTTCCGCCTTCCGTTGACGCAATCCAACGGGCATCGCCAAGGTCACGCCGAATTCAACGTCGGTGAAGTCGGCCTCGACCATTTGATCTAACGCATCACCGAGGTCTTTTCCCAGTCCATTCAACCGGTACAACGCCGTGAGGTCGAGGTCGGGTCTGCGTTGATTGTCGGCAACCAAGACCTCGAGTCGACGAATGCTGACGTTCAATCGCTCGCGCGACTTCTGGTCGGTTGTCGAGGGCAATCAGGTACGATTCACTTGGAGAAGTTTGCACTCGCTGGTTCGTCGGCTTGGTGAGGGGCACGAGCTTGCCACCATCGTTAGGCGGCAACTTTAAAAGATTCCTCAAACGCAGCTCTTGCGTGACCACCTCGGATTGCAAACCCAGCAAGTCTTGTTGGTATTGGTACAGCTGACCTCGGCCTTGGCCACATCGGCAGCAATCACGAAGTTCGCCCGCAACGACTCTTCTTGAATTCGAACGATCTCGTCCAACACCGGAATCACGTCTTCGTACTCGTCGACGGCGATCCGTGCCGCGTAAAGATCCCAATAGGCTTCCGCCACACTTCGGACCGACTGAATCAGTGATCGTTTGAAGTCCCACGACGACTGCTCGACCTGCAGTTGTGAAACCTGAATGGGAGCGATGTTGACTTGAAGTCCGGCATTGCGAAGGATCGGTTGGCGAATCGAAATCTCCAACTCGCTGATATACCTGGGATTGAATCCGCTGCTGCTCGTCGATTCCGGCTCGAAGAAATAGCCGGGCCTCGGATTGTAGGCCGCTGACAGCAATCCCCCACGGCTCAACGGCTTGATCAATCCCGCGGTGATCGACGCCTCGTCTCGCCTTTCTGGTTGAGCTAGCCCGGGCCCGAAGAAGGCTTCGGGCGGATTTTGGAAGGTATTGGTGTAGAACTCCGACTCGAAACGTGTGTCGAAGGCCGCCAGCGCAGCTCGCAGCCTTTCCTCGGAGATCTCAACGTCATAGAAAGTCTCGAAGGCGGGTGTGACAACATTACCGCGTGTCACGCGAGTGATACTTGGTTCAGACAAAGCGATTTCAATGGCCTCGTGCAAGGCAATCGGATTCTCCGCCTGGTCTCTTTCGCCGCTGAAGACTCCCGCGGTCGTCTCGATATCCTGAGGCGCTGCGGGCACGGGCGTCGTGCGAATCGTCTGTTGCTGTTGCTGCTGATTGCCGCGGTAGGAAACGTCCAGGTAATGTTGGTCGCACCGATTCTGCCGCCACCGGCAGCCGCCGAAAATGGCAACGACCAGCAAGAGCGTCGGAATCAGTTCTCTGCTGTTCATCACTTAGCTAGCAATAAAGAAACGGCGCAATCAGGTCTGCCACATCTTCTTCGTTTTCGATCCGCCAGGCCGCACAATGCACACAAAGCGATTGTTTTCATCACGGATAGGCATCAAGCGACGGAATCGTTTCGCTACTTGCCCCAAATCCTCATCGAGCCCCCGACGGCGACCAAGACGGTGCGAGTGCAAATACGTTTTTCGGTGAGCCGTGCGCACAGAAAATATCTGCCGGCTCACGCCGGCAGCTACCTGCTTTCGTCGCTTCGCGACTGCGGAAGACGAGGGTAACGACAAGGACGCAAGTCCCAGGCTGTCGCCCGTCGCCGCTCTGTGGCGAGAGAGTTTCGGAAGGGAAGTTGTGGGTGTACCCTGGTTTTTGCTGTATTCCCAGAACGCCAGCAATCAAGCTGTTAGCCAACGAAATCTGTCCGATCTGGCCGTGGGTCAGAGCTGGACGCCCACCGGATAATGAACCTCAGCCTTCTCGATGCAAAACACGAAAGCGGATCGCGACTCCGGCCTGTTATCTCCGGTCGACCAATGGGACCAATTTTTGACGACGCGGCCTGAGATTGGCTACAAGCAGTCTTCGTGGTGGGCGGAGTTTCTGGAAAGCCGCGGCTGGGAGAGTTTCAGCATTGTGGCCAGGGATGGCGATACGATCTGCGGCGGTGCGATTGTTCTGGTCAAGATGTTCGCGCCTGAAAAATACTTTTACTACGTTCCGCATGGTCCCGTGCTTCCAGAGGATCAGACAGATGCGGCCGAGTTGTTTGACGACATCATCGCGTACATCGATGAACGCCGCAAAGAGAAATCGCAAGTGGTCAGCCATTTGAGACTCGAGCCGCGATGGCTGGAACGTCCCGAGTTCGTCGCTGGATGCCGTGAGTCGACCTGGTGGCTTGAGCCACGAAAAACGCTGTGCGTTGACCTGCTCCCTTCCGAAGATGCGATCCTACAGCAGATGAAGAAGAAAGGTCGATACAACATCCGCGTCGCTCGCAAACATGGCGTCTCGGTCGTTGTCGACAATTCGCCGCAGGGCTTGGCTGATTTCATGAGCCTGTACAAAGCGACAACAGAGAGGCAAGCCATCCGGCGTCACTCGACGGACTACTTTCGCAACCTGACCGCAACACTTTTCCCCCATGGCCGCGGCGATATCTTCTTCGCAGAATATCGTGGTGAAAGACTGGCGACAGCTTTGAATGTTTATTTCGGTAACACGGCGACTTACAAATACGGAGGCTCGCTACCTGTACATCGCAACGTGATGGCGCCGTACCTGCTGCAATTTGAAGCCATGCTGAAGGCCAAATCCCTTGGCTGCCAATGGTACGACTTTTACGGCGTTTCGCCAAAAGACATGCCGGACGAACCGTGGGCAGATTTCAGTACGTTCAAAAGGAAGTTTGGTGGACAGGAACTGAGTTTCGTTCCCTCGCTTGACTACATGTACGATGCTGACGCGTACCGCGAATATCGCGATCTGAAAGAGCGTTGAAGCGTCGTTTGACTTCAGCCGCCGCAATGGCTTCACGGATCGAGCGATGCTTCTGCAAAAAAAGGGTCAGAATAACCCGCTCTTGCTGGTGACCTGGGCTTCCGGGGATTAACATTCCTATCATCCAATCGCGATCGATCCGGGAGATCAACAAGATGAGTGACAGCGCAGAATCTTCTCAAGTTGCTGAAATCTGTTTATTCGAAGCAGCATTGCCGACTCGGCTGTTCGAAAGACTCGGGCACGCGGTTCGTTCACTTGGCAATGAACGCATGAAGGACAATGGCAGTTACACAACCACCTTTTGGTTTCCAGTCGTGGTGCAGAACCTACCAATGTAGCTGAAGAAGCCGTCGTTAAATTGCACGCGCAGGTTGACCCTGGTCCCAACTGCATTGGCATGGAGTGGTGGTTGGGACGACTGGGCTACGGCAAAGAACTGCGTATGCATTTCGACCGGGACATGGCGTTACAAAAGAAAGACCGGTGAGGTCATCCACCCGCTGCTGGCAAGCGTTCTTTATCTGAACGATTTTCCGACCAGTCCGACGTTGATTGTCGATCAGGTACTGGCGCCGGACGGCAAAACGAAGATCCCGGAGAAACCCGAATACGGCAAATCCGTTGAGGCCATTGCGAATGATTATGTGGTGTTTCCCAGGCAATCTTCTGCATGGTGTTCCGCCCGCTCCGGAAACGCAGAAACGGGACCGCAAACGCGAAAAAGAACGTAAGTCTTCCGAATTACGTTTGACCTTGTTAGTCAACTACTGGCATCGCCGACCCATGCTGCCCCTCTGCATTGATTACGACGGCACGATCTACGCGAAATTGAGAGACGAAGGGGGCATCCGCGCGGAACAGCCAAACCGGAAATAGACGCCTGTCAGGTGATGCGATATCGACAACTTGGCAACAGCGAACTTCACGTCTCCGAAATAGCACTCGGATCGTGGCTGACCTATGGCGTCACGGTGGATCGTGAACGAACCCGTGCGTGTCTTCAGTGCGCATTCGATCTGGGGATTAACTTTGTCGACACCGCCAACATGTACGGCCGGGGTGCCGCGGAATCGCTGCTGGGAGAACTGTTGTCACCGTATCAGCGTGACGACTACGTGTTGGCGACGAAGGTCTATTTTCCGATGTCCGATACCGACCGCGGGCTCTCTCGCGCACAGATACGAAAACAGATCGATGCGTCGCTCAAGCGGCTTCGCACCGACTACGTTGACTTTATCAGTGTCATCGCTACGACCACGACACTCCGCTTGAGGAGACGATGGAGGCGATGAGCGAGGTCGTGGATGCCGGCAAGGCGCGGTATATCGGGTTCAGCGAATGGTCGCGCAGGCGGATCGAGGCAGCAGATAAACTTCACCAACGTGACGCGTTTTGTCTCCAGTCAGCCGCAGTACTCGATGCTGTACCGCAAGGCCGGAACGGAAAGTCTTTCCGCTGTGCAGAACGCTTGGCATCGGCCAGATCGTCTGGTCTCCCCTGGCTCAGGGTGTGCTGACGGGCAAGTACGTTCCAGGCAAGCCGCCGCCAAGTGACTCGCGGGCTGCAGGTCGAAGAGATCAGACGCTTCACCGATGAAAAAGTGCTGGAGGCGGTCCAGCAGTCTACACCCGATTGCCCAACGGCTTTCGCTGTCGATGTCTCAGCTGGCACTGGCCTGGGTCCTCAGAGAGCAAATCGTCAGCTCGGCAATCATCGGCGCGAGCCGACCGGAACAGATTGATCAGAACGTGGGTGCCGTCGGCGTTAAGCTCGACAGTGCAACTTGCCGGGAGATCGATGACGTGCTCGATGACGTCGTGCGTCGTTGAAATAAGACGGTGGGGTCATCCATCGCCGGCCCGCATCTGATCTCGTACGTCGGCCGCGATTTGCATGAACGTCTGAATCGGTCTTACACTATGAGCCGATTTCTTGGCACGGAAACGGCATGATGCTTCTTGCGCTGCCGCAAGCGTGTGACTGATCGCCCGTCGACGTCGGACCGAGCGATCCAGGGAGTACTCGATGACTGAACAGACCGATCGGCCACGCGTTGCCTTTGTCTCGACTCGTATCGCGGGCACCGACGGAGTCTCGTTAGAAATCGCCAAGTGGGCTCACGTGCTGGAGCGGTCGGGCATCGAGTGCTATTACATTACGGGCGAATCAGATCGGCCAGCCGAACGCACTGCCATCATCGAAGAAGCGCATTTCAATCACCCCGACATCCTGAGTATCACGCATCGCGCTTTCGACACCGAACTACGGACCGTCGAACTGAGCGACGACATCATCGGCCTTGCCGGTCGGATCCGCGACCGCCTTCATGCAGCCATCAAGCAATTCCAGCTTGACGCCATCATCGCCGAGAATGCCTTGACCATTCCGATGAATTTGCCGCTGGGGATTGCGATTGTGCAAACCGTTCAGGAAACGCAAATCGGATGCGTGGCTCATCATCACGATTTCTACTGGGAACGCGATCGCTTCATCGTCAATTCAGTGCGCGACTTGCTTAGCTATGCCTTCCCTCCAGCGTTGCCGCAGATCCAGCATGTCGTGATCAACAGTCCCCAGGGAGAGGAATTCAGCCGACGCACCGGATTGTCCTGCCGGATCATTCCCAACGTGATGGATTTCGCCACTTTGCCGACGCCGCCCGACGATTATGCAAAGCAATTCCGTCAGGCAGTGGGTCTGGCCGAGGACGACCTCTTTGTTCTGCAGCCGACTCGCGTCGTGGCTCGCAAAGGGATCGAACATGCGGTCGAATTAGTACGACGGCTGGAACGCAAGCATGCAACGCTGGTGATCAGCCATGAATCGGGAGACGAAGGCGACGACTATCAGCAACGAATCCATGAGTATGCGGCGCTGATGAATGTGCCGCTGCTGTCGGTTGACAAGTGGATTGCGGAGCAACGCGGCACCGCCGCCGACGGGCGGCCACTGTTCACGCTAAGCGACGTGTTTTCTCAAGCAGACCTGGTCACTTATCCCTCGGAATACGAGGGATTTGGCAACGCTTTTTTGGAAGGGGTTTACCACAAGAAGCCGATGGTCTGTAATCGTTATTTGATCTACCGGACCGATATCGAGCCATGTGGATTTGACACGGTCGTGTTCGATGGATATTTGACGAACGAAACCGTCTCGCAGGTCAATGAAGTGCTGGACAATCCGCAGCGTCGGGAGAAGATGGTGGATCACAATTATCAAGTCGCCAGTGAATTCTTCGGGTACGGTGTGCTCGAAGCCGAATTGCGTCTGATGATTGAGCGACCGCAAAACGTGTATCGTCTGATTGGCCGCGGCTGGAGCAGTCGTCACGCGCGATTCGACCGCCGGGAGCGATGATCAGTCAAGTTAAGTAAACTACGAAATCCGAAGCAAGAAATCCGAAACAAATTCAAAACCGGAGATTCGAATTTCTGAAACGAATGATGGCCTCGTCTTGGTCATTTAAATCTTTGATTTGTTTCGGATTTCGATATTCGTTTTTCGATATTTGTCGCCAGCAGGAGAAGGCATGAACAAAATACTAACCAGCAATGATCGCCTTGCCGAAATCGCGGCCTTCAAGGAATTGGTCATTGACAACCTTTACCACACTCATGGACAGGCCATCCAAACCGCCAGCAAGCACGATGTCTACATGGCGATGTCCTACGCGGTTCGAAACTACCTGGTCGAGCGCTGGCGCAAGACCAACGAAGCGCGGTGGGAAGCGAATCCGAAATTCGTCTACTACCTGTCAGCGGAGTATCTGCTCGGCAAGCAGTTGTCGCAGAACCTGCTGTATTCCGGGACGACTGAACTGGCCAAGGCAGGCCTGGCCGAACATGACCTCGATCTGAATGAGTTCCTGCAACTGGACGTCGAGCCGGGTTTGGGGAACGGCGGACTGGGTCGCTTGGCAGCATGCTTCATCGACTCGCTCGCGACTCTGGACATCCCCGCGGTGGGCTACGGTATTCGCTACGAATTTGGCATCTTCAAACAGACCTTCAAAGACGGCTGGCAGGTCGAAAAACCGGATGAGTGGGCAGCGTGGGGAAATCCATGGGAATTCCCGCAGCCTGACGACATGGTCGAGGTTGGCTTGGGGGGAAGAACCGAGCAGTACGACGCGGACGGCAGCCGGCGAGTCAGGTGGGTGCCGCAACAGAAGGTGCTCGGCGAGCCATGCACGACGCTGGTTCCCGGCTACCGAACCAACACGGTCAACATTTTGCGGCTCTGGCGAGCGCGTGCCACCGAGGAATTTGACTTCGAACTATTTGACATCGGAGATTATGCCCGCGCTGTCGAACAGAAAGTCTATTCGGAGAACATCAGCAAAGTGCTGTACCCGAATGACAACACCGCACAGGGAAAGCAGCTGCGCCTGCAACAACAATACTTCTTCGTGGCTTGTTCACTGAACGATATCGTTCATCGGTTTCTGCTCAAGAACGACGACTGGGATACCTTTTCGGACAAGGTTGTCATTCAGCTCAATGACACTCATCCCATCGTGGCAATTCCGGAATTGATGCGGATTCTGGTGGACGAGCAGCGGTTGGATTGGGATCGCGCCTGGAAGATCACACGCAGCACTTTCGCTTATACCTGCCACACCTTGCTCCCCGAAGCGTTGGAAACCTGGTCGATCGATCTGTTCGGAAGCCTGCTGCCCCGACATCTGGAGATCGTGTATGAGATCAACCGCCGCTTTTTGGACGAAGTGCGATACCGCTTCCCGAACGACGAAGCCCGCTGCAGCCGCATGTCGATTTTTGAAGAAGGCGACAGTCAAGACGGTGCGCATGGCGCACTTGGGCACTGTGGGATCGTTTGCCGTCAATGGCGTGGCGGAGTTGCAATCGCGGCTATTGCGGGAACGTACCTTACGGACTTCGCCGAATTGTGGCCCGACAGGTTTAAAAACGAGACCAACGGAGTCACACCGCGTCGCTTCATGCGGTTGGCCAATCCGCGGCTGTCCGAGCTGATTACATCCGCCATCGGAGACGGTTGGCTCAGCGATCTGGAGCAACTGAGACAACTGGAGGAGCACGTGGACGATTCAGCGTTTCGCGAGGATTGGCGGGACATTAAGCAGCAGAACAAACAGGACCTGGCTCGAGCTGCTGCTGGAGAGAACGGGCGTGGAGCTGGATACCAACTCCATCTTCGACGTCATGGTCAAGCGTCTGCATGAGTACAAACGACAGTTGCTGAAAGTGATGCATATCATCTGGCTTTACCAGCGACTGAGGGCCCATCCGGACTTGGCGATTGTCCCGCGCACGTTCGTGTTTGGTGCCAAGGCCGCGCCCGGTTACTTCATGGCGAAACGGATCATCAAGTTGATTCATACCGTGGCCGCCGTCGTCAACAGCGATCCGGTGACCGGGAAGTTGCTCAAAGTTGTCTTTCCCGAAAACTTCAATGTCTCGCTGGCCGAAAAGATCTATCCGGCTTCGGATATCTCCGAGCAGATCTCGATGGCGGGCAAGGAGGCTTCGGGAACCGGGAATATGAAGTTCGCTCTCAATGGTGCCTTGACGGTCGGCACGCTGGACGGGGCCAACGTCGAGATCCGCGAGCATGTGGGCGGCGATAATTTCTTTCTGTTTGGGCTGACCGCCGAGGAAGCGTTCGCCGTCAGAGAGCGGGGCTACTACCCGCGACAGTACTACGAAGCGAATCATGACTTGAAAAACGTGATCGACAGTCTCACATCGGGGCAATTCTCCGCTGGTGATCAACGGCTCTTCCGGCCGCTCGTCGATTCGCTGCTGGTGCAAGACGAATACTTGTTGCTGGCCGACTTTCAGTCCTATGTGGATTGCTGCGAGCAGGCGGCTGGGGCATACGCGGATCAAGATCGCTGGACCAGAATGTCGATCCTGAACACCGCGCGTTGCGGCTTCTTCTCATCCGATCGCTCGATGCGTGATTACTGCGATCAGATTTGGCGCGTGAGTCCGGTTGCAGTTTGATAACGATCGAGCCGCGAAGCGCTTCGCGGCTACGATCGTTTGCTGTTTCCCGTTACCCCCAGCTGACGCTGGGGGCTACCTGCTGCCGCCGCTTCGCGGCTAGTCACCCAGCCGCGAAGCGGCGATAGCAGGTAGCCGTGGGCGTCAGCCCATGGAACAATATCCGCAACGATCAACAAGCCGCGAAGCGGCGACAGCAAACAGCGGGGCAACGCACATCGAATTGTTGCGACGGCACGAGATTAAGTTTGAACGCAAATATCTGTTCGAGGCGGAACTCGTTGGTTGATTGCTTCCGCCGCTTCGCGGCTAGTCACGCAGCCGCGAAGCGGCGATAGCAGGTAGCCGTGGGCGTCAGCCCATGGAATAATATCCGCAACGATCAACAAGCCGCGAAGCGGCGACAGCAAACAGCGGGGCAACGCACGTGGGCACATTCACGAAACTATCCTATCACGTTGTATTCAGCACCAAGTACCGACGTAAGGCGATCACCAACGTTATTCGTGAGCGGTTGTATGAATACATAGGCGGAATTGTGCGGAACCTCGACGGCAGTTTGGTTGAAATCGGCGGGGTTGAAGATCACATTCATTTACTGGTGAACCTTCCACCATCTAAGTCTGTTTCGCATTGCATTCGGGACATCAAGGCAAACGCTTCGAAGTGGATAAACGAACTCCCGGAAATCAGGACGACATTTGAATGGCAAAAGGGGTATGGCGCGTTCACCGTTAGCCAGTCGCAAATCGAAATCGTGCGAGTTTATATTCAAAATCAACACGCACATCATCGCACCAGATCATTCGAGGAAGAGTTCATCGAATTGTTGCGTCGGCACGAGATTAAGTTTGAACGCAAATATCTGTTCGAGGCGGAACACGTTGGTTGATTGCTGCCGCCGCTTCGCGGCTACGATCGTTTGCTGTTTGCTTTACCCCCAGCTGACGCTGGGGGCTACCTGCTGCCGCCGCTTCGCGGCTAGTCATGCAGCCGCGAAGCGGCGATAGCAGGTAGCCGTGGGCGTCAGCCCATGGAACAATATCCGCAACGATCAACAAGCCGCGAAGCGGCGACAGCGAACGGCGGGGCAACGCACATCGAAGGTGCATTTTGAACATCGAGATCCGTAGCGAAGGTCAAACGATCGTCATCGAATTCATCGGAAAGCTGAGTGGCGAACCGGCTCGTGACGACCTGGACCGCATCCAACAGTTCGTTCAGAACGGGAAGCCACTGGAACTTGACTTCTCCAAACTCGACGGCTTCTCCAGCTTGGGGCTGCGGCGGCTACTGCTGTTTGTTCGGTACATTCACGTGATGGGAGGAACGTTTTCGGCCACGGGAGTGCCTCAGCTGTTGATGGAGACAGCAGAAGCGGCTGGCTTTCGGGGTCTCTTTGAGCAAGCGCAGGCCAGTCCCGCTGTCACGATGCACACTTCGTCGCAGCCAAGGATCGACGTCTATCCCACGCATCATCACGCTGACTATGCGCTGCGAGTCGGCATGCCGTTCCCCTTGGGCGCGACACCCGTTGGCCGGGGAATCAACTTCGCTGTCTTCTCCCATCATGGTTCCGCTTGCACGTTGGTCCTGTTCCGCGCGGGTGAATCGAAGCCGATGGTTGAGATTCCGTTCCCTGCTGAATTCCGCATTGGCGATGTCTTTTCGATGATTGTCTTCGACCTGGATTCCGAAGATCTGGAATATGGATTCCGCGTCGAGGGCCCCTTTGCTCCTGAGCAAGGGCATCGCTTCGATCGAGCGAAAATTCTGCTCGATCCGATGGCCAGTTCGATTGTCGGCCGCGAGACTTGGGGCATGCAGACGGCTGACTCCAGTCGGGAACACCCATTCCGCGGCAGGATCGTGCCAGAAGACTTCGATTGGGAAGGGGATCGACCACTCGGTTTGCTCATCGAGGACCTGGTGATTTACGAAATGCATGTGCGGGGCTTCACCAAAAGTCCTTCCGCGAGCGTCAAGTTTCCGGGAACGTTCGCCGGACTGCGCGAGAAGATCGGCTACTTAAAAGAGCTTGGCATTAACTGCGTCGAGCTGATGCCGATCTTTGAATTTGACGAGTTGGAGAACGATCGCGTGAACCCGCTGACCGGCGAGCGGTTGCAAAACTATTGGGGGTATAGCACGATCGGCTTCTGTGCGCCAAAGCGGGATTTGCCTCGACCGGTCCGCTGGGAATGCAGGCCGACGAACTGAAAGCTTTGATCAAGGAACTGCATCGCCATGGAATCGAGATCATGCTGGACGTGGTCTTCAACCACACGGCCGAGGGTGATGAGCGCGGCCCCACCATTTCGTTCCGTGGACTCGACAACCGCATCTATTACATGCTCGCACCCGACGGTCACTACTACAATTTTAGCGGCTGCGGGAACACGCTGAATTGCAACCATCCTGTCGTTCGCGATTTTGTACTCAACTGCCTTCGTTACTGGGTGGCTGAGTATCACATCGACGGCTTCCGGTTCGATCTGGCGAGCATCCTGGGGAGAGATGTCAACGGCGCGCCACTGCCCAACCCGCCACTGTTGGAATCTTTGGCGATGGATCCGATCCTGAGCAGGACCAAACTGATCGCCGAAGCCTGGGACGCTGGCGGACTGTACCAGGTTGGCACGTTTCCGGCCTACGGTCGCTGGGCAGAGTGGAATGGCAAGTACCGCGATTGCGTTCGCAAATTCCTGAAAGGCGACGCGGGACAAGTGGCAGAGATGGCACAACGGCTGGTCGGTTCGCCCGACCTTTACTCAACGCGCGGACCAACGGCGTCCGTCAACTTCGTCACTTGTCATGACGGTTTCACGCTGGCCGATCTGTTCAGCTACAACGAGAAGCACAACGAAGCCAACGGCGAAGAGAACCGGGACGGGGCTAACGACAATCACTCGTGGAACTGTGGAGTCGAAGGGCCGACGGACGATCTCGAGGTGAGCACGCTGCGCGCGCGTCAAGCCAAGAATGCTCTGACCATCCTGTTCTTAAGCCAGGGCATCCCCATGCTGCTGATGGGCGATGAATGCGGTCGGACCAAGCACGGCAACAACAATACGTACTGTCACGATGGTCCGCTCAACTGGTTCGACTGGTCGCTGCCGAAAAAGAACGCCCAGCTTTTCCGTTTCTGCCGGCAGTTGATCCGCTTTCGCGGACCTCATTCGGTGTTGCGGGATCGGAGTCATATGACTCAGCGTGAAAGCAGAAACGGGACCCTTGAAATCACGTGGCATGGCACGCGTCTGTGGAGTCCCGACTGGTCGCCAAGCTCTCGTGTGTTAGCCTTCGTCGTCCGCGAGCGGGTAGGACCAGACCGAGACCCGGCGGATGTGATCTACGTGGCGATGAACATGCATTGGGAACGCTTGGAGTTCGAGTTGCCTGCCGTGCCCGAGAGACAAAGGTGGCGGGTTTTTGCTGACACCGCCGCGACCCCACCCGCGGATATCTGCGAGCCCGGGTCGGAGTCACCCTTGAACCACCAAGCGACTCTTGGCGTGGAAGGCCGCTCGATTGTTGTGCTCGTGGCGCGCTGACGTTTGCCCCCTTTCCTCGCCCCGCATGCGGCTTGTCGATTGAGTCGTTCGCGAACGGTAATGATTAGCCGATGGGCGTTCGCCCGGTTTTGTGGCGGGGAAAACCGCGGCTAACGCCGTGCGGCTGATGAAATCGACACACCGCTAACGGCTTGTCGATTGAGTCGTTGGCGAACTGTCATGATTAGCCGATGGGCGTTAGCACCGGTTTTGTGGCGGGGAAAACCGCGGCTAACGCCGTGCGGCTGATGAAATCGACACACCGCTAACGGCTTGTCGATTGAGTCGTTGGCGAACTGTCATGATTAGCCGATGGGCGTTAGCACCGGTTTTGTGGCGGGGAAAACCGCGGCTGACGCCGTGCGGCTGATGAAATCGACACACCGCTTGCGTCGGTTTTTCGCTTGGAGACTTGATCGTAGCCCAGGACTGGTAGCTACGAATACTCCACAACATCAATGCTCTGAGCTGGACACTCTGGACACTCTCGTTTGCATAGGGCAAGACAAGGCAAGCCCCGCGAGTGCTGTCGTCTCCCTGGGAACAAATCGTCGCAGGGCGGCTACCACCGCTGTGGCCGGGAACACGATAAGCAATCGGTGGGATGGGACACTTGGTCCCGTTGCGGCGGCAAGAATGATTCGTCGGGACGCTCGGTCCCAAGTTATCGTTCGCAAACAGGGTCAGGCCCCCAAGTGCGAAGCAAGCGACGGGTCGTTCCGGCTGAACAGGTCTGGCCCCTTCAACCGCGTGACCCACTGGCAAAGGACTATTCGTTCTTTGGCGGCTTGACGTCTTTGGTGGCCCCGGCGCCCGTCTGAGTCGCTCGACGATTCTCACGTTGAATCGCGTCATAGACTTCTTGCCGATGGACGGGAATCGACTGCGGAGCCTCGATTCCCAGGCGCACTTTGTCGCCGCGGATATCAACAATCGTGACGACGACATCGTCGCCAATCATGATGCTTTCGTCTCGGTGTCGGGAAAGGACGAGCATGATATCCTCGGAGTCAACTATGGAGCAAAGAGTTGAGTTACACGACTGGACCTGGATCCAGACCAATCTGACGGGTGGTGAGGTGGCTGTCTTAACCAACCTCGTCAGGGTATTGATCGACCGACGCCGTCAACTAATTGATATCGACCTGCTACGGTCGGTCCATACCGATCGTGCGGATTTCTCGTGAGTGGGCGGTTGAACGCCAAGAGACACTTTTGAGGAGCGACCGCAGTCCGGTCAAGCCGCTTGACGGGCTAATTCACGTTCAGCAGCAGTCGCGGCCCCTGCAATTGGCAAAACTTGACGGATCGGCTGATCGTCATCCGTGATCACCTGACACCCCAATCGGCGGCTCAGGTTCAGCAATAACGGCGACCTCAGATTGGTCGTCAACTTGCCCACGTGGCCAGCCACCACCGTCATCACATACAGTTCAGCACCGGGCGCCAGATGCAGGCAGGCGAGATCACGCCGGGAAACATGAACCCGATAGCCCTCGAAGAAAGCACGTGGACTGATCAGAGCGATCGCCCGGTCGCCGCGAGTTGCGCTCTGTAGCCAGGCAACCGACGGATTCTCAAAGTCCGGCAGCAAGGCCCACTGACGCAGTGTCTCCATCCCAATCAAACCTTGGGGGAACAAAAAGAGTTGGTCTTCGTTCAAGTGCAACGTACCAAATCGCTGTGTGTCGATCCGCATGGCTGAGGAAACCCCAAAAATCAAGTGCGAATGTGGCGTGATCTATCCTGCGTCTGCAAAGACTCTGCCATGAGAGCCGCGCAAAGTCGCCCACAGCTTCGTTATCGACGCTAGGGCTTCTTAAATCGATAAAATCGTCACAAGAAGTTGCAACGGATTGACTCGTTGGGCAACATCGTCGTGAAACTCTTTTTTCTTAGCAGCTTTCAAAATGATCATTACCGGCACGATGAATCTGACGCGGACGTTGGACCGCGGAAATTTCTACTGCCCGACCTGTCGGGTAAGCCAAGCGTATCGGCTGCGATCACGGCGGCCTTTTTTGACGATCTATTTCATTCCCACCGTACCGATCGGCAGAGCAGAGTCCTTTGTGCAATGTGACGACTGCAAGGACTGCTGGGACGCGAGCGTTCTGGAGATTGATCGCGAACACCATCAAACGATCGAAGAAGACATCTTCTCTGACCAAGCAGTCCGGTCGGCCATCTTGGTTGTCTTGGCCGACGGCGTCACGACGGAGAACGAGATCGCCGCGTTGCAGCGAATCGCGTCGCGACTGCTGAAGCGATTCGTGGATCGCGAAGAACTCGGCCAACTTTGCTCGATCGCCCAGGAGAATGGCATCCAAGCGAAGAACTACGTCCTGCCGGTTTCGCGTCGCTGGAATCAGCAGCAGCGGTCTCTGGCCCTGCAGGCAATGTTCTTGGCGGCGACCGCGGAGGGCGAGATGGGCAGCTCGCAGTTGCAACTGCTGGCCGAAATGCGTGACTTGTTGGATATGTCGGACAACGAATACCAGGCTGCGATTGAACAGGCGATCACGTGGGACGCGGTTTAAGAACGTGTTCTAAAAAAGGGGCTGAACCTTTCAAGAGTGGGTCAGACCGGTCAGTGCCCTTTTTAGAACACGTTCTCAGGGCTTCACCAGAGTCCTAAACACCCGAGAAACACCGGCGGCGGAGCGGAATTCTCACTCGATTGCTCGGGAATCAGCCCACCTCCTTGGCGGCGCGACGGGGAACCCTAAAATTTCGGTAAACTCGGGAGTTCGCACCCGATCACTCTCCCCCCTTGCTAGTCGAGACTTCCGCCCGTGGCTCAAACGCATGATATCCACAACCTTGACATCAGACGCGTCGCCATTCTGTTCGCAGGTGGTCCGGCACCCGCTGCCAACGCCGTGATTTCGACAGCGGCCTTTTCCTTCCTCGAAGAAGGCACTCAAGTCTACGGGATCAAACACGGGTACAGCCGGCTGGCCGAGTACACCGCGGCAGGCCCGCTGCAGGAAGGAGTCGATTACATCCGATTTTCGCACGAAGTCCTGACCCATTCGCGCAGCAGCCGCGGCATCATGATCGGCACGGCTCGTACCAACCCCGGTAAACACGTCAACGCTCCCGCGCATTTGCACGATCCCGAATTGGTCGCTCCGCTGCGTCGTGTTTACGAAGGCCTTTGCTCGCTGGAAATCGACGCGTTGATCTCGATCGGTGGCGATGACACGCTGAAGACGGCCAACAAACTGAAATTGTTTCAGGACAACCTGCCGGCCGACGCACGACGTTTTCCCATCATCCATCTGCCCAAGACGATCGACAATGATTATTCGGGGATCGACTTCACGTTTGGTTTCTTTACCGCCGTGGAGACGCTGGCGGAAGAAATTCGCAATTTGAATTACGACGCGGCGGCCTCTAACGCGTACTTCCTTTGCGAAGCGATGGGGCGCAGTGCCGGTTGGCTTGCCTACGGTGCTGCCATTGCCGGCGAAGCAAGCATGGTGCTCAGCGTGGAAGACGTGACCGGTGCGCTGGCCGAGCAAGAAGTCGTCAACCTGGAAACCGGTGAGACGCGGAAAGTGATGGCACTGGAACGCGTGATCGATCGCATGGTCGACATGATGCTGGCGCGAGAACGTGAGGCTCGTGAGTACGGGACGATCGTGATCGCGGAAGGGATGGCCGAGTTCTTGCCGGCGAAATATCTGGAAGGCGTCAGCCGTGATGATCACGGACACATCAACATTTCATCGATTCAGTTGGCCCCCTTGATGGCAGGACTGCTGTCGCAACGATATGCCGATCGAACCGGCAAAAACCGCAAGATCAATGGGTTGCAACTTGGATACGAAGCTCGGTGTGCACCCCCGCACGCCTACGATGTCATGCTGGGCTCACAATTGGGCGTGGGCGCGTACCGTGCCTTGGTCGAAGAAAAACTCAACGGTGTGATGGTCTCCGTCTCCGGACAGTTGGACTTGCATTACGTGCCCTTTGAAGAACTGGTCGACCCGGAGACGTTGGTTACCAAAGTACGCTTCATCGATTTGGATTCCGATTTCCATCGTTTGGCTCGATTCCTGGAAACCTGTGTCGATAACTGATGGAGAATCTTGACAGACTGGGGAAGTCGAAATCTGTTATCGCAAGGCGGTTGAAGCCATTAGCCGGGGGTGAGGGATATGGCAGGACCGAGCCGAGCGTTCAATTCTCCAGTTCCTGAACAATTCGATCGGCGATCGCCAACGATGCCGTCGCCGCGGGCGATGGTGCATTGAGTACGTGAATCGCACGATCGCTCCGCTTGATCAAGAAATCGTCTACCAAATCGCCCGTCGGCGAGATCGCTTGAGCACGCACACCTGCGCGGCCCGGTTTCAAATCCGACGCTTGGATTGAGGGAATCAAATGACGAAGCGCCGTAACAAACGCTTGTTTACTGAGCGAACGACGCATCTCGCCGAGACCCATCCGCCAATGTTTTGCCGCCATTTTTTGAAAGCCGCGATAGGAAAACGTCGACGCCAGGTCTTTCAAACTGACATCCGTCCATCGATAGCCTTCTCGCGCAAGCGCCAAAACGGCATTTGGCCCACACTCGACGCCGCCATCGATCATCCGTGTGAAGTGAACACCCAAAAACGGAAACGACGGATCGGGCACGGGGTAGATCAGATTTCTGCACAGTGATTCCCTGCCGGCAGCCAATTCATAGTATTCGCCCCGAAAAGGCACGATGCGGACTTCCGGATCCACGCCGGCCATGGAGCAGACACGATCGCTATTGAGTCCGGCACAGTTGATCAGCCGATCGCACTGGATCGACGTCTTGGTTTCGCTGACGACGGATAGCGAGCTTCCCTGAGCTTTGATTTCCCCAACCACAAAGGACAACTCGATCGTGCCACCGCCGGAGCGAATCTGATTCGCCATCACGTTGCAAACGTTTCGATAGTTCACGATTCCCGTTTCCGGTACGTGAATCGCGGCGATCCCGGCCGCGTGCGGTTCAAGTTCGCGAAGTTGATCGGTATCGATGCGCTGAAAACTCACGCCATTGGCAGTCGCTCGCTCCGAAATCCGTTCCAGGCTGTCAACTTCGGCTGCGTTGGTCGCCACGACGACTTTTCCGCAGCGGTCCCACGCAATGGAATGTTCGGTACAAAACTGCTCCATCGCGGCTTTCCCGAGGCGGCAATTGCGAGCCTTCTCGGATCCCGGTTTGTAATAAATCCCGGAATGAAGGACCCCCGAATTGTGCCCGCTCTGGTGTCGCCCCACGTCCGCTTCCGCCTCCACCACGGTGACCGTCAGGTCGGGGAACTTTTCTCGCACCTTGAGAGCCGTCGCCAGGCCAACGATGCCGCCGCCAACGATGACGATATCGGATGTCATAAGCGTAAGTGTCAGCAGAAATGGTGTGGACAGCCAGACGGTTAGCGCTAGTAGCCTATCCCACCACTGATCATGAATCCACTCGGGGGCCTGAAGTTATCATCGCCGTTTTTCCGATAGATCACCTCGCGATCAAACGCCCACCCCAGCTCGAAAAATGCGCTGCGACGCCCGGCCCGTATTAACTCGCTGCGTCCCCATTCCCAGCCAAGTTTGGCCCGAATGTCATTGATGTCGATCTGATCCTCGCTACCATCATCTCGCGTGATCGTCCAGTTACCACCGCCGTAGGCGCCAGCCAGGTACCACCAGACGTCGTAGGTGCCGATGGTGCGACAATAGCGCGCAAATTTCGGCTCCGGAAAGAAGATGTCGAACCGAGTGTTCGGGTTTGGCTGACACAGAAATCCACCCGCCGGCAATATTTTGATTCGGTTGCGGTTCAGATAGTAGACACCAAGCTTGAAGGTGGTGGTTGGTGTCACGCGAAACGCACCCAGACCTTTCCCCAGCACACGCACGCTATCGTTGTTGAACGTATTGAAATCGGTGAACGCACCAACTCGCACGCCAAGTTCCGCACCGAACATTTGATTGGGATCGGATTGCCAACCGAAATCCAGGAATCCGCTATAGGCATTGGGCGGCAAGTCGGACCCTGTGTATCCCTGGGGGCCGCTCCACAGATGCAGCGAAAATGACGGCACCACGTAAAGCGGCTGGCTTGAATATAAAAATTCCGGAAACGCCAATGCGATCGACCAATCGAAGTCGTTGATTGCTAGATCGTAAGCTCCCGAACCGTTATTGATGTACGTGTAACGCGCCCGTGGCCCTTGCAGCAGTTGATACGCAGAGACCCCGGTCGCACCGACACCGTCAAACCAGTTGCTGAATCCAGTACCGTTGGGAAACAGCGTCGATGGCGTTGCCGAAGGATAAACCCCAGGTGGATAGGCAGGATTTGCGTAACCGTCTGTAACTCCAAAATTGTTCGACGGCACAACGACGGGAGCTCCTCCATAGATGCTCGAGGGTTGGCTGCCAATCAGAGGCGGCGGTTGTTGAGCGACGACATCACTGGGTGGAAACGCCCCAAAGCCCGATTGGCTTGGAATGATGGAACCGGCCGGCAGCGCGGGCTGGTAGGCGCCCGCGCCGGACCGATCGCATAGGGGTCCATCAGCGTGCCTTGGTCAAGTCGCAGTCGCGGAGTGGTGCCCATCGGCGACATCGTCGGAATACCATAGCCGGGCGCACCAAAACCTGTGCCGCTCGTCGGGGGATTGATTGGGGTCAAATTCGTTTGCGGTATGTCAACGGGCGATTGGAACTGTGCCGTCGCTTGACCGCCGAGCGAAAAAAGATTCAGCAACACGCAAGCGGCCAGCAGTCGCAACAGCCGGGATCGGCGACAGCAGGATCCGCAAACGATCGGGATGCAAGGTCGTCGGCTAGGTCGAGTGATTGAGTGCATCAGATGAGTGATATCAAGCAGGCGGCCACCCAGGAGTGAGCTATCAGTGGCGTTTTCAGTCTGTGAAGTACTCTTGCAGCAGCAGGCCGGTCAAGGCGAGTCTGCGGACATCGGCACGGAAAACTTGAGCGAAAATCGTCCGATTTCCGACTTTGTGACCCCGGCTTTGCTAGTGCGGCTTCGTTGACTTACGCTTTAGGTCTCGCACCCCATGGCCATCGTACCCCATTGCAAGCAAACCTGATGAACACCGATGGATGATTTGGACGTTGTCTTATCCGCCGATTA
>CAVQPV010000025.1:0-251153 GCA_963714715.1 Pirellulaceae bacterium | reverse complement strand
AATGTCTCTTCGTCGGTCACCCAGCGATGGCCTGGAAGATCCCCGTTGCTGTCCAGACTTGGGAGTGGGACGCGGAAAAGAATGAGTTTCCGATGAAGCCGCTTCCCGATTTCGTCTCCCGTGTCAAAGAGATCGCGGAACCCAGTGACACGCTACTGGTCATGTGTCGCAGCGGAGGCCGCAGCACAATCGCCGTGAACATGCTCGCCAAGGCTGGATTTGAAAACGTCTACAACATCACCGACGGCATGGAGGGAGACACGGTCAAGGATCCTGACAGCGTGTTTGAGGGCAAGCGGATGAAGAACGGATGGAAGAACGCAGGATGCCCCTGGACATACAAACTCACACCAGACCGCATGTGCCTTCCGAAAGATTAAAACCGCCAGAGAAACTGAGTCATGAACAGGACGGCATCCGAGTCAGCAGGGGCGAGGTGTAATTGGTCTTCCGGTAGTCCACCTCGAATCCAATTTGGACCGTCTTGCTGAAGTCGTGCATCAGGGTATTGAAGAATGTCGCGTTGCACGCAACCTGTCCCGGTGACAGATCATCATTGACCGGATCGTCAATGCCGTACCCACAGTGGAGGTGGAGTTGTGGGTGCAAGTAATAATAGATTTCAGTATAGCCGCCCCGGTTTGAATCGGGATGAAGGTCAGCGAATTGAAGTTCTGGAGGACGCCGGCGTTGTAGTCGCCCAATGTCTGCCCAACGAATGCTTCCGCTTTGACGCCCAATCGTTCCGTTAGGACACACTGCAAGTCGCATCCCAGGCCCCAGATATCCTGGACGGCCCGCTCAGGCGCAGGATTGATATGTTCCGCTGAGTCGTTCGTATCTGCCCCACAACGCCGGAACACTCCGAACTCCAGCGGATGCTGTTCTCGCCCCCCCATGAATCGTTGCGATTCTCCCAATTCTGATCGCCACGTGGCCTTCAACGTTGGGCCAGCCATTGTCTTCCACTAAGGGATCGATGAGTTGATCACGGACGAGCGTAGCGATAGGCTCACTCAGTCCGACCTGAAACGTCCACTGGCAAGCCTCCGCCAAGTGGACGAAACGCTCGAATCGAATCTGACCACGATACGATCCCGCGTTGCCCGAACCGTAAAGCAGGCTGAACGGCAAGATCGTGGGGCCGAACGGGGTTGAAGATGTCCTTCTGGAGACCGGCCGCGAATCGCACCTGGTCGTTCTTGAGGTCGCCGTAGGCGTAGTACAGCAGCATTCCATAATTGTCGGACGTGAGGTTGTCGTTGTAGAAGAGCGTGAGCAGGGCACCTCCAGGCGTGAGCCCACACACCTCTGGTCCAGTGAATTGACCGTACAACACACTTTGCCTGGCATGCAGGTCGAAAGTATTCGTGCCTTGGCCTGTCGGGGATGCTGGATTCAGAAACAAGGGAAGCCCCGGCGAGAACGGCCGTTTGGTGCTAAAGATGCGGAAGGGCTCGACAACCTCGCCCCGATCGTTAGGCGGCTCGTGTCGTTCAGCATGGCGATCGTCGCGCCTTCGCCTAGCAGATACGTCGTTGCGGCTGGCGAAGATGCTTGGAGAAATTCGCTTTCGTTGTTCTCAAGCGTGCTGAGGAACCTGGCATTCTCCGCTCGAATCTGCTGATTTTCCCGCTCCAAATCGTCGAGTCGGCCTTCCAGGCGGCGGACGATTTCTGCCGTTCCCTCGCTTCGCAATTCGAGGGGATCTTCGAGCCTGAGCGACGGTGCGCAGGGGCACCGAGCAAGTCACGAAACCGTGAAAAGCACGATCATCAGCCAACTTGCGAGAGGAGCAAGTCGCGTGCACAGGCATCTCTCTCACAAACGGGGCTTTCAGCAAAATACCCCGAGAGTCTCTTCGGAATCCCCCGGAGCGGTGGATACACCTGGAATGGATTATCGGTATTCCGATGGTGCCGACTTCAGCGGTTGTCGCGAATGAGTCGCGTGCCGTCTGCTATGTGCGGATTGCGCAACGCGCTATGGTAGTTCTGCGAATATCATTCGCCGGTCACTAGGCCTGATGATTGGACGCTGGGCCTGGTTCGGCACGTAGCAATTCCCAGCCACCTCGCGGTGCCGTCTGACGTAGAGGAGATAAGAATGAAGAGATTGATGTTGACGTTGGCAATGACGGCCTGGAGCCTAGCCGCCGTCTTCTCAGCAGAACCAGATCATCGCGCGGAAGACGAGACGGGATTCGCAAAGCCGTCGATTCATATGTGGCCGCGTTCAATGGAGCGGACGCAAAGGCATTGGCGGCAATGTGGTCACCCGAAGCGGTTTACACAAACCCGCTAAGCGGTGTTCAGGTTGTGGGCCGCGAGGCGATTGAGCAGCAGTTCGCCGGTATCTTTGCTGAATCCAAAGGGGTCAAGCTCGAGGCGACAACGCACTCGATTGATTTCATTTCACCAAGTGTCGCTGTGGAAAATGGATCGGCAAAGGTCATGGAGGCAGACCAGGTCGTGGAACAGAGCGACTATACCGCCGTTTATGTCAAGCGAGACGGAAAATGGCTGTTGGATCGCGTTACCGAGGAGGATGTGATCCAGGTTCCGTCGCACTACGAGCAGTTGAAAGATTTAGAGTGGATGGTGGGACATTGGGTTGATCAGGATGACGCGGCCACCGTGGTGACCGATTGCAACTGGAGTCGTAACGAGAACTTTTTGATTCGCACTTTCGCCGTGCAGATTGGCGACAACATCGATATGTCTGGGATGCAAATCATTGGCTGGGATCCAGCAGCCAAACGGATTCGCTCTTGGGTCTTTGACTCCGACGGCGGATTTGGCAAGGAACCTGGTCCAAAAAGGACAATCGCTGGTCGGTTCAAAAGGCGGAATCTTGCCGGACGGTCGAAAGTCCTCGGCCGTGAACATCTTCACCCAGTTGGACGACAGCACGATGACGTTGCAGTCGGTCAATCGCATGTTGGATGGCGAACTCTTACCAAACATCGACGAAGTCAAAATAACGAAGGAATAACCGAATCATGAAACCAACCATTCAAGTTGGCCTGGCTGCCTTAGCGATCGTGCTCATGACAGTCGGCGAAGCAAATGCTCGCGGTGGACGCGGTGGTGGCGGCGGTGGCGGACGCAGCATGGGCGGGGGAGGATTTTCTGGCGGCGGAGGACGTAGTATGGGAGGCGGCGGCTTCTCTGGCGGTGGCATGAGTCGCCCCAGTCCTTCAATGAGTCGGTCACCTTCGATGAGCCGGTCACCTTCGATGAGTCGACCCTCACCTTCGATGAGTCGCCCTCACCTTCGATAGTCGGCCGTCCCCATCCATTGCTTCGCGACCGAGCGGGATCTCATCGCGTCCGTCGACCGGTGCAATTGGTGGTGCCCGTCCATCAACGGGTGCCATTGGTGGTGCACGACCGTCGACAGGTGCCATCGGCGGTGGTCGTCCGTCTTCCGGGCAGCTCAATGACTTTCTGGATATCCGACCCTCGACGGGTGCTGGACGTCCAAGCACGCTGCCCGCAAACCGTCCGGGCGAGCGCGCGTAGCTGCAATTGCTGGCGGGGCGGTCGGCGGTGCTGCTGCCGCTGACTTCTTCGGAACTCAGGCGCGTAGACCCATCCACACTACCAGCACCGGAGCCCGTCAGGCGCTGGTCTTGCTGATCGGCCCGGGTCGCTGACCGACCCGGCGTCGACGACCGCCCGGCTCGCTGATCGACCTGGAATCGATAATCGTCCGATCGCGGATCGACCTGGAATCGAAAATCGACCGATCGCCGATCGACCTGGCATCGAAAATCGCCCCATCGCTGATCGACAGATGACAGACAATCGTGCTGGACGCATCGAGAATCGACAACAGTATCAAGACAATCGAGTCGATCGTCGTGATGAAGTTCGCGATCAAGTGCATGACAACCACCCCGACTCGACTTCTGGTCCGACTACCCTGGTTGGGCCGCATGGCGAATCAATCGTCCCTATCGTTGGGCGACTTGGGGAGCACTGACGGGATGGTGTGCCGGATACGGATGGACGTCAGCCGGTTCCTTACAGCTATGGCGAAACGGTTTACTACCAAGACAACTCGGTCTACCAAGGTGACCAAGTCATTGCGACTGCCGAAGAGTACGCGCAGCAAGCCGAAGAAATTGTTGCCAGCGTCCCCGAGAGCTCCGGCTGCCGAGGAAGCAGAGTGGATGCCGCTCGGTGTCTTTGCGTTAACGCAAGACGGCGAAGCAAGCGGTCCCGATCCTACGATGTTTTTGCAATTGGCGATTAGCAAAGAAGGCGTCATCGCAGGCACGCTACACAACACGGCTACCGACAGCACTCAAACCATCGAAGGTGTCGCGGACAAAGAGTCGCAGCGATGTGCTTGGGTGGTGAAAGGAAAGTCGCGGCCGATCATGGAAACCGGGCATTGAAAATCTCACCAAAGACACCGCACCTGCACTCATCCATTTCGAGGACGACCAGACGCAGCAGTGGTTGATGGTGCGACTAGAAGATCCGACGAGCTGCAGAGTAACGGTCCACCTCGATTGATCCAGCGGATGATCGAGGGATAAGAGCGAGTGAGCGAGTGGCTGTTGCAAACTTGGGACGAGCTGGTCAGCCGTGGCAGCGGGCCGTTGTTCTTTCGTCTCATTTTGCAGCCGCTGGTTGCTGCGACGTTTGCCATCTTCTCCGGGCTGCGAGACGCCCGAGAAGGCAAGCCCGCCTTTTCATGGGCAGTTCTCCGGGAGCAGGATCGGGCAGAAAGACGTTTGCTGGTGCGAGATGCTTGGAAGGGGGTGGGCCGGATCTTTCTGATCGGATGGCTACTCGACGTGATCTATCAACTCATCGTCTTTTCATCGATCCGACCGGGGCAAGCACTGATCGTCGCGATCGCGTTGGCGATCATTCCGTATTTACTCTCGCGCGGGTTAACCAATCGCATCGTACCTTAAAATGAGACTTGGTAGCAAGTCGCCTGATCGAAATCTTATCATGAACACGTCCCATTCCGATGCACTCGTCTTCTTTGGTGCCACTGGCGATCTGGCATACAAGAAGATCTTCCCGTCGCTGCAAGCGATGGTGAAACGGGGAAACCTGAACGTGCCGGTCATCGGCGTGGCCAAGGCTGGCTGGAATCTCGACCAATTCAAGGCTCGAGCGAAGGACAGCCTGGAGAAACACGGGGGACTCGATCCTGACGGCGTTCGCAACGCTGACGCGGCCTGCTGCGGTACGTCGACGGCGACTACAAGGATCCGACGACATTCCAGACGCTGCGCAAAGAACTCAAGGATGCCCAGCGACCGGCCCATTACCTGGCGATCCCGCCGGTGCTATTCGGAGCGGTGGTGGAGCAACTGGTCGAGTCCGGTTGTGCGAAGGGCAGTCGGGTCGTCGTCGAGAAACCTTTTGGCCACGATCTTCTCTTCCGCACAGACGCTGAACCAGGTTCTGCACAACGCGTTTGACGAGGAGGCGATCTACCGAATCGACCACTACCTCGGCAAGAAGCAAGTGCACCACATGCTGTTCTTTCGCTTCACCAATTCGTTCTTGGAACCGATCTGGAATCGTCACCACGTCGAGAGCGTTCAGATCACGATGGCGGAGGACTTCGGGGTCCAGGGACGAGGCCAATTTTACGACCAGACCGGCACGATCCGCGACGTGATCCAGAATCACTTGTTCCAAGTCCTCTGCAACCTGACGATGGAACCGCCGGTCCGGCCCGACAGCGCAGTCGATCCGCGACGAAAAGGTAAAGATCCTCAAGGCGATGCAACCGCTGGCGGCCGAGAACCTGGTGCGGGGACAATTCCGTGGTTACCTGCAGGAACCCGGCGTCGCGCCAGACTCCAAGGTCGAGACGTTCGCCGCGATGAAGCTCGAGATCGATTCGTGGCGTTGGCGCGACGTGCCGTTTTACATCCGTGCCGGCAAGAACCTGCCGACGACCTGCACGGAAATCACCGTCCGCTTGCGTCAGCCGCCCACGATGTATCGGCAGTTCGACCTGAAGCCGAATCACTTCCGATTCCAGATCAGTCCCGACATCATTGTTACCTTTGGGATGAATGCCATTGCCCCCAACACCGACTCGCAGGCCGAATCGGTTGAGTTGATGTTCAATCGGCAACTGGGCGGGGACGACATGGACGCCTACGAGCGAGTGTTGACCGACGCGATGGCCGGTGACGCCACACTGTTTGCCCGGCAAGACTACGTGGAAGAAGCCTGGCGAATCGTTGACCCGGTGCTGAAGGCGAACACGCCCGTCTTTGAGTACGAACCTCAGACCTGGGGACCTCAGGAAGTCGCGCGTGTGACGCCGCCCCATGGTTGGCAAAACCCAGTAGCGGGCAACTAGGAGATTGATCGGTGGACACGACTGAAAGAGAATGCCATCGCGAACCGAGCGGGTCGCCACGTGAAAGATGCTTGGCACAAGGAGTCGATAATGAGTTCGATCATGGCACCCAACGTGCGCGGTGTGGGTTCGCCCGGCCGACGCACGGTCTACAGCATGTGCGGCATGTGTGCGGTGCGTTGCCCGACGGAAGTGACGGTCGAGAATGGTCAGGTGTCCTGGCTGCAGGGCAATCCGCACGACCAGGCCCTCGGTGCTAGCCTCTGCGCGAAGGGGGCGGCGGGCGTGGCTTTCGAGCACGACGACCAGCGTCCGCAGTCACCGTTGATTCGCATGGGACCGCGTGGCGGCGGCCAGTGGCGGCGTGCGTCCTGGGACGAGGCCCTCGACTACATTGCCGACAAGCTGAAGGAAACGATCGAGGAATTCGGTGGGCGCGGCATCGCCCTGTCGGATCGTTCTGGCCCCTTCACCGACCTGACCAAGACCTTCTTGCAGGCACTCGGCTCGCCGAACTACTTCAACCACGACGCCTCCTGCGGCGGCAACGTCCACAACGCCGCTCGCTCGCTGCATCGGCTTCAGTCACGCCGGATTGATCAACGACCTGAAGCACGCGAAGCATCTCGTGCTCTACGGCCGCAACATCGTCGAATCGCTGATGGTCAAAGAGGCCAAGGCATTCATGGCGGCGATCGCTGGCGGCATGCGTTGCACCTACATCGATCCGCGTGCCAGCATCACCGCCTGCAAGGCCACCCGCTACTGGCAAGTGCGGCCGAACAGCGACTACGCGCTGAACCTCGCCATCATCCATGAAGTCCTGAAACAGGAGTCGTACGACAAGGAATTCGTCGACCGCTTTGTCATCGGCATGGACTACCTGCGAGAGGCGGTCAAGGAGACGACGCCGGAATGGCAGGAGAGCCACACCGGCGTTCCCGCCGAAGAGCTTCGCGACTTCGTCAAGGAGATTGCCGCCGATGCACCCCACGTGATCTTCCATCCCGGCTGGATGACGTCGCGACACAAGCAGTCGTTCCATGTCAGCCGCACCGCGCTGATCCTGAACGCCCTGATGGGCAACATCGAGATCCCGGGCGGGTGCGTCATGGCGAAGTCACCCGAGTTCTACGGTCGCAAGGGTTTGAAACATCTGATCGACCGTGTGCCCAAGGTCGATGAGCCTCGCGTCGACGGCGCGGGCACGACCAGGCCGACGTGGGATCCAGCCATCGGCATGCTGCACCAACTGTTCACGGCGATGGAGACGGGCGAGCCCTACGGTATCGGCGCCTACTTCGCCTACCGGCACGATCCACTCACGGCGATGCCCGATACGGAGGCGGTGCAGCGTGCCCTCGACAAGCTGAAGCTGCTCGTTTCGATCGACGTGCGGTACTCGGAAACGGGCTGGTTTGCCGACGTCATCCTTCCCGAGTCGACCTATCTGGAACGCGCCAACATCCTGTGCCAGATGAATGGTCCGGTGCCGGTCTTTGCGATGCGTGACCAAGTGATCGCGCCGCGTTTCGACAGCCGCCCGGCGTGGTGGATCTTCCGAGAGATCCTCAGCCGGATGGAGATCAAGGAGGCGCTCGACTTCGAGACGATCGAGGAACTCTGGGATTACCAACTCGAGGGCACTGGCGTCACGGTCGCCGAAATGCGCGAGACGGGGGTCGTCAGCCTGGCCGACACGCCGACGTTGACCCCGCGCGAGCAACTCCGCTTCCCGACTCCCTCCGGCAAGATCGAGATCGAAAGCGAACTTCTGAAACAGGCCGGACTATCCAGCCTGCCACCTTACGAACCGAAGACGGCGACGACGGGCGACCGTTTTCACCTCTTGTTCGGGCGGCCGGCCACGCTGGCGCATGGCCAGTCGCTCAATAACCCGCTGCTCAATGAGATCGCGCCGAAACAGGTGCTCTGGATTCACCCCGACCGGGCCGAGCCACTCGGCATCGCCGATGGCGACGAGGTGGAAATCAACGGAGGCGGCCGCTACTCCGGCTGCCTCCCGGCCAAGGTGACGCGGTGGATCCATCCCGAGGTGGTCTTCATGCTGCACGGCTACGGCGCCACAGTGCCGCTCGCCACGCGGGCTCGCGGCGTCGGCGTAGCCGACCAGCGTCTGCAACATGGCAAACTTTACGAATTCGACCCAGCCGGTGGCGGCTGTGCGATGACCGAAACGATCGTCCAGATCAAGCGTCGGGCGACGGGAGGGCCCACATCATGAGTATGTACATTCTTCACCACGACGAAGCGAATTGCATCGGCTGTCAGGCATGCGAAGTGCATTGCAAGACCAACAAGGATCTCGGCCCCGGTCCGTCTCCGTGCAAGATCCTTTCCTTCGGCCCCAACGAAGTCGACGGACAGCCGCGGATGCGGTTTGTCTTCATGCCCTGTTACCACTGCGAGGATCCTTGGTGCGTCAAAGCCTGTCCGACCGGCGCGATGCAGCAACGAGAGAAGGACGGCATCGTCTTTGTCGAATCCAGTCTGTGTGTCGGCTGCAAGAGCTGCATCGCGGCCTGTCCCTGGGGCGTACCGCAGTGGGATCCGGCCACGCGCAAAGTGGTCAAGTGCGACTACTGCAAGGATCGCGTCGATGCCGGGCTCAAGCCGGCCTGTGTGACCAAGTGCGTGACGGGCTGCCTGTCGTTCGGAGTCGCCAACGAGGTTCCGGATCCTCGCCGCGAGCGTTACGCACTTCAAATCCTCGCTCAACCGAGGGATGAGAAAAAGGAGTCGTCATGAGCGAAGTTGGACAGATTGCCAGCCTGGCTCGACGCCAACGCCGCGATCTTGGCGGGCTCCGTCTCGCCGGCCTCGACCCTCGACGCTGCGCTACCCGGTCTCGCCCAGGCTCAGACGTTGACGTCCCTGCAACGGCTCCAGCGTCTGCAGGAGTCGTCACTCGCCGAATGTGGCGCCGCGGGCGAGCCGATCTATCTTGCCTGGCGACAATTCCTGCGTGGTCGTGGCCCGTCGCGTGCTCGTGATCGACGCGACCGACTTTGACACGCGTGCACGCGGTTCGGCGACGGTGATCAAGGGCGCTCCCTGGTTGTTGGCCGAAGGCGTGCTGATCGCTGCCGGACTGCGCGACAGTCGCACGGTCGAGTTACGGCTGCCGGCGGAATTGATCGGCCAAGAAGCAGAATTCTTGAATGCGGTGGACGCGATCCGTTCGCTCGCACAAGTCTCCTCGCCCCGCATCCAAGTGGAGGTCCGGCGCGACTGTCGCCCGAGTTGCTGGGCAGCGGGGCGATGCCGGCGACGACTCCCGACTGACACACACGCCAGAGACTTGGTGCCGGATCGCCTTGCTGTTCGCCGGCGCATCGGGTCTCGATGCGTCGCTGTTGACGCTCCGACGCGGCATCACGCAACGTGGCCTGGTCGAACTTTCGCATGGCGGGAATCTGAAGCAACAGATCGACGACTGGGGTGGTGGCGTCGAGGTGCAGGGCGAGAATGCCGTGCTTGTCTTCGACGATGGCCTGGGCGGCTACCTGCCACTTTCCAGGCCGACATGCACTGCGATTCCTTGTCGTTTGCGTCTGCGGGAATCGCGCCGTCGCCATCCACGTTGATGGTGATGGCCGAGGGCGTTTGCGTCGTCAAGCAGACCCGTCGCGCACTCTATCGGCATTGGCAACTCGCCGAAGGCGAAGCGGCGCCCGAGCGAGGGTTGCTGGCGCGCGCCGCGCGGCTGGTGACCGAGATCACCCTCGGTCGTGGTGATGCTGCCCATCTCGCCGCACTCGAAAACGTGACGCTCGAACTCACCACGCGAGGACTGGCGGCCGCCTGGCCGCTGGGCAGTTCCCTGCGCTACTTCCGCCAGCAGTGGGAACAGCATGTCCGGCGTGAGTCGTGCCCGGAGGGACTTTGCCTGGAACCCCATGCGGCACCTTGCCATCGCACCTGTCCGGCCAACATCGACATCCCCAGCTTCATGGCTCATCTCGGCAATGGTGACTATCGTGCCACCATTGAAGTCATCCGACGCGACAACCCGCTGCCGTTGGTCTGCGGCCTCGTCTGTCCGGCGCCGTGCGAATCCGCCTGCGTTCGCGGGAGCCACGACGATGCGGTCTTTATCCGTCCGTTGAAGGCCAAGGCGGCCGAGCACTGCCTGGCCGAGGGCGGTTACCCGAAACCTGAATTGGCGCCCGATACTGGAAAACGAATCGGCATCATTGGCTCCGGTCCATCCAGTCTGACTGCGGCCTACTACCTGCGCACCTATGGTCATCAGGTTGAGATCTTCGAGGCACAAGAACATGCCGGCGGAATGCTCCGCTATGGCATCCCGGCCTACCGTCTGCCGCCCGATATGCTCGAAAAGGAAATCGACCAGATCCGCGTGCTCGGTGTCCAGATCCACACGAACACCAAAGTCGACAGCATCGAGGACTTTCGCAAGAACTACGACGCTGTATTTCTCGGCCTTGGCACGCAGAAGGCGCGACTGCTGCCGGTCGAAGGGTCCCATCATGACTTCGTGCTCGGCGGGATTGATTTTCTCCGCGCCGTGCGCAGCGGCGAACCGGTGCGGGTTGGGCCTCGAGTCGTCGTCATTGGTGGTGGCAACGTCGCCATCGACGTCGCGCTGACGGCGCTCCGACAGGGCGCGCAGCACGTCGACATGACATCGCTCGAGAAACGCCGGGAGATGCCTGCCAGTCCTCACGAAATCGAGCTGGCCGTCGCGGAGGGAGTGCAGTTGCATCCCGGTTGGGGACCGGTGCGTTTCGAGGAGGATGGTGAAGCCGTTTTCCAGTTCTGCGAGCGGGTCAAGGACGAGACCGGCAAGTTTGATCCGAAGTTCGACACCAATCGTCTGCTGACGCTCGAAGCCGATCATGTGATTCTCGCCACTGGCCAGGGGACCGACCTGGCTTGCCTGGAAGGCAGCGGTGTCGAGAACACGCGAGGCTTTGTCGTCGCGGACACGAACACCAAGATGACGAACGTGCCGGGCGTGTTCGCCGGTGGCGACGGGCAACACGGCCCGCGGACGGCCGTCGAGGCGATCCGCTCCGGTAAGATTGCCGCGGCCTCCATCGATGCCTGGCTGCTTGGCAAACCGATGGACCCGTCCATTGGCAAGCCCGTGCATCGCGCCGAAGTCGTTCCGCTGACGGTACTGGCGCAGGATCGTACCTACCGACGCCGCGCTGCGATGCCCGAGAGGACTGTCGAGGAAACGGTCGGTGAAGGCAACTACGTCAAAATCGAGGAGGGCCTGACCGACGCGATGGCGCATGATGAAGCCCGACGCTGCCTGCGCTGCGACGTCTGCATCGGCTGCGGTCTGTGCATGGTCGTCTGCAGCGAGATGGGCATCGAGGCACTGCGGATGGGCGACACGACGGCTGGTCGACTCGCCTACTTTGACTTCACACGCCCTGCGGAGATGTGCATCGGCTGTGGCGCCTGTACGCAGGTTTGTCCGACGGGAGCCATCCACCTTGAAGATTCGGACGGGGTGCGGCGGACGGTCATCACAGGAACCGTTGTGCGTGAGCAGCCTTTGCTGACGTGCAGCCAGTGCGGCGCAAACACCATGACTCCCGCGCACCGGGATTATGTGCGTGGTCGCCTGCCGGATCACATGGTGGCCCACCTGGATCGAGAACTTTGCCCGTCCTGCGCCAAATCGCGGGCCGATCGTCCTGCGATCATCCATTCCGGCGGTCCGCAGCGATAAAGTGTTATCGGCAAGCATCGACACAAGTGATTCTTGGAACATTGAGACAACCGAGTGAACGCAACGAGAACAATGGAGACTGACATGAACGCTGAACAAAAACGCCTTGCCGACAATGGCACGTCCTGGAAGAAATGGGGTCCCTATTTGAGCGAGCGCCAGTGGGGGACGGTTCGCGAGGACTACAGCGAAGGGGGTGACGCCTGGAACTACTTCCCGCATGAGCACGCCCGCTCGCGTGCCTATCGCTGGGGCGAAGATGGGCTGGCCGGCATCTCCGATGACTTGCAACGACTCTGCTTCTCGCTTGCCTTATGGAACGGTAAAGACCCAATCTTGAAAGAACGTTTGTTCGGCCTCACCAACGGCCAGGGCAACCACGGCGAGGATGTCAAAGAGTATTACTTCTACCTCGACAGCACGCCGACCCACTCGTACATGAAGTACCTGTACAAATACCCGCAAAGTGAATTCCCGTACGAAGACCTGATCGAAACCAATCGCCTGCGCGGTCGAAACGACTTCGAGTACGAACTGCTCGACACCGGCGTGTTTAACGAGAATCGCTACTTCGATGTTTTTGTCGAATACGCCAAGGCCGCGCCCGAAGACCTGCTGATTCGGATCAGTGTTCACAACCGCGGCCCCGATGCGGCCGAACTGCATTTGCTGCCGACACTCTGGTTTCGCAATCGTTGGTCCTGGGACGAGACTCCGAAAGATTCGCTGCTGCAGCGTGAGCCTGGATCGCCGGGAATCGTCGTGCGCGCCGACGAGCCTAAGCTGGGGACTCGCTACCTATCTTGTGATGGGGAACCGACCTTGTTGTTCACGGAGAATGAGACGAACACACAGCGTCTGTTTAACACGCCCAACGCAACTCCCTATGTGAAGGACGGCATCAACGACTACGTGGTTCATGGACAAGCCGGGGCGGTGAATCCAGAACAGAAAGGTACGAAGGTAGCTGCACAATACGTGCTCAACTTAGCCCCCGGAGAATGCCGTGTGGTTCAGCTTCGTTTGAGCGACGTCGCTCCATCGGGTGAATCGTCCGTCAAGGGAGGCAGCACCACCGCGCATTCGGGAACTGCATTCGATGATCTCATGCAGTTACGGAAAGACGAGGCCGACGAGTTTTACACGGCGTTGATTCCATCTTCCGTCAGCGATGACGCCCGTCAAGTGATTCGACAAGGGCTCTCAGGGATGCTTTGGTCGAAACAGCTCTATCCGCTACGACGTGCATCAGTGGCTCAAAGAACGCGGCTCGAGCCCATTCCAACCCAATCGCAAGTCAGCTCCGCGCAACGAGGGTTGGCACCACATGTACAACGCCGACGTGATCTCGATGCCGGACAAATGGGAGTATCCCTGGTACGCCGCTTGGGACTTGGCCTTCCATGTCGTGCCGCTGTCGTTGGTCGACACGGACTTCGGCAAACAGCAGCTGAAGCTGATGCTGCAAGAACATTACATGCACCCCAATGGTCAGATTCCAGCCTACGAATGGAATTTTGGCGACGTCAATCCTCCCGTGCACGCCTGGGCCACCATTTTTGCCTACCGCATGGAACAGATTCAAGAGGGAAAAGGCGATACCGAGTGGCTCAAGACCTGTTTTGAGAAACTGCTGCTGAACTTTACCTGGTGGGTCAACCGCAAGGACCGTAACGGGCGAAATGTCTTTGAAGGCGGTTTTCTTGGCCTCGACAACATCGGCGTGTTCGATCGCAGCGCGCCACTGCCGACCGGTGGATACCTGGAACAGGCCGACGGCACAGCCTGGATGGCGCTGTTCAGTCAGAACATGATTGAAATCTCGCTGGAGCTTGCCATGAGTGATCCGAGCTATGCCGAGATGGCGATTAAATTCATCGAGCACTCGATGTGGATCTCTTCGGCCATGGACAGCTTGGGTGATGGCACCGGAATGTGGGATGAGGAGGATGGCTTTTTCTATGACGTGCTCCGTCTTCCCGACGGCCAGGCGCAGCGTCTGAAGGTCCGGTCCATGGTGGGGCTGTTGCCGCTGTGTGCCGCCACCGTCCTCGAGGCGGAGCAGTGCGACAAGCACCCGCAGATTCAAGAGCGGTTCCAGTGGTTTCTCGAAGCCCGCCCGGAGCTCTGCACTTCGATTCATGATCCGCGAAAGACAGGCGTTGCCGGGCGGCGACTCTCCTCGATCTTGAACGAAACCAGACTGCGCCGTGTGCTGGCGAAGATGCTCGACGAAGAACGAGTTTCTCAGCCCGCACGGCCTGCGTTCCATTTCGCGGTTCCACGCGGACCATCCCTATGTCATCTCGGCAGGCGGCCAGGTCCATCAAGTTTCCTATTTGCCGGCAGAGTCCGATTCCGGCATGTTCGGCGGCAACTCAAACTGGCGCGGCCCGATCTGGATGCCAGTCAATGTGCTGATCATCCGGGCGCTGTTGCAGTACTACAGCTACTACGGCAACGAGTTCACGGTGGAATGCCCCACCGGTTCCGGTCAACACATGAACCTGTACCAAGTCGCCGAGGAGATCGGACGCCGGCTCGCAAGCATCTTTCTCAAGGACCAGGACGGTCGGCGTCCGGTCTACGGCGGGATCGAGAAGTTCCAAGAGGATCAACATTGGCGAGATTGTCTGCAGTTCCATCGAGTACTTCCACGGTGACAACGGTGCTGGACTGGGTGCCAGTCATCAGACCGGCTGGACCGGAGCGATTGCCAAGATCATGCAAATGTTCGCGGCGTTTTCACCGGAGTCGATTCTCGAGGCCGGTAAGAACACGAGTACCGCGAAGGAAGTTAGGTCAAAGAGTACCGCCAATAAGGAAAAATGAAATGAAAGCGATCACAGTCATACCCAAGCAACCCGGAACCGCTCAATTGGAAGACATTCCCGAACCGGATATCGGGAAGGGGCGGTCCTGGTCGAAGCCATTGCCGTCGGTGTCTGCGGAACCGATACCGAAATCGTCGAAGGCAAATACGGCTGGGCGCCGCCGGGCAAGCAGCGACTCGTGCTTGGTCACGAATCGTTCGGCCGCGTTGTCGACCCAGGCACAAACAAGGCGTTCCATGAAGGGGATCTAGTCGTGGGCATCGTCCGGCGTCCTGACTCGGTGCCGTGCTCCAACTGTGCAGTCGGCGAGTGGGACATGTGCCGCAACGGCCAGTACACCGAACGCGGCATCAAGGAAATCAACGGCTTCATGTCCGAGCGTTGGCGGATCGAACCCGAGTACGCGATGAAAGTCGATCCGTCCCTGGGGCTGCTCGGTGTGTTGCTTGAACCGACGACCGTGGTCACGAAAGCTTGGGAGCAAGTTGTCGCGGTTGGTCAGCGTGCCTTCTGGGAACCACAAACGGTACTCGTGACGGGCGCCGGCCCGATTGGTCTACTGGCCGCACTCGTCGCCAAACAGCACGGCATGCAAGTACACGTTCTCGATCGTGTCGAATCCGGCCCCAAGCCCGAACTCGTTCGGTGACCTGGGCGCGACCTATCACAGCGGAAGTGTTGCCGACCTGGGATTCGAACCGGACGTGATCATCGAATGCACCGGCGTCGGCCAGGTCATCAAGGACTCGATCCGAGGAATCAGTGCCGGCGGGATTCTATGTCTGACAGGCGTTGGCTCGGGCGGATCCACCGTCGGTCCCGACGCGGCCGACATTGCCGCCGCGGTCGTGCTCAAGAACAACGTGATTGTCGGCAGCGTCAACGCCAACAAGCGACACTGGTACAAAGCAGGACAAGTCCTGGCCCAAGCTGACCGGACGTGGCTTGCCAAGCTGGTGACGCGTTGCGAAACACCTGAGAACTTCGCCCAGGCGCTGCAGCGGTCGGCCGACGACATCAAAGTCGTTGTTCAATTCGCTGATGCATAAAAACGGCTCACTCGAGACGAGCGATGCTGCGGGAGACTACCTTTTCTGTCCGTTGGCCAACCATCGAAACCTCTCGCTCAAAGAAAAGCGAGACTTCTCGGTGAACACCACCAATATGGAATTGGTCTGGCGATCGTGGTGCCGGTTCCTCACTCAACTCATTGGGTTTGCTCACCAGAGTACGGAAAGTGCCGCAGCGAAACTGTCGGAATCGGCTCCAACCGGTGTTTGTGCACGAATTCCGATGTAGGCCAGCTTCAGTCCCAGTTTCGCAGAAAACGGATACCCTAGGCTGGTTTGCCAACCGAGATTTTCGCGGTCGTCATTCTTGGCTACTCCGTTGATGGTTGAGGCCGCACCAAGCCCGTAGCCTAAGCCAGCACCCGCCCACAGCCCGGGCCGTAACGTGTAATCGACGTGCCCTTCGAGTGTATAGAACGGAGCCTGCTTAAGCCGATTGCCGCTAAAGAATTCATCGTTGTCGGTGTACATGGGATTCGCACCATGGCTGGCAGCATTACCGAACGAATGACTTGCCTCTATATCGCTGACGAATCAACTCGCCATTGCGATTTAGCACGCCTCGATGTTCGTGCCGATGTCGCGTTTTACCAACTGCACAAAACAGTATATTCATCCGTGGCCCTGTTGCGGCCGACACACCGTTTCTCTGAAGGAGTTCAACATGCGTTACAACATCGCCGTTTTTTGCTTTCTGGGCCTGCCCATCGTGCTGGCGGGTACGACTTTGGCGGACAAGCCGGCAACGCAGGATGCCAAACTATTCAACGGCAAGGATCTGTCCGGATGGGAGTTCTTTCTGGTCGATGAGGACGCGAAAATGGAAGATGTTTGGAGCGTTAAGGACGGTATCTTGGTCTGTCAGGGTGATCCCGGCGGCTACCTATGCACGCAGCAAGAGTACGAGAGTTTCAAGCTCGTTGTTGAGTGGCGTTGGCCGAACGAGCCGGGCAACAGTGGAGTGCTGATGCGAATCACCGGCGAGCCCACCATGCTGCCCAACTGCGTGGAAGCCCAGTTAAAACACGGCGACGCGGGTGACGTTTACGGTTTTCAAGGTTTCAAAATCGATGGCGACCAGGCCCGCAGGTTCGATCTCCCCGATATCGGTGGTGGACTGATGGGGCTGAAGAAGATGGAGCGTAACGAAAACGAGCCCGGCGAGTGGAACAAGTACGAGATCACCGCAGACGGTGACAAAATCACCGTGGTCCTGAATGGTCAGCAGGTCAATGAGGCAACCGCCTGCGATGTGAGAGCTGGAAAAATTGGGCTTCAATCGGAAGGTGGCGTCATTCACTTTCGAACCGTCACACTGACGCCGCTGGGCGATACGAAGTAGTTGCCGAGTACGCCACACGTTATCAGCCTCGTTTTCGCAAGTAGTCTTTTTCTGCCCACCAAGCTTCGGCTTGCGATTGCGACCATGGGTGCGAGGCTTCAAGCTCCTCGAGTATCACGATCATCTCTGCGGCGGAGCGAGGACGTTTATCGGGATCCTTGGACAGGCAACGGTAGACCAACTCGTCCAATGCCGTTGGTATCTGCTGCGACGTGTACTCGGACGGTCGCTGCGGCGGCGTATTGATCACGTGATGAAGGACTTCTGCCAAACTGTCGCCCTCGATCGCATCACGCCCTGTCAGCAGGAAAAAGGCTACGGCGCCGAGAGAATAAAGGTCGGATCGAGGATCATTTGTTTGCGGATCACTGAGCCGCTCCGGTGGAATGTACTGCGGAGTACCGGCGACCAGATTGGTTGACGTGATTTCTTGTGACTGTGTCGTTTCGACCGACTTGACGAGGCCAAAGTCGAGCACTTTGACGACATCCGATTCGCCTCCGCGTTGACAGACCATGATGTTGCCAGGCTTGAGGTCGCGATGAACCAGCCCTGCATCATGTGCTTCGCGCAACGAATAGCAACTCTGCCGCAATAGAAAGACAGTCCGAGCCGGGGAAAGCGGGCCTTCGAGTTCAACCAATTCGGCGAGCGACAAACCGTCGATGTATTCCATCACGAAATAGAGCAGCCCCTCCGGCGTGACGCCGTAGTCGTAGACTCGAATCGTATTGAAATGTTCGAGTTGGGCAACGAGGCGTGCCTCGCGTTCGAAGCGGGCCAGACTGTCCCTGTCCACGAACTCGGGCTTGAGCAACTTGACCGCGGTCGGTCGCTTGAGCAATTCGTGTTCCGCCTTGAACACTTTGCCCATCCCACCTTCACCGATCTGCTTCCCCAGTCGGTACTGGCCCAGCTTGCGATTTTCTCCCAGGTCTTGTCGAAGGCGATGGACCGAGTAGTAGGAATAGAGTGTGACCCCGACGCACAACGTGAACATACCGAGCACAATCCAGGTCTCCCAGATCACCATCTGCATGCCCGGCTCAATTTCGTCGACGTCTACTTCCGTCGCCACTCCAACACTGAGATCATCGAGCCATCGCCAGGCACCGACGACTTGAACACCTCGGTAGTCACGGTAGCCTTGCAAATCATCGCCATCGTGTCCCGAGGTGCACAGGCGGGCCATTCGCGTCAGCGGTCGGGACGACAATGGTTCGTCGCTCCGAAAGCCCACGGTCAAGTCACCACCCGGATCGCGTAGATAAATTCGGCTGCCCGACTCGGTGTTTGGAACGTCCGGGATCAGTCCAAGTTCGTGGAACTGCTGCTCGAACCGGCTGATGGTGAGCATCAAGCCGTCTTGATTGAAAATATACGTTTCTCCGGTCTTGCCGAGACGGACCATCTGCAGAATTCGACTGCCCTTCTCGCGGCTGTTTTCCTCGTGAATCTGCAGAGCCGCAATGATGTTCCCGTCGCGATCACGTACCGGCGTCACAATCGCCAGGTGAGTCTCGATGTCAGCAGGCACGTCAAGCTTGGAAATCGACCGGTTCTGATCAAACTGGAACACTAGCGAGTCACCTTCGAATACAGATGCGAGAATGCTCGGATCCCCATGGCGTCGCGCTCTGACCGATTCGATCACGCTCGTCAACGGTATCCGCGACCAGATAATGACGACGATCCCAAATCGCGTAGCGTGTGTCGCGACCGGCCAGTGCCGCTATTTCGGCCTGAATCTCTTGTTGCAGCGGTGATTGCTGAAGTGTGCGTTGGAAGTTCTTGTGACTGATTGGCAATCGTGACAAGTTCACCGACTCGATCACGCAATTTGTTGCTTCTCGCCCAAGACTCGACCTTCTCCGTCTCGATGCTCGAGCCACATTCGCAAGGCGAGAATTTTTCCGTCGACGATTTCATTGAGTGCTGCGCGACGCAGTTCTGTCTGAAAGCCATGAATACTGTAATGTGCAAAGTACCCCAAAAGCGAAAGCAGGACACAGGCAAGCAGACCACCGAGCGCGAGGAATCCTTTCGCACCCAAGTGTTTTGTCAAGCTACTGAAACCTTGCAGTTTTTTTACCACGATGCGTCGGGATGTAACTGGGACGGTCTGGCGAGAAAAATCCGCCAGCGTCTCATCGTCGGCTTGAATGATCGTCTGGGAATCATCATGTCGCAGCAGCGATTCAACCTCGCTTCGCAACTGTGCGTCGTCGCCGCACTCTCGCGTGAGGTATGCGTCCCGCTGCTGCTCGGTCCAGCTCGACGGCGTTGGCAAACAATTGCTTGATGCGGGCGTATCGTTCCGGGGTCACGGGGTTTCATCCTCAGTCAACTGCTGGCGAAGCCATGCCCGCACGATCCGCCATTCACGATCGGCCGTCGATTTTGAAATTCCCAGATACTCAGCCACCTCGGCGCTCGTCATCCCTCCAAAGAAACGAAGCTCGACGATTTTCGCCTGCCGCGGATCGATCTCCTGCAACTCGCCGAGCAATTCATCCACGGCCAGCAGATCATCATCGTGTTGTGGCGACAGAACAATCTGATCATCAAAGCTGATTCGCAGAACGATCGCCGCCCCGTTTGGCGCGCCGCCGTTTGCGAGCATGGTCGACCAAGATCCGCCGCATGGCCTGTGCGCCGATCGCCAGAAAATGAGTGCGACCCTTCCAATCGACGTTGGTTTGGTCAATCAAACGCAAAAATGCCTCGTGCACCAGCGCCGTCGGCTGCAGCGTCAGATCGCCGGGCTCGCGCCGCAGATAGCCGGCCGCCATCTCACGGAATTCATCGTACACCAGCTCGAAGAGTCTGTCGGCGGCCTCCCGTCTCCCCACTTGCGGCACGATCGAGCAGCTGGGATGGGGCTTGTTCTTGCGGCGTCATTTGGGCGGCTTTTTAAGAATCTTCAAACCCGTGACTCATTTTCGGGACGAATGTCGCGTTGATAGCGTCAACTCAAACATGTCATATTTTGGACCCGGATGCACTCCGGTTCCCCGAAAAAAGCTGGAGTGAACCGATGTCGGAGTCGCCGGCGGTCTTCATTGTCGATCCCGATCCAGAATCGCGGGCCATCATCGCCCGGATCGCGGACGATATGCGGATCGACGTCAAACGGTACGCGAGCGCCGAAGATTTTCTCGCAGCATATTCAGCGGATGTCCCAGGTTGTGTCGTCACGGAATTTCGTTTGCTGGGGATGAATGGGATCGAGTTACAGGAGTCCCTGGCTGCCGATTGTATCTCGCTGCCCGTCATCTTTGTAACGGCGTATGCCGAAACCACCTTCACGGTTCGAGCGATGCAAAACGGTGCCATTACAGTTCTGGAGAAGCCATTTAGCGAGCAAGAACTGTGGGACGCGATTCGCAAGGCCCTGACCCGCGATCAAACCGTACGACGTATCGACGCCCGACACACCGAACTCCGCCGACGACTGTCAGGACTGACAAACAAAGAGCGTCAAGTCCTTGATTTGCTCGTCGAGGGCAAAGCCCAACAAATCGATCGCCAGAGCCCTTGAACGTCAGCATTCGTACGGTCGAGACACGGCGACATCACATCTTCAAGAAGACCCGCACCGAACTCAATCGCTCAACTCGTACGTTTGATTCTCCAATCCGGGATTAAGGAGGAGCAGCAAGGAGACACCGATAGCCATCAATGGTCATTCGACTGTCTCCTTGCGCTGACTATTCCGCGGAAATCGCAGCAGCCCGGCAGGTTCCTGCGGTCGCCGAAATGAAATGTGGATAACCGACAACTTCGCTTGCCGAAATTGTGGTTCAACCGATTGCAGCGGGCTCGGCAAAGCAGCGATATTTCGAAAACGAGTTTTCGGGGAAAGGCACGGGGCAAGGATGCTTCGCGAAGCATCGCCTTTCCCCGAAAACCACTTCAAGTACTCGGCGTACCGGATTCCACTTGTTCCCAGGCTCCGCTTCGGAAGTTGGGATGTCTTGACAAGTATCGTCCTGACCGAGAGCCCGAGCCTGAGAACGAATCGGACATCCCGGCCTCCGGAAACCTCCCTCGGCAAGCCTTCTGGCATATCATGGTGTTGTCGAACGTCCAAGCAGATTACCCGAGAAAGCGAGAGAAATGATGAGAAAGTCCGCTGATGCGACGCGTCGAGAATTCTTGTTGAGTACGACGGCCGCTGCAACGGCCGCTTCGTTGGCCGCTGCCGTGCCGTCACCGCTGCTCGCCGCCGATGAAAAGATCGCCGCCAATGACAAGATCTCTCTGGGCGTGATCGGCATTGGTCCGCGATGCACCTACGACCTGAATGCGATGCTGAAGTTTGCTGATGTGCGTTGCCTTGCGATCGCGGAAGTGCAAGCCAAACGGCGCGAGGCAGGCAAAGCCCTGGTCGATGGGCACTACGGCAACACGGATTGCGTTGTCTATCGCGACTTTCGGGAACTGCTCGACCGTGCCGACATCGATGCCGTCCTGATTGCCACGGGAGACCGCTGGCATGCCGCGGCTTCGATGTTGGCGGCCCAAGCGGGCAAGGACATCTATAGCGAAAAACCATGTGGCATCACGATCCAAGCGTGCCAACAACTTGCCGACACCGTGCATCGCGAGCAACGTGTGTTTCAGGCCGGCACTCAGCGTCGCAGTGTTCCCAACTTTCAGAAAGCGGTGCAATTGGTACATGATGGCAAGCTTGGCAAGCTTCACACAATGCATGCGTCTGTTTACACGCCGGTGTTGGATAACACCTGGCTCCCCGCCGAGCCGACACCGCCGCCAGAAGTCGTTGATTGGAATCTTTGGCTCGGACCCGCTGCCTGGCGTCCGTTCAACCAAAAGTATGTCGATGGTCGTTGGCGCGGTCAGTGGGACTTTGATTCGGGCGCCCGGCTACTGGACTGGGGCGCGCATACCGTCGATCTGTGCCAATGGGCCAATCAGGCGGATGACACGATGCCGATCGAGTACGAGCCAACGGACACGAACATCACCTGTCGCTACGCGAATGGTGTGAAGTTAATCATCGACTTTCTAAGCGATCCATTCGGCAATCGAGCGCCGCATTACATCACCCGGCTAGGCACGTGTCCGGTCCGATTTATCGGCGAAGGAGGATCGGTGGAAACGGGCGACGAAGGCGAGATCGTCGTCGAGCCGAAGTCGCTGCAGAATGAGCTTCCCAACACGAAGCGAGTTCGCGGGTTGGATGTTTCCGCTCACTCGCGAGATTTCTTCGACTGCGTTCGCTCGCGAGGTGTGACGGCGGCCAATCCGGACGTGATGCGGAGGTCCCACATTGCCAGTCATGCCGCGGCGATCGCCTGGATCTTGCAGCGCAAACTGAAACTTGATCCCGAGACGGAGACGTTCATCGACGATGACGACGCCAACCGTCTCCGCTCGCGTCCAGCAAGGGACTGGAGTGCCTGAGAACGTGTCATAAAAGGGGGCCGACGGGAACGAGAGCAGTTGCCGTAGGATCGCGTTACTGAGGACAGCACAGTAGGGCTCCGCAGTAACGCAAAGAGGCCCTCGCCACAAACAGAGGGCGAGAGCCTCATGGATCATCGAGAGCACCTAACTGCCCACCACCACAAGTCACACTGACTCGTTCAAGCCATGCCCAGTTTGGGCCAATCTCGCATCACTGCCCCTAAGTGTCATGGAGCGGGATGCAGAGTTGCAAAAATCGCCGAACGAAGCCGGAATCGAAATGCTCGCGCGAACAGTACACGCCTCCTCACAAATTGGAGACAAGCACCCTCACAAATTTGTACGCTGGTTCTTGCATTAGCTACCTCACAAGAAGAGGAAGATTAACAAGGAAACAGAAGCTTCTGCTACAAGACTATATCGGACTCACACGCAGGTCAATAAAGAATTTTTCTTGCAAATTACCGCCCGATGAGTCTTCGTGCTTCCTCCGTTGGCGGCAAACGAGCTGTCTCGAAATCGGTTGCTTTGATCCGCGTGCCGAGAAATGCTCAGGGACGACGAAAAGTCCAACGCCGGATGGGATCCAGCCGACGCGAAGGCGTCTAATACCACCCAATGAACGGGGAGCGTGAATGCGAGCTGCGCGTCTGATACAATTTGGCATCCACTCGCGGTCCGGTAGGAGAAACGATGTCACGCGCAGCTTGCTCTCGGAATGTTCATCACGATCTTGGGGGGTGAGGCGATCCCGCCAGTTTGGGCTCAAAGCGACAACGATGAGATTCGCAATTCCGTCGTCAAAGTTTACTCAATTCGACGCGCTTACAGTCTCAGCAGCCCCTGGAAACGTGGGACAAGCAGTAATGTCAGCGGCTCTGGCGTCGTGATTGCATCAAACCAAGTGTTGACCAATTACCACGTCGTCGCTGCGACGACAGATATCTCCATTAGCCTGAATGGTCAAAGCGATCGGCTTTCCGGCACTGTCGAAGCGATCGCCCCTGGCATTGACCTGGCCGTGATCACGCTCGACGAGCCGCTACCAGACAGCGTCAAACCGCTTGAGATCGCAACGGCCACGCCGAAGTCGGGAAGCAAGATTCAAGTTTTTGGGTATCCCAAGGGTGGTGAATCGCTGTCGGTCACCGAGGGCGTTGTTTCCCGTCTTGAACATGTCCGCTACAAGTACCGAACCTGCGGGCTAAGGACCCAGATCGACGCACCGCTGAACAACGGCAACAGTGGGGGCCCAATGATCGCCAGCGGCAAGGTTGTCGGGATTGCCCGCGGCGGTCTCAGCTCATCAAACGACATCGGTTACGCAATCCCCTGCGAAGAAATCAACACGATGCTGGATGATATCGCGGACGGAACCTACGAAGGCAAACCTCAGTTGTGGCTGCACGCGCAAACACTCGAATCGAAACAGATGCGGCGTTGGCTAAGAATGCCTGACGGCGCGTCGGGAGTCAAGTTCGCTGTGATGCCAATTTCGCTGGATGACTATCCGCTAAAAATGAATGACGTGATCACCCACATCGGCGATTACAAGGTCAACAATCTGGGCAAAGTCAGCTACGACGAAAACACTCAAGTCTCCTATCAGTATGCGGTCGAGAAGGTGGCCGAGAACGGAACTGTCGCAGCAAGAATTCTTCGCGACGGTGTAGAAATGGAAGTTCAGATACCCGTTTTCCGCGACGGACGGTATCTGTTGAATTACATGCTTGAGGATCCTCCATCGTACTGCGTCTACGGTCCCATCGTGCTTGGCGTCGCAACGGCCGAGTTTATGGCGTCGATTGACAGTATGCTGGCCAAGGGAGCGTCCACTGCTAGAGCCGTGTCAGCACTGATCGGGGCCATGCGGGAAGTCGAAAATCCCTATCTGGTCCGACGTTACGACCGGGTTGAAGAACCCGGCGAGCAGTTGGTTGTGATCAACAAACTTATCTCCAACCGGATGACTCGCGACATTCGGGTATTGTTCCCGGCCGTCGTTCGCACGATTAACGGTCATCCAATTCCCAATATCCGTGCTGCGGCCAAGCTACTCAGTTCGCTTGAGGAAGAATTGATCGTGATCGAACTGGAAGACAATCGCAACACAACGATCGTGCTGAATCGCAACGACATCGAAAAAGAACACGATCAAATCATGGAAGACAATGGCATCGTCAACGCCGCCTCAAAAGACCTCCGTGACGTTTGGATGAAATAAAGGCGTACGAATGAGGCGGAAACGGGGCACGCCCAACGCCGGTAAGCAAATTTCTTCGCGTAGGCGCGCATCCTGCCGTGCCGGAAAGGAAATGCCGGCACGGCAGGATGCCGCGCCTACGAAGAATATTTGGAAAGAACGGCACCAAAATCCTTAACGGCGTTGCCCCTCACCCTGGGTCGAACAGAGACGCCCCGAAAACCTGCTTCGTCCAGCAGTCACCAATGCAACTAGTGCTTTGTCACAGCTAAAAAGTGGGGTAAGCATCCTGCTTGCCATTTGTTTTCGTACGGAATTCGCAAGCTGGAAGCTGACGCCACCAAAACGGCAACCCTAAAATTAAGCTGTGACAAAGCACTAGCAGCTTTTGTGTCTTTCGCCGTCAGTAGCAGCACACCGTCTATGTTTGCGCCTCGCCCAGTGAGGCCATGTCATCTTCGCTGCCGGTCAGATCCGTCAGCGCAACGTCGATGGCTTCGCGTTTCGTCGTTTCGAGCGTGCCGAATGATGCGACTTTGGCGGCTTTCGCTTCGATTCCCCGAACTTCAACGCGTGTTGGCTCAACTTCCGAATCGACATCGGAATCGATGGGATTGCCGGCCACGCCCAGGTTGACCACAGCTTCGCGAATCAAGTCGTTGATGATCAACAAGGCGTCTCGCGCCGAAAGTACGCCGTCACCCGTGGTGTCGAAGTAGAACAGTTCGACCGAGTCAGCATCACCGATTTGACGCTCGACCTCTTCGCTGTCCACCGCTCCATATAGATCAAGCCAGTTGATCACATTGAGGGCGTCGCAGGGTCGATCGAATGCCATCGTTATTGACGTCGAGTGTTCGTTTTTCGTTTTGCCAATCGATGTCGGGATCGACCGTTGCGAAGGCATCGATCAAGGTACCCGCGGCGTCGCGAGCGGTGTAGCGAATGCGATGTTTGCCAAGCGATCGCGATGTCGGCGTAAAGCGAATTTGGTTGCCGTCAACAACAATGACTTCCCCTTCGCCGTCAACCAACGTCGCGTTCAAAATCTCCACGTCATTGTCGACACCGTCATTGCTGATGACGTCGATGGTGACTGGATCGCCGACTGTCGCTGTCAACGAAGTCGTCTTGGCCGTTTCGCTCGAACTCCAGCGAGGCAACGATCCCGTCAGGTTGCAGCAGATCGGTGACCTTCAGTTCTTGATTGGAAAGCGAATACAGATGCTCGCCGATTCGCACCGTACGATCGGCTCGTGAATCGAATGGAATCGAGTCCAACTCTGCGATGCCAGTTTCGGTATCGATTCGGAACGTGCGGACCGCCGACTGATCGGGCGATTCGATGATCGGTTGGTCCCCTCTTCGCTCCAGTGATTGTGTTTGCTGTAAATCGGCAATGCCAAGATTCCCGACTCCGCGAAATAGCTGATCGCGTGATGATCTCGCAAGTCCCAGGGGTTGTCTTCGGCAAACGGCGAGAACGTGGTGCGGCCGCCTGCGAATTCGTAACGATCTTGCACGACCGGGTCGGATGGATCGCTGACGTTGAACAGCGAAACGATCAGGCCGTCGTAGAGCCCGGTCTCCTCATCCGCATCGCGACCGACGCCGATCAAATGGTTTTCGTCGATGACGTGCAGATACTGGGAGTAGCCCGGCGTCTTCAGTCTGCCCAAGAACCTGTGGCGCGGTTGGATCGCGAGGTCGACACAAAGAGGGATCGACGCGACGGAAGGTGACGACGTAACCGCGATCGCCGGCAAAGCGAACGGCATAAATCTGTTCTCCCCGGTGCCAGACCCGTGACACCACCAATCACTTCAAACGCATCGGCTGTTGGCTGCAAGACATAGACGTTAGTGCCGTCGTCCTCCGGCGACTACCGACCACCAGGAGTTCTCGGTGGCGATGCGAAGCAAACCGTCGTTTTCGTCCATCGAGAAACTGTTATTCAAAGCACCCGGAACCGCACCCGATTCCGACGAATCGATGATGCCGTCGTCTGCGATTGCGAATCGCTCGATCGCGGTCGACGATCGTCGGTTGTTCGGGGATGTCAGTGAACACCGGTAAGTCATCGGCAAACCGGAATGCGACGACTGATAGTCGGTTCGCGTGACGTAAATCGACTTTGGTGTCACCAACACGTGTTCACCGGCGCGGCTGATGTCCCAATCGATAGCACCGCCTCGATTTCGCTTGCCGTGTCAAAGGTGATGATGTTCAGTCGGCCTCGCTAATCCGCAACGCCAATATCGAGCGGATCGACGAGCATTGCCGGCACGTCGTCCACGGGATCGCCGTCAGCGTCAAAAACTTGTTGGCTCGGAAAACCAGATCGACCAACGAATCGCCGACTCGCTGGAGGTACTGCTGACCCGTTTCCTAAAAGCAGAACTGCCAGCGTCATCGCAAGTCTCCTCCAGTGCGGGAAAACGCCGGCCATTTTCGTCGGTGAACACATACAGGGCTTGGCCGACACGCCGTGCCTGTTTGAACTGGCCATCGACAACGGTTGTCCAAACCGTAGCAATCGCTTGTGGATCGGAAACATCCAGCGTCGTCACGACCGTCTGTTGCTGGCGTTGTGAAAGCACGGTCAAGCGATCACCGCTGAGATCGAGCGAAAGCACACGGTCCTCGAACAACTGTCGCGACACGATCATCGGTGCGTCCGGTTGCCGCACATCGATGATCGTCAGCAGATTCTCACCATCGGGCTCGGGCAGCGGTGCAAACTCACGCGGGATCCCGATCCAAGGAAAGAATTCCCAGCCGCGCCAGTCGTTCTGATCGGGCGAGGAAAGAACGTACAAGTATTCGCCATCGGTCTTCACGCGATCCGATTCGTCGACTTCAGCGATTTGATTATTGGTGCCCGGATACGTCATGGGCCCGACACAGCGGGCACTGGATCTGGCAAGCGATATCGCCATCGAAACCAAGAAGTCGGACCAATCATACCGATGGTCACCTTCGTAAGCCGGGCCGCCGAAAGCGTATTGGTGATGCAAAGCGGCTTGCTGAACAAGTTGCTGCTGTAATTGTTCCGGCCAAAGTGAATCGCGCTCTGGTCATTGTCGACGCGAACTTGCGCGGTGCCTTCCACTGTGTAACCGTCCTGGTCAACGGCGGTGTAGACAATGGTCTCCACGCCCTGGAAACCTGCGGCCGGGGTGTAGATCAATTGAACACGATCGTCATCAATCGAGATTTGGCCCTCGCCATCGGTGCGATAACCCTGAATCGTCAAAATCGGATCGTCGCCGATATAGCGGGCGTTGCGAAGATCGTTACTGAGCACGTCCAGAATCGTGAACGTCCATCGACGATCGACTCTGAACCAATCGTCAACGGCCAGCAAAGGTTCAACCACATTGACGGCAATCGTGCTTGGTGAGCCGCATGGTCGGCTTCGGTCCCGGTCTCGCCGTCGGTCGTGATCATGTTAACGCCATCGCCGTACTCGAATCGATCGGCAAAGGTCACCGTGACAAGATCGATGCCGACAAAGCCGGGTGCCGGTTGATAAAGCACCGATCGGCCATCAGGTGCGATTCGGCCGAGCCATGTTCCGACTGTGCCCCGTCGATCTGGGAAGACGCCGTTTCCGATTCGCCGGGACTGCCGAGTTCAACGACCGGGCGAATGTGGTCCCACGGAAAGAAAACACCTAATTCAACCGGTTTTGCCTCGTCGCGACGGACCGTGAACTGATCCACGTCGGCCGAGACCAAGATCCGGAGCAATCGACGTCAACAAATGCCTTCGTTCTAGGTGCTTCAAGTCTGGGTCGGCGGGGGCGTGATAACATGTTCGGGCGCTGCAGTCAGGTTCACCGTCTATGTCACATAGTTGAGCTGACGACAGCGGAAAATCGGCTCGGATGCCACGTTGGATTTGACGACGATGACAATCCGGAGTTCGCGCAAGACCTAGACGCGATTTGGCGGCATCGAAGTTCCCGGCAAGTCGTAGGTGCGGCATCCTGCCGTACCGGAATGGCTGGCACCGCTGGAAGCCGAGTCGACGGGGCGCCTGGCACGCTGGAAGCCGAGCCGACGAGGCGATCGTGCAATGTTGGTCGTTTCCGGACATAATGACGTACCCGATCGCTCGATCTCCCGTTCGCCCTATTCAGTCCCGCATGTATATTCGCCTCGCTCGTCGATTCCTGACCGAGACCAACAAACGCCTGTTGGCCAAAGCCATTTGGACGCTGGGCGTGAAGGGCCTCTGGAGTGTTCATCGACACAAGCGGCGGCTGAAACGGGGCGAATTCTTTCCGCCGTTTCTGTATCTGTCGGTCATCAACAGCTGCAACCTGCGATGCCAGGGTTGCTGGGTCGATGTGGCAGCCAAACAACATCGCATCGAGGTGGAGGCAGCCAACAAAACAATCGCCCAAGCCAAGGCGATGGGCAACAGTTTCTTTGGCATCTTGGGCGGCGAGCCCTTCATGCACAAGGATCTGTTGAAGATCTTTGAGGCCAACCGCGACGTTTACTTCCAGGTCTTCACCAACGGCCACTTCATCACCGACGAAGTCGCGTCGGAGCTGAAACGATTGGGAAACGTGACGCCGCTGATCAGCGTCGAAGGTATCCGAAATCATCAGTGATCGAGCGGCGCGGACGTGGCGGCGTGTTGAACCAAACGATGAAGGGCTTGGAGACGGCGCTGCGGCACAACCTGTTGGTGGGCGTTTGCACCAGCGTTTGCAAGAGCAACATCGACGACCTGGTCCAGGAAGCCTGGGTCGATCGATTGATCGAGATGGGCGTGATGTATTGCTGGTTTCACATCTATCGTCCGGTTGGACCGGAGCCGAATCCGCGATCTGGCGCTTTCCAGTGAACGAACAACGACGTGTCCGTCAATTTGTGGTCGACACCCGCGCCACCAAACCGATCATCGTGATCGATGCCTACCACGACGATGCCGGCAACGCACTTTGTCCGGCGGCGACCGGCTTCACGCACCACGTCGGTCCCTGGGGAGACATCGAACCGTGTCCGGTGATCCAGTTGGCGACCGAGTCGATTCACGACGATCGTCCGCTGGCCGAGACCTTCAACAACTCGGAGTTCCTGAGAGACTTTCGTGAATTAACGGCACAGAACACCCGCGGCTGCGTGATCATGGAGCGTCCCGATCTGCTGGTACAGCTGGCCGAGAAGCACGGAGCCCGGGACACGACGGTGCGTGGATCGGTGATCGAAGAATTGCAGGACGTCACGCCGCGGCGGAGCCAGTATCAGCCTGGCGACGAGATTCCCGAAGCGAAGTTTCGTTTATCGTTGGGCAAAGAAATATGCCTTCAACGACTTCGGAGCCTACACGCGTCATTTCGACGCTAGCAACTACCGCGATCCGGACGCGGAAGACGAGACCGAGGCCGACGAGCGAGCGTTACCGGTGTTGAAGTAGGTACGGCATCGCTGCTGCTGATCACCCGTGGCTTGCGCGGAGTTGCACGCGTGACCAATCTTGGCTTGTGTGACCACTGGCTCTGCCAGTCCAATTAACAGACTGTGCGGAGCCAGTGTGGCATTCCGACGAACTTGCCTTTACAGCCTCGGCAGCTTTTCTATAGGCGACGACGAAGGATCCAGCTTGAACGAGCGGACGTGTGAGTTTTCATTCCACGGAAGGAACGATACGGTGGCAGGCGAACAGGAACTTGCGAGCGGAACGGTCGTCGACGACGGCGATGGATCATTTGATTGCCGGAGATGTCTCGGCCGTGACCGGGTGGTTACTAACGGCGTTTCGAACGCGGTGCCTTACGTCATTCCGGCAGCGATCGGTTTGGGAGTCATTTTCCTCGGCTATTTGGCGGCCAAATATCTTTCGCGGGTGATCAGCCGACCGATTTGTCGGCGCGTCGATGAGACGCTGGGTAAGTTCATCGGCAAAGCGATTTTTTACGCGATCATGATGGCCGTGGTCGCCAGCGTGGCATCGCAAGCTCGGCATGCACCGCTGGGCGGCATCGCCGCCGTCTTGGCGGGTGCCAGTTTCGCGATCGGCCTGGCATTCCAAGGCACACTCAGCAACTTTGCCGCCGGTGTTTTGATGATGGTCTTTCGGCCTTTCAAGGTTGGCGACGTGATCAACGCGGCCGGAGTGATGGGCAAAGTCAACGAGATCGACTTGTTCACGACGACGCTGGATACGCCCGACAATCGCCGCATCATCGTTCCCAACAGCGCGATCTCCGGCGGCACGATCGAAAACGTCAGTTACCACCCTCACCGCCGCATCGAAGTGGTCGTGGGTGTCGACTACAACGCCGATATGGAAACAACCCGGGCGGCACTGCAACGCGCCGCCGACACGCTCGCCGGTCAGATGATTCATGGTGAAGGCCGTGGGGCGGCAATCGTCCTCGGCAACCTGGGCGACAGTGCCGTGCGAGTGGAAAGTCCGCATGTGGGTCGCTTCGGCGGACTATTGGTCGATGCTGGAATCGTTGACCGGGCGAAGTCAAACGTCAACTCGATTCTGGTTGACATCGGGATTCCCTACCCGCAGTTGGACGTGCACCTGAGTCGGATCGACGAGGCCGACGAGTTGTCGCAACCGCGTCCACGAATCCGCCCCGCTGCGCCGCGATGCCGGCCCGGGCAGAGGTGTACAAAGTGTGCCCTATGCGTCTTAGCCGTGTTTTAAAAAGGGGTCTGACCCTTTGTGGCCGAGAGGTGATTGCAAGCTAAGCTCGGTACCGGACACTTCTTTCGTTTATCGAGATCGGTTTAAGCGAGGGTCAGACCCCTTCTTAAAACACGTTCTTGCTCTTGCCGGATAACGATTTAGGATCGTATCGCGAAAATTCGCGTCGATGTCTCCCACGTCGGCGCGATCCGACTATGATGTCGACGACTTAACTGTCGCTGACATCATTTTTTGCGCCGTAATTTTTATTCGGTGGCGCAAGCGGGGGAGTGAAGGATGTGGCACACCAGCCGTGGGGACCGCACACTGCGCGGTTCCGAAGCCTTACTTGTTGGCCAAGCCATCGATACGATGATCGACGCATTGTTGATGCATGTCGATGATGACTTAGAGCCCGAAGGTTCGCGTGTTTGCCAATCGGGAATCGCTGTTTTTGATGCGTTGTCGCCCTCACAACGAATCGGCTTGTTGTATGACGTGACTCGTCACCTGCTGACGGACACCGAATCAACGCTATCACTAAGCGCCACCACGGAAGCCGCCGTGGCGGCGATCTTTATCGAGATACGTGATCAAGTCGCGATCGAGATTGACTTGTTTCCTGACGGATTGCCCGACCTGGCCATTTGGGATGACGTTCAGACGTGGCGACGAGCGGTGTTGGCCGCCTATCACGATGTCTTGGGTGGTACTCACGAGGAACTCGATCGGTTCAAGCTGGAGATCGAGCTTCCAGATCCTCATTGCCCAGACATTGCGTTGTGGGAAGATCTGGTCGATTGGCTGGCGGAGGCTGTGTTGTGGGATCGTGACTATGAGATGGCGGAAACCTTTCTCGATGTTGATCCGGGGGTTTCACGCCAACGTCGGCGACTACTGGGGATCCAAGACGATTACTTCACTCAGGTCGCTCCCGATCCTCTTCCTCAGGAAGCGATGCATTTGGCGTCAAAAACCAGGGCGATTGTGCGGGCAAAACCTCGCTAAAGTTTTGCTATTGGATGCTGAAGCTTTTGTGCAGGTTGTCCGAATCGGTCCGGGATACCTCTTGCCAGATGAGCCCCCCAGTCGCCACACTACGCGCGGTCAGGCGATGGACGTCGGCCGACTCCCAAGACCCAGCAAACAAGGATGTGGCAGATGGCGATCGATTCGTTAGCAGATCTCTCGGATCTTTCCTTTACGGAGCTGTACGCGGTCTATCTTGCGATCGCGCGGAGCGACCATCAATGGCGTGTTCGGACAATGCATGGCGAGCAGGCGCCTCCATGCGGGCATTTCGAGTTTCGGCCACTATCGGAAAAGCACTTCTCTGAGCGGTCTGGAGACTGCGCACACGATTGTGGGCGGTGAGTCGATGCTGCGTGGTCGATTGGCACGACAAGCGGCGGCATACAAAGTTGATGTCCGGGCCGAACTAGCCGCATCTGCGCCAGGTAGCTTGATTGCCCCCACCTGTTGCATCTGAGCCTTGCGATGAATCCGCTGCACCAAATCGTGCGCGCCGGCCACTGTCGCCTGACGCATCAATTGTTTGCAATCGATGCGTTGCCCTTGGTTCAAACCGAAGCAGGACAGCGGCTGGCCGGTTGGTTGCTGCGATACTATCGCCGATACCTTCGCGGGGCGATCGATCCCGATCTCCGCTTTCGCGATTTTCATAATCACGTGATCCACGTCCAGGACGGCTTTTGGGGCGGTGCGCCGCGTGTTGCCCACCAATGGTACGATCGCCTGCAGCGGTATCTGCGACAGAGACGCTTCGCTGATGCGGCGCACGCGGCCGGCGTCCTGTCTCACTACTTCACCGATCCAATCCAGCCGCTGAACACGGCTTACTCCCAGGCAGAAGAGGTTGTCCACGCTCCGCTGCTGTGGAGCATTCAGCGGGATTATCAACCGATCTACCGTCAATGGCAGAGCGATGATCTGCGCGTCATCTTTCAGCTAGCGGATGGACCCGGTTGGTTGGGAGCCGCGATGCTGCACGGCGCAAAGTACTCGCATCAACGATACGACGCGCTCGTTCAGTGTTATCGACTCGACGCCGCTGTGAACGACCCGTCTGCAGGGATCGATTCGCAATTGCGCAGTCGTGCTGGCGGAGCTGTTCGGTCTGGCAATTACAGGCTGGGCTCGAGTGATTGAACGAGCCGCTAGTGATGTCGAAGCGGTCACATGCCGACCGTTGCCGGCAGCGTCGCGTGTTTGGCCGCTGGTTTCCGCCACGGCGAGTATTCCGGCGGCCCATTGGAGTCAACGCATCCAAGCCCGGATGGAGGATCGACAGATCAGGGAACTCGTTGACGAGTTTCGTCGTGAGGGAAAACTTGAGCAACACCTTCCTGCAGCCGTCGACATCAAAAAACGCGTCATCAAAGTCCATCGCGGTGAACGTCGTTACCGGTTGAATCGAAAGCGTCAAAGCGAACAAAGAAAACGTGAACAGGTGGAAGTCCAAACGATTCCCGATGACGCCCTTCCTGACTTCAAGGCTGGAACCGATTGAATCGCTGGCGATCGATGCGGACGACTTGAAACGATTGCGAGCGGCCGGCATTCACACTGTGGACGATTTAGAACAAGGTGACGCAGCCGACATCGCCACTCGCTTGCAGGCCTATTGGATTACGGCCGATGTGATCGGCTGTTGGCAACGTCAATCATCGCTGATGCGACAGGTGAGCGGACTAACGCCAACGGCCGCGAGGATGTTAGTCGGCGCCGGTTTTCATGATGCGATGCAAGTGGCTCGCGCTGACATCAATTCGATCCATCAACAGGTTGTTGCTTTCGCCGCTACGACGCAGGGCCGCCGATATTTGCTGCACCATCCTGTGCCGACGCGAGAGCAAGTCTTGTTGTGGGTCCAGCACATCAAGTCCAATCTTCATGGCCCGCCTGATGCTGTCACCATTCAAGGCGGCATAGTTCCGCGGGACGGCACCTGCTTTCTCGTAGCCCATGTTTTCCGTGGGTTGGGTCTCCAGACCCGACTCCCAGAAACCATGCAATTGACGGGTCGGGGACCCATCCTACCGGTGGCCTGGCGGATACAATGACGCGTTCGCGACCGCTATTTGTCGAGTTCTGTTCGTTTAATTGCGAAATGATAATGCCTTCCGTGAAAGAGATTCATGCGTGCGTTTGAAGCGATGGGACAGTTCTTCGACTCTGCGGCTGAGCATCTGGAGATGGATGAAGCGTTCCGCGAAGCGCTGTTGATGCCCCAGCGTGAAATCCAAGTTCGAGTAACGATCGAGCGCGATGACGGCCGCATCGCGAACTACTTGGGGTTTCGTGTTCAGCACAATCACAGCCGCGGTCCGATGAAAGGTGGTTTGCGATATCACCCGGAAGTGGACTTGGACGAAACCCGTGCGCTGGCCAGCTTGATGACTTGGAAGACGGCCGTGGTGAATCTGCCGTACGGAGGCGCGAAGGGTGGGATTGGCGTGGATCCAAACCAACTTTCCGAGCGCGAAGTCGAACGACTGACGCGAGCGTTTGTCGATCAGATTCATGACATCGTTGGCCCCGATACGCGACATCCCGGCACCGGACATGGGGACAGACCATCAGGTCATGGCATGGTTTCGCAATCAGTGGGAAAAGTATCACGGTTTCAATCCGGCCGTGATTACCGGCAAGCCCGTTGAAGAGTATGGTGCCCGGGGACGTGAGGAGGCCACCGGACGCGGCGTTGGTGCGCTCGAGTGTGAAGCTGACCAAACGCCTGGGACACAGGGCAGAGAAAACAAAAGTTGCCATTCAGGGCTTTGGCAACGTTGGTTCGCACGCAGCCAAGTTTTTGCACGAAGCACAGTTCCCGATCGTGGCGGTCAGTGATGTGACGGGAACCTATTACAACGCAGATGGCTTAGATATTCCCAGTCTGTTTCACTACAAACTGACGCATCCGGCTCAGCACGGACTGTTGGAAGGCTACAACGAGTGCGAGGTGCTGCATCGCGACGCTTTATTGACGCTTGATGATGTGGATCTGCTGATCCCCGCTGCGCTAGGCGGCGTGATCACCGGAGCGAACGTGGATCAGGTAAGCGCATCGATCATTGTCGAGGCCGCCAATGGTCCGATTCTTCCTGCCGCCGATGCCGTCCTGAACGAGCGCGGTGTGACGGTGTTGCCCGATATTCTGGCGAACGCCGGCGGTGTGACCGTCAGCTACTTTGAATGGGTACAGAACCGACAGCATTACCGCTGGACGCTTGATCGCGTTCGCCAAGAACTGGATCACACCCTGAACGAAGCATTTGAGAATGTTTGGCAAGGGGCACAAGAACACGATGTGTCGTTGCGCACAGCCGCTTACATCATTGGCATTACGCGCGTTCGTCGCGCGACCGAACTGGCCGGCATCACAGCGGGGTAGCCAGTTACCGGGGCTCGCAATGTCTCGTCGCCTTTCCGCCAGAAACTGCGGCGGCGGCCGAATCGTGATTCAGTTGATCACCTGGGACGAGAATCAAGTTGCGAATCTTGGCCATAAGTCGCCGATACGGGGAGTTATTTCCACAGGGCGTTCGATAGGATGGCGAACGGAGTTATCCTTTTGACAACGAAGCATCCCAGAAGCTTGAACAGCATTCCCTTTCACTTCGGAGTCTTAACGTTGGAAATTTGGCCCGCAATTGATTTGCGTGAAGGAAAGCCGGTGCGTTTGCGACAAGGTGATTACGACCGTCAAACCGTATTCGGTGACGATCCCGTCACCTTTGCCAGACGTTGGCACGCTGCCGGCGCCAAACGCTTGCACTTAGTGGACTTGGATGCCGCCCGCGGCGACGAGTCGAGTCTGAACCGTGACGCGGTCAAGCGAATCGTGGAAGCGACCGGACTTGCCATGCCAACTCGGTGGCGGAGTTCGCGATGAAGAGGCGATCAAGTCGTTGCTGGATCTCGGGCTCGCCCGCCTCGTTGTTGGTTCGGCGGCGCTGAAGCGTCCCGATTGGTTCTCCGAAATGTCCGACGCCTATCCCGGGAAGCTCGCCGCGGGAATCGACGCACGAGACGGAATGGTCGCCACCGATGGCTGGTTGGAAACCAGTACGACGCCAGCCGTTGATTTGGCCAAAGAGCTGCGTCGCCGCACGGAAAATATTGCGGCGATCATTTACACCGACATTGCCCGCGATGGCATGATGCGGGGCCCAAACTTTGATGAATTGGCCCGAATGTCGGCGGCAACCGACATTCCACTGGTGGCCAGTGGCGGAGTCACGACACTGGATGATGTGCGGCGTTTGGTGCGAATGGAAATGCCGGCGGCGATTGTCGGACGTTCGATCTATGATGGAGTGATGAAATTGGAAGAAGTGTTGGATATTGCCGGAGACCGATAAATGTCGGCGAACATTGTCAGTCAGCTGAGGTTCACGACCGCGGTCTTCATGCTCGCTGCGCTCGGTTGGAGTTTCGTTCCCGTTGTTCGTAGCGAAACGTACAAGCAACTTCCGCCCGCGGGGATCCAAGTCGAAGCGTCCACGATCGCGGACCTGGACAGTCGCGTCGTGCGCACTGCAGACCCAGACTGCGCACCGTCGCAGAAATCGCCGCCGACGTAGGAGCCTGGCGACCGGACGTGGAGGTTTTCCTGCGTGCGGTCCGTTTGGCGATCGACCAGAATTTGTTTTTTAAAAAGTCGGAAACCGAAGCGGCGAAGCAGTTACTCGACGAAGCCGAACGCCGTCTTACCGCAGCGGCGGCGGGCAAACGCGGCTTGACGCTGTTGGGGCTTTCCGAGGCGAAAACAGAGCAGCCGCAATTGCTGGTCGGCGGATTCGTGTCATTGATTGACGATTCGGTTCAACCGTACGGGTTAGTGATTCCCCCTGGTTTCGATCCGGCCAGGCAAACGCCGATTCGCTTGGACGTTTGGCTACACGGTCGCGGCGACACCAAGACGGAGATTCCTTTCTTGACCGAGCGGATGACCAAGGTTGGTCAGGTATGCTCCCGGCCTGACACCGTCGTGTTGCATCCATTTGGTCGCCACTGCAACGCATTCAAATTCGCTGGCGAAAAGGATGTCTATGAATCGATGGAGTCACATCGCCACTTTGATTCCGATTGATCGCAAGCGAATTTCGATTCGCGGTTTCTCGATGGGGGGTGCAGGCTGTTGGCATTTTGCCGTGCACGATCCGACGCGTTGGTTTGCGGTCAATCCGGGTGCTGGTTTTGTGGACACGATTCAGTATCAGGGTTGGCAAGACAAAATGCCCTATCCGCTGACGCGAGTCGCGTAAAAAACTGATGCAATGGTATGACGTGTTGCCTTGGACTGCGAATCTAAAGAACACTCGGACCATCGCCTACAGCGGCGAAGTCGACAAACAAAAACAAGCGGCCGATCGGGTCTACGAGCAGTCGCAAAAGCTTGGCTTCGAGTGGCCGTATGTCATCGGTGCAAAAATGGGTCACAAAATCGATCCGGTCTCGACAGATGCGATCGACTCGAAACTCGCTGCGTGGGCAGATGAACCGGTGGACTTACCGCGCGAGGAAATCGACTTTGTCACCTATAGCGTTCGCTACGGTCAGGCCGCTTGGTTGGAAGTGACCGGATTGAAAGAACATTGGAGTCCCGGCAGAGTGAAGGCGCGGATCGCTGACGGGTCGCGACTGGAAATCGATACAACGGGGGTCACTCATCTCAGGCTGGACTTCGTCGAATCCGGATGGGCCGACGGTGAGGAAATCCGACTGAAAATCGATGGCGAACCGTTTTTGATTGCGGATTCAGATGATCGCCCCGGGTTGCAATGCGATCTGTGCGCGAGGGCCAGTGGACGCAATTGGTCTCCGATCTTGCATTGCGAAAGCGTCCGGGGCTACAGGGGCCGATCGACGACGCGTTCTGTGATCGATTCTTGTTCGTGATTCCCAGCCGTCCGGCCAAGCATGGCGTTGTCCAGCGTTGGATCGACCGCGAGATCGCTTACGCCAAAAGTCGCTGGAGTCGTTTGATGCGCGGCGAAGTCCGTAGCGTGCTCGATACACAAATAACGGCACAGCAGATTGCTGAAAACCATTTGATCTGCTTCGGTGACTTCACCAGTAACCGCTACCTGTTCAGCGTTGCCGATCGCTTGCCGATCAAGTGGAATCGCGAACAGGTGCAGATCGGCAAGCAGAAGTTCGATTCCGCGATTCACGCGCCGGTCTTTTGCGTTCCCAACCCACGGAATCCCAATCGCTACCTGGTCGCCAACAGCGGGATGACGTTTCGCGAATTCTCCAACGTCAGCAATTCGCGGCAGATCGCAATGTTGCCTGACTGGGCGGTGCTGGACGTCAGCGTCCAGGACGACGGCATCTTTCCTGGAAAAGTCGTCGCCGAAGGATTCTTTGGCGAAGACTGGAAACTGAAGTGATTGTTCGACGAGTTGCCAATCACGGTTGGCGCAGTGCACCTGACACGACACCTTTTCCAGGATGACACCGTTGTCGCGAAACCTGCGACGTCAGCTTGTGATGGCGTCGTCTTGTTCCAGCACGTCGGCGATGCTCATGTGAAATGGTAGCTCCGTATTGGTGTGATGGCTGGCGTTGGGAACCAAGTGAATTTGTTCGCTGGAGTAGATGTCGTACAGGCTTCCAGCGCCTCGCGAATTCATGGCACCAAACAAGTCGAGAGCCCCGAGGTACTGACCGATATTCTCGAACCCGTGCGGCAGGTCCACGGCAGCACCGGTCGTGATCAGGCGAGTTGCCTTCGCTTTCTCGATCGCAGCCTCGGCCCCACTGAGCACCAGGGCTTGAATTGCCCAAGCGATGCTGAGGCAACCTTTGCTGTGACCCAGCACTGTCTTGATCTCCCGGTCCTCGTCAAGCAGCAGCCGCAGTAACGTCGTGGAGTCCGGGCTCCCTGTCAACGTTGCCGCAATCTCGTCGGCGTTCGTCGGATCGAATCCTGCGACTGTTCTCTGCAAGCCTTCCCGCACCGCTGCGGTTTCGGCTTCTCGGTCATGAAAGAATCTCATGAGGGAATTGCCGGCCCCGAGCACAAACCAACCGCCGAGACCTTCCGCGATCACGTCGGCAACACCGTATCCGGCAACGATTGCACCAACCGGCTCGCCATAATGATCGGCAAGGTTCCGCGCGAAGGCGGCCGCGCCGACATCGGAACTTCCCACACCCGCGATGGAAAAGCGGGTCAACCTACTCCCGCGTTCAGCGCAGAGTTCTTCATAGTCATCAACCTTCCTGATGGGGCTAACGGCGCGTGAGTTTCGTGGAGAGACGACCAGAATCGAACCTTCTAAGTTCGTTTCGTCCACCAGAGCGTCGATTTCAGCCTTCGAAAGCGCTCCCACATCGTAGAAGAGCTGATCGACTAACACATTGCGTCGCTTGATTGCTCCTGAAAGTGGAAGCCGGACTGCCGATGAGCCCAGGAATTCCGAAACGTTACGCGGCGTAGCAAACATTGTGCTGGTCATTGTTCTGTCTCCTCACTCGATGGGTGTGTTGGCCGTCAACATGGGACTGCACGTTCGGTTCCCTGAACCACAGAGTTGCTATACAGGTGTGCAAGGATCGTGCCGGATTGCCACAGATCGAAACAAAATCCGGCACTTTACGTCCGGCGCCTTGAAAGATCGTCCCGCATTTAAGTGGTTGTTCTGGAACGAGTTGCTTCATTCTCCCGCGCAGGCGGGAGGCTCCTCGCCGGGCCTGAGAGCCCGACTCTGGGCTGATGAATTAAGTGAGCCGTGACGCGTGAGCGGCTGTTGATTTAAACGAAATGTGAGTTGCAAGGGTGAGCCGCGGGCCGTAAGGCGCCGTAAGGCACCGGGCAATGACGTATGCCCGGCCGCTTACGCGTCGCGGCTCACTAAATCAACAAGCCGGTGAGCGGCCGGGCATTGCGCATTGCCCGGTGCCTCACCCTCTTGCGTGCGAATCGGTTAATTCATCAGCCTAGCCCGACTCTCCCAAAAGGGCATTGGCTCTCCACGCACACGGGTTGTCTGCTGGCGAGTTGCTATTCCCAATGCTTATCGACGAGGAAGCCCTGGTATTGCCGCACAATTCTCTCTCGGTGGATATTGAAGAAGATCATGGCGCTCAAGATAACCAGCCCAACTCCGATCAGAATGATCGCCCTGACGACACCACCTTCCCGATGGAATTGAAGTCCCAGTTGGCCAGCGACGTTGATTACCAGGAATGCGATACCCACATAGACGAACGGTTTGATCCGTAGCGAGATTCCCGATGTTATCCCGGCAAGACTGAGCAACAGGACGACGACGAACTGTAGCAAACTCGGATCCCGCGAAAAGAAAACCTCGAACGTCGAAACCGCGAGGATCGCAGCCGAGGCTGCCAGGCGAATGCTGGTCAGCACCTGAGCGTTGAGTTCATGTCGGTGCAACTGCGCGAAGATCAGCACGGTGATGGCCGCCGGTATCACGTACAACTGATACAGACCCGTTAGCTCGCGCACCGCAGGGACCCACAGGTAGATCGCAACATTGACCAACCCCGCAGCCACATACATCGCCCAGCGAATCTGTGACTGACGTGCAATCAGCAGGTAGAATGATCCCGCCGCCAGCAGGGCGAACGCGGCTGCCGGTCTCTGGTCGAATGGGATCGCGACAAGCAAAACGATCGGCAGCGCGAGTGCAATGTAATAGCTGGGGCGAATCAGGACCTTCGCTCTCGAATCAGCAGCTCGACTGGCGAGAATGTTGACACCGTAAAGCAGAAAGCTGAAGCCAATCACAAAAAAGGCTGCGAGCGGTTCGCCTGTGAAAGGGATTCCCAGCAGCGTATGACCGGAGTAGAGAGGGGTGACGAAAAAGCCGACAACGGAGGCGTAAGCTGGGATCTCATGATCGGAGACCCAAGCCATCCACAGCCAACAAGAACTGATCAAAGCCATCGAGAGCGCGATCGGCGTGGCCGGACTCGACTGCACCATGCAGACGACAGCCGCTATCACCACGCCCCCGCTAAACAGGTACGACAGGTTGATAAGAGAGCTTCCAACCCCCGTGAAAAATGGATCTCGGTTACCTGCCTCTCCGCGCTGTGTGATGCGGCCAACTGCGAAGTAGGTCAGCGCCAGGCACGCTGCGATCAGACTGCCGAATTCGATCAGCACGCCTGGATGACCGTAGTAAAGTGCACAGGATGCGAGGCACACCGGAAAGAGCAGTGCCGATACGGTTTCGGCATGGACGCTTCGCCATCGGTATCCGCCGATCACACCGGCCATCAACGCCAGGAAAAGCGTCACGGTGACATTTGGGAAACCGGGAAATAACACCATCTGCATGGGAATGGTGATCGCGATCGATAGCAAAATGAGTCCGACCGACCAAGACAGCAGCAGGCGTTCGCCAATTCCTCGTTGATTCGACGCGAGAGGCAGCCCTAGCAACGCAGTCGTTCGCGTTCCGATTGCGCGATTCAGAAGTCCAGCGACAACGCCCCAAGTTAGTCCTAAGGCGCAAAGGGCAACGTCAGGCGTTAGTCTCATGCCGCCGGCAACGCAGATGCCAAGCACGCCGACAACGCTCGCCCCCGCCAACAGATGGACGCAGGCCGAATGCGGTTGCAGATACAAAATATGAAAGAACACGCCGCCGCTGAGCAGACTGACCCAAAGCCATGGCCACTGGAACAATACGGTCTCCGAGCCGGCCAAGATGGTCGCAAGGTAGAAGCCCTGCGAGATCAGTAAGGCTGTGGTGAACAGCAACGGCCACTGAAAGAAGGGACGTTCGCAGTTTGCGTCGGACAGGCCCAGCACCGACTCGAACCGTCCGCGATTGGCGCGAATGACCCTGGCAGACGCTACCAGCAAGTTCATCAAGATCAGCGTGCCGACCGTCATCACACCCAGCGACCAACCGGCTTGGCTTTCCACCAACAGGCAGAGTCCACCACTGCCGAGGATGACCGCCCCGTACAGCCAGCGACCATCGCGCTGCGCTCGAACGGTCAGCAAGCAGACCGTCGCGGAAATCAACAGCGTGGCCGCAGGAGGGACAAGCTGCGATAAATCGAATCCAGCGACTTCTGGCATCTCGGGCGACAAGCCCAGTGCATCGATGGCCGCGAACATGGCCAAGACGACCGCGAGCATGGCGAGGCCGGATGCAAAGTGCGAAATCGGTTCCCCGAACGTCAGCCGGGTATCCGCCACACTCGGCTTCGCTTCGGTCACGGCCCGGGCGTTTTCGATCAGGAACAACCCGACGATCCCAAGAATCAACGCCGTGATTGCCGCACTGGGGCCCAGCCCATGGATGCTCCCTGCCATCGATGTGGCAACGAGCGAGCAACCGGTGATGGACGCACAGGCAAAATAAACTAACGCCCGTGCTCGCGTGACACGATGCAGTAAGTTCAGAGACCGAGCGTTTAGCATCAGTGTGACTGCTCCCAGCGCGCAGGCCACGGCCAGCGGCGTATCAGAGACGGACCAGCCGTACGTTTTCCAGATAAGCAGGCTGTGAGCAATCGCGATCGTCGCAGCCATCACCGAGCATCGGATCATCGGTTGCTCGTACACCCGCGTGAGTGATGATGCCAGTGGATCGTCGGCAGCTTTGTCGCGAAACATGCAATACTTTTCCACCACGAATCCAGCCGCCCAAAACAGCATCGCGACCAGCGACAACACAATGCCAAGATGAGCAATTGGCAATCCCAAGAGCACCAATTGCGGAATCGTGCTGATCATCACCACGATTGCTGCACCGTAAGTCAAAAGCGACGTGTCGTAGAGTCGTGCCGCCAATGCAAAGGTAGCAGCGACGCAGAAATAGGTGCTCAAGGCCTGGAGGGTCACCTGGTCCCACGAGCCGTCATAGAATGAGCGCGTCACCATCATGATCAGCCCGATGACGGCATAAAAGATCGATGCTTCGCGCAGCGGGCGTTTCCAGATCGCCAGCGGCGAGGCAACGTTCGATGAAAGCGACCGAGACCAAGGCGATGGAAGCATGAAGCGGTCTCGATGGTCCGCCCAATCGGATTCCATTCGAGCTGTGACAATGCTGGCAAGCGAGACAAGAATCAGACCCAAAAACGCGATCGCCGGGGCATCGAGTGAACCGACTGCAGGCCATGCCTGCATGCCGATCGAGGAGAGATGTAGAGCGGCTAACCCGACCGCCAACAATGAAATGTAACTAGGGAGTAGGGATTGGTACGTGAGACTTGCGAGTCCGAAAAACAGGATCAGCAGACCAATCGATAACAGCAGCGGAGCGGAGAGATAGTGTGGAGGAATCCCGAAAGCACATGCACTTGCAAGGACAATCGCCGCAGCAAATGCAGCCACGTGGTGTAGTAGTCCGCCATACAACTCGAGGTCTTTACGGAGGCCTTGGCTGTCCGGTGAAGTGTTTAGCCGCCTTCGGCATCGGATCGTGTAGAGCGTCGCCAGCGACCAGCCAACGACAGTTAACAGAGCTCCCAAGAAGACCTGCCAACTAAGGGCCAATCGGTGCGGCAGCGTTTCGAGCGCGAGAAGCTGAACGGTCAAATGGATGGCCAGCCCACCCGTGATCAAGGAAATCACATAAAGGGCTCCCCTTTCGACCAAGTCGGCGGCCTCACACCGTTGCTGCTGATCGGACTTGTTGGCGTCCAGGAACAGGCTAAGCCAGCCGAATCGATGCGTCGTGGTGGCGATGAACAAGGCCGCGGCGGCAAGGTAGATCGGTGACACCGCCAGCCAAACTTCCGCTGGCAGCCCTTCGTCAGCAAACCAGTCTCGCCCCACAAGAAACAGCCCGAGAAATGCTAAGCACACCGAAACGTGCGCCAGAGGCCTCGCCCACAGGGACGCATCCATCGAAACCAGTGGTAGCGGCGGTTTCTCCCAACAGTCGTACCATCGCGAGAGACTGGCGACCTGCTCACTTCTGCGATGCTCCAGTCTCGTTATCAGCCACGAGATCACACCGAACAGCAGGGCCGAAATTGAGACGAACAGAGTTTGATAGGCATCACGGTACGCGGCAGGAACCAGCATCGTGGCGACGCCGTGAAGAGCAAAGCAGGCGGCCGCCAAGGCGCAATACGTCTGGATGCGAGAATGGTAGATCGCACCGGACAAACTGAACGTCACCGCCAAGAGTACGCCGACGCAGATGTTCATCAACGCGGCACTTGACATGGCGAGGTCGTCAAAGATGACCCATCGCGCTAGCGCCAACAGGGCGACACAACTCGCGGCGAAGGAGAAATGCTGAAGGATGCCGGCATAGAATTCGCGGTCCTCTCGCAATGACGCGCGTCGGGCTTCATCGGTACCTCTCGACCGCATGTTGATCGCCGACGCACAGATCGCTGCCACACAGCAACTCATTAGCGATAAGGCACCGGCAAGCACGAGGTGGACCAGTTGTGCTTGCCCTTCGAATACTTCCCGATCCAACGCCAGCGTGGCGATCGCGTGAAACGTTGCGTAGCCGAGGGCGATCCCTGCCAAATAAATTGACGGAGTGCGAAAGGCACGCGTGCAAAGCAGAAACGAACCACTGGCCATTGCGAACGTCAGTGGGGCGGTTCCCACAAGACCGCGAATGACCGTCCCCTCTGCATCGATTTGCAACACGGCAACGACGATGGCGATAAGACTACTGACAATGGAGTAGACGGCGAGCGGGCGCAACCAAAGTCCAAGTCCTGCTGCTGGCAGGAGAGGCAAAGGTCGCTTCCATGCAGCAAGCTCGTTGGTACCCGATGACGTTGCAGCGAATCGTCGGCCCCAAGCGAGGCAGCAAACCGCTGCTGCCGATAGTCCCATCGCCGCGACAACTGCCGCCATTTCGGTTGGGGAAAAATTCCAGATCGTCAGCGCATTGAGCGCCGCCAGAGTGATCGCGGTCAACGAAAGGTACACTCCCACTTGCGATCGATAGACGGAAGCCGCGAGCGCAAAAAGGATGGAGGTCAGGGAGGCTGTCCAAATCAACAAAGCTGGCGTCCCAGACTTACTGAGCCACATGACGGAGACCGCTGCCAATGTCACTCCGGCCACGGCGCTTGTCACATCAAACAACAAGCCGGCGTAGTAGGAACGCTTGGCACGGATGGCTGGTTCTGTGGCTTCGGCCACGCGTTTGAGCAGAGCGCCGCACCACGCCGCGTAAGCCATTGCCGCGATCCATCCCAACAACGAGAGTGAAGCGGCAACCGCCAAGTGAGCCGAAATCGCTCGAGCCGCCGGCCAGGTTACGAAGAAAAGTCCATGCGCAATGGCGTGGACTGAAAAATACGTGGCCGCTAGCGACAGCACGTAGAGCCACGTGACTCGATAGGTGCGCGTCAGCAAACCCAGCCCGAGGGCGGAGGCAGCTGCGCCGCTAAGAATCGTGGCGGAGAAGTTTCCTTGAAACACATGGGACGCTGAAATCAAGAGTCCGGTCAGCGCGAGGGGAATCGCGCCCATCGATAACGGCTGCACGTACAACTCTGGCAAGACATCCGCCAATGGGAGCTTGCTGATGCCAAACATCTGCACCCGTCCTTCCAAGGCGACCGCGTTCTCTTTCTTCACCCAGCGTTGGAATAACGCTGCCGCCGCTGTGGCGAATAATGCGATTGCTGCGCTCCAGGGTGGAATCGTCGTCGCGAGGGCAACCAAGACCCCAAAGACTGGCAACCAAGATCGATATTGGTGGGCGGCCAAACCATACGCGAGCGCAGCAAATCCCAATGCCAAAGCATCGAGGAAACCGACGGCTTGAAAATAATAAGGATGCTCGCCTAGAAAGTGCCTGGAAAGCACGATGACGGTTACCAGGATGGCGGAAAGCAGGCAGCAATCGGCAAGTGGCGTCCGCCAGGGGAGTTTCAGTCCGCGGTTTTCACCGACGAAGGCAAGTGTGCCCCATCCCAGAGCCAGACCGCCGAGGAGTGCAACAGACATGGGTCCGCCCAAGGACTCCAGGCCAAGCAGCGCCGCCAATCCGGCAAGGAGTCCGCTGACGTAGACCAGGGAGGCCTCCTTTCGAAGGATCGCCATCCCCAGAAAGAAGCAGGCGTAAACGCCAAAAGTGGCGACCAGCCAACTGACGGAGCTACCAGGCAGGTCGCTCAGTCGCGTCCACAAGGTGATGCAAAGCAGCGTGACCCCAAGTCCCACCTCGATAAACCGAAATGGCATCGCGAAGCGAAGCGAAAGAGCTGCTGGCTGTTGCGGTTCGGCGCGTGCGCTCGATTTCCGTTTCCGCTGGTCCCAGTTCGCGAAGTAGTGATCCAGTGCCGCGATCCCGGCGAAGAGCGGCAGTGATGCCAGACCCCAGCTAGCCGGGCCATAAGACTGAATCGCCCACTGCGTGGCCAGCACGTGGTATTCGCCGACAATCGCCAGCAGCAACAAAAACAATGGCGGGATCGATTCGTAGCGGTACACCAGCCATGCGTACAGGATGATTGCAATCAGCAATGCTTGACCGCTAAAGAAGTTTTGTAAAAAGACACTGTCGCTGGTCATCAATCCCAACTGGCTGAACGCATTCGCCAGGTAGGGCACAATCGACAAAGCCAAGCCGAGAAATGAAATCGCGTAACCAATGAAGGTGAACCGGCTGAACCAACGTCGATCACCGACGGATTGCTTGAGGTGATGGTCGGTGTGAAAGACCATCGCGGCCAGAATGACCAGCAGCGGACCGTAGTGGGCGGCGCCGATGTAGCCTTGACCGTGTTCATGCCATGACGGTTCGCCAGTGATCGCCACGTGCAAGAACGCCAGCGTCACGACAGCCGCATAGGCGAGCGTTCCGAAAGTAAAATAGGCGGCAGTCTTCCGCTCCAGGAAGAGCTTCTTCATGTAGTCGCGGTTGAACCGCAAGACACCGTAACCCAACACGCCCATGACAGCGTATTGCGCCATGGTCAGACTCAGCGCCGCCAGCTGCGGATTCGTACTCGCCATCCAGCGGAGGCCTGGAGCGATGAGCATGACCGAGCAGATGCCAATCAAGACACGAGCGTACAGTCGATAGAACGGTCTGGCAAAAATCCCCGATGTGACCATCGACACGACGTAGCAAACGACTGCCGAAATCACACCATAAAAAAGACCAACCAGGACTGCTGCTGTGTTCATCGATCACCCCAAACCTTGAACGTGCGCCACATCTGGGAGCGTGGCTGGAATGAAGGCCGTGAGTATTGCCGCTGCAAACACCAGCGGTATCAACAACGCCACGATGACGAATAAGACATTGCTGGAGTTCTCTAACTGGGGGTACTTCAATCGCATGAAGTAGGCCGCGGCAAAGAACATTCCGGTAGCCACCGCCAGCGAGATGTAGACGAGCGAATGCATCAAGATACGATTTTGCTCGATGCTTCCCCAAAAGCTCACAATCAAGACGACGAACCCGGCAACGACCAGAAAAGCGCCCACAAACCAGCCGACGTTGTCCAGCAAGAACGGCTTGACGATCGATGACCATTGCGAAGCTGCTTCGATCAAGCGATGCCGCGGATTTGGCAGTTCCTGGTGGTCTTCGGCAAAACTGACGTTATCAAGACTGGTCTCGACGCGGGTGGTACCAGGCGGCACCCGCTGCGACTCGGGGTCAGCGTGCGCCGAAGTTGCGGGGAGAACCGCCCGCTTGTCTGGTTCCTCATGCTCGGGTGGGATCTTCTCGGCGAGTTCTCGAGCCTTTTGTGCGGCGATCTGCGCCCTGACTTGCTTGAGCGCGGTGGTGATCTGACCAGAATTCGGTGTCAGTCGCTTCGCCTGCTCGAGTTTGTTTTCCGCCTCCTCGAGTCGAAACTCCGCAAGGCTGACTTTTGACTCGCGTAGTAACGCATCAGCTTGGCGAGTTGCCTGCAGCGCCTTTTCGCGTTGCTCGAACTTTGCCTTGACCTCCGCTATTGCCTGTTCAAGTCGATGCTCGCCCGGATCAGCAGCGAGGGCCTGCCCGAAATACGTGATCGCATCCTGGAAACGACCGGAATGAGCGGCTTGCCGAGCGGTGAGTACCAGTCGATGACGTCTTTGCGACTGGTTTCGCGCGGTGGCTTGCTCGTCGATCTGTGCAAGTTGTTCTTCGTAACAGGCCTTGATCGCGTCGTAGCTTTCCCGATTGACTTTTTGATCTTTCCACAACTGCTCGAGGTCTTTGAGAATCCGCTGATACAGTTGCGTTCTCTCGTGTGCCGACGGATCCTCGACGGCGAAGGGAGGTGTGGAAAGCTGAGGTGTGGCAGTACCACATTTCTCACACCACAGGCGATGGCTCGAATTGCTTTGCCCGCATTGAAGACACGCGATCGACGAGTCGGTCATAGACATACCCCTCTCGCTGTCGATTGGACCGGCACTATCTGCCGTCTCCAATCAACCTTGCTGATGAGACAACGAAACGCTTTCTGCTACTGAGGGTTCTGTTTGGACTCGGCTTGCTTCTTCAGTGCTGCTAGTTCCAGTTCGACCTCGGCGTCTCGCTGTTGGTGTTCCACTTCGCGACCGAGTTCCGACGACATGTCCGACAACTCCGCCAGCGCAGCGGCTTCGGCCTCCATGTCCTCCACTCGGCGTTCCATACGATCGAACTTCGCAAAGCTGCGTTGGGCACGGTCCATCGACGGAGCAACGCTCTGGACCTCCCTTTGCGCCTCGGCAGCCATCTGACGAGCTATCAAGCTATCGCGACGTCGAACCGCCTCGTCCAGTTTCTCTTCCATCCGCCGCAGATCCGATTTCAATGAGTCGCTCGTCTGGCGGGCCCTTTCCCACTGAGGCTGGAGACTGTCGGCGATCGCTTCGTGTTCCTTCTTGCGCGTCAAGCACTTGCGTGCCAGATCCTCATCGCCCCGTCCGATCGCGGCCTCAGCCTTCGCGTGCCAAGCCTCGGCCTCGCCGCGGTTCTTCTTCAGGTTGACTTCCAACTTCTTTTCACCTGCGATCGCTTTGGCGATACCTTGCCGCGCCGTGTCGATCTGCTCCTCCATCTCAAAGATCAGCATTTTGACCATCTTTTCAGGGTCTTCCGCTCGATCCAGCATGTCGCTGACGTTGGCGTTGATGATGTCCGACACTCTTGAAAAAAAACTCATGGTCATGCTTCCTATGTTTCAGAGTTTCGCGATTAGCGGGCGATCCCATGAACGCCGCACTAAGAAAGAGCCTCCTCATCAAGAAAACTTCGGTGGCAGATTGCTATATTTGTTGCATTTCGTGTGCCGAAGAACGGTAAACAACCTGCAGATTGGAATTGGACGAATTTTAGCGGTCCAACGAACTCGAGCCCGCAACGGGTAAGCAAGGACAAAGGCATGAGTAGATTGATTCTGCCGCTTCTGATATGTGTTGCAGGGATCAGCATGATCTGCGTTGCTGATGAATCGTGGCTGACTGAGCAGGAGCGTGAACTGATCACCAGGAAGAACGCCTTGACCGCCGAACAGTTCGAGAAATATGCACCCTACCTTCACCCCCGGGTGGCAGGCCCCATCCCCGAGGGTGTTTCTCTGACGATTCCACCTGAACCAGGGAATCGCCCTCTGGCTGAGCTGGGCATCGTGGACGTGACCGCAGAGCCGTTCAGTGCTGACCCCAGCGGGAAGCTTGATGCCACCGACGCGATCCGCGACGCCGTCGTCTTCGCCCGGGATCACCAAATGGTCTTGTTCTTCCCAGCGGGAACGTACCGGATATCGGACACCATTGAGTGTCGACAGAAACTGACGGCGCGCGGCAACGGCAGGTTGGTCGGGGCTCCGAGCTTTCCCTGTGTGCTGGTGGGATCGGCCGATCCGGAGCAACGATCCGTCTTCTACCTCGCGGCCCGCTCCAAAGGCTTCACCGACGCGTCGAAACGAAAGATCGCGGTCCATTTCGTCAACTGCAACTATGGTTCGGATCAGCGCAACTTCGACCTCGACCCGCTGCGGCCGCAAGCGAACATCAGCTTCAACCAGATCTTCTGTGACATTGACATCGTGATCGGCGAGGGGAATGCGGGTGCGATTGGGATTCGCATGCAGGCAGCCGAAGGGTCGAGCATCCAGAATGTGACGATCGATGCCACGCACGGCCACACCGGCATGCTGGGAGCAGCCGGCAGTGGTGGAAGCCACCACAACATCACCGTCAAGGGCGGGCGCATCGGTATCGACACCCATGGATTCCCTCCGGAGTTCTCCGAAGAAAGCACCGGGACGCAACCGACCCCGACGATGTCGCATGTGACGTTGATCGGCCAGAGCGAAGCCGCGCTGGTGAACAAGTCACGCGGGCCGCTGATCGCCGTGGGCTGGGATATCCGCTGCACAACCAAAGGACCGGCCATCCGCACTGAGAAAGATTGCGCACGGCTCCCTACAACGGTGGTCTGGCGCTGATTGACAGCACCGTGGAGTTTGCCCAAAACGCGGCGGGGGGCACCGTGATCGACGCCCAGAAAAGCTTCTACATGCGGAATGTTCATGTTCGTCGCGCCAATCTGGTTGCTGAAGGTGTGCCTGGCGATCCGGAAGGCTGGGTCCAGGTCGAAGAACTGGCCTACCCCATCCAGCCGGAACCGTTCAAGCAATTTGCCATGTCCGAACCGGTCTATCTGAATGGCAAACGGAGCCTCAGTCACTATGCCCGAGTCCAGCCAGGAGGTAGCCCTGCTGCGTCACTACGCGATCAACACATCTGGAAAGCGTCGTTCCCGTCCTGGCAGAGCCCCGCCGCCGCGAACGTCAAGGACGCGCGCTATGGCGCCGTGGGAGATGGGACCAACGACGATACCGCGGCCATTCAAAAGGCGATCGATGAGAATGAGATCGTGTTTCTTCCCAAAGGTTACTACCGCGTCACCGATACGATCCGGCTGCGACCGAACAGCAAACTCGTTGGCGTCGCCCATCATCTCTCCACCATCATGACGCGGGCTCCTTACGGTACGCTGGCCGAGGGTGACAAGCCAAAGCCGTTGGTACAAAGCGTGGACTCGACGGATGCGGACACGGTCATCGCGTTTGTCGGGATCATGCTTGCCAACGAGGCCCCGCAAGAGGTCGTCGAGAAACACGATGGTCTGCTGCCCTACTACGCACTCCATTGGCGCAGCGGCGGATCATCCATGGTGCGATCTCCGCAGATCGCGCGGGGGCACCTCCATGGATTCCCACGTAAGCGTGTGCCGGGAACCGCAAGCTTCCTGTATGCGCATCCAGCGGTGCGGATCAGTGGCAATGGTGGCGGACGCTGGTACAACTTCTTCATCCATGGGCTATCCTCCGGCACCGAAGACTACCGGCACATCCTGGTGGACCGAGCACGCGGGCCACTCCGATTCTACCATCTGCATGCTCAACATTCGGACTCGGCTGCCCAGTGCGAAATTCGCAATAGCAGCGACGTCAGCATCTACGGCGTGAAGACCGAATACCAGACGCGATTCCTGATCGGCAGAGATACTCAGTCACTGCACATTTTCGGACATGGCGGCAATGCGACTGCCATCGCTGACTCCGCTCATTACCTGTTCACCAACTGCAACGATCTGCTTTTCTCGAACATCAGTGATCAAGTTGACTTCCGACAGACCACACCCCGTGCCATTCCCTACCACAAGTACCCGGTCGTGCCTTTCACTCAGTTCGCCCCATTCATCGTGATCGAGAACGGGAAAGAAACGGTGGTCCCAACCATGGAACGTCCCATCCTTTGGCGCAGCAGTTTCTGATGCAGCTGAATCCCGCACAACCGTCAATCACAACGCGCCATCAACCGGTCTGCCCGAGTTCTAATCTCGCCAACGTTCTGTGGTGCATACCCTTCCCAAACGCCGGCAATCTTTCCTTCACCATCGATCAGCACCGATGTCGGATAGTAAAGCGAACGGCGTTCCATTCGTTCGACCAGACTCCGCCGTGTGACACCGGTGGGATCTGCGAAGGCTTCCCCCTCAATTCCCTCCGAGCGAAAGTAATCTCGCGTCTTTGTCCACAAATCCTCAAATGTTTCACCCGGACCCATTTCGCAGGAAACCGATACGAGTTCGAAGCGACGATCGGTTTCCAGCTCACGAGTCATCGCCGAAAGCTCTGGATACTCGATTCGGCAGGGACCACACCACGTACCCCAGAAGTGCAACAGCGTCACTTTTCCCAGTTCGACCGACTGGATTTGTTTCCCGGACAAATCATCCGACAATTGAACCAAATTCAGTTGCGGTGCTGGTTTTCCCAGCGCAGGACTATCCTGGACCGTTACAGAATCGGCGCCGTCAGGTTGTAGAATGGCTAAGGTTGCCAAGGCAATGATCAGCAACGCCATCATCAGGGGGACTACAAACCACGGCCGAAAAATCGGTCGTGACGTCGGTTCTCCGCTCGATTGCGAATCGATCGCGATTTCGTTGTTGTCTGACAAAACTGTCCGGTCAGGTCACGAGGCTACTGAAAAACCGACACTATACTACTCGAATCTTAGCAACCGTCATGAATGTGCGTCCGACAAAGCCACCGGCACTTGGCCTGCTGTTGGCACTGATAATGGCCAAGTTGCTGGCAACATCCGCCGCTGCCCCGGCGGAAAACCGGTCAGCCGAAGACTCCAAAGCTGACCAAACTGTCTTGCTGGATCACAAAGATCTGACCGAGAGCAGCGGTTTGGCGGCATCCAACCGACAGCCGGGCCTGTTCTGGTCACACAATGATTCGGGCGGCAAACCGCAATTGTTTGCTTTTGATCAAACGGGAAAAAACACCGGGGTGTGCTCCTTAAGCGGGGCCAAGGCGATCGATTGGGAGGACATGGCGTCCTTTGTTTTGGACGGAAAAGCTCGCCTCATTGTTGCCGACTGTGGAGACAATTTGGCCGAGCGCAAGTCGATTTCGCTCTACCTGCTGGACGAGCCGGACCCCATGAAAACGACCGAGGTCTCAGCGTTCAAGGAACTCGTTGTCAGCTATCCCGACGGCGCCCAGAACTGTGAAGCGATCGCTGTCGACGCCCAGCGAGAGCAGATCATCCTGATCTCCAAAAACGATCTCACCACAGCCGGCATTTACACGATTCCGCTCACTGCCGCCATGCGGAGCCAACGTCCCATGACCAGTGTCACGGCCACACGCACGGGAGGACTATTGCTACCGATGATTTCCGGGATGGATTTACAACCCGACAGCGGCGACATCTGGATCATCAATTACTTCACCGCCTTCCGATTCCCTTGCACCGATCGCGGCCAACCGCTCGGGCAGCAGCTTGCCGCCTTACCCAAGGCGATTGACTTGCCACGTTGGAAACAAATCGAAGCAGTCGCGGTGGATCGCGAGCATCAAGTTTGGGTAACCAGCGAAGGTTCGCCAGCCCCACTGGGACGCCTGAAAATCGACCAAAAAAAATGATCGATGCAAGCCGAGTCCATAGAGGCCTCAGCTCAGCTAAGCACGTGTTTTGAAATGTGAGCCGCAGGCGGCAGCCTCGGGGCTGGACGCGTCAAACGTCGAGGAAAGCTGGCCCGCGGCTAGCGCCGTCGGCTCACAAGATGCATGATCGATAATTTCAAAACACATGCTAACGCCTGACAGCCAAGATTGCCGTGTCTGCGTTCAAGTTCGGATCATCGTCTGACGAGATCTGTTGATTGGTCTCCGAATCAAAATAAACTTCAAGCTCGATACGGATTCCTTTCTGTTGACACAAATCGTGGACATCCGCGACGGTGGGAAACCGGCGGTTCGGCGTGTTGTACCATTCGTAGTTATATTCGCCGTGAGCCTTGGGCGATCGTCCCCGCGCCACATAGTCGTCTCGTAACGCCCGGTACGCAAAGTTCGGAAAACTGATGATGGCTCTTTTGCCGACCCGAACCATTTCATCAAACAGTTCTTCGACGTTGGCAACCGCCTGCAAGGTCGCACTGAGAATCACAACATCAAACTGGCCGTCAATGAATGCCGGCAAGCCTTGATTCAAGTCGTAATCGATCACATTCAAACCTCGCCTGGCTGAGCGAATCAAGCTGGGCCCATCGACTTCGACGCCCATCACATGAACGTTGCCGCGTTCTTTCAGCGCCGCCAACAGGTGCCCGTCGCCGCATCCCAGGTCCAACACCGACGCCTCTGGTGGAATCCACTCCAGAATCGCTTCCTCCTCCGCAGACAACTTCGGTGGATGAACGTCAATATTGCCCAATCGAGCCTCGATCAATCCGCCGAACTGCTGGATGTCTCGGTCGATTAAGAAGGCGTCGTGTCCGGCGTCCGTCGTGATCTCGGCATAGGTCACGGACTTGCCCAGCGCGGTCATCGCATTGACGATGTCTCGCGATTGGCTGGGTGGGAATAGCCAATCGCTGCTGAAGCTGATGACCAGGAAATCGCATTTCGATTCGTCGAACGATTCCATCAACTGAAATCGATTCGAACCGAGGTCAAACAGATCCATCACCATCGACAGCGTCATATAACTATTGGCGTCAAACCGGGTGGTAAACCTGTGCCCTTGGTGAGCCAAGTAGGAACCGATGCTGAATTGCTGTTCAAAGATCGACGCGATTTGGCGAGGATCGTGTCGATCGGGATCGAATTTGGCCTCCATCGCTTTGCTGGAAAGATACGTGATATGCCCTAGCATGCGGGCGATTGCCAGCCCGGTGTCGGGCCGGTTCGGCTGGTCGTAGTACTGACCGCCGGCAAAGTGTGGATCGGTTTGAATGGCGTTGCGTGCGATCACGTCAAAGCCGAGCGCCTGACTGGTTAACCGTGCCGACGCTGCAATGATCACGCACGATTCGAGCAAGTCCGGGTAGCGAGTACTCCACTCCATCGCCTGGTGTCCCCCCAGTGATCCGCCGACGACTGCTCGCCAGCGGTCGATGCCCAGCGACTGGGCCAACATCCGTTGAACCATCACGATGTCACCGACGGTGATTCGTGGAAAATCAGCCCCGTAAGGCCTGGGCGGGTCCGCATCCGGATTGATATCGCCCGGTCCGGTCGTGCCGCGGCACCCGCCCAGCACGTTGGGACAAACAACAAAAAAGCGGTTCGTATCGATCGCTTTGCCAGGACCGATCAAGGACTCCCACCAACCCGGATCATCGTCTTCGGCGTGACTGGCCGCGTGCGAATCGCCGGAGATGGCGTGACAAACTAAGACCGCATTCGAGGCGTCTTCGTTCAGCGTTCCCCAAGTCTCGTAAGCACAATGGACGTGCGGCAAACTTTTCCCCCGCTCCAGCGCGATGGGACCGTCAAACGTCACACGCCGCGCATACTGGAGCGCCGCGGCGGTACGCACATCGTCGGTACTGGCCAATGGTTCGGACATGGCAGCCGGTTACGCTGTCGCGGCCGCGAGCGCAGCAGTGAGATCGTCGATGATGTCGTGAATGTCTTCCAATCCCACCGAAACACGAACGTACTCGGGCACCACACCGGTCTGCTGTTGCTCCTCGGCCGTGAGTTGCTGATGGGTCGTGCTGGCCGGATGAATCACCAGCGTTTTCGCGTCTCCGATATTGGCCAAGTGCGAACACAGCTTGCACGAGTTGATGAATTTCTTGCCCGCATCCATCCCACCTTTGATCCCGAAGCCAAGAATCGCACCCTGACCGTCCGGCAGGTACTCCATCGCCCGTCCGTAATCTTTGTGCGAGGGCAAGCCGGGATAATTCACCCACTGGACCGCGTCATGGCTTTCTAGAAATTTGGCGACCGCCAACGCATTCTCACAGTGACGCGGCATCCTCAAGTGCAGCGTTTCCAGTCCCTGTAAGAATAAAAACGCGGCAAACGGGCTCATCGCTGCCCCGGTGTCACGCAACCAATGCGTTCGGATGTGAACGAGATACGAGATGTTACCCATACCGCGCAAGTGCTCTTCAAAAACCGCGCCGTGATACGAGGGTGAAGGTGCGCACAGTTCCGGCCACTTGTGCGGATCATCCGCCCACTTGAAATTGCCGCTGTCGACAATCGCGCCGCCGATGTGGACGCCGTGACCGCCGATGAACTTCGTCGTGCTATAGATCGTGATGTCGATGCCATACTGGAACGGTTGCAACAACATCGGCGTCATCGTCGTATTGTCGCACATCACGGGGATCGCTCCGTGCGGCGCGGTGTGTGCGGCCTGGGCAATCGCTCGAAAATCGGGGACATCGTTTTTGGGATTCCCGATGCTCTCCATGTAAACCAAGCGTGTATTTTCGTCGACAAGTGAATGAATCTGTTCGGGATGGTCGGGGTCAAAGAACCGTACTTCGATCCCCAGCTGTTTGAATGTTTGAGTGAACAGCGTCCAGGTTCCTCCGTACAGCGACGTGCTGCTAACGATGTTCTGGCCACTGTGCGTCAGCGTTAAGATGGCCGCCGTGATCGCGGCTTGTCCCGATGCGAAACAAAGCCCGGTCACGCCGCCGTCGAGCGCCGCCAAACGCTTCTCCAGCACGTCGACGGTCGGGTTCATCAGCCGACTGTAGATATTGCCGAACTCTTGCAGCCCGAACAGAGCCGCGGCATGGTCGGTGTCGTTGAACGTATAGCTGGTTGTTGCATAGATCGGTACGGCACGACTGTTGGTCGTCGGGTCCGGCTGCTGGCCGGCGTGCAGTGCCAGGGTCGCCGGGTCGGTAAGATTCACTCATGCTTGTTCGCCAGCAAAGTTTTTCATCGAACGGAAGTCAGCCAGCAAGGTTAACGGCTGGCAAACCGCTTGGCTATCGCCGGATGGCGGTCATGTCTCTCACGTAGGCCAGGACTGACGTTACTCACAGAAGGAATTCACGCTTATACTTGGTCCCAGCCCGGACGCTCTCAGAACGTGTTTTAAACCAGTCGCCCTATGGGCCGGTAAATGGAGATATTGATTAGTGTAGAGACCAAGGCCCTTCGGCAGAGTCGGGCGCTCAGACCAGGAAAGTCACTTTGGCTGTCGTCCTGCCGTGAGCTCAATCCGAACGTCAAACTGTGACAAAAACCATGATTCGTCCCCTTGCCTGCATCGCGCTGCTGGTTGTTTTGATTGCCAGTGAAGGTTTCGCTGCCGAGAAGCCCAACATTCTGTTCATTCTCACGGACGATCAAGGCTGGTGGGACCTTGGCATGCGTGGCAACAAAGACATCGATACGCCGGTGATGGACCGGTTTTCGCGAGAAGGCGTGGACTTCACTCGCTTCTACGCTGCGCCGGTCTGTGCACCGACCCGAGCCGGGCTGATGACCGGTCGCTATTGCTTTCGCACCGGTTTGTACAACACGCGATTCGGCGGCGATACGCTGGGGATCAATGAAATCACGATTGCCCAGATGCTCAAGCAGGCCGGCTACCGCACCGGCTGCTTCGGGAAATGGCATCTGGGAAAGTACGCTCCGTATCAACCGCAGCATCGCGGCTTTGATGAATTCTCTGGGTCACTATCACGGACACATCGACGAGTACGACTATCCCGACCAGATCGTCCACAACGGCAAGCCGGTCGAAGCTCGTCGCTATGTCACCGAACTGTTCACCGACGCGGCGATCGAGTTCATCGAAACGAGTCGCGATCAACCGTGGTTCTGCTATCTGCCGTTGAACGCACCGCATTCACCTTGGGTCGTCGGCACCAGTCACGACGGGCAGCCGCGAGGCGATCGAGCTGATCAACAAGTACCTGGCAGCGCGGGCTGACGCTGCGCGAGGCCCGCATCTACGCCATGATCGATATCATTGATCAGAACGTCGGTCGCCTGCTGGACAAGCTTGACCAATTGAAGCTGACCGACAACACGGTCGTGCTGTTCATGACCGACAACGGCGGCGTCAGCAAACATTTCAAGGCCGGACTGCGGTCGAACAAAGCTTCCATCTTCGAAGGCGGCGTGCGCGTACCGCTGTTGGTCCGTTGGCCCGGACACTTTCCCGCCGGCGGCCGCGTCGAAGCGCAATGCTCGCATGTCGATCTTTTCCCAACCTTCTGCGAACTCGCCGGCGTGCCAATTCCCGACGATCGAACGATCGACGGAATAGAGTCTGTTGCCTTTGCTCAGAGCCGGCAGCGGCGGGCAACACCACGAGTACGTCTACCACGCCTGGGATCGTTATTTTCCCAACCCCGATTTTCGCTGGGCCATTTCCGATCAGCGATGGAAGCTGGCCTGTCAGGTACCACGGACGGGATCGGCACGCCGGGTCTCGACAGACACGACCATCAGGTCGAAGACCCCCACGCAGGACGACTGGCAACTTTTCGATTTGCAAAGTGATTTGGGCGAGCAGAACAACCTGATCGAGAAACATCCCGCGATCGCAGGTCGTCTACGGGCCGAGTTCTTGCGCTGGTTCGATGACGTCACCGACGGCGTGGAATACGCCCCGGTGCCGATTCCGGTCGGGCACCCCGAGGAACCGTTGGTGGAGATCCAGCCGAGTTGGGCGACGTGGCAAGGCGACAACATCGAGTACGTCTTTCGCGGCTACGACTGGGACACGATCGAAGGCTGGAAGGAACCGGGTGAGCATGCCACGTGGAAGCTCGACGTACAGCGCGGCGGCGAATACGAGTTGGCCATCAGGTATGGACGGTCCGCTCGCGGCGGCGGTACGCTGAAGATCGAGGTTGGTGACGAATCAATCGCGTGCAGTCCGCCGCCGACGCCAACCGCCGATGTCTTCGAGCGTTTAGGCGTCGGCACACTCCAGTTGAACGAGGGGCCGGCGATCCTGAAAGCTGAGGTGGCAACGGCACACGGTCCCGAACTGATGCGACTGAACCAGATCTCGCTACGACGACTTGATGACGGGGCCGAGCCGCGAACACTCTCCGCAGAACCATGAAACACAGTTTGATCACGACGGTACTCGGCACGCTCATTCTTTCTGCCCTGCCAGTTCGGGGGGCAAACCGGTTTCTGGTCAAAGATGGCAAGGCTCAGTCCGAGATCATCGTTGCCGAAAATCCGCCGCGTACCACGCGACTGGCGGCCCATGAAGTTGCAAACTTACGTCGAGAAGATCTCCGGGGCGAAGCTGCCCATCGTTACCGCGCCGAATCCGCAAGTTTCCGTCCAGATCTACGTCGGTCAAAGTCCGCACACCGACAAGCTGAACATCACCGCCGAGGGACTGAAATACGGCGCTTACCGCATCGTGTCCGGCGACAACTGGCTGGCGCTGATCGGCGACGACACCGACTTCACGCCCATCGAACCGTGGCCGCGGAGCAACAACGACATTGTCAGCGGGAAGATGCAGGCGGCGTGGGACGAGATCACCGGCGCGACGTTGGGGCTATCCGCTGTCGCAGCTGCGCAAGCATTACACCGGCAGCACGGGACTCTTCGGCACACCGCGAACGAGCAACACGTCAACGCCAGATGGCGACGTGAACGTCTGGGGCTTCGACGAACGCGGATCGTTCAACGCGGTCTGCGGTTTCTTCCGACGTCTCGGCGTGCGCTGGTACCTGCCGGGTGAACTGGGCGAAGTCGTTCCTCGATGGCGAGTATTCCTTTGCCGAAGATCGACGAAACCGTGTACCCCGACTTTCCCGTGCGGCGATTCAATGTTCGCTTTGGTGTCGCGACTCGTGATACCGCGATGTGGGCGATGCGGCTGGGGATGCGAGATCCCTACGGCCTGCGCGTCGCACACGGCATGCACAACATGACGCATCGTGACGAGATCCTGAAATCGCACCCGGAGTGGTTCGCGCTGTACGGCGGCAAACGGGATAACCAGCGCGGCAAGCGGCTCAATCATCTCTGTTATTCGAACGAAGAACTCTTCCAGGAAACCGTCCGTTGGGCTCGCGCGCAGTTCGATCATTTCGAGTTCGATACCGTCTCGGTCATGCCGCCGGACGCCTACATTTCGATCTGCCAGTGTTCGCTGTGCGAAGGCAAAGATTCGCCCGAGCGCGGTCGCGCGGGAAACTGTCCGATCACGTCTGGGATTTCGTCAACCGCGTGGCCAACGAAGTCGGCAAGACGCATCCCGACAAGAAAATCGTTTGCTGTGCCTACGGGGCGAACACCGATCCGCCACACAACATCGACAAGCTGGAGCCGAACGTTCAGGTCATCATCGTCGGCGGTCGTCGGCCGAGGAACAATCGCCCAGACCAGCGCGATGCGATTCGCCAGCTGCGCGCGGGCTGGGCGGCGAAGACGGACAATCCGATGATGATCTTCGAGAACTATCCCTTCACCGACCGCGGCTTGTATCTGCCGGCTTTTGTACCCCGCACGATCGGCGAGAGCATCAACGCGACCAAGGGCATTTCGCGCGGCGAAGATATCTGGCTCAGCTTCGGACGCAACTTCGACACGAAGAACGTCGGCTTCAATCACTTCCTGGTCTACTTCACGGCGCGGATGTATTGGGGCGGGCCGGAGCAGGACGTGGTGGCGATGCTCGACGAATACTGCCAGCTCTTCTACGGCCCGGCTGGCGAGCCGATGGAAGCGTTCTTTGCATACTGCGAAGACAACTGGCAGGACATGGAGGACGAAAGGCCAAAGTGGATACCGCGCTGGAGTTGTTCGCTGCCGCGCAAACGGCGGTCAGCGCCGATTCGATCTACGCGCAGCGTCTTGCCTTGATCGACGACTACCTCGAAGCGCTCCGAAGCAAGAGTGAACAACTTGGGAAAAAGCGCGGTCCGGTGCCGAAACTGCGGATGGTTTGGGACGCCGAAGACATCGTGATCGACGGCAAACTCGACGACGAGTACTGGCAGAAATGTCCGACGGCTGCGACAGGCCGTTTGCGAGAATTGCAGACCGGCCGCCAGCCGATCTTTGGTACGTCGGTCAAAAGCGGATGGAAGGGCGGCAATCTCTATTTCGCGATTCGCTGCGACGAACACCCCGGCGAGGAACTGAACATCGGCACGACGAAGCAAGGCGACCAGGCGATCTGGTATGGCGACGTCGTGGAAATCCTGCTCGAAACCGACTCGCACTGCTACTACCAGATCGCCGTCAACCCGGCCGGTGCGTTGGTCGACCTCGACCGCGGCGCAGCGAAAAACGCGTGGTATCGCTGGGAGTCGCAGGCCGAAGTCGCGACGCACGTGGCCGACGATCACTGGACCGTCGAAATCCGCATCCCGGTGACCGACGACGAGAACGATCCGCTCAACCAGGTCATCGGCCGCAAGCCCACGCAGCCTGCCGTGGCACATCAACCTCTGCCGCCAGCGGATTCGCGAGAACGGCTCGGAGTACTCCGCCTTCTCGCCGACCGGGACGAAGAGCTTTCACGAGCTGATGAAGTTCGCTCATTTCTACGACGGAAGGTCGAAGCAGTTCGACCAGACCGAACCAGACGACGACTACCTTCATGCCCGCAGACAAGCCGATGGTTGGTATCGTGCCGGTCGTCGTGGCGAATCCTTAACCGCATTCGTCGCACTGGCCAGCCGCGTGGGACTGACCGATTTCCAGAAGTGCGACGCGCTTCAGCAAGCCGCCACGGTCGCACGGGCACTCAAGGACTACGACCGAGCTGCGGTATGCTCGCCGATCAGGCACCGATCGAAGCCGTGGCAAAAACCATTCGCATGCAGAACCTGCTCGCGCAGCGTAAAACGGCTGAGCTGATCGAACAGTTCGGCAAGGAAGACCTAACCGTCTGGCCGTTCTGGAATGCCGGTGAGGCGTACTTCACTCGCGGCCGCGCCTACGTCTCGGCGGCTGTTGGGAAAAAGGCTGAAGTGGATCTCACGGAGGCACTCAAGTTCACCTCCGACAGCCGCACGCGCCTGAGCATCCTGCGGACGATCGGCAGCAACCGCGAGACCAATCTCAATGACGATCTGGCGGCTCTCCGAACGTACCAACAGATCGCCAACGGCACAACGAACAACGGCAGCGCCGAATACTTCTACGGCGTTCAAGGGGCGGCGCGAATCCTGACCAAGCAGGGAAAGTTCGATGACGCCCTCGCCACCTTGCGTTTGGTGAACCTCGACAGATTACAGGGGTCTTGGCGTGGTTCCATGCGGCTCGCCCTCGCCAAAACGCTGATAGCGGCCGGCCGGAACGATCAAGCATTGACCGTCTACCGACAAATCTCCGCCGACGACGCTGCGACTCCTCAGCATCGAAAAACGGCTCAACAAGCGATCGAGACAATCGAAGTCACCGTGCATCCCGACCCCGGCAAAAAGTGAGCCTTGATCATCGGTGTCAGGTACAATCGCCGATCACCACCGTCTGGTTCCCAGGCTCCGCCTGGGGACGCAATGTTTTGCAGGCTCCGCTTGCCCCCCCACTTCACGACCGGGAGGCAGAGCCGGCAGAGCCTCCAGCGCAGTGCGTTCTCAGGCAGAGCTTGGGAACGAGCGTATCACTCGATCCAACCGAATTCCGGAAAAAAATGCAATCGTTAGGCACAATCATGAAGCAAGTCCTGTTCTTATCTTTCATCGTTGCACTCATTGGCACGTGCGATTCTGGAAACGCGGCGGCGGCTGACCCATCACACCCAAACATCATCGTCTTTCTGGTCGATGACATGGGCGTGATGGACACGTCGGTGCCGTTTCTGACCGATGCAACGGGAAAGCCAAAGCGATATCCGCTGAACGATTACTACCGCACGCCGAACATGGAGCGACTGGCGGCGATCGGTATTCGCTTCAACAACTTCTATGCGATGAGCGTCTGCTCGCCGACGCGGATCTCGATCATGACCGGTCAGAACGCGGCGCGACATCACGCGACCAACTGGATCAATCCGCGCAGCGACAACCGCGGCCCGCATGGTCCGCCCGAATTGGAACTGGAAAGGACTGAAGGCCGACAGCGTGACATTGCCGAGACTGCTGCGACACGTGGGCTACCGAACGATCCATGTCGGCAAAGGACACTTCGGACCGGACGACACCGAAGGTGCCGAACCGCTGAACCTGGGCTTCGATGTCAACGTCGGCGGCGCTTCCTTTGGTGCACCCGGCAGTTACTACGGCACAGGAGAACTACGGCTTGGGCACCAAGAGAGCCCACCATGCCGTTCCGCACCTGGAGAAGTATCACGGCACGGAGACCTTTTTGACCGAAGCACTCACCATCGAAGCAAAGACGCGGTTGACCGACACCGTCATGCACGGGCAAGCCGTTCTATCTGTACATGTCGCACTACGCCGTGCACGCCCCGTTTCATTCCGACCCGCGGTTCGCGGACAACTACACCGACTCCGGCAAACCGAAACCGGCCCAGGCGTTTGCGACTTTGATCGAAGGCATGGACAAGTCGCTCGGCGATCTGCTGGATCATCTGGAACGAACTCGGAGTGGCCGAGAACACCTTGATCTTCTTCCTCGGTGACAACGGCTCCGACGCTCCGCTTGGCCATCAGCACGCAGTCGCCTGCGCCGCACCGCTGCGCGGCAAGAAAGGAGCCCATTACGAAGGCGGCATGCGCGTGCCCTTCATCGCTGCGTGGGCGAAAACTAACGAGACCAATTTGCACCAAAAGAAACTTCCGATCCCCGCCGGCGCGATTCAAACGCAACTGGCGGCGGTCCAAGATTTGTTCCCGACGATCATCGACCTTGCCGGCGCGGAGACGCCTGAAAACCATGTCGTCGATGGCTTGCGACTGGAAACGCTACTGACCGGACGCCGCGATGATTCTCGCGCGGAAGAGTTCCTGATGCACTATCCGCACTCGCCGCATCGCAGCGACTATTTCACCTGCTACCGCAGCGGAGACTGGAAAGTGATCTACCACTACTTTCCCTCCGAGGTTTCCGAAGGTTCGCACTATCAACTGTACAATCTTGCCGACGATCCCTTCGAGTCAACCAACCTGGCCGGATCCAAGCCTGACAAACTGCGAAGCATGATGGAGAAGTTAACAACCAGCCTCGACAAGCACGAGATGCGGTACCACCGTCGACGAAAAAGACGGCCAAACGCCACGAAGGCCGAAAGCTGCCGTGACCGGCCGACAAACGATTCCAATCCTGCGAAACAGCCGAGTACATGCGCCGCTGTCATTTACAGATTGTCGCACCCAGTTAGCGCAGCCGGATTCGCACCGTCCTTCCGAAGCATTTTCGCCAGTTGATCAATAGAGACTCGATTCGATCGCGATGTTGGTAGATAATGACAAGAGACCTCCTCGGCCCTTGTTCAATCCTGTCGCCGGCTCTCACTGACTGCCATGAATCACACTTTCGCTGATCTGAAGATTGTCTTCCACGTCCGCCTTCTCGTCCTGCCGCTGGCGATGATGGCTGTCATCGTGGTGTCTGGTTTCGATCAGTGCACTCTGGCCGAAGAGCCGCTGGAGTACAACCGTGACATCCGGCCAATCCTGGCCGACAACTGCTTTGCTTGTCATGGCGCCGATAGTGCTGCTCGTGAGGCAGATCTGCGTATCGACCAGCGCGAGGCTGCGATTGAGTTCGGCGCGCTGGTTCCTGGCCAGCCGGATGAAAGCGAGTTGCTGTTGCGCGTCTTGACCGATGATCCAGATCTTTTGATGCCGCCCCCGGAAACCAAGAAGACACTGACGCCTGAGCAGCAAGAGATTTTGAAACGCTGGATCGCCGCTGGAGCGGAGTACCAACCGCACTGGTCGTTCATCCCGCCCAGCAGGCCCGATCTGCCCGCCGTTGAGCATGAAGCTTGGGTCAAGAACGCGATCGACCGCTTCGTGCTGGCGAAACTCCAGCAGCATGGACTTTCACCGGCGCCCGAAGCTGAAGCTCGCACGCTGTTTCGCCGATTGCATCTCGACATTACGGGGCTGCCGCCGTCGCCGCAAGATGTCGCAGCTTTTGTCAGCGAATACCAGCAGCATGCGGACAACGCCTTGTCCGATTGGATCGATCGGTTGATGAATTCGTCGGCTTGGGGCGAACACCGGGCGCGTTACTGGCTGGACGCAGCACGCTACGGCGACACGCACGGATTGCACTTCGACAATTATCGCGAGATGTGGCCGTATCGCGATTGGGTGATTCGAGCGTTCAATGCCAACCAACCCTTTGACGAATTCACCGTCGAGCAAATCGCCGGTGATCTGCTTGCCGATCCAACCGATGATCAGCTGATCGCGACCGGCTTCCAACGCTGCAACATCACCACCAACGAAGGCGGCACGATCGACGAAGAAAACCTGGCCAACTATGCGGTCGACCGCGTGCAAACGTTCGGCTGGGTCTATCTGGGCCTGACGACCAACTGCGGCCAGTGCCACGATCACAAGTTCGATCCCTTCACGATGAAGGATTACTACTCGCTAGCCGCTTTCTTTCGCAACACAACTCAAGGGCCGAAGGATGGCAACGTGAAGGACGGTCGCGGACCGTTTCTTGTCATCCCCACCGCAGAAGATCGCCCCCGCTGGGAAGCACTGCCCGGCGAAATTGCGGCCGCCAAAACAAATCGCGAGCAGCGTAAGAAAAAAGCCCGCAGCGAATCAAAGCAGTGGTTGGCCTCCGTGACGGCGGAGTCACTTGACGGAGACCTGTTGACGGACGCACTGCTCGTCCACGTTCCCATGAATGAAGGCACCGGCAATATTTGTTTTGCCGACATGCCAAGTTTCACCGTCCCGATAGCCTCGGATGCGATAGCGACCGATCAGTCGTCTTCCGTGGAAACAGCCGCGACCGCAGCAGTCTCGCATCAGCAGTCGGATCAAACGGCATCGAACGAGACTCGATTTCAGGCCACTGGGGAGATCGCCTGGATCAAAGACGGCAAGAACGGTCCGGCGCCCGTCATCAAAACCGGCAGCACGTTTGATCTGGGTGAACTTGGCGACTTCGAGAAGGATCAGTCCTTCAGCTATGGCGCCTGGGTCAAGCCCGCGAACAATCGAACCATGGCAAGCATCCTGGCCCGGATGGACGAGCGAGCTGCCCACCGCGGTTGGGATCTCTGGCAGAACGGACGTTCATTCTCGGTTCACATCATCGATGCCTGGCCTGGAAACAGTCTCAAAGTCACAACGCAGAAACCGCTGGTCAAGCCAGGCAAATGGCAGCACGTTTTTGCGACCTACGATGGCTCCGGTAAACCAGCGGGCGTCAAGATCTACGTCGATGGCAAGGAGCAACCGATCAACGTTGATAACAAGACTTTGAAACCGGATGCCTCGATCCGCACGCCAACGCCGCTTCGCATCGGTCAACGCAGTCAAGGAGCCGTGTTCGACGGTGGCTCGATTCAGGACGTCAGGATTTATGCTCGAAGGCTTGGCCGCTGCCGAGGTTCAGGCCGTTGCCGACCACGCGACCTTGCAAATGATTCTGGCAACTGCAGCTGAGAATCGCACCGCAGAGCAGCAGCAGGCAATCTTCGACTATTACCTCGCCACCCAAGACGAGCAGTATCCCGCGCTGGCCGAAGCCGTCACGGATCTGGAAGCAGAGTTGGAAGCCATTCGATCGCGCAGTCCGGTCACGCACATTCAGGAGGAAAAGAAAGACTCGCCGGCCATGGCCCATATCCTGATGCGCGGCGAGTACGACCGCCAGGTGATCAGGTCGAAGCGGCAACACCGGCGGCGCTGCATCCGTTGCCACCAGGTGCTCCGAACAATCGTCTCGGCTTGGCCCACTGGCTGGTCGATCCTGCCAATCCGCTGACCGCACGCGTCACCGTCAACCGATTCTGGCAACAGGTGTTTGGTCAGGGCATCGTGGCAACGACGGAAGATTTTGGCGTGATGGGGGCGCTGCCGACTCACCCGGAATTGCTCGATTGGCTGGCCGTTGAATTTCAAGAAACGGGCTGGGATGTCAAACGATTCTTCAAACTGATGTTGATGAGCGCCACCTATCGGCAAGTCGTCGATGGTCACAGCAGAAAAACTGGAAAAAGATCGCGATAACGTGCTTGCTGTCGCGCGGCCCGCGTTTCCGCATGGATGCCGAAATGGTGCGAGACTACGCGTTGGCCACCAGCGGGTTGTTGTCGTCGAAGATGTATGGCCCCGGTGTCAAGCCGTATCAACCGGAAGGGATCTGGGACATCGTCGGTCTGCCCGGCGGCGACACGCGAAACTACGTGCAGGGACAAGGCGAAGACCTGTATCGCCGCACGCTCTACACGTTCTGGAAACGAATGGCGCCGCCACCGAATCTTGGAAGCGTTCAACGCGCCCAGTCGCGAGGTCTGTACGGTTCGCCGCGAACGAACCAACACGCCGCTGCAGGCACTGGTCACGTTGAACGATCCACAATTTGTCGAAGCCGCACGTCGGCTCGCGGCTCAGGCTCTGACGCAGTGCCGGCGGAGATGACGCCACAGACGTTGGACTCGATCGCCCAGCGTGTGCTCGGTCGTCCGATCAACGAGCATGAACAAACCATTGTGCTTGGCAGACAAGCAAGAGTTTCTCGCCTATTACCAGTCGAACCCCGAAGACGCGAAGCCTTGATCTCGGTCGGTGAATCGAAAGACGACGAGTCGCTCGAACCATCGCAGCTCGCCGCCTGGACGATGGTGTGCAATCAGGTCATGAACTTGGACGAAGCGTTGAATAAATAGGACGTCGAACATTGAACATTGAACTCGAACATGAAAACTGAATCGACTGAACAACATGAACTACAACTTACAAACGCCGTCGCCAGTTCTTCACCACCGGCCAGCAACGTGCTGGGCACGCGCGGCGCTGGCATCGCTGCTGGGCGAATCCGCTCGCACCGGCTGCGCAGCGATTGCCCATCGGACCGCATTTCGCGCCGAAGGCCAAACGAGTCATCTATCTGCACATGGTCGGTGGTCCTTCGCAGATGGACCTGTTCGACTACAAGCCGGTGATGCAGGAGTGGTACGACAAGGAGCTGCCCGAATCGATCCGCATGGGCCAGCGTCTGACCACGATGACCAGCGGTCAGGCACGTTTTCCGGTCGCGCCGTCGAAGTACAAATTCAGCCAGGCGGGCGAGTGCGGCATGTGGATGAACACCGAACTGCTGCCGAATCTGGCGAAGAAGGCCGACGAAATCTGCTGGATGCGCAGCCTGCACACCGAAGCGATCAATCACGAACCTGCGATCACCGCCATGCAAACAGGCAATCAGGTCACCGGTCGGCCGTGCCTGGGATCGTGGGCCTCGTATGGCTTGGGCAGCGATGAACGAGAATCTGCCCGCCTTCGTCGTGCTGGTCGCGATTCCCAGCAACCGCGAACAGGAACAAGCGATCTCGGCGCGGCTTGTGGAGTGCCGGCTATCTGCCGGGTGAACACGCGGGCGTCTCGTTCCGCAGCAAGGGCGATCCGATTCTGTACATCAACAATCCGCCGGGTGTTCCCGATGCGATTCGCCAACGCTCGATCGAAGGGCTGAACAAGTTGAACGAGACTGAACTACGAATCACTTGGCGATCCCCAAACGCACACTCGGATTCAGCAATACGAAATGGCCTTTCGCATGCAGGCCAGCGTGCCGGAACTGACCGACTCAGTCAGCGAGACCAGAGCACACTTTTCGAACTGTACGGCGAAGAAGCGAAGAAGCCGGGCACGTTTGCCAACACGGTCTTGATGGCGCGACGACTGGCCGAACGCGGCGTGCGATTCATTCAGGTCTATCACAACAACTGGGACCATCATTCCAATGTCGCCGGACGGATGCCCAGCCAATGCAAGGACGTCGATCAGCCCTGTTACGCGCTGCTGGAAGACCTCAAGCAGCGCGGCATGCTGGACGACACGCTGATCATCTGGGGCGGCGAATTCGGACGCACGATTTACACCCAGGGGACACTCTCCAAAGACAACTACGGCCGCGATCATCACCCGCGGTGCTTCACGATGTGGATGGCCGGTGGCGGAGCCAAGGGCGGCGCGATCTACGGCGAAACGGACGACTTCTCCTACAACATCGTCAAAGATCCCGATTCACATTCGCGACTTCCACGCCACGATCCTGCACCTGCTCGGCTTCGATCACGAGCGATTGACCTACAAGTTTCAGGGCCTGGATCAACGCTTAACGGGCGTCGAAGAAGCACACGTGATCAAGGAACTCTTGGCGTAAACACGACAGTCGCCGTCCTCTCCGGGGTCGGTTTTGCATGGTGGGGCCTGCGTGCATCAGTAGCCGTAGGTTCCGGCAGCCCAGTAACGGAACAAACTCACAACCACTCCGAACGGTCGCAATGCAAGACCGAGCACGGAGTGCACGGCGACAATGAACGCGCGCTCGCGGCCGGGGTCAGCGCGAGTACGAGTACGTTCAGACTCCACAGTATGGTTATCAGGATCGGAGCGGCGTTCAGTCTTTGGGTCTGACCGGTTGCGACAACAGGAATTCGCAGCCCACCTGGTAGTAGAAACCGAGTTCTTTGCAGTAGGCGACTCTGCCAATGACACTCCACGGTTCGCCATGACAGGGAGCGAATGTCAGCAGCACGTAACTCGGCCGCACGGGACTTGTTGTGACCAGGCCGACGCCCTTGCAGGAGAGGTCACGTGTGATGGCGTGATGTTGATAGCTCAGCGGCCTGAAGTCATCGTCCAACGGCGTCACCACCAGTGGCATGGTGACGTTCATCCGTTCCACCGCTCTCCGGTCATCACCACTTTTGCGAGGGCGGTCCAACAGATAGACGCTCTCGATTTCATCGACAAACGAGTGGACTTCCTCAGTTAACCGTTCAACGGGATCTTTCGTTGGCAACAAAGTGTTCATGGCTGATTCCTGATGTGCGCACATGGCAACGCCGGCGCTAGCGGCGCGGCGGTTCTAGACAACCATAGAATCCCAGCGCGAGCACACCGCATGGCCACCCAGAGTATCGGGACAACCCTACCGATGGGCGTTCGGCACAACAGAAACCCAATTCAGACGATTTTGTGATTTTTTGCCAGAAACAGGGCAAGCAGCCTCAGCACCGTTCGATGCGCAGCCCTGAATGGTGTGGACTCAAGAAGCAAACTGGAAAACCTTTTGACCCGCGAGACGAGGCTCGCAGGGGTGTGAAACATAGGTGTGATTCCTCAAGCCCAGGCCATTCCAGCACCCCTGGCAGGGATCGAACCTGCGACACCCGCTTTAGGAAAGCGGTGCTCTATCCACTGAGCTACAGGGGCGGCGGGCTGAAGAAGGGAAATGGGGAATGGAGAATGGAGAATAAGGGAATGGGACGATGAATCGCTGGGGGTGCGCTAATTCGCTCGGGATTTTAACGCGGCTCGGACGCTTCGTGCGACTTGTTCGGCTAACTTGGCTGAGCCCTCTTTGGTGTAGTGGACGTTGGCGGGCAGCTGCTCGGCGTTTTCTTTCGCGTAGGCGAACATCGGATCAGTGAGAATGCCGCCAACTTCGGCCATCACTTTGGCGGCCGCTTCGTTGTAACGAGCCGAATCACCGACCACTCGGCCTGCCGCGCCCTCGGGTACCGGTGTGGTTTCCCGCCAAATGACCACGGCGCCCGTTTTCTTCAGACGCTCGGCGATCTGCTTGAGGTTCGCGGCGTACTCGTCAATCGGCACCTGGGGATGACTCGTTTCGGCCTTGGGATCTGCCAGATTCTCGTTATTGGGACCCATGTATTTCAAGTCGTGGAGGCCGAAGTTGAAATGGATGACATCCCATTGGCGATCCCCCAGCCACGATTCCAGCGATTCCAATCCTCTCGTGGATGGGCCACAATTGGTGTTGGGCCGAAAGACATTTGCTTCGCCGGCGAGCTGCTCGCGAGCCGGCACCATGTAGCCGATCGAGATCGAATCACCAATCAATAAGACGTTGGGCAGCTTGGGATCAATCTTCTTCGGTGGCGCAAACGCCGGGTTCGGTTGGCGAGTGCGGGGAGCTGGCTTTTTCGCGGCCCGTTTTTTTACCGTGGGCTTTTGTTGGGTGGCTGGTTCTTGAGCGTACGACGATGTCGACATCGATCGCGACAAAACCGCTGATCACGAACAACGCACAGGCACCCATCACGGTTAACGACTTACCAAAGTTCTTCATTTCATCCTCACGGCTCATGTCCGACAAATTGCAACAAGCGACCTATCGTATTCTCGATGCCTGTACGAATCGAGCGGGTGAGGGTTTGCGGACGCTGGAAGAATACGCCCGGTTCGTCCTGGACGACTCGGAACTGACGGCGAGCGTCAAGTCGCTGCGTCATGATCTGGCCGCCTCGATCAGTCGATTGCCCCGGCAGTTATTGCTGAAATCCCGTGATATCGAGGGTGATGTTGGGACCGAACTGCAGCAACCGAGCGAGTACAACCGGGCCAATTTGAGTCATGTTGTCGCGGCAGCGGCCTCGCGGACGCAGCAATCGCTGCGCGTCTTGGAGGAATACGGCAAGACGCTGGATGCGGAAATCGCAGCGATGCTGGAACAGATTCGATACCGCTGCTACACGGTCTGCCGCGATTTGGAGATGAAGATTTCGCATCATGCCCGCCACCAACTCCTGGCAGGATCTCAATTGTATGTGCTGATCGATTGCGGCAGTAGCGAAGAAAAGTTTGCGGAAACGGTAAGAAATCTGGTTGAAAGTGGTGTCGATCTCTTGCAGCTGCGGGATCGCGACTGCGACGACCGCACGTTGTTTTGTCGGGCCAAGCTGGGAGTCAAGGTTGCCAACGAAGCGGGTGCGCTGTTCATCGTCAACGATCGAGCCGACATCGCCGTTGCCGCCGACGCGGACGGGGTCCATGTTGGCCAAGATGAATTGCCGGCATCGGAAGCAAGAAAGATCATCGGGTCCGAACGCCTGGTCGGCGTCAGCACGCACAACGTCGACCAAGTTCGACGAAGCAACTCGCAGCGGCGCCGACTACATCGGCTGCGGACCCGTGTTTCCCGGCAGCACAAAAAAATTCGAGCAGTACGTCGGTACGTCGTTCTTACGCGAAGTCCACGCGGCCACAACCAATCAGCCGATTCCGGCTTTTGCGATCGGTGGAATCAACGCGAGCAACGTGCGCGATGTCTTGGCAGCGGGCTTTCATCGCGTTGCCGTCACCGGAGCGGTGCGAGATGCCGATGATCCAGCAGCGGCGGCAAAAGCACTGAAACAGCAGTTAGCGGCAGGGAGCGTGGAGCGTGGAGCAGGGAGCGTGTAGGAGCAATCACCCGCCCGCATGGATCAACTTGAGGACGTTTTCAGGTGACGGCTCTTGCTGCATTTTGGATTGTGATAAATCTTCATATCCGGGCTAGCGGTCCTCAAAGTCATCGATAATGAATTGTCCTTCGCCGCGGAGCAGGACCCAAAGTCGAAAGAGGCTGCCGTAAAAAAGCACAAACGTGGCCAAGGCTCCGATCGCAAGTCCTGTCAGAAAGGGGACGACCACGATCATCGGCAGCTTGCCGCGGGCCACGACCATCACCCCAACCGCCAAGAGGACGGCAACCGCGAGCCAATTGGTGATCTTGCGAAGTGAAATCACCCAGCGATCGCTCTCGCCCGGTTTCAAGTACTCAAACGTGTCCTGCAAGTAGCGGAGCATCAAGGCAAGCGTCATGACGGAGATCACGGTGCGAAGGGAAATGAATACAGCCGGAACGGGAACGACGTCCGGCCAGATTCGTCCCAGCGCGGTCCAGACCTGAATCAGCGTTCCAATGCCAGCCAACAACGCCTTTCGAGACGTGCCGACTTCCGGCGGCGTTCGCGCACACAGCAACCATCCGATCGCGATCGGGCCCATCGTGCCGGCCAGGCCGATCAGGGTGATCTGCTTCATCAGATCAACGTCGTTCATCTTCAAAGCGAAAACCGTTGCGACGATGAAAAAGGGAACGCAGAAGTACCCGAACATCAACAGCAGCAGCCCCGTCCGAACCCAAGCCCAGCGATGGTCGCTGTCGTCAAACGCGACTCGATCAAGACCCGAGAAGCGATCTTGAGATCGAGGATTGGTTGCTGCGGAAGGGTCGTATCGATAGGGATTCGATTCATCAAGTTCGTCGTATCTCATGATGAATCCTAGCGACTAGCGACCGTTATTTCACCGCCACAATGTAGCAGATCCAGCTGGGATCACTGGGGGCAACATCGCGTCGTTCCCAGGTGCCGTCGAGATCGGGGTCGTCTTCGTCTTCGATTTCCCAATAAATGTGACTCTCTCGGAAGCCGGCTTCGGCAAGCATTTCGCGGACTTCGGGAATCGTCCAGAACCGCCAGTGGTACTCGAAGGCACGTTTCAGTTTGCTGCCATCGGCGAACTTGAAGGAGATATAAAAACTTGCATCACCGTTGATCGGATTGAAGCTCGCTTGTTCCCAGTGATACTTGAATCCTTTCTTGCCTTTTTTGATCGTGCGTTTATCGACAAGTTCTTCTTCGTAACACTCGCCGCCGCCCATCATGTCGATCACCATGATGCCTTCGGGCTTGATGTTGGAGCGAGCGATCTTGAAGTAGTCGATGACTTCTTGGCGAGTCTTGAAAATCCAAAACGAAAAATTTTGAGCGGCCAGCACGTCGACGGCCGGCCGATTGCGTTTCCGCACATCTTGCTCGATCAAGCGAACGCGTTTTTGCTGCGTTTCGCTCAGCTTGGCACAGATTGTGATCTCGGCCCCACTGCAGCGTTTCTGCGCACAGGTCGATCCCGATGGCGGTTCGCTTGTTGTTTGACTTGACCCACTGGCAGCAAACGGCAAACGTGCCGCAGAAGTCTTCGCGTAGCGAATACGGTTTGCGGCGAAAGGCGTCGCGGTAGGCCTGCTCAAAGAACTCGACCTCGTGATCGGGTGTCTGGACCGACTTGTTGGTAACAATGAAACTTGTCAGCCCGGTCCGCCATCGTGGGGCTTGCCGGGCTTGGATTTGGGTTTACCCATCGCTGGCGTGCTGGTTACCGTGTAATCAAGGTTGTCATCGCTGAGTGTCAAACACTGGGATACGATCGACGACGTTGCCCGTTTATCGTCGTGCCATTCGCCTGGCGATTGCCTCCCGCGACAGCGGCATGATTTCCGCGGCTCCGCCCGGGTTGTACAGCAGATCGTCGCGGCTGGGCTTGGTATCCGCATTGTCGTACCGCACCAGGAAAGCGCCCATCTGCAGGCCGCCCTCTTCATAGACCGGCGGCCAGAATTCTTCACCGCGGATGGCGATCGTCTTGGCCAACAGTCGGGTCGCTCGGCCGGAAAATCCGCTCAGCACCATATCCAATCGACCGAGCGCTTCGCGGAAAAGATAAAACACCAGCGCGGTGTCTTGTCCTTCGCCGCCGGCGTACTCCCAAGTCCCGTCATCTTTTTCGTAATAGAAACCCGGGTTCCGGGGCATCCTCGTTCTTGCTCAGCCGGGTACCAGCCGATGCACCATCGGGCTGCGGATCGCTGTCGCGGTAACGCAAGAAAGAACGGGCACGAACGTGCCGACACATCGTCCACGTCGTCTTCGGTCACAAACGGCGTGCAGCCAAAGGCGTCGGCAAACAGCAACTCGACGACGGGGTTACTCTTCACGCTACCGATGCAAATGATGCCGCGGTCACCCTGGGCGTCGACGAATCCTTCGAAAACTTCGTTGGCTCGGTGCCGGGCCTCATCCAGCGATACCTGGCCGGGACTCCACACCAGTGTTTGCTGCAAGCGATCGGGCATCGGAACGTTCGCCGCGTGTTGTCCTCGCCCTCCTCGCGGATCTGATGCTTGGCCGCACCGCCGACGGTCGAGACACCGCTGAGCAGTTCACCAAACAGCACCGAATCGCTGGCGACAACCGATCGCACTCTCGGGGTTGTCGGGTGTGTTCTGTCGCACGCCGACAACGATCTCGATATCGCCGCGACGGGCCAGCAATTCCCAGAAATTTTCGGCGTTGACGCTGAACAGGGCTCCCGGCAATTGGTCCGCCGTTGCGTAGCCATGATCGATCAAATAGCCACACAACTTCGACAAAGCGTCTAAGGGAATGTACTTCGCTTCGTTTTTTAGTAGCGAAGCCACTTGGTGCCGGTCCAGGCCTGTGTGTTCGACGATCGATTTGATCGTGCCGGGGCGTTTGCGACGATCAGGCGTGTGTCCAAGCAATTCCGCCAATCGGAAGGCGTATCTCATCGATGTCGTTTTTGAAAAGTGAAGAGTGTGGGAAGAACGAATGCCGGCATTCTAGCAGGATGCCCGGCCCATTCCAGGTGCCAGGGGGATTCTGCGCTGGCCCAGAGCCGGACGCGCGATACTGATTAATCGAACACTGATTCGGCTGCCAAGGAAACCCGGCCGAAAACCGCGAATACTCAATTGCCTCTGGTGCGACCGTGTCTGCTGGCGCTTCGTTCACCGCCAGAACGCTGGCGGGAGTGCGTCTGGGGGTCCCGGCTGTCGTCAGCTATAATAATCAGGTCTCGTCTCTCGACCGTTCTAACGGTCATTTTCTAAGATGTCTACTGCCACCGTGCCGACCAACCGCTGTCGCGTTCCCGAATCGGGAGTCGCTGATCAGCTTGATTGAAGAGCGAATCGACGAGGCCCGCAAGGCACTGTGGTGGGCCGAATTGGTTCGTGACAGCTCTGCGCACCCTGATCTGGGCCGCAATGGCGGTGATCGTGCTGGGTGATCGTTGATCAGTGGCTCTCTTCGCCAGGTGTCGGGCCGTACGATTGTGTGGCATGTGCCGTCTTGGCGGCTTGGTGCGTGTGGCAGATTGCGTGACGCGGATTTTGCCGCTGCTGGGCAGCTCGATTCGGCCGTGAATACGCCGCACGTTCGCTGGAACGCGACCTGCCCGAGATGAAGCAGTCGTTGACCAGTTACGTCACGCTTGCGGGACGCGCAACAGCAACCGGGGCTGCGCAGTCGTGTGGTCCGGTCGATCGGGACCCGAGTTGCCGGCCGGCTGAAGTCTCATGACGCACTGCCCGGCCGAAGCGACGGGAACGTTGAAATGGTGGCTCGATGGCGGCTGCGGTGTTGGCCTTGTTCGTTGTCTACGCCGCGTTTTCGCCCAAAAACACGCTGGCCTCGGTCGGCCGTTTGGTCTGCTCCGCTGGCATCGATCGAGTCGCCCAAGCGGGTTTCGATCAGCGAAGTATGGCCGGGCGATATCGATGCGATCGCAGGCCGGAGCGTCGACGTGTCGGCGCAAGGTCGACGGCTTGGGACAAGACGAGCCGGTTTGGTGTCGATGGCATACGGCGGCTCGAGTGCAAGAAGCGGAGTTGGAGTTCGACGAGGCCGGAACTTGCGTTTCGCCGGTTCGATCGAATCTGGACCACGCCGCGATGGGCAAGGTCGCCTATTACATCGAAGCCGGCGACGCAAAGTCCGGACCGTTCTGGTTGAGCGTCGAGAACGTTCCCGTCGTTGCCCTGCAATCGGTGCGCTACGAACCGCCCGGCCTACACCGGCGAGGTCGCTCACACCAGCAGCAGCGGCGCCATCACCGCGATTGATGGAACCAAAGTCACGATTCGCGCTGCGCACCAATCGAGCGATCGAAAAAGCGACGATCGAATTCAATCCGCGACTGCTGGGTCAAACCGTTCGCGCCACCGCCGGGACGAAATCGCTGGAGATCGACGAGTCATGGAACGGGCTTGCGATCTCGTTCCCGCTCCGCAGTGCTCGCGGAAGATCCGCTGCCGTGCAATTGGAGAGCTATCGCATTCGCGTCTGGGATGCCGTCGCAGCAAACCAATCCCGATCCGATCGTTTATCCGATTCGCGTGATCGCTGACTTGCCGCCGAAGTCTCGATCGTGATGCCACGAAAGACGCCCAAGAATTTGCCCGTCGACGGCCAGCAAGTGATCGAAGTCCATGCGATGGACCCCGACTTTGGGCTCAAGCAAGTCAACCTCGAGGTGCGAAGGGGCATCGATCTTGTCGCCGAGCCGTCACTTTGGAGCGATCCTGTCGGCGCCAAAGGGAACCGTGTCACCGAGTACCGTTTTCGACCGACCGAACATGGCTTGCGGGTCGGCGATGTCGTCAAAGTCGCTGCGGTCGCGATCGACAATCGTCAGGTACCCGAGGACCCGTCGATCGAACCCAACATCGCGCGCACCGACGCGATCGAGTTGCGGATTGTGGAAAGCGAACCGTTGCCAAAGCAGCCGGAGGGTGACGACGGTCTCTCCGCGCCGGATGATCGGCCTGCCAGCGATGACAAGGGTGACCAACAGTCACAGTCTGACTCGGCGACTGACAGTACCGGCCAAAGTGATCAACAACAAGGCGGCGGTGGCGGCGAAGGGACATCGGCACAGCAAGATGGCGATTCCGGGCAAGGCAGCCAGACAGGTGAAAAATCCGGAGAGGGTTCCGGCAAATCGGGAGAGAATACGCAAGGAGAAAAAGGATCCGGTACCGCCAGCGAAACTGAATCTGGCAACGACACGGCTTCCTCCCAGGGCGGTGGCGAACCCAACCAAGGGGATGCGGGCGGCCAAGCGGATCCGAACTCCCAGTCTCAGAACCAATCACCAGCGGACAACACTGACAACAAGCAAACGCCGAACGATGCCGATTCGCAGTCCGGCCAACCAGACAGCGAGTCAAACCAAGATCCAGGCACGGAAGGATCCGGAAGCCCGAGCGAGGGAAATACCGGTGAGAGCACCGAGGGAGCCACACAAGACGACGGACCGCGTCAGCCAAACGGAGACCCGGGATCTGGGCAAACACCTGAGGGTGGCCAATCTGATGCTGCCGACGCACCGCCCAAACATGACGGAGAAGCTTTCGATCGCATTCGTGATTACTTGGACAAGAAGAAACAAGAACAGTCCGAGCGTAACGATCAGCAGGGAGACCAATCCAAGGACCAGCAGGAAGCAATCGACCAGCAATCCAAGGACCAGCAGGGAGATCAACAAGCCGAAACCGCACATCAAGAAAGCGGCGAACCGGGGTCCCAAAGCGAACCATCGAATCGTCATGAAAAAGGGGATGATCAAAACGGCGACCAGCAAAATACTGGGCCAGAAGACAGCAACGACCCGCAGGCGGAAACGGGCAGCGAGCAATCGCAGGGCGACCAGTCTTCCGGCGATCAGTCTGGAGCCGACTCGAACAGCAGGGACCCGGACGAGTCCGCCAGCGAGGGCAACGATGGTTCTGACCAACAGGAAACGGGTGAAGGACCGCCCCAAGACTCCCAGCAAAAACCAAGCGGCCAAGAATCGCCGACCGGAAAACAACCTGACGGTTCTGGTCAGCAACCCGAAGGCAATGATTCACGTGGGAGTGCAACCGATGACCAACGCCCCGACGGGAGGGAAAGCGGAGATCAGACCGGTGACGCCGAAAACAAAGATTCGTCGCCGGGATCGGATCAGAAAAGACCATCCGGAAATGAGCAAGGCACTGATGATCAGTCCAAGAGCCAGGGCACCGGCGACCAATCCAAAACCGACCAGGACAGCGGTGACCGATCTAAAACCGGACCAGGGCACTGGTGACCAATCCAAGGCAGACCAGGGCACTGGTGACCAGGCGAAGCCCGATCAGGGAGCTGGCGATCCGTCCAAAACTGACCAGGGGAAAGAGCCCGGAGAGCGTCATCGCGATGACCCGAGCGACAGCAGGGGATCGGGAGCCGAAGACAAACCTGACAACAACACGCAGCCCAAAGCGAATCGACCGCAGAACAGTGGTGATCCGCAGAACAACTCCTCGACGCCTCCCCAGGGTACCCAGTCGCAAGCCAGCGGCGATGGCAGTGGAACCACCGACGGCGATGACGCAAGTCAACCACCGCCCGCGCAGCCAGATCTTGAATACACCAAGAAAGCAACCGACATGGTGTTGGACTACCTGAAGGAGACCCGCGACAAGCCGGATTCAGCATTGCTCGAAGAGTTGAATTGGAGCGAAGAGGACCTCAAGCGGTTCGCCGATCGTTGGCAAAAAGTCCGTGACTTGGATCAATCCGGCTTGCCCGATGCGGAAACGAATCCCGACGTGGAAGAAGCACTTCGCAGTCTCGGCATGCGTCCGCAAGCATCCGACGCGGCGCTTGCAGAACCAGGACAAAGCCGATGCTTTGCGTGGAATTCGCGATTCCGGGAATCGCAAACCGCCGCCAGCCGCGTACCGAGACGTGTTCGAGGCCTTCCGTCGAGCGGTGGGGCGGCAGTAGATTCTTGGCTTTGGCGCCAGGACAGGTCCTGGCCAACGAGTCAACTACCGGCGGCGCACTCATGTCTCGACTGCTCTTTCAGAACGCCCATGTCGTTCATACCGACGTCGTTCGCACTGCTTCTGTTCTGATCGAAGACGGCAAGATTTTGGACGTCGACGCGGGCGAGCACGCCGCAGCTGAACATGTGCTCGACTGCCGTGGACTACACCTGATGCCCGGCGTGATCGACGATCAGGTCCACTTTCGCGAACCGGGTCTGACCCACAAAGAAGACCTGGAAACAGCATCACGAGCCTGTGCGGCTGGTGGTGTGACGTCGTTTCTGGAAATGCCCAATACAAAACCGCCAGCCATTACGGTGGAGGCTGTTCGCGCAAAGAGCAAATCGCGGCGCAAAAGTCGCGAGTCAACTACGGCTTTTACATCGGCGCGACGCCCGACAACGTCGCCGAGTTGAGGGCGGCGACCGATGTTCCCGGCATCAAAATTTTTATTGGCAGCAGCACCGGTAACTTGCTGGTTGACGAGCAACAGGCGCTGGAACGAATCTTTGCCGAGACGACACTGCCGATCTGTGCTCACTGCGAAGACGAATCGACCGTGCGAGCCAACGCCGAGCGACTCGCGGGAACCAGCGATGTCGCTGACCACTCGCGCATTCGTGATGAGCGGGCCGCGGTGATTGCCACCAAACGTGCGACGGATTTAGCACGTCGGTATCAACATCGATTTCACGTGCTGCACGTTTCTACCGGTGCCGAGTTACCGATTCTGCAAGATCCCGCACCCTATCTGACGGCGGAAGTCTGTCTGCATCACTTGTTCTTCAACGTCGATGACTACGCAAGATTGGGTAGCCGAATTCAGATGAATCCGTCGATCAAAACGGCCCGCTGACAACCTGGCTTTGTTTGCAGGTCTTTTGAACAATTCGATTCAAGTGATTGCCACCGATCACGCGCCGCATACGCTGACGGAGAAATCGCAACCATACCCCGACAGTCCGTCAGGTTTGCCGGCGGTTGAAAATAGTCTGGCACTGATGCTTGATCGTGTTGCCGGCGGAGCTTGCCAGATCACTCAAGTTGCCTCTTGGATGAGCGATGCACCGGCTCGCGTGTGGGGCATGGTTGGCAAAGGAAGAATCGAAGTGGGTTACGACGCCGACATCGTGTTGGTCGACTTGCAGTGCCAGCGGACGATCGACGACGCCAAGCAACACACCAAGTGCCGCTGGAGCCCCTGGCATGGCCAGACCCTGACCGGTTGGCCGGTCAGCACCTGGGTCGGCGGGCATCGGGTTTGGGATGTCAGGGCAGGTTTCGATGAATCGTTCCGTGGCCGTAAGCTGCGTTTTGATCACGCCCGAGGTGGATACTGGAGCACGCCTGACGGCATCGGTGTTTGATCGTCGCCATGTTCCATGGCGGCGGGAACGCATCGCATGCCGGAAATAAAATGCTTCCCAGTTTGCCGTTAGCCCATGAAGCCCAGCGGACCCGTTGATCCGCCGGAGGCGAAAAAGTTGCGAATGTTTGGCAAGATCGCCTCCAGTTCGCCGTCATTCTGCATTCCAAACCAGAGGGCCAATTCCGCGGCGTATTGATCCACCGCCGTTGTCGGAATCAGTCGACCACGTCCGACATCGAGCGGATTCCCGGCGGCTAGCGACAATGGGTAATCGCCATACACGCTGCCGCCTTTCACGGCGCCACCCATGACGTAATGATTGGCGCCCCAAGCGTGATCGCTGCCGTTGCTGCCATTTTGGGTCAGCGTTCGCGAGAAGTCCGAGACGGAAAACGTCGTCACGTCTGATTCAACCATCAGTTCTTGGGTCGCCGTGCTAAACGCGGCTAACGCTTGGCTGATTTCAGGCAACATGTTGGCCTGATTTGTTTTCAGGTTGGAATGATGGTCCCAGCCTCCACGTTCGACCAGAAAGATCTGTCGTTTTTGACCAAGGGCTTGCCGCGCGGCGATCGTTTTGGCTGTCATCTCCAACTGCTGTCCGATCGAAGTAGCGGGGAAAACCGTCTCCAGCGTGATCGAGTTGACCGCGTTATTGAACTCGATGGCCGCGTCAATCGCACTGCGACTACGGTTCGCGTGCGTTTGCTCCAACAGATCTGTAAACGTCTGTTCCAGCAGGCTATTCGTCGTTTTTGTCAGGATTCGGTTATACGCCCCCGCTGCGTTGTAGCCGGACAGCAACTGCGCGCCGCCGGTGCGGTGGATCACGTAAGGAATCACGTTATCGCCGGCCTGCAGGATGTTCATGGATCCGACAGCAATGTTCATCGACACCACGGGGTTGCTGTTCACGTTGTCGGTGATCATATCGGCCATACGCCCGGCCCAGCCTGTGATCTGCGTGCGCGACTGAGGCACACAGGTCTGCCAATGACGTTGTTCGTCGGAATGAGAAAACAAGCCCAGCGGCAGTCCCGTTTGACTGGCGTAATCGTCAATGCTGGTGGGAGCAATCAAGCTGCCGACATTCGACAGAAACGCCAGTTTATTGTCGTCGTAAAGCTGTTGAAACTCTGGCATCCCGTGATGAATTCCAAACTGCCGGCCACTGGAATCCATGATGGGCAACAGTTCGCCATCGGGCGCTTCGGCGGTGGCCTCCTTGCTCAGCGCCAAGCCGCCGCGAACCTCGGCGTAGTCGGCGTATTCCGCATCATCGTAGGGCGCCAACATGTTGAAGGAATCATTGCCGCCGTGATGAAAAACGCAGACCAGCGCTTTGTATCCGTCTAAACCATCAGCCGCGGCCATCGCCGTTTTTGTTAGTTGCAGGTTTAGCAGCGTGGACAAGAACGTGGCCGATGTGAGTGCGCCGCAGCCGCCGCTGGCTTTCAGGAAATCTCGGCGTGTCCAATTCAGTGGGTTGTTTAAATCTTGATCTCGCATGATTCTTCTCCGGGTAGATCCGGTTCGTGTTTTGTTGAATAGCAAATAGTCTCGGCTGGCCTCAGGCGAAGCTGGCGGTGGAGGCGAATGTTATTGACCCACCGCACATTCCGCGCACGTCAAAGTGGCGATGATGGCGGCCCTGGCCTGGATCGTCGGATCGGTCGTTTCCTCACCCACGTGAAAAGCGATGATGTCGCGGGTGGTGTCATTCATGGTGCCCGAGGCCAACAGCAAATCGAGATGCTCCATCAAGGCCGCGGGACCCTGCTCCTGAACCAATTTAATTTCGTTGTCCAAGTCGAATGTGATCCGGACCTCTTTGACGCCGTTCTGGTTATTCAAAATCCTGAAGAACTCATTCCCGTCAACGATGGCCGCCCGAAATCGATTGGCAAGTCGATTCCCGGCAACGGCGGTGAGGATCTGGAACTCAGGGGCAAAAATCGATCCGTTGGGAATGCCCTTTGAAGCGCTGTAATCAAACAGCTCACTGGGGACGTGTTCCGAATCGTAGAAATTGAAGACGTGGTGCGGTCGATACGCCATTTGGTTGAGGTGGTATTCCAAATTCGGAATCATGAACCGCCCGTAAGCATAGTCCGACGAACCGCCCAGCGAACGAATCAGCGAGGCGTAGCGAACGACCGGCTCTTGCAGTCGCGTATGCTCGGTTCCCCTTGTCTGGACCTCCAGTCGCCACGGGTTGCGCGCGATCCTGCAGCGAACCGACTTTTGTGCCTGCTTGTCCATCAGAATTGCTCTGGCAACCGCGGCCAGGTCACCACGCACACCGTTGCCATTGTCATTGAACACGGCGGCGACGCGCCGAATATAGCCTCGGGACGGATTGGATTTGACCAATCGCTGGATCAACAGCCGGGAAATGAAGGGACCGCAGTTGGGATGTTGAAACAAGTTGTCCAACGCGTCGCTGATGTCCTGCATGCCCGACTGACCCTCTGGCAGCACGGTGCCGTTGTGCAACACTTTTTCCTCTTGGTCATGCTGCCCCTCGAACATGATCATCGGCTCGTGGAAGTTGATGGGAGAATAGAAACGCGTTTCGTCGCCGGCGTAGTGCAATCCCGTAAACACGCGAGCGAACGCCACGATCTCTTCATTGGTGTAGGTCGGGATCAGTTCGCCGCCGGCATCGCGTTTGTGAACTCCGCTTAACTTCAGTTTGTACAAACCAATCGTGAACAGCTGTTGGACCTCGCGGGCGTAATTCTCATCGGGGTCGCGATCACGCCGGTTTCTGACGTGGCTGAGCCATTGTCCCATGATCGGGTGCAACGTAACGTCTTGCAGCGTGTCGCGGTAATTCCCCAATGCATTGCTGACCAACATGTCGTAGAAGTCGACGATGCCCAAATTCTGCGGTTGTCCCGAGGCATCGATGCGAAGATTGTTAAACCCGCTGCCGCCCTGGTCGACGGCAAAGATCTGCGCCAATGCCCAAGCCATCCGTTGCCGCAGTTGATCTTGTTCGGAGATGACGGTGTCCCACCAGGCATGGTACTTGTAGCGGTTCACGCCGATTCCGGATTGAATCGGCGTGAATCCGTCATCGGCGATCATCGCAAGCGTTTTCGTCTTATGCGATGTGGCTGTCTCGGATAACTGATTTTTGATCCATTCCTCTTTCGCAGCCGTAACTCCCACCTTGCCCATCCGATCCGCCAGCGCTTCTACCTCTGCCGGGATCGGTCCAAAGGTGGCTTGCGATAAGAACTGGGACGCGAGAACGCGGTACTTGATCTGTTTCGCGTCCGCTCTGCTCGTCGCACTGAAAGTCCCGGCGTTTGCGACTTGCGAGACGCCAAGAATCATCAGGACGAACAAGAACGAATTTCGATAATCACGCGAGCGCATGAAGACCTCCTGGGGAGAAAAGCACTCAACCTGAAACTCAGGTGAGCTGTGTGCACCGTCCGAACAACAAACTGAAAAACCAACCACTAACGAACGGGGAATTCGATCAGCGAAGGCCTTATCAGAAACGATTTAGGATTAAATGAAGGCATTGGCGCGAAGCCAACATCGATGAGAAAAAGCGTTGCCGTAGGGGGAAGTTACTCCCTGCAAAACCATGAATAGCGGGGGAGAGGTTAACGGTAATCGTTGTCTGTGTCAACGATTTCTGCCAAGACAGGGCATGACCGTGCCATCCTCGCATCGCCCCCTGCTATCGGATGGTCCGGGTGCCATCCCCAACGGGCATCGAAGTCACGAAACAAGTACAATTGCTCACTCGCATTCTGACTCCAACCATCCCAACTTCGAGTTACCCATGAAATCAAAGATCTCGCTCTCGATTGCTTTCCTGTGCGTGTTTGCCACCGCCGGCGCAGACGAACCCACCAAGTCCGACGTCACGGTTTTGTTCAATGGCAAAGATCTATCGGGTTGGGAAGGACGTGATGATTTGTGGTCGGTCGAAGAGGGTGCCATTGTCGGTCGTACCAATGCCGACAAACCGCTCAAGGCCAATACGTTTCTGGTTTGGAAAGACGGACAGCCAAGTGACTTTGAATTGGCGCTGCAATTCAAGATCGAAGGCGGCAACTCAGGAATCCAGTACCGTAGCAAAGTGCTGGATGAAGAGAAGTTCATCGTCGGAGGCTATCAAGCGGACATCGACTTTACGAACAAGTTCGCCGGTATTTTGTACGAAGAGAAGGGCCGTGGCATCTTGGCTGGCCGAGGCCAGAAGGTCACGATCGGCGATCGTGGAAAGAAATCGGCATCTCAGTTTGCTCAGAGCGATGCGCTGGCGACCGGGATTCATCCGGGTCAGTGGAATGACTACCGTGTCGTGGCTCAAGGAAATCGATTGCAGCATTTCATCAACGAGGCTCTGACCGCCGAAGTCATTGACGAGCAGACTGACAAGTCGGCGGCGACTGGCGTGATCGCACTCCAGCTACATCAAGGACCGCCGATGGTGGTGCGATTCAAGAACATCACGCTTCGCGAACTGAAGTAGTTGAACCATCGTCGCCGAACTCTCCGAGCTCGGTTTTGCACAGCAATCGGGCACCCAGTACCGACCACGGAGTGGACGGCGACTATGTTGTGCCTGCCAATCGCTTTCCTCCCGGCTATCATGGATTAGGAGGATCTTGATGGCAAATTCAATTTGGCCTGCCGATGAGCAGACGGAAACGCTGCTGGCGGCCGTCCGCGACGGTGACGACGACGCAGTCAATCGGTTGCTGGAGAAGCACCGGCGCCGATCCGGAGATTGGTCGAGCTTCGTCTTGATCGCAAAGTCCAGCAGCGTGTCGATGTCAGCGACGTCGTTCAGGATGTGATGATCGAAGCCAGCGGGCGACTGCAAAAATACCTGGATGATCCTGCGATGGCCTTTCATTTGTGGCTTCGTCAGATCGCCTGGGATCGGATGATTGATACGTATCGGCGTCATCGCGTCAGTGCAAAACGGAACATGGATCGCGAGCAGCCGATGTCGGCTCCGGCTGGACCTGATCAGTCGACCATGGAGTTCGCGGTCCAGCTGTGTGATCCGGGATTGACTCCCGCCGCAGCCGCGACGCAGCGGGAGATCGCCCTGAAAGTCGAAGCAGCGATCGAGCGTTTGGGCGAACAAGATCGGGAAATGATTCTGATGCGTCACTACGAGCATCTCACGAATCAAGAGATCGCCGAAGTCCTGGGGCTCAATCCGCCGGCCGCCAGCATGCGTTACTTGCGATCGGTTCGACGACTGCGTGAGTTGCTCGAAGCGGATGACGATAGCAGCGAGAGCAACGCGTGAGCGAAGATGCGGCCGCCCGCGAACAACGCTTGGCCAATCTGCTGGCCGAATTGACCGACGCGGTTTGTTGCGGAGATGCGGTCGACTTTGAAGCCGTTTGCAGCGAGCATCCTGATTTGGCCGACGAGCTCCGCAAGCTTTGGGGCGCCGTCTTGGTGACCGACGCTACCGGTGTCGCCAATGACCAAAGTCCCATCGCTGCCGGGGATGATGATTTGTCCGGCCGTTGGCGCCGCCTGACGTTGCCCACGATCATTGGTGACTATGAGTTGCAGGAGGAGGTTGGCCGCGGCGGCATGGGCGTGGTTTTTCGTGCCCGGCAGATCAGTTTGGATCGCGAAGTCGCCGTCAAAATGATTCTCCGCGGTCGTCTCGCCAGCGATGCCGACTTTCGACGATTCCTTGAGGAAGCAGCAGCGACGGCGCGATTGAAGCATGCCAATATTATTCCGGTTTACGAAGTCGGTGATATCGAAGGACGACCGTTTTTCAGTATGCAGTTTGTGGAGGGTGAGACGCTGGCCGAACGCATTGCAAGCGGTCCCATGCCGCCGCGCGAAGCAGCCAGATTAATCGCGGAGGTGGCCCGCGCGGTCGACTTTGCACATGGGCAAGGGATCCTGCATCGTGATTTAAAACCTAGCAACATCATGATCACGCCGGATGGCACACCGGTGGTGATGGACTTTGGACTGGCCAAACGAGTTGGCACCGATATCGACATGACGCGCAGCGGCATGGTGGTGGGAACGCCCGCCTACATGTCACCGGAACAGGCCGGAGGTCGTCGATCGATGGTTGGGCCGGCCAGCGACGTTTATAGCTTGGGCTGCTTGCTGTACTTTGCGCTGATCGGACGCCCGCCATTCGTTGCTCAGTCGCCCATGGAATTGGTGATGCTGGTGATCGAGCAAGATCCCACTCCGCCACGGGCGCTGCGGCCGACGATTGATCGGGATTTGGAAATGATTGTGGTTCGTTGTTTGCAGAAGCCGGTTGACCTGCGATACGAATCCGCCGGAGCCTTCGCGGAAGACTTGGAGGCCTACCTGGCGGACGAACGCGTTTCAGCTCGGAGCGGTCGATTCAGTCAAGTCATCGCCCGCGTGTTTCGCGAGACGCATCACGCTCAGGTGCTGGAGAATTGGGGTTTGCTGTGGATGTGGCACTCGTTGGTGCTGCTGGTTGCCTGCTTGCTGACCTGGCAGATGGATTACTGGGGTGTCACACGCCGCACCATTTACGCGAGCGTTTGGATCATCGGACTTGGCGCCTGGGCGACGGTTTTCTGGAAACTCCGCCAGCGGATGGGTCCGGTGACGTTTATCGAACGACAGGTCGCTCACGTATGGGGCGCCAGCATGATCGCGATTGGCATGCTGTTTCCGATCGAATGGCTGTTGAAATTGCCGGTGCTGACTCTGTCACCGTTGTTGGGCGTGATTGCGGCGACGGTCTTCGTGATCAAGGCGGGGATGCTCAGCGGCGTCTTTTACATTCAAGCGGTTGTGTTACTGGTTGCCGCGGTCGTGATGGCACTCTATCCGCCCTGGTCGCATTTGATCTTCGGCATCGTCGCGGCCGCTTGCTTTTTCGTGCCGGGCTACCAGTATGCTCGTCGCTTAACGTAATGGACGACCGCAGCTAGGAATGCAAACCTGTGGAGACTGAGTTCCAACAACAGGCATCCTGGTCCGGATTATTCGCGTAGGGTGGGTCAAATTCGCGCAAATCCTTGGTGGGTCAGCGCAAACAGTTCAAACTGAGATTGCACTCTGATTTCGTTGTCAAGCTTATTCGCGAATGCAGACCCACCATTTTCGATGTTTGCTCGACGCCACCCTACGTGAATGACTAAACCCGGTTAGTCTTTTCGAGCCACGCCGGCCTCGCGAACGGTTAGCATCGCTGACTTGCTGGTTGCGCGTTTTTCCGGTTCGTAGTAGCAGTATGCCAACGCAGGTGCCGACGTTACCTTCGCTGGCGTCGTGGCTTGCAGTCGGTAGTTCGCCTGAAAGACATGCTGTGGTCCCAGTTCACGCAGGTAGACGACAAGGTGATCCGCGTTCGCATCGGATTTCGCGATTTCCGAGAGCCCGCGAGTTTCTAGCGAACCGCTCTCGTAGGTAAACCCCGGTGGAACTGGCAGTCGAGCCGTTACCATGGGCATCGATTCGCCATGTTGATTGTCAATCGTGACGGTTGCGGTGACCACGTCCCCCGGATTCATTTTCTGGCGGTCGTATTCAAGAGATACCAGAAACGGAGTTTCTTGGCTGTCCGTAAGGTCGATTTCGGGCAGGTGATAGATGTTGGTAAAGTGGTATCCGGCGGACGTCGAAGACAAGTCGGTAACACGGACACGATGTCTGCCTTGGGCGAGCAGACCGGTCAGATCGACGCGAGACACGACAGCGGACTGATCGGATGCTATCAACAAATTTTTGACCACATCGCCATCGACAGCGATTTCGATCTGACGAGCCTGATTGCCGCCGAGTGCTTGCCCCGATCCTTGCAGCAGAGCTTTCAGTGCGAGCACGGTTGCCTGGGTCGAGTGCCAAATGCCGCGGGCGTCTTTCTGTTCGATCAACCAGCCAAGTGCGCCGCGAACCATGGAAGCGTCGCCTCCCGATCTCATGAGTGCGATCGCCGCGAGCGCCGTGGTTTCGACGTCTCGGCTGCGACCGGCGCCGTAGAATATGGTTCGACCAGACGACTTCCGCTGTTGCCACCAGACGCGTTTCCCATCGGCCGATTTCTGCGCGGTTGACCGCAGCGCCTGCAAGTAACTGCGAGCGGAGCCACCCGACGGATCGATGCTTAACAACGCATTGCTGACGAGCGCGAGCAAGTAGGGCGAACCGATCGATTCAGCACGATGCGATCGCAAGTAGTTACGTGTTTCCGCTACGCCGGTCGTGTCTTCTGAAAAGACCGCCCACGCGATGTAGGCCGTCGAGGCGAGCGTCGTGAAATCCGTGCCACGAGTCGGATCACGCTCCATTCTGTACCCGTCAGGTGTCCAAGAACCGTTGGTGCGACGCTGATCCAGCAGCCACTGTCGGGTCCGTCTCAATACTTGCGGGTCAACGTCGTAGACGCGGGCCATGTCGTTGAATTCCATCAATCCATAGGCGGTCAACGTGCGGTTGGCGGGCGGACGACCGAACCATTCAAAACCGCCCCCGGCTATCTCGAAACTGAGTAAACGTTGATAACCGGTATGAATATAGTGCGTTGCCTTTGCCTCGACGCTCGGGTTCACTTTTCCAGTTCGTCTCAAATATTCCAAGGCGAGCACGTTTGGATAGGTGGTCGAAGACGTTTGCTCGAAACATCCCGACGGACACCGAAAAATGGCATCGATTCCTTCGACAACCTGGCTGAACGTCGATGGATAAATATGAAGGGCCGCACGCGCACTGCCGTCGATCGCCTCTGCAGGCACTTCCACATCAAAGTGGACTTCGTCGCTAAGTATCCCGCTACGAACTTGTTCCTCAGGTCGACCGTCGGAAACGACTTCCAGCGGACGACGCACCGCATCGGCAAGCTCATCGGCATGGGCAGTGATTTCTACTTGGTGTTTACCGATCTTCTTGACGCGAATTCGAAAACCGACGCTCATCACCTCGCCAGCCTTGATATCAACCTGCTTCTGTGATTCGTCTTGTAGCTCAAACCAGTCAGTATCCGTCAGTTTCAGATGCACTGCCTGTGACGTGTTCAGGTAGTTGTAAACGGTGACCGGCACCGTGATCTCGTCTCCCCTGGTCATCGTGACGGGCAAATCGAAGTCGACAAAAAACGGTTGAAAAACCCGAATCGAAGCCTCTGCACCGCCGGTCGCGCCGAATGCGGTTACCGCGGTCGCCGATAGCCGCCAGTCGGTGATGGAGTCAGCAAGATCAAACTCCAGTGCTGCAACCCCAGAGTCGTCGGTGATTAACTCGGGTCGCCATAACAATGTTTCTGGAAAAAACTGCCGCAATCGCGGTGCTGCAGAACCCGAACGGTTGTCGGCAGCACTCGGATTTGGCAATCCTTCGTTATGCTGCGCCGATTCCAGAGCCAGTGCGATTTGTTTCAAGTCGTTTGCCGCCGACATGCGTCGTGACGCTTCGCGCGCGGATTGTACAGCCGGTAACATCAGGCCCAGCAGAACGCCAATGATCGCGATGATCACAAGCACCTCGACGACGCTGAATCCGCATCCTGCATTCGGCTTTTTCTGCGACTCACGTGAAGCCGCATCCACCATCAGCCCGATGAAGGCGATGAAAAACAGAATCCCCCAACCCGTCTTGGCATTCCCGGTCCAGTCACGCCGGATTCGCTCTGCTCGCAGCTTGTTGTCTGGATAGGTCGCGCCCTGAAGCGAGTGGCAGGAGTTGCCCGTTTGCAGAATCGAAAGCACCTCCGGCGGTAGCCATGACAAGTCGATCAGTTGCTGCCAATCGGGTCGCTTCAGCACATCAAGTACTTCCGTGCTGCCGTCAAGATAAGTGCCAACGAGCGAGTTCAAGAAGGTGTCACGATCAAACGACTTTGGCGCAGCGGTTGCGAATAAAGCCTTTTCCAATTCTGCTTGATCCGCTCCTCGGGCAGCATCCGCGGACCAGGGGTAACGCGCAAGAATCGATTGCAGCCGCTGACTGTCGGCTTGAGAGTATTGCGACTGAGCCAAGCTGCGACGGGATTCAATGGCGAACACGGCCTCATCCACCGCCGCCAGGCCGAGCGCTCCCGGCACCGGGTTTCCGCTCTGGTCGGTCAACTGAAAACTTAGCTTTGCGCGCTCGCCAGGCTGATAGCTTTCTTTGTCCGCGGCGATATCGATTTGGACGTTGTGCGCTTGACGTACGTAAATCAGCATCGCTTTTCTGGTCGGTATCGCCGGGCCATCGAACCGATAGGCGACCACTTCCAGCACACCGAATAGCTCGGGCGGCAGATCGAGCGCGAACTGGCCCTGTCCGCTGGAGGTGGAAACGGTTCGGGTCAACAGCGTCTGCCCATCCTTGAGTACGTCGATATAGATTGGCTCATCGCCGCTGCCGATGATCGCGAAGTTGATCGTGTCGCCGCCCTCATAGACCGCCTTGTCGGTGCGGAGCAGGAAGCTTTTCGATGGCCGGTCGCAGTGCAGACTCACGTCCGCCTTGCCGATCAGTCCGGTTCGGTCGACAACGCGAATCGTTTTTTCGATGATTGTTTGATCGCTGGGGACCAAGGTGAACGAAGTAACGCCCAAATCGCTTGTCGCCAATTCCTGATCAAGGCCCGCTACGGTGACCTGTGTTTTGGCAGGGCGACCGTCTGCGTAGGTCGTGTAGATGTAAACCGTGTTTTCAACGCCCGGAACCAACGTTTCCTGTTCTGGGATCACTTCGATCTGAATTGGGCTACGGGTGACGATCGTTCGCTGCGTCCAACGGTTCTGCTGTCCCGCGGAGTCTTGCACGGTGGCGGAAAAACTCAAGGTGATGGTCTGACGGTCTTGCCAATTGTCCTCGCCGATCTCGGGGACACGGAACTCGAAGATCGCTTGACCTTGAGCGTTTGCTGCTGCTTCGATCAGCTCAGCCTGGTCGCCCAGTTCAACCAGCGTCGGCTGCACTTGCACGCGAGCACCAGCGACCGGCTTGCCAAACGTGTACGTGGCCAAAACGGTTCCGCGGACCAGATCGCCAGGTTGGTAGAAAGGCTGGTTCAATTGGACGGCAAGTTTGATTTTCGGAAGCACATACTTCCGCACTTCGACTTCGATTTCACTCTCGGTGTCGCCAACGGCGCACCTCACCTGGTAATCTCCCTGGATGATTTCGTTGGCAAGCGGGCAATCGGCCGAAGCGATACCGAATCGACTGGACACTTCGCGCGACTTAAAGATGATATTTCCTTTCGCGTCGACGACCGTGAACAGGACGCCCTGGCCGGCAAGGGGACGACGGTCGGGATGACGAACGGCCAGACAACGAAGCCGTATCGTTTGCCCCGGTTGATAGCGTGGTTTGTCGCTTGTCAGCATCACCTGCCAAGAGCGTTTCAGTTTGACTCGACGAGCGACCACCTCGGCTCGTATCGGAGTCTTGGCCGTGCACGTCAGTGTGTATTCGCCTTCCCATGGAGGCATGCTCAGACTTGGCATCCCTGTGCCGTTGGCGTCTGTCTGAAAGGAGGCGAGCGTCACGGCGCGACGTTGCTCGGACGCGTCGCTCGATAAAACGATGCTGACTGGCACATCGGCGAGTGGTTCTTTCGTTTGGCGGTTGATCAGCCTGACGCGAATGGAAGCCTGAGAGTCAGCGATCAATTCGTTCTGCCCGAAAATCAAAAGGTCGTACGGAGATTCTCGGTAGTTCGCTGAGTAGATATGAAAGCAGGCCAAGAGAACGGCCGCCACAGCAGCCGTGGACCAAAACGCCTTACTGATTGGGTGTCGGTCATACTGTTCGATTCGTTCCATCGTTGCTCGCACCAGGTCATCTGATAATTTGGCGCGAGGCAAGCCATGCATCGATCGTTGCGCACGGCTGCTTCCTCCAGCGCGAGGCGGTGTTCCAACGAATCGTCACAGCGCTGGCGGAACTCTCTGGCTTGGGCGGCTGACAGCAAGCCATGCAGATACATGTCGGCTCGCTCGTTGACGTCGTATTCATGGTCAGACATCGGTTCGTCTCGTCTACTGCAAGCGGGTTTGGAGTCTTTCACGCAGACACTTCAGCGCGTGATGCATGCTGGAACGCACCGTACCTTCGCGGCGGCCGGTGATCTGGGCGATCTCGGCATAGGACAAGCCATTCCAGATTCGCAGCACCACTACCATTCGCTGGTTTTTAGGAAGCCGCTCCAGCGAGGCAGCAATCAGATCGCTCGTTTCCTGGGAGATCATCGACGCATCTGGTTCGCCGTCGACGGAGACTTCACGGTCCTCAAGTGACCAAGCAATGCGTCTACCGCCGCGCAGATGCTCGCGGCACTTGTTGGCGGCGATCTTCAGCAACCAAGGTCGGAATGCGCGCGGATATTCGTATTGATGACGGCTTTGCCAAACGGCAAGGAACACGTCTTGGAAAACATCGTCGCGGCGGTGCGATTCGTGGATCATCCGTCCAATGAACGTCAATACATCCGAGCCGTGACGACGGATAAGCAATTCCAAAGAATCGCGACGACCGAGTGCCACGTCGCGCATCAGGTTCGCGTCGGTGGGTCGGTCGTCCGTCATGCGAACATCCCCGGAAGTAACTGATTCGCCCGTTGATGTTAGTACTATGCGCGCGACGGGGATTTCGTTGTCTCAAAAACTGAAATTCGCCGAAATCACCGACGAGATGCGATTCACGCTTCGCGCAGCGTGATCAGCGACAATTCGGGGCGGCAATTGATTCTCATCAGATGGACGCCTCCGATGCCCCGGGTGACGTGCATCGTTGTTGGCGCCCTGTAGAAATCGCCCGACGCGTATCGGCTGCCGTGAAAGCTGGGACTCAAGATAGGGCCCGCCAGCGGAAGTCGACCTTGGCCGCCGTGGGTGTGGCCAGCCAGCATCAAATGCACCCTGTGTTCCCGCGCCCAACGAAACTGGTCGGGGCTGTGACTGAGTAGCAATCGGAATTGGTCTTCCGTGCTCTCAATTTCCGGCCTGGCGTACCAAGGATGCTCGTTGCCGATGATCATTGCCGGGACTCCCGCAAGATCACGCTGGATAAAGCGACTGCCCAGATCGGTCCAGCCCGCGAGACTCATTGCCTCGCGTGTCAACCGAGACTCCCTGATCCGTGTGTCGTGGTTACCGAGCACAAAGTAACAACCATCGAGCGCGGCGGCCGGCGAAAAGATCTCGACCAGCCAATCGATGCAAGGCTGTTTGTCGATGATGTCTCCCGTTAATGCCATCAGGTCGGGCTGCCAGGCGGTCGCTCGGCCGACGGCATACTTCGCATAGTCGGGATGAACCTCGCCAGTGAGATGGACATCCGAGATGTGTGCGATACGGTAGCCGTCCAGTGCGGACGGCAGTCCGGCCACGGGCAATGATATTTGCTCGATCGAGAGATCAAACAATTGGTTCAGCGGTAGTCGTGCTTCGAGCCTGGCTTTGGCGGTCATCGCAAGTGGGTGCCCGACGGCTTGCTGCACATCGACCACTTCGCATTCTCTGGGCGCTTGGACCCATTCAAGTCCGAAGATTGGCCGCCAGATCAGCCACGGGATGCCGAGCACAATCCATACCGCTAAACAAAGCAGGCCATACACCATCAACGGGGCTGGAATCGCGACGCTCGTCTGTCCCCATAACATCTCTTTCAGCACGGGAGCGTAGCAGAACACGATCGCAATGGGGATCAAGATCGTGGTGAGCAAAAAGAACTTGACGATTGTTTTTAGCAATCGGCGCGGCCAACCGAATCCGTTGATGCGATTGTAGATCGCGATGTGCAATCCACCATGGCCAACCAAGACCGCCAACCAAATCATCAGCCAAACAAACGGGCTCATGATTCCGGCAGCGCCTTGGGACGCATGTAGAAGGCAAGTCGTCGCTCGGCATCCTCGTGAAGCGACGCCCACGATTCGATCGAGAGGTCATAGATCGCGATCGCCGCCGTCGGCATCTCGACCGACTGATCTGCCATCATCGATGCGGCGTACGTCATGCCGGGGTTATGAGCCAGCGCCATGATCGATGGTTCGTCGGTACCGAGCGTGCGAATCTCAGCAAAGATCTCGTCGGCGTCCGCCAAGTACAGGTTCTCACAGTGAATCACGTCCGGGGCATCATCCCAAACCGCCAACATCAAGTCCAACGTTTCACGTGTTCGCGTTGCCGTCGAGCACAGCACCAGTGCGGGGACACGCTGGATGCTTTGCAGCCAGTCGGCCATACGGCCCGCATCGCGGCGGCCTCGTTTGTTCAGCGGTCGATCATGATCGGCCCGGGAAGCATCGGACCAGTCACTTTTTGCGTGACGCATCAGGATCAAGCTCCGCTGATGGGCTTGCGGAGAAGATTCTTCGCTGGCAATCTGAATCATGGGTGAAAAGGCCTATACAATGAACGTGATCGGTGAAACGATTTGCCAGACCTTGCTTTACACGACGGGAAACGAAGCATGAAAGATCGACTGCATGTTCAGCTGATTGGATCAACCACAGCCGCGATGCTGATGTTCATTTCATCAGCCACGGTGCTTCGCGGTGACGACTGGGGCGGGTGGATGGGCTCGGGGCGAGATGGAGTGTACCGCGAAACGGGAATCATTGACGAGATACCGGCGGGCGGGTTGGCCATCAAATGGCGAAAACCGGTTTCTCTGGGCTATGCGGGGCCCGCTGCGGTTGCAGGTCGCGTTTTTGTTTTCGACTATCAGGCCGAATCGGGCAAGGCGTTTAACGATCCGGGTCAGCGGGCCAACTTGCGGGGCCAGGAGCGTTTGACAGCGCTCGAATGCGGCCTCGGGCGAGCAACTTTGGCAGCATGCTTACGATTGCCCCTACAGCGTCTCGTACCCGGCCGGTCCGCGCTGCACGCCCACGGTCGATGGCGAACATGTCTACAGCTTGGGCAGCGAAGGTGACCTCAGATGCTTGCAAGTCAGCAGCGGCGAAGTCGTCTGGAGTCGACAACTGAAACGCGACTTTGGTGCTGAAGTTCCCATCTGGGGCTTCACCACCCATCCGCTCGTCGCAGGAGATTTTCTGTACTGCATGGTTGGCGGGGCAGGGCAGGGGATCGTCGCCTTTGACAAGAAGACGGGTGATGTGCGTTGGAAAGCGCTCGATGCCAAAGCGGGATACTGCCCGCCGACAATCATCCGTGCTGGCGGCACACGACAGCTGATTGTCTTTCATCCCGAAGCAATCGTCAGTCTGAATCCTGAAGACGGGTCCAAATACTGGAGCGTGCCGATCAACCCGTCGTATGAGATGTCGATTGCGCGGCCGGTTGTCGAAGGCAATTTCATGTTCGCAAGCGCCATTCACAACGAAGCCGTTTTGATCGAACTTGCCGACGATCGCCCGGCAGCGAAAGAGCTTTGGCGCGGTGAACCGAAAGGTGCGGTGCACAGTGGCAATGGCACTCCCGCATTCGTCGACGGCGTCATCTACGGTACCGACTGTAACGAAGGTTCGTTGATCGCCGTGGACAGCAAAGACGGGTCGCGACTGTGGAAAACATTCGAGGCGACCAAGCCGGGTGAGCGACGATTCATCAAGCATGGCACGGCATTCATCACACGCATCGGCGATACCGATCGTTACTTTTTGATGAGTGAGACGGGCGAGTTGCTGATGGCAAAGCTGACTCGGGCGGGTTATGAAAGCCTCGGCCGATTTCAAGCCGTTGAGCCGACCAACGAATCATTCGGTCGCCAGGTCGTGTGGAGCTATCCCGCCTATGCAGACAGGACGGCCTACATTCGCAACGACAAAGAAATCGTTGCCGTTGATCTGTCGAAGAGGTTCTAAACCCCGGACGGAGCGGATTCGAGCAGACGGATGATCAGCGGGAGGAGTTGTTTCTTGCGGCTGACCACGCCCTCCAACCGATAGAGCTTGTCTTCCAGTTCGGGATAGTTGATGTCTTCCCAGCCTCCCGGTTCACGGCTCATCAGCAACAAGCTTCCATTGCTGGAAATGTCGGTGATCAGCAGTGAGGAAAATTCCAACCGATGCTCGCTGGCCAAGTCTTCCAAGGCGGCGGCCAACTCATCCTTGCGTTGCCAAAACAGGTCGAATCCAGTTTCTTCAATTTGGGAGATTGAAAAGCGTCGCCCCGATTCCTCGAATTCCTTGCAGTCTTCGCGAACGACTTGCTCGGGGGTGCAGGTGCGAAGTGCCGATCCGACCTGAAAGAATTCATCAGCGTAAGCTTTCAGTTCGAGATTGCAGTGTCCACCAAGCCAATCGAGGATTTCCCGGTCGAAGTCGGTCGTTGTTGGCGATCGCAAAAACAGCGTGTCACTGATCATGCCGGACGCCATGCAGAGCGCGATGCCGGGAGAAGGAACGATGCCCGCTTGCCGAAACAATCGTGCCACCAGCGTGCAGGTTGACCCGACCGGCTCCATGATGAAGCGAATGGGATGAGAGGAACGCAGCGAGCCGCCCAGACGGTGATGATCCAAGACTTCGATAATGTCGGCTTCCTCGGCACCTTGAACGGCTTGGGAAAGTTCGTTGTGGTCTACCAGCACCATCTCATGCTTGGGCGGATTGACGAGATCACTTTTGCTCAGCACGCCGATCAATACACCGTCGTCAATCACGGGAAAGACAGTTTGCGTTGATCGGGAAACTTGTTCTCGTGCGGCGGCAACAGGCAGCTTTGCCGGCAGGCAAAGAAAATCGCGATCGATCACATTATCGATCAGTCGGGAAGCTTTGATCCGCATCGTGGTTGTCGCGGTGTCATACGGGCTATTGATCACCGCCACGCCCTGCGCCTTGGCAAGCTGTATCAGACCGCTGGAAAGTTCGTAACCTCCCGTGACCACCAGCGCACGCACACCCTGTTCCAACGCCGGCAACTGAATGCTGGGTCGATCGCCGCAGACCACCAACACCCGTTCGGCTGGAAACGCGTTCATTCGCTCGGTGAACCCAACGGCACTCATCGCACCGACCGTTAGCAACAAGTCGTCGGTTCGATCGGGATCGACAGAGTGCTGGAATGTGCCGCCGATCACGGAAGCGATCTTATTCAGATTCGTACGGACTTCGCGCGATTGGATGGGATCGACGCCACCGTGCAAGAACAGTTGCATGATATCCAAAAGCGTTACCAGACCGATCAATTCGTTGTCATCGTCGACGATCGGTATCGCACGAAGCTTGTGTTCGTCCATGCGCCGATAGACTTCGTAGAACACATCGGTGTGTTTGGCGACAAAAACATTGCGGTTGCAAACGTCTTGAACCTCGGGACGCACATCCATGATGATCCGCGGCGACGATAAACCGGCTTTTCGCAGTGCGAACTCAGTGCGTTGGTTGGGTGGCCCGCAACAAGCAGCGATGGCGTCGCCGCGCGTCGTTTGCCGCAAGAAATCAGCATAGGCGATCGCGCTGCAGATCGCGTCGGTATCAGGATTGCGATGGCCGAAAACGAAAAGTGACATGAATTCCACTGACGAGGGGCACTGGCGAGAGCCCTCCAACTTGGGCGAAATCGTTGCGTTTGGGTAGCCCCGGCTTTTCTTTCCGCATTCCGTTGCCCGGGCAGTCAACGATCCCCGTCGGCCAACAGTGTTTCCGCCGCTTGCAAAATCTTTTCCGGTTCACTCATGCGACCATTTCCGCTGACACGACAACATAGCCAGCCGCTATCAGGACCCACAAAATGGCAGCCGTCCTCGCGCAACACGTCCATGTTCCTCTGCACTGCCGGTTTGTCCCACATCGAGGAACTCATGGCTGGCGCTAACAGCACGGGGCATTCGACTTGCAGGTACAGCGTACTGAGCAAATCGTCAGCGGTGCCATTGGCAAATTTGGCCAGCAAGTTTGCGGTCGTGGGAGCGACGATCATCAGATCCAAACCGCGAGCGACTTCGATGTGGGCGCCTAGCGGATAGGATGCGTCAAACATTCCCACGGCCACCGTGCGCCCGGAAAGCGCTGACAAGGTCGCAGCGCCGATGAATTCACCAGCCGACTTCGTCATTGCTGTGCGAACCTCGTGGCCGGCTTGCACAAGACGGCTACAGAGGATGGCAGATTTATAGGCCGCGATGCCGCCACCGACGGCAAGCAAGATTGCTCGCCTTTGTTTGCTCATTCGATCAACTCATGGAGATTGGCAAACTCACGGACGGAGCTCGGCGACACTTAAAGATCGGCGGCTTCGATATCCGGCCCTTCGGCGGCAGCAACGGCTGCATCCAAGTCCAACTGGTGTACAACTTCGACCTCACTATCCATGTTCAAGACGATTTTGTTCTCGACGATCTCCTGCAGCACAATCGTCATTTTGTCATGCGTGTCGGCGTTGACCAGGCGCGGCTACCTTGATTCAGTTGGACCAGCCGCTTTTGGATCAGCGTGCTGAGTTTGAATCGGCCACCCACCTTGTTGACGATTTCTTCTTCTTTCAACTCTTCGAGCATCGATGGTTTTCCTTTTTGTCGTTCAAAATTTGGCAAATCTCGGCGACGGCGTTATCGACGGTGCCGTTAATGATTTCGTACTGATAGTGATGCAAAAACCGCATTTCGCTGCCGGCGGTTTCCAGTCGGCGGGTGATTGCTGTTTCTGACTCGGTACCTCGAGCCCGGAGGCGTCGTTCCAACTCATCCATTCCACCCGGGTGGATGAACAAGGTAATCGGGTCGAATTCGTTTTGCTCCAAAATCGCCATCGCCCCCTGCACATCTATCTCCAAAACTACCCACTGGCCGGCATTTAGGCCAGAGACGACCTGCTCGCGGAGGGTTCCATACCAGTGTCCGTGGCCAAAAACCTCCTTGCATTCCAAAAAGGCGTTTTGCTCTTTCAGGCGGGCGAATTCGGCAGCGGAGATGAATTGATAGTCCTGTCCGTCGACTTCGCCGGGGCGGGGGGGCCGAGTGGTCGCGGAGATACTTAGCCGCAGGGGAAGCGGGCAGGCTTCCAGTAATTTGCCGACAACGGTCGATTTTCCAGCACCACTGGGTCCCGAAATGATGATCAGTCGTCCGACATTTTCGTTGTCCACGGCGCACCTACTCGAGATTCTGGACCAATTCGCGCATCCGCTCGATGGCGCACTTAATCTCAACCACTTGCCCCGAAACTTCCGCATCGGCCGCCTTGCTGCCGATCGTGTTTGTCTCGCGAAACATTTCCTGAATGATGAAGTCTAATTTTCGTCCGGTCGGTTCCGGTTGGCTGTCCGATGTCACCGATCCGCCCAGCACGCCAAGAAACATCTCCATGTGGCTGCCCAGTCGCGTGATTTCTTCACTGACGTCCGCCCGATCCGCGTAAATCTGAACCTCGCGAAGCAGATCAACCGGTTCGACCTTCAAATCGTTTTCGGCAAGTGCTCGCTTGATTTTGGTTTCTAAACGTGAACGATAGCTGTCGACGGCTCGGGGAGCCAATTCGGCAATCGTGGCGATCCGTTGCTGGACTTGAGTGCATTCCTCGCGGAGTGTCGCCGACATGTTGGCGCCTTCGGCGGCTCGCATTTCGTTCAGGTTGTCGATGGTTTGCAGAATCGTCGCTTTTGCCAATTCCCAAACGGGGCCATCGGTCTCTTCTTTCTCTCGCGTCGAGACGATCACTCCAGGCAATGCCATGAGTGTCGAGAGGTCGATCGTCGCACTGCCGCCGATCGCACGTTGAGTCTCTTGGAGTTGCCGGTAGTAGGCCTGCAGCACGTGCGAGTCAACTTGCGGCAGCGATTCGCCGGGCGGACGATGCCAGGAGACGGTCAGATAGATGCTGCCACGACGAATCAGTTTTCGCACCAGCGTCTCGATGCGATTTTCCATCGTCGACAGTGCGTCGCTGGTGCGGAGCACGCATTTGAACCCACGGTTGTTGACGGTGCGCACCTCGACCGAGATCGTTCCGACTTCACCTTGTTGGCTCGCATGGCCTTGGCCGGTCATGCTGCGAATGCCATGGGCTGACGATTTACTCATGCAGGTCGCTTAATTGTCGCCGGCCTCAGCGGCGGGATCTTTCTCGGCCGCAGCCGAGTCATTCCCATCCGGCTTTGGCGACTCGCCGGAGTCACCCTCCGGTGATGACGCTTCAGCCGGCTTCGATTCCGACTCCGCCGACGTCGCTGTCTCGCCGTCAGGTGGTGACTCGGTGGTTGTCTCGCTGTCGCTGGTTTCGCCTGCGGGCTTGTCGGCCGGTGTTTCTGCCGGTTTCTTATCCGCGGGCGTGAGCTCCATCGACGGTGTTTCGGTCGTCGTGTTGCCACCGTCGCCGATTCCGCTGAGTCCCGCTTCCCCAAAGGCCGATCCGCCTGGTTTGGGGATCACGATGCCTTTGGTTTCGTCTTCTTCGCTCTCACTGGGACCCGCCTTCATCGTTGTTGGCATCGTTGTCGACGGAGCATGCGTCCCGAGCAACCACATCGTGAAGGCACAGGTGAATCCCCAGACTGAGGCAACGACGATCGTGATGATGGTGAACGTGTCGCCCGCTTTCGAGCCAAAGGCACTTTGTCCGCCCGGTCCACCCAGGGCACCGGTCAAACCACCGCCGCGTCCGCGTTGGACCAAGACCAACAAGATTAAGAAGACCGACAGAAATCCCATTAACCAGCCGAGCATCGTGCCGGCGAGCGTTCCGAGAATCATTGTACTCATCGATTTGCCTATCAGTGATTGCTGATGTGTTGGGAGGCCGACTTGTCCCCAGTCGACGATTCAAGCGTTCAGATTGTCGAGCCGACTCGGGACAAATCGGCGCTGAGAAGCTAGGCGGCGTTGATGATCGCCACAAAGTCATCCACTTTGAGACTCGCACCACCAACCAAGGCTCCATCGATATTCGGTTGTCCAAGCAATTCCTTGGCATTGTCCGGCTTGACGCTGCCTCCGTACTGAATTCGGATTTGTGCCGCCACGTCAGCGGTGAACAATTCGCCCAGCAGTTTGCGAATCAACGCATGAACCTCTTCGGCTTGTTCGGGCGACGCCGTTTTGCCGGTGCCGATCGCCCAGACCGGTTCGTAGGCGACGACGATGCCGGCGGCACGGACTTCGTCCAAACCTGCCAGCGAGCCGCGAATCTGTGTGTCGATGACTTTCTCCATCTTGCCCCCTTCGCGTTCCTCGAGCGTTTCCCCCACACAGACGATTGGGATCAAGTTGCCGGCGAGCGCGGCCTGCAGTTTTTCGCTGACTTGCTTGTCGGTTTCGCCCATCAGTGCGCGTCGCTCGCTGTGACCAAGAATCACAAAACGGCAACCAACATCGGTCAGCATCGCCGCGTTGACTTCGCCGGTGTAGGCACCGTCGCTGGCGGCGTACAGGTTTTGCGCTCCCAATTCCACGGGGGTACCGGCGACAGCGTCGGCGACCGCAGCCAGGTAAACCGACGGCGGACAGAGGGCGACTTCGGCGTTGGGGCTGCTGCCAACCGCCTCCACAACTCCATTGGCCAAAGCGGTGGCGGAATCGGTGCGGGTGTTCATCTTCCAGTTGCCAGCAATCAGAATTCGGCGGGTCAAGGTGTTCTCTCCGGTAAAGTGGAAATGGTTTTGTTCAAGAGCTTGGCCAAAGCATTCATTTGGCCAAATAGTTCACGGTATTGATTGGGTAACAACGCTTGGGGGCCGTCGCTTTTGGCTTCTTCGGGGCAATCATGAACCTCGACGTGAACGCCGTCGGCACCGGCGGCCAATCCAGCCAAGGCACAGGATGGAATTAAATCGGGACGACCGGTGGCATGCGACGGATCGACGATGATCGGCAGGTGACTCAAACCGTGAACAATCGGCACGGCGGCAACATCGAACACGTTCCGCGTGGCCGGGTCAAAACCTTTGATCCCGCGCTCGCAAAGGATCACGTTGGGATTGCCCTGCGACAGGATGTATTCGGCACACATCATCAAGTCATTGATGGTCGCGCTCATGCCACGCTTGAGCAGGACGGGCCGATGCGACTTGCCGACTTCGGTCAGCAAGACAAAATTTTGCATGTTTCGTGCGCCGACTTGCAGCATGTCAGCGTAGTGAGCGACCGTTTCAACCAGCCGAGGATCGGTGACTTCGGTGACAACTGGAATGCCAAAGGTATCGCTGACCTCGCGAAGTATCTTCAGCCCCTCTTCGCCCAGTCCCTGAAACGCATAAGGGCTGGTCCGTGGCTTGTAAGCACCGCCCCGAAACAGGTTGGCGCCCGTCTCGCAAACATGTTCGGCGATACGAAACATGCGGTCGCGATCTTCCACGCTGCACGGTCCGGCAATCATGCCCAGATGACCGCCGCCGACTTTGACCCCCGAGACATCGATCACGCTTGGTATCGGCTGTGCTTCGCATGAGGCCAACTTGTAGGGAGGCAAAACCGGGATCACCTGGGCGACGCCAGGGATCGCCCGCAGCGGTTCCTCACGCAGTTTTTCCTCGTCACCGATGATGCCGACGATGGTGCGGAAAGTCCCCCGGCTGAGATGGTGTTCCAGTCCGAGAGCTTCGACGCGCTTCAGCACATGGTCGACTTGTTCGTCGGAAGCACGGCTTTCAAGAATCAGGATCACGGGTCGTGCCGGGCAGTGGGGCTGGAATACGAAAAGTGGCGACTTGAGCGAAGCGTAGCAATGTAGCAGCCCATCCCCCGAATCGTCGAGGGCAATGAAGGGGGCTCGATCGAACCGTGCCCCAGAGAAATTGGCGGTTTTTCGGCAGAATCAGCTCTTCGCCTCGGCACCCGGTCCAATGCGGCCGAGTGGATCTGGGCAAACGGCAGCCGCCCTGCAGTTCTTCTAGGCGGCCCGCGTGTTGGTGGCGGATAGCGAACTGCGAACCGGGAAGTCATTTTTCGATTCGCAGACTAACCATTTCATCGGCCCGCCACGACGTTCGCCAATGACCTCCGCCTGCCGGTCCAGAGACAGAGAGGCCAATTCCGGCAGCGACCACCTGAGGGGCGCTGACCATCAAGGACCGCATCGATTACGGTCACGCGATGTGTTTTGGAGAATTGTTCGTGTAATTGCTGAAAGACACCCGGTCGAAACAGGTCGTGCGTTTCGATGAGGAAGTCGGAATTGGCAAACCCACTCGGAGCGTGCTCGCTGAGCAGCAAGTCCGCCTCGGAACCTTCGATGTCGCAAATTATCAGCGCCCGCTGACCGAATAGATCACCGAACATGCACTCCGCTTCGATAGCAACGCGACCGCGAACGCCATTCTCGGTTGCCATTTCGGCGATCGCCTGGCGTGCTTCGCTTTGAAGTTCATAGGCGATCACGTGTGCTGCTGGCCATCGCATCGCGGCCCCGACGGCATAGTACCCCTCGGCACCACCGATATCGATCACGGTCGGATAGTCTTTTGCGAGAAACCGCCGGAAGGTCGGTTCCAGTTCGGCTTCGTAGGTACCCAGCAACTTAGGCACCAAAGTACTTCCGTGCGAATAGGCCTGAGGGTATTTCATCCCTTGAAAGAGCCCTCGTTTCACCGTCAAGTCCGCTGCGTACTGGGCCACCATCTGACGTTGCGCCGATTCAATCACGGCCCGCCGCGACTGTTGTTCGACTTCGCGCCGCTGGCGTCGCTCTTTCCGGATGCCCTGCCGATAGTTCCGGTACGCTGCGATTGGGCGGTACCATCGGTTCTTGCGAGTTGGACGTTCGGGAAAACCAAATCCCGACTCGCGGACGACGCTGGCGGCGGTCCAGAATTCATCTGCGAAGGGATGCCAGCGGTCGGACTGCCAGGGTTTGCAGCCCTGGCCGCTGAAATGAACGATCGGCGGATCCGCGGTCGGCAGAGGAAGCGAGCCGCGGTCGCGAAAGAACCGATGGGTCACGTTGTACTCGGGCGGCAAACGGGTCCATCCGTCGGCGAACTGGACCGCCAAGATGTCTTGGTCGGGATAGACCCAGCGGTCCGGTTGTTGCATCACCAGTTCCAGCATTTGCTCACTGGTTCGGTTTCGCCGCCATGCCGCCAGGTCAATCGTGAGCACGCCGCTGTTGAGGTAGGCCGAATCGAGAGGCAGGCCGAGCCGCGAAACATTTTCGTGGGCTTCGGATACCGCGCCGAAACCTTGTTCACCCAAGTCGGTGAGCATCAACTGATCCAGCGGACGCCGAACGAGCGTGTCTGAGTCGAGGTAAATGACGCGGCCGACTGTGGACGGAAGAATCTGGGTCAACGCGAGTCGATAGAGGACGGCGACATCCCACGAAGAGTGCTCGGCGAACTCGCGGGGGAAATCCTCCGGGACGGTGTGGAAATCAACCTGCGCTTCGTGCTGCTGGACAAACCGCCGAATTCTCGCTCGTTCGGAATCGCCCAGGTCACCGTCGTGGACGATGTGAAACTGACACGATCGGGTTTGCGACTTGATGACCGAATAGATGCTCACCAAAGCAAATTTCATGAACTCACGATTGACCGTATAAACGATCGGCAAGACGCTGTCAGGAGACTGTTTCCGAGTCATACGGGCTGATTCTCAATCGGGGAACTGGCATGTCGTGATCAAGGTTGACGCCGACGATTGAGGCGCCGCTGAAAAACGTTGGCCGATCGGCACATCCATGAGTTCGATAGGGGTGCAACGGAGACGATTTCCTATTTGCGCTGACGTGGGTTTGCCAATGACCCAGATCAGAGGCTAGAGCCTTGTTGCAGTTGCTGGATCGCTGTCTTACGAATAAAGATGCCATCGGCTTGCAGCATCACGCCGGTCGTCTGATCTTGAAATCCTGGTTCCAGCGAAGCGAGTTCAAAACCGATCTCGCTCATCGACTCGATCGTTTCCTGCCACAGCATCTGACCTTCGTACAGAGGCACCAAAGATAATTCTGATTCCACGGCAATGATCGAGTCCAAACATCCCGATGCACCCTCAAGCACTTGTTGCTCATGTCCCTGGACGTCCATCTTCATGTAACAACGATCCCCCGCTTGATAGTAACGGTCGAAAACAGAATCCAACCTGTATACATTCACTTCGCATTCGCCGACGTAAGCCGATTCCGGTGCGGCGGCAACGTGATTGGGATACATTGCTTGCAGCGAACTGCTTTGCGAGTTACCGGCGATGTTCAACAACGCGTTGGTATCCTCGGCACCTAAGGCAAAATTTTCGATTCGCCATGACGAGAATCCCCATCGACTATCAGCAAGACACTCAAAGGCGTCCGGCAGTGGCTCAAACGAAACAATCCGTCCCTGGTAACCGTTCCTCTTCAGACGCCGCGCGTATTGTCCATGATTGGCACCAATGTCGAGCACAAGATTGATCTCGTACAAGTGCAATAGACTTGTCAGTACGTTGCCCTTGGCAATCCGATTGCGGACCCCCAAGACAGAGTTGCGAAAGGGAATTCTGGCGAAATGGATGGATCGAGACATCGTAAGCCTAGGTAGCTGCGGCATCGGATGATAAGGATGGAAACGGGAGCGCGACCGTAACAATTCCCCCGGGACGAACGCAACCTGGAAATCGGCGCTTCGCGCAACCCCATCCAAGCCTTCAGGTTCAGGCCGGTTGGCTGGCGGCCATCTTCGCCACACGCTTCGTGGCAATCCCAGCCGCGTAGCTGGACAATCGCTCACGTGTCCGTTGAAACGAGTCTCGTAAGTGCTTGCGACAATTGGTCTTACGGTTTTCTTTTTGCAACCCGACAGGGGCCAAATAGACTTAGATCCTTACCTCTTTTCTTGCTGTCAGTTCCCCCCTTCGAGCCCCAACACATGTCATCCGGCTTCCGATCTCGAAAACACGTCGCCAAAAGGTGGAGTCTCAGTGCCCTGGAACCGCGTTTGATGTTGGCTGGCGATGTTCAGGCCGAGGTTGCGCCGAGTGCGCCAAACGCCGACGAGGCGCCGGACGATGGGGCCGCGGTTGACCTCGCTGAGGCAGCCGACCCCAAGAGTGTCGGTGCGGTCGTGTTCATTGACGCCAGTGTCGAGGACTTTGAGTCCCTGAGAGACGCAGTCGATTCCGATAGCGAGATCGTGTTGATCGACCGTGGGTCCGATGGCGTCGAGCAGATCACCAACCATTTGAGTCAACGAAAGCATATTCAAGCCGTCCATCTGGTCACTCACGGCAGCGAAGGGGCGATTCACTTCGGTCAGCAACAGCTGTCAACGAAAAATATCGGTCAATATTCAGACCAACTTCGCGGTTGGCGAAGTGCGCTGGGTCGCGACGCCGACATTCTTTTGTATGGCTGCGAAACGGGAAAAGGCAGCCAAGGCAGGCAGTTGATGCAAGCGATTTCGCATCTCACGGGCGCCGACGTCGCCGCGTCCGATGACATCACAGGAAACGAAGCGATTGGAGCTGATTGGCAACTCGAGCAAACGATCGGAACGATTGATGCATCCGTTGCTTTCCAGCAAGAGAACGTGGCGGGTTTCTCCAACCATTTGGGCATCATCAGCTATCCCTCGTTTGGTTCGTCGGCTGGTTTGCAACTCAACGGCGACGCGACCGTCACCGGCGGTGAGCTGCGTTTGACTGCCGCAGCGGCCCAACAGCGGGGTTCGGCCTATCACTTGACGCCGATTGCGGTGGAATCAGGCACTTCGTTCCAAGCCCAGTTCACGCCCGCTTTGATGGTGGACAAGGATCGGGTGGCGGCGAAGGATTGGCGTTTGTGATTCAAAACTCCCCCGCCGGGCCATCTGCTCAAAACATTGGTCCCTACGCAGGCGGTTTGAACTACAACGCGCTGCCCAACAGCATTGGTATCGAGCTTGATACCTTCAAAAATGTCTATGAAAAGTATGCGGACGAGATCACGATCACGGTCAACGGCGTGATGGTCACACCGGTGGCAACGACTGCGTCACCTTTTGATTTGAACAACGGTCAATCGTACAACGTGTGGGTCGATTACGACGGCGAAAATAACATGCTGAGCGTGTTTATCTCCGATACGAACGACAAACCGCAAGACGCTGTGCTGACGGCCAATTTGGAGTTGGACCAGATTGTCGGCGATCAAGCCTATTTTGGATTCGCGGCGGCAACCGGCACTGCGTTCAATAATACGTACATCGAGTCATTGAACGTCCAGTACGAGGATCCAGTCCCCACTCCGGGATTCTTTACGCTCGTCTCGGATGCGTTCAGTGTCAACGAGAGCAGCGGATCGATCACCATCGACGTCGAACGGGTCGGCGGCAGCGCCGGAGCCGCTTCAATTCAATATTCGACAACGTCCGGCAGTGCCGGCGCTGGCGATTTTGTGTCGGCTTCCGGGACGTTGAACTTTGCTGATGGTGACACCCGTGAATCAATCACGATCAATCTGATCAACGATGCAGAGGACGAAGGCACCGAATCATTCAGCTTGGCGTTGAGCAACCCACAAGGCGGCGCGGGCGTGCTATCGCCTGATGTGTCGACGATCAACATCTTGGACGACGATGGGGCCGTCAATCCGAACCTGCCAAACTACAGTTCCTTCGGATCTGCCGACGGCCTACAGCTCAATGGCAACGCCACCGTGACCGGCGGTGAGCTGCGGTTGGTGGCCGCGGCAGCACAGCAACGCGGATCGGCTTACTACACCACACCGATTGCGGTCGATTCCGATACTTCGTTCCAAGCCCGGTTCGCCGCACGCTTTGACGGCGGACAAGGTTCCGGCGGCGGCGAAGGTCTGGCCTTTGTGATTCAAAACTCGCCAGCGGGCACCGCGGCACAGAATATCGGACCGTATGCGGGCGGATTGAATTACAACGCGGTTACCAAAAGCATCGGTATCGAACTCGATACTTTCAAGAACGTCTACGAACAGTATGCCGATGAAATCACGATCACCGTCAACGGTGTGATGGTCACGCCCGTAGCAACCGTTGCCTCTCCATTCGATTTGAATAATGGGCAAACGTACAACGTCTGGGTCGACTACGACGGTGCCTCCAACCTGCTAAGTGTGTTCCTCTCGAACACCAATCAAAAGCCCGGTTCGCCCGTGCTGACAGCCAACTTGGATTTGAATCAGATTGTCGGCAATCAAGCCTACATGGGTTTTGCGGCGGCAACCGGAACGGCGTTCAACAATGCGTACATTGAGTCTTGGAATGTGACGGCGGACGGCGTCGATCCTCCGGATCCGACTCCGGGAAATTTTGCCTTGGCCTCGGGTTCGTTCAGCGTCAACGAGAATAACGGCCCGATCACGGTCAACGTGCAGCGCCTTGGCGGCAGCAGCGGAGCCGCATCGGTTCAGTATTTCACAACCAATGGCAGCGCCACTGCGGGCAGCGACTTCGGGCCGATTTCCGGCACACTGAATTTTGCCGATGGCGAAACCAGTCGTTCGCTAACGATCAGCATCACTGACGACGGTAACGACGAAGTCAACGAATCGTTTACGTTGTCGCTAGCCAGCCCGACGGTCGCAGGCCTGACATCACCGACAGAGGCAACGATCACCATCATCGATAATGACACGTCAGGATCTGCGGTCGATACAACGGACGATGGCCTGGGCACCATTACCGCTCAGGGCGAAATCGGTAGTTTCCAAGGCAGAGAAAAAGCATTCGATAACATTCCGGGTAGCAAGTGGCTCGACTTTGCCGACCAAAATCCCAGCACGCGGGCCAGTTGGATTCAGTATCAATATGCCGAGAATCAGCAGTACGTCTTGACCTCCTACACGATCACCTCCGGAGACGACAATCCGATGCGTGATCCCAAGGACTGGACGATTTCGGGGTCCAACGATGGAGTGAACTTCACAGCGATTGATACTCGCTCCGACGAGTTCTTTAGGCGCGAATCGAGACGCGTCAGTTCACCGTTGCCAACAGTACCGCCTATAACATCTACCGGCTCGATATCCACTCGGTTGCCAACCCATCGATCGCCGACGCCGTGCAGATTGGTGAGATCGAGTTGATTGGAGTGCCGGGGACAACAACAGGAACAACTCCGACGGTAACCCTTTCGGCGACCGATTCGTCTGCCGCGGAGGGCACGCCGGCGGACCCCGGACGTTTCACATTCGTTCGCAGCGGCGATCTTGCGGGCAATTTGACTGTTAATTATGCGATCGGCGGCTCGGCAACGGGCGGTGATTACGCCGAAACGCTTTCCGGCACCGTGACCATTTTGAATCAGAACGCGTCGGCGACGATCGACATCACACCGACGGATGATCTGCAAGTGGAAGGCAACGAGTCGCTCGTGCTTACCTTGCAAGGCGGTGCAGGTTATCTGATCGGTACAGCAAACAGCGGCACCATCACCATCATCGATAACGATGCCAGTAGTGGCGCGAATGTGGTGAACTACGATTCCTTTCAATCGTCAACCGGCTTGCAGTTGAACGGCGACGCGGTCGTGACCGGCGGCGAACTGCGTCTGGTTGACGCGGCCGTCGCACAGTTCGGTTCCGCCTATTACACGACGCCAATTGCTGTCGACGGCGATACTTCGTTCCAGACAAAGTTTGAAGCTCGCTTCGACGGCGGACAAGGCTCCGCTGGCGGTGAAGGTCTTGCTTTTGTGATTCAAAATTCACCGGATGGCACCTCGGCACAGAACATCGGGCCTTACACCGGCGGACTGAACTACAACGGACAGCCCAAAAGCATTGGCATCGAACTCGATACGTTCAAGAATGGCTACGAAGCGTACGCCGACGAGATCACGATCACCGTCAACGGCGTGTTGGTGACGCCGGTGGCAACGATTGCTTCTCCCTTCGATCTCAACAACGGGCAAACGTACAACGTGTGGGTCGACTACGACGGCGCTGCCGACGCCCTGAGTGTGTTCATCTCGAACACCAGCCAAAAACCGTTGGCACCTGTCGTCACTGCTAACTTGAAGTTGGATCAAATCGTCGGCGATCAGGCCTATGTGGGCTTCGCCGCATCAACCGGCACAGCGTTCAACAATACTTATGTCGAGTCGTGGAATATGTCGGTCACCGGTGCTGAACCACCGGGACCGAATCCCGGCAAATTCGCATTGGCGTATGATTCTTACAGTGCGATTGAGAATAGCGGATCGGTGACAGTCGAAGTCGTGCGTCTGGGCGGTAGTAGTGGTTCTGCGTCGGCGATCTATGGAACGTTTGAAGAAGGTACCGCGGTCGATGGTGTCGACTACGACGGTGTCTCTCTCGGGACCCTTGTTTTCGCAGACGGCCAAACAAGCAGAACGGTAACAATCGATCTGACTGATGACGATGATATCGAAGGCACCGAGACATTTAGCTTCCGATTGGTCAGTTCAGAAGGCGCCGATTTGCTGGCGCCACGCACGGCGACGATCAACATCCTTGATGATGACGCGAATCTGCCGGTCTACCCATCGTTTGATTCAGAAATCGGACTGCAGCTAAACGGCGACGCGGTGGTTACCGGCGGCGAACTTCGCCTGGTTGCCGCTGCCGCCCAACAACGCGGATCGACCTACTACGTAGCGCCGATTTCGGTCGATTCAAGTACCTCGTTCCAGTCAAGCTTTGCGGCCCGCTTTGACGGCGGTCAGGGATCCGGCGGCGGTGAAGGTCTCGCGTTTGTGATCCAGAACTCACCCGCCGGCCCCTCGGCGCAGAACATCGGCAACTATTCAGGCGGCTTGGACTACAACGCCGTCCCCAACAGCATTGGGATCGAGCTGGATACGTTCAAAAACCCCTATGAGGCGTATGCTGACGAACTAACGGTGACCGTCAATGGCGTGCTGGTGACTCCGGTTGCCAATATTCAGTCGCCGTTCGATTTGAACAACGGGCAAACCTACTACGTGTGGGTCGACTACAACGGTGACAGTGACAAACTTGCCGTCTACGTGTCCGCAGAGAACGACAAGCCTGATTTTGCCTGGCTGGTTGTTGACATCGAACTGGATCAAGTCGTCGGTAACCAAGCCTACATGGGATTCGCCTCAGCCACCGGAACGGCGTTCAACAACACGTACATCGAATCGTGGAATGTGACGCTCGAGCCGCCGAATCCGGACCCGAAAACTTACCCCAGCGGGGATATTGTTGAAAACAATCTGATCACCGGACTCAATCAGCCGCTCGCGGTCGAGTGGAGCCCCGACGGGCGCAACATGTACATCGCCGAGAAGGGCGGTGTCTTGAAGGTTTCCCGAGACGGCGGCCCGGTGACAACCGTGATCGATATCTCCAACATGGTCAACGAATACCAGGATCGCGGGCTGCTCGATTTCGCTTTGCATCCCGAGTTCGAGAGCAATGGATTGATCTATTTGCTGTATACCGTGGACCCCCCTGAGGTGTATGACAACGTTGGCAACGCCTTCGCCGGGCCGGACGGCAAGGGAAATCGTGCCGGACAGTTGATGAAAGTGACTGCCGACGCAGCGACGAATTTCACCACGCTCGATCCAGATGCACCGAGAGAGATCATTCTGGGAACCAACAGTACCTGGGACAACTTCAACGCCTTCACCGACAGCACGCTGAACTTGAACGAACCACAGGGTGGCTTGAATCCCGATGGTTCCTATATGGACGACTTCGTCAACAGCGATAGTCGCAGCCACACCGTGGGCAGTTTGGCATTCGACTTGAATGGCTATCTATTCGTTTCGATTGGCGATGGTGCCAGCTTCAATGCCACCGACGTGCGGGCCTTGCGAGTTCAAGACGTGAACAGCCTGTCAGGCAAAGTCTTGAGAATCGATCCGATTACCGGGGCAGGCGTGTCGGATAATCCGTTCTACGTCACCGGTGATCCCAATGCGAATGCCAGCAAAGTCTATCAACTCGGACTGCGGAACCCCTGGCGGCTGACGTTCGATCCAGTCACCGAACGGCTGTTCATCGGCGAGACAGGACTGGTTAGCTTTGAAGAGATCAATACCGGCGGACCCGGCACGAACTTTGGTTGGCCATTCTACGAAGGTGGACAGGGCGTTAATCGCCGCACACCTTCCTACCAGAACCTGGCGGCCGCCCAGGCGTTCTATGCGTCCGGTGCGGTTGCCAAGCCCGGCACGATTGCCTTGGCACACGGTGACGGCAGCGACGTGATCGTGTTGGGCGCGGTGACGCATGATCTTCCCTTCGGCCCGCAGTATGAAGGCGACGTGTTCTATAACGACATGGCCCGAGGTGTGGTGCGGCACGCCGATATCGACGCCAACGGCGACTTGATCAGTACCCAGGTGTTCACAACCGGTGCTCAATACGTGGTCGACATCCGGCAAGGTCCCGATAACGGACTGTACTACGTCAACCTGGTGGAAGGCACGGTCGGTAAATGGGAGTTCGTGTAAGGTTAGGCCGCCGAGCGAGCGATTCGTGAGACGGCTTTGGCGCACAAACTTCTCAACTGCAAGATAGTTCGAATCGGCTCGATCGGTTTGCGTCCGACCTGTGAGGACAGTGACGGCGCGATCGTTGTCCCGGGAGGCCTGACGTCAAGCAGCTTGTCCGCCAATGACTTGGGATCGTATCCTAGACGCGTCAGCAAATCGGGGCCCAGGAATTGGCGATAGTCATCCAGTAGCCGCCAGCTGTAAGCGTTGGTAGCCGCGTGACGAAGCCATTTTTCTAAGGACTTCTGATTGGCTGCCGTGTCGTTGAAGATGCCCTTTTGGTCACCGAATCTCCGCGGTGTGGGCCGGCCGTAGTGGGAAAGGTTTTCGACGACTTGGACGCCCATGAAGCTCTGCAAGGAGGCCAGAACGGCTTCCGTATCGGTGACCAGTTGCTCGTAACGCACCGTGTGCACGCGATCGTCACCATAGTCCAATGCGTTTGCCAAACGTGCCGGGCCCTCCAGCAAATCAGCCCGATACGAACGGAGTGAACCGGCCGAGCCTTTTGATGACCAGGTTTGAACGATGGACGACAAGACGGACAACGGATTTCGCACCAGGATAATGACGCGACTGTCCGGCAGCATTCGTAGCAAATCTTCGATGATCCAGTAGTAACGCGGCGTCTTGTCAATCAAGACATCCGCGTCGGCCTGTCGACAGGCTTTTTCGTAGATTCGCGAGGCAGCGAGACCGATCTCCTTTTGCAGTACGCTGATCCCACCGCTGAGGTGGTCTTGAGCGAAGACATTGATCGCGTGATCGGCAAGATACCCATCGTAAGGAGACTCCACCGCTCGTGTTGCCCCCGAGATGGCGTGAACCAACGGCAACATCATCCAAGTCTCGCCGGGCGCCGTCACCCGAGGGTGGCCACCCAACATGGTTTGCAGCAATGTCGAACCGGCACGCGGTTGCGAAACGATGAAGACGACTCGTCGTTGTTTTTCAGTTAGTTGCTCGTGCATGTTTAGGCCGCCTTTGACCTCGCGAACATTCTTGCCACTCGATTGGCTCTGCGAAGAGACGTCATCAGCTGAATCGGATCACCATCAAATGCTTCAATGCCATACTTGCGACGGATCCGACTAACGTGTTGCCGGTGGATGCGGCTGGAGACGGCCGACAATCCCTGACCGTGACGTCGGTATCCGATACCAACTTGGCCCGTGTACCGAAACGAAGCTTTCTGTGCCAATCGCAGTTTGTAATCCCAGTCCTCGTAGATCGAGAGCGAAGGGTCAAAACCGCCGACACCCTTGGCAAGTTCCGCCGGCATCAAAAAGTCTCGCGGAATCATGATCCGTCGATCCAGCAGGCCTTGAAAAATGATGCCTTCGTGGGGCGGCATGGCACGACTGGCCAATGAGAGTCGGTTCTTGTTGCCATCCAGCAATTCGACGTCGCTATAGGCAATCACGGGGTCGCGACGTTTTCGTCTCTCGTAGGATCGCCAATTCATTGGCAAGCTTCGCTGAATCGACGTACACGTCGTCACCATCCAGCGACGTCAGCAGCGTACCGACCGCAGCGTCCAGGAGTTGATTACGCACCGCCGCGATGCCGCGATTCTCCTTGTTGCGGATCAGCCGTATGCGATCATCCCCGAACGCGTTGATCCGATCGACGCAGTCGTCACTGGACGCATCGTCGACGATCACGAGTTCAAAATCGCAGTCGACCTGTTGAGACAATACCGAACGCACCGCTTCCTCGATGAAGGCGGCGTTGTTGTAGCACGGCATCATGATCGAGATGGTTGGTGCTTGGTTGTTAAACATTGTTTTCACTAGCTATCACGCACAGACCAGATTCGCGTATCAGCCTTATCGTCGCGATAATCCGAAGAACTTGTGAAAAAGTAATCTCTTGACAGCCTTTCGTTGCCAAACACCGGCAGCGCGGTTAGTTGAACCGAGAGACAGTGCGACGCACGCGGCGCACGAAATGCTGGCAAAGCCCCACGTGCGCCATCCACGAATGAGCGCATCGCTGTCAATCACCTTCCCGCCGCGAGGGTCGGAGGCGGGAGCGGCCGGGGAGGACCCTGTTTCACAACAGTCCGATTCACGACGTGGAAAGCCGCGCAGAGATCCAATGCCCACAGGGAGAGTGTTTCGTGAACAAGCGTCGGAAAGCCGGAAAGCCTGGCACGTTGACCGATTGGGCTGCGCCATGCACGAAGTCATGATCGTTCACGAACGCTCATAAGGCGACATCAGTGCTCATCACATCGTCTTGTTCGCACGGCACGAGTCCGCTCAGGCGACTTCGTGAAGGGGGATCGACTGGCGGTGCCGAAAGAACAGGTTGTCATAGAAGTAGCTGTCCCTGACGGCGTGGGGTTGAGCCTGACAGCATTCGTAGTCAAAGACCTCGTAACCGTGATCCAGCAAAAATTCAATCGTTTTCCGGCACGGCTGATTACCGGTATGCTCGCAGACCTGATCACCCATCTCTAGGCCGATTCCAGGGCGACTGCGCGAATGATCTCGGTCATGCCCTCCAGGATTTCCGCTTCGGAACCCTCCGCATCAATTTTTACGAAATCGGGGTAACGGTTTTGGGCGGCAAACTCATCCAGTTTGACGGCAGTTACTTTTTTCAGAGCGGTATGTTCGCCGTCGGAAGGCGCTTCCTTGACGACATAATTGGACGCACTTTCGCGGAGCCCCTGATCTTGGAAGCAGATCTCACCCGATTCGCGATGGGCCGCCAAATTGTTGCAAGTGATGTTTTTGCGGCGTGCCGCATTCTCCGTTAGCACGTTGAACGTTTCGGTCGTCGGCTCGAATGCGTAAACATGTCCTCCGTCACCGACGATTTCGGATGCCAGCAGACTGAAGTAGCCGAAGTGCGACCCAACGTCGTACACCGTCATCCCACCGCGCAGAACGTCGATGAACATCGACGTCATGTCTGTCTCAAAGTAACTGTAACGACCGATTTTTGATGAGACGATTTCGGGATAGATGATCGTCATCGCCTGTCCCCAAAAGAGCCTCGCTTCGCGTTTCAGTGGCTTGCCCGTCCATTTCGCCCGTCGCTTGGCAATCCGACAACTCATCCAGCGAGAGACGCTTTCGATTGTCGAAGCGCTGTCCCGATCATTCCAATGATTAAGTATTTCAAGACGGTCCACAGTGGTCTCCTTCCCAGACGCCGATGCACAATGGATTTCAATTCCGACTTATAGAGCTTGGCAAGTGGCATCGTCAACGTTGATCGATTCATTCGTTTACACCACGGACCCGCTGTATCTTCCGACCCAATGCTAGCTTTTCCAATGACCGTGCCCAATCAACCGCACTGAATCCGGACCGGGTGCAGCAAGTACAGGATCTGCTACAAGCAGCGACCGAGGAACGCGAAGACGAGGAACCTTGCCTCGGTTTTCACTGTCTGGTGAAGGCAAAGGGCGGCGCTGCCAAGCTGTAGTGGTCGCGCCAGCGATCAAGTCGTTCAATGCGAGACAGCAAAGACGTCACCGGAACCCTCGACGATCAAGTAGTCCTTTCCCGTGGCGACGCTGCCAAACTTTTCTGTCGTGCCGTCTGGCCAAACGACCGTGACATCTTCGACTTGGTCGGCACTGCCAACGCCGAACGTCACGCAACGTTCGTTGGAACACTGGAAGCCGTCGCCTGCCAACTGCTGCTGCACCAATTCGCGATCGCCAACTTTCAGTTTGATCTGTGAAGCCACGGCATCACGATGGCTTGCGTGCCGCGAAGAAAGAACCGTACTTGTTTGGATCGCCCCGCGGTTCGGTTGATCAACAGGGCGACCGGATCGAACAGATGGGTGACCAGCAAATCAGTTTGGCCATCGCAATTGGCATCCAGCGTGACAACGGCACGGGCCAACCGATCCTTGCCGAAATATTCGCCCAGCGTTGTGCGGTTTAGTTCTCGCCAGCGTCCGTCAGCGGTGCGGTCAAAGAACTGTGCTCTCTGGCGAAAGGGCCGTTCTGGTAGCTGAAGTCATCAATATCACCGTTGGCAACGAACAACTCTGGCATGCCGTCGTTGTCGACATCGATCCACTGAGTGCCATATCCCAGCATGCGTTGGGATGGTGCGGCAAGTCCAACACGGCTGGATCGGTCGGCCCACATTCCGGGGCTCACTTGTTCGTAGTACGTATTGTGGTCACCAGAAAAATGCGTCAACAGGAAATCGATATCTCCATCCGCGTCGGCATCTCCCGCGGCGATGCCCATCGAAGCCTGCGACCGGGACCGTTCGTTAAAGGCGAGGCCCCGAATCGTCGCTTGTTCGACGAGTCGAAAGGGACTGGCCTTCGAGTCGGGTGACCAATAATGATTCTCGGTCATGTCGTTGGCGACGTAGATATCCAGTCCGTCCTGGTGATCCAAATTGCCAATCACCACGCCGAATCCGCGTCCCGGCTTTTGATCCGTGAGCCAAATGGCCGTGACGTCCGTGAACGTGCCATCGCCGCCGCCGCGCCAGACTCGGTCTTGCTCGGGGTCGAACGCCAATGGAGCGCAGGATCGAGGCTCACCCAGTTGCTGGTCGATGCACTCTTGCCGATACGGTTTTTCGCCACCGCAATAACCGACCTCGAACAAGTCAGCATGCCCATCTCCGTCGATATCAGCGATCGCCACTGACGTTGTCCACCCGTCACCAGTCAATCCCACATCAGCGGTCGCGTCGCTAAACGTACCATCACCGTTGTTGCGAAAGAGTCGATTACGTCCCACGTTGGCGACGAAAACGTCGGCAAGGCCATCGGAGTTGTAGTCGCCCACGGCAATGCCCTGGGCGAAGCCGCGGTCGCTGACGTCAGCAACGGAAGTCACGTCGCTGAACTGGCCTCGGAGATTGCGAAACAAACGGTTGGGGGCTGAATCGGTCTTTTTCGGGGTGCCATCCATCACCGTCAGACAAACGTCCGGCCAGCCATCCAGATCAAAATCGATCACGCCGGCACCGCCCGCGCCCGATTGGTAGATGGCAAGTCCAGCTTCCTCACCGGGCGGTTTTCCCAGTGCGCAGATATGGTCAAGGTTGCGCAGCGATGCCTCGTCCGCAAATCGGAACTCGGGCGCCGACATCGTGATCGTTTCAGGGGACGCTTCGCTGCCCCGCCGACGCCAATCAATGACGGGAAACTCGGAAAGATCGATGTTGGCTGCCACGAGCTGCTCAGCTGCCTGCCACGGCGTGGTACCGGTCAGCTTTCCACGAATCGTTCTGTACACGCCGTCGAGTTTCGGATCTTTGTTTTCGGTCATCTGAAAGGCCGCTTGCAGCCATGTCGTGGCCTCCCAGCGGCGGCCCAGCTGATCAAGAGTGATCGCAATCTTGACAGCAGCGGATTGTGAGTTTTCACGCCAAGTCATCAGTGCGTCGACGTTGTTGCGAATGCCGGCGATCATGGCGGCTCGCTGCGCCGCTGCGTCGGCCTGCTCGCTGCGGCCAAGTTGTGCGAGCGTCGCCGACAAACGATTCAATGCCTCGCTATCGTTTTCATTCAAGCCAACCGCCCGCCAATAGGCGTACGCGGCACGCCGGACGTCATCGTTATCCTCGGCCCAAATGCCGGCTGCCAACCAGTACTGCGGCTGGCCCTCGATTTGCTTTGGCAGGTTCTTGACCCAGCGATCGATCGCCTGTTGATCGGCTTGTTGAATGATGGCGCGTCCGTACAGTGCTTGAGCCTGCACAAATTCGGGATGCTGTTCGATGACCGGCCTGAATTGCCGGGCAACCTCGTCCCAGTTGGATTTGTACGCCGCCAATAGGGCAAGCGAATATTGCGGTCGCAAGTCATCAGGATAATGCTTCAGCGCGTACCTGCAGGTCGACTCGATGGTTTGTGGCCGGGTGATGTCTGAGCAGATCATCAACAGACTCAGATGCTGATGACCTCGCTGAACCAACCACTGCAGATGTTCCAGCGATTCCCATTGCATACCCAGCGCGGTTTGTAAGCCAACCAATTTCTGGCGAAAATCTGCGTCGTCGGGATAATGCAGCACGGCCGCTTTCATCGCTTCCACCGATTCAAAAGGGCGTCCGACGTTCATCCACTCGCCGCCCAGTTTGTTCAGCAAGTTTCTCGATGGTTTGTCGGAGGCCTTCATGGCGAGTTCAAAAAACTCGAGCGCACGATTTGCATCTTTTTCCAGTAGAGCCAAATCGCCAGCCAATTCCAAAGCGACCGCGTTCTCGGGCTCCGCCGCGAGCAGATCGTCGATCAATTGGCTGGCTGTCTGAGCATCACCTCGCGCGATTGATTGCTTGGCCGACTTGATCGGGTCCCTTGGGCTTTCTTGCCAAGAGACGCCGCCGGGACGCTGGCGACTCCGGCCGGAGTCACCGCAGCCACCGATCATGGTGATGGCAAGAAAAGTCGCGACCCAGGCTCGCAGTGTCATGGTTACTGAAGACTCACGCTACTGAAAGTGTACGGCTCAGTCTGATTCTCAATCAACAAGACGCGTTGGTCGACTGCGACCGGTTCGAACATTTGTTGGCCGCCGCCGGGCCAAGTGACTGTGATGGCGTCGATCTTGGTCGCCTGTCCGAGTCCGAAGTGGGATGGCGGCCTCATTTCGGCACAAGTAACCGTCGCCAGCGACGAGCCAATTGGTCCACGTCTGCTCTCCAGCACGGACCTCGACTCGAGCACCGATCGCGTCACGCTCGCTGTCGGTGCCCACCAGTTGAAACGTCAACCAATGGTTTTCGCTTTCCGTCTGATTCAGTAACAACGCCGAGGGCGATCCGATGTGCGTGATGAGGAGATCCGATTGGCCATCACGGTTGATATCCAATCTTGCCATGCTGCGACCCAAGTATTGGTCATGCCAGTAACCGGATGGGTCAACGACGTCTGTCAAGCGAAACTGGGCACCCGAATTGACAAAGAACTGCGGTGGTTGCTGTAGCGGTTCCCCGGGCGATTCTTCAATATGTCCATTGGTTACCGCCAGGTCAGCCAGACCATCGTTGTTGTAGTCGATTGCCTGGCACCCGAAGCCGAGGACAGATGTACTGTCACGGTGCAGTTTGTATTGAATGCATCGGTCCTCGAACATGCCGCCCTGATTCATGAACAGGCTGACCGGTTCAAGGTAGAAATTCGCAATGTGCATGTCCAGCGTTCCCGAGCGATCAAAATCAGCCACGGCAATTCCCATCGACGCAGTGGGTGCCCCGCCGTGTCCGAGCGCACAACCGGACAAGGGGGCAATGTCGACCCAGTGGCCGCCGTCTGGCGACCGTGCCCAGAGATGATTGGGGCGAATGTCATTACCGACAAAAACCTCGTTGCCCGGCTTGCCGTCCCAATCGGCGATGACCACGCCCAAACCGGTACTGGGAGCGTTCTTGGAGTCACTTACCTGTTCCGTTGCCAAGCCGCCAGTTCCGTCGTTGACCGCAATGCGATCGATTCCCGGGTTGAACTTCAAGGGAGAGATGATTTGAATGATTCCCTGGGCGTCAACTTCGGGCCGATCCATCATCGTCTTGTCTTCGACGTAATGAATCGCGAACAGATCAGGTAAACCATCACCCGAGAGATCACCCATCGCGACCGAACTTGGCAGGACTTCGTTGTTGGGATCACCGTCAAACTCGTGTCGACGAAAGGTGCCGTCCCCATTGTTGATCAGAAGAACCTTGTTGCCGATATTGGCGACGACCAGGTCGGCGAACCCATCTTGATTCCAGTCACCGGTCGTGACACCGACGCTATAGCGGTACTCGCTGGTGCCGGTCGGCTTCGTGACGTCGACCAGATGATCGCCCTGGAGTCGATAGAAGACGTTCGATTGCCGGCCCATCATTTCCGGAGGGTCGGATGCGCCTTGGGCGAGATACAAGTCGACGAAACCATCCAAGTCGTAATCGAGAACAGCGACTCCGCCGCCCAGGGACTGAAACAGAGCAAAGCGAGAACGTTGTGGCTCAGTCGCAATTTGATAGGTGTGATCCAAGCCAAGCGCGGGCGCAATGTTCGTGAAGCTGGGCGGATCGAGCGAGGCGATGTCCGTGCGGCGTGCCGGCGCCGAGGACCGCTCGGGAATATCAATTTCAGCAAGCGGGTAATTGGTGATCGCGAGTCCACACAATCGCTTGCTTTGGTTGGGAAAGGCGTCCTTGGCGCGAAGCAATGCCATCCGCTGATCGTTCAGCTTCTTCAATTCCTCTTGCCCGGCCTGGCGACGGAAGGCCCCGAAAAGTCGCCAAGTGATGGCTTCCAAGGGGCGATGCAGTTTTTCCAGCCCGTCGGCGATTACCGTGAACGATTCTGGATTCGGCATATCCGATTTGCCAATTTCGTTGCTCGCCAAGGTTATCTCGCGGATCACCCCAAATTGCTCCAGCCATCGATCCGCTTCGTCGTTCTTGCCCAAAGCCAAGAGCGCCTGGTTGATTCTCCGCATCGACAACAAATCGGTTGGATCCCGATCAATGGCTTCAGCAAGCGAACGAACCGCCTCCTCATAACGGTGCTGTCCCAGCAGGAAGATGCCCAAGGCGGCCCAATAGTCAGAAAACTCCCTCACTTGCTGATCCGTTTTTCCAAGCCACCACAAGAACCGTTCTTCATCCTGAGCTTCGCTGGCCAGACGACCGTACAAGGCCACGATCGATGGTGTTGCCCGTCCCGATCTGACGAAATCATCTAACGCAGCGACAGCCTGCTCGTGACGGTTTGCGGTCGACAGCATGCGGGCTGTCGCAGCTGGGCCGATGGGAAGGTAAAGCCGCCCGCCAGCTGTATCGGGCAAGTCATGGGGATCGTCAAAGATTGCATTCGTCAGGATCATCAAGGCATGCAGTTCGTCCTGTCGAATGTCACCAAGGCGGCACAAGGTGCGCAGGTGGCTGGCCGCCTCATGCCGCCGGCCCTGGCGGTTGTATAAAAAGGCGAGCTGCCGATGTGCAACAACGAATCCCGGGTTGCGTGCGACGACCTTCTGATATTTCGCTTCCGCATCATCATAACGCTTCAGTTTCATGCACCAATCAGCTGCTTGACCCAACGCTGGCAGCCCGGCTTCCGGGTGATCTTCGGGAATCGATTCCAGCAGCGCCACGGCATCACCAAGTTTGCCTTGCGCCGCTTCAACGCTGGCAAGCCGAAATAAGACCTCCACATCGTCCGGGTCGGTCAGCAAGATTTGTTGAAGGCTGGCCGCTGCCTGGGCAAGCTTGCCATTTTGCTCCAGCGATTCTGCGGCGGCGATCTCCTGGTCACGATCAAACGATTTGCCTGCAGGCGGCGGTTCAGTTGGTTGCTGGTTGGAAACAATCAGTGGAGACGTGGAGTCAGACTTTGATTGCGGAGACTCAGAATGGCATCCGCCTAGCAGCGCGATGCAGGCAATCGCCAAGGCTAACAACGAATGTTTCATTTCAGAAAAGATGTGACGGAGTTCAGTTGGGTCAACGAATCTATTCTACGCTAGGAGAAACATGTAGCCCGTTTTGCCGGAGGCACGTCATGTGATAGCCTCAAGACGCAAGTCGTTGTCATTACCCACATCTCTTGATCGGACGATACGTTTTCCCCGCGTTTTTCGACCCCGAAGAGTGTCGCAGATCGGCGCGGAAGCGGAGGTCTGCGACCCGCTTCGGGGTCGAAATCACGGAATACGAGACCGTGACCGTAGGTGCGCTACGCGACCTACGGCCAATGTCTGTGATCCTTTCAGGATCAAAAATGTGGGGGGGAATTCTGCAATGTGGGGAAGTGACGCCGAACGCTAAGAAAAAACGGACGTGATCCTTCGATCACGCCCGCTCGACATTCGATTCCAACAGCGAACCAATGCTACTGGTTCAGCTGTTCGACGATCGTTTCTGTTCCATTCTTGGTGCCCAACGCACCCCACAAACCGTAAGGGCTCTTCCGTCCGGCACCTCCTGTACCATAAACCGGATCGGGGTCACCGAGGGGGACACGACCCTGATCCCCGGACTCGATCGAATCGGTGATGAAGATCACCGCGCCATCACACATCAGGATGTGGGCACCACCTTGGTGGCGGCTGGCCGCAGCAATCATGCCGCTGCCTCCTTCCCAACGAAACACGGAATAACTGTTGGGTGGACGAATGGTGTTGAAACTGGTGTACGGCCACATGCTATCGGCCCAACGAGTGCCGACCAAATGATCATTGTCACCTTCGACCTGTGTGTCTGCATGGCCGATACCCAGTCTGTCAACATCCCAATATTGTGGACGTTCGGGATCAAGGTATTGCTCCCAATGATTCGGCGGATAGTTCCAAAACGTTCCACCGTCACGACCATGGATGGGATGACTACTCGCTTCATAGGTCCGGTCTCCGACCAAGATCTCGCCACAGGCGACGGTGTTCGACAGACCATCCACAATGTCACGGAATTTGGTGAAGTGACGCTGGTGGAAGGTACCGCGTGCCCAACGCTTCGAATCTTCTTCGCCCCAAGAACCGCCGGCGCTCGTGCCGTTTTCGTCAATGCCTCCCTTCTGCTCGAAGACAGCGTCACCCATGCATGCGGCATAGTTGCTGAACCCAGGTTTGCCGGTTCCTGGTACCGTCGAGTCACTTGGACAGCGGAAGGTTGGAACCTGAGTCGACCAGGGACGGTAGTTGCCGTGCCACGGAGTCGGTCCCATCGAAGGGTAGGGCGGAGTCCAAGCGTTGCCGTTGTAATCAATCGCAAGTGGATTGGCGATCTGTTCCCACAACGCTTGCTGCTCGATGAAGGGAAGAGTGCCGACCAGGTAACTCAGCCGCAAGCAATTGTAATTGTGGTGTTCGTGACCATGAGGATAGGTAATGCCATCAATTCTTTTTGAACCACTACCATGCATGGGCAGCTGCTTGTAGGTGGAATGGTAATTCTGTAGGCCCAAGCCAATCTGCTTGAAGTTGTTGCTGCAACTCATGCGACGAGCCGCTTCGCGAGCGGCTTGAACGGCCGGCAATAACAAGCCGACCAAAATGCCAATGATGGCAATCACCACCAACAGCTCAACGAGGGTAAAACCGCTTCGTCGAGAAGAGCGACATTTCATAAATGACTCCATGAAATTAAGGTAAAAGGAAACAAAAAAACGGTGACAAAGATCGACGAACCGATCTCGCACCGTGCTGTGAGCCTAACGGGAGTGATCCGCCAAGTCAATCTTTTCGCTGGCTCTGCCACGCAGTCTCCTTAGCAAGCAAGACATCGCTTTGCAGTGCGTCAGCTCCCCCAGTGGGACAATCAATCCCGAAAAAAACGACGGCCAACTGGAGACCCGCCTTGAGGGGGAGGGCAGAGCGGCAGTCACAAATCGAATCCAATTCGCTGGTCAGTTCCCGGAGCCTTTGCGCATTTGCTCAGCCTGCTTCGCCTGTTCGGCCGCATAGTCTTCCATTGCTTTTTGCTCGGCCTCCACATCGATGGTCCCGCCCGGGAATTGAGCCTCGCCACCGCCGGAACCACATCCGGGCAGACAGCACGACAGGCAAGCAATGAGGGCGAAGGACGCTAGGAAACAACGAGTCATGGGAGGGTCTCAAAAAGCGGGAGAGGCAGCAAGGAAGGCGTAAAATGATCGATCAAGACCACGGTATACTCAGAGTCTCATCAGTCGGGTATGCCGCGTCAAGTCGGACGCATTGCTCAGGGACAGGAGAGTTACTAACAACGTGGCCAAGACAGTCACCGAGAAACGCTTCATGAGATATCGGGACGTGCCGGGCTGCGGGAATGGCAAGGGAACGTGCCTCTTGCTGTTATCGGGAGCGTTGATCTGGGGCGGTTGCGGCACGGCTGAAACGGATCCACCCGTGGCAGCGACCCGGAATCCTCCCGCTCTGGCCGATCGATCTCGGTCGGACATGGACCCGCTCGCAGTGGCAACTCAATTGCTGGCGGACAACGATCTGAAAGGGGCCGAATCAGCCGTTCGCCGCCGACTGTTGGCGGACCCCCACGACGTCCGCGGCTTGGAACTATCCGGCGACATCGCCGCACGTCGCCGTGACACCACGGCGGCGATCCAGATGTACCGTGCTGCAGTCGAACAGAGCGACCCACCGACGGAATCCTTGCTGGACAAGTTGGCTGTCCAGTTGGTGGTCGCCGGTCGAGCCTTTGACACGTTGAACGTGCTGCGGGAACGAATCCACTGGCACCCCAACACCGTCCAAACGCGATCCGAATTCGCGGGTTTGGCGGCGGTGCTGGGGTTGGCGGAAATCGGTGTGCCCGAGTTGCGTTGGCTTTCACAGCATGGACACAGCGACCCGGAAGCGTGGCCGGTGCTGGCAAACCCGCGTCGAGTCGAGCCCGATGGGGATTTCTGCCAAACACTTTTGAAGCTGAATCCAGCAGATCGCCGACCTGAATTCGGCTTGGCTTGTCTGGATGCGCAGGAGTTGAAGTGGGCGAAGGTCGTCAAACGCCTCCGTCCGGTCATGGAACAACATCCGGACTTCGTCGCCGCGTTCAACTTGTATGCGCTGGCCCTGACGGAGCTGAACGAGTTCGACAAGCTCCCAGCTTGGCAGCGTCGGGTTCCGGACAAAGCCAAGTTGAGTCCGGAGTATTGGTTGGTTGCCGGCCTGTGGGCTCAGCAGCAGGGGAAGAACGCCGAGGCAGCCCGAGCGTTTTGGGAAGCGATTCGCCTTGATGAGGTCGGGTATCCCGAAGCGATGACCAACCTGTTGCAAGCCCTGAAACAAATGGGGCGTGAAGAAGACGCCGATCTCGTTGCCGATCAGATCAACAAGTACGTCGCCATGCGGGATGCCGTGAAGACGTACTTCGAACGCGAGGCCAAGTCACAACAGGCGGCATGGAGAGTCGCCAAAGCGATGGAGGATGTGGGGCGTCTTTGGGAAGCGGCGGGTTGGGCGCTGATGGCCACTTCGCTGCCGAACGATCGTGTGCCCGACATCCGCCAGCGTTTTATCGCGATCCGTTCGAACTTGACAGCGAACACTCCGTGGCAAATTCCAGAGCTGAGGCTGGAAAGCCAACTGGATTTGAGTGATTTGCCGATGCCGGAGTGGACTGCTTCGGCCTCGAGGCCGGCGGCGACGGTGAAACTGACAAGCGGCAACTTTTTCTTTGCAGATGAAGCGGCCCAACGAGGCTGGATCCACACCTGCGAAATCGATCCCCAAGCGAAAGCAAAAGGTCATTGGATTTACCAGTCCGTCGGCGGCGGGGTCGCCGTGATCGACATCGAACTCGATGGCTGGCCCGATCTCGCTGTCGCGATGCTCGATGGGCAGCCCTTGCGGTCCAATTCATCCCCCAATCGACTGTTTCGCAATCTGCAGGGGCAATTCGTTGACCGCACCACCGAAGCGAATTACCTGGACCACGGCTTTGGGCAAGGGATCGCGATCGGTGACTTCAACGATGACGGTTTCCCCGACATTCTGGACGCCAACATCGGACGAAACCGGCTTTACGAAAACAAAGGCGATGGCACCTTCGCCGAGGTCGCGTTACCGGGCGGAAATGGCAGCGAGGCCTGGACGAGTTCCGTCGTGATCACGGACATTGACGGTGACGGTCTTGCCGACCTCTTCCAGACGTCCTATTGCGGCGGAAGCCAGGTCTATCAGCGACCTTGCAAAAATAGCAGCGGCAGGATCGTTTCCTGTGGGCCACTGAGGTGGGAAGCCGAGAAAGACCGTGTTTGTCGCGGTGCCGGCGATGGCAGCTTCGTCGATGTTTCGGATCAGTGGATGAACCAGACGTCGCCCGGTCGCGGACTCGGCGTCGTGGCGGGCAGTTTTGACGAACGCCCGGGAATCGATCTGTACGTCGCCAACGACATGACGGTCAATCACCTGTGGTCGGGCCAGATCGGTGAAGCTGGCTTCACGCTGACGGATTTGGGCGCCATCCGCGGGCTTGGACTGAGCAGACACGCCGTATCGCAAGCATCGATGGGAATTGCCGTCGGCGATCCGGACGGCGATGGCGACACCGATTTTTTCCTGACACACTTCATGGACGATCATAATACGTTCTACGAACAGGTCGGTCCGGGCCTTTGGAGTGATCGTTCCTTTCCAGTCGGCTTGGCGGAGCCGTCGCAGAAAATGCTGGGCTTCGGCACCGAGTGGGCCGATTTCGACAACAACGGCAGCTTGGAATTGATTGTCGTCAACGGCCACGTTGACGAAGTGGAAGGCAGGGACGTCGCCTATCGGATGCCGCCCCAGTTGTTCCAGTTGGATGCCGGCCGCTGGGTCGAATTGGACCGCCAGAAACTAGGCGAGTACTTCGTCACGGACCACCTCAGCCGTGCGCTGGCGACCGTTGACGTTGACCGGGATGGTCGTCTTGATGTCGCGATTACGCACCTTTACGATCCGGTCTCGCTGTTGATGAACCGCACGACCGACGGTGGCCAATCCATCGGCTTGGAATTGAAGTCGACCGGCGGACAGCGGGATGCGATTGGTGCCACCGTCGTGACCACGATCGGGGCACGCGAAGTCAAAGCACAGTTGACCGCCGGTGACGGTTACATGTGCAGCAACCAGCGTCGCATCACTCTCGGCACCGGCAACGTTGCGGAGGCGAACGATCTGGTGGTGATCTGGCCGTCGGGCACGCGAGAGAAGTTTGGCACGGTCTTGACCGGTCGAGACTACTTGCTGGTCGAAGGATCTGGCGAAGCCTACGAAATGGCGGCTCACCGCTGAGAGAGGTAGGTCGAGTCTCCTGACCCAGGGCTTTCAGGGTCTTTGTCGACGATCCGACCACGAAGTGGTCACAGCAATTAGCCGGCGGTCGCGCAGCCGAAACCGCCGGTCAAAACAAGATCGAACGTGCGTTCGACCCCGCAGGTGGTCGCAGAAGTGCGACCACCTGCGGGGTCGCTCTGCAATCGTGATGACGATGACCGTAGGTGCCCTACGCGACCTACGGCTAATTGCTATGACCACTTCGTGGTCAAAACACGATGCCATACGGCTCCGCCTGATTCTCGATCAGCAGAACACGTTGGTCCACTGCGATCGGATCGAAGGTTTGTTGCCCGCCGTTGGGCCAAGTGACCGTGATGGCGTCGATCTCGGTCACCGGTCCCAGTCCGAAGGAGACGATGGCCTCATTACGGCACAAGTAACCGTCGCCACCGACGAGCCAATTGGTCCAGCTATTTTCTCCGGCGCGAACCTCAACTCGAGCCCCAATGGCGTCGCGTTCACTTTCGGTACCAACCAACTGAATTTGAAGCCAGTGATTCTCTGTTTCGGTCTCGTTCAGCAGCAAAGCGGTCGGCGAATCCAAGTGAGTGATCAATAGATCTGACTTGCCGTCGCGATTGAAATCGAGTCTCGCCATGCTGCGGCCCAGGTACTTGCCCGCCCAGTACTCCGATGGGTCGTTGACATCCGTCAAACGAAATTCAGGACCCAAGTTGACAAACAACTGGGGTGGCTGCTGCAGGGGTTGATTGGGAAACCTCTCGATATTCCCATTCGTCACCGCCAAGTCAGGACGACCATCATGGTTGTAATCGATCGCCTGGCATCCGAAGCCCAGTACGGATGCACTGTCGCGATCCAGTTTGTATTGGACGCATCGATCCTCGAACATGCCGCCTCGATTCATGAACAAGCTGACCGGTTCCAGGTAATAATTCGCGACGTGGATATCGAGAGTTCCGGAACCATCGAAGTCGGCGACGGCGATTCCCATCGATGCGGTGGGCAAACCGCCGTGTCCATGGGAGCAACCGGATAAAGCCGCGATATCGACCCACGGACCATCCTGCTGGGAGCGAGCCCAAAGTTGATTGGGACGCATGTCGTTGCCAACGAAAATTTCATTGCCGACCTTACCGTCCCAATCGGCAATGACCACTCCCAAACCGGTACTGGGAGTATGCTTGGTTTTGCTCACGTTCTTCGTCGCCAAACCACCCGATCCGTCGTTGACGGAAATGCGATCGGTGCCGGGATGAAACGCCAAGGGAGTAAAGTCGACAATCATTCCCTGCTCGTCGACCTCGGGACGATTCAGCATCGTTTTGTCTTCGACGTAATCGAGCGCGAAAATGTCCGGCAGCGAATCGCCTGTGAGATCGCCCATCGCAACCGAGCTTGGCAGGATCTTGTATTCTGGATCGGCGTCGAATGCTTGCCGTCGAAAGCTGCCGTCACCATTGTTGATCAGCAGAACCTTGTTGCCGATATTGGCAATGACCAGATCGCCGAATCCATCTTGGTTCCAGTCGCCCGTGGTGACGCCGATGGAGTAAAGATGCTCGCGTGTGTCAGTCTGGTTCGTCACGTCGACGAGTTGGCCACTGGTCTGCTGATAGAAGACGTTCGACAGTTCGCCGGTCATCTTGGGAGGATCCGATCCGCCTTGGGCAAGGTAGATATCAAGCAAACCATCCAGGTTGTAGTCAAAGACAGCAACTCCACCGCCCAACGTCTGATACATCGCGAAGCGATCGCGCTGCCCCTGGCTGGCGATCCGATACGTGTGATCCAAGCCGACCGTGGAGGCGACGTTCTCGAAGCTCGGTGGATCGATTGTGGCGATCTCCGCTTGCCGCCTAGCTGTCGCCGGTTGCGGGGCAATGCTGATGTCAGCAAGCGGGTACGCTGTTGCGACAAGCCCGCATAATCGCTCGCTTTGGCTGGGAAAGGCGTTCTCCGAATGCAACAATTCCCTCCGCAATTCATTCAGCTGCGTGATTTCCTCGCGCGGCGCCTGCCGATGAAACGCCTCGAACAGTCGCCACGTGACCGCTTCCAACGGGCGGTGAATTTGCTCGAGTCCGTCCGCAACCGCCCGAAAAAAATCTGGGTTTGGCGTTTCCGCTTCACTGATCCGGTTACTAGCCAACGTGATTTCACGGGTCACATCGTATCGCTGCAACCATCGATCCGCTGCCTGGTTGTTGCCCAAAGCTGACAGCGCCTGACTGATTCTGCGCATCGACAAAATGTCGGTTGGGTCACGGTCAAGGGCTTCAGCAAGCGAACGGACCGCCTCCTGATACCGGTGCTCAGCGAGCAGAAAGATGCCCAGGGCGGCCCAATAGTCAGAAAACTCTTGTACCGATGGATCCGTTCGCGCCAGCCACCACAAGAACCGATCTTTGTCCTGCGCTTCCATGGCAAGTCGACCGTACAAGGCCATGATCGATGGTGCGGGACGCCCCGACATTACCAATGCTTCCAGGGCGTCCACGGCTTCCTGATAACGGTCCGCCGTGTACAGGATGCGAGCCTGTGCGGCGGGGCCGATGGGAACGTATCGCCGGCCGTGACTTGCACCAGCTGACTGATCAGGATCGTCAAAAATCGCATTCGTGAGAATCATCAAGGCATGCAGTTCGTCCTGCCTGACGTCGCCAAGCCGGCACAAGGTGCGAATGTGATCGGCAGCCTCATGACGCCTGCCCTGTCGGTTGTACAGGAAAGCGAGTTGCCGATGGGCAACTGCCAGATCCGATTGAACCGCAATGACTTTCTTGTAGCGAGCTTCGGCATCCTCGTAGCGCCCGAGTGTCATGCACCAGTCAGCGGCTTGCCCCAGCGCCGGGAGTCCAGCTTCCGGGTGATCTTCCGGAATCGAATCGAGCAGCGCTACTGCTTCATGAAGACTACCCTGCGCAGCCTTTGCACTGCCTAGCCGAAAAAGGACTTCAACATCATCCGGATTACCCACCAAGACGCGCTGCAGTGTCGTTGCTGCCTCCGCGTACCTGCCGCCATGCATGAGCGTTTCCGCAGCCGCAATCCCTTTGTCGCGATCAAACGGCTTGCCTACTGAAGACTGCGCCGGTTCCGTCGGTTTTTGATTGGCAACGGGGCGCCGGGGAGAGGAGGAATTCGCCGTTTTGGCTTGCTGTGACTCAGAGTGGCATCCGAATACCAGCATCAGGCTGCAGGAAAGCGCTAACGTCCGCAACCAATCGTTCATGTTGGAAAAAAGATCTGTGGAACTCGTTGAATCAAAGCGATACATTCTACCGCGAGACGCATTCTACCCAGCACAGGGGCGCGGCGACGACGGTGGAGCGGTTGTGGGTTCTGGTGGGTGCGCTGCGCGACCCACGGTTACCATCTTGGATCTTCGAGATCGTGAACGATGTGGGTAATGACAAGGACGGCAGTCCCAGGTAGGAGGCGACCCTAGGCTGATGAATTAACCGATTCGCAGCGCAAGAGGGTGAGCCGTGGGCCGTAAGGCACCGTAAGGCACCGGGCAATGACGTATGCCCGGCCGCTTACGCGTCGCGGCTCACTTAATTCATCAGCCCAAGGCGACCCTGTCGGATGACGAGGTTTGCAGGCGAAGGCTGAAACCGAACTCGGAGAGTTCGGCGACAATAAAAAACGGACGTGGCCGAGGCCACGTCCGTTGTCATTTCTTGCCAGCATCGAAACGGAATTACTGGTTCAGCTGTTCCTCGACCGACTCTTTTCCGTTTCTGGTACCCAAGGCACCCCACAGACCATAGGGGCTCTCGCGTCCAGCACCCCAGTTGTCGTCGTTGGGGTTGCCCGCTTGCGGGCTTCTTCGCCCGTAAGGGATAAAGGTTTGATCCCCTGCCTCGACGGAGTCGGTGATGAAAATCACAGCGCCGTCTGACATCAACACATGAGCACCGCCCTGGTGTCGGCTGGATGCCGAAAAGTGACCAAACCACCCATGGCGACGTGCCACGCTGTAGCTGTTGGGCGGCCGAATCGTATTGAACGTCGAAAACTGCATCCGGCCATCCGCCCAACGTCGTCCGCGACCGTGGTTGTTGGAACCATCAAGAGTCGCACCCGTTCCCCACAATTGCGGTTTCTGAGGATCCACATACGCTTCCCAAGTGTTGGGTGGCATCGTGTGAACGTTCGTCTCGAGGTAAACCTTGGACTTAACCTCCTGAGACAGATCGTTGACGACGTTTTCGCCGGCGGCGATCGTGTTGGCTAAGCCGTCCGAAATGTCACGGAACTTGGTCGTGTGACGGGTACGGAAGACGCCTCGCGCCCAACGTGCATTCCCTTCTTCGCCCCACGTGCCGTCGGTACCGGCGCTGCCGTCGACTCGCAAGCCGCCATGACCATTCTCAAAGAAGGCATCGCCCTGACAGCAGGAGTAGTTGGTAAAGGCTTCGCGATTGAAGGTCGACTGAACAGCGTCGCTCGGGCAACGATAGGTCGGAACCTGGGTCAGCCAAGGCTGGTAGTTTTCGTCCCAAGGGTTGGGGCCCATGGCAGGGTACGGGGGAGTCCGCACACTGCCGCCTCGGTTGAATCCAAGCGGATTGGAGATCTGCTCCCACAACGCTTGCTGCTCGACGAATGGCAGCACACCCACCATCCAACTCAAATACAAGCGGTTGTTTTCTCCGCCGCCGCCCCACCAAGGGTCAGTACCCTGGCCATGGGTGCCGCCCGCGTTCTTGGGCAGTTCCTTGTACGTCGAATGGTAATTGTGCAGTCCCAAACCGATCTGCTTGAAGTTGTTACTGCAACTCATTCGACGGGCGGCTTCACGTGCCGCCTGAACAGCCGGCAATAACAAGCCGACCAAAATGCCAATGATCGCAATCACGACCAACAGCTCGACGAGTGTGAAAGCTCGCCGGGAGAGTGGTTTTCGCATAAAAAATCCTCGTAACGTATCTAAGGGGAGAGAGAAAGAAGTACGGAGTGTTGATCCGTACTCAAAAAAATCCAGAAGATCTGGAAATAAGGTAAAGGTGGATGCGACAGCGTGTCAACAAATTTAAACAAACTCTCATCAAAAAAGCAAAAACCCCTCAGGTGGGGGCTTTCGCTCACCGATCGGCATGTCGTCGCCTTGAAGGCGAGTCACAGCTCTGGTTTGTCGGTGATAAAGATTAGGGTTGCCGTTTTGGTGGCGTAAGCTTCCAGCTTGCGAATTCCGTTCGAAGACGAATGGCAAGCAGGATGCTTACCCCACTTTTAAGCTGTGACAAAGCACTAGACTAGCTTCCGTATTCCGGGGGGACATCCTGCGGATTTTCGCCTGCCTCGTTGTATTTATCCATTTCCGCTTGCTCTTCGGGCGTGACCTCGCCAGCTGCATTGGGATCGAATTTCGCCTCGCCACCAGTACCACATCCGGGTAAGCAGGAGAGGCAAAGAAACAGCGTGCAAAGGGACAAGAAGTAACGGATCATCTGGCGAACTCCGGTGGGAAAGGAACACGGAAGGTATGGTGTTGAAAGCTACCGGCAAGCAGTTTCACTGCTGATTATCGCGGCGTCAATCATAGTGCGTACCCAGGGCGATCTTTTTTCGCCTGAACGCCCGCATGGCGGCCGCGGTTCATTTCATTGGTCGCTGGACAACGAAAAACGGGTGCGGCGTTGATCGCCGCACCCGTTGCAAATATTTGAGGGAGAAACCGAATTACTGGTTCAGCTGTTCCTCAATCGACTCTTTACCGTTTCTGGTACCCAAGGCACCCCATAACCCAAACGGGCTTTCTCGACCGGCACCCCAATTGTCGTCACCGGGAGCAGGACCATTGGGGTCTCGTCGTCCATAGGGGATGGCGTTTTGATTTCCAGCTTCAACCGAGTCGGTGATGAAAACCACGGCACCGTCTGCCATCAGCACGTGGGCACCACCCTGGTGTCGGCTAGAGGCCGAAAAATGACCAAAGTTTCCGTGACCGCGTATCACGCTGTAGCTGTTTGGCGGGCGAATCGTATGAAAACTCGAGAACTGCATCCGACCATCAGCCCAACGTCGACCGCGACCATGGTTGTTGCTGCCATCAACATTAGTACCGGCGGCCCACAATTGGGGTTTATCAGGGTCCACATCGCCTTCCCAGGAGTTGGGTGCTATGGTAGCCACAGCACCATCTTGTCGAACCTTTGACTTCACCTCTAAAGACAGATCGTTGACAACATTCTCGCCGCCGGCGATTGTATTGGCCAAGCCATCCAAAATGTCGCGGAATTTGTGGTCGTGACGCGTCTGAAAGACACCGCGTGCCCAGCGCGATCCAGCCTCGTCTCCCCAAGTGCCGTCCGTACTGGAGGTGTCATTACACCGTTTACCGGCGTGATGCTGTTCAAAGAAAGCGTCGCCCTGACAGCACGAGTAGTTGGTAAACGCAGTTCGATTGAAGGTCCGTTCGATGGGGTCACTTGGACAGCGAAAGGTGGGAACCTGTGTCAACCAAGGCTGGTAGTTTTCATCCCACGGTTGTGGTCCCATCGGATTGTAAGGAGGCGTTCTGACCGTGCCGTCGCGGTTGAACCCAAACGGATTGGAAATCTGCTCCCACAAAGCTTGTTGCTCAACGAACGGCAAAACGCCAATCATCCAACTGAGGTAATTGTTGTTGTTGCCAGCTTCGCACGTACCGGAGTTCGTAGGGTGCTGACCTTTGGTACCGCCAGCGTTCCGTGGCAGTTGTTTGTAGGCGGAATGATAGTTGTGAATCCCCAAGCCAATTTGCTTGAAGTTGTTGCTGCAACTCATTCGCCGTGCCGCTTCACGTGCCGCCTGAACGGCCGGCAATAATAGGCCGACCAAAATTCCGATGATCGCAATCACGACCAAGAGTTCGACAAGCGTAAAAGCTTGCCGGTGTTGTTGTTTTCGCATACGGGGGTCCTCTTCAATGGGGAAAGAAAGAAAGAAAGAAAACAAAGGGGCTGGTAGTCACGACTCCGTCAGTGCGGAGTCTCAGGTGGGCAGCATACGACAAATAACCTAGACTCCGCAGTCGCGCGTGTCTAGCGTGATTCTGGTCGATTTAGGCAAAGAGGCGATCTCAATTAAGAATTCAGATCCCGCCAGGGATCCATCATGATTTCTCTATTCTCTTGATCGCGATTGTGGATTTACCTCTGCAGGAGGGTGTTTCAGGGGTCGACTCTCTCCTGCAGTCGGATCGATCACTCGGTGGCTTCCTCCTGGAGTTGCTTGTTGTAGTCTTCCATTTCTTGCACTTCAGCTTCGGTCTGCCCTTGAACTTCCTTGGGATCGAATTTGGCTTCGCCACCACTGCCACAGCCGGGCAAACAGCAAAGGCAGGCAAACAAAGCGAAACAGGATAGAAAATAGCGGGTCATGTTAGGTTCTCGCGTGGGGGAGGCTGGTCAGTTGGTGGCCAACGATTTCGTTGGCCGGATTCGCAAGTCTCACTGCTGGCCATCACCAAGTCAAGTCACTGAGGGCGTTGTTTAAGTGGCGTAAGCTTCCAGCTTGCGATCATTGATGTTTTTGCGGTGCCAGGCAAGCTGGAAGCTTACCCCACGTAAAAAGCGATTTGCCTTGATCGAGTTGACGGGTCGGCCAGCGGATCTGGATAATTACCAGATCGGCGGCTCGGTGGCTGTTCGAGGTGTCATCCAAGGGCCGATCCAGCGCGGTGAAGCAACTGAAACTCTTGTTCGTCAATTCTACGAAAACGCGTCGAGCAGGGGTCGGCGTTTTCTCCTTGGTGCTGCTCGTCTGTGCCGGATGCGGTCATCAGTCAAGCGTTCCGCAAACTCAATGGATGGAAAAGGACGCCAAGTCAAACGAGCAGCACGGCGATCATGAATTGATCATCGCCACGCGGGCTCTGCAGCGTAACGATCTTGTTGCTGCCGAGGCAGCGGTGCGGAAACATCTTCTGCAGCATCCCGGCGACGCGCGGGCTCTGGAACTGTCGGCGGATATTTCCTCCCAACGTGGTCAGACGACGTCGGCGATCGAGTTGTATCAAGCCGCTGTGGACAGCAGCGAACCACCGTCAGAGGCGTTGCTGGACAAACTCGCTCTGCAATTGACGGCGGCTGGTCGAGCGTTTGACGCACTGGATGTCCTGCAGCATCGGATAGAGCGGTACCCGGCCAGCGTTCAGGCTCGGTCGGATTTCGTGGTTTTGGCAGCGATGCTGGGCATCGCCGACCGGGCTGTCCCTTCGCTGCAGTGGCTTTCGCAGCACGGTGAAGGTGGGGACGCTGAGACGTTGCAGGTGTTGGCAAACCCAAGGCGACGTGGAAGCGGACCCCGATTTTTGCCGAGCGATGTTGAAGCGATGTCCCCATGATCTTCGCCCCGAGTTCAGCTTGGCCCGGCTGGATGCGCAAAAGCTGGCTTGGCCCAAGGTGGTGCAACGATTGGGGCCGGTGTTGGAGCAACATCCGGACTTCGTTCCCGCCTTCACGTTATCCGGTCTGGCACTGACACAGCAGAATCAGTTCGACCAGCTCACTGACTGGCAACGCGGAGTTCCCCCTGCAGCGGAATCGAGTCCCGAGTATTGGTTGGTCGCCGGCTTGTGGGCTCAGCATCAGGGGAAGCATCCCGAAGCGGCCCGGGCATTTTGGGAAGCGATTCGACTGGATCAGACAGCGTATCCCGAAGCGCTGACCAAGCTGTTGCTCAGTCTAAGACAGATAGGACGTGAGCAGGATGCGGGGAAAGTGGCGGATCAAATCAGCAAGCAGACCGCCATGCGAGACGCGTTGTTGACGCACCTGGAACGGTCCGCTCGCTCGCAACGCTCGGCGATGCGCGTGGCCGAGGCGATGAAGGACTTAGGCCGGATCTGGGAAGCGGAAGCTTGGGCTCGGCTGGCGGTGTCGTTGCCGGATGATCGCCTCAGCGACGTTCGCGAACAATACATGGCGATTCGATCGAAATTGACAATCGATACTCCCTGGCAATCGCCCGCGATGGAATTGGCCAAGCAGATTGATTTGAGCGATTTGCCGCTTCTTGATTGGAACGCACCGAGACGAGTCAGAACCGCTTCGACCCAGTGCACCGGCGGCAACATTGCCTTCCAGGATCAGGCAGAGCAGCGAGGGTGGATTCATACCTGCGAAATCGCGCCGGAGGCGACGACGGAGGGTCATTGGATCTATCAAAGTGTCGGCGGCGGCGTGGCGGTGATTGACTTTGACCTGGATGGCTGGCCGGATTTGGCGGCGGCGATGCTGAATGGAAAGCCACTGCAGTCCGATTCGTCACCCAATCGGTTGTTTCGGAACCTGCGTGGTCAGTTCGTTGAATGCACGGCAGCGGCCCATTACTTGGACCGCGGCTTCGCGCAAGGGATCGCGATTGGTGACTTTAACGACGATGGATTTCCCGACATCTTTGACGCCAACATCGGCCGCAATCGGTTGTACCAAAACAATGGGGATGGCAGCTTTACCGAGGTTTCGTCGCAAGGCGGACTGAGCGGTGATCAGTGGACAACGTCGGCCGTGATTGCTGACATTGACGGCGATGGCTTTGCCGATCTGTACGAGGTGGCTTACTGTGCCGGGCAGAAACCGTACGAAGTTGAGTGTCGCAACAAGCGTGGTTTGGGGTCGTGTCCGCCACTGAAATTCGAGGCTGAACCGGACCGTGTCTGGCGTGGAGCCGAAGACGGTTCGTTTATTGACGCCACGCCTGATTGGATGGAGCAAACGTCACCGGGTCGAGGGCTGGGTGTGGTGGCCGGAATGTTCGACGAGCATCCCGGTTTGGATCTGTACGTCGCCAATGACATGACCGTCAATCATCTGTGGTCGGGCCAATCGGACGGTAGTCGTTTTCAGCTGGTCGATTTGGGAGCGATCCGTGGCCTTGGCAACAGCGGCCGCTCGATTTCACAAGCGTCGATGGGAATGGCCGCGGCCGATGCTGATGGTGATGGCGACATCGATTTCTTCTTGACTCACTTTTCCGACGATCACAACACCTACTATGAACAGGTGAGTCCCGGGCTGTGGGTTGATCGAACATCCCAAGTTGGGCTTTTGGAGCCGTCGATGAAACTGTTGGGCTTCGGTACCGAGTGGGTCGATTTTGATAACAATGGGACATTGGAGTTGTTGATTGCCAACGGACATGTTGACGACACGGATCGCAGCGATCTTGCTTACCGCATGCCCCCGCAGTTGTTCCAACGAAGCGCTGACGGAAGCTGGACGCTGCTGGCTGGCAAGCCGTTGGGTGATTACTTCAGCAGCGAACACCTTGGTCGGGCGCTGGTCCCTGTTGACGTGGACCGAGACGGACGGACGGATGCCGCGATCACGCATCTTTACGAACCGGTGTCCTTGTTGATCAATCGGACTGAAAACTGCGGCGCGTCGATCAGCTTGGAATTGAAGTCGACCCAGGGCCAGCGTGATGCGATCGGCGCGACCGTCATCGCCAGCGTTGACGGCCGTCAAGTGACCGCTCAGTTGACCGCTGGCGACGGCTACATGTGCAGTAACCAGCGCCGCGTCCATTTCGGCACCGGCCGCGTCAAGGAAGTCCGCGATCTGGAGGTGATTTGGCCTGCGGGAGACAGAGAGCTGTTTGGCACGCTTGCGGCGGGTCACGAGTATCTGCTGGTCGAAGGATCAGGCGAGGCTTACTCATTGCCGGGGAAGCCATGATGAAAACGCGAAAAGCCTCATCAAGAAAGCACCCCACCACGCTGGCTCCCCTCGCCCCGCTTCGGGAAGAGGGGCCGGGGGAGAAGGGAGCCGGAATCCCGGACAAAACGATACTGGCAAAAACATCCCAACTTCTCGCCTTGGTCTCTTTGCTGACCTGTCTGCTGGTTGGATGCAATCAGGACAGCGGACCATCAGCCCAGGACTTGCTTCGCCGCCAGCAACTGCGTGAAAGTGCCAAGCTATCCAAGGGCAAGACGATTCGAAGAACGCTTGGCCAGTCGTGGAAGACCAACTCGCCAATGGCAATCTCGATTGCCGGGCAAGAAGCAATGCGCCACTGCTGATTTCGCATCCGGACCAGCCCGAGGTGATCATGTTGTCGGCAAAGTGTGAGGCGGCAGCAGGCAAGCCAATCGCAGCAGCGAAGATGCTGGAGGCGATTGACGAAACTGATGACGAGGCTTACGCCAAATCGCTGTGGCTGGCCGCCGGGTGGCTGATTGACGCCAACCAGTTTGACCAGGCACAGCAGAAGTTGGAGCGAATCCTACAATTGCGTGGTGACCAGACACGCGTACATCGCAAGCTGGCATTGATTTTGAACAACCAGGGACGCCGCATCGAAGCGGCCGAACATCTGCGAGCGCTGGCGCGCAGCGGCGAGATTCGCGAGAACGAACTGGTCGCGATGTACTGTTACAGCGAACCGTTCATCGACGAATCGATGCCCAAACCGGATTTCGGCGATGAGTTGCTACCAGCGGTGCTGATGCAGGCAAAGCTGCTCCGTATCAATGGGCCGATGGAACAGGCACGGAGTTTAACCCAGAGGCTTGCCGAGGCGTTCCCGGAGTCGACTCAAATCTCCGCGTTCCTCGGTCGTAGTCTACGCAGATTTTCAGGACGACGAAGCACTGCGTCGCTGGGCGAAGTCGACGCCCAGCGGGATCGAGCGCGAGCCGGAGTATTGGCACACGCTTGGTGTTTGGCTGCAGCGACAGGGCCGGCATCGCGAAGCGGTTCGTTGTTTAGCCGAGGCGGTCACGCGCGACCCGACCGATCGTGTCGCCTATTCGGCGCTCGCGCGTTCGCTGGAATTGCTCGGTGAACATCAGTCGGCCAAGGCGGTGATCGAACGTTTTGAATTGTTGGCCGAGACGAAGAGTATCGCCAAGAAAATCGGCCTTCAGCCTGGGACGTTGGCAGAACTGCATGCGCATGGCCGACCTGCTGGAGCAGTTGCAGCGGCCCTCCGAAGCGATTGCCTGGCGTGCCATTGCGTTGAAATCTTACGGAGGAACCGACAGTCAGTGGGCCGCACTGCAAAAGAAATACGAAACGATGCACGCCGAGGGGTGGACCGAACAGCCGCCCAAAAAATTTCTCACTTGCGGCATCGATGTCGCCGAGTGGCCTTTACCGTCGGCCGACGAAATTGCCAACCTGGTTGCGATCGAATCGAGACCGACGTCAAGTCATTCCTCCGCTGCAGCGCCGATCGTGCTGCGCGATGTTGCGGCCAAAGTTGGCTTGGTGTTTCAATACGACAACGGCGACGATCCCAACGACTACGAATACTTGCTTCATCAGATGACCGGCGGCGGAATCGGTGTGATCGATTTTGATCTGGATGGTTGCAGCGATCTGTACTTCACACAGGGAGGTGGAGACGGCTTCGCGGCTTCCGGTTCCCTGCCGAATCGCCTGTTCCGCAATCTCGCTGGTCAGCGGTTTTTCGATGTTACCAGCCAAACTGGAAGCGGCGATCAGGGCTATGGCCAAGGTGTGGCGGTTGCCGACATCAATCAAGACGGGTTTCCCGATTTGTTGGTGGCCAATATCGGTCCCAATTTGATGTACCTGAACAACGGAGATGGCACGTTTACTCGGTCTCCCCTGCCGCTATCCAGCCCCGACGGAGCCTGGACGACCTCGATCGCTTGCGGTGACCTGAGTGGTGATCACTTGCCTGAAATTCTTGAAGTCAACTACATCGACGATCCGTCCGCGTTCACGATTTTCTGCACGGCCGATAGCGATCGTTGTAACCCGCGAAGCTTTCAACCGGCTGCCGATCATGTCTGGCGCGTTCATCCCGACATGAGGATTTCGCCCTTCAATGGCTGTCAAGACATCGACGCCCGGCCAAGCTACGGATTCGGGACAGTCATTGCGAACTTTGACGGCAAGGCGGGCAACGAATGGTTCATTGCCAATGACGGCAAGCACAATCACTATTGGGTTGGCCAAGATGATGGCGACCCGGTGAAACGCATGTTACTGGAAAGTTCGCGAGTCTATGGCTGTGATGCTGGACTGCTCTGGTGATCCGCCAGGATGCATGGGAGTGGCTTACGGTGACTTCGATCGCAATGGCCGGTTGGATTTGCATGTGACCAATTTTTGGAATCAACCGGCGGATCTCTATCTGCAACATGCCAGCGGTTTGTTTTCCAACGCGAACGTGAGTCGGGGTCTATCAGCGGTAAGTCGACAAACAGTTGCGTGGGGGACACAGGCGGTCGATTTTGATCGCGATGGTTGGCTGGATCTGGCCGTTTTGAACGGGCATCTGCACGACTACCGCGATCCCGGGCAACCATTCAAGATGCGAGCCCAGTTGTTTCGCGGCAGTGCCGAGGGATTTCGTGCTGTCAAACCAAGCGGAGCCGCCACAGATTATTGGTCGACACCGACACTGGGGCGAACGATGGCCGTGTTGGACTGGAACGCGGACGCCCGACCGGACCTGGTGACCAATCATCTGGACGTGCCTGTTGCTTTACTTGAGAACCAGACCCGTGCTGGCAACAGTTTTCAAATCGAACTGATCGGCACCAACAGCGAACGCATGCGCGATTGGTGCCACGGTGACAGCGACTTGCGGTGATCAGGTTTGGACCGCCTGGCTTGTCGGGGGAGATGGATTGTTGTGCAGCAACGAGCAGGTGCTTGATTTCGGGATCGGAGCCGCCGAAACGATCGACCAGTTGGAGATCACTTGGCCGTCAGGAAGGAAACAAGAATTCACCAACATGCCGGCCGGCGGTCGCTTTCTGATCGTGGAGGGAGACGAGGAAGTCTTTGTGCGCGATTAACGATTCATGATTTCACTGGCCAACGGCGGAGCAGATTTGCTTCACCCTCGATGGCCAAATACCTGGCGTTGGGTTCCACATTCTCGAAGACCTGGGTCTGTCCGCTGGGCCACTGAATCTGAACGCGATCGATCGCCTTTGACGAACCCAATCCGAAGTGAATGATTGGCTCGTTGGTACACATGTGGCCGTCCCCACCCGTTTGCCAGCCGGTCCACGCTTGCTCGCCCACTTCCACACGAACTTCGGCGCCGATCGCGTCGCGTTCACTGTTGGTGCCGATCAATTCGACTTGGAGCCAGTTCTGGGCGGCTGAGTCGTTTTGCAGCAACGCCGTCGGCGCATCGAGATGATTGGCGACCAAGTCGATTCGTCCGTCGCTGTTGAAATCCAACATGGCGAGTGTCCGTCCCAGGTGCGCCTGCTTCCAGTAGTCACCGGCAATATCCTGGTCGTGCAAAGTGAACCCTTGTCGGCTGCCCAGCAGAAGTTGAGGACGCATGCGAAATGGGATTCCTTCATGTCGGGCGTCGAATACATGGCCGTTTAGAACGGCCAAATCCAACCAGCCGTCGTTGTCGAAATCGGCTGCTTGGGTTCCAAATCCCAGCACATCAAAGGACGGTTCGACCAAGCCGTACGACAGCGCTTCGTCAGAAAAGTTGCCCGAGCGAGTCTGCAGAAACAGATTCACCGATTCGCGGTAGAAGTTCGTAACATGCAGGTCAAGCGTTCCATCACGATTGAAATCGCCGGCGGCGACGCCCATGCACGCTTGGCTGTTACCGCCGCGTCCAATACTGCACCCGAACAAGTTCGCCGCTTCGGCCAATTCAAATTTCTCGATAGCCGGATCGGACGCATCGCCACTGATCCAGAAATGATTGAAATCACCATCGTTCGCGATAAAAAAATCATTGCCGTGCCGGCGATCAAAATTGGCGATCACCAATCCAAGTCCCAATTTGGGTGAATCACGCATCTGCTTGGAGACGCTGGACCATGTCGTGAATATGCCTTGCTGATCGCACAGCAGTACACGATCGGAAGCCTTGCGGAAACGCTGTGGTTGGCAACTGAGATAATCCGTCTTGCATTTCACTTGGTAGGCATGCGGGTCGTCGATGTAGTTGACTTCGACGATGTCCGGGAGATGATCGCCATTGAGATCAGCGAGTCCGAGGGTCGATGTCCAGGCGTCCCCGTTTTCCGTGATCGTTGATCGGATTGCGAAAAAGTTCCGTCACCTTGATTGACGTACAAAACGTTCTTTCCGATGTTCGCGACAAGCAAATCGGGAAAACCGTCTTGGTTGACGTCGCCCGCACAAATGCCTTGTCCGTAACTGCGATCATCGGTACCGGATTCAACCGCGACTTCGAAAACTCTTGCTCTGGCAGCAAGCGAAACAGCTGATTGGGCGTTGAACCAATCGGATCGTTTGGTTTTCCACCCGATTGCACGGCATACAGATCGCAATGGCCATCTAAGTCATAGTCAAGAGCGGCCAAGCCTCCGCCGTTGACCTGATACGGAAAGAACTCTCCACCGTCAACCGGAAAGCCGCTCTCAAACTGACTCAGCAAACCACGACGCTGCGCCACGTCCTTGAATCGCAGTCCGGTACTTCTTCGTTGGCTTGGCGTTGCCTTGGTCGCGATCAGCGTCTCCAAATCCGGCAGGGGCCATTGCTGCACGGAAAACCCAAAAGACGTTCTGTTCTCGCCTCACGAATCTGCTCGACCGTCGCACCTTTCTCCCAGGACAGAATTGCTGCTTGACGCTGGTTCAGTTCTGCCATACGCTGGGCCAACTGACCGGCAAGTTGGGCGGAATGCATGAGCCACGCAGCCGACTCCCACGGGCGAACGTGTTGTTGGAGCGTGCTCCGAGATCCACATCGCCTGGTCTGCGTCTGCGTCCCTGGCGATACGAAAGATTCGATCAAGATCAGACAGTGTCTTGCGAAGCTCGGAGGACTCACTCTCCCTGCCGATCGTCTCGAGCGAGGCAATCATGGAGCGAAGCGACTGGCGGTTGGTTGGATCGCGGCGCAGTGTTTCGGCGAAAGCTCGAATTGCCTCATCATGACGTTCTTCGCTGCCAACCAGGTCCCGATGGCGTGCCAATACTCGGGTTGATCCTGAATTCCATCGGGAACTTGTGCAAACCATTGTCTTAGTTCCTGCGTTCGTCCTGCTTCGGCAAGCACGCGTCCTCGAAACGCCGCGGCGGCAGCGTTATCAGGAAATTTCTTGCTCACGCGTTGGAGCAGATTGAGCACTTTGTCTGGATCGGTCTTTCCGACGTACAGCCGTCGCGCTTCTCCCAGCAAAAACAGGCTGGTGCCTGGGTCGTCGGTCAACTGGTCGTAGGAAACCAGCAAGAAGGGGCCCGACAGGTCCACCAGACTGAGAATCTCGTTGGGTTGGACGCTGCGCAAGCGAATCAACTGGCGGACATGCTCGCTGGCCTCGAAGCGCCGCCCCTGAGCATTCAGCAACTGCGCAAGCAAGCGATGGCCATCAATATGATTCGGCTCCAGCGTGATCAGCTGCTTCACACAGTCTTCGGCTGCCTTGAAGTCGCCGCATCGCAAGTGAAGGTCGAACCCCGAAATGTAATACTGCGACGCAAGCGGAGGGTTTGCGGCGGCGATTTGAGTCGCCATCTTGGCGGCCTCGCAAGGCTGCTGCAGTGATCGGTGAATATCGACGGCAAGCCTGAGCGCCTCTGTATTCTCGGGCGACGCCAGCAAGCTTTCGCGAATCAGGACCAGAGCAGCTTGTGAATCACCCTGCCGGTAAAGCGACCGAGCTGCTTGGATCTGTTGTCCGTCAGCGTCCGTGGCCACTGGTGGTTGAGGTACTTGCTGGGCGTCTTTGTGGCAGCCAACAACAAGAGTCAGCGAGAGAATGCAGAGTACACTTCGGATCATCGAATCGGTGTGGTTGAAATATCCAGTACGGATACTCGCACTGAATAAGAGGCACTTGGTTTATCCGTCGCTTGATGCCAACATCAGTCAGGTTGGAACATGTTGCGGCCTGTCGAACGTGTTTGAAAGAGGGCTACCCTTTGCGGGCGAGCAAGAGAGGGTCAGCCCCCTTTTTAGAACACGTTCTTACACGAACGGTGACGCTTACTCGTGAATAACGATCGGCCGATGATTTCGTTGATCCATCAGCTTGCGTGCACGCAAGAAGTCAAAGGCTCCATTTTCGTCAATCAGCACTTCCGGATGGGGATCGAGCCGCAGGTTTTGTCCGATGTCGTTGACCGCAGCATTGAAGATTTTCTTAAGCTCGTCCCAGTCAGCGAAAGGATCAATCTCGGGTGTTCGTCGGTTCGGCAGCGACTTCAGTGAACGCGTGGCGACAATCCGCACCGCGTCATAAGGGTCACTGGCGCCGAACAATAAGAAGGGTTCCATCCAATCGGTTCCGGACGCCTCGCGAGCCGGTTGCCATCCGAAAGCAGCCACCTGAATCGCGCGCTGAGCCGCATCGCCTTTCAGCAGGTGAATCACGGCGGTGGAGGTGGTTACCGCGTCAGCCCCGGGATCGATCTTGACCTTTGGTTGGTCGTACCACTCGTGCAGGTGGTCGGCGATCCAGGTGAAAGTGCGATCCAGGTGGCAAAGAGCGCACTGCGCTGGGGCGATCGGTGCTGAGGCTTGTCCGCACAGAAGGGCTTGATATCTGGTGGCTGCGGATCGTTTTCAGAAGTCCGAATGTTGTGTACGGCATGTGACAATTCATGCAGCGGCTGCCGCTGGAACCCGCGGCATGGTGCGAGTGTTCGGCGACCCGGTCTTTGTAGTCGGCGTGGCATTGAAGGCATGCCTGATCGCCGCGCATCCCCGGTTTCAGTTGGTCATCGCGCCACTGCTCCAGTGACTGCCCTGTCGACGGATGCATGGTATGGCAAGACACGCACGTCAATCCACCATGTTGAAAACAAGGTGACTCGATCAATCCGTTGTACTCGCGGCCCGTCACACGCACCATCCCGTCCTCCCAAAACGATCCATCGGGGTGTCCGAATTTCGCCCATTCTTGGAAGAGTTCAGATTTCCGGTGTTCACCGCTAGCCTGAATGATGCGGTTGAACTCGGATTCGGACAACAACTCTCCCGGCTCGAAGGGATTTCCCTTTACGTAGTAATCCTCCTTGCTCAATGAATTAAAATCGTGCAACGAAACGCTGTGGCAACGTCCACAGACATCGGCCGATACCTGCTTGGAAGCGGATTCCGGATTGACGATCTTATCTTGGTCGACAAGCTCTTCGTTCTTTGACGAATGCCGCTGGATGTGCTGAGCTCCCTCGCCGTGGCAGGCCTCACAGGCAATGCCAAACTCGGCGACTTGCGTATCCCAGTTGGTTTCGTCGCTGTTGAATCTCTCCAGGGCGTGAGTTGCATGACATTTGCTGCAGGTTCGATTCCAGGTACCGATCTGCGGCGGTTCTGGCTCCGGCGGCTGCAAGAAACTGGATAACCTGGGAATCCAACGCTGTTCCTCTTTCAAGTAAACGACGTCAAGTTCACCGGGCGTTCCTTTGCATTCAGTTTCGTACCAAAAAACATGCATGTGATGTGAGCCCGTCATCATCAAAAGCTCGCGACGGCGAAGGTCACCGCGCGATAACGGGTCGTTGAAGGTGACGAAAAACTTGTCACCTTCCTGCTTGAACTCGTATTGCTGTCCCTGAACTTCGACGGTTGCATCGCGAATCGCATCAGGAGCCGTCTCGGGATTGATCAGCTGGGTCATGGTCCGGTGATACGAGGCGTGCCAGGAAGTGTGCTCGTCTTGGTGGCATTCCAGGCACGCTTGCGAAGAGGTAAAGCCATCCTGCAAAACCTGGACGGGGCGAACGTCGGACGAATCGATCGGCACAGCAAGCACCGGTTGGTCGTGCTTCCGGCGGGGAAAAGAAAACGCGACAATGATCATCGCGAGAATGCAAAAGAAACCGGCCCACAGCCAACGATTCATCGGATCACCGCCCTCTACTGAGTCTTGCTCAGGCATCGAAATAAAGCGAAAGTACTGTTGAATAAAACGGATTCGTTCTGAGCAACTTACTCTTCTGGAACCTGACTCAAATTGTAATCGATTGTGTATCTCCAGTGGTCATCATAGATGTTGGCGTTTTGGCCGCTCAATGGCATCGCCGGAAGCCAAATGTGGGGTGAAAACTCGCTCAGTTTTTCCAGTGCCGTGCGGTAAGCTTGGGCTGCGTCCGGCGACGCGGATAGCTCTTGCCGTAACTGGGTTGATTGTGGTGGTATCGGTCCTGATAGTACATTGCCCGTCACACGATTCCTCCAAACCAAAGACAGGTTGCGCGGTACTTTGGGCGTCACGAGGACATGCTTGCCGGCGATTGAGAACGAGTACGCAAGCGATTCGCCCAACGGAACCGGATCGATGCGGGGCGCAACGAAGTCTGCTAACTTATCCGGTGACACCACGTTTTGGACACCGCTGTCCGAAAGCGATTGGTGCATGGACGTACTCGCCACGACCTGCGGATTTGATGGAAGCGACGTCAATCCTGACCAGCTTGTCGCGTCCGTCGAAGTCAATAAGACCAAGGTCGGTTCCTTGGCCTCCAGACCCAGCAAATGTAATTGGTCCCGGAGAAAACCTGCAAACTGGTCTCCACCCGGCGCGTTGACCACAATCAACTGATGCTCACTGTCCAGGCAATACACCGCGGTGTCTGCCAGCATTCCCAAGTACCAGAGTCCCGATTCGATTTCCTTGGGGTCGTCATCCAGGAAATCCGCCCCGTCTTCCTGGTGTCGGCTGACCACTTGTTGCAATTCCGTCTGCGCCGATTTCAGCATCCGCGTCCATTGCTCTGGACTCAGCCGAGCCGAATAAATTTGTCTTTGTTGGCGAGGGTGACCAGTCAGCAGCAAATCGGGAGGCTCCATTTCCAGCAACCGATTCATGGTCTGCAGATAGCTCGTTGCGTCACCGCGATAACGGGGAGAGATATGAACCGGGTACGTCGCGGGACCATAAGTCAGCGATGCGATCACATCACCACTGAACAGTATTCGTTGGTCGTCTTTTTTCAGCAAGTAGCAAACGCTTCCGGGCGTGTGCCCCGGCGCTCCAATGACTTCCATGGTGACACTGCCAAGTTCGATCAAATCGCCGTCATCAAGCTCGCGGTCAACCTGAATCGCATCCCCCGAATAGGCGTGCCGCGGAAACAATGAAAACAGCGCATCCTGGTCAGCATTGCGCAGCGTCTGGCAATCATCGCGTCCAGCGCAAACCGTGGCACCCGACACTGCACGCAATTTATTTGCGCCGAACACGTGATCGTAATGCGCATGGGTCAACAAGATGTAGCGAATCTGATCGGCCTTCAGCCCAACCTCCCAGAGGCTTTCGCGTAGCTGGCTGACCGCTCTCGTCCATGCCCGAGTCGACCAGGATCACGCCCTTGTTGGTTTCAATCGCAAATGCCGCGCTGGGGAATAACCTGCTCAGCACATGCACTCCCGGTGCAACCGTGACTGTTTGCGAACCGAGCCAGCGTGTTTGGTATTCCTCGCGTGCTCTGGGATCACCGGCATCCGACGACGGGACACGTACCTTGACAGTGACCGGTAAGGGGTCTTGCTTGCTGCATGCAGTGGCCAGCAAGCATAACGCGAACAAGCACACCGACGGCTTCATTCTGCCTCGATCCGCCGGCACATGCGCTGCACGTTTTCGCGAGGCTGGCCCATCCATTACAGCTTACCCTGGCTACCGGCCTGCTTTGACATCTTCGGTAATGGTGAGTGTCTGATTTGCATCGATCGGACCTTCCATCACTTGCTTGATTCCTGACGGCCACGTGACTTCGACCTGATCCACCTGCCCGGCGTCGCCGAGCCCAAAATAGAGCGGCATCCGGCTTTGCGACAGGTAGCCGGACTTGCCGTCGTGCGGTGACAATGACTTTAGGTCGCCCGCGTGCACCGTTACCAACGCGCCCAGGCCATCACGGTTGGAGGTTTTTCCCTGCAAAAGCACTTTCAGGTAGTTTACGTCATGCCGGTCCTGCAAGTTACTGATCAAGACCATCGGCTTGCCGCCAAAATCGTTGGTCACGATGTCCAAGTCGCCGTCGTCGTCTGCATCAAACACCACCGAACTGCGAGTCCCGATTGCGGACCAAACCAGCACTTTTCCTCCGCGATCTTTGCAGAGCCGATTATCTGCGTCGCGGCCGCTGCAATCGAGTGTCATCCAAGGCTGCGCCGTGCCTCGGCTTCGCGGTTCGACCCCTAACACGAACTCGCTATCCAGAAAACCCTTGCCGCGGTCATTGAGCAGAACGGAATTGATGGCATAGCGATAGGGAAAACTCATGCTGGCAGCGATAAAGACATCCTCGAATCCATCCGCGTTCAAGTCAGCGACGCTGATCCCCCAAGGCCAATAGTTTTCCGCGTTGATTTCGTCTGACACTTCGGTGTACTGGTTGGGTCCGTCTTTGCGATAAAACGCGTTACCCAGAATATGATTGCCGTCGGTCGCGAGAATCTTGAGGGGCGAATTGCGACGCATCTTGGACTTTTCTTCATCGGGAGAAAGGTCATGCACCATGTCGGTATGCATGTCAGTCACATACAGATCGAGCTGACCGTCTCGGTTGTAATCAAACACCTTGATGCCCATCGTTCCCCAAGCAGAACGGGGGAACAACTCGCGGCTCTTGTTCACAAAACTCTTGCCTTGCTGGTTTTCGTAATACTCGTCATGCCCCTGCATGTTCAACAAATAGATATCCGGCCAGCCATCGTCATTGGCGTCGATTGGCGACGCATCACCAGTCCAGCTGAGATCGTTGAAACCGACTTGGTCATTCACGTTCTCGAATTGGGCATCGCCACGATTCCTGAACAGGATGTTTGCTTCGTGGCGATCCTCGTGTAAGTGACCGCTGAACGCGGCTCTGTCAGCGTAGAAATAGCCGCCTGGTCCGCGTTGGTCCGTCGTGTACTTGCCGACGTTGGTAAGCAGCAAGTCGAGTAGCCCATCCCGATCATAGTCAAAGAAAACAGCTCCCGAACAGTGGCCGACGTGATCCAAGCCGGACTCCTCGGAAACATCCTCAAATCGTCCCGTGCCGTCGTTGAGGAACAGCTTGTTCGCCGCGCGAATTCGTGTCAGGTAAAGATCCGCATCACCATCGTTGTCAATGTCGGCAAACGAGGCACCAATGGAGACTTCTTCGGGCACAGCGACTCCCGCCGTTTCGGTGATGTCTTCAAAGCTGCCATCACCTTTGTTCTTCCAGAGCTCGTTGGCACCCAACTGGTTGACAAAATAGATGTCCAGCAGACCATCGTTGTCGACATCAGCGACAGCAACACCCGTTCCGTGATCATAGTGCGCAAATTTGAAGGATCGTTTGACGTCTTCCACCACATTCTGCTCGAACTTAATTCCGCTTTTCTCCAATTCGTCCGAAAACTGAAAGTCGCATTGAACCTTGTACGACTTTGCCGCTGCTTTCTGTGCTCGAGCCCGATCGGCCAGCCAACTCGGGTCCCGCACATCTTCCGGCTCCGCGATCTCTGTGATTTCGTCAGCGCGGTCGGGATGTAGCTGATCCAAAAGCCGTTTGAGATCGCGTCGCAGATTGACGGTCGCCTGCGTCGACAAAGCGGGATAGTACCCGCGAATCTTTGACTCGTGATCCACCAGAATCAAAAACTGGCTGTGGCTAATGAGTCCTGTTTCATCGCGTGCCGACTCGACCTGTACCTTGAATCCGGCGCTGCTCAAGTCCCACAATTCGCCGCGATCGCCGGTTAGAAAATGCCAGTGCTGGAAATCGGCATTCGCTTTACGTCCGTACTGCTTGAGTACTTTGGGTGTGTCGAAATCGGGATCGACCGTGAATGAAACCAGGTTGACTCGTCCCAAATCGTTTGTTTTACGCAACTCCATCTGCAACTTCGTGAATTCGGCGGTCTGCATCGGGCACGTCGCTGGGCAGCGGGTGAAGATAAACGTTGCCACCCACATCTTTCCGTCCAACTCCGATTTATCGAAGGGCTGGCCATCTTGGTCCGTCAAGCTAAACGCAGGGACTTCACCGAGCACACGCAGTTCGTCCGGCGATTGGTTGTCTGGCCCCGTCTCTGCCGAGTCAGCTTGCTGAGTTGGACTGGCAGGATCGCTGTCGGCCTGCTGCGTCTTCCTTCCACATCCAGCCACCATCAACAGGCCAATCGCGATCGCCGCATACAGACGAGTGCTTCGTTTCATCCGAATATTCTCCTTCATGGTGTTGTCAATGGTGACGTGGAGAGACGCTGCATTGTACGTTCAAACTCGGCAACTGGTTGTACAATCAATTTGCCCAATAGTTCCGCATGGTCATAGCCGCACATCTGGCTTCCCAACAGTTTGTGAGAACCCACCGGTGACGCCACGAAGCGAACATCAAAGGAAAGATCGGGAACGGCGACCTCGTACACGTCGAACTCGGGAATCTCGATCGTATAGATGAAATCGCGACTGTTCAAACGGAGTTGGACGATGGCGTCTTCCGGCACGTACAGGTTGCGAATGCCAAACCGATCATCTTTCGTGTCCAGCAGGCGGTCTTCGCCGGGATAACGAAAATGAAAACGGTAGTCGTGCCCCGTCAACTCAGCATCCAACTCACTGATTGTCTTGGCAGTTTGCTCGTTCGTTATCCTGGCGTCACAACCGCCAACAAACAAAAGCATGACAGAAATCGTCAAGAGTCTGAAAGCCGAATATCGAGCCGAGAAAACTCGGTCACGATCAGCTTGCGATACAGCACGCAATTTTTTCAATGGTGAGATACTCCGACCGGATCGAGTAACCAACCTCAATTTTACCCCGCCACGCCGTGATACCAAGGTCTGAATTTGTAACCGCCCGATGCCCAGTCATCGTCGACGGTGATCAAAAGGTCTTGCGGTGACTCACTCACCGAGGCCCAGGACTTCGCTGACCAGTAAGGGGTCAACGATTTGCGAGTTTTCCGATTCGGCATTGAGCAGCAAACCGTAATTCTCCGGGAGGTACTCCAGTAGCGAGTCGCCTTCGACGACAAACCCGGTCACGTCGTCTTGATCCTCGAACAAATCGGCCATCGCCTCGACGAAGTGCGCTGCCGCCTGTTCGGATGTGAACGCGACCAGAACATCAAAGTCTTCGAGTTCGGCAGTCAACGCACCCATCTGTTCATCTTCGTCCTCCTCTTCTTCGTCGGAAACGTTGATCAGGATGAACTCTCGCTGGAGAACCTGCCGGCGGACCGTGGTGGGATCGCGATCAATGATCGCGGACATCAAGTTGTTGTCGTCGGACATGGGGGTCGCCACTTCTTTTGTTGGGGGCTTTCTACGGAGTATAGCGGAGATCGACGTGTTGGCATGCCCACCTGCGTTTTCGACACGGTCGGCACATCGCCCGCAATAGGGGACGCACCGACGTCAAAAACACGATCGCCCTTTTTGGTTACACTGGTAGCTTGACCGCCAACTCCCCAACCGCACAGAGGTATACCGTGACACAATCCAAACAAGCACGACGCGATTTTTTGAAGACCACTGCCGCCGCCGGTGCCGCGGCGTCAGTTCCCTATTTCTTTTCGACGCCAAAGACACTCGCGCAAGAAACCAAGAGCAAGAACGATCGCATCAATATCGGCGTGATCGGCGCCGGGGGAATGGCCGGCGGCAACATGAGGTCAGCAAAGGATTGGCTGGACGTGGTGGCGATCGCCGATGTCGACGCAGGTCGCCTGGAACGATTCAACAACGACATCAGCGGCGGCAAAGCAGATGTCTACGAAGACTACCGCGAGGTGCTTGAGCGTGACGACATTGATGTCATTCATGTCGCGACGCCCGATCATTGGCACACCAAACCGCTGATCGAAGCGATGTTGGCTGGCAAAGATGTTTATTGCGAAAAGCCATTGACGTTGACGATCGACGAAGGCAAGTTGATCCGCAAGGTCCAAAAAGAAACCGGTCGAGTCGTCCAAGTCGGAACGCAGCAGCGCAGCACTTTTCCATTATTCGTCAAGGCCATGGCGATTGTCGCCGAAGGCCGTCTGGGACGAATCCAGCAGGTACAAGCTGCTATCGGTGGCGCACCGTCCAGCCCAGCGATTCCAGTTGCGGACGTTCCCCAGGGATTGAACTGGGATCGCTGGCTCGGTCCGGCACCCAAAGTCGATTACCGGTACCTGGCATCCAAAAACGGCAAGGGTCGCGGTAATACGAATTGCCACTACGAATTCCGCTGGTGGTACGAGTACTCTGGCGGCAAGTTGACTGACTGGGGTGCGCACCACGTCGACATCTGTAACTGGGCGCTCAAGTTGAACGGACAAACGGCAGGGCCCATCTCCATTGGCGGTACCTCGCAGCATCCGGTTGAATTCAAGGATGGCTACCCGGTGCAGAATGATCGCTACAACACCGCGACTAGTTTTAACTTCTCGGTGAAATACCCCGGTGGGACAGAGATGATCATCCGCAACGATACGTCCAACGGCGCATTGATCACCGGGGACAAGGGTCGAATTTTCGTCAATCGAGGAAAGCTGACGGGCAAACCGGTCGAGGATCTGGCCAACAACCCGCTGCCCGACGACGCCATCCAAAAGGTCTATAAAGGTGCGCCGATCGAGCGCAACGAACGCAGCGCCCATTGGGCAAACTTCTTGTACTGTGTGCGTGAGCGAAAGGAACCAATCTCGGACGTCCATTCGCACATGGAGATGCTGAATGTTTGTCACTTGGCTGGCATCTCGGCGCGACTCGCGTCGCGACCTGAAATGGGATGACGCGAAAGAAGAGATCGTCGGCGACAGCGAAGCCAACTCGTTCCTGGCACGCCCCTACCGCGAAGGCTATGAGATCGAAATGCGGGAAGCGGTCAAGAGCTAGGTCGTGTTATAGAAATGCGGAGTGATCGTCGAGTCCAATCCAGTCGCGAAGAATTATTGGCGGTCATCCTACCTGGGGTCACACCGACACTCGCTGACGCTCGGTCGGTTCACCCCAGGCTATCGGCTGACGCCGCTCCGCGGCTACTGGATCCCCGCCGGTTCTAGTCAGCCACGTCTGAAGTTTTGGGTAGAGACCAATGCCCAGTGGGAGTGTCGGCCTCTATCGGCCTGTTGATTTAGTGAGCCGCGACGCGTAAGCGGCCGGGCATACGTCATTGCCCGGTGCCTTACGGCCCGCGGCTCACCCTTGCAATTCACATTTCGTTAAAATCAACAGCCTGCTAAGGGAGGGCAGGAGAGTTTGCAGAGTGAAGGAGAAAGTGGCTCGTTCAGGCCTGTCACGACTGGCGTGTCGGCTCCCGATCCGTGATATACTGCAATGCCCTCTCACCACCACCCATGCAAAGGTAAAGGTCCAATCATGAGCGACCAACGATCGGTTAATCGTCGAACGTTTCTGGAAACATCAGCTGCAGCCCTCGCAGTTGGCACCACAGCTGGCTCCACGCTGAACGCTGCGGAAGCAACCACGACGGCGGAAACGCAGGTCGGTCAACTTTACAACGTGCTCAGCGACCAGCAGAAGAAATCAATTTGTTTTGATTGGGACCACCACGACAAGAAGCGCGGTCTGCTGCGGACCTTTGTCGCCAACAACTGGAATATCACCAAGCAGGAAATTAACAGCGATTTCTACACCGACGAGCAACGCGAATTGATTCAAGAGGTGTTTGAGTCGATCGTGCACCCTGAGTGGCATGAACGTTACTATCAACAACTCGAAGACGACGCCGGTGGTTTCGGCAACGAACAGTCAATCGCGATTTTTGGCAAACCAGGCGACGGCAAGTTCGAGATGGTGATTACCGGCCGCCACATGACGCTGCGCTGCGACGGTAACTCGATTGATCACGTCGCTTTCGGCGGGCCAATCTTCTACGGACACGCGCCGGTCTTCAATGAAGACCCCAAACACACCGGCAATGTGTTCTGGCATCAAGCGGTCGCCGCCAATGATTTGTACAAAACGTTTGACGGCCGTCAACAAAAGCAAGCACTGCTACCGAAGACGCCGCGAGAGCAGGCGGTTGGATTCCGTGGTCCGAAAGCAGAATTGCCTGGCTTGCCCGTGACGGATATGTCGGCGGATCAAAAAGAGCACCTGCAAAATACGTTGGCCTTGTTGGTCGAGCCGTATCGGCAAAGCGACCGTGATGAAGCCTACCAGTGCATCAAGGCACAAGGCGGTTTGGATGCTTGTACGTTGTCGTTCTACAGCGACAACGACATTGGCAAAGACAAGGTGTGGGACAACTGGCGCGTGGAAGGACCCTCCTTTGTTTGGCACTACCGCGGCGCACCCCACGTCCATGTGTGGGTCAACTTAGCCGATTCGCCGGACGTGAAGCTAAACGCCTAGGCTGGATTCTCGTAGGGTGGGTCAAATTCGCGCGAATCCTTGGTGGGTCAGCGCAAACAGTTCGAACCTGATCTTGCACTTTGATTTCGTTGTTGAGCTTATTCGCGAATGTAGACCCACCATTTTTCGATGTTTGCTCGACGCCACCCTACGTGGATGACTAGCGAGGCTGCACGCCCTCACTGGTGCTCGGCGCAGGTCTCCTTCGGCAGCGTGATTGCCGCTTCGATTGAGACCTGCGGTCGGTTTGTCGTGCGGGGTCGGGAGACCCTCGCACAGCGGGTGGTTTGTCGTGCGGGGTCGGGAGACCCTCGCACAGCGGGTGGTTTGTCGTGCGGGGTCGGGAGACCCTCGCACAGCGGGTGGTTTGTCGTGCGGGGTCGGGAGACCCTCGCACAGCGGCGCTACTAAACGCCTAGGCGGCAGCGCTATCGCGACATAAACAGTCGCGTGTTCAATAACCGGGGTGCTCGAATCAGCACCTCGGTTTGATCATCTTCGATGTCGCTGCCGTTGCCCGGCGTGCTGTCGACATCGAATTGGTCGGCGCTGATCAGTTCGATCGGCACTCGTCTGGCACCCCGCTCGTCCACTCTCGCGTTCAATACGAGTTGTGTGGATGTCCCGGCTGCCAGATTGCCTGCATCCCACTGGCCGGTTAACGAATCGTAGGAGCCGGTTTGCGGTTGACTGGAAATCAACGACAGTCCGGAGGGCAGCAAGGTATGCAGCGAGAGATTCGTTGCCGCGGCGGGACCGACATTGGATACCGTGAAGACAATTTGAATCGTATCACCCACCAGCGGTGCGTCGTTGTTGACCGAGCCGCTGACCGAGACATCGACGACTTGCGGCGTCACGCTCGCTTCGGCGTAGTCATCTTCGCCAGGCAGCGAGTTGCCCGGCACGCTATCGGGATCGATTTGCCGCGATGAAAAGACCTCGGCTACGTTCGTCGCAGGCGCAATGCTGGTCACCGCCGCTTCGATATTCAAAACCGCCGTGCTGCCGTTGGGGACCCTGGCGATCGTCCATTGCCCGGTCGCCGGATCGTAGGAACCAACACTGGGCGAGGAATCGACGAATCTCAGTCCCGACGGCAACAAGTCGCGAACCACAACATCGGTTGCGTGATCAGGACCGGCGTTGAACAAGTTGATCGTGAAGTTCACCGTTTCGGTCATGTTGGGCGTGGCATTGTCGACGACTTGGCGAATCGCTAAATCGGCCACTTGCGTGACAAACGTTGTGCTGGCCTGGTCATCTTCGCCGGGAACGTTGTTGCCGGGCGTGCTGTCGCTGTCGGGCTGGTCGATAGCAGTGATTTCCGCGGTATTTGTTTCGCCGCCGGTGTTACCGACGGTGGCGGTGATTGTTAGTTTGGGCAATGAACCGACCGCGACCTCGTCAACATTCCAGACGCCTGTGGACGGGTTGTAAGTACCCGTGGTTGGCGTTGCACCAACGATGTTCACTCCGGACGGTAGTTGATCGGTGACTGCAACTCCTGTCGCGGTGGTGGGTCCATCGTTGGACAGCTCAAGCGTGTAAGTGATCGTGTCGCCGATGTTCGGTGAATCGTTGCTTAGCGACTTCTTCAATGCCAGGTCGACGAGTTCCGGCGAAAGCTCAGCCGACGACTGGTCATCTTCACCGGGAATGTTGTTGTCCGGTGTGCTGTCGGGATCGAGTTGGCTGCTGGCGATAATCTCCGCGGAATTGCTTTTGTCACCCGGTGTGTCGACCATGGCTCGAATCTCTAGGGTCGCTGAGCGGTTAGCCGCCAGCGAACCAATCGTCCAGACTCGCGTGGCTGAGTCGTACGTTCCGATCGAAGGAGTCGCCGACTGGAAAGTCATCCCGGCGGGCAACGTGTCGCGAACCTTGACGCCGTCGGTGGTATCGGGCCCCTCGCTGTTGACGGTTAGTGTGTAAGTGATGATGTCTCCAACATTGGGTGAAGCGTCATCGACAGTTTTGCGTAACGACAGGTCCGCACTGGCGGGGGTAATGATAATCGACGCCTGGTCGTCTTCGTCAGGATCGTTGTTTCCGGGCGTGCTGTCATCGTCGAATTGGTCGACTGCGGTGACTTCGGCCTTGTTCGTCTTCTCCCCCAGCGTGTCGACACGAGCGGTCAACTCAAGAGCCGCCGAGCTGCTGGCAGCCAAGGAGCCAACGTTCCACAAGCCGGTTCCCGCGTCGTAGGCGCCAATCACGGGATTGGCACTGACAAAGCTCAGGCCGTTTGGCAAAGCGTCGACGACCTGAATACCGGTTGCATCATTGGGGCCGTCGTTGTCGACCGTGACCGTGAAGACGACCTGATCACCGATTGCCGGGCGACTGGTCGATGCCGTTTTTGTAATCGATAGGTCGGCGATCGCCGGGGTCAGACTCACGGAGTCTTGGTCATTCTCTGATTCAACGTCGTTGCCGGGGATCGAATTGGGATCGCTTTGATCGGAGGAGAGCACACGAGCGGTGTTGGTCTTGGCACCTTGCGTGTCCACGCGCGCGATGATTTCAAGCGTCGCCTCGGCACCGTTGGCCAGTCCACCGACATCCCAAACACCGCTGGCGGAGTCGTAGGAACCGGCGCTCAGGTTGTTGGAAATGAACGTCAACCCCGCAGGCAACGTGTCGCTGACCGAGATGCCAGTGGCGTCATCGGGCCCGTTATTCATCAACCTCAAGTTGAAAGAGATTCGGTCGCCGACGTTCGGCAAGCTGTTGCTGACGGATTTGTCGAGCGAGAGATCCGCGATCGGTGTGGTGAAACTGATCGATGCCTGGTCGTCTTCTTGTTCGTTGTTGTTGCCGGGAATCGAGTCAATATCAGATTGATCGGCGGCAGTGACTTGAGCGGTGTTGATGCCTGTGCCGGGATCGTCAACGCGAGCGACCAGGCTGATCGTTGCCGTATTGTTGGCCGCCAGCGAGCCGACGGTCCAAACACCGTTGGACAGATTGAAGCCGCCTTGGCTGGGCGTGCTGCTGCGGAGTGTCACGCCCCGCGGCAACGACTCGGTGACCATCACACCCGTGGCCGTGTTGGGACCTTTGTTGCGTAGCGTGATGACGAAGGTGACATCCGTGCCAACGTTCGGGCTCATGTCGCTGACTGTTTTGGCCAGTTCCAGATCGATCTGCTGCGGTTCGATCTCGGCGGTGGCCTGATCGTCCTCCGTTGGATTGTTATTGCCGGGAATCGAGTCAGGGTCTTTCTGGTCAGACGTCATGACGTGCGCCGAGTTGGACGCTAATCCCGTTGTGTTGGCGGTCGCCACCAAGCTGAGTGTGACTGTTCCGCCAACCGGGATGGTGCCAATCGTCCAGATGCCGCTCGTCTGGTTGTAATCTCCTTGCGTGGGAGTTTCCGAAACAAACGTCGTACTCAGTGGCAGCTGATCCAGCACGGTAACACCGGTGGCCGCATTGGGGCCGATGTTGGTTACCGTGATCGTGAACGTGACCTGATCGCCGACACTCGGATTGGCGTCACTGACAAGCTTGGTCAGCGACAAATCAGCACTCGCCGGTGTCAGCACCACGGCATCTTGGTCGTTCTCCGCCGGCGCGTCGTTGCCCGGTGTGCTGTTGATGTCAAATTGATCAACCGATTCAACGCGTGCAGTGTTGGTAACTGGCGATGTTGTATCGACCCGAGCGACTAAGTTCATCGAAGCGGTCGAGCCGCGGGGCAGACTGCCAACGCTCCACAATCCAGTGTTGGAATCGTATTGGCCGGGTGAAGGTGTCGCGGAAACAAATGTCAATCCGGTTGGGAGGACGTCACGAACGACGATGCTGGTTGCCGTGTCGGGGCCGGCGTTCGCGAGGTTGACCGTAAACGTGACCGTGCCACCGACATTCGGGTTCGTGTTGTCGACGTCCTGCGTCAACGACAAATCGGCACTCGCCGTCATCACGGAGCTGGAGTCTTGATCATTTTCGCCAGGCTGATTGTTTCCGGGGGCACTATTGGGGTCGGATTGATCGGAGCCACTGACCTGCGCCGTGTTGGTCTTCGTGCCAACCGTGTCGATTCGCGCGGTGATGTCGAGCGAAGGAGTCGAGCCGATTGGCACACTGCCCACGGTCCAGACGCCGCTGCTGGGGTCGTAATTGCCTTGACTGGGTGACGCCGAGATGAACGAGGTGCCGGCAGGAAGCTGATCGGTGACGGTCACGCCCGTTGCAGCGTTCGGCCCGGCGTTGGCCAGCGTGATCGTGAAAGTGACGCTGTCGCCGACGTTGGCCACCGAACTGCTGACGTTCATGTTCAGTGACAGATCGGCCGTGGCTGCAGCCAACCCAATCGAGCCCTCGTTGTTGCCCGGATTCGTATCGGTTTGGTCTGCGGCGACCAGAGTTGCCGCATTGGTTAGCGGTCCATTCTGAACAACGTTGGCGAAGATCGACAATGTAGCGTTGGCACCGGAATTGATGTTGCCAACCGTCCAAACACCCGTCGCGTTGCTGTAGGTCCCTTGGCTTTGCGAGGCTCTGGAAAAGGTTAGACCAGGAGGCAACACATCACGAATCGAAACACCCGTCGCGTTGCTTGGACCGGCATTGAAAGCGGTGATCGTAAAGGTGACCGTGTCACCAATATTGGGTGAGGGATTGTTGACTTGCTTGGTAACCGCAATGTCAATTGTTTCCGGAGTCACGGTTGTCGAGGACTGGTTGTTTCCGGTGTTCGGGTCGGACTGGTCGGCGCTCGTGATTTCTGCCCGGTTGGTTGCGATGCCGCCACCGTCAACGCGACCGACGATCGACAGCGTTGCCGAGCCAGCGTTGTTCAGGCTGCCCAGTGTCCAAATCCCCGTGGTCGGATTGTAGGATTCGGTGGATGGTGAATGGCTGACATAGGTGACACCGCCGGGCAGCTGATCGGTGACAACGACGCCGGTCGCATTATCCGGTCCGGCGTTGGAGACGGTGACGGTGAACGTGACGTTTTGGTTGGTCGTTGGCGTCGCGTCACTGACTGACTTGGAGATGCTTAGATCGGCAGATTCAAAATTGTCGAAGTCATGCGTGAAGAGCCTGGGGCCGACCGTACCCACCAGTTCGGCCGTGCCATTGATGTTGGCGGCTCCGGTGATTTCAAGTTCGATAGCGCCGACATTGTCGAGGATGGCACCACCGCCCGAAGCCGTGAAATCGGAGAACGGGATGAATTCGACGATCGTGTCCGATCCGCCGGTGACCGGAAGGGGGATCATCGCGCTGCTGAACCGAGCCGCTGTAGCAGGGTTGCCGTCATCACTGTAAAGACGCACGACCGCTGTCCCGCCGCCCAAGTCCGCACCGACTTGCAGGCCGACGCCTAAAGCATTGCTGGAAAGGTTCGCGTCCGACCCGCTCAGGCCCGTGTCATCGATGACGCTCGCGTTCCGATCGATACCATCCCAGCTGATTCGTCGCTCGCCGTTTCCGCCGCTGATGGAATCGAACGAGAGTCGATCTGGCTGGAGGCTATTCGCACTCAATTGCACCTCGCCATTGGCGCTGGTTTTGTTGACGAACAAGTCGCGTTCGCCACCGATCGCATCATCGGTTTCCAGCGTCGACGTGACCGGCTGGCCATCCATCGTGTCATCGCGTGCGACCTGAGTCCCTGTGTCAAAGGTGTCAATCGATTTTGCTAGCACGCCCTGCACATCGGTGCTGCTGATGACGATCAAGGGCGAGACGGATTCTGGCAGCGAGTGGCCTGCCGCGTTGTACGCAGGCTGTTGCACGAAGTAGCTGCCGGCCGTCAATCGCTGAAAACTGTACCGCCCATCGTCACCGGTCATCGTCATCCGCAACGGCGTATCACCGCTGGTCGGTTCAAAGAGGCCGTCGCCATCGTCGCGGTAAAGATCAATTGGAACATCGGCGACTTCTTCAGTTGTGTCGTAGCCGTTGCCGCTGACATCATCGAAGACCAAGCCGTTGATCGATGCCAAATCAATCGCGGCTGCCAAGACACGCCGTGATTCAAGAGCTTCCACTCGCGGTCGAAAGCGGGTTGCTCTGGATCGTCGTCTGCTTCGTGTTTTCATCACAAGTCGCCATCAATCAGGGAGGTGCCAACCGAGCGTATGCGGCGCGTTACCAATCGCGCAGCCCGTAAACTTAGCCCAATCCCTAATCTGATCGGCAGGGACCCCACTTCAGATCGAGGATTTCTCGAATGATAGAAAGATGCTAGCAGGCCTCATTTCGGAAAAAGATCGCTACGGCCGCCGGAACCGTCTCGGGGAGTGTGAGACCCAACTGAGTGCGCGGTGCGAACCGTCAGACGGATCTCGCCGAGGCTCAGACGCAGAAGGCTCCGATTGGTTCCACCTAAAAAAGGGGAACCTGCTGGGTCAGATCAGGTACGGCAGGATACGAAGAGTGGTACGGCAGGATGCCGCACCTACGATGCCATCAAAACCGTAGTTCGCCACCCAGGGTCAATCCGTAGGCCCAGAAGTCGGTTGTGATAAAAGTAACTCGGGGACGAGGGGCGCCCACGAAATCATCGTCTGATAGCCAACTCGGATTCAAATCCCGATCCACTTGATCACCGGCGCGTACCACGTTCGGAAAATAGAGAGCTGTGAAGCCAATCGTCGAGTGGAAGCATTTCGTCAGTCGCATTCCCAGTTTCATGCCAATCTCGGGCACCATGACAAATTCATTGCGCCGCCAATGGCCAATATTGCTGGGTTGTGTCAACAGACCGGCATCGACGAAATCCGTGACGCCGTTTTCATTGAACTCACTGTTTCCGAAAATACCAACCGTTTGCCGATTCCCGCCCAAGGCCACTCGCAGCATCGATTCCAGCCATGCCCGGTGGTAGGTCGCCCGATGCATGACACCCAGTTGCAGCCCGTTGAACTGATTGCTCGTATTGAAGCGATCTGACAACTTGATCGTGCCCGGCGCATCTGGCAACAGCGACGTTAGATTCTCCCTGGTTGTTAGCCCGTCTGTCAGTTCAAGATACCGGTATCCAACAAGCCAATCGACTCGATTACCTTGACCGCAGTTGCAGCCTTGTCCGTGAACGGGGCAGAGAGCTGCCCGTCCGTTGATGATGGCGGACTGAAAATTGCTTTTGGCCTCGACATACACCGATCCTGCCACCAGGTCTGGGTACGAGATCAATTGTGCTGTTTCACGTCCTTCCAAAGTATCGAACACGGGCCGACCTAAGATGATCGATCCATCACTTCCATTTTGGTAACGACTAACTTGCTGGCCCAACCGAAAGAACTCGCTTTCAATTGCAAACGTACGATGTGGGTTGATCCAAAACCCCGAAGCCAATCGAAAGCCGCTAATGGCATCGTCGTTGACCCCGCGACCCCCAAAAAGAATCGTGGTCCCTGGTTCGCCGAGGACGGCTGCTTGGTCACGTGGAGTCCCCGGTGGGCTGGTCGTTACTAGAGGCGGCACGTCCATGCCATCGGCTTTCCACAGTAAGTACTCAGTGGAGATCCAGAACCTTGGTCCGAAAGACTCCTGACCACTGAATCCGCCGGTTGGTGCGATCAGCGATGCGGTGCTGAACAGCGATGGGCCACCCGCCGTGATGATACCGCTGCTTGGGGCGGTCAACGCATAGGGGTCACCCCCTGCCGAGTCACTGACCAGCACCGGCAGGTAGGCTCCTTGCCATGCCGCGGGCTGCTGAGCAGGCAGCTGGGTGCGCGCCAGCGGGCCGATCAGACCCAGAGCGATCGAGCCCAAAGCGAGAGCAAGGATGTATGTCAACGAGCGGGGCAGCAACGCAATCTCCTGAAAAACTTTCCGAAATCGGACCGTTTTCGCTAAAGTTGCCCGGAAAGTCCGAAAAATGGAGGGGTGGCGTCAAGATGAATGGACGAAATATCAAGGAATGAAACATTGTGCGACCAGACGCCACCGTGAAACTCGCTTGCCCAAGCCGTACGCTTCGGCAATCCTAGAAATGGATTCGTTGGCTCAGGTCCAGCAGCTGGGCTGGCCTGCAGCAATGACATCAACACGATTACTATTCACCCATAGGAATTCATTATGCGTTCACTTGCTTATGGCGTCGCCGTGCTTGCAGCTGTCGGAATTATGGTGGCCATTGCGAAGATGCCCAGCAAAGAGACGGTCGTGGATCAGCCGGTAGCCGTGACGCCGACTCAAGGCGATACGGAAACGGCGAGTTCGATCGAGGCGAGTTCTGGGCGTGTGATGACCGAGTCGGGCACGCTGACGCTTCACGTTCCCGACATGCATTGTCCTTTTGCTTGCTATCCCGCAATCAAAAAGGCACTCGAGTCGTCGGACACCGTCGAGCAAGTTGAACTCGCGGAGCAAAAGGTCGAAGGCACGATCGATAATCCTCAAATCATCATCAACTTCACGGAGGGTTTTGATGTTGATGCGGCGATTGCTGCTTTGAAAGCAAGGGGCTTTGATGATTCGGCCGTCGTCCAGTAACAGACTACTGTGAGCGAGACCCAGCCTGCTGAGGCAGCAAAACCAGCTGGTGTGATGCTGGTCGGCCACGGCACGCGCGACCCGCTGGGAACGCGTCAGTTCTTTCAACTCGGCGAGCGACTTTCCCAGACGCTCGCCCCCCTGCCTGTCGAACCATGTTTGTTGGAGTTTCAACATCCAACGATTCCCGATGCTTGGCGGTCACTGGTCCAGCGCGGCGTGCGCCACATTCACGTCGCGCCGCTGCTGTTGTTTGCCGCCGGGCACGCCAAGCAAGACATCCCCAACGTGCTACGAGACTGCCAGAGGCAAACACCCGATGTGACGTTTGATCAGTCGCGTCCGATTTCGCGGGGCGTGGAACTCGTGCAATTGGTTCAAAAAAGAATTGATGCAACTTTGTCCAGTGCGGGATTGAACGCGACGGAGTCGACGGCGCTGGTGATGGTTGGCCGTGGCAACCGCGATCCATGTGCGCAAGCCGACATGCATGTGTTGACCGAGGTGGTGGCACATCGATTCGGATTCGGCGGTGCCTTCACGGCGTTCTACGCGATGGCAAGACCCGCACTGACCGATCTGCTGGAGCACGTTGCCCAAAGTAATCGTTTCACCACGATCGTCGTTCACCCGCATTTGCTGTTTGAAGGGCGATTGAGTGCAGCGATCCGCCGGCAAGTCGAACAGGCCGCCAGAGAACATCCGCAGATCGGTTTTCACCTCGGCAACTATTTGGGGCCGGAAATCGAAATCGCTCGGGCAATCGCGGGACGGATTCAAGCGTAGGCCCAGACCTGGAGAGCGTCCGGCGAGCCAGGCGCCACCCCCGGTACTTGAGGAACGCGTCCGGGGCTGCCACGACCTACGGCTACTATCTTGGACCGCTTCGCGGTCGAATAGCGACGAATGAATGTTCGCACGCAAGAAGATGTGGGTAATGACAAGGTCCTGGCCTGCACTCTACTTGTTGAGGCCTGCGTTTTACTTTCGAGCGACATCGATGGTCGCATCGACAATCAGCCGATCGGCGTACTGCGAAAGCGTGCCGCCCGCACCTCGGAACCAGTGCAAGATCGGCGCGACATAGTCCTGGGGAGCTTGAGGTGAGGGCGCGTCACCTTCCCAAGCCGAGCTTGCCCAGCGATTGTGGTCGATGTACTCGTACTTCCCGCCGAGGGGGCACTGGAGGTCACCGCCCAAAATGTCTTGGCAGCTGCCGTCGCCTGTTCGGGGTCCACTTGCAATTGACGTGTTAACAGATTCAAAAAGTTGGTGCCGGCATGGCTGCTCTCGGCAGCCCGGATGTAGAGCTGTCGATTGACCCAATCTTCCAGTTTGCTGCCCATCAGATTGCCGATTTGGACCGCACGTTGGCGACATCGTCCACATCAACCGCTTCCAAGAACGGTAGCGTCGATACCAAATCTCAGGTTGAAACGACAACACGCTGTAACTGTCGTCGGAGTAACGATAAAGTCCACCAAGCAAACGAGTCATCCCGTTGCCCACCGGTCGGCCGCGGCCCAAACCCAACGGCAACCGATCGATCGCGCCCGGTCGCGGCCAGGCACCCAGATAACCGGGAAGCTGTCTGAGCGACCGATAAATGTTAAAAATGCCGTCGAAGTCTTCCGGATCGGGCGGTATCGTGTCGCGAATCCCGACGAACAAATGAGTGGGCGGGCCGATCGTTTCCGAGGCGACATGGGCTTGGACCTGAACAATGTCATCCGGAGCGAACTTCATGGCCACTTTGGTGGGCGGTCCCAACTGCTTTGCCAACCAACCGAAATTTTCGGAGGTTAAGGGTGCGATCTCCGCGTGCACGGTCAGCCGTTCCGACTTGCCACCTCTTTCAGTACTTCTCGCTCGACGCCGACCATGATCGGATCGATTTCGGCAAAGCGTTCGCTGTACTCGGCGGCGATCCGTGAATACCAATCGAATTCCGTCTGGCTGACCGATCGATATCGACGTCCGCAATCGGCAGAAACGTTCCCCGCGCGCCGCGGCGCGTGTCGATCACCTGATTTCCGACCGCGACAACGCCACTGCCGTCACTGCGACGTCCGAATCCCGGCTGGCAGGAACCCCGTCGCAACCAATTCTTCAATCCCGCGAATGTTCTTTCCATGTGCGGCGGCGGCGATCCGAGCCAAGTGAACCAGTGCGATGTCGCTGCTCGCATGCAGGCGGCGCCGCATTTCGATCATGTACTCGGGAGAGACCAGACCTTGCAGCATTTGTGGCGAGAAGTAGGCAAAGATCGTGTCGTTGCGGTCCAGCGGCATCAATTGACGCGAAAGCCGAAATGCGTCGCTTGAGGCCAGCGAGTCACCGTTTTCGGCAACTTCGTAGAATCGCCGCACCAGGTATTCGGAACTGGTAAACAGAAAGTACTCGCCATCCTCGGCCATAAAGGATCGCACGCGATTGTCGGGGCTGCTCAGCAGGGAAACGGTGCGATTAGCAATTTTGACGTCGCTGAGTGTCACGTCGGGATCACTACCGGCGCGTTTGGGATCGATCGGCGTTGAAGCTGGTGCGCAGCAAGAAAGCGTTTCTCGATTTCATGATCACGCCGAACGTGCCACCCTCGCTCAAGAACAAATCGCGGCCGATCAATGCCTGATCTTCGATGATCGTCGGCCCCAAGCAGTCGAGAAAGCGCGGTGAAGGTGAGATTCAATTGCGATTCGAGTCGTTGGCTCGATTGATCGTTCACGCCGCGGAGCGTGATCATGCGAGATAGGTCGCCGCCGTACTCTGCCATCAGGTCGCGGAACCAAATGAAGTTCTCGAACGATCCGTAACGAATGTACAAACACTCCGGCGGGACGCGACTTGCCAATGGTTCGACCGCTACGTCTTCGCCAACTGTGGATAGGTGGTCTGCTTCCAAATCGGCGGATCCGGTAGCGGTCGATCACTGGAAACCATGGCACCAAGGTCTCCGGCGGCGGCACGACGAAAGACAGCTTCGCTGATGCTTTGCGTTCCCGCCAACAGCTTGAACGTACCCAACAATTGATCGTCGTCTTTCTCGGTATCGATGTACCAATCGGGTAGTTTCATCCTTAATCGGCCCGATAACATCGCGACCAGGTAATTCTCTACCCACGGCGGATAGTCAGCCGCATCGATCTGACGTTTGGCTGCGTCGGTGTATGCCGTCCACCACTGGCCAAGTATTCGGGTTCGCCGAAACTCGATCGGTTGCGGAACGACCTGGTAGCGTCCGATCTCCAATCCCGATTCAAGCAAGCGACACTTCGAGTGGTTCATTTCCGCTGAACAGAAACGTGACGCGTCTGGCGATCGTCTGTTCCATCTCCGGCGTTTTCGTCAGCTCACGAATCAATTTCCCGACTCGACCCAGCAAACGGCCTCCTCCCGGTCGGGCACCGGTAGCTCCGACGGTCGCGGTAGCTTCACACGAATATCATTCGCGATTGGAAATACGACGCGGTGAGATTCGTCAACAACCTCCAGGGGCGGCAATCGACCGTTGATGGGGACATCCACCGGGATCTCGATCGTGGCCACGCCGTACGGTTGCCCCGTGCGGCGGTGATGACTGGCTCGGCTGAATGAACCACCGATGCCAACAACGAGAGTAAACCGACAAAAACGAAACGAACATGCATGAGCGGTGCTTCGTCAGAGGAGTCAGTAGGCCAGGACGTGTCCTGGCGACCTTGATCTTCTTGCCAGGACAAATCCTGGCCTACACAATCTTTTGCAATACCGGACCCAATCACGCGGGTCGCCAGCGAGCGGCCAGCAATGATAATGGCGTCGAGCGTGAATTATTAGGACCAACGACACTTTTGGGGATCCCCAAACCGTGAAAAGCCCTTCCCGTAGCGGCGTTTTTCAGGCCAATACCGATCAGCGACTGGAGGCCTATGCCGAGAGCATTAGCTTCGATCGGCGGCTTTATCGCCAAGATATCCGTGGCTCGATCGCACACGCCGAAATGCTTGCATCGGTCGGATTATTGACCGCAGATGAGTTTGCCCTGATACGCGACACCTTGGAAGAGATCGAGGGAGAACTGGATGCGGACCGACTGCCGATGCGGCTGGAGTTGGAAGACATCCACATGCACGTCGAAGCGGCACTGATCGATCGCATCGGTGACGTCGGACGAAAACTGCACACTGCCCGCAGCCGCAACGACCAAGTCAGCACCGATGTGCGCATGTGGGTCCGCGAGGCTTTGGACCAGGTCGACGCGCGGCTGCATCGATTTGCAACGTGCGTTTCTCGGTCGCTGTGACGATGACTTTGACGTGATCTTGCCTGCCTACACACATCTGCAACGAGCCCAACCGGTGCTCGCACCGCACTACTGGTTGGCTTACATCGAAAAGTTCCAGCGTGACCGGGAGCGACTTGCCGATTGTCGGCGTCGCGTGAACCAATGCACTCTGGGTGTCGCCGCCGTCGCCGGAACGACGTTGCCGATCGACCGCGAACAGACCGCACAGGCACTCGACTTCGAGGGCATCACTGCCAATAGTCTGGACACCAGCAGCGATCGTGATTTCTGTTCTGGAAAGTGCGTTTGTGCTGTCGGTGATCGCATCGCACCTGAGCGGTTGGGCCGAAGAATGGATCTTGTGGAGCACGGTTGAGTTCAATTTCATTCAAGTTGCCGCAAGCGTTCTGTACCGGCAGCAGCATCATGCCGCAGAAGGTCAATCCCGACACGCTGGAACTGACGCGAGGCAAATCGGCACGGGTGATGGGCAATCTGCAAACGTTGATGTTGTTGGTGAAGAATCTACCGTTGGCGTACAACCGTGACTTGCAAGAAGACAAGCCGCCGCTATTCGATTCGTTCGATACCGTGATCGCGATGCTTGGAGTTGGCTGCACCGATCGTGGAAGGCAGCGTGCTGCAGCGCGAGTCGATCGCGAGCCGACTGGAACGAGGCTACCTGGACGCGACGACCTTGATGGAATGGATGATCAAAAAAGGAGTGCCGCAGCGAACGGCTCATCACGCGGTCGGGGCGATCGTCGGCGAAGCGATGCAGCGAGCTGTGCCGCTTAGCGAGCTGCCGCTGGAGGTGATGCAGACACACGCCGGGGAAATCGACGAGGCCGTCTTTGCGGTGCTGGGCAGCAAGAACGCGGTCGAGGCCTTTGTCAGCTATGGATCAACGGCACCATCCCAAGTGCAATCGCAGATCGATTCTTGGCAAAAACGACTGTATCGGCGGTTTAACCTCTCCGGCGTTCCAGCAGCACGATCATCAGCAGTGCCATCAGTGATCGCACCTCGTCGTCTTCGGGCATCTCATTGAGTTTTTCCAGCGTGAACTTGCCCTCCCAGATGGCCGGCCGCTTGGTCAGCCTCAAGAGCGGTGTGCCGTCCGGTCGCGAAACGATGTAGCTGGGATTGAGCAAGTAGATCGCCACGATGCCGACCAGCGGGATTTCGCCCAAGATGCTCTCCAAGACCTTCTTCATCGGACTTTCCTCCCGGATCGTCATGTCGATTTCGCCGTCTTGAATCACGTCGTAGTGGGCCGACCACAACGATTTCATCCCCTTGCGACGCACCGAGCCCCAATCGTTGCCGGTCGCATCGGTGAAGTGATAGTTGGCCGACCAGTCGATCATGCGGTCTGCCTCGATGCGGAAGATCAGACTGTTCTGCGACTGGTCGCTGTAGATTTCGACCTTTTCCTTCAGCTTGAACATCTTTTGTTTGATGAACATCAGCATCTTGCCGTCGGCGTCGGTCGCCGTGATGCGTTGGCCGAAGGTCAAGAGTTTGAAACTCAAGTCGAGTGGGTATTTCAGCATGGTTGCGAATCAATCGGGTTGAGACGAAATGATTTTTGCGGTCACGCTTATTCAAAGTCGGTTTCCGACAATTGGAAGACAACGCTGACATGGGCCGTGACCTGGATTTCACCAACAGCCAGCGGCGGCGGTTCCGGCGCTGAGCCGAAAGGATCACCGATCGCGAAACCCGCCGTGCTGACGACGGAACGGAATTCTTGCGTTGCATCCTGAATCGACTGGACGCCCGACAGCTTCGCGGTCAATAAAAAACCACGTCATCGAAAACGATGACGTGGTTCATGATATCGCAAGCTCGACCCGGCGAGGTTACTTTTTGGCAGCTTCGGCGGCCGGCGCGGGCGGTGCTTGCTGAGGCTCAGCCTGCTGCTGCAAGCCTGGACGAACACGCTTGTTGATGTCCGTTTCCAATACACCGAACACGGACTCGTGTCGGGCGACCGACATTTGCAGCGCAGCCAACAGACGCTTCGCCGTGAAAAAGTTCACGATGATTCGTTGCTTGACTTGAATCGGGTCCTTGGGAACGCCGATCGGTTGCGGATTCAGGCCAAAGTCGATGATCAACTCTTCGGGCGAGCCCGTCACGCGACAAAAGTTCGCGTAAGTTGCCGAGGCAGTCATCATCGGTGACCTGCACTTGAACGGGCTGCTGAGCTTGGGCTGGAGCAGCCTCGGCTGGAGGAGCCGCTGCTGCCGGCTTCTTTGTTTCAGTCTTGGTTTCTGCCATGGTTTTGATTCTCCGAAAGGGATTGTCGAAAGGGTCTGTGGGGTGCGAACAATCGCGAACTGCGATCAGACGCCAGGGAAAGGGCTATGTTGTCTGGACTCGATTAGTGTGAGTTCAGCATGTTGTTCAATCGATCGCTCCTCTAGAATAGTCGTGAATTAGCAGCATCCTAACAATTGACGATATTGCTGCAATGTGAATCGGGACGGGATCACGTCAATTGGTCGTTTGAATGCGTGTCTCGGGGTAAACGGCGCGGGATACGCAATTTTCTCTTTCAGAGTTCAAAGTTGAATGTCTTCGCCACGAATCGCCACAGGCGGCTGCCGAGCGACATGGGGTCGACGTGAACTTTGGCTGATCCGCGATATCCGGGTCTGAGCGGCAAATCGATCGTCTCCATTGGGACGCGTGCCTGGTAGGTTACGTTCCGCGGTTTTACCATCCCCGTCGTAGGATCAATTTCGGTTTGCAGGTCGCCGCCGGTCTGACTTGAAAGGGAGGTGGAGGTGACGTCGAGCGGCTCCATGTGACTTTTCAGCGATCTTGCCATGAAAGGTCTCCAATCGTCGCGAATCCAATTTCAAATCGACTTCTTGTCCTTCGCGAACCAGTTGGACGTCGCCTTGGTCGATCACAAGGATTGCCTCGAATTCATCGGCCGTTCCGATTTCGCAGATCAGATCCTCTGCCGTCAACAGCGCACCACGATTCCGCATTCTTCCAGCGGTGACCCGGACCAACCTGGCAAACGGTTCTCTGATCATCTTGCGGCTCACGGTTCGGGGGCGGCAGGACGATGCCGTCTCGGTTGGCACGGACCGTCAACCGATCGATTTCTTCTTGTGTTTTTTCTTTCAAGGCTCGAATCGAGTCCAAGTAGTTCTGCCTGAGTCTCCAACTCGGCCGGCAACGAACGATCGTAGCGGCTACGGTCTTCACAGGTTCTCCAAGTTGGACCCTGGCAACCTGTTCTTCGCCCTTGTAATCGGCCAAGCGGATTTCCAAGTCGGGGTTCTTCAGTTTCGCGATGACGTCGCCTTCTTTGACGTTCGGTCCCGGTTGGACGGTGAACTCGATTTGGCCGGGCGAACCGGCGTAAACGCGTCCCGCTTCGCTGGGGCGAATTTCAAAGGCGGCGTCGATGTGGTGTGGCAGCGGAATGTAACAGACCGCCGCGATCGCCGCGGCCAGAACGCCAAGGCTGATGAGCGCGGGAACACGTTTCACTTTCGAGAGCCTCCCAGGGGTGCGGCAGAATTTCCACGTTTGAATGATCGGCTGGGCAACCAATCCAAAGAAGCCGACCACGGCGACCATCCGCCCGATGACTTGCAGACCGTACGGTTCGAGGACTTTGATCAAGAACCAACAAATCGAAAACACAACGACCCAGCGATAGATCACACTGGCGATGGTGAAGAGCCCAAACATGAGCTTTCCACGCGTGGGCAAAAACGGATCGTCTTGCAGTTCCAAGCCGAGACAGGTTTCTTGAAACCATCGCTTGAGTACTTCGGTGCTCTTCTGGCGAAGGTTGGGAATCTCCAAAAAGTCCATCATGATGTAGTAGCCGTCAAACCGCAGCAACGGATTCCCGTTGACCAGGATCGTGCTGACGACATTCAAGAACATCATGTTCAAGCACAAGTCGTTGATCGTCGAGCCCGATTCGCTAAACCACCAAACAAAGGCAGCCAGCGACGCCAGGATCATTTCGACATAGATTCCGGCCGCACCGATCCAGACTCGTTTCCACTTGTTGGGCAGCATCCAGGAGTCGGACACGTTGCAGTACAAACAGGGCGTGAACACCAACAGCATGAAACCGATTTCGTGGCATTCGCCACCAAATTTCTTGCAGCTCAATCCGTGTCCGAATTCGTGGATGACTTTGACGACCGCCATCGTCACGGCCAGGATCAGCCAACGGTCAGCGGCGAAGAATTGCTGGAACGTCGGCAGACCGCGAATAGACTGTTTCGTATTGGCTGGCCAACAGCAGCGATGATGTCGTCAGCAGGCAGATGGCAAAGATCAGCATCGGCACGCTGAAGATCCAACCGAACCAAGGCAGCATCCAGTTCAAAACGCGTTCCGGGTCGACGCCGCGGAAACGAATCGCAAACAGGTTGCTGGCCTTGCCCATCAACTCCTTGTTCTTCTTTGTCCGGCCGCGTTTTCGCAGCGCCTTTCCTTGGCCGGGCGAGTTGCTGATCACCAGTCCGCTGCGATGCAGCATGCCGATGAACTGTTGCAAATCACCAAAGGTGATCTTTTGCGGCGCGAATCGTTGTTCAAAGCCGTCTTTGATTTGTTGCAGACTGACGTGTCCGTCCAGCATGTTCAGGATGAAGAACTCTTCGTCATGAAAACGAAAGTACTGCAGCCCGACCGGTTCTTTGACGACCCAATATCCGGTGCCCTGGTAGAATTGCCGGGTGTGCGTCAGGTCGGGACGCTTGCGCACCGTCAGCGATCGCGACGAACTGCTGATCAGTGATTCTGCAAGCGTAGCCATGGTTGATTGCGGTCAGAGGTGATGAAGCGAATCGGCGCGATCAGCAAGTTAGGGACGGATGATGATTTCGGCACGCATGCCGGGCTTGATCAGCCAATCGGTGCCGATGCGCTTGTTGTCGACCGTCAGCCAAATGCGGTGATGATTGTTCAAGTCGATTTCGGTGCTGACGAAACCAAGCTTGCCATTGATGACGATCGGATCACCGTCGTCCTGGTGGTGGATCAGAACTTGAGCCGGCGTGCCGATCGAAACTCTGGCCCGCGTAACGTAACGCGTCGACATCGCCTTCGACCCGCAGTTGGTCCATCTTGACGAGCATGGCGATCGGGCTGCCGGCTTGCACCCACTCACCGAGATGAGCGGTTCGCGTTTCGATGAAACCAGCAAACGGCGCCTTGATTTGTCGGCGCGTGACTTCTTCGGCCGCGATCTGCATCTCGCTTTCTTTGGCGTAGTACTGCGATTTGGCGATTTTGATATTCATTTCGGCCAATTCGATCTGCAATTTGGCCTTTTCGGCCTCCAAGCGTTTTCTTTCCATTTCCCAATACGGTGTGGCGCCTTCCTTGCGAAGTTCCTTGTAGGCTTCGGCTTCCGCCGTCGCCAATTGCTCCGCGTTTTGGGAATGTCGCAGATTGACCGTGTCGGTGGCTTTCAATTCCGCCTCCACCAATTCCGCTTTCTTGAGATCCAGATTCAGTTTCGCTTGCGTGTCGTCGATGACAGCGATCAAGTCGCCTTCCTCCACCGTCATCCCTTCTTCGATTTTGATTTCCGTCAACTTGCCATCCGTCTCGGCGGGAATGTTGACCTGTTCGATGAACTCGACCATGCAGTAATCGACGTGGATTTCGCTATCCGTTGAAGCTGTTTGCGATTCCTGAGACAGTGCTGGCCCAGCAAACAGAACAGTGGCCATCAAGGTGAAGAATTTTGAACGCATGGCTTGGAACTCCGAGAGCGGATTGAAATTCATTGTGTTTGGCTGGCCGGATTAGAAAAAGAACTTGTGCAACCATTCGTAGATTTCGTGCAAGAACACGAAGCCGCTGGAAGCGCGTCCGCAATGCACTTTGGCAATCAAGTTGGTGCCTGGTCGTGGATTCACTTTCAACAACTCGGCCTGGTCGGGCATCGCATGCATTTTGATGATCGAACCGTGCTCTTCATGCGCTTCGGCACGGCCAGAAACGCGTGACACGTCAAGGGTGGCTTTCATGGGCGCATCGGGATCGCTGCCCAAGATGTAGGTGACATCCAATGATTTCGACATCGTTGGCCTTGACGTATTCATCCAGATGGCCTTCGCGTTTTTCCGGCATGTCCAGATCCAGAAAGTACGGCTGCTCCAAATCAGCGACTTCCATCAGTACCTGGCCAGTCATGATCGGCCGACTGCGAAGTGTCTTTTCGACATCCCATGAGGTGACCAAGCCGTTGATCGGTGACCGGATGATCAGTTGTTCGGCACGGGCTTTCTGAAGTTGCAATTTCTCCTCGATGACCGTCATTTTGGTCTTCAGTTCCTTGTCTTCGCCCTGCAGTGCCCGCAACTCCGTCTTTTTCATTTCGCCGCCATGACGCAATTGGGCCTTGACCTTCCATTGCTCCGCAAACGTCGTCAAACGTTGGCCTTCCAGGTCGGTGATCTGGATTTCGATTTCGCGATTGCGGAGGATCACCAAGGGTTGGCCTTCCTCCACGACCGAGTTGTGATCGACCTTGACCTCCAAGACTTCGCCGTCAATCGGCGCGAACACGTGATGACGTGCCTGAGGCAGCAGCGTCCCTTCGGCTTCCAGCGTGAAGTCTTTCTTGATGAAGATCAGGCCGAGGATGATCGCAGCAATCAAGCCGATGATGCCCAGCGTCTTCGGCAGCGTCCGGGCTCGCAGCACCCAAGTTGCTCGGCCCAAGGTCCGCCAAACCGGCATCAGAGAACAGATTGGTGTGCGCCATCGAGTTGGCGATGGCTCGTGTCCCGTGTTCGTAGACCAGATCGGTTCGCGCGTGAAAAATTTCGGCCGGCAAATCGCTTTCGATCTGTTCCACGATCAAAGCGCCGATCACTTCACCACGATGCGCGTCGTCTCGGTCGATTTCACCGGCGGCACCGTCGTCGTCCTCGGCACCCAGTTTTCGGAAGGGCTCGCGGAGCGGCAGCACGGCGATGTTTCGACCGTACGACAAGTCGACGTAGTCCTCGAGTGCTTCCTCGATCTGCGGGGGCAGGTCCTCGGTGGACCCGTCATGCCACAGCGGTTCGCCGGCGGCAACAACGCGCGTGGCCAGATTGTTCAAGGCTGCAACGATGTTCGAGCGGTTTTCAATCGTGTCTTGGCCGCTGATCGCCTGGACTTTGCACTTGCGGCCCTTCTTGATCGCCACGCTGACGCGGTCACAGCCGATCAGCCGACGACCTTCGTTGGCAACGATGTAAGCGGTTTCCTTCAAGTCCAGAGATTCGTGGGCGCTGCGGGCGAAGGAATCGGATTGCTGCCACAGGACCTGGCGGTCACCCAGGGTCCGCAGTTTTTGGCTTCGTAGCCACTCGGCCGCCAAACCACACATTTGCTCCACAAACCGCAAGTAACCGCGTTGGGTGTCGGGTGCTGTATCGGGTCGCTGAAAAATCTCGATCAAGCCGTCGCGGTGACCCTCATGGCTAAGCGAACCGAGCACCAACAAGAATCGCGTCGGATTGCCTTCGGCGTCGCCATCGGTCGTGCCGGAGTAGGGCGGCACCAACAGCGACTGACCCGTGTTGGCGACCCGCTGGATCAAGCGGGTGTGACGCTGGGCATCATCGCTGTCGACGTTCAACAACGATGGTTCCGCGTTGATCTGGTACTGCAGATTCAGCTGCCGGTCCTCATCCAGCACCCAGATCGCTCCGCCGGGAGCCGCCAGCGCCGTGATGATTTTCGAGAGCAACTCCGGATAAAACTCCTCCGCCGTCGCCCCTGCCTTGGCGAGCGCCGCGATTTCGTTCACCAAACCGCGAATCTGTGCTTTGGTTTCTTCAATCGTTTGCTGATTGGCTGACATCGTGTTGAGAAGTTCTGGGAAAGCGAAATGTGGGGGGTAAGTCCGTCGAAACTACTGAATTTCGCGGTGAATTGCCACGTCGACTCGTAACAAATCGGGGAATGGGTCGACGCCGGGAACGATGTAATGGATTGGGCCGAATGAGGGGCTGTTGGTCGGCATTTGACTGCTGGGGTCGCTCCAGCCCTGGACACTTTATACAATTTGTATAAGATCTTCAAGTGTGAAGTTGACTGTTTTCGTGCAGCGAGTCGGGGCCGGCCCCTTGGGAAGCACGAATACCGCGTTTTTGAATGCAAATGCCTGGTGAAGGTCTGACCGCCTTTTCCAGCTGGACACCGCCCACTGCCTGGGACCTGCCGATGGATGACGCTGAATCAATGACCGCGAAACAAGCCCAGCAAACTTTGGGGCAGTTACAGGAGGAGATCAATCGCCTGCAGCGGTCGATTCGGCTTGCCATCCAGGGCCAGTTGCTGAAGCTCGCCAGCCAATCGCTTGGCACTCTGGAACTCAACCAGCAGTTGGCCAAATCGATCCACGCGTTGCTGGAGAGCCACGGTCTGAGGGTCCGCTGCAACGAGTGTGGTCATCCTGCCATTTTGCGTGTTTCGCCTCGCGCGGGGGTCGCCAATGGTGTTTTTGTCTTTGATCACACCATTGATGGCCGGCGGACATTTCACGGCGGTCGATCGACGATGCCCGAGGTCCGCTTGGTCTCCAAACCGGCGCGTCGCAACTCCAAGGAGGATCGCGCGGCAGGTTAGCAGCAGCGGCGAAACTGCTATCATCGCGGCATGAATTTGCCGAATCCCAGCCTTGACGACGCGACCGTGATGATGCGTGCCGCGTTGGGGCAAATCGATTTTGCACGAGGCTACACGCTTGAGTTGCTGGAGGCCACGCCGCCGGAACGTTGGTTCGAGATCCCCGCCGGTTTTCCGTCCAACATCGCTTGGCAGGTCGGCCACCTGACGGTCAGCCAATACGGTTTGTTGATGTTTCGCATTCGCGGCCGCCGACCCGAGGATTTAGATCTGATCCCCGGAAAGTTTCGCAAGGCGTACGGACGCGGCAGCACCCCCCATGACGACGCAACGGCGCAGCCCACGCCCGCGGAACTGCTGGAGCGAATGGCACAGGTATACGAGCTGGCCAAGGTTGAATTGGCTCAGGTCACCGCGGATACATTGCTCGAGCCGGTCGACATGCCCTACGCGGCTTATCCCAACAAGTTGGGGGCCATTCTTTTTTGTCCGCTGCACGAGCAGATTCACGCTGGACAAATGGGTGTGTTGCGGCGCGGCTTGGGGCTCGATGCGATTCGGTGATTCGATGGAAGTGTTGCAGGAATCGATCTACGACCATCCCAAGTACTACGATCTGGTGTTTGGTGCCGACTGTGCCGCGGAAGTGAAATTCATTCTGGCCTGCGGCAAAAAGTACTTGTCAAAACCGCCGCAGCGAATGTTTGAGCCGGCATGTGGCACGGGCCGATTGCTGTTCTCACTTGCCAGACGAGGATTCGATGTCGCGGGCTTGGACTTGAACGAAAAGGCAGTCGAATTCTGTAACGTCCGGCTCAAACGTCACGGGTTTCGTCCAACGGCGTTTGTTGCCGACATGGCCGATTTTCGGATCCCACGCAAATTCGACATTGCCTTCAACACGATCAACAGTTTTCGGCACTTGGACTAGCGAATCGGCTGCTCGAGCGCATTTGGCGTGCCTGGCCCGTGCCGTTCGGGTGGGCGGTTTGTACTTGCTGGGCGTTCATCTGACGCCGACCGAGGTGGCACCCAGTGAAACGGAATCTTGGTCGGCACGCCGCGGTCACTTGTCGATCAGTACCCACATGTGGACGAACGCCCGTGATCCAGCACGTCGCGTCGAGCGATTTGGAATTCAATTCGACGTCCACTGTCCGTCGCGAAGCTTTCGAATCACCGACGAGCTTGGTGCTGCGAAGCTACACCGCACCGCAAATGAAACGCCTGATTCAGTCCAGTCCAGATTGGGAATGCGTTGACACCTACGACTTTGGGTACGACATCACAGATCCCATCACCGTCGACGCGACCAGCGAAGACGTCGTCTACGTGCTGAAGCGAAAGCGAAGCAAATGAAGCCGTGATCCACGACCCGCGTGATCTTCCGCGTCGCGATGGGGACCACCAGTGGGACGTGGCTGGTGAGCAAGGCATCGAGTCGGCTTTGCTGGTTACTCCGACTTGGCGGTCCAGGTCATCGCTAAGTGTCCGCTCAGGCGGCCCGTTTGGATCCGGCCAAGATGCAGTGCCATGATGCCGCACCCGCCGCAGACCGCGGCGGCGATCAGAGCGTTTCGACCCCAAGCGTTTTTCTTGTTTAACTTTTGCTTGTATTGGTATGGCACGGCGATCGTCAATCCGTGCTTCTCCATGTCCTCAAACTCACGGACCAACTCGAGCGGCGCTCTAATTCGCTGTAGCGTTTCGCGGACATCTTGCAGGTGGTTGGCTGTGGTCAGTGGGGGCATCCACGTTCGCCCATTGAATGCCGCAGAAACCGGCAATCAGCAGGCTGAAGAGCTGAGATCAGGCTCAGCACCACAAATCCAATTCGGCCCCCGACCGCCGTTTCGTCCAGCCGGTGCTGCTTGCGATGACAGCATTCTCGGAAACTTTGTGGTAACTGGCGAAGATCACCCAGTCTTGGAGATCTGGATTGGCTCGCGCCACAGGAGGGCACTGCCAGCTGATCACCCGCCTGGGAGGGTGAGACATCGGTCGGCGTTTGGCAGCTGGGGCAGGGGAGTGAGTACATCGTGATATGAAGAAGATTTGAAGAATGGCCGTCTGGACCGGAGGGCATTGTGACTAGAATCCAAGTGAGCAATCGGCACCACCACCCGAAAAAATGCCGCTCCCGCCTAGGTCAGGTTCTCAGCTGAATCTCCCTAAGCCGGACATCTAGTGATGATCCGCGGCACAACAACGAACTGATTTGTTCGTCATCGCGATCCGAATGATTTGGAAATCGCATCTGAGTGGTCGATTTTGCCGATCGCCGCCAGGAAGGCAAAGCCATGGGGCTTGGAATTGAAATGAAATCGGGGGATTTCTCAACTACGCCGCGGGCGGTCGTTGGTTCGTCCACCGTTTCTGGCTCGGTTTCCAGCTTGATGGATGAACCTGAGTTGATCGTTCATGTGATAGAGGCACACGGTTGATCGTAAGCAAACCGTGTCAGAGTGCACCGGGGGACGGCGGCGGCGATTTCAAGGGCCTAGCTGAATCCGCGCTGTTCATCGGCAAACTCACTGTCAGGACGGACGACTCACCCAAACAGAAAGTTTTTCCAATTCACGGACGTCTCCTGGGGAACGTGTCATCGGGTGGTAGAGTTTTGAACAGTTTCATGCGATGCACAACCACTGCGCATTGGTTGACCTGTCGATAAGCAGTTCGTACCCACTGAGTCACACTTTCTCTCTGGTGTTGAGGCTACCGAGGCTAGCCAAAGGAAACAACGACGATCTGGCAGGATGTGAGATCACGACTAAACCAACTTTGGATTTTTACACATCAACATCCTTTCCATATTTCAGTTTCACCATCTTGATTCCTTCACTCTCTCACACTCAGCGATTCAGGTGCTTTGCCTGAGTCATTACGAATAAACCAACACCCTTCAAACTTTTTGGCAACGCGGATCACTGTTACTTGAGATTCTGATCGCTTTAAAGCAAACCAATCAGGAGCCGACGTCGCTTATCCCGCACGTCCGTTCTGGTGGTCGTCGACCCAACGCATCAGATCCGTCACCGTTGCCAGCAAGTTTGACCGTTAATTTCCAACTCATTTCAAAACGATTCCGCAGGAGTTCGTGTTTTGTTCGATACCCTTTTGGACGATTTTGACGACGTTGCCGTACCAAGCACCGAAGCTGTCACGGGCGGATTCCGCAAGTTGCCGGATGATGATGGCGATGATGGTGTTGCGGTCGTGGTACCTCGGGCTGATGGCGAAGTTCAACTGGCCAGCCCTGATGAATTGATGGCCATTGATGAAAGCGAATCATGGTCGGACGATCCGGTGCGCATGTACCTGACCCAGATGGGCGAAATCCCACTGCTGACGCGCCGCGAAGAGATCGAATTGGCAAAGCGGATCGAGGAAACTCGTCGTCGCTTCCGCACCAAGCTGCTGGAAAACCACTTCGTTTTGGTCGAAGCCTACAAGACGCTCAAGAAGGTCTATCGCAGCCAATTGCCGTTTGACCGGACCGTCCAGGTCTCGCGTCACCGATCGCCTGGAAAAAGATCAGATCGTTGGTCGTTTGCCGCACAACTTGCGGACGCTGCAAACCTTGCTGAAGCGAAACCGACACGACTGGAAAGTCGCGCTGAGCAAGAGTCGCCTCGCGCCGTCGTCGCGCCGAAGCGTGGCGTGCCTTGGCTCGCCGTCGCCGTCGTGCCGTGCGATTGATCGAAGAACTCGGCTTGCGAACGCACCGGATCGAGACTCGCATCGAGCTGCTGGAAAAATTCTGCTACCGACTGGACGAAATCGATCAGGAGATCCGCGACCAAAAACGGACCAAGCATGGTCGTGAGGTTCGTGAAAAACTGCTGCACGAACGCCGCCAAATCCTGACCGCCTGCCAAGAAACGCCGACGTCGCTGCGCAACCGCGTCCGAGATGCTGAACAAGGTGTACGCGGAGTATCAGCAAGCCAAACGAGAATTGAGCGAAGGTAACTTGCGGTTGGTCGTCTCGATCGCCAAGAAGTATCGCAACCGTGGTTTGTCCTTCCTGGATCTGATCCAAGAGGGCAACGCCGGTCTGATGCGAGCGGTCGACAAGTTCGAGTATCGTCGTGGTTTCAAATTCTGTACCTACGCGACCTGGTGGATTCGCCAAGCGATCACGCGAGCGGTTGCCGACCAAAGCCGCACGATTCGAATCCCGGTTCACATGGTCGAAACGATGAGCCGCGTTCGCAACGTCGCTCGTCAGTTGCTGCAGGAACTCGGTCGCGAACCGACGATCGAAGAAACCGCTCGGCGGGCCGACGTGACGGTCGAAGAAGCTCGTCGCGTGTTGACGATGAGCCGCTTTCCGATTTCGCTGGATCGTCCGGTCGGCAACAGCGAAGACAGCCAGTTCGGCGACTTGCTGCCCGATGGGGCTGCCGAGAGTCCGCAGATTGGTGCGACTCAGGAAATGCTTCGTGATCGCATCACCAACGTGCTGAAGTCACTGTCCTACCGCGAACGCGAAATCATCAAACTGCGTTACGGTCTCGGGCGATGGATACAGCTACACGCTGGAAGAAGTCGGACATATCTTCAAGGTCACCCGCGAACGGATTCGGCAAATCGAAGCCAAAGCGGTTCGTAAGCTGCAACAACCCAGCCGCAGCCAAGACCTGGTCGGGTTCCTGGATTAGTGATCTGCGATCCAACCTCTCCCGCTGGGAGAGTCGGGCTCTCACGCCCGGGAGAGGGAAAGACGTTTAGAATCTTCAGGCGACACGCTTCAAAAACGCGTGTCGCTTTTTTTTTACTCCTCCCCTGTTCCCGGTCCCATGCCCACGATTGCCGAAGCACTGCAAGGCGGCTGGAAGCTGCACCAAAGCGGACGTGTTGACGATGCCGAGCAGATCTATCGGCAAGTCTTGGCCAACATCCCCGACCAACCCGAAGCGCTGGTCTATCTGGGGATCGCCCAGTTCGACAAGCGTCAATTCGAGCAGTCGGCACAGTCGTATCGACAGGCGCTGAAGGTCCGCGACGAGTTTCCGATCGCCTGGAATAACCTCGGCAATTCGCTGCGAATGTTGGGCGAAGTTGACGAAGCGGAGTGGTGTTTTGAAAAGCGCTTTCCCAAGATCCCAAGTATCTCTCCGCGTTCAAGAATCGTGGCACACTTTGGGTTTGGACCGGCGAGATCCATCGCGGACTGCAGTGGTACGAGCAAGGCTTGGAGATTGACCCAGGCAATGCGGAACTTCACCGCAATCTGGGCGTGATCAATCTGTTGCTGGGTAACTATGACGTCGGCTGGCCCGAGTATCGCTGGCGTTGGCAAATGCCGGGAGCCTACCGGCCGCAGGTCGCCGCACCGTTGTGGCAGGGCGAATCGCTACAGCGGCAAAACGATCTTGCTGTATCCCGAGCAGGGCCGCGGTGACGCGATTCAATTCGTTCGCATGACCAAAGTGCTGCAGGACTGCGGTGCCAGGGTCGTGTTGCAGTGCTGCACCGGAATTGATTCCGCTGTTCACGTCCGCCCGCGGCGTCAATCAACTGCTCCCTGAGCGTGCCGCCATTCCTTATGTGGACTATCACGCGTCGTTGGTCGATGCGGTCGATATTTGGTACACGCAGTACAAAGAGCTTCCCTTTGCGACCGAGTCGATTCAGCAAGGCTACTTGAATGTTTCCGATGCCTTGATCGCCTATTGGCAGCGCTGGTTTGACTCGCTATCCGACCTGTCTGGGAAGAAGATCGGGATCAATTGGCAAGGTAACCCCGATCATCACGCCGACGTCTATCGAAGTCTGCCGCTGGCGGCGCTCAAGCCGTTAGCGGAAATCCCGGATGTCAGTCTGATCAACCTGCAATTTGGATTTGGCATCGAGCAGATGGAAACCTGTGGCTTTGCCGACCGGATCCAGCGATTGCCGGATGATGTGGATACCAGCGGGGGAGCGTTTACCGACACGGCGGCCATCCTCAAGAACCTGGATTGGGTCGTCACCAGCGACACCGCGATCGCTCATCTGGCAGGTTCGTTGGGCGTCCCGGTGATCATGATGCTGGGGAAAGTACCCGATTGGCGCTGGTTGATGCAGGGCGACACGACACCTTGGTACCCCAGCATGCGAATCGTCCGCCAAGACACGATGGGAGATTGGGACAGCGTGGTTGCCAACGTCGCCAAGCTGATTTCCTGATTCAAGCTCCATCACCTCTGCTCGCTGTGCGCCGCCGGCTGTCGCGACTGCGCTGTGCGCGGGTCTCCCGACCCCGCACTTTCGCGCGCGCGCGGGTCTCCCGACCCCGCACTTTCTCTGACCGCGCTGTCGCGGTTGCGCCGTGCGCGGTCTCCGACCGTCGCGCAGGTCTGCGCCGTGCGCGGGTCTCCCGACCCCGCACTTTTTCTGACCGCAGGTCTCACCGCGAAATAGCAATCGCTCTGCCAAAGGAGACCTGCGGTCGGTCGGGCGGCGGAAAACGGCTAAGCATTCCACGATGGCGATCAACTCATCAATCCAACGTTTGGCGGGAATCCCCGGATTGCGTCCGATTGAGCCGGAAATCGGTCTCTTTCTCAATACTGGAATTCTTCAGAAGCCTTCCCTACACTAGCACCGAGGAGGATTATCCGTCTCACGTGTGACCGAGGACTTGGGGTGCCGGATCGACCCGTTGACGTCTGGCGCCGCAAGCTGGAGCATCTGCAAAAAGCAGAAGCCACGGCCAGTGATCCGGCCCAGCTGTTTTCCATCCGAGAGCAAATCAAAGAGGCGGAGCAGCGGATCGCAGAACTCGAATCGGCTTCGCCACGGGGCTCTGCGCCGCAAGCCGGGCCAGCTGCGCCCGCCGGCTCGCTCAGAGAACCGCCGCTTACTGAGCACGCCGAACGTGAAACGTTCGAGGTTTTTCTCAGCCACAACAGCCAAGACAAGCAGCAAGTCCGAGAGATCGCCGAGCGTCTCTTACAACGTGGCGTGAAGGTGTGGTTGGATGAATGGGAGTTGCGGCCCGGCCTCACATGGATGGACGCCTTGGAGGACATCATCGAGGGCTGTGGATTCCGCCGCTGTCTGCATCGGACCCGACGGAATGGGAGCTTGGGAAGAGCCGGAAATGCAGGCCTTGCTACGCCGCTTTGCCAGAGAAAAGAAGAGAAAGGGGATCGATCCGGTCATTCCCACGCTGTTACCAGGCGCGCCGGTAGACATCACACTCCCTCCGTTTCTGGAGGCTTTCACCTGGGTTGACCTTCGTCGTTCCTTCGCTAGCGCGGCATGTGATCAGCCACGAGCACGGTTGTGACCTCGGACCTTCTCGTCAGCGGCAACCACTGGATGAAGACGAGATTGATCAAGTAGCCCTGGGAAACTTACCGCGCGAGGCCAACCGCGTGCGCATCGTCGGCGATAGCGGGATGGGGAAAACGGTGCTGTTGCATTACTGCGAATTGCAGGTTGCCAAAGCCGACGACGGTCGTCTGCCGGTACGAATCGATGGACTATCGGGCTACAACTGGACACCGCAGCCGCGAAGAAATCTTTCAGTGGATCATTGACCGTCTCTTGCATCGCTGGTTACCGGCGGATGTCAATGCCGATGCGGCGGTCGGTTGGCTATCCGAACTTGCCAACCAGGGCAAAGTCGTTTTCTTGCTCGATGCGCTCGACCAGGCCGACAAGCAACTCAATGAAGCATGCCTCAGAACGTTCCTGCAAAGCTCTGGCGTGATCGACTGCCCCGTCATCATCACGCTGCGACCGGAGGTCGAAGGGCATGCGGTTTTTTCCGCGGTGAACTGGGACACCGTTCATGCGGAAGGTTTCCACGATCCGGCGCAGCGTAAGCGATACCTCGGCGAACTGGCTGGTGATTTACTGGCAAAGGATGACGAACAGTGGCTGTCACGTGATTCGTACGAACGCAAACAGCAGTGGGCAGATCTGCTGGAAATTCCACTGCTACTGAAAATGTTGCGTGATTTGGCATTGGCCGAGCGGGAAGGACGTTCGCCAATATCGCTGAGTCAGCTTCGGAATCGGCACGCGGTCTACAGCGAAGCAGTGGCCTACCTGGTGCGGCAAGGACTCGATTCGGCAAAGGACGGTCCCTTTCGGGACACACTCTACGATGCACGTGAGGTCGACGAACGACTGACCGAAATCGCTTGGGCAACGATCGCACAGGGTGACGGGAATTTCACTGCGACGCTGCAAGGAAAGGCATTCAGCCAACTTCGCAAAGACTGTCTCGGTGATGTCAACATGTTGCGGGCTCTTCAGCAGGTTGATGTGATCACGCGTCACAACGTGTTTGACCGGTACGGCGAAGCAGGTCTGGCGTGGCGCCATCGTTCCTTTAGCGAATACTTCGGCGGGAAGTACTTGGCCCAAGCTGATCAGAATGTTCAGAACGCTGTTGCCAGGTGCCACGGCCGCGACCCCCGTTGGCATTGGGTGTTCCGCTTTGCGCTCTCAGAAATCGATGCGGAGAAACAAAGCACGCACGCTGCCGATCACCATCTTGCCCAGGCATTGATCAAGTACGGGAATCCCTTCGTGGTCTACGATGCCATCAAACGAGACAGCGTGACGCTGCCCGATCATCTCTCCACGCTCTGCCGCTGGTTGGTGCATCGGGATTGGGGTGAGCAGAATTACTCGGATGCCTGGCAAGACTCGGAACCTCCGCCAATGGACAACCGCTGGATCGAGATTTTGGATTCTCTGTTTCTGCGCGAACATCGCAACAGCCGTTGTCTACATCCCGCTTGGCAACTGGTCCAGGACAGCGACGAACCGTGGGCGGTGACTTTGCGGGAAAGGTTTCTGAGCGAGTTCCCCAAGCTGCTCACGGACACGAAGTGTGCCGAACACGCCGTGGCTCGGACACTCGCTGACGCAGAAAACTTTGCACGTTGTCCGTTCGATCCGGCTGCTGATGGCCGGCCCTTTCAAATGGGTTCAGCAGAGAAAGAAGAAGACGAGCTTTTTCGCGAAACTCCGCAACACGAGGTTCGAATCACTCCGTTTCACTTACAACGAACGCCAGTCAGCAATCTCCAGTTCGAGCTGTTTGACCCTTCGCATCGTCAACGACGCGATGACTACAGTCCCGGCGATGACCATCCGACGGTTTATGTATCCTGGTACATGGCGGAGTTATTTTGTGTCTGGCTGGGAGAAGCTTATCGGCTTCCCACCGAGGCGGAGTGGGAATACGCAGCGCGGGCCGGAAGCACAACGCGCTATTGGTGGGGTGACAAGTTTGACGAGAGTAAATGCCATAGTGCGGAGAGCGGAATGAATCACACACGACCGCCCGACGCTTCACGCTCGAATGGATGGGGATTGATCGACATGCTCGGGAACGTTTGGGAGTGGTGTTTGGACGGACCTCGAGACTACACTGACGCAGCGCAGGTGGATCCTGTAGGTCCGTGTGAGTTGGCCTCCAGCCGGGTGTTTCGGGGCGGTGGCTGGGGGTTCGGTGCCGGGGGCTGCCGTTCGGCGTACCGCGGCTGGCGCGATCCGGGGAGCCGGAACTTCTTCCTGGGCTTCCGCTTGGCCCGCTGTTCCGTCGAGTCAAGTACAAGTAAGAGCGGAGCCTGACGCGCAGGTCGAGGGGGATCGCAGCGCAGCGGAGCGTCCGCGTATCCCGCTCGCACCGCAGCGACAGGCGGAGCCGGTAAGATAGTCGCCGACCTTTCCGAGGTCGGTTTTACACGGCAATACCAGCATGCTTGTGAATTCCTGTTGGAGTACAGCCTTTAGGCTGCTTGTCAGTTTGGCAGGATAAACCAGGCTAAAGCCTGTACTCCAACGAGATAGCGACCTGGGAGTGTTCGGCGATGATAAATTCACAGGCTTTCGATGGATTCTGAAAACTTAAAGCTGACCACCGACCTTCGCGAAATGATCGCTGGCCGCCAGGTTGCCATTGTGATCGGCTCAGGTGTCTCGATGACGACCAATCCTCGGTCGCCGACGTGGCACGGATTGATCAAGTCGGCTGTGCAACACTGCCGGACGATTCAAGCGCCGGATGACTGGTGCCAAGGTGTTGAGAAGTTCTTTGAACTTTCGCATGCGAGCATGTTGCTTTCGGCCGCCGAACTGGTTCACGAGAAACTGAGCGAAAACGCCGGGGGCGAGTTGGCACGCTGGCTGCGCGAGACGTTCGAGCCGCTCGAACCTGAGAACCCATCAGTCATTCAAGCCCTAGCCGCACTCGATCTGCCGTTGGTGACCACCAACTACGACAACCTGATCGAGAAAGTGACTCAACTCCGTCCCGTCAGCTGGACAGATCCACGGATCGTGACTCGCGTTCTCCGCGGTGATGACCGTCGCGTGCTGCACTTACACGGCCATTGGGAAGAACCCGAGTCGGTGGTACTGGGGATCAAGTCTTACGAAGCAGTCAAGAAAAACGATCATACTCGCGCGGTCATGCAGGCTTTGGGCATCTCCCGATCCCGCACTTTCACTGACCGCAGGTCTTACCGCGCCGTGGCAATCGCTGTGCCGAAGGAGGAGTGCCGGCCTTTTGCCAGTGGGCCGGCTGCCGACCGAAGCGGAATGGGAACACGCTTGGTTCGCCGACAACTGCGGTGGCCAAACGCAGCGCAGCGGAGCGGAAATAGTCGCCGAGTTCTCCGAACTCGGCTTTGCACAGCAAACGGGGCGTGCCTGTTGCCGAGTTCTCCGAACTCGGCGGCTATCACGCGCAGGTCGCGTAGCTATAAGTGGGTCGCAGATCGGCTCCATCAATTTCTGCGACCCGCTTCGGGGTCGACAAAACCAAAAAATTTTGATCGATTCCGTAGGTGCGCTACGCGACCTACGGCTAATGTCTGTGATCCCTTCAGGATCGAAGAAATGTGCGCATCGATAAGGTCCGTAGGTCATGCTCTGCATGACACGTCGTGGTGTCGATGGGCGATACGATCCGGTGCGAGCGTCTCACCGCGCCGTGGCTCGCTGTGCGCGGGTCTCCCGACCCCGCACTTCTGCATGACACGTCGTGGTGTCGATGGGCGCCGAGCCGACGCTTTAACGCGGATCAGTCTCGGCCATATCTCGCGCGTGGTAACTGCTTCGCACGAAGGGACCGCTGGCAACTTTTTTGAATCCCATTCCGCGGGCCAGTTCAGCGAGTTCGTCGAACTCCTCCGGCGGCACGTAACGCACCACCGGCAGATATTTCTCTCCCGGCTGCAGATACTGACCGAGTGTCAAAAAGTCGACACCGGCTTCGCGGAGATCAGCCAGTGCCTCGAGCAACTCGCCGCGTTCTTCACCCAACCCCAACATCAAACCGCTCTTGGTCTTCACGCTCGGGTCGTACTCTTTCACCTTTCGCATCATCCCCAGCGTCCAGCGGTAATCGCTCTTGGGTCCTCGAACGCGTCGATACAACCGCGGCACCGTCTCCATGTTGTGGTTGAACACATCCGGGCGGGCATCGATGACGCGTTTCAGCGCCGGCTTGCAGTGGACAAAGTCCGGCGTCAGGACCTCCGTGGTCGCTCCGGTTCGCTCGCGAACGGCCACCACACACTGATAAAAATGATCCGCCCCTCCGTCAGGCAAATCGTCGCGTGTCACGCTGGTGATCACGACGTGCTTGAGCCCCAATCGTGCTGCCGCCTCGGCGACTCGTTCCGGCTCGTCGGTTTCCGGCAACTCCGGCGGTCGGCCGCGATGCACCGCACAGAATCCGCAGGGACGGGTGCAGACGTTGCCCAGAATCATGAAGGTGGCGGTCTGCTGGCTGTAGCACTCCATCCGGTTGGGGCACTTGGCGTTGTCGCAGACCGTTTCCAGCCGCAATTCCTCCAGCAGCCCCGCCGTCATGTGGTTGGCGTTGCCTTTGGGGATCGGCCGCTTGAGCCAACGCGGCAGACGCCCGGAGGCACTCACAGCGGTGCCCTGCGGGCATCTGCGGGGTCGGCGACGACGGGTAATCGAAAAGCCATCAGCAATCACTAAGCTTCCGCGAACCAAACGAATCTGTACCACGCATTGTAATGCGACGTCCAATGGCGACCACTCCGGCCACGGGCTCGTCCTGAATCGTGGGCCTGGCGATCCAGCCGACGCCTCTGCCGAAGTCATGATCGCCGGTACAATTCTCCCTGCCATGGGAAAAAAGAAAAAGAATGCCAAGAGCCAGAAGTCCAAGGAAGGGCTTCACGATGGTCGCCGAAAACCGCAAGGCCAAGCACCGCTACGAGATCCTCGACTCGGTCGAGTGCGGAATGATGCTGATGGGCAGCGAGGTGAAATCGATGCGTGACGGCAAGTTGTCGCTGGACGAGGCTTACATTCGCACCAAGGACAACGAGCTATGGCTGATCGGAGCCGATATCGCCCACTACAACAACGCCGGCATGTGGAACCACGACCCGAGACGACCACGCAAGTTGCTGGTGCACGCCGCGGAATTCGACAAATTTGCCGGCCGCGCCCACGAACGCGGTTTAACGCTGATCCCGCTTGCGGGTCTATTTCAACGATCGTGGCATCGCCAAGTGTGTGATGGGATTGGTCAAAGGCAAGAAACTGCACGACAAACGTGAGACCTTGAAGAAACGTGATACCGATCGCGGACTACAACGGGCGATGCGGCGACGCTAAGCAATGAGCGGTGAAGAAGTGTCCGGTACCTTTTGTGCAACGCATGCGAAGGGCGAGTTCCTGCAAAAGGTACCGGACACTAATTTGCCGCCCGATCCTAGGACCGAGCGAACATGAGTCTAGTCATACGAGATCTGATCAAATCATTCCATCAGCCCGGCGGCGGTTCGCTGACCGTGTTGGATGTCGAGCGGTTCGATGTGGGTGGCCAACGGCCGAGCGAGCAAGTCTGTTTGATCGGTGAAAGCGGCGGCGGAAAAACGACGCTCTTGCATCTGATTGCCGGATTATTGGTGCCCGATTCCGGCAGCATTCAAGTCGCCGGCGTCGAACTGACAAAGCTCAGCGAAGCCGGACGCGATCGCATGCGGGCGGCATCGGTCGGGTACGTTTTTCAAACCTTCAACTTGCTGCCCGCCTTCACCGCGATCGAAAACGTTCGACTGGGGATGACCTTCGGCGCCGGTCGTCACGACTCCGCCCGTGCCATGCATTTGCTGGACCGCGTGGGGCTGTCCGATCGAGCCCACTACAAACCAAGTCAGCTTTCGGTTGGCCAGCAACAGCGAGTCGCGATTGCCCGCGCCGCTGGCGGGAAAGCCGAGAACTCTCTGCTGGCAGACGAACCGACCGCCAATGTCGACCACAACAGCGCCCAAACCGTGCTCGACTTGATTCGCACTTCGTGTGAAGAGGAGCAGATTTCGTTGCTGATGGTGACTCACAGCATGGAGATCGCCTCGACGTTTGATCGTGTCGAAAAACTCGATGAGATCAATCGAGCTTACGTGAAGTCATTACCGTAATCCGAACATTCCATTCACGCCTGAAGCACTATGTCGCCTTTTCAAATCGCCTGGCGAAACTTCTGTCACCGTTCGCTGTCCAGCATCCTGACGACGCTGTCGTTGGCGTTCGGCGTTGGCTTGGTTGTCGCGGTCTTGGCGGCATACGGCATCATCACCGAAGCCTTCAGTCGCAACGCACAAGCCGGATTCAACCTGGTCGTCGGTCCCGGCAAGGGCAGCCCGCTGCAGCTGACGCTGAACAGCGTCTACTACTTGAGCCAGCCGATCGAGAACGTCCGCTACAGCAAGTTCATGGAGTTCTACACACAGGACCAGCGTGCCGAAATGGTGCGCAAGTACGGCGGTGATCCTGCGCTCGGCGAACGCGACGGCGAGTACGCCGCCTACATCGGTGCGGGCGGCTTCGCGATTCCCTTGGCGTTGGGGGACTATTTTGGCGACTTTCGAGTCGTCGGAACGACGGCCGATTTCTTCGAAAAACTGCGTCTCGGGGAAGAGCTCGACGAAAAGTTCACGTTTCTCATCCGGTCGGGCGCTGACCGAACACAGTGACCAGTACGGTTACTTCGAGGCCGTGTTGGGATCGCGCGTCGCCGCCGAGATGAACGTCAAGGTCGGTGAGGAGTTTAATCCGTCGCACGGTAACCCGGACGGCACAGGACACGGCCAAGCGATTCACGGTCGTTGGCATCCTGGATCCAACGGGCACACCGAATGATCGCGCGGCCTTCGTGAACCTGGAAGGCTTTTACTTGCTGGACAAGCATTCGCTACCACTGACAGGGCGACGAAATCATCCAGCCGCCGACGGAAACCTACGAAGACGCGGCCGGCTACAAGCCACTGACGATTCCCCAGCGTGAAGTCACGTCGATTCTGATCCGAAACGAAATTCCCTTCCTCGCTGCCGGCATGTACGACACGATCAAAGCAAAACGAAGTCGAGATTCAAGCCGCCGCGCCGGTCGGCGAGATTACCAAGTTGATGAACGCGATCGTCGGGCCGTTGTTGACCGCGCTGTTGGTGATCACGCTGATGACCTGCGTCGTGGCTGCCATCGGAGTCTTGGTGGCAATCTATAACTCGATGAACGATCGCAGGCGTGATATCGCCGTGATGCGAGCTTTGGGGGCCCGCCGCGACACCGTCACCACGATCATTCTGTTCGAGAGCTTGCTGATTGCCGTGATTGGCGGCGTGCTGGGCTGGATCATTGCGCACGGCGGCGATCTGGGCTTGCGGCGGCCGCATCGAAGCTCATACCGGCGTCAGCGTCGGCCTGTTTTCCACCAGTTCGTACGAGTGGATGGTGTTGCCGCTGGTTTTGGTATTGGCACTGATGGCGGGTTTGTTGCCGGCGCTGGCCGCGTATCGAACCGATGTGGGATCGAACCTGGCGGCCTAATTGTCGTCGAATTCTCCGAATTCGATCTGCAGCATTGAGCGTATCGCCTGCGTCACAGGTTCTGGCCGACAGTTTGTCAGCGGTTTCTGACCCGAACGCTGTCGAATTGGTGTGCCCAACGGCTGTCACAGCTACATAAAACCGCCACCGCCCTGCTTGCCGGCCGCAGGTTCCGCTTTGGCAGATCGATTTTGCCCTTGGATCGGGGCCAACGTGGGTGCGGCGAAGCGAGGAAAAGAGTGCCCCGATATCGTCGTGAACCTCGCTGGTCGTGGAAATGATGATGGCTGGTCGGTTCCCAGCGCCATTGGTGATCGGTGCCATGGTCGACGGTCCCCCAAGAGCCTCCCAAGTGTCGGAAACGATGGTCGTCTGAATCGCGTCTGCCACGCTTTCGAAGTCGCCGAGTGGGAATCCGGTGCCTTCCAGAAAATAAATTCGGTTGATCAGGTTCTGTTCCGCCGCTTCGGCGGTGGTGATCTGCAGTGCTTCGTCTCTCACCATGTAAGTCAGATCGAACTGCCGCAAGATCAGTCGCAGAATGCTGCCGAGTCGAGCATTTTTGATTCGCAGCCCCAGCGGCCCCATGGGTGTATCGGCTGTTAACCCGATTTCTTCGAGCGCACGCGCATCAATCACGATCGAGACATCGCTCAAGTCAGCTAAATGGTCGATGGCATCCTGCAGCGGAGTATTCTTTTCAAATTCTGTCGCGAGATTCTTTTTCAGTGCCTCATGAATATGCTTTTCTGCTTCCGAGTCATTGTTGACCCACTGATCCGTCGCGATGCCGCGACGAGTGAGTTCCGTGAAGTCCGCAGTGATCACCAGGCCTTCTTCTTCAACGACGACACGCAAGCCGTGTGGATGGAGCAATCTTCGGAGGGCGGAACGAAGCGGAAGCTCCGAGAGCGTTCCTTCAATCATGGTTGCCGGCGTCAGTTGGGCCATCTCAATGGCTCGTTCGTCGACGAAGACCGGCACATCTTCCAGTTTTTCGGTCAGCAAATCGCCAAGCTTGCCAAGTTCCGATTTGATCGCTCCCAATTCAATCGAGGCATCCAGGTTTTCCATCGCCGATTGAGCGGTTTGGGAGCTCGGCCCAACGATGGTCGTCTGAGGCCGTGGAGGTGCCGTTACCCCAAGGCCTCCTCCCATTCCGCCTCCTCCCATTCCACCACCACCAAACTGACCGACGGCAACGCTCGCGGAGAAAAACATCGCCACAACACCGCTGGCAATTCGCTGGAAACCGATCATCGCAGTGACCTCAAGACGAGAGACAGGTTTGGTTCGAAGAGACCATTACTTTAGTCGTTGGTAGCACGACAAAGCAAATGTCGGTCTTGGGACAGCCTAATTTTCCGGGTCCGGTCCCACTTGCGATGCTCTCATCGCTGCGAGCTCTGTCGTCGATGAAGACGGGCACCTGCTTTAGTTTTCCCCCAAGCAGCTGATCAAGAGTTGCAAGAGTCGATTCGTTCGCGACGAGATCGACCCTGGTTTACGCGCATCGCAATCGGACAAGCAAATTTGAAACGCGCGAACGATCACGCCGGATCCAAACCGTCAGGAAGCTTTCCTTCGGCCACTTCGTCGTCCCATTGATCCATCAGCGGCCAGCTTTCGGCCAGTGTGCCAAAGTCGGCCATCTGTAAGTAACTGCGAACCCGGTCGATCGTGTTGTTCAACATCGACGCGTCCTTGCGAAAGATCGGTCCGTGACTGGGCGCCAGCCACTTCACGTTGCTGTCACGAATCCGTTCGAGTGATTGAACGAACGCCTTGATATCACTGCCGTGGTGCGCGTCGATTGCGCCAATGCATCCGTCCCGATAAATGTTGTCACCACTCAGCAAGACATCGCCGATCCGAAATGCCAATTGGCTATTGGTATGTCCGGGCGTATGCCAAACTTCGATTTCCATGCCACCCACGATGATGGTATCGCCGTCGTCGACTTTGGTTTCGATCGTTACCGGGGGCATCGCCAGCTTCAGGTCTTGGGCCTCGATCTCGGCGAGCGTCACGAGCGTGTCGCCGCTCTCCAGTGGTTTGACGGCATTCGGATGCGCGGTCACGGTGGTCTTCAGAATTTGCTTTGCTTTGGCCAGCCCTTGAATGTGATCCACGTCTGCGTGAGTGGCGATCAAGGTCTTGCACTGCGACAGGGGAAAGTCCAATTGCCGAATGATTTCGATGAAATCATCCACCGTTTCCTCATAGCCGATGTCGACCAACAACCACTCATCGGCGTCATACAGACAGGTAAACGTTGCATCCCAGAACCTCTCCCGCTTGGAAGTTCAGTTCAATGATGCCGGGAAAAACAGGCTTGCGAGTGAGCATGACGATGATCTGATGACGATTGAAATGACGCCGACCATTCTAGGAACTCAGCAAGCAGAGTGATAACCCCGCCGAAACGGTGCTTTTCGACGACGTTCATCAATGCAGGCTCAAGACATCTTCCAAGCCCTCGCGGTAGCTGGGAAATGTCAGTCTGGAGACCAGGTCACGTTTGAATCGACGATTCCAGATGCGTTTGTTGCTTTCCGAGCGCATCGAGACCGGAGCATCGGATGGCGGTTGACCAAACCGTGGCGGCGGAGCTTGGCAACGTGCTGCGATCTCGTGGTAAAAGTTGCCACGCACCACCGGCTGGTCGTCGGCCACGACGTACAGTCGCCGACACGGATTCTGCCAGGTCGCCAAAACAGCACGTGTCGCATCGGCAACGTGAATCAGATTCAAGTAGCCATTGCTGGGCGAGCGGATCACGTTTCCGGCAATCACATCGGCGACCCGGGGAACACGCCCGGGACCGTAAATGCCCCCCAGTCGCAGCACGGTCCCAGGCGAATCCGCTCGCAGCCGATGCAGCAATTCTTCCGCCTGCAAATGAACACGGCCACCTTCGCGCGTGGGCAACGTCGGTGATGTCTCATCGACCCAACGCCCATCCAGTTGGTGATAGACACCCGTCGTGCTGATGTAGCACAAATTGGCTCGATCTGAGATCGCACCCAGCAGATTCCGGAGGCCACCTACCTGCGACTGGTACCGGCTGTGTCGGCTGTTTCGGTCATAGCTGACAGCGATCAAGATGCGATTCGTTTCGGGCAGTGAGGCCAAAGTGCGACGGTCGGTCCAATCGACGATTAGTGGATGTAAGCCGAGTCGAGCGAGTTTTTGAGCCCGCGCCCGATTCCGGGTCGTGACCCAAATCCGGTTTTTCCCAGCTTTCGAGGCCAGAGCCACTCGCAAACCCAAATATCCACAGCCCACGATCAAAACGTCTTTTTCGGCGTTTTTTTCCGTTTCGGCTGGAGAATCGGTTGGTAAGGGTCCCAACGACACTTTTTCCTTTCCCTTGGTCTGCGGCTACAATAATCAGCTAGTGTAGTCGCCAGTGTAGGACATTGCTTCGTGATCTGATTCAGCCTCGAAGCGGCAGGGGAACGGCCCCAATCGTCCAAATCGCCGGCAACATTGAAGTCGGTTGAGGTTTTCGTTGATCAGCAATTGTTCACCACAGCAGCGCGCCCGCTGGATTCGGGCTGCCTTGGTCATCTTCTGGGGGTTTACCTGGGGTGGGCTGCTCCATGCTCAGTCCTCCCTTGCCAGCGGTGGAGAGGGGGGCACCGTCGTTGCCATCAACGCGGGGCTATCAAAACTGCTGGCCAGAGGCGGCACACCGGCCAATCTCGTCCAGCTACGCGAGCTAGAACGCCAAACCCAGAAAGTTGCTGCTTCGGCGGCCAGTTGCACCGTCAGTGTCCAAATCGGACAGGCGCAAGGTTGCGGCGTGATCATCACCGGCACGGGTTATATTTTGACAGCGGCACACGTCGCAATGCGACCAAACAAGCGGGCAATGATCACGCTCTCGGATGGCCGAACTGTCAGAGCGACAACCAAAGGAATGAATCGGAGCGTTGATGCCGGGCTGATCCTCATTGATCCGGGCCAGAACGGTGGCAGGCCTTGGCCGCATGCGACCTTGGGTACGAGCGCGAACTTGATCGCGGGAATGTGGTGCATTGCTACGGGGCATCCAGGCGGTCACGAACAAGATCGCGGCCCGGTGACGCGAGTCGGCCGTCTGCTCGCGGTTCAAGCGGACAAATTGGTGACCGACTGCGCATTGATCGGCGGTGATAGTGGTGGTCCGCTCTTCGACTTAGCTGGCCGATTGATCGCGGTTCACAGCAGGATCGGCAATGATGTCCAAGAGAATCTGCACGTTCCGATCGATCACTACGATTTTGCCTGGGATCGATTGGTTGAGGGAAAAGCTTGGGGTGCCCTGCCCGGATTCAAACCCGTGCTGGGTGTCAGAGGTGATCCAGCCACCGAACTGGCACAAATCGTCACCGTGAAAGAGGGGTCTCCGGCTGAAAAAGGCGGGGATGAAGGTTGGCGATATTGTACAGCAGTTCGGTGACATTTCGATCACCGATTTTGATTCACTGAAGCGGGCGGTTGCCGACACCATGCCCGGCGAACGTGTCGTCGTGTGGGCCCAACGCGAAGGCAGACGGGTTCGCTTGAGCATAGAAATAGGACGAGCGGACTAAGAACGTGTTTAAAAAAGGGGTCTGACCCTTTGCGGGCGCGAGGTTACTGCAAGCTAAACTCGGTAGCGGACACTTTTCTTCGCTGATCGAGATCGGTTCAAGGGAGGGTCAGACCCCTTCCTCAAACACGTTCGAAGGCCGGTTAAACAGAATGAGCATGTCAAATCCTGATGCCCCAGCAAGCCAGCGTCTGTTTCGCGGTGCGGTCCCTGTTGTTTGTTTCTTGCTGGCCGGGTTGATCTCGGGATCGGCTCCGGCGGACGACGACGATATCGCCGGTGATTGGTTTCGACAGCGGATGGGTCTGCGGAACTCCACGGCCCGCGACAACGGCGACATGATCAACGTGGTCAGGCCCTTGACCGAGTCGGTCAAACCATCCGTCGTCCAAGTGTTGTGTGGTGGCCGCCCGGTTGCGCTGGGCACCGTCGTCGGCGCCGACGGATACATTTTGACCAAACGTAGTGAACTGAGCGGCGATCCGATTCGCGTCCGCTTCTCCGACAGCCGCGTGCTTCCGGCCAGAGTTGCGGTCGTGCGGCGACGAAATGATCTGGCACTGCTGAAAGTCAACACAGCCGATGATCTCAAGCCGATCGACATGGTGGGCAGCACGCCGCGAATCGGCAGTTTTGTGATTAGCCCGGGGCGTCGTGGTCAACCGGTCGGTATCGGTGTCTTGAGCGTGAAGGCTCGACCGCGTCGAACACAATGGACGTCTCGGTGTTTTGCTCGATGACGCTTACGTCGATCAAGCGCTGGTTCGCGGCGTCTGGCCAAGAAGCGGTGCCGACTCTGCCGGAGTAAAACCGGGTGACCGTATCGTTGCGATCAACGACGAACAAAAAACCTCACGAGAGTCGGTGATTCAGACTCTTCACAACATGTTTCCGGGCGAAAATGTTCGGCTGACCATCGTTCGCAAAGGTGACACACTGAATCTGGATGCCGGAATTCGCGAGTTGGATATCCTGCAAGAATCTGAAAACGATTCCAAAGTCAACGGTCCCCGAAGTGCTCGCTTGAGCGGATTTCAGAGTGTGATCCAGCATGACACCGTGCTGGATCCCGACGAATGCGGCGGACCGCTGCTCAATTCGTCGGGTCAGGCGATCGGTCTGAACATTGCCAGAGCAGGACGCGTGATGACGTATGCTTTGCCGGGATCCCTGATCATCTCCGAGATGTTGGAGATGTTGCAACAGGCCCGCGCCAGCGATCAGTAACGCTGCTGGATTTCTGCGGGATGTCGCGTCGGCTTGATGCAAGGGAATCGTCGACTGGTCGCTTACCGGTCGAGATCTTCAACATCGATCGGCCAAACACCCGCCATTGGATGTGAAATTCTGATCCGATCCGTGCGCGTCGCCTCAAAAGATCCGCTGTAGAATCACGACGTCAACCCATTGCCCATCGACTCGTCCAATCTCTCTCTGGGTACCCACCAATTCGTAGCCATATCGATAGTGAAACGCCAGGCTTCGATCGTTGTTGGCGACAATCTTGGCCATCGCATGGTGGATACCTGCTTGATGGCAATGTCGTTCGACGCGTTGTTGCAGCAAATCGCCCGCGCCGCTGCCAACGGCTTTGTTATCCAGGTAAATTGCCGTCTCGCAACTGTGGCGATAGCCTGGCCTTTCGCTGAATTTCCGCGCCGACGCCCAGCCTACCAACCCGGCTTCGTCGGCGGCAACGAACCATGCATCGCCCTTGCCGCGGCCGAGCAACTTGGCGATTCGCTCTGAGGAACACTCTTCGATGTCAAACGTGACGCCGCCCAGTCGGATGTAGAAGTTATAGATTCGTGCGATCTCGGCGGCGTCATCGATCGTCGCCGCGCGAATGTCGAACGTTTCGCCGGGAGTAAGCATTGCAATGGTTACATCTGTTCCCAGAGCCAATTGATGGCACTTTTGATCTGCGGCTCGTGGGACTCTGTCGGTGCGCCGCCATGAGCAAGTCCATCCATGAGGACGAGTTGTTTGGGTCCAGCGTAAGCATCGATCACTTCTTGTTGCAATTCTGGTGGTACCAGCGTATCCAATTCTGATTGCAAGATAACCGCCGGCCAAGTAATTTTGCTCGCGCTCGAGACGGCATCCATTTCTTCGCACAGTGTGTCGCCAATCGAATGAGCCAGCTTGCCCAGCGGATAACGGTTGGCAATATGCTTGAATACGGCAATCAGCGGCGGTGGGTTGCGAAGAATGATCCCGTAGCGAGTGATCCCGGATCGATGCTGGCAGCAACATGCAACGCGGTGGCACAGCCCAAGCTGTTTGCACAGAACCAAACGTGCGTGTTTGGCTGCCGCCACCCGCTGCACGACTTGCTGCCAGAATGCGATGGCGGCCTTGGTGATGGTGTCCATGCTTGCGCGGCCGCCGCTCCCACCGTACCCGGGTGGGTTCCACGTCCACATCGCCACGCGCAGCTGCGGCAACATCGACATTGGAAATTCGGTCGAGCGTTCGGCGCGACCGGCCGTGCCGGGGAACTTCAGCACGAGCAAGTCGATTGGCTCGCCGTTGTCGGCATTGGCTTGGACAAAGGTTTCCAGTGGCCGACCGTCAAATGAAAGCAGTTCCCTTTGCTGAGTCCCGAAATCCATCGGCTCGCGCGAAGGTTCCAGCACGAGCCGATCGAGTAGACGGCGACGGAAATTGTGAAGCGAACGAGAAAACATGACTTATTTACCGCTCGTTGCTCAGTGAATGCGTTGACCGGGTTGGGCTCCTTCATCAACCGCAAGCAGGAAGATCTCCGCACCACCTGGGCCTGCTGCGCACACCATCCCTTCACTTAGACCGAATCGCATCTTGCGAGGTTTCAAATTTGCCACCATCACCACGAGTCGGCCAACAAGTTCTTCGGGCTGATAAGCTGCTCTTGATGCCGGCAAAGACTTGCCGCTGTTCGTCGCCGCCCAGGCTGAGCGTCAGCTTGAGTAGCTTGTTCGCTTCCGGTACATGCTCGGCGCTGATCACGCGTGCCACTCGCAAGTCAACTTTGGCAAAATCGTCGATGGTGATTTCATCGGTCAATGGTTCGTCCTTGCAACGGTTGGTCGCTATCGTTGTAGCTGCGATCCGGCGTCCATGGCCGCGTCGGCCGCCGCCAATTGCTGCTTGCTTTCTTCGATCATGCTTCTTTAAGTCCTCGGTTTGAACTCGGTCCATCATTCGTTTGAATTTTGCGACGGGCCTGTCGACCAGCGGCGTGCGGCTTTGGTCCCACGACGTGATGGGCTCACCCAATAATTCGCCGCATTGTTCCGCTAATCGCGGCAGCACGGGAGCGAGATAAATCGCCAACTGTCGGAACAGGTTCAATGCGATGGTGCAAACATCACGCAGCTCATCCTGGCGGTTTTCGTTGTTCTTCATTTCCCACGGTTTGGCGTGTTCGACAAACGGATTCGCCTCATCAGCCAATTCCATGATTCGACGCATCGCTCGGCCGAAGTCACATTTTTCGTACGCATCGGCGATTTCGTCGCCCGCCTTGGCAGCCAACTCGAACAACCCGTCATCGTCCGGGTACTCCGGAGCAAGGCCAGTCTTCTGGGCGAACTTGCCAACGCGACTGGCCAGATTGACGACTTTACCCACCAGATCGCTGTTCACTTTTTCGACAAACTCGCCGACACTCAAGTCCAAGTCTTCGACGCGAGGCGTCAATTTGGTTGCGTAAAAATACCTCAAGTACGATGGGCTCGCGTACTTCAGATAGGTCTCTGCGGAGATCAGCGTGCCGGTAGACTTGCTCATCTTTTCGCCGTCAACGGTCAAGAAGCCGTGGATGCGAACTTTGGTCGGTAACGAGTAGCCTGCTGTCTTCAGCATCCCGGGCCAGAACAGCGTGTGAAAGTACGTGATGTCTTTGCCGATGAAGTGATGGACTTCACACTCGGCACTGCTTTGCCACCAGTCCTCCAGCTTTTCACCATTCGCGTCACACCACTCTTTCGTGCTGGCGACGTAGCCAATCGGTGCGTCGAACCAGACGTACCAAAAGTTGCCAGGCGAATCAGGAATCTCGAAGCCAAAGTAGGGCCCCGGTCGGCTGATGTCCCAATCGCGAAGTGTTTCCGCCAGGAAATGTCCTTTCAGATAATTGGCTGTCTCACTTTGCAGCGCGTCGCTGCTATCGATCCAATCGGCAAGGAACTCATGGAGTTTGTCCAGCTGAACGAAACAGGTGGGTTGCTTCGCGGATTTCCGGTGTGGCGCCGCTGAGTGTGCTTTTGGGATCGATCAACTCCGTCGGGCTGTAAGTGTGCCCGCAGACGCAGTTGTCACCCGGTTGATCGGGTCGTCCACACTTGGGACAGGTGCCGCGTACAAACCGATCTGCCAGGAATGTTTCCGCTTCGGGGTCGTACAGTTGTTCGATCGGGCGTTCTGCGACCAGGTCTTGATCACGCAGGGCTTTCCAGAAAATGCCGCACAACTCTCGGTTGGCCTCGCTGTTGGTGCTGCCGTAGTTTTCAAACTGGATATCAAAGCCGGCGAAATCCCGCTGGTGAGCTTCATTCATCGAGGCGATCAGTTCTTCTTCACTGCGACCCTCTTTACGAGCCCGGATCATGATCGCCGTGCCGTGAGTGTCGTCGGCACAGATATAGATACAGCGATTGCCACGCAGTTTTTGAAACCGCACCCAGATATCGGTTTGGATGTACTCCACCAGGTGGCCGATATGGATCGGGCCCATTGGCGTAGGGCAGGGCACTGGTGACGAGAATTCGACGTGTCATCAAGATCCTTCCGAGTAATTGCAACTCACGATTCGGGATTGTAGCCTCGCAAGTCGGCTTGTCCCACCAATGATTGCTCGGCGACTGGAGGCAAATCGCTTCATGAAATGGCACGCTTCCTGCGGTGTGAAACCGGAATCACGCCAGTTTGCCCTTGCCCCCGCTTGTCTTGATTGAGCAACATCCGCCTCCGGTGGTCGTATCAAGCCGCAGGATGCCGGCTAGCGGACACCGAATCAACCAATCAAGACGTCCATGGAGGGACGATTGTGAAGAATCGTATGTTCGGGAAAATCGCCGGGGAATTTGCCGGTCGATGGAGCTTGAAAACCGTTCGCCGGTCCGTTTGCGACCATGTCGGCCAGGCGCTCAGCGGGATCATCGCGGTGATTCTGGCGTCATTTGCTGTGCCCTCCGCTGCGGTTGCCGCCGACGCGGTACTGCTGGATTTCACGTCAGCCCACTGCGGGCCGTGTCAGGCCATGCAGCCGATCATCGCTCAGCTTGAACAATCCGGTGTTCCGGTCCGTCACGTCGATGTGCAATCGGAACCGCAATTCGCTTCGCGATTCGGCGTCCGACAGACTCCGACCTTCGTGGTGCTTTCGTCCGGCAAAGAGGTCACGCGATTGGTCGGCATGCATTCGGCCGGCGAAATCCGCGAAGCCTTGGCGATCAATCCATCGGGTCCGCTGATTCCAACCGGTTCACAAGTTCGCGGCCCTGAACCGTTGTCTGCTCCGCAAACCAGACTGGCACCCGCCACCCAGCAACCTGCCGGTGCTCTCTCGCTGGCAAGCACACAACCGAGCGAACCGATGCCCAGCGTTGGTCAGGCCGGCGCGATCGAGAGGGCACAAGCCGCAACCGTGCGACTGCGAGTCTACGACGGCCAGGGATTCGGAGCTGGAACTGGAACGATCATTGACACGCACGGAAATGAAGCCTTGGTATTGACGTGTGGTCACTTGTTTCGCGAAACCAAAGGCCAGGGCAAAATCGAAGTCGACCTGTTTGTTGGTGGCCAAACTCAAACGGTCCAAGGACAGATGGTCGATTACGATGCCGACAACCACGACATCGCTCTGGTCGTGATTCAACCCGGATTCGCGGTTCAGCCGGTGAAGATCATGGCCTTCGATCAGCAGCTAAAAAACGGTCAGCCCGTCTTTAGCTACGGATGTGATCGAGGTGACGACCCGTCGCGACGTGACACACGGATTACCGGCCTGAACAAGTACAACCAGCATCTGGGCGCGTCGAACATTGAAATCGCCGGTGCACCGATCGATGGTCGAAGCGGCGGCGGGTTGTTTGACGCTCAAGGACGTTTGATCGGCGTTTGCAACGCGGCGGACTACCAAGGCGACGTCGGCATCTATACAGGTCCGGGAAGCGTTCGATGGCAGTTGGATCGAGTCAAACTCGCCCGGCTTTATCAGGCACCTGGGGACACTGCGGTAGCACAGCAAGACAGCCCGCCGGCAGCTTCCCCGCCCGTGCAAATGGCAAGTTTGCAAAACGCGCCGCAGCAAAATGCTGTCTCCCAAGCATCAGCCACGACGACGAGCCAACAAGAAGTCATCGTGATCGTCCGTGATCGCAACAATCCCAATGGCAGCGCTCAAGTGATGAATTTGCAACCGTCTGCTGAACTAATGCAAACCCTTCAGCGTTACTCGCGATGATTCGCGTGGCCCCGACGGCTGGATGCAATACCCAGAGTAGCGGAAGTCGGAAGACTTCCGAGAACCTTACGCTGCACATCATGCTGCTGCGGAACTCTTTTCAGTTTCGTTACGGCATATCCGTTGGTGCTGATGCGCTACGTTCCCCGCGCACTTTCTCGTACACACCACGGCTGACCTCCCCGGCGACTTCACCGATGGTCCAAATGCCGCCAGCGACCGCGATACCCAGCGGTCCGCCCACGGCGCCGATTCCCAACGCGGTCATGCCACCCACCGCTCGTCCTGCTTTGCGTCTTTCATCCGGATTCGTCAGTCCAACGTGATGTCCGGCCGCCTCCGTCGCCCATTGTGCGACATCCGCAATCATCATCCACGGCGTCGCGCCACGTACGGCGCGTTTGACGCCAAGCCTTGACGCCAAACGCACTCCTCCCGCCGCCATCGCCTTGACGCCTGCCGCGCTGAAACGCTCGCGTGCCACATCGACTTGCCGACTCTCGTCACGGCCAACCACGCACCAAGCAGCAAAATGCTCGCAGTTATCAAAAATCAGATGATAGCCGCGGCGACCGACTTGGCTCAGAGCCCGCTTGACCACGACATCGGGATCGAGCGGCTGTTGATGTCGGATCACATGAATCGTGTCGCGTCCGTTGCGCGTCACCATCGCGATCGGTGTTCGCTGAATCACAAAACTCGCCGCGCCACGGCCGGGACCGGCAACGCCACCGTCGCCATCGCTAAAGTGGACGACGCTGCCGTCACCAATGTCGACAACATGATGCTGAAACGGCACGCCAAGATGCGAACGCCAGACAAACAAATGATCAGCTTTGGCCACAGAAACTCCTCGTGTAGAGACGGACCAGTATTCTATCCAGCCGTGATTCGTAGAGCGAAGTCCGTTCTTGGCAAAGAGCCCATAGCGACCGTATTCTTCGCTTCGAGTCATTTCCCACCAAGTGTCCACAAGACGCGGCCGGATCCGGCGACGCTGAGGATGTCACGATCTCGCTGCTCGGGGGGAAACAAGCCTTCATACTGGCTCGACGAACCGATCAAGGAGTCCTTACGCTCATACCAGTAACGACAACGATTTTCGGACTTTCATCGCGTGCGATAGCAAACCGGTCACACTCATGGACGGAAATACCGAGCCAGTCATCGCCGTGATCGGTCATCCGATCGCCGGAAACCCGTCGCAGCTTCGCGCTCGAGCGAGCGTTGGAATCGGCGGCTCTTGAATGGCGAGTTTTTTCCTTTGAAGTTTCACCTCAGCAGCTAACAACAGCACTCGACGGATTGGATGTGTTGGGCGTGCGCGGTGTTCTGATTGACAAGACGCTGGCCGCTGTGGTGGAACAATGGCACAGCGACGACGGAAACGATCCGACCGAGTACACCGACTGTTTGTACCGTGACCAGGCTGCCGGGCCATTTGTTAAATTCAGTGCCCAGAGAGCATGGATCAAAGCAAAGATCAATGAACACGCCGTGCTGCGACATCGTGATATCGAGAAAACGTTCGTCGTCGGCGAAATACCTGAAAAGGCGTTTCTGGCGTACAAGTCTGATTCAATCAACGATCAAGAAAATGCCACGCGACCCTGAGCAGATGGTTGATGCCGATCTGATCGTGATTGAGCAAGGCGACGATGGCCCCGTCCCGCTTGGCATGGATGAATGGCCGCAGGGAAACGAATCGATTTTGGTGATCGATGTATCGGACGGACACCCAGATCTGTCAGAGATCCAATCGTTAGGTTACAAGGTGATTTCGCGGCATACACGACGGGTGGGGATGTTAAGCGAGTGTTTTCGCCGTTGGACGCAGATAGAAGCGCCCCAAGAAGTTATTCTTGATGCCATCGAAGAATACTTGGCGGTTTAATGACATCGTTTGGCAACCTTTTCAATATTATGCAGCGAAAGCGATGAGTGCTTCACAGCCCCAATCGGCGGCTCAAGACGAGCTTCCAGCCACGCTGGTCTTGGAAGACGGCAAGATTATCGAAACCGTTGGCCTACTCCAGCGGCGCATCAGTGACCGGTTTCCCCACTCGGGACTCGCTCGCTTGTGTGGTCAGCTGTTGAATGTCGCTCGTCAGGCGGCCCGCCGCTCGGCGTGGATCGAGCGTCCGATCCTCTGGATTCGATGCCTGGGGATCTTCTTGGCCGTGTCGATGCTGTTGATCTTGATTGCCTTGGGAGCAGCGGCGTTCAATTCGGGCATTGATGACGAGAAACTGTCGTTAGTCGATTTCATTCAAACGTTTGAAGCCGGTGTTAACGAAGCGATCTTTATCGGTGTCGCGATCTTCTTTCTGACCAGTCTGGAAACTCGCATCAAACGTCGTCGAGCCTTGGATGCGGTGCATGAGTTGCGATCAATCGCACACATCATTGACATGCACCAGTTGACCAAAGACCCCGAACGCGTGCTGGGCAATTGGGAAGCGACCGAAAATTCGCCGAAAATTACGATGACCCCGCAGCAACTGAATCGGTACCTCGACTACTGCAGCGAAATGCTGTCTCTGACCGGCAAAATCGCCGCCTTGTATGTGCGAAAATTCGATGATCCGGTCGCTGTCGCCGCCGTCAGCGAAGTCGAACAGCTGACCACCGGCCTGAGCCGCAAAATTTGGCAAAAGATCACCACATTGCGGCGATCGGCCGACGTGGTTGGTCAACAGTTGGCAACGACCAAAACAAGCATAGGAAAACCTGACGAACCGAAGGATAAAGAATCATGACGGCGGCGACCAGCAGTGTGCGAGACCAACTGGTTCAGGCCGCCGCCGGATTGCGCGATGCCGTCGACAGCCTCTCCTTCGCCGAGCCGGTGACGCACGTTTACAATCCGCTTTCCTACGCCTGGGATGCACATCAGGCGTATCTCAACCTGGCAAACGATGCGGGCTGCCGCGTCGTGCTGTTGGGCATGAATCCGGGACCCTGGGGGATGGCACAAACAGGCGTCCCGTTTGGCGAGATCGCTGCGGTGCGCGATTGGCTGGGAATCGATTTGCCCGTGAAACGCCCCCAGCACGAACACCCAAAACGTCCCAGTCGAAGGATTTGATTGCGCCAAAAGCGAAGTCAGTGGTCGTCGACTTTGGGGTTTGTTTCAAGAACGCTTCGCTACCGCGGATCAATTTTTCGCGGAACACTTTGTGATGAACTACTGCCCGCTGGTGTTCATGGAGGAATCGGCGCGAAATCGGACGCCGGATAAGCTGCCTGCCGGCGAACGCGAGTCGCTGGACGAAGCCTGCGACGGCCATCTGCAGACAACGCTTGCGGCACTGAAGCCACAGTACGTTGTCGGCGTCGGCGCCTATGCGGAGAAATGTTTGCAGCGCGTGGTGGCCGGAGCTGGCCTCACAACCACAGTCACTCGGATCTTGCATCCAAGTCCAGCTTCGCCTGCGGCCAACAAGGATTGGGCCGGAAAGGCAACGCAGCAACTGGAAGCCGCGGGCGTTTGGTGACCATTGAGGAGATTAACCAATCGACGTGGGTCCGATTGCGTTCAACAAAGATTCGGAAATGACAGATTCCACGCTCATTCGTTCCGCGAAGCCCGCGGACGCTGATGCAATCGCTGGCATGTACAACCACTACATTGCGGAAACCGTCGTAACTTTCGAGGTTGACGAATTGTCTTCGGCGGAGATGGCGCGGCGTATCGAGGAGATTCAGTCAGAATCATTCCCCTGGTTGGTTGCCCAGCACCTTGGCAAAGTTGTTGGATACGCCTACGCCAGTAAGTGGCATTCGCGCAGTGCGTATCGATTTTCGGCGGAGATGACCGTGTATCTCGCACCATGTCATCTGCGTCAGGGAGTCGGGTCAAGACTCTACGAGGAAGTTATCGAAATACTCACTGCCAGAGGCATTCATACTGTCATCGGCGGGATTGCTCTTCCCAACGAAGCCAGTGTCGCCTTGCATGAAAAGCTTGGGTTTCAGAAAGCCGCACATTATCGCGAGGTGGGATTCAAATTCGATCGCTGGATTGATGTTGGCTATTGGCAGCGGGTCCTTTGATCTCAGCGAAAGTCCCCTCAGTTCCGCACAGTGGACACTTCAGTGCTCAGCTCAGAACGTGTTTTGAAATGGTCGATCGCGCATCTTGTGAGCCGACGGCGCTAGCCGATCGGATCGCAACACTTTCCCGGTGTGTGAGCGCGGTCCGCGGCCGGACCATCATGAATCTCCCCCGCTCGATGAAACCGGATGGCAGTTCCTCAAAGTAGCCCGCACGTTCCGCCGTGCGGAAGCCCGACCGAACAGGGCTCCGTTCGGATCGACGTCGTCGAAAAGCCAGCACTCGTGCACGCTATCTACGATCATCATCCTTCGATTTGGGGAAACACAAGGTCGCACCTACATCTCGACGGAGCGAGATGGCGAGTGCGCCTGCGAAGGCGATTGATCAGCGGGTGAAAGTCCTCTCCGGGCTAACGTTACCGCCCCGTAGTCGAAGGGTAACTGCGTTTTCAACAGAAAGGGTGGAGAGCAACCTGAGACGAATGACTAGTCCGTAACTCACAGTGAACTCGAAACGGCCAAGCCTGTCGGGGAGCCTCCTGGCGATGTGTGAACCCTTGACCGCACGCAACGGCCCAATGATGACCGCCTTAGGTCTGCCAACATTGTGTTTGGCGGTCGGTACGGCAAGCCTCACGGTGATCGTAACGTGTCAAAGCGACTGAGGCGAAATGGCTGTGCGGTGGTTGGAGACGGAATGGTCAGAAGTTCAATCGAGATAAACAGGGAGAACTGTCCCGCGAAAGACTCCGTGGACAACTTTCAACCGATAAGCAATCAGTGTGGATCGCTCACAACAAAGATCCTGGCCCGGCGAGCAACATGACGCGGCTTGCCAACGGGAACGAACCAAACGTCATCGGTCGAAGATTGGCTGAAGCGATGGATGCGAGGACAGTAGTCAGAGCCTTCATAGTAGTGATGACCGGCGGGAACCAAACCCGCCGCGAGCGAAGGGAGGCAGGAAAGTGGATGCGAGAAGACCATGCCAGCGAAACGTAAATCGAAAGACTACATCCCGGTGACAGTGCCGTTTTCGGCGGCTAGCCGTGCTGGAGAACTTGAAGAGAAGTCACCACGTGAGATTTCTTCGTGGGCGAATCGTGTCGTATGGACAGACCGCATGTTGGACGCACTCACCGTAGGAGTGCGAGGAGGCAAATGGCACGCCTTGATTGACAAGGTGTACAGTGAGCTGAACCTGTTTGTCGTCGGCCCGCAAGGTCGTCGGCAAGAAAGGAGCAGCGGGAGTGGATCGTCAAAGCACCGAGGATTTCAGCGAACAGGAAATCGCCGAGATTCAAGCGACTGCGCGAGCAGTTGCAACACGGACCTATCGTCCCCAAGCGGTACGCAGAGTCCAGATTCCCAAACCGGGCAGCAATCAAAAGCGGCCCCTGGGTATCCCAACGGTTCGAGACCGTGTCGTGCAAACGGCGTTGGTCAATGTGATCGAACCGATCTTCGACAACGAATTTCACGACAGAAGCTTCGGCTTCCGGCGTGGTCGCAGTTGTCACGATGCACTGCGAGTGGTCGAAGAACTATTGGAAACGACGGTCATGTCTTTGTGGTCGATGCTGACTTGCAAAGTTACTTCGACACGATTCCGAAAGATCGCTTGCTGGCCTCTGGTCAAAGAGAAGATTTCGGATCGCCGGATATTGGAACTGGTGCGGAGCTTCCTGAACCAATCGGTCCTGGAAGAGCTTCGTGAGTGGACGCCTGAGTCGGGCGTTCCGCAAGGGGCTGTACTTTCCCCGTTGCTTTCCAATCTGTACCTCAACGAACTGGACCACCGCATGGCCGCACTTGGTTATGAGATGGTTCGCTACGCCGACGACTTTGTGATCCTGTGTCGTAGTCAGGAGCAAGCCGAGGCGGCGCTTGAGGAAGTCAAACGCTTCGTCGATGAAGCAGGTTTGACGTTGCACCCCGAGAAGACACACATCGTTGATAGCCGCGACAAGAGTTTCGACTTTCTTGGTTACTCGTTTCGCGGGAAGCTACGCTTTCCGCGAGCGAAAAGCCATCGCAAGATGGTGGACAAGATCCGGCGGTTGACACCCCGCAAATCGGCCAGTCGATGGCAGCGACGATCGCTCAGATCAATCGCTCGACAATCGGCTGGTTCACGTACTTTCGGCACTGTACGTGGAACATCTTCGACCAGTACGACAGGATGATCCGCAAGCGTTTACGACGGCAGTTGCTCAAGCGTCATCGACGCAACCGGAAGCGACTGAGTCGAACGGAGCGTTGGCCCAATGCCTACTTCGAGCGTCAGGGTTTTCGCAGTCTGCGATCGGCCCATACCCGCTACGTCCAATCCCTGGAGGGAACCCACTGACTGGAGAGCCGTATGCGGGAGAACCGCACGTACGGTTCGGCGGGAGGGGAGTCCGGCTCAACCGGACTTCCCTACCCCTATCTTTGCTCCGGTCGATGAAACCGGAGTATCTAATGGAGTGACAGACGCTTTTTTGACTCGTCGCAAGAATCAAAAACCGGCCCGACGAGTTGATGGCACGTGGAAAATATCCGTCGCCGCCGATAGCGTTGCAATTCAGCCGTTGCCGGGCGACGACGGCGGCGAATCGCATTGCCGACGGGGCGTGAAGTTCCACACGCGAACGACCCCGTCGGAACTGGCTGCCGCGAGTCGGTTGCCGTCGGCTAATTCCAACGAATGGCTCGGCTCGAAGTTGGAAGCGCACGAATTGGTTCGCGGGAAATACGCCGGAGCGTGCCAGATGCTCGGAGACGGGCGTTCTGACCCGGTTCTGGCTTCATTTCCTTTTCGTTCCCTTCGCGAGCGTGCGATTTCCATCGGGATGAGACCTGTGAAAGTGGTCGAACGCACTGACATACCACCACCTGCCAGTGGCGCTGCGAAAGCATGCCTCAGTTTTCCAGATTAGCAGCCGACCTTCGCGACACGGCTTTTGCTCCTCCCGAAGTTTCTTCCGGTGTTCGTCGGTAAAGTCAACGAGGCACTCGATCTCCGGTACCTGCACGCCCTGAGACCAAATCTGAAAGCCAAAGGTATCCAACGACTTGTGGGCGAGAAAGCCGCGAACATACTCACGTGCCTGCTCTTCGGTCTCCCAGGTCTCCTTGTTGAAATATCGAATTCGGACAGTCTTGATCGTTCCCTCCGTTATCTCGTGTAGTTTTATCTGCGATTTATCAAATAACTTTCTTTCTTGAGCAGTTAACTTGGCACGGAATTCCTTCAACTCCGCCGGATTCAGATTTGATTCCGACTGCATTTGCGTGAGGGCTTCCCGCGGCACTCCCGTCTCAGGTCGATTGTCAAAAACAAACGATGGTTCTTCACCGTAGACGGTGACGGTGACGGTGAGAAACAAAGGAGGCAGGATGGCTTTCATGATGTGTTCTCTGGCCTGTTGTCCTGCGGTTGACGGCGATTCCATTCTTCGACTGCCGCGCCTTTATCGATGGTAGCTAAAACTCACACTACTAATGGTAACAACTTTGTCACGGGTGGCGAAATCCAGCGCATGTGTGGCCGCAGTGATCGTGCTTGGCGTTTAACTGCTTAGGTTGCTGATCAATCAAATTTCGCCGGTGTCGGTTCCGTAACTGCTGCGTCACGTTCCAAACCTTCGTGCTGCAATATCCAAATGACCGCAATCGTGAACTGATTACCGCTCCGCGCAATTCGTTCCACCCACACGCGGTCGTTGTCGTTAAGCTGCCCAGTGTAAACGAGCAAACAGTTGTTTACTTTGTCGGTGAGTTGGAGTTTCTTCGCTGGCAACTATTCAAACCGATTTCCGACATGTCGAATCGATCGTTCCCGATCAGCGATGGAAAAATTCTGCCTTTGTTTTTTCAACTGATGAATGGCGCTGGTTCCTTCGTCGGACGTATCCAAGCGGATTGTTGCAGATCATATGAATTTCCTTGTTCGTATCCATCCCGCTGACGGAATGATCCCAGTCTCTCATCTTGCTCTGATAAGCCGTCCTCTTGATCGAATGCTTGTTCGGCATCGCTTGCGATTCGTTGAGCCATTTCGCGAACAGCTTCAAAGGGGATCTTCAATCGAGCGCGGCAGTAGGCGCCCGTGTTCGTGTCACAGACTCGTCGTCCCAACGCAGCCCACACGGAGGCAACTCGCGCGACTGCCGCCTTACAGCTTCGTTGCTCTTTGGCGAAGAACACCTGGGCGACCGCGTCGTCATCTTTACCGAAAACAACATCGTGTTCTCGAAAGACTTCTTCGAGCATCGCGTCGTCGATGACCTCGACGAGTGGCAAGTCATCGCTTTGCATCATGGATCGCTTCAAAATTGAAAACGATGATGCGTTGAAGTGAGCTGGTGATGTAAAAGGCATGGACCTTCCCTGGCCAAAGTTTCGCAAACCAATACCCAGGAAAGGTCACGCCGACGCGGATATTACTGGCACAGCGGTTCACGCCAAAACCCGAACGTCACTCCGCCGAGCAAGAATCTGAAAAATCGTCCGCGAGTCCGTCGCGGCCCTCGCTGCTGCGCCGAAAGCGAGAAAAAGCATCGGCAGTGCCATTCGTTCCAGGACTCAAATCCAGAAGGAAAAAAGGTTTCGGGACTCAAATCCATGGACACGGGGCATCTGCATGATCGAATTCTGCGGCACGCACACCCTTGACCGAAGCCACCAATCTGCTCCGGCGGCCGACCGCGGTGATCTCAGGTTCGATCACCCGGCCGATGAAATCCGAGCGTTTTCGCGCGATTCGTTCCGTCGCGTCGGTGTCGCCATTCAGCAGACCCCCGATGCGAGCTCGGCAATGACTTTCGTGCGTTCGGGCGATGCAACCGAGGCATCGAATTCGATCGACCTTTCCTCGCTGTAAAGGAGCGGACACTTCCCTAGAGGCGATGGCCAAAGATTGCGTTGGACTTGCATGTCGGGAGTTAGGTAATCGTGCTCTGATTGAACGTTTGCGTTGCGGCTAATCTGATGCCACGTCGGTCGGTCGAGTCATCATCGTGTCGCGAATTCGGAAGTAGTCAAAGTCGGAATGCCCACCCGCTTCTTTTGTGGCGTAATTGAACAAACCAAAACGGTAACCCATGAAGTGCGGAAGCGTGTATCGCATTACGAGTTCCTCACCGGTGCGTGTCCACGTTTTCTCGTCAAGGCTGTAATAGAAGTAGGCCTTGTCGGCGCGGTCGCGAAAATCACAGACGGCACGTAGGTAGACGAGATCCTGTTCCGGCGGGAGCCTTTTGGTTCCAAGTTTCCGAGTTGTAGGTCCGTTCGGCGGCAACTGCCGATTACGGTTGACGCTTCCGCTCGGCGGGGCTTCGACCGTGACGATACTCTTTGTGTCGCCGACCGCCGTGACACCAACCGCTCCGTATTGTTTCTGAAGCAAACAGAGTCCTGCAAAGTCTCCGTCCTTCATACCGGAAACGTCGAGTGCAATCGTGCCCGTGCATTCAGGGCCGATTGTCCGCTGAGTCAACATGTTCCGCGACTGGAGGAGACTATCATCGATTCGCGCTGTTGTGATACGGAGGAAACCAGGCCGCTGAGTGAGGGACCAGTGATCGTTGTCGGGATTGTGGTTCCATTGCCAAACAAGCGGTAACGGCCGGTCTTGCTCATCGCGTTCGAACTCATCCGAATCGACAATGCCCGGGATGAGTCCCTCGTTCGCCGGCAATTTCAATTTGATTGGAACTTTCCCATCGACACCGAGCACAGGCCAGCCGTCCTTCCATGTCATTGGAACCAAGTACGGAATGCGACCGACGGCACCGTGGTCCTGAAACAGATAGGCGAACCAGCCGCCATCGGGCGTGTCAATCATCCCTCCCTGAGCCACCCCTTGATCTTGCAGAGCGAGTCTTCCTTCCCATGGACCGGTGATCGCGTCGGCGCGGTGCAGCACAACCGTCCGCATGCCACCACGCGGCCACGTAATGTTGAACAAGTAGTACTTGCCCTCGTGCTTGAATAGCTGACTTCCCTCGGCACGGAGCATGATGTTGTCGCCTGCCGGTGCGCTGGCATTCTGAATGATGGTTTCGTTGAAGCCGCCAACTTTGATACCGCTCAGATCGTCATTCAACTCAACGAGTCGAAGATTGCCAGCCCCCCACAACATGAAGACCTTTCCATCGTCAAAGAACAGTGACGCGTCATGCAATGACGGCTGGAAGGATTTTTCTTGCCACGCCCCGTGCTCGATGTCGTTGGTAAAGAAAACGTGAGTCTTTCCCGTTGTGGCAGAAAACGTCGAGACGTAATAGACACCTTCGTGATAGCGGAGGCTACTGGCCCATGAGCCTTGACCATAGGCATTATGTCCGTCCTCGAGATTCAAAGCTTCGTTCTCACCGAGTCGATCATACGCATACTTGAGTATTTCCCAATTAACAAGGTCGTTCGACTTCATCATCGGTAGCCCCGGACTCATGTGCATCGTGGTACTGCTCATGTAGTACGTATCGCCAACGCGGATGATCGAAATGTCCGGTACGTCGGCGTGAATAATCGGATTCGTGGCGGTCTCAGCACGCAGCCGGCAATTGGCAGACAAGATCGCTGCGAGAGCAATCGCCCAGACTCCTGTGAGCCAACTGACACCTCGAAAACTGAATTGGCTTTCGCAGGCGTTCAATGACGTTGGGCATCTGATTACTGATGCCGTACGAGCAAGGCTGTACGACTTACATTCTATTTTCATGACGTTTCTCTTCGGGCCGCAGTGCCGTTGCACATAGAGAATGACTTGATGCGGGAAAGCCTCGGAATGGCAATAAACTTGAGCGAACCAAACGCTTCGTTCAGGGATTCAACTTTGAAGGGTCACCGGTCGGCACGGGCGCCTTGTCCGTCGTTGCCCGTGTACCGGGATCTTTTCAAAACTCGGGCATAACGCGTCCGCCCAAACTTGATAGGCAGGTCTTTCGAGATGCATTCCATCGCTGGAGTAACCCGAAATGAGCTCTCCATGCGTGGCCGTCAATTGGTCGCCGATGTTGATAAATCGAACCACCGATTGGTCCTCGAGCTTCTCTATTCGGGCGTTGATTTCTTTGATCGCAGACGCGAGAACAGGATGTCTTGGTGAGTGGAATCGAGCGACCCGCCGACGGTTAAGTGATCATCGAAATGACGGTCAAAGGACTTCACTTTGGCACCATCGAGTCATCGATTTCCACCGGCCGCATCGCATCGGAAAACGATGTCGGAAGCATCGAACTTCGTTTGCACGGACTTGAGAGCCCACTGATTGGCATCTGTGACGCTTCCGGTACTTGCGGTTGGCAGAACGAAGCGAATTCGACCTGCAAGGTTGGTAGAGTATCGGGCATGCACGACCCGTATTTCAGATTCGTCGGCGGCGATGGCGAACTGTTCAACGCCGATTGGTGGAAGCTTGAGAGGCCGTCGGGGTCCGAACCCAGTGTGTCGGGATTATACTCTGCTGACAACACCAGAAATCATGTCATCATCAAACGTTCTGAGACCATGAATCCTTTCACAGAAAGATCGACAAAATGCAATTCCCATTTTTGAAGGGCTTGTTGCTCTTCGCGTCGCTCGGGCTCGCCACTGTTGCGTCAGCGGATTATCCAATTGCCTCACATCGCTTTCTCGCCGATCCGACTTCGGTTGTGACGGAAGATCGCGTCTATATTTATTGTTCGAACGACGACGAGAGTCCATTGCAGGGCGGCTACAATATCCCCAACGTTGTCTGCGTTTCCAGTAGTGACATGAAGAACTGGACCGATCACGGGATCGTGTTCGATGCCGAACGGGATACTTCGTGGGCAAAGAAGACGTGGGCTCCAGCGGCGATCGAGCGGGATGGCAAGTTCTACCTCTACTTCGGCAACGGCGGAGCGAACATCGGAGTCGCGGTAGGTGATCGCCCGATCGGTCCCTTCAAAGACGTCCTCGGCAAGTCGCTGCTTGATCATGGTACGCCGGGTGTTCAACCAGCGAAGAACATGTGGCTGTTTGATCCAGGGGTCTTCATCGACGATGACGGCCAAGCTTATATCTATTTTGGTGGCAACGGCGATGACAATGTTCGTGCTGCCAAGCTCAAGCCCGACATGGTGACGCTTGACGGCGACGTCATGAAAATGCACGCCCCGAATTTCTTCGAAGCCGCGTGGGTCTACAAGATCGGTGATACGTACTATTTCAGCTATTCGACGACGCCTAAAGCTGGCATGCGGATTGACTACATGACCAGTGACAAGCCGACAGAAGGATTTGCGTATGCCGGCATCGTCGCCGACCAACCGCCGCTGAACAATAACAACAATCATGCCTCGCAGTTCAAATTCAAGGGCGAGTGGTACCATGTTTACCACAACCGAATCGTTGCAACCGAGGCTGGGATACCGACGGGTTTCCGACGCAATATCGCGATCGAAGAGTTCGACTACAATGATGATGGCTCGATAAACAAGGTCGAGTATACGACGGACGGAGTGGAGCAGAACGGAACCCTTGATCCCTACGTCCGAGTGGAAGCGGAAACTTTTGCTGCACAGCAGGGCATCGAGACCGAACCGTGTGAAGAAGGCGGCATGAAAGTCACCCATACAAGCGATGGTGACTGGATCCAGATCGCTGGCGTTGACTTTGCTGCCGAAGGAGCCGAGAAATTTTCCCTCAGAGCGGCTGGTACGAATAAGGATTGTAAGATCGAACTACGTTTGGATAGCCTCGATGGAAGACGAATCGCTGTGTTCGAGATGGAGCCTTCCGATAGCCGACGAGATTGGCAAACATTCCAGACGGACGTCGAAGGAGCCAGCGGCGTTCATGATCTCTACTTGAGGTTCGTTGGCGGCGAAGGGGAACTGTGCGACATCGACTGGTGGCAGTTTGCGCCGCTATCGAATTAGGGTCCTTCACTTGGATAGTGGTGAAACGACACTTTGAGGCTAGCAACTCGTTGCGGTGCAATGATTTCGGGTGAAGATGGAATCCGTCAGGGGGGCTTGTGGCTTCACAGGATCCGAGTTCTTTGGTTTCTCCGGAGCGTTCTTCCCTGTTTCGATTCTCTCCTTGTTTTTTTGCCACCGTGGTGCTGCCGTACACTGAGCCCCCGATGCCCGTTCCAATAACTGTGAGACCTGCCATGTTAACGCGACCAGAAGCGATATCGATATCTTTTCGTCGTACGCGCTACCAAGCCGTGATTCTGTTCTACATCGGCGCGTCGCTGATAGGGCTTGCAGGAGGCCAATATGCGTTGTCTCAGCAGCCTGAATCTCGGCGACTTCGGACGGGGCCTCCTGGCAGTGAAATCGGCGATCCGGTCACGCTCGGTCCTGATGACATAGCGGCATTTCCGTCGCCGCCGGAAGGCTTTCGAGATGTGCGCGACGACGTGCCTCATGGCAAACTGGAAATGATCGAGTATGAGTCGAAAACTGTCGACACGACCCGCAAAATGAATGTCTACACGCCGCCCGGATACTCACCCGAAGAGAAGTATCCGGTCTTGTACCTGCTACATGGCATCGGAGGAGATGAAACGGAATGGCAACGCTGTGCGACTCCTGATGTTCTTTTCGACAACCTCATCGCTGACAAGAAAGCCGTTCCGATGATCGTCGTCATGCCCAACGGTCGAGCTCAAAAAAATGACCGAGCCGAAGGCAACGTCTTTGAATCGGCACCCGCGTTTGCTGTTTTCGAGAATGATCTCCTCGACGATGTAATCCCGGCCATCGAGTCCCGCTATTCGGTGGAGGCTAATCGAGAAAACCGGGCATTGGCCGGTTTGTCGATGGGCGGCGGCCAGTCGTTGAACTTCGGTCTGACACATCTCGACACTTTCGCATGGATCGGTGGATTCTCTTCGGCGCCCAACACAAAGGCCCCTGAGGAGCTGATCCCCGATCCGGCGAAGACCAAAGAACAACTCGAACTGCTTTGGCTCTCGTGCGGCAACAAGGATGGACTTATCCGAATCAGCCAGCGGATGCATCGATTCCTCAAAGAAAACGACATCCCCCATGTCTGGAACGTCGACTCACACGGTCACGATCCAACGCATTGGCGAAACAATTTGTATCACTTCGCCCAACTACTATTCAAAGACTCGTCGGTCGATCACACGGACGTAACGGAAGCAACGAGTTCGACTGTGGAGACTCCGGCAGCTGCGGAAGGCGACCAGTCCAGCTCACCGCCGCAAGGGATCAAGGATGACTTTAAGCCCGCTTCGACCAATCAGCCGGGTAAGGAATACCCGCAAGTGAATTCCCAGAGGCGTATCAAGTTTCGCATTGTTGCACCGGAAGCCAAAACCGTTGGAACAACCTTTCGCGAAAGCACGGAATTCGTCAAACGCGATGACGGGGCCTGGATCGGGTACTCGCCCCGTTGGACGAAGGCTTTCACTACTACATGATCAAGATCGACGGCGCGGAAGTTCCCGATCCAAACAGCAGGTACTTCTTCGGCGCCAGCCGCTGGGGTAGCGGCATCGAAATTCCGGCCCATGATCGTGACTTCTGCGCGGTAAAGAATGTACCTCACGGCCAGATGCGCGAAGTCCTGTTCTATTCAAAGAGCACTGACACCAACCGACGCGCTTTCGTGTACACCCCGCCGGGCTACCACAATGCTTCAGACGAGCGCTACCCAGTTCTGTATCTGCAGCATGGCTGGGGTGAGAACGAATATGGCTGGAGCGTCCAGGGACATGCCGGTTTGATCATGGACAACCTGATCGCGGAACAAAAGACGCGGCCGTTCATCATCGTGATGACCTATGGCATGACCAACGAGATCCAATTTGGTGGACGAAGGAAATTCGACATCGAGCCTTTTGAAACGGTGCTTGTCAATGAGTTGATTCCATACGTTGACTCACACTTCCGCACGCTCAGCGAACGAAAGCACCGAGCGATGGCTGGGCTATCGATGGGGAGTATGGAAACCAAAATGATCACGCTGCGGAATCCCGATACATTTTCTCACATCGGTCTGTTCAGCGGCAGCACCATTTCGCCCGGCGACATCGAAGACATGAACGCCTTCAAGAAAAAGAACAAACTGGTCTTCGTCAGCTATGGCGGCCATGAGGTCGATGGCGGTCGGACGCGTCGTGGTGGTGACCCGAAAGCCACTGTGGATTCGCTGAAAGATGCCGGAGTCAATGCGCACTACTATGTTTCACCAGAGACAGGTCATGAGTGGCAGTCGTGGCGACGAAGCCTGAAAGAGTTCGCGCCGCTGCTCTTCCGGGACGGTATTGACGGACCCTGGCACGCTCAATTCGAAACCCCCTTGGGGATTCAAACTTACTATCTCAACTTTTCGCGTTTGAGGGATGGGACACCGACGGCAAACGCGATCGTGCAGACCGGCGATGACAGCCGTAGCGTCAGCTTTGTAGACGTGAAGTTAAACGGCGACACGATCTCGTTCGCCGAATTGCGAAAGTTCCGAGATCGGGAATTTCGTACTCACTACACAGGCAGGCTGAGTGAGCAAAACATCATGCTGAATCGCAAGATCGGCAATTTCGGCAGTCAGCAGTCCGTCGCGACCCGCTACCTCCCTAAGCCTCCTCCAGAGCCAGACCCCACACCGGTGGTCGAAGTCGAAATCGACGGCGTCATTAAAGACGCTTTCGCGGAATCTTTTCTGATCGGAATGGCTGGCGATGTCCCCGCGAGATATTCCGAACAGGAGCTGAATGTTGCCGCCGAACATTTCAACGCCGTCACTCCAGAGAATTGCATGAAGCCCGAGCGGATTCATCCAGAACAGGACCAATGGCAATTCGAACGATCCGACGCTTTGGTCAAGTGGGCTGAGCAAAGCGAGATGACCGTGCACGGGCACACGCTTGTCTGGCACGCGCAGACTCCCGACTGGTTCTTCCGCGGAGGTGACAGGAAAGTCATCACCGAGCGCATGAAAAATCACATCAACACTCTTGTCGGCCGTTACCAGGGAAAGACTCGCAGCTGGGATGTTGTCAACGAAGCGATCAACGATGGTGGCACAGCGGAGACCGGCATGACCGAGAACTTACGCGATTCAAAATGGCTGCAGTCGCTGGGACCTGAGTTCTTGACGCTGGCGTTCAAGTTTGCCCGCGATGCGGATCCCGGTGCGATCCTTTACTACAACGATTACAACATTGAATCGGGACCCAAACATGAAAGTTCCATGGTCTTGCTGAAACGGCTCCTCGACGAGGGTGCCCCGATTGACGCCGTCGGAATCCAGGGCCACTGGAGAACGGGACGAGTTCCCTATGAAGACATTGACAAAGCGATTTCCGACTACGCGTCGCTCGGACTGAAAGTCAGCATTACCGAACTGGACGTTACTATTGGCGGCGCGTCCGGAGGGCAATTTGGACGCGGTTTCGGGAGAGCCCGTAATCGCGGTGCGACGCAAGTTACCGTAGAGGACCTCAATGAACAGGCTGAAGCGTACGCCAAGCTCTTCACTATTTTCAAGAAGCACGAGGACGTCATCGAACGAGTAACCTTCTGGGGCCTCAATGATCGTCGCACTTGGCGCTGGGGTCAGCATCCGTTGCTACTTGATGCCAGCAACAATCCGAAGCCCGCTTACGCCGCGATTGTAAATGACTCGTGGCGCAACTGATCGCACCGTTACTCGGATGCCCCCTCCCAACGACCTAAGGAAGTTACGCAGTAGATCTGGGGGGAAATAGGAAAAGCGTCAGTCTTGGAAAGGCATGCTGGCGACGCTGCCACGCAGTATCAGCGCGGCGGTGAAAAAGACCGACGTGCCCAAACGGGCCAGAATCGCATCCCATCAATCGTTCGTTTGATGCGTCCCCGTCGCGAAACTGCGGGCCACGTAGTGGCTCTCGTCTCCATCGTCCCGAATTCCCGTCCCGGAAATCAAAACACCGGAAACCCGTAAGAGCGGCCGAAAATGGGACAACCGAACTTCAGTTCCAAACTGCTCCTGGCCGACACCGGAGCGGTTTCGCAATCAGGTCGACGGACGCCGGTCCGACACAGGTGCTCACTGTCGAACGGTGGCTTACTCGGGTAGCGTCACTGCTTCGTCAGGTGAACTTGAAAACCGAATGCCGTGGTTCAGGTCTTGCCACCGAGAGTATTTCGCGATGGATTTCTCGTCTTGCACTCTCCCCTGGACGGATGAGCCGGCGAGGGGACGCGGTGATTTCAGAAATCCGCCCATCTTGGTCGCCGTTCGTTCCAACGATCCGTCAACATCGCTTCCAGAGACTCGCGGACTTGCCGGTGTCCAGTGACATCGGTGTCGATAGCCGACCGGATATCAAATACGGGAAAGAAAAGAGAGGATCTAGTCCAGACGATGCTAGAATTTGTTTCACTTGCCGACAGACACGGCACAATCGCTTGTCCAATGGCGAATGATAAGTTCGTTCGCAGCCGTGTATCTCGCCCCGGTGCAACAAGGACGCGTTGTGTCACGTTTGACCAATCGAATCGAACTCACATCGCCGTACAAAATGGAGACGCGTCGTGAACAATCCAATCCGAGGTCGTGGGGCCCAAGCCCAAGTCGCCAATCGCTTTGAATCGGTGCACGTGGAAATGGATCCGGCCGATCCGTCGATTGCGGATCAGCCGAATCGCCCAAGAACGCAATTCTTCGCGGACAGATCGAAGTCGATCGTTACAGAGAACAACAGCCCCGACATACCGTTTCGTTATTCGCTCAATCCCTACCGCGGTTGTGAGCACGGTTGCAGCTACTGCTACGCGCGGCCGACGCACGAGTATCTGGGCATGTCCGCCGGTTTGGACTTCGAGACGAAGATCATCGTCAAGCAGCACGCGGTTGATTTACTTCGAGTCACTTTGGCAAAGCCGTCGTGGCAAGCGGAATCGATGATGCTTTCGGGCGTGACCGATCCGTATCAGCCGGTTGAGCGAAAGCAAAAGATCACGCGGGGCCTGTTGCAACTACTGGCCGACTGCCGACATCCGATCAGCATCATCACCAAAAATGCCATGATCGAGCGAGACGTGGATATCCTGGCCCGAATGGCCAAAGATAAGTTGGTTCACGCCGCTATCAGCATCACAACACTCGATCCACAACTGGCCCATGTGCTGGAGCCGCGGACAAGTTCACCGGCAGCACGACTGCGAGCGATCACAACTCTCGCCGATGCCGGCGTCCCCGTGCGTGTCATGACCGCCCCGGTGATCCCGGGCCTGAACGACCACGAGATCCCAAAACTGTTGGCTGCGGCCGCCGACGCGGGCGCAAAAATGGCAGGTTACGTCATGCTGCGATTACCCGGTGCGGTCGAGCCGGTCTTTACTGATTGGCTCTCTCGCCTTCGTCCGCAGAACAAAGACAAAGTGCTGGCCAAAGTTCGTGAAGTCCGTGACGGAGCGATGAACAGTACCCAATTCGGCACCAGAATGCGGGGCACGGGAACCCGCGCCGATTCGATCGCCGATCTTTTCAAAATGTTTGCCAACAAGAACGGACTCTCGCTGGAATCTGATCCGCTGCGCTGCGATCTGTTTACGCCGCCAAGCGACAGTAGCGGGCAGCTGAGTTTGTTCTAGGGGCGGATTCTTGATGGCAAGCTGGAAGCTTACCCCACGGCCAACACATACTTGCCGAATTGTGGCGACGATTTCATCAGATTCAGCGCCTGGTTGCCATCAGCAAGGGGAAACACGCAATCAACGATCGGGCGAATTTGATGTTTTTCGACGAATGCTAACATCGCCGCGAAATCTGCCGGCGAACCCATCGTTGATCCCTGTACGGTCAGCTGTTTCCAAAATATTTTGAACAGGTCCAGCTTTTCTGGTGGTCCCTTTGTCGCGCCGTAATTCACGATCCGCCCGCCCGGTGCAGCAAGATTCAGCAGCGCACCGTATCCCGCACCGCCGGCGCTATCGATGATCAAGTTGGGCAAGCCGGCTTGCCCGGACATGGTTTTCCACCAGTCGGCATCGTTGTAGTCAAAGCCTCCCTTCGCTCCCAACTCGACCGCTCGTTTGATCTTGTCTTGCGAAGAGGACGTCACCCACACGTTGGCTCCGGCGGCAACAGCGAACTGCAGTGCGAACGTGGCGACGCCTCCGCCAACTCCGCTGACCAAGATGGTTTCGCCCGCTTGCAGGCTACCTTGCGTGAAGACGGCTCGGTAGGCAGTCACGCCGGCCAGCGGCAGCGCGGCGGCCTCTTCCCAGGTCAGGTGATTGGGTTTGACATGAATACATCGTGCTGGGACGCGCACGTGGGTTGCGAACGTTCCATCATCAGGCATGCCAAGCACATGGAACGACTTGCTTTGTACTTTTGGGTCATCACCCCAATCCCAACCCGGATTGATGATCACTTCGCGACCACTCCAGTAGTTGCCCAGACTGCTGCCCGTTTCGGCAACGATGCCCGCGCCGTCGGATCCCAAAACGACCGGACACTCGATTCCGGGATACATGCCTTGCGTGATCCAATAGTCACGGCGATTCAGCGCGGCGGCGTTCAGTCGGACCACCACTTGCTCTGCCGCCGGTTTCGGGTCATCCCGTTCTTCCAGTTCCAGCGGCGTTTTGAGCTGTTTCAGCGTCAGTGCTTGCATGTTGCCGATGGTGTGAAGGTGGTGACTGGTGCCGAGTTCGGAGAACACGGCGACTATGAATCAGGACAACCGTTCTCGCGATTGTTCCAGCGATTGGCGTGATGCGTTCAGACCGGCAAATCCACCGAATTCAATGCCACAGTAGCCGTGGAATCCCGCGTCGAGCACGATTCGCAGCATCCGGTCGAAATCGAGCGGGCTCTGGATTCCCTTGTCGTCCCATACCTGATCTTTCACCGACACGCCCTTGGCCCACGGCATCAGTTTCTTGATGCCTCGATACGAATCGTACGACTCGCCATCCTTGATTCGGAAGTTGCCAAAATCGGGTAGAGTGCCGCAGCGCTCATGGTCGACCAGCTTGATCACTTCGACCAGCCAGTCGGCGTTGCTGGACAGTCCGCCATGGTTTTCGACAATCACGTTGATCTGCTGCTGGGCACCAAACTCAGTTAACTTGGCGAGTCCATCGGCGGCAAGCTTTACCTGCTCTTCCCACGTTCCAGAACTGGCCGCGTTCACCCGAATCGAGTGACAGCCGAGAAACCTGGCTGCATCGATCCACTTGCGATGATTCTCGACCGTCTTCGCTCGCTTCGCATTGTCTGGATCGCCGATACTGCCTTCGCGATCACACATGATGATCAGACTCTTCACGCCGAGATCGGCGGCACGCTTCTTCATTTCGCCCAGATAGGACTCATCCTTCGCCTTGTCCATGAAGAACTGATTCACATACTCGACAGCGAAGATACCGTGGTCGTGAGCCACCTTCGCAAAGTCCAGATTGTCAATCTTTCCCGATTTCAGTTCGCGGTTGATCGTCCATTGGGCGAGCGAGATCTTGAAACGGTAATTTCTTGTCGTCCTTTGCCGCACAAGTCTGGTGAAGACCCAGCACCGCTGCTGCCAGACCGGTATGGGCAAGAAACTGTCGTCGGTTTGGTGAGAGAGAACTCATCATGATTGGGATTGCCGTTCAAAAAGCGAGGAGTGGGGGAATTGTCCAGCAAACGCGCGGATCGGGCGATTAACGTTGGAGTACAGCCTTTCGAGGCCGACCAGCTTAGCTTGTACGGATATGTCGCATCACCAGAAACGACCACGATGTGGTCACACAAATTAGTCGGGGTCGAACAAGCCAGCGTGAGCGAAGTTTATCAGCTGGACTGAACCAACGCACTAAGCTGGACGGTCTCTTTCGGCGGCCGGCATGGTCAGTGCGCGAAAGCTCTCCTATGCACAGCGACCACCTTAAAACGGTGCTTCGTCGTCGCCAGCTTCGGCAAACGCATCGTTGGGACTCTCGGTGACCTTTTCGCTCATCGTGTCGGTGCTGCTGCCCAGCAGCTTGAACGACATCGCTTCCACATTGACAAAGTACTTGGCTTCGCTCTTTTCGTCCTTTTGCCAGCGACGGCCGCTCAGCCGATATGCGATTTCGACTTCGTCACCAACATTGAGGTCATCGACCGAGTCGCAACCGTCCCGAGTGAATTCAATGGGAACGTAATTGGTAAAGCTGCCCTTGTCTTGTTCCAGGACAAGTAGGCGTTTGCGAAATCCTTTGCTGCCGTAGGTTTTCGTTTCTTCGATCAGGTGGATCACGCCACTGACGGTTGGGTCGCTCATGCCGAGTCTCTTGCTTATGAATTGGCTGATTCAAAAGAGCATTATGGTGGGCAGGGCTGCGGAATGGCAAGCGTGTAGGCAAGGTTCCCGCCAGGCATGAAAAGCAGCCGTCTCGGCGTCGAGTGTGAGGGCGACGTCGGCCTACGCCAGCAGGTCCTCGACCACATGGCCATGCACGTCGGTCAGCCGGAATTGGCGTCCCTGGTACTTGAAGGTCAGACGTTCGTGATCGATCCCCAGTTGATGCAGAATCGTTGCTTGCAGATCGTGAACGTGTACCGGTTTTTCGACAATGTTGTAGCCGTAAGGATCGGTTTCGCCATAACTCATGCCACCCTGAATGCCGCCGCCGGCCATCCAAATGCTGAAGCACCGGGGATGATGATCGCGGCCGAAACTTTTGGCGGTCAGTTTGCCTTGGCAGTAATTCGTCCGCCCGAACTCACCACCCCAAATCACCAAGGTGTCTTCCAGCAATCCGCGACGTCGAAGATCGTTCACCAGCGCCGCGGACGCCTGGTCGGTCTCCCGACATTGCACCGGTAGTCCACCGGGAAGGTTGCCGTGATGATCCCAACCCTGATGATAAAGCTGAATGAAGCGGACGCCGCGTTCGGCAAGTCGTCGCGCCAGCAAGCAATTAGCGGCAAACGTGCCCGGGTTCTTTGCGTCCTTCCCGTACTCGTCAAACACATAGTCGGGTTCGTCGGCAAGGTCAGTGGCGTCCGGAATCGACGCTTGCATCCGAAAAGCCAACTCGTACTGCGCGATGCGCGTTTCGACCTGCGGGTCCGCGGCCCGTTGTAGTTTTAACTGATGTAGCTGGCCCAACGCGTCCATCGACGATCGTCGGCTTTTGGTGTCGATTCCGTCCGGATTGCTCAGATAAAGCACGGGGTCTTTGCCGCTACGGAACCGCACACCTTGATGCTTGCTCGGCAAGAATCCGCTGCCCCAAAGTCGCGACACGAGCGGTTGGCCCCCTTTGCCTTTGGTCACCATCACGACAAACGTCGGCAGGTTTTCGTTCTCGCTGCCCAGGCCATAATCCAACCATGCGCCCATGCTGGGCCGACCGGGAAACATGCTGCCCGTTTGCAGGAAGGTCACGCCCGGACCGTGGTTGATCGCTTCGGTGTACATCGATTTCACGACGCACAGTTCATCGGCGATCGCCGCGGTGTGCGGCAGCAGATTGCTGAACCAAGTACCACCAGTACCGTGCTGAGTGAACTTGTACGGAGAACCCACCAGCGGCAGGCTAGCCTGATTGCCGCTCATTCCGGTCAATCGCTGACCCATGCGAACTTCGTCAGGCAACTCGGTGCCGTGTTTTTCCGTCAGCAGCGGTTTGTAGTCGTACAAATCGATTTGTGACGGAGCGCCCGACTGAAACAGATAGATCACCCGTTTTGCTTTCGGCGCGTGGTGAAAACGTTTCATCATTCCGGAGGCAACCGAAGCTTGTGCGTCCGACCGCATCAAATGACCGAGTGCCATGGCACCCAGCCCAATACCCGAGCCAGCGAGAAAACCACGCCGTGACGCGGGAGCGGGCTCGCTGAGGTTGTCTTGACGATTCATCGTTTCATCACACATTCGTCGAAGTTCATGAGTGTTGCGATCACGACGGTGGTCGCTGCCAGTCGCACCGGGTCGATCGCTGGATCGGCCGGCGCGTCGCCGACGCTCAAGTAAGTTTTGGTACGCTCGGCGTCTTGCCTGAAGTAATCGCGCTGCTGGTTCAATAATTCGGTCAGCACCGAAAGCTCTTCGCCGTCGGCTCGTCGACTGGTCAATCGCCGAAAGGCCAGTTGCAGCAATTCGCCATCATCGTCGGTCACTTTCGTCAATTGTTCGGCCAGCCCACGGGCAGCTTCGACGTACTGCGGACCGTTGAGCAACACGAATGCTTGCAGCGGTGATGACGTGCGTTCGCGTTGCACGCGGCAGACGTCACGTTTGGCTGCGTCCAACGCCATCATCGCCGGCGCGGGACCGGTCCGTTTCCAATAGGTGTAGAGACTGCGCCGATACAGCCCATCGCCTTCGTCTCGCTTGGATGGTTTGAAGGACGCTTCCAATTCGTACGGTCGCGCCGGCGGTCCGCCGATCTTGGACACCAGGCGACCGCTGATTGCCAGCGCGTTGTCACGAAGCATTTCAGCCGACAAGCGATACGATGGAAAACGTGCAAGCATGCGGTTTTCAGGATCCGACTTGGCGACATTCGGATCCGGGTGTCGGCTCGATCGGCGGTAAGTCGACGACATCATGATTTGTTTCAGAGCCCGTTTGATATCCCAACCATTTTCGACCAGATCCACGGCTAACCAATCCAACAATTCCGGATGCGTGGGCGGTTCCCCTTGACTACCAAAGTCCTCGGGCGTGCGGACAAGGCCGATGCCAAAGCAGATTTGCCAAAGTCGATTCACAGCGACGCGGCTGGTCAGCGGATGATCGTCACGGGTCAGCCAGTGTGCGAAGCCGAGTCGGTTCTTAGCAGCATCGCTTGGCAACTCTCCTAAAGCAGCCGGCGTCTGAGGCTCCACCGGCTCGCTCCGATTGTCGTAGGCTCCGCGATTCAGGAAGTATGTTTGTCGACGCTGTGGCAGTTCTCGCATCACCATGATTTCTTTGGTTTTGTCAGCGACTTCGCACTGTTTCTTGCGGGCCTGCTTGAGCTGTTCAAGTTTGTCTTTCACCTGCAAGTCAAGACGTTGCAAGTAGTGCCGCGTTAGCAAATCGCGTTGCCAGCTTGACCATCGTTCGGGCTCCCCATCGATCCACGACTTTGTCTGGGCAGGATCGAACAATGAGGCGACTTCGAGCGCAGACAACTCGCAATCAAAAACTTGAAACTCGTCAACCATTCCACCGGCAAAACCATTGTCTCTGAAACGCTCGCCGATCGCGATGTTGTCGCCTCCACCTCCCGTGATGTTTTTGGTCAGTTGATCGCGAACGACTTCAGTCTTTGCCGGTTCGCCATCGATGTAGATCTGCAGGCCATCGGCGCGGCTGGAGCCATCGTTGGAGACGACCACATGAATCCAGTTGCCAATCGGTATCCGATCAACGGTGCGAATCCGAATGGCGTTGCCCGGCCAAAAGTGAATCAGTGACCAGCTGAGTTTCCCATCTTCGATCAAAAGTTGATAGCCGCGGCTGGCAGCATCAGTCCAGGCGCGCGAGCGATGAAAAACCACCGCGCGTTCTTTCTTGTTGGGAGTGTTGAGCCAAAGTGAAACTGAGAAGGGCTGAAATCGCGGGAAATTGCCGACGCTGGTGCCAACCGCATCATCGCCGGTTAGTTTGATCGCTTTGCCTTGGACACCGACAACGCTGATATTCGGAGCCTTCGCGGGTTTTTCAAAATCGAGCGAAAAGACCGGCTTCGCGAACAGACCTTGATTGTGAAGCTCGGCGGGTTTGGCCAACCAGTCGGAAACGAAATCTCGTCGCTCGATCAGCGCTGAACGCAATTCTTCTTCGGCCGCCTCGACAGCTCGACCTGTTTCCGCCAGTGCTTTCTCTTCGGCAGGTGTTGGCAGCGACAACGCAGGCGTGGGAGTGGACGAGGTGAAGAACGAATACAAACCAGCCTCGTCGATGTTGTCAAAGAATGACGACAACTGGTAGTACTCTTTCTGCGTCAGCGGGTCGTACTTGTGGTTGTGGCATCGACAACACTCAAACGTTAGCCCCATCAAGGCCGTTGCTACGGTTTGCGTACGGTCGGCAACGTATTCGATACGAAACTCCTCCGGCACACTGCCGCCTTCGACCTTTTGCGGGTGCAGGCGATTGAAGGTCGTTGCCAAAATCTGATCGCGAGTGGCACCCGGTAACAGGTCGCCTGCCAGTTGCTCGGTCAGAAACTGGTCGTACGGTTTATTGTCGTTGAACGCCTGGATCACCCAGTCACGCCAAGGCCATACGAATCGGTCACGGTCGACTTGATAGCCATACGTGTCGCTGTAGCGAGCGGCATCCAGCCAAGTGGACGCCATCCGTTCGCCAAACTCCTCGCGTTTCAGCAGCCGATCGATCAACCGTGAGTAAGCATCGGGCGATTCATCGGCCAAGAACGCATCGATTTCTTCGATCGTCGGCGGCAATCCGATCAGGTCGAAGGTAACACGGCGGATCAGGGTCTCGCGTGTCGCAGGCGGTGCCGGCTTGATCTGCTTCGCCTCAAGCGGCGCGAGAATGAAATGGTCGATTTCGTTGGCCCCTACCGACGGATGATTCAGCTTTGGCGGTGGCTCGCGCTGCGGTGGGATGAACGACCAGTGCCCTTCGTACTCGGCACCTTGATCGATCCATTTTCGGAGCAATTCGATTTGTTCTGACGTCAGTGAACGCTCCGATCCTGGAGGCGGCATGACCGTATCGGGATCATCCGATGTGATGCGTAGTACAAGTTCACTCGCCTCCGCATCACCGGGCTCGATCGCAAGTTCTTTTGCACCCGCTTCGGTGTCGAGCCGCAAGTCCGCTTCGCGCACGTTCTCGTCCGGGCCGTGACAGTAATAACAGTTCTCCGAAAGGATCGATCGAATGTCACGGTTGAATCGCACGGTTGGCTGATCGGCAACCGCGAGGGTAGTGACGAAGGCAAGCGACGCGAGCAAGATTGAAGTACGAATGGCAATAGCACAAGTTTTAGTGACGCAGGTTGCCCAGAGACGGGCGGGCGAGTCGGCAGGCGAGTGGTTGGCAGGCCAGGAGCTGTCCTGGCGAAGTCAATGGTTGCAGGACACCTGCCAGGACAGTTTCTGGCCTACGGTATTCATCCTAGTGCTAGCCGCCGAAAGCGTCAATGAAATCGGCTTACTTGCCGTGTGCGGGAGGCTCGCGTGTTCAATCTTCCTGGGGCTAAACCGGCTAAACCCCCAGCGTCGTCCGCCACGTTTTTGCCATCAGCCGATGACCCTCCGGGGTAGGGTGCACGCCGTCTCCGGCCAGGTCTCCTGGCTTCGCTCCCGCGGCGACGGCATCGTCGAACATCTTCTGAAACGGCACCCAGATCGCGTTGGCGCTGTCGGACACGTCTTTTGCGTACTTGCGGCGAGTGGCAAAATCCGGAAACCACTTGTCTTCGTTTTGTTTTACCGTTCCGGTCATCAGCACAAACGGTTCGCAGATAACCAAAGTTAGCGACGGCAGTGCCTGCTTGGTTCGCTGCAACAGCGCCGCAAAGCCGTCGCGATAAACCTCAGCCGAGCCATCGTAACGACCGTTTAACTTGTGCCAGATATCATTGACGCCGATCAGGATGCTCAAGATCTTCGGCTTGATCTCGATGCAGTCTCGATCCGAGCGCTTGTCCAGATCAGGAACTTTGTTTCCCGAGATGCCTCGATTGTGAATCTGCAGATCCAAATTCGGGTAGTCGCGATGGAGGCCGGCCGCGATGAAGGACGAGTAGCCACGGCCAAGTCCTTCGTTGGCGACTGCGTTCTTTTTATTGCGTCCAGCATCGGTGATCGAGTCCCCTTGGAACAGGATGACGTCGCCCTTCGCCAAGGCGACGACTTGCGCCGCGAATGCTTGCTCCGTGCTGAGGCATGCGGCAGTTCCGGCAACGGCCGCCGTGGAAAGAAAGGTTCGTCGTTTCATGGTCGGTTCTGTCGGTGGGAAGTGAAACTGAGAGGCAAAACAAGGACTCAGGAGCGATCCAGGGTACTCGAATGTTCGTCGGACGGATCACTGTGCAAATCATACAACTCTTCCGTCTCGCCTGCGACGAACGTGCGGATGTATTTGTAGCGACCGTCGTGTAGCGATACATACCAGGGGACTTTACCAATCGTGCTCGCCGCTGGCTTTCAGGAAAAGGCGGTTATACTGATTCCATGATTCAAGCTCTGATTTTCGACTGTGATGGTACGCTGACCGATTCGATGTACGCGCACTTTGCGGCCTGGCGGGATGCATTGGCGTCGCAAGGGATGAAACTTTGCGAGCAAAGCTTTTATCGGCATTCAGGGACCCCATCGAGCCGCGTCATACCGATGTTGGCAGCCGAACAAGATGTCGTTGTCGAATTTGAGCGGCGCTTGCCGACAAAGAAGAACGCTTTCTACGGAACATCAATTTGCTGCGACCGATCGAGCCGATAGTCAACATCGCGCGAGAACATCGCGGCAAACAGAAAATGGCCGTGGCTAGCGGCGGCACGCGTGCGCTGGTCCATCGGCAACTCAAGCAAATCAAGATCATCGAGTGGTTTGAAACGATTGTGACCTGCGAAGATACCGAGCGTCATAAACCCGATCCCGATGTCTTTCTGGAAGCAGCTGACCGCTTGGGCGTGCGACCGAAACACTGCCGAGTGTACGAGGACGGCGAGCCCGGCATCGAAGCCGCGCGTCGTGCTGGGATGCAATGCGTTGACGTTCGTAACTTGATAAAGGATACTAACCGACATCAAAGGAATCACGTCCCGTAAGTAAAAGGCAGCAGTCAATGAGGTCCATTGTTTGTTTATTGACCATGGGGGTCGGTCAGGGTCTTCTCGCCGCTGCCGAGCCCGCTGCTACGTCATGGATTCCCAAGCAATGGAAGTTGTCCGCGCCTCTGATCACGCCCGAGGTACGCGAACATGAACCGAGCCACGCGCAAAAGGATCCCACCGTTGTTTTCTTTGACAGGCATTGGCATGTCTTCATGACGGTCAAGCTGCCTGGCCGCTCGGCAATTGAATACTGTTCCTTCGAGAGCTGGGACGAAGCCAACAAATCGCAACGCTTTCTGCTTCCAATCAGTGACAGCGATTATTTCTGCGCTCCACAGGTTTTTTACTTTCAACCGCACAAAAAATGGTATCTCGTCTACCAAATGGGCGTGCCGGAGTCGAAGAAAATGTGGGTCGCCTATTCGACCACGGACGATGTTTCCGATCCGACCTCGTGGACGACAGCAAAGCCAATGTTGGACGGCGGGCCCAAGGATCCGCGCAAAGTTGGCGGGCTTGATTATTGGATCATTTGTGATGACCAGCGGGCCTACCTTTTCTACACCAGCTTAAACGGAAAGATGTGGCGGCTGTGGACACCCCTGGCTGACTTCCCCCGGGGCTTCGATCACTGCGAAATTGCGCTGCAGGCCAACATCTTTGAGGCCAGTCATACCTACCGGGTCAAAGGGACCAGTAAGTATCTGACGATCATTGAAGAAAATGGCCGACGATATTACAAAGCCTACGTTGCCGAAACCTTGGATGGCGACTGGCGACCGATCGCCGACACGGCGCAAACACCTTTTGCCGGCTGGAACAACGTGCAACCTGCCGACGGCGTCGAGCCATGGACGGACAACATCAGCCACGGAGAATTGATCCGTGACGGACACGATCAGACGTTAACGATCGATCCGCGATCAATGGCGATTCGTATTTCAAGGCATGTTGGACCGCGATAAATCGGGCAAGGGTTATGGTCAATTCGGGTGGCGGATCGGCATGTTGACACCGGTCGACGAAGATTGAGAAGGTGATGAACACGACAAATCGACGAGCGTTTTTCAAGACTGCGACGGCGACTTCCGGAGCTGTGATGTTCGTCAATTCGTCGAAAACGCGGGCAGCACCCGTCGCCAAAGTGCACGACATCCAAGTGATCAGCAAAACGCCTGATCTCTATTGCGGTTGGCCAACGCTCGCCAGGCGAGCCAGCGGCGAGCTGCTGGTTGTTTGGTCGGGCGGTCGCGAGTCGCATATCTGCCCGTTTGGGCGGGTTGACATGATGCGATCCCACGACAACGGTGACTCGTGGACTTGGCCGCGGACTTTGATGGATGGGCCGATCGATGATCGTGACGCCGGCGTTGTCGACACCGCGAAGGGATCGCTGCTGGTGACCACGTTTACGTCGCTCGCATACGAATCGTACGAATTAGAAAAAGCTCGCAAGGCTGGAGCATGGCCAGTCGAAAAGCTTGATCGCTGGGAAGCCGCCCACAATCGCGTCTCGGCTGCGGAGCGTCAAGCCGAACTTGGCCAATGGATGATTCGATCCACCGACGGCGGCATTACCTGGTCCGAACGTTACACCAGCATCGTCAACAGTCCGCACGGGCCGATTCAATTATCCGACAGTCGATTGCTGTATGCGGGAAAGAAACTATGGACGGGCGGCCAGGTTGGTGTTTGCCAATCAGTAGACGATGGGCAAAGTTGGCAATGGCTTGCCGAAATACCGATTCGGGATGGAGATGACTTTAAGAACTATCACGAGTTACATGCCGCCGAGGTGGGGGACGGAAAGTTGATCGTTCACATTCGCAACCACAACACGCCCAACAAGGATGAAACGCTGCAGTGCGAATCGGATGACGGTGGGAAATCGTGGACCAAGCCCCACGGGATCGGCGTGTGGGGACTGCCGTCATTCCTAACCAGGTTGCGTGATGGTCGGGTGTTGATGAGTTACGGTCATCGCCGTAAACCGTTCGGTAACCAAGCTCGCATTAGCGCCGATGGCGGTGCTTCCTGGAGCGACCCAATCACGATTTCTGATGACGGAGCAGGTGGCGATTTGGGTTACCCGAGTACGGTTGAGTTGGAGGACGGGTCACTTGTCACCGTCTGGTACGAAAAGATGAAGGATTCGCCCAGAGCCGTGTTGCGGCAGGCGCGGTGGTCGATCGACGGCTGAACTTGGGTAGGCCAGGTCCTGGCCCTTGTCATTACCCAAATTTTTTTGATCCTGAAAGGATCACAGACAGTAGCCGTAGGTCGCGTAGCGCACCTACGGACAACGTATCGTTTTCCGTGTTTTCGACCCCGAAGCGGGTCGCAGACCTCCGCTGTGACACCCCTCGGGGTCGATTCAGGTTAATCTGAACACGATCCGTAGGTGCGCTGCGCGACCTACGGCTACTATCTTGGACCGCTTCGCGGTCGAATAGCAAAAAATAAATGTTCGCTCGCATGAAGATGTGGGTAATGACAAGGTCCTGGCCCACTGCTAAGCACGCGGAACTGATGTCGACTGGTCGATCTTGAGGCAGACGACTTGTTGGCTATCAAGTTGCCGAATCGTGACGTGGTCCGCCGCAGGTAAAAACTGAATGCCGAAATCTCGGCTGATCGATGGTTTGAGCGAGGTGCTGAAACTGAATTTTTCCAGTTCATGATTGCTGCGTGAACGGAACAACTGGGCTAAGAAATCAATTGGATTCCGGGCGCCGACGATGACGACTTTGCAATCGGAAGTCATCAGCCGTATTGCCTTTTCAACGTCGCTGGCTAACGAGTTGATGTCGCCGCTCTCTGCGTTGTTGATCTTCTGTTTCAAGGATCGCCGCGGGAGCGTCACAGGGTGCAGCATCCTCCGCATCGAACCGGGAAGAATCAGGTAACCGAGTGAAATCGCCGTTTCCGCGACCGCCAGCGGGTTGCTTTCGTACAGCGCGAGTTGGTGTTTTTCCAACAGCAGCCCAATCGTAACCACCTGCAATCCGCCGCGACCGCTGTACTCGGGGCCTCCGTAAACCGTTCTCGCAATGATGAACTTGTCGTCTTCGATTGGAAAGAAGTTCAGGCTGCTCGCATCCGTGGTTGTTTCTTGGAGTGCGCCGTGCGAGGGAGCCCAGCGGCAGAACTCTTTGGCAGCACGTTCATCGATTCCACTGGAACGACCTAGTAACTGGTAGCCGCGGATGCTTCCACGATCGGTCGAACCGAAAATCAACTGCGGGACTTGCATGTTCACCTGGTCTCTGCTTCGGAAGACACGGTGTTTATTGGACACAATGCGATCTAGCACTGAGTGACCAACCACTGCAACGGCTGGATGACACCGCGCGGCTGAATGTGCAACGGAATATTGCGATGTCCCAGTTCATCGTCGGTGATCATGCAAGCAGCGCCGATCACGCTGGCGGCAAAGAAACGGTGGGCCGGAAGCTTGCGATCGCAGAAATCGACAAACCGAGGCATGTTGTTTTGGGCAAAGAGATCAGGGTCGTCTTCGGCCTCAGGACAGGTGTCTGATTTCGTAAAAACGATCGCAATCGACGGCAACGTTGCTGGTTTGGAGTGAGCAGACTGACGGTGCAAATCCGAAATATAGGAGGCAATTTTCATCGCAAACAAGTCCTCACGCGCGCCCGAGTCTCGAACCTCGGTCGAGTCACATAGCAGTAATACGCCGCATGAGCGCGAGACGACATGTCGAATCGCGGGGTACAGACCGGCCTGCTCCAGTTCACTGGCAACCGCTTCTCCAGCAAAGTCCGGTGCGATGAAGTCGATTTGCTTGCTGCTTTTTTTGGACTGTGCCCACGATATTTCACAGTGAAGCCACTTCCAAAGATCGCTCTCCGTCGGAGTCTTTTCCGGAAACCGACATTGCTGCAGCGCGTTGACGACTTGTTCTTGAAGCGAAATTGAAAACGTGCCCTGTGCGGCGCCGCGAATGGGGCTGGAGCGACTACCCAGCATGTCCAACAACAAACCGAGGTAAACCGTCTTGCCCGCGTTGCTGGCACCCAGCACGGATATGAAATCGGGCTGCACACCTCGAGCAGCTACCGATCTTGACATTTCCATCGGAGCGTGGCACTCGTAACAACAAGGGTCATACTCGGTTACTTCCGCGTCGCAGCAAATGCAGGCGATACGATCCAGTTCGGCATCGTCCTCGTGGTCATTGGTCGGTAGCGGATTTCGGTAACTCTGGATGGTGGTCATGATTAATTGTCCTCGTTGGCTAAATCGGGCTTTGGCAACAGTCCATCCAGTCCGCGTCCGCATCGAAAGCCGACGTTCGCACCACGGTATGTGAGCGCTTTGCCGGTGCGGAACTGACAGGTTGCTTGCGAATGGAAATAGGTATCAAAGGCGCCGCCTCGAACTTCGCCCATCGGTTCGGGCATCAGTACCTCAAGACCGTTCATGCCGTGGACGACATATTCGGCATCGATCCATTCCCAGACATTGCCGATCAATTGACGAACACCATTGAGAGTATCGCCTTTTTCAAACTCAGTGACGGGAACCGTTTGATGGTGGCCGCTGGCCCATACATTCGCTTTGCCTGGATCGAATGAGTTTCCCCATGGATAGTGAATTTCCGCAGTGTTACCAGTGCTTTGCATCCACGTGCCGGCGCGTTGCCATTGCGTTGGGCTCGGTAGCTGTTTACCAGCCCACTGCGCATAGGCGCTGGCTTCATACCAGCAGACGCCAACAACGGGATGATCCCGCAGGTCTTGGTCAGGTTGCCCATTGGTCCAATGCCGTGGTCCGGGATGATTGGTTTTGTCAACGAACTGCAGAACCATTGGCAAGATATCTTCCGGCCAAAGTTCCGCATGCGAATAGCAACCTGCTTCGACAAAGCGAACATAATCAGCATTGGTGACAGGAGTTTTGTCGAGGTAAAAAGCGGCGACCGGCGTCGGTTGAACGTTGCTGGAGTCGAAGCCTGCGAAACTCGAACCATCTGTCACCAAATCGTGACGGAGCATGACTCTTCCTTCGGGCACGAGCGCCATTTCCTGTTCGACCGCCTGCCAAGCGCACCACACTGACAGATCGTCAAACTCCACGCCGTTCTGGGGCGCTAGCACGCGAAAGTAGCAATGGTCACGAATCAACCGGCGAACATCCGAAGGTATTTCGGACATTTTTCGGTGGTTAGCCGCACTGCCAGCAAGCGGTACGGATGCTCGCCCGAGTTGGCGAAAGGGATTTCGTAGCAAGGAACTTAAAGTCATGTCGTCTCTCCGTTAGCTTCGTCTGGAACCATTGGTCTTGCCGGCGGATGCCTCCGCCGCGCGCCTTTCGCGTTGCAGCAACTGAAATTGCTCAGTCAGGCTCGGAGTACACGAGGTTCCGCGGCCGCTTTCTGGATAACTGCCTGAGTGACCCTGGCCGTCATGTCTGGCGACGGCAGGGGGTGCTTGAGTGTGATCGTGATTCGGGGTCGAGGGATCGGCGGATGTGTTCGCTCCTTGACGCAGACTACGACGGTCGTTTTCCAAACGTAGCCATGCATCGGCCAGCTGACTTGACTGCTCTTCGATATCCACCACTGATTGATGACGCTGCGAATCCCATTGGCGGCGTTGCTGCTCGAAGTGAGCGACTTGCTGCTGCAAGTTCTGCTGTTGGCGTGCCAGATCCAAAGCTACTTCTTGGAACTGCGATGCCAATGCATCCGGACCAAGCTTTTGGACAAGCGCAAGCACGTCATCAAGTGATTTCTGTGATGGCTGATCGATGTTCAACGGTTCATCTCCTAGTACTCGTCCATCTTCTTCCAAATACCAGATATCCGTGTGAACAAGGATTCGCCCTTCTGCTCACGCTCGTGCTGCTCTTGTTCATGGATCTCACGAAGGTGCGATCGCAACGTCTGCAGCCGCAAAGCCACTTCTTGGTCAGCTGGATTCTTCGGCTCCGTTGTCTGCTCAAACTCGGATAGTTTTCGAGACAGCTCGAACCGCAGCCGCGAGACTGAGGCGCGTTCTTTCGCGATCACGGCGCGTTCTTGTTGGATCGCTTCGGATTCGCGATTCTGGAGATTGTCAAGCTGTTGCTTGCAAGTAGCGGCTTGTTTTCGCGTCTTGCTCAACTGCTCCTGCAGTGCCGCGTTCTGTGATTGCAGTTTATCCAGCGTCTCGCGATACACGTCTTGGGCGCCGAAACGCGAGGCCACCTCTCGCAGTTTGTGCTGCAGTTGGTTTCGCTCTTTTTCGGTCACACTCAATTGTTGCCGGACAGATTCGATCTCGGCTTTCCATTCCGATTCTCGTTGTCCAATCCTGTGTTCAATCTCACCAACCCAAGCTTCCAGTGCCTGCCGTTCATCTCGCTCGGCTTGATTCTTCAGTTCGGCGGTTTCCAACAGGTCTTGAACAATCTGAAAGCGTTCGTCGTTCTCTGCCGCTTCAGCCAGCAGTTCGTCAACGCGCCGCTGTAACAGATGCGGTTTACGATCCGAACTCTTGCTACTCGATTCGCCGGCAATAAGCTCGTTGGCGTGAGAGAGTTCTTCGAGGTGCAAATCGCGGTCGGCCAACATGGATCGTAGATCATCAATCTCGGCCTTCAACAGTTGGACTGTTTCGGCATCGTATTGATCGAATCCTTCCGTCTGGTCATCCCAGTCAGCCGCAGCCGATTGAGGGTCAGCTGCTGTGACAATGTCAGCGTTCCAATCGTCATTGTCCGCCGGCAGTTCACCGTCACAATCGCTATCCGCACAGGATGATCGGCCATCGAAATCTTCACTGGTTGCTGCAATCGCGGCAGGAGTCTCTCGGGCCTCGTCGATCGGCAGTTTGAGACAGTCCGATGCAGGATCGTTATCTTCCGCCTGCAGAACGCCCTCGTCTTGGTCCTCAACAGGGTTGTCTTGTACTGCCGGAGTCCTCGGCGCGGCCGAACGACGAATCTCAATCGCGGCACTCCCGATTTTGACTTGATCGCTTTCGGAGATCGCAACTTTAGTGTCGATAGCCTTGCCGTTGACGATCGTCCCCGCGGACGAAGCCCAATCCTGAATTCCTAGAACTCCGTCATTGAAATCGATCAAGCAGTGCATATTCGCGACATCTTCGCCGGCAAGCTGAATTCCACAGTGGGGTGATGACCCCAACACGACGCTACGGCCGGGCACAAGCGGATGCTCGGTGATACCTTGCTGGTGTGTCACCACCAACAGATAGGGCTTCAAATCGGTTGTGGACTGGATCATGATGCGGTTTCCTGACTGCTGACGTGACTGGCCGCGGACGGGCACGGCGCGACGACGGGCACTTGTGCGAGATTGACTTGCGCTACGGTGTTGGTTTCCGAGGTATTTTCTCGCAGTCGTGACATCGTTTCAAACAACACATCTTGGCTGTAGGGATTGGCAATAATTTCGTCGGGCCGGAAGCCCAGCAACTTGGACCATTCGATGTTGTCATCATTGGCAGCACGCGGCGGTACTAAAATGATTTTGGTCATTTGCGAGAAAGCGTGTTCGTTGGCAGCACAAACACCGTGGATCGATTTGCAGACCGCCGGTGAGTCGATCGCAATGAAGACGACATCGGGCGTCGATCGCTTGACAAGCAATTGGAAGGTAAGTGCGTCACGAACCACTTTGCCGGTGAACTGGTCCGACTGCTTCAGCGCCGCTCGAAGTTCGCCCGCGATCGTGGCATTCGGTTCGAAGACGACAAAATTCCCCTGGCTGTTGTCAGTCCGTCGCTCCAAGATTCCTACCTGGACGAACCCGAATAAGACTCGGCGAATCTCCTCCCGCGGCCAGTCAACACGATCCGCTAAGTGGTCGATCGATGATGGCTCCGACAACAGATTCAGAATCTTCATGTGATGAGCCGACAAGCCCGTACGATCAAGGTTCTGACCGCGGATCGATCGCCGCACGTAAACTTGATTGGCATCGTCGGCCGGAAGCATCTCATCCGGACAATGCAGGGCATACTCGACCAGCAAGCCCAGCAGGCTCATGTCCAGCGGCAGGTTGTGATGCCATCCGCTGCTATTCTTCGAGGCTCGAAACTGAAACGACAGGAGTTTTCGATTGAAGGCGATTCCCATCAGCATGGCCGCTTGAAATCGCAACAGCTTGGTAGTCAAACGAGGATCAAGAACGCTTCGATCAAGGAGTTTTGAAAAGCTATCGAACTCGGCACTACCGCGCCCCGCGATGGTCAACTTCAGAACTTCGGACAGATTGGCCAGCGATTCGGGAAGCCGCGTCGAGATTTGATCGATTTCTTCGCCGCTGAGTCCAAAAGTGGAGACGCCTTGAATACGACCGCCGTCCAGATAGATCCACAGCCGCAGTCTTTCTGCTTCGATTTCCAACACGCCGCCCTTGTCGCCGTTGTTAAGAAAATCGATCAATTCCCGCAACTCGATCGCTGCAAAGGTTCCACTCAAGTCGGCTTCGCCCGCATCACCGATGACTTCGGGAACGGCCGAGCCTTTTGATTGAGACGCCACGACCATCGCTGCCGTTTCGATTGCGTTGGCAACGGTCGTGACCAGCAGGTCTTCGGTGTATGGCTTGGGCAACATGTCAACCACATTGTCCAAGTCGGCGTACTCGACGTACGCCTTTTTTCTCAGCGTCGAACTGATGACGATCGGTGTGTGAACCAGATCGGGAGTCGCGGCCAGTTGAGTCGCGACTTCAAATCCGGTGGTGCCGGGCAACTGATGATCCAACAGAATTAAATCGGGTCGGATCTCGTCGGCAAGCCGTAAGCCTTCTTCGGCATCGGGAGCGAGCGTGACGTTGTAACCGGCGGCGCTCAAGTGAGAGTCAACCAGCTTGCGAATGGTGGCGCTGTCATCAATTACTAGAATCTTTTTTTCCGTCATCAATTCATCCATCAAGGGTTTGAGGGTTAGCGAGGGTAACCTTTGGCCAAACGGAATCCATCGCGGCGTTGGTTAATGGTTTTTCTAAACAGGCCGCCGCGCCAAGCTGAATGGCTTCACGACGGATCGAGTCTTCGGTGCGACTGCTCACCAGCACGACCGGGGTGTGCCGGCCGGTGGGGTGCTTCTTGATCTCGGCAAGCAGTTGGAGTCCCGTCATCCGTGGCATCTCGATGTCGCTGAAGACCACATCAAAAGATGCCGTTTGGAACGTTTGCCAGGCGTCGTGTCCGTTATCGGATTGAACAATCTGCACCGGATAACGGCCTAGTGATTGGACGACTCGCATGCGGGCAGCTGCGGAGTCGTCGACGACCAGAATCTTCAGTTTCGCAGACGCGGCAATCGGTTTACCGGGGATTTTGGAGTTGGCAAAACCGGCGGACTGTGAGAGGCGATTTGAATCCAACAAGAGGACGACTTCGCCGAGGCCCGACAGAGTCGCGCCGGCACAAATGGGATGTTGCCGGAACAACTTTGGCATGGGCCGCACAACAACTTCTTCCGGGCCGATGATCTGATCCACAAGGATCGCGATGTTGCCTGGTTGTTCATGATCCTTGTCGGTTGACAAAGGATTGCCCAGCACGATCATCTCTTGCGCCGAGTTCTCTGATGTTGGGTTCAAGTCCAGTAGCTGATCAAGACATACGGCATGAATCTTCTCGTCCTCGTCACCGGCGCTCTGGACCGCCTGCATCGGGACGGCAAATAGTTGACCGCTCGACCGAAACACCATGACGTGTTGAATCATCGAATGCAAAGGAATCGAGAGCCGGATCATGGTGCCTTGTCCAGCTGACGAGTCGACCTCGACCCAGCCTCTCATCCGCTCCAAGGTCGATGCGACGACGTCCATGCCAACACCCCGACCGGAAATCTGGCTGGCGGTCTCGCGGGTCGAAAAACTGGGATGGAAGATCAGTTGGGCAAGTTCTTTGTGGCTTGAGGTGTCTGGTGTGATCAAGCCTCGTTGAATGCCGCGGCGCCTGATCGCCTCGTAGTCCAGGCCGCGACCATCGTCGCAGACTTCGATTACCAACAGATCGGGACCGGACTTGGCTTGCAGCGTGATCGTTCCCTGTTCTTGCTTGCCCGCTCCGGCGCGTAGCTCAGGAGATTCCATTCCGTGGCTGACCGAGTTGCGGACGATGTGCAGTAACGGCTCGAACAACCGTGACTGAATGGCTCGTTCAATGCCAGTTTCCTCGCCAACAAGTTTCAGTTGCACCTGCTTGTTTTCGGACCGAGCCGCATCACTGACTGCCCGTCGCAGGCGATTGAACAGGCCATTGATCGGAGTGCGTCGCAGTTCCACCAATTCTTGCCGAAAGCCGCGAATGAATTGCGATACATGATTGTTGCCATCGGCAACCGATTGGAAACACTCACGCAGACCTTGAGCTGATTCCAGAACGTCGTTGGCAATGTCTCCTAACAACGCTTCGGGCTCGGCACCTAACAGCAAATTATTCGGCGTTGCTGATTCATGTGACGGCCGCAATGGCTCGAAATCTTGATTCAGTGCTCGCAGTCGTGAAACACTATCGAGCAGAGCCTCGTGAATCGAAATCAGATGCGCTAGCTCCGAGTCGCGCTTGTTTCGCGACATCACCAGCTCCGACAACATATCCATCAGGCGGTTCAGCCGTGATGCTTTCACTCGAACGGATTCGTCGTCACCAGCTTCGTCGTCGAAGTTCAACGGGCTGGCCGAACTCGTTGGATTTGCTGCCGTCGCCGGTTGATTCTCGTTGGCGAACTGGGCCGAAGTGGACGATGCGTCTTGGCGTGACTTGCCGTCTCGAAAGGTGTTGACTTTTTCGCGAATGGTGTCGACATACTTCAGCAACGAGTCCAACGGTGCCGGCTGATCACTTTTTCCGATTTCGCCAATCGCGTCTTCCACCGAGTGGATGTAGTTGGCCAGCCTTGCTAGCCCGATGCTCGCCGATGCCCCTTTCAGTGTGTGCAGCTCGCGACCGAGCGTTTGCAGCGAGTTTGGATCCGCGGGATTGGATTCCAGAGAAAGCAGTGACGATTCCATCGACGCCAAACATCTCATCGCGTCATCCATGAACGCGCAACGCAACTCAGCGTCAACGTGCTCGCCTTCGATTTCTTCATGATCTTCGGCCGCTAACTGAGTTGCACCGGTTGGTGTGGGCGGAGAGGCGTTCGCGGCGCTCGATGGCGGCCGAGACTCGCGGCGAGCGTCTTGCTGCTGAGAAACTTCAGCACGGCGATCATCGCAGGGCTTGCTCGCAGGCAGGACCTCTCCAGCCGACTGCTCGCATTTCAGTTGATGCAAGAGTGATTCGATTGCTGCGGCCGACGGAAGATCGGGCTCTGCCAAACTGCCTGCCTCCGGCGTTTGGTCGGCATCGTCCAACCAGGCATTTGCTCCATCTGATTGGATGTCATCGGCAATGTCATTCCCGAAACGAACGAGGATCTGTTCGTGGGATGTCTCCAATTGAAGAAGCGCATCGGGTTGGCCTGCGAAGACGCCGCGAATCAGGTTGGTGCCTTCGATCACCGCATCGGAAAGCTCGTTCAGAAGTTCCGGATCACGCTCGTTGAACTCGGCGTTTTCGATTTTCCCTGCAATTTGCCACAGTAGGGTTGCGAATTCCACGACCTGATCCTGCGACGAATCGGTCCCCGATTGAATGACTTCCTCCAACAATGGGAACGCGTCAGCTAGGGCAACGATCTGAAAATCCTGCTGCGGATCAGACGCACCGACCGACGGATCGAACTGGCGAAAATCGCTGGTGAGTTCACTATCTAACGGCATTAGATCGACACCGGTACGCTTGCGGAGATGGTTGTCCCTGAGGTAAGACCGGCGGTCGCCTGCACCTGCGCCATCGAGCCCGTGCTGACAGCATCAGCCCCGTTTTCGCCTTGATTCGTGCAACCGCGTAGCAGTCTGATGGATGACTCCATATCGATCGTCGTTTTCGCTAGCGTCTTCATTGCCCAGCAAGCATGATCAGCGCGAGCGCGATCGCCCTTCGAAGTGTCGACCAGCTTCTCGACCGTTGCCGCAATGTTCAGCATGACTTGTTGTTGCTCATTACCTGCGCCGCTGATTTGCTGGACACCCTGACTGCTGTCGGCAGAATCCTGTTTCAGTTTGTCCAGATGCTGTTGCACCGTTTGCAGCAAACCAGCGTCGGCATCGATTTCATCCTGTTCATGCGAAATCACTTCGATCGAATCGTTGGTTCCGGTCAACAATGATTCGGCGAGCACGCCGATTTCTCTGGCCGCTTGCGTTGTTTGCTCGGCCAGCTTGCGGATCTCGTCAGCAACCACCGCAAAGCCGCGACCGTGTTCGCCGGCACGGATTGATTCAATTGACGCGTTCAATGCCAACAAATCGGTGCGTCCCGCTACATCGCTGATCGTCTCCACAATCGTACAAATCTGGCGCGTTGGATCAGATAGCGAACGAAGCTGTTTCTTGCTGGCAGCCGAACATGAGCGGAGCCGGCTGAATCCATCCGACAATTCTTCGACAAGCTGTCGTGTGGCGGAAATGGTTTCCTGTGCCGATTCGAGTTGCTTATGAACGACGCCGGCTTGTTGACGAGCCGTATTGATGTTGCCCGAGACTTGGGCGATGAAATCGGCGGTCTTCGAGACGACATTGTCCTGGTCGCCGGCGCCGGCGACGATTTCTTCCGTGCAACGCCCAATCTCCAACACGTTTTGTTGAATTTGAGTCATCAAGCCGGTCATGTCGTTTCCGATCCCCGATAGCACGGCTCGCAGCTGCACGGTTGTTCGCGTGTCCCCACTGCGGCGACGATCCAACATCGCCAGAATCGCCTCGACTTCCCGTTCGTACGTTCGGAAATTCGCTTCCACGTCTTCGAGTCTCGCGAACTTCTTGACCCACTGATCGGCAATCGCGTCAAATTCGATCACTCCGCTGACGGATACCTGTTCGGGTGATCCATCCAAGGCAAGTGAATTGAGCTGCGAGATGCCGGATTGCAGACGTTTGTTCAGGAAGTAAGCGGCTGCGGCGACGCTGACTGCGGCAATCGAAACGCCAATCAGTCCTTGGGTGGTCACGCTCATCATGCTGGATGCCAACACGCTGACCAAGACAACGCCCGCGACAATCGCGTGGCTAAGCAGAATCAATAGACGCACTTTCATGCGAACACCTCAGGCAAACAATTCGGTTGGTGCGGATGCAAATTCTTGCGAAGGATTCCACGGAGAATGCCGCGATTGCTGGACAAGTTGTAGAAGCGCGTGTGGATCCAGAACACGAACGATGAACGATTGATACGTTGCCGTGCCCAGCAGCGGCGATCGCTGGCTTTCCACTCGGTGACCTGCATCGACGTGTGTTTCAATCGCGTCGATGGCAATCACGCGGTCGATCATCAACGCCCAAGGTCCCAGCTGGCTGTCGAGCACGAGAAGCTGTTCAGGATCCTGCCTGAGTGTCTCACGATCACCCAGCAGCGGACCAAGAACGACCACCGGAATGAACTCGCTGCGAATGTGGCACAGCCCGGCAAGTGACGGTGGGCAGCGCGGCACTTTGACCAGCGTCGGTGCATGGGTGACTTCTCGCACGAACGCCGCCGAGATCGCGCCGTGCGAATCGCCCGCCTGAAATATGCAGTGTTTGTTAGCCAATTCCGCATCAAGCGAACTCGGAGGCCCGGAATCAGCGCGGTTCTGAGGTGATTCGGGCGACATGGGGACTCTCCAGCAAGTAACATTCGCCTGGCAGCATTGTCAGCCGCTTTGGCGCGTTCTTGACTGATTCGCGGAAAGGTTCTTCGGCAGCGCGGCTGTCTCGAACGAGACCCGTCGCTTTGCGTCCCGGCCTCGCGACCGGTTTGCCATTGTCGGAACCCACGCGGGTCCCACGGGGAGCACGTGCGGATACGTCTCCACCGCAAACGTGTGTCATGAGGGACAATAGTCAAGCAAAACGCGAAATCTTTTCGGTATTACCGGTAATGACCGTGACGCAACGTCCTGCGTTCGCTTGAGCACCCAAGTTGCGACCTGCCGACCACCGCGGAAACGGCCTGGGAATGCCATCCTTGTCTTTACCCACATCTTCTTCAGTCGCGAAGCGACGCGCAGCTGTGCGCGGGTCTCCGACCCCGCACACTTGGTGACCGCAGGTCTCCGACGCCAGCGTTGTCGACCAGACGCAATCACTTGCCCGGGCTGGGTAAGCTGCCGGTCCTATGTACACCCTTTGCTCCGCAAGATAGCTCTACCGATTGGCGCACCACCAGCGGGAGAGGTGACGACACAACCGCTCAGTGTGATGGACTACTTTGCGGTTTCAAAGTTGGCACTGACGTTCAGGCGTACTGTGTAATTGACTGCGTCGGGATACATGCTGATCGCCAGTGATTCATCGTCGCGGTAGATTGCCGATTCGACGGGGTGATTCTGTCTCGTACTGCTATAAGACGCACTTTGGTGAATGGAAATAGGTACGTTCGCTTCCACACCCAACGCACCACACAATTTACGATGCGCTCGGTGCATTAGGTAGGTGGAAGCGAACATCTATTTATCGCAAAGGCGTCTTTATGCGGGTGCAGACAGAATCACCCGTCGATCGGTCCCCGCGACGATGAATCACTGGCGATCAGCATGTATTTCAACGCGGTCAAGTACCGCAGTTGCGCGCCTGAACGTCAGTGCCAACTTTGAAACCGCAAAGTAGTACATCACACTGAGCGGTTGTGTCGTCACCTCTCCCGCTGGTAGTGCGCCGATCGGTAGAGCTATCTTGCGGAGCAAAGGGTGTACATAGGACCGGCAAGCTACCCAGCCCGGGCAAGTGATTGCGTCTGGTCGACAACGCTGGCGTCGGAGACCTGCGGTCACCAAGTGGTCGGAGACCCGCCGCACGTCGCTTCGCGACTGAAGAAGATGTGGGTAAAGACAAGGATGGCATTCCCAGGCCGTTTCCGCGGTGGTCGGCAGGTCGCAACTTGGGTGCTCGAAGCAAACGCAGGACGTTGCGTCACGGTTACTACCGGTAATACCGAAAAGATTTCGCGTTTTGCTTTGACTATTGTCCCTCATGACACACGTTTGCGGTGGAGACGTATCCGTGCTCCCGTGGGACCCGCGTGGGTTCCGACAATGGCAAAGCTGTTCGCGACCACGAAGCGACGGGTCTCGTTCGAGACAGCCGCGCTGCCGAAGAACCTTTCCGCGAATCAGTCAAGAACGCCATGCTCCAGGCGATGTTACTTGCTGGAGAGTCCGGCAGTTCGCCGAATCGCCTCAGAACCGCGCTGATTCCGGGCCTCCGAGTTCGCTTGATGCGGAATTGGCTAACAAACACTCCATATTTCAGCCGCATTCGCACAGCGGATCTCCGGCGGCGTTGGTGCGATTGGCCCTGCACCGACGCTGGTCAAAGTGCACATCCACCGTCACTTGCCGGGCTGTGCCCACATTCGCAGCGAGTTCATTCCGGTGGTCGTTCTTGGTCCGCTGCTGGGTGATGGTGCCAGACGCTCAGCAGGATGGTGAACAGCTTCTCGTGCTCGACAGCCCACTGGGACTTCGGGCGTTGATGATCGACCGCGTGATTGCCATCGACGCGATTGAGAGCGCACGTCGATGCAGGTCACCGAGTGGAAAGCCAGCGATCGCCGTTGTGGGCACGGCAACGTATCAATCGTTCATGGTCTTCAAAATGCACACGCACTCTACAACTTGTCCAGCAATCGCGGCATTCTCCGTGGAATCCTTGCGCAAGAATTTGCACTGCAAGGCCGACCGAATTGTTTGCCTGAGGTGTTCGCATGAAAGTGCGTCTATTGATTCTGCTTAGCCACGCGATTGTCGCGGGCGTTGTCTTGGTCAGCGTGTTGGCATCCAGCATGATGAGCGTGACCACCGACTGATTGGCGTTTCGATTGCCGCAGTCACGTTCGCCGCAGGCCGCTTATGCCTGAACAAACGTCTGATCCGGCATCTCGCAGCTCGGATCACTTGCCTTGGATGGATCACCCGAACAGGTATCCGTCGGCGGAATCGGAGTTTGACACCGTCCGATCAGTGGGTCAAGAAGTTCGAGTAACTCGAAGACGTGGAAGCGAATTTCCGAAGTACGAACGGGAAGTAGAGGCGATTCTGGCGATGTTGGATCGTCGCCGCAGTGGGGACACGCGAACAACCGTGCAGCTGCGAGCCGTGCTATGGGGATCGGAAACGGTTCAGTGACCGCTTGATGACTCAAATTCAACAAAACGTGTTGGAGATTGGGCGTTGCGCGGAAGAAATCGTCGCCGCACAGGGACCAGGAGGGCAATCTCGGTCTCGAAGACCGCCCATTTCATCGCCCAAGTCTCGGGCAACATCAATACGGCTCGTCAACAAGCCGGCGTCGTTCATAAGCAACTCGAATCGGCACAGGAATTGATTTCCGCCACACGACACTTTGTCGAAGTATCGGGATCGATTCGGCCGGCTCCGCTCATGTTCGGCTGCCAGCAAGAACGGCTTCGTTCGCTGCTGATCCAAGACGCGCAGATTCCTACGATTGTGGAGACGATCGCGATGTAGCGGGACGCACCGATTTGTTGGCATTGAACGCGTCAATTGAATCGATCCAGTACCACGAACGCGGCCGCAGCTTTTGCGGTGGTTGCTGACGAGATCCGCAAGCTGGCCGAGCAGACGACGCAAGCGGCCAGAGAAATCGGCGTGCTCGCCGATGCATTTCTGACCGGAACCAACAACTGCAATTCGAAGTGATTTCGCATGAACAGGATGAAATCGATGCCGACGCTGGTTTGCTCCGAAGATTTCGGTGCAACAGCGTGGACAAACTGAAACAGGATTCTGCCGACAGTGGGGTCTCCACGAGCAGCAAGGTAATGAGCAACGACGAGTCATGCTGAACATTGCGGCAACAGTAGAGAAGCTGTAGTAAAAGGCGATCGCACTGCGCATGATCATGCTTGCTGGGCAATGAAGACGCTCACGAAAACAACAATGATATGGAGTCATCCATCAGACTGTCTACGCGGTTGCACGAATCAAGGCGAAAACGGGGCTGATGTCTGTGCACCACGGGCTCGATGGCGCAGGTGCAGGCGACCGCCGGTTCTTACCTAGACGTCTGCAAGCGTACCAGGTGTCGATCTAATGCCGTTAGATAAGTGAGCGATTTTCGCCAGTTTTGCCAATCCGTCGGTCAGTACGCTGATATTCCGCAGCAGGATTTTCAGATCGTTGCCCTAGCTGAGACGCGTTCCCATTGTTGGAGGAAGTCATTCAATCAGGATTCATTCGTCGCAGGATCAGGTCGTGGAATTCGCAACCCTACTGTGGTCCAGGGAAAATCGAAAACGCATTCGACGTGATCCGGAACTTCTGAACGACTTCGATGCGGTGATCGAAGGCACCAACCTGATTCGCAGCATCTTCCGCAGGCCAACCCGATGCGTTTCTTCAATTGGAGACATCCCACGAACAGATCCTCGTTCGTTTCGGGAATGACATTGCCGATGACATCCAATCAGAATGGAGCAAATGCCTGGTTCGATGCCGACCAAACACCGGAGGCAGGCAGTTTGGCAGAGCCCGATCTTCGTCGGCCGCAGCAATCGAATCACTCTTGCATCAACTGAAATGCGGGGTCCTGTACAAGCATGCGATAGATCGGCCGTCCTCAAGTTTCTGGGCACAGAGCGCTCACCGCGAGTCTCGGCCGCCATGAGGCGCCGCGAACGCCTCTCCGCCCCACACCAACCGGTGACTCGGTTGAGCCGCCGAAGATCATGGAATCGAAGGCGAGCACGTTGACGCTGAGTTGCGTTGCACATGGATGACGCGATGAGATGTTTGGCGTCGATGGAATCGTCACTGCTTCTACTGAATCCAATCCACGATCCAAACTCGCTGCAAACACTCGGTCGCGAGCTGCGCAGTTGAAAGGGGCATCGCGAGCATCGGGCTAGCAAGGCTGGCCAACTACATCCACTCGGTGGAGCGCGATTGGCGAAATCGAAAAAGTGATACGGCGGCACCGTTGGACTCGTTGCTGAAGTATGTCGACACCGTCGGCGAAAAAGTCAACACCTTTCGAGCGGCAAGTCAGCGCCAAGACGCATCGTCCACTTCGGCCCAGTTCGCCAACAAGAATCAACCGGCGACAGGCAGCAAATCCAACGAGTTCGGCCAGCCCGTTGAACTTCGACGACGAAGCTGGTGACAACAAATCCGTTCAAGTGAAAGCATCACGGCTGAACCACCTGATGGATATGTTGTCGGAGCTGGTGATGTCACGAAACAAGCCGAAGCTCAAGCACCATCTATTCGATTCACGAGGCTCTGCTCGATAGTGTTTCACGACTGCGAGCACTGAATCAAGATTTCGAGCCATTGCGGCCGTCACATGAATCAGCAACGCCGAATAATTTGCTGTTAGGTCAAGAAGCCGAAGCGTTGTTAGGAGACATTGCCAACGAGACGTTCTGGAATCAGCTCAAGGTCTGCGTGAGTGTTCCAATCGGTTGCCGATGGCAACAATCATGTATCGCAATTTGGATTTCGCGGCTTTCGGCAAGAATTGGTGGAACTCGACGCACTCCGATCAATGGCCTGTTCAATCGCCTGCGACGGGCAGTCAGTGATGCGGCTCGGTCCGAAAACAAGCAGGTGCAACTGAAACTTGTTGGCGAGGAAACTGGAATTGAACGAGCCATTGGTCGCTGGAGCCGTTACTGCACATCGTCCGCAACTCGTGCCACGGAATGGAATCTCCTGAGCTACGCGTACAAGCGCACACAAGAACAGGGAACGATCACGCTGCAAGCCAAGTCCGGTCCCGATCTGTTGGTAATCGAAGTCTACGACGATGGTCGCGGCCTGGACTACGAGGCAATAAGGCGCGCGGCATTCAACGAGGCTTGATCACACCAGGACACCTCAAGCCACAAAGAACTACAACTGATCTTCCATCCGCAGTTTTCAACCGCGAGACCGCCACCAGAATTTCCGGTCGGGGTGTTGGCATGGACGTCGTCGGCATCGACCTTGGAGCAGAATGGTCGAGGTCGACTCATCAGCTGGACAAGGCGCATCCGGCTCTCGATTCCTTTGCATTCGAATAATTCAACACGTCATGGTGTTTCGGTCGAGCGGTCAACTTGTTTCATCCCGATGCAGGCGGTGCAGAAACTCACGGTGACGAGGACGAGAAGATTCATGCCGTATGTCTTGATCAGCTACTGGACTTGAACCCAACATCAGAGAACTCGGCAAGGAGTCGATCGTGCTGGGCAATGCCTTGTCAACCGACAAGGATCATGAACGACCAGGCAACATGGCGATCCTGTTTATGAGACAGATCATCGGCCCGGAAGAAGTTGTTGTGCGGCCCATGCCAAAGTTGTTCCGGCAACATCCCATTTGTCAGCCGCAACTGTGTCGGGCCTCGGCGAAGTCGTCCTCTTGTTGGATTCGAATCGCTGTTCACAGTGCACCGGTTTTGCCAACTCAAAATCCCCGGTAAACCGATTGCCGCGTCTTCAAAGAACTTGAAGATTCTGGTCGTCGACGACTCCGCAGCTGCCGCATGCGAGTCGTCCAATCACTAGGCCATTATGCAGTTGCAGATTGTTCAATCCGATAACGGACACGACGCCCTAGAAACGTTCCAAACGGCATCTTTTGATGTGGTCTTCAGCGACATCGAGATGCCACGGATGACGGGACTCCAACTGCTTGCCGAGATCAAGAAGCACCCCACCGGCCGGCACACCCCGGTCGTGCTGGTGAGCAGTCGCACCGAAGCTCGATCCGTCGTGAAGCCATTCAGCTTGGCGCAGCAGCCCTGTCTAGAAAAACCATTAACCAACGCCGCGATGGATTCCGTTTGGCCAAAGGTTACCCTCGGCTGACCCCTCAACCCTTGATGGATGAATTGATGATGAAAAAAGATTCTAGTAATTGATGACAGGCGCAGCCATTCGCAAGCTGGTTGACTCTCACTTGAGCGCACACCAGTTACAACGTCACGCTCGCTCCCGATGCCGAAGAAGGCTTACGGCTTGCCGACGAGATCCGACCCGATTTAATTCTGTTGGATCATCAGTTGGCACCACCGGATTTGAAGTCGCGACTCAACTGGCCGCGACTCCGATCTGGTTCACACACCGATCGTCATCAGTTCGACGCTGAGAAGGGCGACTACGTCGAGTACGCCGAGCTTGGACAATGTGGTTGACATGTTGCCCAAGCCATACACGAAGACCTGCTGGTCACAACCGTCGCCAACGCAATCGAAACAGCAGCGATGGTCGTGGCGTCTGGATCAAAAGGCTCGGCCGCTCCGAAGTCATCGGTGATGCGGGCGAAGCCGACTTGAGTGGAACCTTTGCAGCGATCGAGTTGCGGGAATTGATCGATTTCTTAACAACGGCGACAAGGCGGCATATTTGGAAATATCCGGCTGTGGATCTATCTGGACGGCGGTCGTATTCAAGGCGTCTCCACTTTTGGACTCAGCGGCGAAGAAATCGATCAAATCTCGACGCGGCTTCCCGAATCGCTGGCCAATCTGTCCGAAGTTCTGAAGTTGACCATCGCGGGGCGCGGTAGTGCCGAGTTCGATAGCTTTTCAAAACTCCTTGATCGAAGCGTTCTTGATCCTCGTTTGACTACCAAGCTGTTGCGATTTCAAGCGGCCATGCTGATGGGAATCGCCTTCAATCGAAAACTCCTGTCGTTTCAGTTTCGAGCCTCGAAGAATAGCAGCGGATGGCATCACAACCTGCCGCTGGACATGAGCCTGCTGGGCTTGCTGGTCGAGTATGCCCTGCATTGTCCGGATGAGATGCTTCCGGCCGACGATGCCAATCAAGTTTACGTGCGGCGATCGATCCGCGGTCAGAACCTGATCGTACGGGCTCGTCGGCTCATCACATGAAGATTCTGAATCTGTTGTCGGAGCCATCATCGATCGACCACTTAG
>CAVQPV010000024.1:0-44014 GCA_963714715.1 Pirellulaceae bacterium | reverse complement strand
CGTTCTGCTGTGTCAACACATTACAACCGCATGGATGGTGGTGATGCTGATTGGATGCGCGTCATTGAATCAATCACGTGATTCGATTGTTCGCGTCAGCGCAACGCGTGACCCCGCCAAAGCGTCGCGGCTAACGTACGCCGGCATCAAGGCGCTCCGCGTGGGGTCGCCCGAAGAAGCGCGAAACAAATTCACGGCCGCGATCGCCGTCGATGACACCTACGGGCCGGCCTACAACAACCTGGGCCTGCTGTGCTATGAGCAAGGCAATTTGTACGACGCAGTACTGGCGTTCGAGAGCGCAATGGATTACTTGCCCAATGATCCCACGGTGTACTACAACCTGGCACTCGCCCTGGAATCTGCCGGCAAGACATACGAGGCGATGGACTTGTATCAACAAGCCATCGAAATGGATCCGGCCAACCCGATCTTCCTTGGGAATTTAGTGCGGCTGCGAATACGGAGCGATGAGAACGATCCAAGCTTGGTTGCGCAACTGCAAGACCTGGTGTTGATCGAGACTCGACCCTCCTGGCGACGATGGGCGGACGGTCAATTGGCGTTGTTCTTCAATGATGCGCTTGATCGAGGCCCAACGACTCCCGACTTCAATACAGGGGCGGACCGTGACCGCGGATCTGACTCGCCAGCAAACAGAACCATTGATTTGACGCCGCCGGCATCCCCTGAGGTTGATCCGGAGCAACCTCCGGCATCGCAGCCGAGCATACTTTCGGGACCTGAATTGAGTCCAACACGTGAAGCTGAAAGGCTGCCAATACCAGCTTCCGATACTGACTCGCTTGAGTTGGACGACACCGATCGGCCCCTCAATGCGCGTGACTATTTCCAGTAAGCATCGTGCGGAAAACAAGAGTCGTATTTTGCTCCGCAAAATAACGGGTGAGACGTGATTTCGCGGAGCGAAATACGACATTAAATAGACGCACGATGCTAAACGCGTCATCGCTCGCCGAGCTCGCTCGATTGCCCGGAAAACTTGTCAATGGACGTTCGGGCGTTCTTTGTCTGTAAACAAGTCAAGAACGATTGTGTCGCCAGTTGATCTCGTCCATCACTAGCAAGTGAGAAAAGTTGCTTGGTCGCCGCCACGGATTCGGGCGGTAGCGCCAAAACGGCTTTCGCAAATTGTCGGGCTTCCTCTCGCAAGCGAAACGCGGGAATGATTTCGTGAACGGCTCCAAGTCGCTGTGCTTCGCTTGAGCTGATGGACTCGCCACTGACAGCCAGCCGTAGCGCGTTGGCACGACCAAGAATCGACTGAACGATCTGCAACCCGTAATTGGGCGGCCAGCCAAGTTTTACTTCCGGCAGTCCAAGCTTGGCGTTATGGGTGGCGATTCGAATGTCGCAGGCGCAAACGCAAACGAAACCACCGCCAACAGCCAGGCCGTCGATCGCTGCGATCAGAATCTGCGGCAACTCCGTCATGCGGCGGTAAAGCTCGCCGCGGCGGAGACTGAGGCTCATCATTGCTTGAGGATCGTCCGGCCGCAGTTCGGACACGTCATCGCCGGCGGAAAATGTGTCACCGGCGCCGGAAAGAATGACGGCCCCCACTTGGCCAGCGGAGCCGGCAAGCCAATCTACCAGCTGTTCCAGCTCGCGCGTCATCGTTTGATTCAACGCATTTCGCTTCGCCGGTCGATTCAGCGTCGCCCACACCAAACGGTCCTCGCGCCGAACATCGAGCAACTCAAATTTCGGCGGCTCTTGGAATGTCGAACTCGGCGTACTCGTTTGCTTCTTACCCGCAAGCCGATCGATGAATTTGTCGGTCTTGATGACAGCGCGACGATGTGTACCGCGTCCGATCACCTCCCAAGCATCGCGGGCTTCCAGATCGAAACCGATCACGTTCTTTTCAATCAATTTGATGGTGGCGGTCGCGGTCACCTCGGTGCGCGGTGGCGTCGCGGCCAGATGCTCGACTTGCACATCGATTCCCACCGATTCTTCGCCGGGCTCAAGAAACGGGCGAAGCGCTTCCCTGGCCGCGTGCTCCATCAGATTGATCATCGATGGAGTTGAAAACACGGTTGCCTCTTGTTCCCCACCCAACGTGATCGTTTGACCGGGACCGACGACCCCCGAAAGCGTGCCGACATCCCCGATCTTGATCGTTGACTTCATCAAATTTTGGCCGGATTTGGGAGCGAATCGGTGAACGCTGGATTCTAGTTTCTGACTTCGTTTCTGCTATGCTTGGTGCCCGCCCCGTCGCAACGCTTCCGTGCGACGACCCGCATTTCAATCGAAAAACAAAGATGGGTAATTCAATGAAATACATCGCTTGCCTGATTGTACTTGCTGTCCTGTTTCCGGGCACCGGCGTCGGCCAAGACCAGAAGCCCGATCCCTGGCAGCAGAAAAAGGCAGAGCGATTCAAGCCGATTCCTGAGGACATCCGAACCGCGATTGCAAACGCCGTTCCGCGCGAGGCGACCGCGAAGCCGCAAAAAGAACGTCGCATCTTGGCTTTTTACCGCTGTGAAGGCTTCATTCACGGGTCAATTCCGCACGGGAATCTGGCGGTCCAGGAAATGGCTCGCAAGACAAACGCGTTCCGTGTTGATCTTGCCGACACGTACGATGTCTTCACCCGAGAAAACTTGAAGCAGTACGACTGCATCTTGCTCAACAACACGACTCAAATGAAGTTCCCTGAGCCCTCGCACATGAACGCGTTCATGGACTTTGTTGCCCAAGGCGGCGGATTGGCGGGCTTCCATGCGGCCAGCGATAACTTTGGGCGGCACCCCGAATGTCTGGCATTGGTTGGCGGGGTCTTCAACGGCCATCCTTGGGGCGCCGGCGGCACGTGGGCATTCAAGCTGGACGATCCGGGCCATGTGCTGAACCGGGCCTTCGAGGGTCGCGGGTTTTGGCACAGCGACGAAATCTACCAGTACAAGCCGGAGTCGTATGTCGGTCCCGAAGTGTTGAGAATTCTGGTCAGCCTGGACATGACCAAGGATGAAGTCGCCGGCAGAATCAAAGACGGTCCCCGCGAAGTGCCGGTTTCCTGGCTTCGTCAGGCGGGCGATGGCCGGGTCTTCTACACCAACTTTGGACATCGCGAGGAAACGTTTCGCAATCCAGTGATGCTCCGCCACATGCTGGATGGGATTCAGTATGCGCTAGGTGACTTAGAGGCGGACGCCGTGCCAACGGCCAAGAGTTCGCCAAAGAAACCTGCGCTGGCCTCCGACAAGCCGTAATTGCCTTTGGGGGGAGTCGAGGCAATGACCGAACTCGGAGAGTTCGGCGACACTGTGCCAACGGCCAAGTGTTCTGTCGATCTAGCTGCCCGGATATTGCAACCGCGTAGGGTGGTGTCGAGCAAACATCGAAGAAAGGTGGGTCGGCATTCGCGCGATGCACTCGCTGTAAGACAGAGTGTGATTTCAAGTTCGAGTCGTTTGCGCTGACCCACCAAGGACTTACTGCATGACTTTCGCTCGGACGCTGTCAATGGTCTTGCCCAAGCGTCCCTGCTTCTTGGTGATGAAATTCCAAACAAGCAGCGGAATGTCATCGCGCCGCAGCCGAAGTGGCGGGACCTGAACCGGAAACACCGCCAAGCGATAGTAGACATCGGGGCGGACGTTGTTTTCCATCGCGCGATTTCGTCGCACCCCAATTTACTGCCGATTTCATTGGCGGGAAGTGTGGACGTGCGGTATGCTTCGCCCTACGTCAAGTTGCTGCTCGTACCCGATTCGGAAGATCAGCGATGAGACAACAAACAAACAACCAGGATAACATCGTGAAACACAGACTCTTGACCGTGATCGTGGTCGCGCTGCTTGGCGCCGTCCATGCACCGGTGAGCTTTGCTCAGAAACCCGCTGAAGAACCACCAAGTGTTCCGACGGCTGACAAGTCGGCAACGCCGTCTGACCCCTCAGCAGCGGAGAAAGCCGCGATTCGCGCTGGATCCGAAGCGTTCGTGGCTGCCTTCAACCAGCAGGATGCCAAGTCGATCGCGGCGTTGTGGACGGAGGACGGCGAGTACATCGACGACAGCGGACGCACGATCGCCGGCCGCGATGCGATCGAGCAAGACTATGCCAGGTTCTTTGCCGAGAACCCCAAAGCCCAAATCAAAATCGTGATCGACTCGTTGCGGGTGCTCAGTGGCGACGTCGCGATCGAAGACGGGCGCGCCATCGTTGATCCGCCTCCGCCAGGCGCACCGGGAGTCAGCAAGTACACCGCCGTCCACGGCAAGGTTGATGGAAAGTGGTTGATGGCTTCGGTGCGTGATACGTGGATCGAGGCTCAGGTCAGCCGCCAAAGCGTCGCGGATCTTGGCTGGCTGATCGGAACCTGGGTCGCCGAAGAGCATGGCGTGAAGCACGAATCCGTCTGCCGTTGGGTGGCCAACGAGCAGTTTGTTGAACGGACCTACACGACCACGTCGGTCGATGGCACGAAGACGTCCGGAGTGCAGTTGATCGGCTGGAATCCGCTTGAAGGTCGCGTGCAGTCGTGGAGTTTCAGTCCCGATGGCGGACACGATTTCGGCATCTGGTCGCCAACGCAAAGTGGCTGGATGGCCGAGATGCGAGGGACGACCGGCGGAGGCGCACCCACGTCGTCCGTCAATCTGCTCAGACGGTTGGATGATAACGCGTACGTGTGGCAGTCGGTCCAGCGATCTGTGGGCGGCATGTCGCTGCCCGATACCGACGAAGTTGTCATCAAACGCCAACCGCCAAAGGCAGAGCCCGCGAGCCAGCCGAGCACACCTTAAAGTCGTGCATCGCTGGAAAGATTACACATCCATTCACCCACAGTCCCTGAACGAGATCCCCATGTACCGAACACCTATTCTTACCGTGCTGACCATCAGTTTGATGTTCTCACTGCCACTGACTGATTGCTGGGGTCGCGGCCGAGGAGGCGGTGGACGAAGCTTCGGCGGCGGAGGAGGATTCGGTGGCGGCGGCGGAGGATTCAGTGGCGGCGGCGGACGAAGCTTCGGCGGCGGCGGTGGTGGCTTCAGCGGCGGCGGACGTAGCATGGGCGGCGGTGGCTTCGGCGGTGGAGCGGGTGGCTTCGGCGGTGGAGCGGGTGGCTTCGGCGGTGGAGCGGGTGGCTTCGGCGGTGGAGCCGGTGGCTTCGGCGGTGGTGGCGATCGCAGTCTGGGTGGTGGAGGCTTCGGCGGTGGCGCTGGTGGCCTCGGTGGAGCTGGCGGACTTGGCGGTGGAGCTGGCGGACGCGGTGGCGATGCCGGCTTTGGTGGAGGACTCGCAGGTGGACTTGGTGGCGCTGCTGGACTTGGTGGTGGAGCCGCAGGTGGTCGCGACGGCGATGCCGGACTTGGTGGAGCCGGCTTTGGTGGCGGTGCCGCAGGTGGGGCAAGCCGTTCGCAGTTAAACAGCTTTCTCGGACTTCCATCCGATAGCGGTCTCAGCAGTCTGGGCGGCAGTCGACAACGAAGCGGTGACAACTTCGACGTGAATCGCGGTACCGCCGAGGGTCCACGGGGAGGCCAGGCGGCGGGTGTCGCGGTGACCGGTCCGCGAGGTAACACAGCAGGACGCGCGGTGGGCATGGGTGCCGACGGCGGAGTTGCCGCAGTTGGCGGCGTCCAAGGTGCTGACGGTGGCGCGGCAGCACGTGGCGCCGCAGTGGGACCCGACGGTGGCGCGGTAGCCGGCGGTGCAGTGACTGGTCCGCGCGGAAATACCGCAGGCCGCGCGGTAGGCGTCGGTCCTGACGGTGGAGTTGCCGCAGTCGGTGGAGTCCGAGGTGCTGATGGCGGCGCGGCCGCCCGTGGCGCCGCAGTGGGACCCGATGGTCGCGTTGCTGCGGGTGGTGCGGCGCGAGGACCCTACGGCGGCGCGGCGGCTCGTGGTGTTGTTGCAGGCCCAGCTGGCGCGGCGGCAGGTTTCGCGCGCGTGACCCCATCCAATCGCTACATGAGTGCCGCCGCAGTCCGCGGAAACTACAACCACTGGGGCGTTTACGACCGCGGTTGGTACACCGAGCATCCCGGCGCTTGGTTCGCGGCCGGTTGGGCCACCGGCGCTGCGTGGCGAGCGGCCACTTGGAATTCCGTCGGTGCTTGGATGGACTACTACCCAACGACCCCCGTCTATTACGACTATGGCAACGAACGTCACCTACGAAAACAACAATGTCTATGTGGATGGCCAGGACGCGGGGACGGCGGAGCAGTACTACCAGCAAGCCAGCGAACTGGCCCAATCCGGTGCCACGGCAGATGCTCCAGCCGACGGCGACTGGTTGCCTTTGGGAGTGTTCGCTCTGACCAAGCCCGGCGAAAAAGACTCGATCGTGACGATCCAACTGGCGGTCAACAAGCAAGGTGTCATTCGCGGGAACTACACCGACACCAAGACGAACAAGACCATGGTGATCCAAGGTGCGGTCGACAAGAAGACGCAAAGGGTTGCCTTCACGGTCGGTGATCAGAAAGTCGAATTTGATTCGAGACCGGCCTTTACAACCTGACCAAAGACGAAGCTCCCGCCTTGATTCACGTCGGGGACGGAAAAACGGAGCAGTATCTGCTCGTACGCCTCAACAAAGACCAAGAGGCGACTGGTTAAGCAACGCGCTGAGTTTCCGCGCGCCAGCCGCCAAGCGGCATCGGTTCGCGGAACCGGGCGTTGAGCGAGGATCTGTTTGTGGAACATGAACCGATGAACAGTCGGCCGCAGCGCCGCGGTCGTGGCATGCTGATCTTCAAATTCTTTGTCGGACCCCTTCTATTCTCGCCTCACGCATCAATTCACGATCGCGCACTCAGCTGAACCTGAATTCAACCATCCGCGATGATCCACTTGCCAACTTGGAATCTGCCATGAACCGCTCGATCTGCATCCCGCTCGTTTTCACACTGATCGTCTTGATCCAACCCCAATGGAGTCGGGGACAGTTTCATAATTTAGTGGAGCACCTGCCCGAGGATGCCAATACGCTGATGCTTTTCAACATGGAAGCGATACTCGCGACGCCGATGGCCGTTCAAGGGAAATGGAAAGAACGGGATGAAAGCGACTTCTCGTCCGGCTTGCTGATTGTCCCGCCTCAAACACTGCATCTGGTCATGGCATCGCAAATGGATGTCGAACTGATGCAGCCGCATTGGAATGCTTCCGTGATGGATCTCAGTGAAGAACCCTCGATGATGACGGTCACCGAACGCTACGGCGGCAACGTCGACGAAATTGGCGGGCAGGAAGCCGCCGTGCTTCCCAACAATACGTATGTCATCAAGTTTGGAAAGTTCATCGCCGGCACGATGTATCCCGCCGACCGTCAAAAAACGACGCGTTGGGTTGACAACGTGTTCGCATTGAAGGGTCGAAAACCACTCGCACCCTATCTCGCCGAAACAGAGAACTATGCGAAAAACACGCCCATTCTCTTGGCGATCGATCTGGAACATGTGCTGTCGCCGAAGTTCATTCGCAGCAAACTTGGCACGATGAAGTCATTGCAAGGGCAAAAGGTCAACTTAGACCAACTGGCCGCCGCGCTGGCGAGCGTTCGTGGTGCGACCTTGGGCATCGAGATTACCGACCACGTTTTTGGCGGCCTGAAAGTCGATTTCGACTCGGACATCACGCTCATGAAAGACTTTGCCAAGCCGCTGCTGCTGGAATGCCTGGGAAATCACGGAGCGATGATCCAGGAATTCAATGACTGGAATGTCAAAGTGACGGCCCATGAAATTCTGCTGAAAGGACCTTTGGGCAGCAGCGGAACGCAGCGCATTTTCAGCCTGCTCGATGCTCCCCCCTCACTGCGGGCTCGCCAACAACCGACATCCGGCGACGCCAAGTCAAGCGAGAGTCTGATCGCTCAATCGACTCTTCAATATTTCAAAACGATCGAGATGCTGCTTTCTGATCTGACCGGTGAGGACAAGCAACACCAGTTGACGACTCCCGGCTTGGTTGCGATGTGGTACGCGAAATATGCCGCCAAGATCGACGCCTTGCCGGTTCTTCATGTCGATCCCGAGTTGGTAAGTCTCGCCACGCAAGTCTCCGGTGCGCTGCGCCAATCGCAAAACGCGATGCGATCAGCGGGCGTACAGACGGCGTCGCGGATGGCGAACATGCAGGGTGCCCAGGTCTATGACTACCAGTATGCGGCGGGAGCTACGCGAGCGCTACGGGTTTTATGGCGGCGGTTACGCCTACCGGTATCAATACAACCCCAGGGCATCCTTGAGAGACGGACGGACAGCAGATTGCACAAATCACCGAGCAAGAGACGAGCAAAGGTTATGCCTCGGCGAACAAGCTGATGCAAGAAATCACTGTCTCGATGGCCAACATGCGAAAAACGATGACCGAAAAATATCAAGTCGAGTTTTGAGAATGCGACGGCCAGAAGGTGTTGTTGAAGATGTGGCGATTTGCGTCCACCCCTTTGGCGATACCCCAACAACAAGTACTTACTCGAACAACAACATGACCGGTGTTCTCATGCGAAAGTTGTTACTGTTCTCAGCCCTCGCGCTCGTCCATTCGACGAGTCTTGTCCTCGCGCAGCCCCCCCAACCCGCTCCGGTCGCCAGCGAGGCGATCGCGCCGGGTAGCATTGTCCAGGTCGCGATGGAACGAGCTGAGCTGAAGGCGGGAGAGAATGTCGTCGCCGTTCTTGCGCAAAGGCGTGCGTTTCGAGGTGCTTTCCGTTCGCGACCCATGGCTCGAAGGCTAGGATCGCCGTCAACGGAGTCATGCGTACCGGCTGGGTCCTTCGCTCGCAGGTTGCTGTCGCGCCGAGGACGTGAAGGCGCGACGGGAAGGCAGCCGACGGGAAGGCGGCCGACGGGAAGGCGACCGACGCACAGGACCCGTACGAACCGCAAATTACCGGCGAGATCGGTTCGCCGAGCGCCACCACCACCATTAGCGGCAAGCAGCTTCCGGCGCCTGCACCGAAATTCGGCTGGCGTGATCAAGGACAACGCGATGCAATCGAAAGAGTGGTGGCCGCCGCGGATCGTGCCGCCAAAGGATGCGCCCAATATCCTGCTGATCATGACCGACGACGCCGGCTTCGGCGTACCCAGTACGTTCGGCGGCGTCATCCCGACGCCGACCATGGACCGCATCGCGAAGGCGGGTCTGCGCTACAACCGCGTGTTTTCCACCTCGCTCTGCTCGCCGACGCGCGCGGCGCTGATCACCGGGCGCAATCACCACTCGGTCGGCTTCGGCGTGATCGCCGAGCAAGCCACCGGCTTCCCCGGCTATGACAGCGTCATCGGCGAAGACAATGCCACCATCGGCCGCATCCTGCGAGACAACGGCTACGCGACGTCGTGGTTCGGCAAGGACCACAACACGCCGACTTACGAAGCCAGCCAGGTCGGGCCGTTCACTCAGTGGCCGACCGGCATGGGCTTCGACTACTTCTACGGCTTCGTCGGCGGCGACGCCAACCAGTGGGGGCCGAACCTGTTCCGCAACACGACGCAGATCTATCCGTTCGATGGCAAGGCGCCAGGCACCTGGAACCTGATCACCGCGATGGCCGACGACGCCATCGACTGGATGACGCGGATTCACCAGAGCGACCCCAGCCAGCCGATCTTCATGCACTACGTGCCCGGCTGCTCGCACGCGCCGCACCATCCGACGAAGGAGTGGGTGGACAAGATCGAGGCGATGCATCTGTTCGACGATGGCTACGAGAAGCTGCGCGAGCGCATTTTCGAGAACCAGCAGAGGCTCGGCGTGATTCCCAAGGACTTGAAGCTGACGCCATGGCCGAAGGATATCCTGACGCCGTGGGACGAACTCACGCCGGAGGCGCAGAAGCTCTTCATCCGCCAGGTGAACGTGTTCGCCGCCTACGTCGCCTACAACGACCACGAGATGGGCCGCGTGATCCAGGCCTTCGAGGACCTGGGCAAGCTCGACAACACGATCGTCATCTACCAGAACGGCGACAACGGCACCAGCGCCGAGGGCGGACCACTCGGCACGTTCAGCGAGGTCGCATTCTTCAACGGCGTGGCGCCGCCGGTGGATGTGCAGATGAAGTTCTACGACGTCTGGGGCACCGAGGAGACCTACAACCACATGTCGGCCGGCTGGTCCTGGGCCTTCGACACGCCGTTCGACTGGTTCAAGCAGAACGCGTCGCGGCTGGGCGGCATCAACCAGAACATGGTGATCTCGTGGCCGAAGGGCATCAAGGACAAGGGCGGGCTTGCGCGAGCAGTTCGTCCACGTGATCGACTACGTACCCACGCTGCTCGAACTCACCGGCATTTCGGCACCCGAGTATGTCGACGGCATCAAGCAGAAGCCGATCGAGGGCACGAGCTTCGCCTACACCTTCGACAAGGAGAACGCCAAGGCGCCGTCGCAGCACACGACGCAGTACTTCGAGATGATGGGCCAGTGGGCGATGTATCACGACGGCTGGTTCATGAGCACCAAGGTCAATCGCGCGCCGTGGGACGCCTTTGGTGCGGCCAACCCGGATCCGCTCAACAACCAGGTGTTCCAGCTCTACGACCTGAACACGGACTGGAACCAGACCAACGACATCGCCGCCGATCACCCCGAGAAGGTCAAGGAAATGCGGGCGATGTTCCTCGAAGAGGCCAAGAAGTATCAGGTCCTTCCGCTGAACGCATCGGTCGGCGCCCGGGTCGCGGCCGCGCGTCCGAGCCTCACCGCCGGTCGCAACACGCTTGTCTACAATCGGCCGATGACCGGACTGCCGCAGGGCGATGCGCCGTACCTGCTCGACACCTCCTACACCATCACTGCGGACATCACCGTTCCCGAAGGCGGTGCCGAGGGCATGATCGTGACCTCCGGCGGGCGTTTCGCGGGCTTCGGCTTCTACCTGCTCAAGGGCAAGCCGGTGTTCCTCTGGAACCTGCTGGATCTCGAACGACCGAAGTGGGAAGGCCCGGACGCGCTCACGCCCGGCCGGCATGTCCTGGAGTTCGACTTCAAGTACGACGGCGTCGGTCTGGGCACGATGGCCTACAACAGCTTCTCCGGCATCGGCAAGGGTGGAACCGGCACGCTCAAGGTGGACGGCAAGGTGGTCGCCACGCAGAAGATGGAGAAAACGATCCCCATCATCCTGCAATGGGACGAGAGCTTCGACATCGGCTCCGACACGATCACCGGCGTGAACGATGCGGACTACAAGCCGCCGTTCCCGCTGACCGCCGAGTTCAACAAGCTGACGATCAAGATTGATCGGCCGCAGTTGTCACCCGAGGAGATCAAGAAGCTCGAGGAAGGCATGAAGAAAGTGGAAGCCGGCCGCGAGTAGCGCGTGCAAAGTCGTATCGGTTGTGAAGCGTGCAGCCTGCACGAGATGGGACGGTCCTCTGACCCCTTTTCCAGGTACACTCTTCAGCTAGTGATGAAAACCGGACGCCTCGTCCGCAGTCATCGAGGCGTGAACAGGATGCTTCTCGAAGAAGTCAATGACCGTTTCATGTCCTCGAGCAATAGACCGGCCAGATCGCGGCTGACTCCGTGACGCACAAGGATTCGCTGGATCACCAGATCTTGACGGTTGGCTGGCATCGAATACGCCGGCACCTGCCAGCCACGCGCGCGGAGCACGTTGGCGAAGTCGTACAGCGTAAAGCTGACAGCGTTTTCGTCTTTCAGCCTCCAGCAAAGCGCTGGAATACCTTTGTCCATCTCTCCGCCGTAAAGAATTTCAAACGGTCTAACCCATGTGTCGTTGGCTTGCCTACTGCGGACCGCCGATTTCGCTCAGCGATTTGTTGACGCGTCCCGATCATTCGCTGATCGACCAAAGTCGACATGCGACGCAAAACGTCGAGACGACCAACGGCGACGGCCACGGCGTCGGCTGGTATGGCCAAGAGCAGACGCCCGGCGTTTATCGCGACACGCATCCGGCTTGGAACGACGCGAATTTTCAACACTTGGCCGATCACATTCATTCAGGACTGTTTCTTTCGCATGTCCGCGCCGCGACGGGCACGCCGGTGCAAAACACGAACTGCCACCCCTTCACTTTCGAGAACTGGTTGTTTCAGCACAACGGTTCGGTGCCGCAGTTCAGCAAGCTGAAACGCCAGTTGATGTTCGACGTCGATCCCGAACTGTTTCCCTCCATCGGACGGATCGACCGATTCGGAAACGCTGTTTTTCCTGGCCCTAACGTTCGGGCTGCGAGACGATCCGCCCGCGGCTCTGGCGCGGACCATGGGACATGTCGAACGGGCGCGAAAGGCGGCGGGGATCGAGCAACCGATCCAGTTCAGCGCTTGTACGACCGACGGTTCGCGGCTCTGGACGGTTCGCTATTCGAGCGGCAACCAGTCGCGGACGCAGTATCACAGCCGCCACATCCACGCGTTGCGCGAGATCCACGGCAGCTACGAACCACTTCCTGATGGCGCGGTCATTGTCCTGTCCGAACCACTGGACGAAATGACCGAGCACTGGCAGGAGGTGCCGGAATCCTCGTTGGTCGTCATTGAAGACGGCCAGACGACGATCAACTCCTTTTCGCCGGAGTGAGGCGGATTGGAAAACCGTGCTGTTTGTTATGCACGGCTTTCACGGATGGTAGATCGAAGCGGTTTAGGAAGACATCAAAACTGCGGCCAAGCGGCGAATGAAGTTGGTTCAAGGACGGCTCGAGCTACTCCATTGTTCCTGACGCGCCCCTCGAAGCCGCTTGTCGACGTTACGGATCAAGCCAGAGGGCCTCTCGCAAAGTGCGCCACGTGGGAATGAACCACCAGCTTCGTTTGTCTTTGTTCGGGCAGGTTTTCGCACAAGCGGTGACGTCGCCGGCGGGAACACACTGGTACCACGGCGGGTAGGCGGGGAAACACGAACGTGGCAGCGGATGCGGTTCGTAGTCATCGCAGCAGCAACTGGCTGGAAAGACAAAGACCAATCGCAGTTTCCGATTGGAGCCCAGGGCGCCGCAGCGATCTATACCAGTGGCGGAGGGTTTGCCGCGCTGTCGCCGGATCGGGATCCGCGGTTACACCTGGCTCAACTGGCTGTATCCCTTGGATTTTTAAGTTCAGGATTGACCAGGCGTTTAGAACGTGACGATCGCGTCGACGGCGGCCATGAATTGATTGCGGTCGTTGCCGTTCCCGTAAGGCCCGGGCCCAACACCGGTGTCCGCATCAAACCAATCCCAGCGAACTTCGGGGCGGACGATCAGATTGCTGTTGGGCGTGTAGTTCAGACCCAGCGTAAGATCGTAATACACACCGGGACCCGGTGCCGGGTTCACAATGAATCCATCGACGTCGTCGAACCACTCCAAGCGGATCCCAGCCGTCCAGCAATCGCTTAGCTGGTGCGATAACTCCTGATGGACGTTGTACCAGAAAGCCGTGGCGTCCCCCGGCAGCACATTTTGTTGAAATCCGAAATCGCTATACGCGACGTAACTTGCACGCTTACCGATTTGCTGTTCAAAGACGACGCTTTGCACGTACAAAGTCTCGCTGCCGGTGTCCGCTTCGTTACCCAGGCTGAACTGAAACGACAATGATCGGTTGCCATCGTCACCAAGCAAGGTCACGACTCCGAAGCCACTCAGGTCGTTGTTGTTGTCTTCCCAATTGCTCATGCCGCGATGGAACCCACCGCCGATCTGCAGCGAGTCGCTGGGCTGCCAATTCGCGTACACCCCAACGACGGGAGCGGTTTCGAAGCTAAAACTGAATCCGTAGCTGTTGGAGTAGAAAAAGTTTTCTGTGGGGACCGGCCGCTCGTAGCCTACCGGCAAATAGAAGTGCCCCAGTTGAACGGTCAACTTGTTATAGGCCAATTCCAAATAGAGCTGCGGCATCGCCAGCCCCATCAGACCGACTCCGCCGAGTCCAGATCCATCGTTGCTGTTCCAGTGATTACTCAGAGTCTCGGCGCGTTTCCAAGCCACGAGACTGCAGGAACAGATAGTTGGTGCCGTATATCAAGTCGATGTTGCCGCCGATATCCCAACCCGATCCCCCCGTGTCGGTGGCCCGTCCAACCGTCAGATAAAACGAGTTGAGCATGTACTCGTCGTTGCGATAGTTGAAACTCGTCGCGGGAAGATTGCCGACACCCGCCGCAGGGTTCGTCGGATTTCTCGAGTTGGTTGTCATTCCCTGAGCGAGCTGGCCGTCAACGGCGATGCCCAAATTGTCAAGAATCGTGCAATCGCCGAACAGACTCCAGGTGTCGTCCGCACTGGTTGATGCCGCGACCGCACTCAGTAGCAGTAGTGTTAGAACCGAAAGGTTGGGTTTTGCGGTTGTCACTGACTCCCTCCTGGATTGCCGAACTGGCATCATGCACGGACTCTTCATCGACGCGCGACGAAAGAGTGCAACGCGAAAAGACGCGTACCCATGGCGGCCCACTCGCCACAATGTCCGGATAGACCGATTGTGCGAATTATCCGCCGCGCTACGGATCGTCCGCGACAACCATTTCGGGAAGCATCAGCAGCGAGCCGATGAGAAAGCCGATCGCTCCGAGCAGCGTGAACACCAGCGAGAGCGTGACCGTCGCGCTATCGACGGTCGGCAAGACGATGGCGAACAACGCAGCGATCATGAATCCCACACAGCCGAACAAGTTCGTGAACACGACCCACCAGGAAATACTCTTAGGCCTCCAAGCCCAATGGGCGTGGCAGGTTTCGATGAACGCCAGGTATCCCGACGCCAAGAACAGGATTGAACCGATGATGTCGGGTGCCCAGATCAACAGATCCTGCTGGAACCAGTTCAGCGACGGAAGCATGGCGTCCAACGTGTTGAAGTTGAACAAGACCGTACCGATGAACTGCAGTGCACAACTGAGCCAGCCAATGTCCTGGGGCCGCCAACCGAACAACTGCCAATGTGGTGATGCTTGTTCCTGGCTAGGATCGACGTCACTTGCATTGGCAGCTTGAAACAGCTGCAGATACGCGGCGGTAGTGAACGGAATCGAGCCCGCGAAAAAGATGGCGTTGACTTGGGTTGCGTCGAGCGACCACGCTGCCGCAAGCGTCGGCGACAAACTCAGCACACTGGCGACTGCAAACAGCAGCGAGCCAACGGCAAAGATACTGCCGATCCACCAGTTCAGTTGTCCCGGCATCCAGAGGCAACGCCACATGCTACCGGCAATGGCTTCGCCCAAGCGTCGTTCCGCTGCCGCCTTGAAGTAGCCAAGGCGCTTGCGGTGAGCGCGGGAACTCCAAAATCTTTTTGTTCCGTCAACCGCTGAAAAGACTCGCTGCGTCACAAACGGCCATGGACCGGTTTCCTCAACATGAATAAAAGGGACAGGCATTTATCTATTGACGGTGGTCAGGAGTCACCGGGTCGCAGAGAGTCCAGGCAGCGGCTGGCTCACCAACCACGAAAAGGCCGGCCACCACCACCAAGGCAATCGGATATGGCTGCGGTTTCACCAACTTCAGCTGAAAGAGCAAAACCACGACCGCCACGTAGATCATTAGCATAAAAGCAAGCACAGCTTCATATCCTACTTGGCATGGAGTTTGTTGAAGGCAACTTCCAAGGTGCCGACTTGCGCCTGCATTTTCGCCAGTTGTCCTTCAGGGTCTCGACCGGGTACCGTGGTGAGCAAGCAACCGTTTGCTGATGGCCCGTACCTCGCTACCCACACTGTATTTGACGAGCGAATGAATTGCGAGTCGAAGTCAATCGCGAACGTCCCCCGCGTGCCAGCGTTGGCGCCGGCTCTCCCAGAGGGCATCGGTCTCTACCCCTTTGTGTTAGTTCTGAATGAAGGGGATTTAGCTGCGGAGCAGCGGCAGCAGATAGCCCGGGGTCTCTTTGGCGAGCTCCAGCGAGTCAATCGCAGCCCAGGTGCGCTGCCGATTCAAACCCTCTTCGCGGCTACTGGATCCTCGCTGGTTTTCGTCAGCCACGTCTGGAATTTTGTGTGAGACCAATGCCCTGAGCCGAAAATTCCGCTTTGCCGGGGAGAAATGCTGGGGATGCGGGGGCACAAGACGCGAGACACAATGCTCATGGCAAGGGAAGCTCACTCGTTCAAAACCTCTGCCCCCCTGGCCCCTCTCCCCGAAGCGGGGCGAGGGGAGCCAGATCAGCAACGTGCGTCGTTTAGACTCGTGCTAGCGGCGCAGGCTCTAACCAACTATGAACAAACTTCCATTGCACCTGATTTTCGCCTTCGCTGTCGCCGGCACGTTCCATGCCTACGCCCGGGAACTCACCGGCGCGCCAGCGAATCCGAACTCGTCAACTGATGCGTCTCAGCGCCGAGGCTGCTTTCATTGATGATCTTGATGCTTCACGCGAAACCGTCACACTCACCACTAATTACCGAAGGGTTATCCGCCATGATCCGAACAGAAGCGACGAACCGATTTACGTTTTACACGCTGGCTTGCCTTGCCATCGTGGCACTTCCCACAATCGTCGTCGGGGATGAGACGAGCGGTCAAACGGAGAACGTGCCGCATGGCAACGTCGCCGAGATCAGTGACTGGGCGCTGGCGGGCGTCGTTTGGAGCGACGCGAGTTTAGCAAAGAAAATTGCAGTTGCAGCGGCGAAACAAACCACCGACAAAGACCGCCTGCGTGATCTGAACGAACACATCACACGTTTCGATGGGATCCTGGGGGCGATGAAGCATTTCGGCTGGCAACAGCTCCTTCAGGCTCCGGCGTCATCGCCGGGGCAAGGCGCACGGCGGCTCCCAACTCGAAAGGTGCGGATAGCCCCTATCGTGAATCCGTTTTGCGGGCGCAGGCAATCGCCGATGGTGTGGAGAATGGCCCCGACGGACCGGCCGCGGCGGCCAACCTGGCCGAATTCAGCGGCCTGGCACAAAAGGCAACCACGCACAAGGTGTCGAGACACTATCAAGCAGTTTGCCCTATTCGCGAAATTCGCTTTATCACATTGAGGAATACGACCCCGGTTCGTTGTCGGGTCAAGGGAACGTCGCATCCGCCAACGAGCAAACCGCAGCTCCGAATAACGCGGTCGACTCCATCGTGGCTAAAGAAGTCGATCAACTTCGGTCGTCAGAGAATCAAACCATTCAAAGTTTGGAGGGAGCCCAGTTGCCGCAAACGACCATGAGTCATTTCACTCAAACCGATGGCAAATTGCACTCGGATGCGAACTGGGTGCAATACCAACTCGACGTCAACCAAATGCGATGGAACAGGATGGCCGGTTCAACGATCAGTGACGATATGCTGGCTGACATCATCATTCAATTGCAAGCACGAATGCAACTGGCAGCGCGTTTCACCAAAAGCGATCAGCTACGAGCGGCGCTAACTCAATAGCACGGCAATCGCCCGCGCAAAGTCACCGATAGCTGGCACCGGCAATTTAACTGGGAAGACAACAACAACGACCTGAGCCGATTCGGAGTCGTGACCTCGCTTCGCGACGATTGCAATCTGAGTGCCAATTAGATTATCGATTAAGTGCCGATCCGCTCAGGCCTACATCAAGGTGTAATGGACGAGCCGGTAAATTGTGATCGAATGTGTGAGACCAACGAAAGTGGTGTGACTCGAATATTTCTTTCGATGGTTGCTCTCGAGGTGACCATGAACCGATCTCGAAAACTACTCTCAGTCCTGGGCTTCGTGCCTCTGATGGTCGCGTTTTGTGGATGCGGACCGGCGACTCGCGAAAGCATCGACGCGGCCAATCTCGTCGGGCGTTGGGAGCTGGTGAGCAACGGTGAGACCGAGTGGTTCGACCTTGCGGCTGACGGGTCCTTCACGGCGACAATCGACCGCGACGGATTCATCGCAACGACTCTGTCGCAAGGGCCGCACGTGACCACCGGGCGAACTGACCATCTACCATTGGCTCATCGTGGCTGCATTCATCGGCGTTGTAATTTGGGTGTTCCGCGGGAAGCGCAAGGCGCGTTTCGATAAGGACTCCCGGATCCCGTTCGACGACGACGCCTGAGCCAGGCGCCCAGAGGAAAGTTTGCGAAAATGAACGAGCAAATTCAAGCCATCGCAACGGTACTCTCGTTGGTGAACCCTGCGATCTGCGCAGCGATGTTTACAACGGCGGAGGCGGGGCGCTCACTTGGCGAGAAGGCAACCGACGCCACGAAGGCAGGACTGGCCATCCTGGTGATTCTCTCGGTCGCCGCTCTGGTTGGAACGCAGTTGCTGCACGTGTTCGGCGTCTCTCTGGACGCCTTCATGGTGGCGGGCGGCGGCGTGCTGGCTTGGATGGGGTTCTCCATGCTCAGCCGCCAACCAGACGCTGCAGCACCGAATTCACCGCAGTCGCTGACGCCCTTGATCTTGTTTGCCGCGAGCCCAGGGACGATTACCGGAGTCATTACACTCTCGGCTGCACACACGCAGTTGAAGTTGCCAGTTACCGCCCTGGTGGCGATTGCCGTCGCGACCGCATGTACGTGGCTAGTGATGCTGTTGGTCGCCCGCTTCGCAAGTGCAGCAGGACGGCGGCGGATTTCTGCGGGACACAATGACGCGTTTCATGGGACTGATCGTCCTGTCGATGGGTGTGCAGTTTGCGCTGACCGGATATCACGCGTTCGCAAACGGAGGGATAACGGCCGGATGACCGGCTGGTACAGCATCCATCAGGAGTCGTGTTAAACGTCTTGGAGCGATATGCTTAGAACACGCCGTAGCACAATCGCCGAGGCAACTGTACGAGCGAAACCACAAGCAACACTTTTCGATAGGAATAGTCGCGCACATGTCAAAACAAAAAAAAACCTCCGCGCAGCAGCGATCATCACGGTCACGACCATCACAATGCGGCGGATGACAGCGCCAAGAAAAAGAAGATGATTCATCACGATTGGCGATTCTGGACCGCCATCGCGTTGATGGTGTTGGCAATGGTCGCTTATGTTTTCTCCTTTGACGAGTCCTTGAGGCCCGGCGGCGTGGACGGACCCGCAGTGCCGATGGCGGCTGAATGAGTGACAATGGAATCGATCGATTGGAACTTCGATTTCTTGAGCCGCATCAAGCTGACAACCCATACCTCGATCCTGCGCTTGACCGAAGCCCAGCAAACATTGCTGCGGATACTGAGGATGCACCTGTCGACGTCGTTGAATCGACGATGCATTTACCGCAGTGATGAAACGCGACTGACCGGCCCACCGCTTTTAGTAGCGTGCGGCAAATAAGTGTCGCCTTTCGCTCCGCGAAAGCAATATTTTTCACGGATCACGGAGAGGCTGTCAGTTTTTCAATTGTGAGCCGACGGCGCTGGCCGCGGGCACCGTGAAATCGACGTTCGCACCTGAAAGGCCCGCGGCTAGTGTTCCGAGCGAGCCGATCAATCGCCATAATCGAACACGCCTTCCGAAGTTGACCAGGCGAATTGAAACTTCAAGCATTGGAAACTCCACTTGCAATGTCTGCCGAACAAGAATCGAAATTGGGCGTCTTTTCCACCCTGTCGATCGGGATTGGCGGCATGGTGGGGGGCGGCATCTTCGCCGTGACCGGTCTGACGATCGAGGTCACCAAGGGAGGTGCTCATATTCACTTCGATGTTCGTACCGGTTGTTTGGGTGGTCCAGAATCTCAGGACGCGATCCGCTGAGTCGGTTCAGTTATATCGGCACGGATTGAAGCAGGATTTGCGATGCGCCGATTCCTAATGACGAGAGCCGCGTCGATATGGCGGTCGGCCAGGAATCACAGGCAAAGGAGTGCCGGATATGTCGATTGGAAAGAGTCTAGCGATTGTGGCGGCACTTGCTTGTCACGTGATTGTGCTTGCCCCACAGAAGAGTTTTGGACAGGCTTTTGGGGTGGAACTCCAGGCCAGTATGCTGCCTGCTTCGGGCGGGATGGGAGGTGCCGGAATCGCGCGACCCCAGGATCTGCAGACGACTCTGGCCCTCAATCCAGCGACCCTGTCCCAGTTCAAGGGCACGCAATTCAGCTTCAGCGGCGCATGGGTCGAACCGACGATTAACCTGGAAACCACGATGCCGCTGGCGGCTGGCACGATTCAGCCGTTTGCTGCGAAGTCGCAACGCCCTGGTTCGATCGTCGGCAACATTGCAGTGACTCAGGACTATACCGCACTCGGTATTCCTGCCACCGTCGGCATGGGACTGTTGACTGCTTCCGGACTCGGCGTGAACTATAACCAGGAGATTGCCAGCAACGGCACCTTCGCGGAGATGGCCGTTCTGCAGACCGCTGTTGGCGCAGGAGTCGAGTTGACCGATCGACTCTCCCTTGGTTTTCAGGGCACGGTCGGATCGGCCTCGATGGACGGCATCTTTGCCGCAGTGAGTTCGTCAACACCCGCGTACAACGTACGTGCTGCGTTGGGGTTCACCTACGAGTTGAGGGAGACAACAACGATCGGCGGATATTGGCATACCGAACAGCTCTTCACCTTTGATGACTTTTTTCGGGTCGGCGGGACCTGGGAATCCGTTCCAGGACTTCAAGGTTTCGCTGCCGAACAAGTATGGGCTTGGAATTGCGGACGAGTCGCTGCTTGACGGCAAGTTGCTCGTCGCGGTCGACCTGATGTATTTCAGCTGGTCGGACACCGATTTTTTCGGTGCGATTTGGGACGACCAATTTGCGGTGCAGACCGGTCTTCAATACACGACCGAAAAAGGATGCAAATTCCGAGCGGGCTATGTCTACGCTGAGAACGCATCACGAAACATTGTTGCACCGAGCTTTGGCCCGATCACGCCTCAAGCAGGTGTCGACTATGTTCAGCGCGTTGTTTCCGAATATCAACGAGCACCGCATCAGTGGCGGAATCGGTCTGACAGACCTGTTGCCCGGCGTTGATCTCGATCTGTTTGCCGGCGGTGCGTTCCGAGCGTCGCAGACATTTGGATCGTCCACCGGCTCGGTCGAAAGCTACTGGGTTGGCTTCGGGACGACTTGGCGGTTCGGTCGTGGTGGGTGCCACGTTCGCGCGCCCAACTGTTGGTGATCCTTGATCGCAGCCGCGATCAGGTTGACACGATCGGCAATGGCCGCGACTTCACCGCCGAATCGGAAATGAAAGCCGATTCTGAACAGGAGCACACAGAGAGAAGAGCTCCCGATCACGCCGTTGGTCCGGACCAGCCGCCAAGCAATCGCGTTCGTACCGCTTGGTTGAAATTGGCGACCGACATCGGCTGCAGAGGAGCCCCGCTTCACGAGGCGAAAACCCGGGGTGAATTCATTCGCCAAGCTTGGAAATCGCGTTGACCTCATTGGCAACGAAACCCCAAAGATATTGAACAGGGTCGTACATGCGTTGCTCTTTTCTCTTGTTGGCCCGTACACTGAGCAGCTTGTTGATTTAGGCATACGTCATTGCCCGGTGCCTTACGGCCCGCGGCTCACCCTTGCAATTCACATTTCGTTTAAATCAACAGCCTGTGAGCAGCATCGCGCACTGGCAAACAACCTTCAATAGTGGCGATATGAACGACGGCGCGGCCTTCCCCGTTGGCTGGCAGCCGGCTGTTGAGGACGAGGGGACGGGCGATCTTTGATGATTCCGATAAAGCGGAGGGCTACAGATGCGATATGTCATCTACGTGTCACTGATCATTTCGCTGGCGAATTCGTGTTCATCGGTTGCGCGATGCGATCGGCCTAATCTGATCGTCGTGATGGTCGATGACATGGGTTACGAGGGTGTCAGCTGTTTTGGCAATCCGTACTTTAGAACGCCAGAGATTGACCGGCTGGCCTCCGAAGGAATGCGGCTTACCGATTTCCATTCCTCCGGTACAGTCTGTTCGCCTACGCGTGCCGGACTACTGACCGGCCGTTATCAACAGCGGGCCGGAATCGAGGCGGTGATTCATCCAGCGTCGAATCATGCCGAGCATCGCAAAGGCTTGCAGTTATCGGAAACAACGTTCGCCGAAGTGCTGCGGAAGGCGGGCTACACGACCGGATTGATCGGAAAATGGCATCAAGGCTACACCGAGAACTCGCCAGACTATCACCCCCAGAATCACGGCTTTGATGAATTCATTGGCTATCACAGCGGCAACATTGACTTTGTCAGCCATATCGGTGATCACTACAAACATGATTGGTGGCACGGTCGCGATGAAACTCGCGAAGACGGCTACACGACTCACTTGATCAACGATTATTCACTCGAGTTCGTTCGTCGACAGGCGAAATTGGACAAGCCGTTCTGTCTGTACATCGCCCACGAATCGATTCACAATCCAGTCCAAGTGCCAGGTGACGGCGTGCGGCGTACCGAGCGGGGATGGGACCGCTGGAAATGGCAAGAGGTTGGCAAGGAAGAGCGGATCGCAAAATACAAAGGCATGACATTGCCGATCGACGAAGGTGTGGGCAAGCTGCGCCAGACGCTGATCGAGTTGGGCATCGAAAAGAATACCTTTGTCCTCTTCTTTTCGGATAATGGACCATCCGCGGACTTTCCCAGCGGCAGCCCCAACCTACGAGGCCGCAAAGGCTCCGTTTACGAGGGCGGACACAAAGTCCCTGCCATCGCCTGGTGGCCCGGCACCATTGAGCCAGGGACGATGTCCAATGAACCTCTGATCAGCATCGATGTGATGCCGACGCTGCTGAAGTTGGCCGCGGCCAAGTTACCGAAACGGCCGCTGGATGGTCTCGATCTCTCTCCGCTTCTTCTCAACAGCGCGTCGATGCCGAAGCGTCCACTTTTCTGGGCCTCGATGGGGAACAACGGGGCGCGCAGCGAGGCGATACGCGAAGGCGATTGGAAACTTGTCGTCGCGCACCCGCGTGCCAAACCGGGCACCTTTGAAAACGAAACGGTCGAGCTTTATCGATTGTCAGAGGATCCTGCCGAGAAAACGAATCTTATCGATCAGCATCCGGAACTTGCAGCCAAAATGCTGTCACACTTGAAAGCTTGGTATGCCGACACTCAAATCGCAGCAACGGATCAACCAGGTGGTTGGCTGCAGAATCAACTCGAATGAAACGCCAGGTTGCACTGATTATCGAAACGTCCAGCGCTTACGGACGCGATCTCCTGTCCGGCATTGTCCGGTTCATGCGGATGCACGATGAGTGGTCCGTATTCCTGGAGCAACGTGACTTGATACAGAAGCCGCCTGCTTGGCTCTCAAACTGGGCGGGTGATGGAATCATCTCCCGCGCGACCACGTCGGGCCTTGTCGAGGCGGTTGCGCGAACAGGTGTGCCACTTGTCGAACTCACCGATCGCCATGGCGATTCCGGGTTGCCACTGGTTCGATCCGATGACGAAGCCATCGGGCGCATGGCTGCCGAACACCTGATCGAACGAGGCTTTGAGCGATTCGGATTCTGTGGTTTTAGTCGCGAAGCGTGGTCGCTGCGTCGGCAACATGGGTTTACCGAATCGGTACAACAGAATGGCGCGACTTGTGAAATTTTCAATTCCCCTTGGCATGGACCGAAGGCACTCGCCTGGGACGACGAACAACGAAGAATCACCAGTTGGCTCATGGAGCGGATGCCTCCGTTGGCCATCATGGCAGGCAACGATGTACGTGGACAACACGTGCTTGACGCGTGTTCCAAGGCGGGGTTCGCTGTACCAGAAGACGTGGCTGTGATTGGTGTCGACAACGACGAGTTGCTTTGTCGGATTTGTACGCCGCCTCTTTCCAGTGTCATTCCCAACGCTCAGACAGTCGGGTATCGCGCTGCCGAGATGTTGTCTGAATTGATGGCGGGCAACGCTCTGCCTGAGCCAGTTCAATTGATTGCACCGCTCGGTGTTGCTACACGGCATTCGACGGATGTCGTCGCGATCGAAGATCGAGAGATCGCATCCGCATTGCGTTTCATTCGCGAGAACGCCTGCCGCGGAATCTCGGTGCACGAAGTGACGCGGAATGTTCCTGTTTCGCGGAGCACGTTGGAAAGAGCATTGAGAAAATATCTCGGACGTACCCCGCAGCAGGAAATCCGCAGTGTGCAGATCAAGCGGGTGCGTGAGCTGCTCTTGACGACCGATCTCTCGGTGGAGCAGATCGCCCCGCTGTGCGGATTTGACCATCCCGAGTACTTACACGTCGTTTTCAAACGCGTCACGGGCATCACCCCCGGCGAATTCAGGTTGCAATCGTCGCAGCAGCGAACGCCGAATCGTCGGTGACAAAATATATTAGGACGAGGACGCATTATCTCATTGCCAACCCCTGCCCCAGGCACGATGATAGGCAGCATCCCACCTAAGAATGTCGTTTATTCCGGGGCTGGCGGTATCGGAATCCCCTTTCGATCAGCGGATAAACACATTCAATCGCGTCCGCAACCGTAGCTGCAAGCATGAGTATCGATCAAATCGACGCTGCCAACACCTCTCTTCATGAATTGGCGAAGCAGACAGAACAGGCGTTTCAGGCGAAGTTCGCTCGCTCACCGCAATACCTGGTGGCGGCACCAGGTCGAGTGAACCTGATTGGAGAACACATCGACTACAACGATGGCTTCGTGATGCCGATGGCAATCGAGCGATACGTTGTCATGGCCGCCACGCGAACGCCAGTTCAAGATGGAGACAAAGCACGTTTCCACAGTGCGATGCTGAGCGAGTCGTCAACGATCGGACTTGGCAGCAAGCTAGAGCCGAAATCCAATGGTTGGGTCAGCTATATCGAAGGCGTGATCGCCGGATTTGTTGATCGAGACTTGGAGGTCCCAGCACTGGACGTCGTGTTTGAGTCCAACGTGCCTTTGGGCGGAGGACTCTCCAGTAGTGCTGCATTGGAAGTTGCCACGGCGACGCTTCTGGAAATTGTTTCGGGGCAGGTTCTCGACCCAGCTGAAAAGGCCTTGCTGTGCCAGCACGCCGAGCATCACTTTGCCGGCGTACCATGCGGGATCATGGATCAGTTCAGCAGCGTTTTCGGAAAACCTGATGAATTGATGCTGATTGATTGTCGGTCGCAACAGGTGACGGCAGTGCCGTTCCTGGCTGAGGACATCACGGTTCTGATCACAAACAGTAATGTCAAACACGAGTTGTCTGGCGGCGAGTACGCCCAGCGACGCGCTCAATGCGACTCCGCATTGTCAAAGTTGGACCAGTCGACTTGGCGTGATGTTACTCAGCAAAATCTTGACTCGAAACAGGCTGACTTGACCGACGACGAGTATCGTCGTGGTCGTCACGTTGTCGGCGAAATCTCTCGCACTCTCGAAGCAGCAGAAGCGTTCCGCGCGCAGGATTGGCCAAAGGTCGGTCAGCTGATGTATGCGAGCCACGAATCCTTGCGCGACGATTACGAAGTCAGTTGCGACGAACTGGATACGTTGGTCGAGATTGCTCGCAAAATCGGCCCGGCGGGCGGAGTCATCGGATCTCGCATGACCGGCGGCGGTTTCGGCGGTTGCACGGTGACCCTTGTCAATACCAAGAGCGTCGATTCGATGATCAGCTCGCTCATGACCGACTATGAAGCCAAGACGGGGATCAAGCCGCATTGTTTCGCAAGTCGCCCGGCCCGCGGTGCCCATGTCATTCGAGGTGACGAATGAATGCAGCCGAGCAACCGCACCGACGATTCGACGCGCTCAGCGGTCGGTGGATTTTAGTATCGCCGCAGCGAACACAGCGACCCTGGCAGGGCAAACAGGAGCAGGCGGCTGGCGATGATCGGCCGCAGCACGATCCGGCCTGTTACCTTTGCGCCGGCAATACGCGCGCCGGTGGTCAGAGGAACCCCGAGTATCAAGACACGTTCGTATTCGACAATGATTATCCGGCGCTGCTGTCAGAAACCGGTGACGCGGACTCCGGGGAAGCGGCCCCCCTTTTTCAACATGCTGCGGTCGCAGGCAGCTGCCGGGTGATCTGTTTTTCGCCAAGGCACGACCTCACTTTGCCGCGAATGCCTGCTGCTGCGATCCGTCGCGTGATCGATGTTTGGGCGCAGCAAACCGAAGAATTGGGTCAGCAATATCAGTGGGTCCAGGTCTTTGAGAACAAGGGCGCCGTCATGGGCTGTTCCAATCCGCACCCTCATGGCCAAATCTGGGCGAGCAATCAGCTGCCCGATATTCCGGCTGCGGAAGATGAACGACAGTCACGTTATCGGCAAGACAACGGCAGCGTGTTGTTGCTCGATTACATCCAAGCAGAAATCGAGCGTCAGCAGCGCGTCGTCGTCGCATCCGAGCACTGGCTTGCTCTCGTTCCCTACTGGGCGACTTGGCCCTTCGAGACGCTGCTAGTCCCCAAGCGTCATGTGCAGCGACTCGAAGATCTTGCGGATCCGGAACGAAACGATCTGGCCAGCGCGATGAAGCAATTACTGACCCGGTACGACAATCTTTTTGAGACTTCTTTTCCCTATTCGATGGGCTGGCACGGTGCCCCGTCTACTGAAAATGACACGTCTCACTGGCAGCTGCACGCGCATTTCTTTCCACCGCTGTTGCGATCGGCGTCTGTCAAGAAGTTCATGGTCGGTTATGAAATGCTAGGCGAGCCGCAACGTGATCTCACCCCCGAACAAGCCGCCGAACGCCTGCGAGCGGTCTCGGATCAGCACTACCTCGATCGGGAGGCGCCGGTTGGATGACCGGATGCACGTTGCACTTCCGTGTTGCTGGCAACATTTGCTTACGCCGACGGTCGCCCCAATTTCGTGATGATCATGGCGGATGACATGGGCTAGTCGGACGTCGGCTGCTACGGCGGCGAAATCAATACTCCGAATATCGACAAACTCGCGGCGCACGGCCTGCGATTCACGCAGTTCTATCATTCTGGCAGATGTTGTCCGACGCGAGCATCCTGGTTCATCTACTACACCGCTCGTCGCGCCACCCGGGCGAAGGCGACCTATGTGGGCACGCCGCTGGGGGTCATCACGTCACCGGATCTCGTGACTTGGACGTTTCGCGGCTACTGCTCGTTCGACGCAGTGAAGGGCAAACCCGACAACGACGACACTCACTGGCCACCCGGCATCGTGGTGGCGGGCGACAGACTGCACATGTTCGCAACGTATAAAGCTTCCGCGAATCCTCCCGGGAGGCAACGGAGTCATCCGGCATTACGTTGCTCCGCTGGATGATCCGATCGACGGCTGGAAGCTGTCGGAGGCGCCGAAGTTCAATCAGCCTGATCCGATCGATGTCTCGTTGCTGAAGGTCGGTGACGAGTTTCGGGCCTACGACCGTGTCGGTAGCTCTTGCCGGCAACGTAGGAAGATTTATATACGCAATGCGGGCTTGGCGTTGAGCTTCCATGCTAGCGATTGGTGTAGACTATGTGGCATCGTACAACCCCGTCGGCAACCTTCATCCGGATAATATCGGGCTCTCAGGCGTGACTACTCCTACCACGAACCGCATCCGTTCGGCCCAGTCAGCCTCTGTTGTGACGCTGTTCGTGATTGGCGTTGCCGTCGCGCCGCTGGCGCTCATTTCGCGGGTGGAACACAGCCATCCGCTGGCCTTGGATGGCCAGCAGCTCGCTCATCGTTACTCACACGGCGATCCTGGACTTGATGATGGTCGCTCACATCATCATCACGATCACACTCATCATCATCACGATCACTCGCACCATCATCATGGCACGACGGAGTCAAGTGAAGTATATGACGGATCACGGTCGAGTCGAAAAACCACGAAATCCGAGGTCTCTCCCAGTTCTCGGCATCAACACTTCAACTTGTTCGGACTTAGTTTCACAATCCATTGCGATGGCCATTCGAACACTGCAATGAATGTAGAAGAGAACCAGTCCGTCGACTTTAGTTTTCTCGTCGTGCGAGTCTTGGAAATCCGCTCGACGATGCCGCCCGCTGATGTCATCGTCGATTCGTCTCTGATCTGGCAGCCCTTTCTTTCCTACGGCTGTCTGGACGATGGTTGTGAAGCCGATCAACCGGACACGCCGCCTCCGGAATCAGCTTTCTGCTGACTTACTGGCTAGCTTTGGATTCAAGCACTCGACATTTGCTCGTGCGCTAACTAACGCGATGCCGCGTTTGAGAAATTCCGCTTCAGGATTCCTCTGCGCGCCGTCTTGCGCGACGGTCGATGACCGACTGCTTGCGTGAAATTCGATGCCATCGTCCCAGCTTGTTTAATTCCGGTTTCAGTGGACTGCGATGTTCGAGGGTCTCGGCGTAATCCTGCACGGGATTAGCTTGACGCAGCTGTCTTCTGGTCTGGGGTAGAGCCGTTGATTTTCCCCCGAAGAGCTTCTCCGGGGAATGAACACTTCAATTGATCCATCTGAACATACCAAATACAGGCAATGAGCATTTTTCAATCCCGTCCGAATCGCGGCGGCTTCACCCTGATCGAACTCCTTGTTGTGATTGCGATCATAGGCATTCTTGTTGGGCTGCTTTTGCCCGCAGTACAGGCGGCTCGGGAAGCGGCACGCCGCATGTCTTGTAGCAACAACTTGAAGCAACTGGTCCTGGGTATCCACAACTACGAATCCGCCTTCAAACAACTTCCACCAGGTTATCTGCACAAACCCGGCCCTCCCGGTCCGCTTCACGCTGCCAATCACATGGGGTTTGCCTGGGGATCGATGATCCTTCCTCAGATTGAGCAGCCGGGGCTTTTCGACCAGTTCGATTTCACTCGACCGGTTTTTGATGACGCCAACCTCATTGCTCGCGAAACATCGATCGCCACTTTTCTTTGTCCGTCGGATACCTACTCGGAGGATTCTTACGTCGTCCGAGACGATACAGTCGTGCCCAACGAGCGGTACTCGGCCGCCTCCTACGCGGCCAATTGGGGACCTTCGACTGCCACCGTGAATTTGGATGATACTCCTCTCGCGAGTGAGGGAGTGTTCTATCGCAATAGTCACACCAAGTTTCGCGACATCTTGGATGGGTTGGCCAACACACTGGCACTCGGTGAGCGTACGAACGGTCCACTGCCGGTGAGCACTCCATCACCGGGCGGTCACAGCCAATTCGAAACCGCGTGGAGTGCCGCGGTTCGTGAGGTCACTGAACTTGCCGATGATCACGGTCACATGGTGCTGTTCGAGACCCAGTTTCGGCCAAATCAACTCGATGGTGATGATAAAGGGCTTTCGGCACCTCATGTTGGACTCTGCCAGTTTGCGATCTGCGACGGATCCGTGCGAGCGATGACAGCGCAGATCGACGAAGATGTCTACAATGCGTTGGCAACACGGCGCGGCAAGGAGGTGATCGAAGAGTACTGAGCAACCGTTTCCATTGTTGGGTGCCAGCGTCCTTACCCAAACGTGGCGAGATCTTCGCAGCCGAGAAGTGTTACCAGTTTTTAGCCGCCCTACCAGGATTTTGACCAACTCGCAATCACGGAGAAATCCGTCTCCAGTTGGATACCATCCAGATCTTGCGGTCAACACATACCGGTTTGCCGACGGTTGCAGGTGTGATTGCATCACCACGCGGATCGTTTTGTTATAGTGATCTTGCCCTTTTGTGGAGTTGACCACGCCAAGGCTTCTGGCGAACCAACTCAGGCGACGCGAGAGCATCGTCTCGCGTGGTTCCAACAGAAAGGCGCAGATTTCAACACGCTAGCTAACTCGCGGGGGGAGACCATCTTTGCTCAGACCTGTTCGGTCCGTGGGTACGATCATTGAAGCTTCCTCGGCGACGGAATTTACAGCGCTGTGGGATCGTCGCGCAGAATGGGATCGGCGGATGGAGATGATCGCCACGTCGCGTTCCTTCTTGCACCTATCGACGCTCTACGTGGAATGGGATGAATTTGGGCGTGAGATTTTGTCCGAATTGCTGAAGGCGCAGCAACGCGGCGTCGCGACCACCCTAATGATAGATCGCTTCGGCCAGCGACTTGGCGGCACGATAATGTCCAAGACTGATCGAGCCCGGCTGCGCGACAAGCTGAACGAACTGAGGAAAGCGGGCGGCCAAGTTGTGATGTATTCGCCCAAGAATGTGATCGATCGGTATGTGGGGTGCGGACATCACATCAAGATTCAGCTTTCCGATGGAGGTGAAGCGATCTTCGGAAGCAGCAACCTCACGCGAAGCTCGTTCAAAGCATGGAATGAATTCTCCGTCGCGCTGCGTGGCCCCATCGTGGACGTGTTGACGCGAAACTTCGATGAGTTGCTTGGATCATCGATTCCGGCGAACTCTCTTTCGCCAAGCAAGCAATCCTTGCCCTCGCAAAATATCCCGATGGACTATTGGTCCTATAACCCCACTGAAGACTCGGGCCGCTGGGGTGCTTTCCGTCGCCGCCAGGCTAATCCACTGACCGCGATGTTGGCCGACAAGATCCGCCACGCTCAACACACGATCCAGCTTACCAGTTTTTACTACAAGCCGGCTCGCGTGGTCGCCGAAGCGCTCAAAGAGGCCACCTCGCGTGGTGTGACGGTAGACATTTTTCACTCACATGCTTCGTCCCTCAATACGCGACTGCCATGGTTGGCTGCAGCGACCGACTATGCATCTCTGGTGCGACAGGGTGCAAACATCTACGAGAATCGACACGGCGAACACTCAAAAATCATCTTGATCGACAACGAATGGACGGCGTTTGGAAGTTACAACTTTGAAGATGCAGCCGACAGTCGATGGGCAGAAGCGATGCTCGTGACGAAGAATCCGGCGATTCTGGATGTGATACGAGCTATCTTCCAGGGGCTTGCTTCTGATCCCGACAATGATCTTGTGACAGCGGAAAAGGTCAACCAATGGCCCCTGTTGCGGCGTGTCTCCACCAAACTCTTTCGCCCAATCAAAAGCTGGTTTTGAAGGTCCCGCTGCTAGGTGGCCTGAACGTCCTGCGGCGTTTCATCAATGGTCAGGTTGGCCAGCTCCGCATGACAGGAACCGAGTAACTGGGGTCTGCGGCGTGCGTGTCAAGCCGTCTACCAGGTCAGCCAAGTCAGTCGGCACGTCGTCTCGTTCGGACAGTTTTGGGGGATCTTCCTGTTGTTTGCGCGTCAACACTTTGAACGGATCGACTGCCGGTGCGTTGCTGGCTCGACACTATGGGCGTAACGGTGACCTTTGCCGATCTGAAGCATCTACGTTTTTTGCCGCGACGGCTGCATCGACCGAGGCGGATTTGATTCGGCCGGAAAGTGCATCAGTCATCCAAACCTCTGCGCCGAATCGCCGATGGCTAACGTGCTCCCGTTTCATCGACCGGCAGAAGCTAGCCGGTTAGCCAACGGTGCTCCGGTCGCTCCCATCGCTCCCTCCGGATGCACGAATCGCATTCGGCCAAATGACACCGGTTTCATCGACCGGACGCATGGAGGCATCGGCTTCAATCCGTCCACAGCGTATGGGTTTCGCTGGACGCCAGGGGGAGTTTGAATCCGCTTGGGCAGTGGAGAGATTTTCCCTCTGTGCACTGAGACTGCGGGGTGTCGCAACGTCGCTGACCTCGTGTTTCTCGGCGGGCGAGTACACATGAAGGACGACGACAGGGCCAGGAATCGACAATAAGTGCAAGTTTGCGGCTGTACGAATCACTCGACAACGCCCTACACTTTATGGCTGTCGATGCTGTTCGCGGCTGACGAAGTCAAGGTCCCAAATCATGAGGTTTTGGAATGTCCATCCTAATTCGTTACGCGATCCTCTTTGTTGTCCTGCTCGGATTGCTTTCGTCCATGGGAAATGGCCGTGCCGACCGGCCGGTTGATCTGCAATCCGAACCCACAACCGCCGATGCCGTTGCGGCCAAGGCCAGGGCGCTGCAGTGGGTTGATGACTACCGCGAGAATCAGGTGTTATTTCATGACGAAGACGTCGCCAGTTTGCGGGAGCAACTGGCGGACGGTTCGCCAGAGGAAGCGCTGCGGTGGTGGTCAAACACCGCTCGAATTCGCGCCGCGTTGGCGAGTCCGGAGTGGAGAGACACGCACGAGTGGTTCCGCGATTTCCTAAAGGTGCAAGCGATCTTCTCAGACGATGAGATCGATGCCTTACGCTCCCGAGCATGGACAGCGGCTCAACAAGAGTCATCAAGAGCTTTGAGGGAGATCTTGGCAGAAGTCGAAACGTATCGCACTAACCTCGTTCAGGCTGCAACGGACGATCGGGCGATCCGCAAATACCAATTGAGTGCACTTGCGAGTTTGAGAAGAGACCAGGCTTCGCAGCGGGGCGGTGTCGCAAGGGCGGCAGAGTTCGTTACCAATCGCCAACCCGTGAGACCGAGACCGTCAAAATACGCTCCCATCAGGCGTTGGGGCGGTTGGCGAATCTTCTTGCGGTTGTAGATCGTGCTGGAAGGCGAGTTGGATTTTGAGGAGTTGCTCCACCAACGGTCGCATTTCACTCACGGCAGCAGGTTGTTCGTCCATGGCCGGCAGGTTTGAGTGTTTGGCATGCCGTGTGCAGTTAGCCTGTCGAGGCGAAATCCCAGAGGAAGATCGCTTCGCTTCTGATAGAATCACTTTCGAGTACTTTCCACCTCCTGATTCTATTTCCCCTTTTATTCGGTTGAAGTACCATGGGTTCCATTCGGCGAGAGCTACCAATCAAAATCGTTTTTCATGGCGGTCGGCCGCACAAGTATCAGCAACACATCAAGCGAGTTCGTGTCGAAGGTCCCGAAGACAATCTTCCCGAAGAAATCGTCGTGGATGCGGACGAGATCGGGCAAGGCGGCGTCCTGACGATTGATGACATCGCGTGGCCAGAAGGCTGCGAGGTGGTTGATCGCCGCGGAATCGACCCTGTCATCTCTGTCCAAAGCCTTCACAAAACCATGCGCGGGCAACGAGGCGGCGACGACAATGACTACGACGACTGAAAGTGGTTAAGCATCATGCGGGAAATAAGTGTCGCCTTTCTGCGCGAGAGTATTGTCGCGGTTCGCTCCGCGAACCGTTTCTGATCGCGGAGCGATCACCGACTATCCCTATCTTTCGCGGAGCGAAAGACGACATTAAAAAGCCGCAGGATGCTAAGCTGCCGCACGCCGGGGCGGGCTGATGAAGTGTTTTATGCTGCCGTGGAAAAACAATTTCCACTGCCAGCAAAAAAATTTCCGGCAGTTCGATGCCCATTAGTTTCATTGATGCAACCCCCTGGTAACCCAAATGACTGACTTTGTGAAGATCAGGAAACGGCTGGAAGACAAACTCAAAGCTCTGACCGCTCGTGTGGAAGAGATCAACGACGACCTGAGTCAGGCCGGCGATGATGACTGGCAAGAGCATGCGGTCGAGACTGCCGACGATGAGGTTCTCGAGAAAGTCGGAAACGTCAGTCTGAACGAGATTCGCGAAATCAAATTTGCTTTGTCGCGAATCGAAGACGGCAGCTACGGCACCTGTACACGATGTCACAATTTGATCGCGAAAGAGCGGCTCGAAATCATGCCCTACGCCTCCAAGTGCGTGAAGTGTTCGTAGCCGCTAACGGCGTGTCGATTTAATCAGCCGCACGGCGTTAGCCGCGGTTATCCCCGCCGCAAAACCGGGGCTAACGCCCATCGGCTAATCATGACAGTTCGCGAAACGACTAGATCGACAAGCCGCTAACGGCGTGTCGATTTAATCAGCCGCACGGCGTTAGCCGCGGTTTTCCCCGCCACAAAACCGGGGCTAACGCAGGCTCACATGTTTTGCTGCAAATGCCAGCCAAGGAGAGTTGCCTTCGTCTGTGCCTGAGAGAGGATCAGTATCGCCCGGAATCCGTCAGTCACGTAAGGATCGCCAGTGAGGTTGCGTCGGGGAGCACCGGACTCGGAAACACCGACACCCCGGACGTAGCCCATCCGCTCAAGATGTCCCGACCCTAACAAATCTTCGATGACGTAGTCACGGGCATCGTCAACATCGGGATCGATGCGGTGCGTAGTCAGGTTCCACGTCCGCCAGGTGAAACGCACGCCAATGTCGCGACTGATCTGACCCACCCAGACCGGTTTCTCCTCGAACCGCAGCGGAGTCAACCATAGTCGCAGATGCAACCTTTCATTGATTGTGTGGCGAGACCGCTGCAACGCGAAGTCTTGACTACGACCATACAGGAATAACGGACTGACCGGGGAGTAACGGTAACGCGAGCCAAACAGAAACGCCTTGGCCGTTTTCCAACAGGTCGACAGCGTGATCGTTTCGGTTTCGTCCCAACGGGTTCCGAAGGAGTTCAGGATGGTGCCGAAGTCGGCGACAACGACCAGGTTCGCCGGGTCCCCGTCACGCGTACCGAGCCGATTTTTCGTGGCGCGCGGTTGTTGGCGAAGTCGATCCTGCAGTGTTTGCTCGTCGCAATCGACCAGCGACTTGGCGTCATAGAGATCGTCGAACGGTCGCTTTTCGTAGTCAACCAAGAGACCTGGAATCGGCACGGTCAAGACGAACTCATGCGTTTGTTGCTCCGTCATCAGCCGCAAACGCACGATCTTGGTCCCGTCATCGAGCAGGGTGAAGACGAAACCCGCGATGGTCTTGCCCGCCGCAATGGCGCCAATCGGCAGGGCATGTTCGCGAAAGTACGCGTCCATCCGGCGATTCGCGCGGCGCGCCACCAACAGCTTCAGCGGCAGGAAAACGAGCAGCGGAAGAAAGATCCAGGCCAATGCGCCGAAACTGGCCAAACGCTTACCAATCGCGAAATGGCTGACCAGCGCCGCTTCAATCGGCGGGTAATAATTGGGGTCGAGGCGAACGCGATCAAAGAACAGCGGGCCCGCGCCGTGATTGCTGATCTCAAGCCAAACCGGCTGGATTCCGCGACGTGCCAAAGGCACGCCAAAGAACCGTTCGCTTTCACGGCCACTCAATGCCGCCACCTTGACCTCCACATCACCTTCCCGCGCGACCTGCAACCTGTCCAGAAACGGACGTTCATCGGGACGCGGCGCGTAGGGAACTCCGAGTCGACGGATAATGGGCCATTGTGTGATCGATGTTTTATGCATGCTGTGTCGCCTCGGTTGCCCCGCCGGGTTCGTAAATGCCAGGAATGGGCGAGTTGAGAATGACGACGCGAATGATGTAGATCGCCACCGGCACGCCCAGCACCAACCCCCACATGCCAAAGAACTTTTCGGCGACCAACAAGATCACGATCACTAGCACCGGATGCAAGTGACCGATCTTGCCGATGATTCGCGGCGATAAGATCATCCCTTCGATCAAATGAATGATCGCAATGGCCACAACCACCTGCAACGCGATCAACAGCGAACCGCCCGGTTGCAGAAGGGCAATCGTGCATAGCGGAATACCCGATAGAATCACGCCCAGAACCGGGATGAAACTAAAGACGAATACGACGAACGCCAAAATGAACTTGTACTCGACACCGATCAACCACAGTGCGAACAGAGTGAAACACGCATTGAAAAACGAAATCAGCACTTGCCCCTGAAACGACTTGCCGATCAGTTTGCCTAGCGCAATCACACCGGGGGCGATTTCATCATAGACGGGTCGCACTCGGGTGTTGCGAAGATTTGCGATGCCGTCTTTCACTCCCTGCCATTCGATCAGCATAAAAATGGACAACAACAAGGCGGTGACGATTTGGATCGGGATTCTCAGCAATTCGCCGAATCCTTTGTCAATCCGCTGGACCGATCCTGCCAGTACTTTGGGACCATCGCTGGCGGCGTGATCACGGACCCAATCGGCCGCGTGACTGGTGGCCCACCATTGGTGGCCGAGTTCCAACTTGGTCGCCGATTCAAAATCAAATTGCTGCTGCGCCGGCGATTCTTGTTGTTGCTGGTCATGCTGACGGACAGCAGCGAGAAAAGCTGGCTTCCCCTGCGGATAGGCGGCGGCCAGCGTTTGATAAAACGAATAGTCGATCGGTATCTGCTTGGACGTGTCCTGGACTTCCGATTCGTAGAACTTCTTGAACTGAGTTTGGTATTCAGATGATGTTCGAAACTTGTCCCAGGCCTGGATCGATTCGGATTGAGCCCACTCGGCTTTGAGTTGCGTCAACAGTACGGGATCGGATTGGATGTCGGTCCAGATTCGCTGACGGATTTGATCGTCACGTCGAGATTCAAAATCGGGCTGTTGCCTGAACTTTGCTAGCTCGTCCGCCTTTTCTGGCGACGCATGCTCGGCTTCCCAACGCGACAGGTAGTAATCACTTTTGTCGTTATAGAGCTGCGGTGCCTTGATCTCCAAAAACCACTGTTCCAGCCTGCCGCTGGCGGTCGTCCCTTGCAGGCCGCTGATTTGCAAGTGCTGCACGTTTGCCTGTTCATAATCGGCTTCAAATTCCGCCTCCAGCCGCGAGTGAAGTTTGGGGAACTGCTGGTACAAGCCTTCGCCATTGCGACCTGCCGCTTGAAATTCGCTCAAGCCTTTCTGGTATCGGGGGTCGGTTGGCAGTCCGAACTGTTGCTTGAATTTCCAGCTACCGACCGTGTTGGCTAATAACCCGTTCTGAACTTCCACAGCACTCAGATTTTTGATCTGTGCCGCCAGGCTTTTGCCTTGGCGAATCATCGGCGGCACAAAGAAGCGGCCAAGCCCGTAGAAGGCCAGGCAGATGGCCAGAAACACGGTCAGTGTCAGCAGTGAATCGAGCCGGTGATTTGCTTGCCCGGGCGAAATTCGACGCATGAGTGCCCCCACCGCGCTGCGGACGATGAAGCAAAACAGGAACGTCAGGAAGCCGATCAGAAAAAATTCGCGCAGCAAGTAAAGCAGCGCCACAAACGTGGCCCAGATCAGCGGCTTGTGCCACCAAGTTTGCTGAGCCAGCGAGGGGGACGCTTCGTGTGAGCGAGCTGTTGTGTCGCTGGTCATGAAATAGTCTCAACGCGAGATCGCACAGAAAACGGTCAAGCAAAGATAGACAGCCTATTTGGGTGCCTGAACTTTCGAGTCGCCGCTTTTTGATTGGACGTAGAAAAACGCGGCCCCCAAGCCGGCAACAACAATCATGATCAACCACAATACCAGCGAGTATTGCTCCAACATGGCCATCGCCACCGACATGATCATTAAGACAATACCGACGACTAGCAGCAGCCAGTCGACATGAACCCCCGCCAGACAACAGGTCAATGCCAACATCATCATAGCGAAGTACGAGGCAGAATCGCGATTAACGATCTCACGACGTTCAAGCATCAGTAGCACGAATAGAAAAAACAGCAGTATCCCCCAGTGCGAGAGGTCGCGAACAAGAGTCTTACCGACGGACTGCCCGGACTGCTTCGCGCTCTGCGAACTTCTCCACAGGCTCAGTGCCGCATAAACCAGAACGACAACCAGCCAGAGTTCCCAGGAGCCCGATTCCGATGCCTGAGTAAATCCCATCCCGGCCAAGGCCAGAACCAGCATCGCACACAACACGCTCAGCCGGATTTTCCAGCCAGCTCCGGATGTCGCTTCGTCAGTGACGGATTGTTCAGCAGATTTGCTCATGGTTGTACCTTTTCAGAATCAATCTTTGCTCGCACCCGTTCAAACCCATCTTCGCCATCTCAGGAAGATCCATGCACCCATCGCGATCAACACCATGGCTGTGCAAACGATAACGAATCCCTGTGGGTCGTGTTGTTCGGGAATTCCCGCGACATTCATCCCCAACAGACCAGTTAGGAAGCTGAGCGGCAAGAACACGGTGGCGACAATCGTCAGGTTATAAGTAATCTGATTCAATCGTGCGTTCATTTCTGACTCGATTTGATCGCGCAACAGATGTGCCCTTTCGTGACAGCCTTCCAGGATTTCCAGATAGTTGCGTACGCGTTCGGTAACCGACACAATCGCCGGCCGATCATCGTCACTGATAGACAGCGATTGATCCGAGAGAATGAATACCAGCAGATTTCGCAGCGCCAGTAACTGACGACGAATACGAATTGTCTTGCGCCGAACTGTATCTAATTGCGCAGCGTCGGCGTCATCGATCGATTCAAGGATTTGTTCCTCCAAGTCGTCGGTTTCGTCAGAAACCATTACGATCAGACTTTCCAATTTGCTGACGTGACTGTTGATCAGGCAAGTGAGTACCTCCAGTGGTGCCCAACTGCCCTGCTGCTGCGAAGCTTTCGTCTTCAAAGTCTCGAGCGCCGGTATCGGGTCGGACCAAATACTGATCACTCGATCGCGTTCAAACCACAAGCCGACCGAAGTCGAATCAATCTTACCTATGGAATCACCCTCGCCTATTGCCGTTAAGATATTTTGTGTGTGAAAGCGGAGCAGCAAGCCATCATCGAACTTCTCATGATGATTCAGCGTGCTTTGTTCGAGCATGCGCGAAGATGACCTGGTCGGGCAAACCAGATTCGTTTTTGAGCCATTGCACGGAATCGGTTGCGCGGCCATCCAGATCAACCCAGAGGATCGTTTCCGCTCCCGCTTCGCCGCCTTGACGTTTGAGCTTGAAGAACTCCGGCATTTAGATCACTCCGAGACAATGTGTTTCATTGATTTTCCGAATATTGCTGCGTTCCTCCGATGCGCGATGAAGCGATAAGTAAGGTGACACCCATCGTGGCGATGATTGCCAGCACGATGGCGTTGCTGAGTGAGCGAACGCGTCTTTGAGCTGCTGTTCCTGCTCATGCGACAAGTTGCTGGCAATGACTTCAAACTTCCGCGCTGACTTGAACGCTTCCTCCACCGGATCGCTCGTTACCTGTCCGACGAGCAAGAAGAGTGCCGAAGTTCCTTCGGTGACCTTGCTGCGGACGTTCTCGAACCATTTTGGAAGCGGTCTTTAGTTACGCGGTGATGGGAGGCTTTCCAATTGGTGCAGACGTTTCATGGCCTGCATCGCCTGAATCGAATTGTAGTTGATGCCCGCCGCGTTCAGGCTGCTGCCCTGCTGGAATGGATACTCCGGCAGGCTCAACAGGAACTTCTTGAGCTTCTGCTGCACCGGGACGAACAGCCAGATGTTGTCGCCATACCATCGGATATACATTCCGGATTCGCGCGGTGCTTTTTCGTAGGGGTCGGCCCGCAGGTTGACGATTTCCGGCCAGCCGGTCACATCGCGGACGGCGGTGGCGATATTTCCGTTCTCCTGGGCGAACGAGACCTTCCAGTCGTTCCAGCGGATGGCGTTCAAGTCGCCAGCCTGCCCAAAGTAGAAGACTTCCTCGCGCGGACCTTCCTTCACCTCCCCCTTGAAGTAAGGCAGGAAGTTGTAACCGTCCAGATGGACTTTGAAAGTCTTGCCATTGGCCTCATACCCCTGCTTCAGCTTCTCGACAATGTCCGGCTCGCCTGCCGCCGCCAGCAAGGTTGGAAGCCAGTCCTCCTGCGAAAAGATTTCGTTGATGATCGTGCCCGGCTTGATCACGCCCGGCCAGCGCACGAGCATCGGCACGCGCACGCCGCCTTCCCACGTCGTACCTTTTTCGCCGCGGAACGGCATGGTGCCGCCGTCAGGCCAAGTGACCGTCTCTGCACCGTTGTCCGTGCCATACACCACGATGGTGTTGTCCGCGATCCCCAAATCATCAAGCTGCTTGAGCAGTTCGCCCACCATGTCGTCGTGTTCCACCATCCCGTCGGGATAGAGACCAATTCCCGTGCGTCCTACCGCCGATGGCTTGAGATGAGTCCAGACGTGCATGCGCGTCGTGTTAAACCAGACAAAGAACGGCTTATCCTCTTTCACCTGCTTGTCAATGAACTTGGTCGCAGCCCCATAGATTTCGAGATCCACGGTCGGCATCCGTGCCTTCGTCAACGCTCCGGTGTCCTCGATCTTCTGACCGCCATTGCCGTCCGACCAGGTGTGCAGCACGCCCCGCGGGCCGTATTTCTTTTTGAACTCCGGATCCTTTGGATAGTAATACGTCTCCGGTTCCTCCTCCGCGTTCAGGTGATAGAGGTTGCCGAGAAATTCATCAAAGCCATGCACGGTCGGCAGGTGCGAATCCTGATCGCCCAGATGATTCTTCCCGAACTGGCCGTTGGCGTAACCTTGCTGCTTGAGCAGGTCCGCGATGGTCGGCGCCCACTCCGGGATACCCTGTGGGGAACCTGGCATGCCGATGGTCAGCAATCCGGTGCGGAAAGGATGCTGGCCCAGAATGAACGATGCGCGCCCCGCCGTGCAGCTTTGCTGCGCGTAAGAGTCGGTAAACAGCGCGCCTTCCTTCGCAATGCGATCAATGTTGGGCGTCTTGTAGCCCATGATGCCCAGGCTGTAGGCGCTGATGTTGTCGCGCCCGATGTCATCGCCCCAGATGACGAGAATGTTGGGTTTTTTGTCAGCTGCCAGAGCATTGCTGGAGGTCGAAAGGGCCAGCGTGCTGATGAGCAGGGCGGCGAGGAAGCTTCGTTGATGAATGGTTTTCATGTCGGGGAGTTTAGGAATCGGGAGTTGTGTGTCAAGTTCTGCAAATTGGTCATGGCTCTTAGTGAGCAAACGCTTCTTTGAGCTTCTCTTCCTGCTCGTGCGAGAGGTTGCTGGCGATGACTTCAAACTTCGGCGCGGACTTGAACGCTTCCTCCACTCGATCGCTCGTCACCTGTCCGACAAGCAAGAAGAGTGCCGAAGTTCCTTCGGTGACCTTGCTGCGCACATTCTCGATGAAGTCTTTGCCGATACCATAGTCCGACCACGAGGCGCTGAGCGCGCCCATCGCGGCGCCCAGGCAGCGCCCAGGAAGGGAACGAAGAAGATGAAGCCAATTAGCATGCCCCAGAAAGCGCCGTACCACGCTCCGCCGCAGGCACCCTGGCCATGGTGAGTCTTTGGCTTCTTCTTGCCCTCGGGCCACGTCACGGTCGCAACATCCTGAATTTCAAGCAGATGTTCCTTCTGTAACTTGGCTGCGATCGCCAACCCTTCGTCGGCGCCCTCGGGGGTGTCAAACTTCAGTACGACAAGTGTTGATGCCATGATCGTTTTTCCTTTCAAGTGAAGACAAACTGAGTAATACGACGCCTGCGTGGCGACCCTAAGTGTTTCGTTGGTTGTCCCAGATTCGGTTGTTGTCTTGCCTACTCCGTGGTGGTTGGAATGCCATTCCGGCGAGCAACTCGCTGATAGTGCCGTTCTGACCTTCGGCGGAAGCGCCGTTGTCGCCCCAGGTGTAAATTGAACTCGGAGTATTCCCCTAGCGTAAGCGGCGGTCAAGGTAGGAACGATGGCACCGAATCAGTGAAGCCGGTGATGAAGTATGCGGTGATATACAATTTACAAATCCGAGACGCCGCCTGCAGAGGTCAGCCCGACGGGCGTCATCACGGTGAATCCTCCGACCGGCGCGCGAACCCTGAATTCGCGGACGGCGATGTTCTTCGCCTACACCGCGATCACGCCGGCGATGATCATGCGTCTGATGGGAATCGGGTCCGCCTACCTCGTCGTCATGTCGGACTCCGACGGAGAGTATTTCGACGGAGCGGAGACCTACAAGGTGACTCTTCCCAAGATTGATGCCGTTCCGAAGGTGAAGTTTGAAGCCGTTCTCGCCGTGTTTTTGTGCCCCGCCGCAGGCTGCCCATGCGGGCTTCACCGCGTCCTCAATCTCGTCCGCCGAGAGAATGCCGTGATGGACGTAGACGCCAATCCGGCAGCCCAGCTCGTAGCAGCGCCGCCGCCTCCCGCCGTCGAGGCTGGCGAGCGTTGCGGTCCACTTGCTGAGGGCCGTCTGAGCGTATGCCTCGAAGCGCTTGCGCTGGGTCTCGTCGAGGTCGTGCGCCTTGACTTCGATGCCGCTCGGTGCGGATTTGCGCTCCGGCTCCTTCTTCGTGAACGGAGCCAGGGCCGCTCGAAGGTCGCGGACCAGGGAGGGCGTGCAGACTGGCAGCTCCTCGACGTCCTCGATGTCCCAGATCGATCGGCCGATCTCCGTGTAGGGCTGGCCTGTTTTGCGATGAAGAGACGGCGGCCAAGTGATCATGCGCTTTGGCCCCGCCAGGACCTCGAAGAATACCGCGCCCTCGCCCGGGGGAGTGTTGCGGGCCTCGCGCTGGAGCGAGAAGGATGTGATCTCGCCCCCTGGATCGCGGAACAGAAGCGCCGCGCCCTTCGTGCCGCGCCGGCCGATCAGATCATCCTGCGTCAGGCCGTGGTCAGTGAGCACTCGCCAGACGGTGCCTCTGATGTCCCGGTTGTCGGTGTCGATATCCAGGATGACAATGCCATCGCCGCGCAGCGCCAGATCAGCGCCGCCGGTGGATCGAGGCCCGTATTTGCCGGGTGCAAAGCCCGTCTTGACGATCTCTGCAACCTCGTCCAGCGACATCTCCGGCCAGCCCACCGGACCGTACTTGCGGTTCGCGAGCGGTAGCGGCGTCAGGCCCAGCGCGAGGGCGCGAGAAGCGTGCGTTTGGAACGCGCCTTCTCTGTGCAGAACGTCATCAAGGAAGGGTTGATTTTTGTTGCATGCCGGCGATGCCGGTGGTACAAGATTTGACATTGGTAACGTACTTTCCCCACCGGTGACGCGGTGGTTTCGGCGGCAAAGGCTGGTCCCAGCGCCGCTTGTTGAGCTGATCGGGGTGGTGCCCGATCGGGTGAACGTTTGGTCCGGACTGCGTGGTGGCAGGAAGGCCGGTCATGATTTTCTCCGTGGCAGTTCTCAGAACGCAAAAAAGCCCGTGGCGCCGAAGCGACCGGGTTACTCAACAACGCAACTAACTAAACGCAGGACTCACGAAAAGGCCGCCCCTAGAGGCGGCCTTTCGCGTTTAGGTCTTGATACTATCGAGAAGCAGGAGCTTCCGATTTCCGTACTGGCGGGTCTTGATCAGGCCGGCGTCGACCATGCGAGAGATCGTGGTCCGGCTGATCCCTTTGGCTGCTGCAAAGCGCGGGATGGATGTCCAGTGCTTCCCATCCTCAACAACAACGCCGGCAAACTGGAACCGCTTGCTCTGGTTCCGGTACTTCGGCGCGGATTTCGCGGCTGATATCTCCGGCAAATGCGACATTGCTCTCCTCATCCGTAATCTCGCAGGATAGGTAAAGCACATCCAATTGCGTTGCGCAATGAAAAGTATGCTATAACGCATAAAAATATTGACGCAGCGAGCGAGCGAGGCATAAATGGCACGGAAGCAGACAGAGGGGAGTCGCGAGCCAGGGCGGCGGACCCAGCGGATAACGTTCTCGACGGCGGGTGATTTGGTGGAACAGTTGCAGGATATGGCTGAGCAGGAGGGCACGGCAAGCCGCGTGATTGACCGGCTGGTCCGTCGCGGCATGGCCGTCGAAACCTCTGAAGCGCTTCAGGATCATCTTGCCGATCGCCTGGAGCGAGCTGCCCAGAAATTGGAACGATGGCCAAATTTCAGAGAGGCCGTTGCAGCCGATGCGCCCTCCGAGCGCGGGTTGGTCGGGGCTGCGATGGTAGGTCGGCCCGACGCCCTGGCTGTGCTCCGGGTTCTGGATGCGACTGTGTTCTATTGGCGCGTGCATGGCGTGGTTTGGTCACTGCTGAGGTCGGGAGATGAGGTTGGTCTTGGCGTTGATCGCGATCGACTGACATCCCTCGTCTCCACTCGCCTGGACAACGATGGTGGCGAAGATGATGATAGCGACGACGAAGACGTGGGTCTTGGCTTTGAGCGTGATCGGCTCACATCGCTTGTCTCCTCCCGCCTGAACAACGATGTCGGCGAAGATGACGATAACGACGGCGAAGTCGTCTGGTCCCAAGAGCGCCGGTCGAGCCTCGATTTCGAGCCTTTAATAAAGCTCGTCGACATGCCCACTTCGGGCGACCTCCCTGACCACGATAGCAATCTGCCGGACTACATCGATGTGCTTGCCGAAGCCGGTCGTCGCGCTGACGTGGCGCGATGCACACTTAGCGTGGTCGACGCCTTCATGTCGCGCGAGCGTCATGCCCGGGTCGTGCTCGCTGAGATCAGGGCTCAGGACAAGCGCCTAGGCGGGCAGGGGCGGATTGAGCTTGACGATCTGGAGGGCAGGCTACCTCGCCCACCTGATTACGACTGAGTTCGGCCGCGTCAGGGCCGCAAACGATGGCGAACGAGAGAGCAGGTGAAGCGAGGTCTCGCCATATCCGAAGCGGCCGAATACTGCGGCGTGTCCATCGGCGGCTATCGCGCCTGGATGGCAA
>CAVQPV010000023.1:0-237267 GCA_963714715.1 Pirellulaceae bacterium | reverse complement strand
ACGGCAAGCGGCTTAGAAAGCCCCGAAGCACGGTCGGAGGCGGCGCGTCAACACTCGATCGCGCCGAGACCCCTGACCGTGAAAGCTGCTTATCGTTGTGGCTCTGTCACACCTGTCGACCGACTCAGGTGGTCGGTGTCGTCGTCATCAGTTCGGAGCACTTTTCCGCAGCCGCTTTGAATTCGTTCAACTGCGCTTCGGTCATTTGACGCAGGGATTCAAATGATTTGCGGTACAGTTCCGTCACTTTCTGCTGGTATTCCTGGGGGCTCTTGGCATCAGCCACATTGAAGACATCCTCCAAAGTCTTCAGTCCAGCTTCGTAGTTCTGGTCCACCAATTCCTTTTGTCGGTTCAGGATTTCGACAGAGACTTCTTCCCATTTCTTTCGAAAGTCCGCGAACGCAGCCGTTGGGGCTGGGATGCCGGCAGTTGCCGATGGAAACGCTTCCACCCATTTCTGGAACATCTCCTGCTGCATCTTCACGGTAGACTCGGTGGCCTTCTGCAAATTCTCAAAGAGTTGCTCAAACATTGTCCGGCTCCTTTATTTCGTAGGCCGCTTGTTTCGGTTCCGTCGACGAAAATCGTCGATCACACTGCTCATTATTCGGCACTCCCAAGGAATGGTCAACACAGAAATGCTGCAATTGCAGCATTTCGTGAAGATTCTTTTTTTCCGTTGATTCTGGACATTCCCTGTCCGATAATGAATAGATCAATCGCAGATGCAGCAAAACATGCTGCAGGTGCACACTTGTCCCCTACCCTCGCGGTGTTCCATGAGCGAGAGAGCCGAGATCACGCGGTATCCGAATCGTCGGCTGTACGACCGCAGTCGCAAGAAATACGTGACGCTCGGGGACATCGAGGCGATGGTCCTGGACGGCCAAGATGTACGTGTTCGCGACAGCAAATCGGACGAGGACCTGACGCGTGTGATCCTGATCCAGATCATCCTCGAGCGTCATCCGGAGCGGGTGAAGATGTTCCCGGTGGCGTTCCTGCACGGCATCCTGCGAGCAGATCAAATGGCGTTGAATTGGCTGACGGTCTACTTCGGGCAAGCGATGCCATTCATGAAAGGAATCACTGGCACGCCAGGCACGACGCTCGTACCCGGTATGAACTTCTGGCAGTCGCTCATCCCGGGCGTCGCGAAACGGGCGAACGATTCGTCAACAGCAACGAGAGAAGAACCAGTACCGGACGACGAAGCACAAGCCCAGCAAGAGCTGGCAGCCAAACTGGTCGAAATGGAGCATCGACTCAAGCAACTTGAAGGCGGATCTTCGCCCCATGATTCGTCCCCTGACGAATCGGGCGCCTAACCAACCGCCTGCGACAAGATGGTCATCAACGAGAAGCAGGCATCACCGTGGGAGCGGTGGCTCCATTTGATTCCCTTGGGTGCTGGCAAAGATGGCTCCATCGCTTCGAGTCAGATCAAAGGGGTCAAGTCAGATCAAAGGGGTCAGGCCTCTTTGATGCACTACACCCACAAATCTCGATCGAGGCTGCGGTAGCAAATTGCTTCGAAGGCATTGAATCCGATGAGGTCATGCTGCACAAAAGGCGCGTTCAAGACAACCTCCTTGGGTTCGGCAGCCCTCAACGATGGCGCAATGGCCGACAGAACGAGACAAGATGCACAGCTGAGAATCATTGAACGCATAGGGAAACTCCCTCATCCCAGCAATATCCTGCTGCGCAGCGCGAGGGCATAGAATGAGGCAACTTATTTCCGGACGAGTCTCTGCCACTCTCAAGAAACATCCATCATGAACACGAAAATCAACCGACGTACATTCCAGCTAGCCGGCGCGGCCACGACCCTTGCGTTGACTGCCCAGCAAACGAGCAAGGCTGCCGGTGCCAACGATCGTATCCGTTTAGGATTCATTGGCGTGGCCAACCGCGGAGGCCAGTTGATCGATGCATTCATGGAACATGACGACGCCCAGATCGTAGCGCTGTGCGACGTCGACAAACGAACGCTGGCCAGCGCCAAGGAGAAATGCGGTGGCAGTCAAGATACGTATGGTGACTTCCGAAAAGTCATCGAACGTGACGACATCGATGCCGTGGTCATCGCCACACCGGATCACTGGCACGCCATTCAGACGATCGACGCCTGCAACGCCGGCAAGGACGTTTACGTCGAAAAACCACTCTCCGTCACGATCCACGAGGGGCGACAGATGGTCGAGGCTGCGCGCCGCAACAAACGTGTGGTTCAAGTCGGCACGCACCGGCGGAGTTCACCACTGTACAAGGACTTGGCAGGGCGCGTGCAAAACGACGAGTTCGGCAAGATTTGCCTGGCTCGTGCCTACCGGCTCAGCAACATGTATCCCCATGGAATCGGCCACAGCGACGCCACGGCTCCGCCGCCGGAATTGGATTGGGACATGTGGCTCGGTCCCAGACCGCTACGCTCCTATCAAGATAACATCGCCCCGTACAAATTCCGCTGGTGGCAGTTGTATTCGTCGCAGATGGGGAATTGGGGTGTCCACTATCTCGACGCAATCCGTTGGTGTTGCGACGACTTGGCGCCGGTGTCGGTCTGTGCCATGGGTGGACGATTCGCCGTCGACGACGATCGAACGATCCCCGACACGATGGAAGTGACCTTTCAATTTCCCTCCGGCCGGCTTGCCATCTTTGGGCAATATGAAACGAGCCAGAACGCGGCCCTGCAAAGCGGCGAGATCGAACTCCGCGGCACGCAGGGGACGCTGTACGTCAGCGCGAACGGATACGAGGTGGTGCCGGAGCAGCGGGGCCAGTTTCAAGATTGGCAATCTCGCTGCAAGCCGGAAACCGTCACCGCATCCGGGAACAACGCCATCTTGACGGCCTTGCACGCGCGAAATTTCCTGGATTGTCTGCGGACCCGACAGAAACCGAATGCCGACGTGGAAATCGGGCACCGCTCGACATCGTTGTCCCTGATGGCCAACATTTCGTTGGCCATTGGACAGCGTTTGGAATGGGATGCGCAGGCGGAACGTTTCACCAACAGTGACCAAGCCAATCAAATGCTGCACTACGAATATCGCGATCCGTGGAAACTCGATCATGCGGTTGCCAACACCGCGAGTCAGCGCGACCGGGAAAAATAATCGCCGTTGGACATGGACGAATGCCATCAGAGCGTCCAGCTGAGGCAGCAGTGCCGGCGTGGGTTATTCCGTGAGTTACGTCAGTGGTACGTGCCCACGTTTCTGAGCACGACACAACTTGAGAATCAAATACATCTCACCACAATGTTTTGCTTCGTCGTGCCAACCGTGAATGATGCGATCGGAGATCTTTGCCGCGCCGCGACTGGAATCCGCCATCGCTGCCAGAGTGTCATTGCTGGCGGTCGACAGCAGGTCCAAGACCCGCGTGAGCTGTGCTTGAAGCAACTCACGAATTTCATCACGCGAAGGCCACTTTTTAGTCTGGCTCGGAGGCCGACAATTCATGCCGAATTTATCAGACCAATCGGAGGGCAAGGTTCCACCAGCACCAAGAAGTTGCTCACACAACAGGTCTTGCAGCCAGATGGCATGTCCGGCATGCCATAGCAAGTGGTTGGACGTTCCCGCGGGCGCATAGGTGAGCCAGCTGGGTTCAGCCGAATCGAGGACCAGGATTGTGTCGCGGCGTACTTGGCGAGCGAGTTCTTGAAGTGTTTCCCGGGTAGTCATATACGACCGTGAAATTGGTTGAAGGCGATACTGAAAGCGTCGGCGAGTCGAGTCGGCCGCGAGGGGCACGCACGACCGATCAGCCACCCCACCGTCCGATTGATTCTATCGATGTGCTGACGACGAACGACGTTTCGACCTGAGCCGCCTTGCATGATATCAACCGCCTCTCATCGAGCAACGCGAAGCGTGGTGTCGCCGCTTGCCCACGTTGCAGCGATTGGCGAGGATGACTCTTTCGTTCACAACGGATCAGGGGCAGCCGGTTGCGATGCATCCAGCAGTTCGATTGCTGTCACCAGCGTGACATCCTCTCACGTTTTGAAGTTGAATCCGCGCCGCTCGCCTTGATGACAAACGCCATCCACCACGGACCTCCGTTCGTGGGAAATACCTCGATAGCAATCTCGCATCTTGCCAACGCGAACCGCAGGCCTCCTTGGAAATCATAGATTCTTGCTCACCAGGACGACATCCGACGACACGCTTTGATCCAATTCAAATCCGCGGTTTTCAAACATGCTGAGCATGCGGCGGTTTTCCGGTGCGGTTTCTGCGACGACCGTGCCGATGCCCCAGTCGCTGCAGATGTCCAGGCAGTAGTCGGTCAGTAGAGAACCTAGGCCGATGCCCTGGTAGGCGTCGACGACAAGGACCGCGTACTCGGCGTTCGTGTGATCGGCGTCGGCGACCAGCCGGCCGACGCCGATCAGTTTTCGCTGATCGTCTTCTTCAAGCTCGGCCACGATGGCGATCTCGCGGTCGTAATCGATGAAGCAGAAACGAGTCGCCATCTCGTGCGTCGTTTGCTTGAACAGGTAGCGGAAGCGGAGCCAAATCGACTCCTGCGAGCAACTGGCCAGCAGATCGTGCCACATCGGCTCGTCTTCCGGTTTGATAGGCCGCAGTAGGACACGTGTGCCGTCCTTCAGTTTTCCAGGCTTCACGTATTCTTCGGGATACGGACGAATGGCCAGATGCGAGTAGGGTCGCGGCGGATTCAGAACCATTTCGTGGTCGAGAATGATGCGGGCGTCCAGCGCAATCACGTCGTCAGGTGTCACCAGCAGCGGGTTGACATCCAATTCCTTGATCTCGGGATAATCCGCGACCAGATACGACAACCGCATCAGGATTTCGATCAAGCGGTCGACGTTGGCCGCCGGACGGCCCCGGTAACCCTGCAGCAAAGGCCACGAACGCAGCGACTCCAGCATCCGCCGCGCCAGTCGTTCGCTGAGCGGCGGCAACTCCAACGCCCGATCTTGAAACAGTTCCGCCGCGGTTCCGCCGGCGCCCACCAGCAAAACGACGCCGAAAACCGGATCTCGCTGGCGCCCACGATCAGCTCCTGGCCGACCGGCTACTGACCATCTTCTGAACCGTGACGCCTTCCACTCTCGGCTTCCGGCAGCGCTTTGCTTCGCGATCGCGACAATTCGCTCGAATGCCGCCGTCACCTCTTCGTCGTCGGTGAGGTTCAGCTCCACGCCGCCCACATCGGTCTTGTGCGTGATCTGTGGCGACATGACTTTCAAGGCGACGGGATAGCCCACCCTGCGAGCTAGTGTCGCAGCGTCGTCGGCGGAGCGAGCGACGTAGGGCTTGGCGACCGGAATCTCGTAGGCCTCCAGCAACGCCTTCGAGGTGCTCTCGGTCAGAATGTCGTGGCCTTCGCTGAGGATGGTGTCGAAGACGGCTCGCAACTTGCTGCGATCGAGCGGGAATTCGACGGGAATGTCGCGAGGGCGTCTCGTACAGCATCTCACGGCTGACGGGCGTAGGAGACCAGATACATGAACGCCCGCACCGCCTTGCTCCGGTGTGGAATACGTGGGAATCCCCGCTTGGTTAAACAGGTCGACGGCCTCAGCTCATCGTCAGTCCGCCCATCCAGGACGTGAGTACCGGCTTCGACGATTTCTTGGCAACTTCGATGACCGCCCTGGCCGCATCGGTTGGCTTGCTCATTGCTTGGGGAGCAAACAACACGAGCACTGCATCGACGTGTTTGTCCGCCAGCACGGTTTCGAGGGCTTTGGCTAGCCGTTGCGGACTCGCGTCGCCCAAGACGTCCACCGGATTGCGGTGCGACCAAGCCGCGGGCAGCTGCTGGCTGAGCTTTTCGAGTCGTGTCGTCAGACAAACTTAGCGAGCACACCGTTTTGTTCCAGCAGTGCGTCGGTCGCCATCACGCCTGGCCCGCCGGCGTTGGTGACGATGGCCAGATGGGGACCTTTCGGAGGCTTTTGCCGAGCCAGCAGCTCGGCGCAGTCGAACATGTCGACCATTTCAAAAACGCGAACGATGCCGGCGCGGTTGAACGCTGCCTCGTAGACGGTATCGACACCGGCCATGGCTCCGGTGTGCGATGCGGCCGCCTGCGCAGATTCGGCGAAACGGCCGGCCTTGTAGGCGATGATCGGTTTATTGCGAGCAAAAGCCCGAGCCGCCGACATGAACTCACGGGCCTCGTCGATCGATTCCACGTAAAGGATGATCGACTCCGTCCGGCCGTCGCTGGCAAAGTAGTCGATCAGGTCGCCGATACTGACGTCGAGTCGTATTCCCAACCGACACGAAGTGTGAGAAGCCAATCTTTTCTCTCAGCGCCCAATCCAGCACCGACGTGCACAGCGCCCCCGATTGAGAAATGAAAGCGACATGTCCTTTTGCCGGCATGCCGCTGGCGAAACTCGCATTCAGCGCAGCATGAGGGGAGATCACCCCCAGGCAGTTGGGACCGACCAGACGCAACCCATCATACTCTTCCGCTGCTCGTTGAACCGCACGTTCCAGCTCTTCACCGTCGTTGCCGGACTCACGAAATCCGGCCGACAGAATGATCAGCCCAGCGATGCCTGCTTGTCCACACTCACGAATGATCTCCGGCACCGTCCGCGCGGGAGTACAGACGATGGCCAAGTCGACTGGGCCTGGCAAGTTGGTGACGTTCGCATAGCAAGGGGCCGCTCCGATCTTTTCGTACTTCGGATTGACGGAATAGACGGCTCCCGGAAACCCGGCGTCGTGAAGGTTGTCTAGCACCTTGCATCCAAGGCTGGCCCTGTTTCGGCTGGCACCGATGACGGCCACGCTCTGCGGTTGGAAGATCTTGTTCAGGTTGCGAATCGGCATCGTTCCACCTTCGCGAATCGAGATCCGCTGATGTTGCGGCCACCGTATCTGGAGTAATCTGCGCCGGTGACGTATCGCGGCAGCGCCAAACGGATGTCGCCCAAATCAAGCAAACCGACGGCCGACCAAAGCAACGGATGCTTCGTCATTTCGAGGCTCGACGTCGCGTTGAAAATGACGTCCGAGAATCTCCAGTTCGTTTGCGAGTTCAATTTCCTGTTGGGTGCTGGCGTCTAATCACCCTGAAGAATGTCAAAAAGAAAAATCGAGAGCAATGGGGGATCAATACCGAACATTTGTCGGAGACTCAGTCCGGCGACGTCGGAAACCTGCGCTGAGCATGGGTCTGCCGAGGCCGGAGACCGCGAGTCAGCGCGGATGTCGGAAACCTGTGCCAGGAGCCAAGTGCGTCAATCCGTCGAGGTTGGATCAGCAAATCAACGGATCCGTGCTGAATCGGGCAAGGGTTCTTGTTAATATCGTGATCATGACAGAGTCGGGTGGCAGGATCGATTGGTTCATTCACGATGGCGAGCGCGAGATCGGTCCGCTCACGGAACTGGAACTGCGTAAACGACTCAGGCGAGGTCGTCGCAGTCATTTGCGTGTACGTCAGAACGATGGCGCTTGGTATCCGGCGAACGACGTTGTTCGCAAGTTCAGAGAACTGGCCGAAAACGGGATCTACATCAAACTGGGGACGGTCGCTGGACCGTACACCGCCGAAAAAGCTTTCCAGATCCTCAGTCGGCTGAGTTTGAATGGGGTGAAAGCTAAGATTGGTCTGCATGGGTTTTGGGTCCCCGCGGAGCGTTTGTTCGCGCAGCTACAGAAAGCAATCGATAAAGCCAATCCGCAGTCGCACGTCCTGGCAGCGGATGCGTCGGAGCATGCCCGTGACGAACCGCTGGTCGCGGCTGATGCAAACGACGCGGAAGGCATCGTTTTACTTCATTCGCCCGATGACGATGATGGCAATGAAGTGCATGCGGTCGTTTCTGGCTTGCCGGTCAGCGATCAGGATCGGTTTATGGCGGAGGCGATGCCGATTGTCGAGCCGATGACCGAACCCGATCCGATTCCAATTGTCGAACCGATTACCGAACTCGATTCGATTGCGACCGTGGAGCCAATTGCTTGTGATCCGATCCCGGTCGTGCAACCGATCGCAGAAGAGTCCATCGTCATCGTTGATCGCATTGGATCGGTTCCCGTTGTCTACCCGAAACCGGCAAAAGATCCATTGATGCATGCGTGCGCGTGTGGTCGCGCAGTGCGAGTGATGCCACAGCACGCGGGGATGACGATGCAATGCCCGGCGTGCAAGCGGACCTTTGTAGCGGGACAATGACAACCGACTCGAGAGCCATGAGTGCACCGGCGGCGGTGGCGTCCCGCGACTCTACCTGACGCGCGGACAATATCGCTATGACGATCTGTACAAAGGTCTGGAGCCGAAAGTACCGGGCCACGAAGCCGCGATCTCGGTCTTCGCCCACGATGGCAGAGAAACGATCGCCGCATGGGTCAATGGCGTGCCCCGAGGGCAGACCACCGGTTTGCAGGTCGTCGCAGAATTCGGCGGCGGCCACTTGGCCATGCCATTCCGCAGCGGCAACCGAAACCAAGCCGGCGAAATTTCCCAAGGACACTGCAGGGGATTTCAGCGGTAAACTGTTATTGATGGACGGTCGATCAAAGTCGGCCACTTGTATCTGAGTATCCGTTGGCACTGCAGTTGTTCCTGATCACAAGCGTCGCTGTCAGCTGTTCGCTTTCAAAGGTCTTTTCATGATGAACTTCAAGCAAATTCTCTGCCCCGTCGATTTCTCAGATCATGGCCGATACGCATTGATCGTTGCCTCATCACTGGCCAAAGAATCGGGCGGCAAGCTTCATCTGGTTCACGTCCATCAGCCTGCCATGGCCGTCGACGCCGGATTCGCCGGCTACATTCCCGAAGTCACCGACTACGAGGCGCTCCGAGACCAGTTGAAAGAGATCATTCCGACCGACGTCGATGTCCCGTACGAGCACCATTTGCTGGTTGGTTACCCGTCAACGGAAATTACCAAGTACGCTTCGCGACAGGAGATCGATGTGATCGTGATGGGGACCCATGGGCGAAGCTTTTTGGCGCACCTGTTGATGGGCAGCGTTGCCGAAGAAGTGGTGCGAGATTCGCCGTGCCCGGTTTTGACGCTGAAAGTACCGGAGCGTAAGGACTAGCTCGCGGTGAAATGACCAAGCGATCACGTCAAGTGTCGCCGTCGACACCGTCTTTCCTGTATCATGTCTCTCCATTGCCTACCGAAAATGTCAGCGGCAGTTTGCCAAACGCGTTCGACAGGGGAATCACTGATGCCTCGGGAAATTCATTTGACCGTCAACGGTCAGCAGCGGACAACCAACACGGATGAAGAACGATCTTTGCTGGATGTGCTCCGCGAGGATTTCGGGCTGACTGGGAGCAAGTACGGGTGTGGGGAAGGCGAATGCGGCGCCTGCACTGTGTTGGTCGATGGCATTCCAACGCGGTCTTGTATCACCACCATCGGCCAGTGCGCCGGTGAATCTGTGCAGACGATTGAAGGCCTTGCGCAAGGCGAGAAGTTACACACCGTGCAACAGGCGTTTTTGGATCTGCAAGCGATGCAGTGCGGATATTGCGTTCCAGGACATATCATGACGGCGGTCGCTTTCACGCAAGAGAACCCGGCAGCGACTCGCGAAGAGATTGCAGCTGCGATCAGCGGACACATTTGTCGATGCTGCAACTACGAAAACATTCTTGCCGCCGTCCAGCAGGCGGTCAGCCAAGCTTAGTCGTGCGACACCGACAGGTGCGCCGTTCCCGTTAGCGAAACGATGGTTGCCATGAGTGATTCCTTCGACAATCAAGAGATAGAAGTCGAACGCTACGAACTTCGTGAACCAACGCGTTATCACTTTGCCGCTAACCGACGCGAGTTTACGCAGACCTTGGGAGCAGGTTTGCTGATCACGGCCTGGCGGGCGGAAGCCGGCGCCCAAAGTGGCGGCAGGAAGCCTCGCCGCGAAGAGTTGCTCTCGGAGCGATTCCATTTGAGTGTCGATGGAATCATCACGCTATTGACCAGCAAAGTCGAGGTTGGACAGGGCTCGCGAACTCAGCTCACGCAGGCGGCAGCCGAGGAGTTGCGAATGCCCCTTGATCGGATTCGACTGATCATGGCCGATACGGCACAGTGCCCGGATGATGGTGGGACAGCGGGCAGTCGCACGACTCCGTCAACCGTGCCAAGAGTGCGAGCCGCGGCAGCAGCGCTGCGTGAATTCCTGTCAAGGTATGCCGCCGAGCGGTGGGGTGTTGACGTTGAGCGAGTTCGCCTGGTCGACGGCGCGTTTGAAACGGGCAATCAGCGAAGGCTGACAATTGCCGAGCTTGCCGGTGATCAGCAGCTGCAAAAACGCCTTGAGATCGCCTCGCCTGGCGAAGCTGCATCGACGATTCCGGTGGACAAGTGGAAGGTCCTGGGAAGTTCGGTTGAAAAGGTGGGTGGTCGCGAAGTCGTCACGGGAACGGCAATCTACCCGTCAGACGTGCGGCGGCCTGGGATGCTTTACGGAAAGGTGTTGAGACCGGTTGGCTACGGCGCCCAACTCAAGTCGGTCGATCTGGCGGTGGCCAGCGCGATCGACGGAGTCATCGTCGTTCGGGATGGTGATTTCATTGGTTGTGTGGCACCGACCAGTTGGCAGGCGGGTCAGGCACTCGATGCGATTGCTCGAACGTGCCAGTGGGACCGGCCGCCACATCCATCCAGTGACCAATTGTTCGAGCACTTAAAGCGAACAGCTAACGAAGAAGATAATCGAAGAGACCGGCGTGGACGCGAAAATCTAAGCAACGCGTTTGCCGAGGGGAAGCACAAGATCGATAGCCGTTACACCGTTGCTTACATTCAACACGCGCCGCTGGAACCACGAGCGGCCGTCGCGGAGTGGCAAAGCGGAAAGCTAACGGTCTGGACGGGCACTCAACAGCCGTCTCGTGTTCATCGGGAACTTTGCGAGGCTTTTCGTCTGCCTTCCGCTTCGGCCGCGTGATTGTTCCAGACACCGGCGGCGGATTCGGCGGCAAGCATACGGGTGAGGCTGCCGTGGAGGCCCGCGGTTAGCCAAAACCGCCCAACGCCCCGTCTCGTTGCAGTGGACGCGTGAGGAGGAATTCACGTGGGCCTACTTCCGTCCGGCGGGGCTGATCGAAGTTACGGCCAGTCTCGACAGCTCTGGCAACCTTTTCGCCTGGGACTTCACCAATTACAACTCCGGCGGCTCGGCCATCGAAACGCCCTACCGAGTCCCGCATCAACGGACGCAATTCGTCAATTGCGATGCGCCGCTTCGTCAGGGTTCCTATCGCGCGTTGGCGTCGACGGCCAATACGTTTGCCAGGGAGTCTGCCATGGACGAGTTGGCCCTGCTGGCGGAGCTCGATCCGCTCGAGTTTCGCTTGCAACACCTTGATGACGGACGACTGAAAGATGTCTTGCGTGCCGCGGCCGAAAAATTCCGCTGGCCCCAGCGACGTCGTCAGCCGATTGAAAATCGCGGCATTGGTTTGGCGTGTGGCACCGAGAAGGGATCGTTTGTCGCCGCATGCGGGAGGTCGAAGTGGTCGATGGCAAAGTGCGAGTTGTCGAGATCTGCCAGGTGTTTGAATGCGGCGTAATCCAAAACCCAGTCAATTTGCGATCCCAACATGTCGGATGCTTGATCATGGGTCTTGGCGGAGCGATCTACGAGGCCATCGAGTTCGCGGGCGGACGCGTGTCCAACGCAACTTTCTCCAGGTATCGAGTGCCTCGCATGCGCGATGTTCCCAAGCTGAATCTGTTGGAACTCGACCGTCGTGATTTACCGTCAGTCGGCGCGGGTGAGACGCCGATCATTGCCGTCGCTCCTGCCATTGCCAACGCCATGTGTCACGCAACGGGAGTGCGCAGCCGATCAATGCCGCTTCAACTCGCTTGAAAATCTTACCAACACTGGCCGGTGCGGAATCAGCGTGGCTCTGAGTTAGCGGCTGTGAATCGATGACACTGATTTTCAAGAAATAGAACAGGTGTGTGGCGGACGACGCGGCGACGCCAATGGCTGGACAGGAGTTGAACTTCCTGACTATTCCAGCTTCGGACCGGCAATCCGCTCGCCGCGTTGCTGGCGCCGCTGGTCTGCCGGATCGAAAGTGCCGTAGAACAGGGCATTGGTGTCCATCCAGGTGATCAAACGCTCGTATTCCTTGTCGCTCAGTTGAACGCCCTCGTGCCCCTTGGACAGCAATTGCATCAGCCGGCTGGCCCGCGAACCGAATTGATTCGGATAGGTCAGCGGCTCGTGATTCGCCTGAGGCGTCCCCTTCCACTCGGAGTACGACACCAGACGGCGCCAGCGCATTGTACGATCGCGTGAACTGCCCGGCCGGTGTGCCGGTCAGATCGATTCCGCCATCGGGATGCTTGTCGCCGTGGCACTCGATGCAGTGCTTGTCCAGGATCGGCTGCACCAGAATGGCGTAGTTGAACGGTTTCGAGCCGTCCGGGCCGGGCGTGAATCGGGACGGCTCGCGGCGGCTGGCCAATGTCACGTTCCCCACCAGCGGCGCCGCATTGCGATGCGCGTGACAGCCGACGCAACTCGCCTGCTCGCCGGGCTGCAAGTACGTCAGGCTCCGCATCGTCTGAATGGCCATGCCGCGTTCGTCGAGCGCCTGAAAGCTGAGCGGAATCCCCGCCGGCGCTCGGAAGTAGGCCGAACCGTCCGACTCGACCGGCACCGTCCCCAAGACCTGCTTGCCCGGCGACGCATTCGCCAGCCCGACACGGGGCGTGTTGGAGTGCGGCGTCGTCTTGGGCAGCACCTGCACGATGCGCAGACGTTTGACAACGTCTTTGGTCTTCGAGAGCCGCGGCCAACCTGCGTAGACGTCCTGCATGAAGAAGGTGCCTTCGTTCGGTGGTCTTCGCCCGCAGCGACGGCAACGCGGGCGGACGTTGGCGGGCCCGCAGCGGAGTCGGCCAGAGGCTGCCGATGCTGACGTCGCGGTAGATCAGTTCCTTGTTGCCGAAGCGATCGACCAGATAGATGCCGAACATGTTCGCCGCGTTGGCAAACGGCTCGCCGATCAGCGGATCGAAGCTGTAGGCGGCCAGGAAGAAGTCCTCCGAGAGCGGATAGGGCGTGCGATAGCAATGTCCCGGCCAGCGTTTCTCTTCGACCGGCACTTCCGGCGGCACCGGAACGCCGGCCGTGGCGTGCCAACGCTGCACGGGAAACTCGCTTTCGGGAAACAGCGCGTCGGGCGTCAGCCGCGTGATCGGTTGCAGACCGTCATTTCCTCTTGTGACGTCCAGCAGAATGATCGAACCGGCGGTCATGGCATGGTGGGCCGCCGCCGTGGCCATCACGCGTCGCGAGCCGGGGACGGGGCGAGCTTCCCAGACGCCGACCGGATTGAGCGTGTTGTTGCCGTAGAAGACTCGACCGCGCTGCCGTCCGGCGACACCGTCCACAACTGCTGATAGTGCACCGCGTGGCGGTCCACATAGTCCCACCGCGTGTAGATGACGCGGCCGTCGTTCAGCACGGCCGGATCCCATTCATGCGTCTCGTGAAACGAGATCACTCGCGGATCCGAGCCGTCGGCGTTGGCCACGGCCATCGTGTGCGCGGGACACGGCCCTCGTCCGCAACGATGAAATCCGCCGCGGCGCGTCGAGATGAACAGGATCTTCCCGTTGGGCAGGTACCGCGGCGAAAAATCGTCGAAGGGCCCGTCGGTCAGTTGCCGCAGGTCCGAACCGTCGGCGGACATTTCGAACAGGTGATAGGACGCAGTCGTCTCCGCGGACGGCTCGAGCGCCGACCGGGTGAGCCCGTTTTGCAGAAGGCAAACAGCACGCGCCGGCCGTCCCACGACACGTCCGGATGCAGATAACTGCCTGTTGGCAGCGAGTCGAGCCGGCGAGCTGCATCGATCGCCCTGGAGCATCGAGCACAAAGACGCCACCGCCACCGCGGGCACGTCGGCCGGCATACTGGGTCAACTGATGACTGAATCCGCTGGGCACCCGTTTGACAAACAGCAACGGCCCGACGTCCGCCAGTGGATTCGCAAACACAATCTGACGCCGTAGCGCGTGAACCTCTTGCCACAAGGTCTCCCACTCCCATTCGCTTGCCCCTCGGCCTTCGCTTGACCATCGGCTCTGGACATGGTCAAGTGCCGCTTGCGTGCCGCGTCCCACTGTGCCGCGAGTTGCTCCAAGGACAGTGCCCGTCGAAGCGAGATGTTCGATCAGCCGATCGCCGCGTTCCAAGACCGTCTCGATCGCCTGTTGCCAGGTGCGGGGTTCTCGAGCCGTGCCGATCCCATCCTGCATCCGCCAGTCCCACTCGACCAACTCCCGCTCGATCGTCGGTCGTGGGTTGGGCAGCGCCGGTGGCGGAAACGTTTCGGCCGCTTGCGGAAGCACCATCGGAATGGGAAACACCTGATCGTCCAACGCGTACCGCAGATTGCTCCAACGAACGCCCGTTTCTTCGTCCCCACCCCGCGTCGTCACAACGATTTCGGCCTCCGCGCCGACGCGAACCGGTTCGGTTGCCAGCACCACGCCTTCGCCGTGGCGAATCGTACCGCTGGCACGCTGCTGGCCCAGCGACAATTCCACCTGGGCCTGCCCGCCTCCAATCACGCGCACGTCCGCCATGATGCGTATCGGTGTCACCGCGTTCTTGACTGGGATGGTCCAACTCACCTGCTCACCCCGCTGGACGCTGACCGTCATCGTCCTCGCCGTTTCCATGACGGCCACTTGTGGTCCCGTGTTGCGGGCGATCAGGGCAAAACCGCCGGCTGCGGCGGTGCGTGACGGGGCTGCTTCATCATCGAAGCTGACCGCACAGTTGCCGAACAACGGAATCCGCGGATCACGGACCAGGTGAGCCTCGATCCAGTTGGCCATGTCGCAGCCGATGCCGTCGCCTGCGTCGTCGGCGTCCAGACGCAACTGGCGCGCCCCGACCAGTGAAACGTCCACTTGCCGCGCGGGATCGCTGTCGGACATCGGGCCCGTCTGGAACTCGGTCTTACCGTCAACCACGACGCGAAAGATAACGCTGCCCTTCTTTCCTCCTTGCCACTGCACGCCGACCCTCGCGCGGAAGCGGCTGTATTGGCCGCTCAGATCGATCACGATCTCGCCGTCGGCATGATGTCCCAAGCCTCTCGCATAAGTCTTCTCGCCGATCCGCAACGGAGTGCCGGTGCCGCGACTCGGAGCCGCCGCGGTGTCGAAGCCAAGATCACCCCACCGCTGGTGATGTCGCAGCCGAATTCCCGCGTCGCGGTCGCTGAGGAAGTTGACATCCTCCGCAGCCTGCCCCAGCATCGGTGCTATTGCGACAAGTGCGAAAGAAACCAACGCCAACTTGAGGCTCAACGTGCTCTTTCGGGTTGTATCGATCGCCACCGGATCTCTCTTCAGGACTTTTGAGTAGCCATCGGGCGCGTCTCGCATTCTAGCGATTTTTTCAGTCCTACGCTCGGTGCGCGATGCGTTTTCGACCAAAGGGTCCAGGCACGTCGTGCTTCGCCCCGTCTTTCTGGCCTGCTTGATGGGCGGATCGATCGAAGTTGTCCCTGCCTGAGCCGCGGTAGCCCTGCAGCCGAATGCCGCACTCGTCATTGAGCCACTTGTTGCCGCCGAGTGGACCGATTGCTTCGGCGAGGTGCATTTCGTTGATGTCGGTGTCGCCGGCGACGTCGGCGATCGTGCGGGCGACGCGCAGGATTTTGTCGTGGGCACGGGCCGAGAGGCCCATCTCTTCCACGCTGTGACGCAGCATTTGTTGGCAGCTCTTATTCAGAACACAGTGCTCGCGCACTTCGCGGCTGCTCATCTGCGCGTTGTAGCGGACCGCATTGCCAGCGAAACGTTCCGTTTGACGATCGCGCGCCCGGATCACATCGTCGCGCATGTTCGCGCTGTTGGTTCCCCCGGTTGACGTCGCCGACAATTCTTCAAACGGTACGGCAGGAACTTCAAAGACGACCCACCAAGATAATTCAAGATCGCAAGGAAACCGCCAATCACTCCTGGCAGCCACCCCCGGCCAAACCGCCAAACTGGCTCAATCTGAAACCGCCATCGACAACCTTGCTTTCGTCAGTTACCTGCCATGCATTCGGTGTGTGCCCGATGAGTATTCTGATCTTTCGCAGAATAGGGGCAAGCAGACGGTCAATTCTTTGCAGTCGGGATTCCATATCTATCTCGCTTGAGTGCCTAAACGCAACTGAGTTGAATATAGAATCTGCACCACGGTAAGTGTCCAGTGGCTGCCAAGCCTTGCGAAAACCAGCGTGACTTCACGAGATTGGCGTTAAAACGGAGGGACCAGCAGGACGACAAGTTCGTGTTTCACGAACTTTCCTGTTGACTGTTCGCATTTTGCGAACTATTCTTCCCTCGGTAGCCGATAATCCACTAATGCGAGAAAGGCGGCACGCATGCGGGTAATCTCGAGGTCCCGTCTCAAGAAGTTCTGGGAGAGTCCCAACTGCGAGGATTCAGAAGGCCCCTTGCGTGCCTGGTACACACATGTCAGCAACAAGAACATTGCGTGGCAAAACTGGGGAGACGTAAGAGGCTCCTATGGAAATGCTGATCTCGTCGGGAACTGCGTGGTATTCAACATCGCTGGGAACAAGTATCGCCTAATCACCAGGATCATCTACGAGATTCAGACGGTGTACATCCTGAAGGTAATGACACACAAGGAATACGATAAGGACAAGTGGAAAGACGAATGCGGGTGTTTCTCACCGGCACCGAAGAAGTCTGGGCGACGACCTGTCTTGGCGAAGAAAGTCACAAAGAAAAAGAAAAGCACGGCTAAACGAAGGAAATAGAGATGGCAACTGCGACAAAGAATCGTTTCAAGGGCAAGGTTCGTGATGCGTATCTCGAACTGATCTTGAAGTTCCCACTGACTTCGATTCGGTCCGACGAAGATCTCGAAGCGGCCCAGAAGGTCATTGATCAACTTCTGGGTAAAGGAAAGCTGCTGTCTGGAGAAGTGCTTTACTTGGATGCACTTAGTGACCTAGTTGCTGCTTATGAAGATCAGCACTATTCGATTCCCCCTGCATCCGATGCTGAAATGCTACGGCATTTGATGGAAGCAAGAATGATTAACCAGAGCGAGCTATCTCGTAACGCCGGGATCTCGAAGTCAACGATTTCGGAGATTCTTGCTGGCAAGAAGAACTTCAGTCGCTCGTTGATTCGCAAGCTGGCTGATTATTTCGATGTGGACGTAAGCGTATTGGCTCACAATCTCTGAGTTTGGGCATCCTCGACTACGAGTCTTGGGTGCCCTTTAGGAAGCCCCAGTGAAAGATGCCGAACAAGAGTTGCAGGCCTTTGTGCAAGCCCTGACCGTGTGTTCGGGTCATTGCCCGGCTGCGCTACCGCCAAGCCACAGAAGCCGAGGGACAAAACACGATCAAGCTTCTCACTATTTCACTTTCTCTTGAGTAACTAACACTGGTAACTGCCCCTTGACTTGCCACGTCTCTCCAAACAGATCGCGGACAGGATTGCTCCAATCATCGAGTTCAATGTTCACGAGCGTTGGTTTTTTTGGGATTTGTTTGTCGACCTTCCATCGAAACGAGAGGTTATAGAAAGTCTCCGTTCGTCCAAACAAAGTCACCTCCACATTCTTAGGCAGCCAACGATCACCCTGTTTCTGCCACTCGGTGTTGACTTGCCCAAGACGGATGACCAGGTTGCGACCATCATTCTTGATCTTCGATTCGTGATAGGTCTCAATTGGTAAAAAGTTATACTTCTTTCCGAGAACGAGCCGCAAATGGCCCGAGTTGGGTTGTCCCTCGGTGCGAAAGACCCAGTCGCTCACGATGTCGCCATTCTCATCAAACTTGGCGACTTCCAATTCACCACTCGTGACAATTTGGTCGATGAACGCGCCACGACCCTTGAGAGGAAAACCGCGCTCAACTGAAACCGGAGTCGCGGGAAGTTCCAACGGATACACCGAAAGGAACTCTGATTTCAACATCATCTCGTAATCATCGTCATCCTTGCCATTCGTTCTGTCATACGACGCGTTGCTTGAACCACCCATTTTATGACGATAACGAACTTGGCCAGCATCGGCGATTCGTTCGTTCCACATTTGATTGACTCTTCCGTTGGACGTTACCTCAACTGCGCGACCGTGCAGGGTGTCTTTGCCGTCTTTTGCAGCGACCCAAATGATTTTCTGTTCAATCAGGTCGTTGGTACGGTTTGATATTGATGTCTTACTGCCACGCCCTACGACGGCGTATCTTTGGTTCTCCAAGTCGGCGATCGCTGCGCTGTAGTCAGCAAGGGCCTCAAACACACGCCCGTTTGTTAAATCGGTTTCAACGTCGTCGGCCCAACAGGTCCCGGTGAGTAGGAACAGGAAAAGAAGCGAGAGTGTCACAGTTCACCTTGGGAGTTGGAGCGGGAATGCTTTGTCCCCGATCATCAGTTTGACCGGAGCAGGTCAGGCCTCTTTGATGCACTACACCCATAGATCTCTGTCGAGGCTGCGGTAGCCGATTGCTTCGGCGAGGTGCATTTCGTTGATGTCGGTGTCGCCGGCGACGTCGGCGATCGTGCGGGCGACGCGAAGGATCTTGTCGTGGGCGCGGGCCGAGAGGCCCATCTCTTCCACGCTGTGACGCAGCATTTGTTGGCAGCTCTTATTCAGGACACAGTGCTCGCGCACCTCCCGGCTGCTCATCTGCGCGTTGTAGCGGACCGCATTGCCCGCGAAACGTTCCGTTTGACGATCGCGCGCTCGGATCACGTCGTCACGCATGTTCGCGCTGTTGGTTCCCCCGGCTGACGTCGCCGACAATTCTTCAAACGGCACCGCAGGAACTTCGATGTGAATGTCAATCCGATCCATCAAGGGACCAGAGATCTTGCCCATGTATTTTTCGATCTGTGGTGGCGTGCAATTACAACTTCGCCTGGGATCGCTCCGGTATCCGCACGGACAAGGATTGGCGGCCGCGATCAACATGAAGTCAGCTGGGAACGTGGTGCTGCGCAGGGCGCGTGAAATCGTGACCACGCCGTCTTCGAGTGGTTGACGCATCACTTCGAGTGTCTTGCGGTTGAACTCGGGCAACTCATCGAGAAACAAGATGCCGTTATGAGCCTTGCTGATCTCGCCCGGCGAGGGCGGGCTGCCGCCGCCGACCAGACCTGCATCGCTGATCGTATGGTGAGGACTGCGAAACGGGCGCCGCGCCAACAGGGGTTGCCCTGCCGGCAGTTGACCCAGGGCGCTGTAGATCCGCGTGGTCTCGATCGATTCCGTCGGCCCCAGTTGCGGCAAGATCGTCGGCATCCGTTTGGCCAGCATCGTTTTGCCGCTGCCGGGAGGCCCGACCATGATCAGATTATGGCGGCCGGCGGCAGCGAGGGTCATTGCCCGCTTGGCCGACTCTTGGCCGCGGACGTCACCGAAATCATCGTCGTAGATACTGAATTGCTCGAACAGTTGTTCCAGACGGCTGGGGGCGGGCGATATATCGATCTCACCGGCAAAGAAGGCGACGGCTTGGGCCAGACTATCCACGGGGATCACTTCCAAGTCTTCGACAATCGCGGCTTCCCCGGCGCTCTCGCGAGGGACGACCAGACCGCGCAGGTCGCTGTGCTTGGCAGCTTCGATGGCGATCGACAACGCTCCTTTGACGGGCCGGGTGATGCCCTCGAGGGCCAATTCGCCGACGACGGCGTATGCTTCCAAACGATCCGAGGCGAGTTGGCCGCTGCCGGCCAGGACTCCCAGTGCGACCGGCAGATCGAACGACGGTGCTTGTTTGGGCAGATCACCGGGGGCCAAATTGATGACCACGCGATCTTGCGGGCGGATGAAGCCGCTGTTGACGATCGCGCGCTCGACGCGATGCGTACTCTCTTTGACGGCAGCATCGGGCAAGCCCACCAAAATCGTCTTCGGCATCGCTGCCGGCGACAGATCGACTTCGACATCGACCGGCATCGCCTCGATGCCCAGTAACGTAAATGTCTTCAATCGCGCCAGCATGCCCCGTACCCCTTGTGCACCCTTTGTCCACGAGCCAAATGGTGACAGGACCGGCGAACGATCGCAACCGGTCGATGATCGTCGTCGCATGCTCCGCCGGCAAGCGATCTCCAAGAGATCCGCCACAGCCACAACAACGCCAAACTTGGCCGTTGATTGTTGGAATCCCTGCATTCATCCCTGTTCCCACACCATCCCACAAGGACCTTCTTGCCTCGCGTCTTTTACGGTGATCACTTTTTCGCGGCCAACGGTCGATCCGTCTTGGGCGGTCGGCCACGTGGTCGCAACGTATGCGTCAGCTTCAACCGTGCCGCCGACTGGCTGATCCAATCTTCGCTTCCGAACGGGGTACCGCGACGGATGCTGTGACGAATCGCTTTCAGTTCTGATTCCGATTGTGGCTTGTTGACGTGCGCACGCCACATTCGTGGTCGCGTGATTGGCCACTCGGCCAGGAAATCGGACTCCAACTCCGCCTGTTGGTCGCGGCGCCACATGCTTCCCCACCTCCACTCCTCCGCTCGATGGCACAAGTTGGCACGAAGTGCATTGCGTTCTACATATCGCAGGACGGTGGTGAGCCAGCGAAAAAAATCAGTCACTTGATGCTTCGTCTTCGGCCGGACAACGAAATGCCAATGATTCGGCATCACACAATAGTTCGCAAGCTGGAAGCTTACGCCACCGAAACGGTCACCGCTTTTTTGCACTTGTCCGCCCGCGATCTACCGCTAGAATAACTGCGTGCTGCTTACGCAATGCTTACGTGTTGCGTAGACATTAACTGAACGAGCAAAGACGAGAGAAAAACTGACATGCCTCATTTAATGGTGAATTTGGAAGACACGGCGGATTGCGAAAAAGGGATGGAAATTCTGAATCGTCGGCTGGCCCGCGGTTGTGGGAAGCCTGGGCGAGGGCAACGCGGACAAGCGGATCAAGCCCCGGCGGCGAGTGTCGCCGACCTACCGTTACCACAGAAACTTAAGCGGATTCAAAGCCGCGGCATGTGGAAGCACTTGGTGAAGATTGCCAATTCGGCAGAAGAACCGCTTTCGCTTCCGGAACTGGACAGCCTGCTCGACTTGCCAAAGAACAAGATGCGATCGCTGAAGGCGATCATGGCCAAGCTGGAGAACCGATTCGGGATTCAGTTTCTGAAAGTCGATCCGGATGCGGGCGTCGATGCCGCCGGCAATCCGCGTTACATCATGCTTCCCAAGGTCCGACGCCAGATCCTGCGACTGTCGAATCAGTGACCAACCGGGGGAGATTCGCTGATGCAAACCGTTTCCAGGCTCCTGCTTGGGAATGCAATTCATCCCCGACTCGGGAGGCGGAGCCTGAGCTGATGAATTAAGTGAGCCGTGACGCGTGAGCGGCCGGGCATTGCGCATTGCCCGGTGCCTTACGGCCCACGGCTCACCCTCTTGCGCTGCAAATCGGTTAATTCATCAGCCTAGGCGGAGCCCCAAGACAGTGTGTTCCCAGGCGGAGCCTGGGAACAAGTGACAAGTAATTACGAGGGGTCGTCTGTCTTCTGCAGGTCGTCAACGTACGATCGGAACTCGTTGGCATCTGCCTGCTTGAGTCGCTGCATGGCCTGCATCGCTTCCGCCTTGGCGGTCTTCTTGTGCTGATCCTTCGTACGCTCGATCTCTTTTGCCAACTCCGCCAATTCCTGGATCGCCGCGGCTTGATCAGGATGTTGCTTCAATAAATCCGGCTGCACCGACTCGACCAACTTGGCCAGTGCCAACGCGGCGTTCAGAGGGCAAACGCCGTACCATTTGCGAGAATCGAATGAGCATCGGTTCGTCTCCAATCGAGATGATGACGCCGATGTCCGACACGAATTGACCGGATCGCCTATAGTTCCGAGACTACATCTGGCGTTGCAGCGAGGAGCGAAAACATCTTCAAGGTGGTGGCATGATGAACGAGGGATCACGTTGAGTAAGAACGACATTCAAGAATCTTCGACGAACGACGAGGATCTCAGTGTCTCGAGCGCGTTTGGGATCACGGACGTCGGTCGCAAGCGACAAACGAATCAGGACCAGTTTCTGATTGCCCAGCTGAACAAGTCGATGTTGGTTAAGTCAACAAGTTTGCAGCTGCACCGTCACTCGCGACTGTTTGGCAATGAACAAGGTCAATTGCTGTTGGTCGCCGATGGGATGGGCGGCCATGCAGCGGGTGAGAAGGCGAGCAGCCTGGCGGTGGATTATTTAATCCGACGACTTCTCAACAGCGTTCACTGGTTCCTGCAAATCGAACACGATTGCGAAGATGATTTTGTCGACGCCTTGAAGGAATTGCTGCAAGACGCCCATGCAAGAATCTTGAAAGAGGCTGCGAAGCATCACGAACATCATGGCATGGGAACGACGCTGACGATGGCTCATCTGGTTTGGCCGCGGATGTATGTCGTTCATGCCGGCGATAGTCGATGTTACCTGGTCCGCAATGGCGAAGCAGAACAGCTGACCACCGATCACACGCTGGCCCGTCAGTTGGTCGAGGCAGGCGGACTGAAACCGGAGGATGAAGCAAAGAGTCGTTGGAGCAACGTGTTGTGGAATGTGCTTGGAGGCAACGCCGACGCCGAAATCGTGGCCGAGGTCCGCACAGCAAACTTGCAGGAGGGTGACACCATCGTACTGTGTAGCGATGGACTGCATCGTTACCTGGACCAAGAAATGATCGCACGCGTCGTCGCCCAGGAAACGGATCCCAAGTCCATCTGCAAGCGGATGGTAGAACTGGCCAATGAAGCGGGCGGGGAAGACAACATCACCGTCATCGTTTCCAAGCCCCGGCCGGCGAAGAATCGGCGAGAACAGATCAAACTAGCCGAAGATCCGGTTCCAACGGTCAGCGAGCCGAGTCAAGATACCAGTTGGCTGGAAGATACAAATCCAGGATGAACCTCGAGGACAACTCACTTGTCACAGTACCGCATGGACGATATCGGAGCAGATCGCCGCGCAATCAGCCAGGTAGATTGCCCAGAGCTGGCGACTGCCGACGATTCTGCCGTTGTCACCATCGACCCACTGGACGACGTTTCGACGATCGATTCCTTAATCACCACCGACGACAACATCGATTCTTCCCGTGCGTCAGTCGACAAACGTCATCGTCAGTTGAAACCACCTGTCGGGATAGTGGCAGCTTCCTTTTTCGGCTTATTCGCCGCGGTTGGGTACACGGCTGCCAATGTTGCCCTGCGCTACAGCATCGGTCTCGATCCGTTTCTCGTCTCGGCGGTCAAAGCTGCTCCCACCGTGCTCTTTCTGGCACCCGTCTTGATCTGGATGTGGCTAACGAGCCGCACAATCGCGACCAGTACCAAAATGATCCCCCGTTTTGCTGCCACGGCGTTGTTGACGCAGATCGTGGGTAACGCGGCCTTTCAAGTCGCTCTGGGAGTGATCGGACTCGCCGCATCGGTGCCGATCACGCTGGGCGTGTTGATCATTGGCGGCGCGTTCTTAGGGCGCGTGATGCTGGGCGAACCGGTCCGCCTGCGAACCATCCTGGCCATGCTCACGCTGATCGCCGCGGTCGTCGTGCTTTCCTTGCCCGGCGCGACGGAGAAACCGATTTCCTCGACCAATTCGCTGCCGATTTGGGCCGGAGCAATGATGGCTGTCGCCTCAGGTGCGGCTTACGCGCTGTTCGGCGTCATGTTGCGGCAGACGTTGACCGGTGGGCTGTCACCGCCAGCCACAATGTTCATCAGCGGCGTCGTTGGAACGATATCGCTGTGGTCAATCGCCCTCAGCCGACTCGGCACGAGCGGGCTATCGGCCGTATCGCTGGATCAATGGAGCGTGATGGCGACCGCCGGCCTCTGCAACTTCATGGCTTTCGTGGCGTTGTCGATTGCCTTGAAAGCGCTGCCCGTTGTCGCCGTGAATCTGTTGAATGCGACGCAAGTTGCCATGGCAGCGGTGGCTGGCGTGGTGTTGTTTGCCGAACCCGTGACGTGGCCACTGGTCACCGGGATCGCACTGACATTGGCTGGCTTGGTGATTTTGGCGAACCGCAAGAAGAAGACGAACTCGGAATCACCCAAAGTAGCCATCTCGCTCCGGGAGATGTAGCTCGAGCAAGACGCGCGGCGAAGGGTTGGGTTTTGATTGTCTACCAATCGTCGCCGAACACTCCGTGGTCGGTAGCAGTACCAGCCGCACCAGCCCATGCAGAACCGACCTCGGAGAGGACGGCGACAATCACACCCGAGTTAACTTGGTCACGCGTCCGGTCGCGACCCACTCGGCGACGAAGATGTCGCCGTTCTGATCGAAACAGGCATCATGGGGATGAACGAATTTACCTTGCTGCCATTGCTTGGCGTCACCGCGAATGGTGAAACCTTTCGTCTGTTTTTTGTCCTCCAGGATTCGCTCTCGGTCGTCTCCCAACGTCGCCAGCGTGTTGTGGTTCCGGTCCAGAATCGACACACGAGCCACCAATTCCGGGACCAGCATCAAGTCCTGGTAGGTATCGATGTTGGCAGGCAAGCCGAAACCATCGACTGTCTTTTTGTATTTGCCGTCCAAGTCAAACGTCTGCAGCGTGTTGTTGGCACGATCAGCCACGACGATATCGGTTTCACCACCTTCACGATCGTCGACCCAAATCCCATGAGGCAGGTTAAACGTGCCTTCGCCTTTGCCCACACCGCCGAAGCACGATTTCCAGTTGCCGTCCCGATCGTAACGATGAATCTGATAAGCACCGTAACCGTCGGCCAACAACACATCACCGTCAGGACGGAAGGCAAAATTGGTGGGCAGGAATCGATCGCGCCCCCAAGATCGCTGTGGATTGCTGGCTTCGCCGTCAACATACTTGCCACTCTGCATCGGTGCGTAGCGTTGCCAAAGCAGTTCTCCGGTCAATGACATTTTGCAGATTGTTTTCAGCTGCTGATAAGCGGCCACGTACAAGTAGGGCGTGCCGTCTTCCACGCGAACTTCCAAACCATGACCGCCGCCTTGGAACTGTTCGCCGAATGCACGAATGAATTTGCCTTCGGAATCAAAGACGAAAATCGACGGATGGTCGACTTGGCGAGCATTGCCTTCGTGAATGACGTACAGATTATTGTCAGGATCGACGGAGACGTTGTGCGTGGTCTGCCAAGAATATTTATCAGGCAGTTGCGGCCAGAGATGTTCGCAGCGAAATTGAAAATCACCCGACCCGATCACGCCCTGAGCTTCCGAACGCTTGGCGGTAAAGATGGCCGGCGCAGCGACGGCGGCAACCGTGGTGGTTTTGAGAAATCGACGACGAGAACAGGAGTGGGGCATGAGAGCAGATAGTGAATGAGGATCAACGTGGAGAGCGTGAGCGCACTGCGAACGTCTTGTTATAGGCTTGAGTGCCGTGTCGTTCAATCCAAACGTCGTGTTCGTAGCGGGACTCGGAAGAACTCCGCAGCAAGGGGTGATGGAGATTCCTCGGAAGTCTTCCGACTTCGGCTACCAAAAACTTGGGGAATCAATCCGACTTGTCCAGCAGCAATTTGTGTTCGGCCGCGAGGATGTCTTCTAGCTTGGTGACGTGGTTGGACTCGATTTTTTGGCCCGTCACTTGGCTGTAAAAAACCAAAGTGATCACTTGACACAGATCGTTCCAATGATCGACCAGGTCCTTCGCCGGTCGACCAACGCGAACGATGCCGTTTTTGCTCATTTCCTTGGCCGCACGAATCCGATCGCGGGTCGGCGGATGCGTATCCATCGCTTGCTGCTTTTCCTTCTCCGTTGCCTCGGCGATTTTCCGAACGACTGCCGCCGGCATCGTTTTGCCGATGTGCATCATCAAACGGGGAATGTTGTCGATCAGCACGCCTTCTTGAAACAGCATCTTCAAATTGTCGATCGTCACCGCGTAAGCGACACCGTATTTTTCGACCGTGGTCATCGATTCGGTAAACGCCTTGGTGCCCGCCAAATGGACCGCGTATTTGTCGGCGTCGTATTCCATCTCGCGCGACAACACACCGCTGAACGAGTGCCCGGCGTATCCGAACCACCACATCATGTGACGCCCCAAGAAGCCGATCACATAACTAATCGCCCAGATGAATCCGGCACCGAATTCGGAATTTTGCCGAATGTAGGCGTCGACTTCGTCGCGAATCGTTTTTTCCATCGCCGCGTGCATGAACCAGCCATTCAGATTGCGAATCAAGTAATGGGCCCGCATCCCGCCGCCTTGGCAAAAATGACCGAATTCATGAGCAATCACCGAGGCAAGTTGCTCTGCCGAATGCGAGGCGATCAGGGGAACGCCAAGCGTCAGCACCAAATCGTTCTTTTGAAAACCCGCGAAGCCACCGTCGAACGACGCCGATGCGTTGTAGTCGCAATTCAGATCGATCCGCTTCGGCGGCGGCGCATTGAGCTTTTCGCAAATCTGATCCACAAAGGCATACAGCACCGGTTGCTCTGCTCGCGTCAGCGGCCGTGTCCCCGGCGGGGCGTCGGTGCCGGAAAACAGAATCGACAGCGCGGCAAACACCATGTTCAGGACGGGAATCCAAGCAGCCAACAGCAAAACAATCGCCAAAATCACGCCAAAGAAGATCACGGGATTAAGCAGTTCGCCCGTCCCTTCACTTTGAAACCAGTTCCAACAAACAAGTCCCATGACCAGCGTTCCGATCGTGACGATACCTACGAACAGAACTGGTAGCACCAACATCGTGGTCGCCACCATCGTCAAGCTCTTGTCGTAGCGCTCCGATCGCTCAATCGGATCGATCTGCTTGCCAAAACAGGAGGGAACTTGTTTCGTCGTCAACTTGGCACCAGCCACATAGGCGTTGCGCTGAAGTTGACTTTGGACGGCGGCATGTATCGATGCCGTAGCGCTGTTGAGTGCGTCGCCAAAGTCCAGCGGTCCCGGCTGACTCGTCAGAGGTTCGGCCGGGTTTGTTGCTGCAATCTTGGCAAGCGGTTGTGACGGCGCGACGAACTCGGGCAAGCCATCGAAGGCCCCCTCTCCGGCATTTTGCGCCGCTGAGTTCGGCGTGCCGGCGAGCCTTTGTGGTGAAGGTGTGACGGCCGCGTTTGCCGCACGTGTCTGTTTTTGCGGAGCAGGTTTGCCTGGGGTGACGGGCTTGGCTTGGGCGGGCTTGGCGGGTGCCCTTTTGGCCGCTGGCTTGCTGACGGGCTGAGCGGATCTCGGCACCTGGCCAATCGGTTTCGGTTTTGGGGCTGGCGGAACCTTCATCACGGTTTGGCACTTCGTGCACTTGGCGTTCTTGCCGGCAGCGTTGGGCTGGACTTGAAGAACGTGACCGCAACCGGGGCACTTGAACCGAATCATTCGAGGCTTTCCCAAACAGGATCACGAAAACACGACGCGTGCACTCACGATCGTAATGTTTTGATCAGCACGGTGCGAATCAATTAGCCGTAGGCCAGGACCTGTCCTGGCGGGGGAATTTGCCAGGACCTGTCCTGGCCTATGCTATCAGTCGAACAGAGATTGAGCCCGCGGTGTCGCTCCGATGGGCTCGATACAGCCAGCGTCATCGTGTTTTGGGCTATTGACGCGTCGCGACACGGCAACGGGTCGCAGCAAATCGTCGTCGGCAGGTACCAACAGCGCCTTGAGTTTCTCTGCGTCGCGAAATTCGGGGTCGAGCCAAGTATCGTGGTCAGCCTGCTGCAAAAAGACGGGCATCCGATCGTGAATCCTGGACGTCACGCGATTGGCGTTGGTGGTGATGACCGTGCAAGAAACAACCGGCCGATCATCCGAGCCCAGTTTCTTGTTGACTTCCCACAAACCTGCCATCGCCAGCATGCCGTGGTCGAAACGTTCAATGAGGTAAGGCTGCTTGCCATCCTCGGTCTTCATCCATTCGTAATAACCGTCGGCGGGAATCAAACATCGCCGCGAAGCGAACGCGGCGTTTGAATGATGGCTTGGAGTCGACGGTCTCGCCGCGGGCATTGATCATGCGGTTGCCGACCGCCAAGTCGTCCGCCCAGGAAGGAACCAATCCCCAGCGAGCCAAGAAAACGCTCCGCATCGATCCCGTTTCTTCGGCGGGCGACGCAGGGGATCGCCTGGGTCGGCGCGATGTTGTAGCGGGGTCCGCTGTCGACCTGGGCGGCAATGCTGGCAACCGCTTCCGGCCGCATGTCGGGCAAGAACATTTGGCACCAACTGGCCGAAGGAGTCCGAAGCGTGAATCGTCCGCACATGTTGTTTGATTTCTAAGTAGGTACGGCATCCTGCCGTCACCAGCAGGTTCATTGGCACGGCTGGAAGCCGCGGCTACGTGGGAGCCTGACCGGGTCTTCAATTCGACGACAATTGTAGCGTGCTTGATCAGGCAAAACGCAACACGAAAAGAAAGCGATGCGGGCAGCGGACGCGCCTCCACGCCCGCTCCCCGCACCAGCTTTTCGGCTCGAAGGCTCGATAACGCATGCGAATCCTAGCGTTGGGGAAAACACCTGGAGCACTTGAAAAACGTGCAAGACCCGCACTTTGGCCGTCATCGCTCGAGCCGAGGATCCCTTGATTGCACGTTTCGAAGGATCAGGTCGCGAAAGTCGGAAGACTTCCGATTTCATCCGTTCCTGCCGAGAAATGTCGGCCAGTCGATGGGCTGATGTTGCTGTACGGAACTCTTCCGAGTTCCGCTACGGTGGTTCCCGTTGATGCGTCGTTTCGCACTCGCAGGCGGATGATTAAGCTCTGACGAACTCGCGGATCGATTCCAAGGCGTGATATTGGACCTTTGAACTACCCATTGCTCTCTCGGCTGCTCGGTATCATTTGTCTGCTGATTGGCGGATCGATGAGCTTTGCATTGCCGTTTGCTTTTCCCACGCTGGCGAATCGGACCTATCTGCCCGCTGCCGAAGCGTTTGAAACGGACGGGGCGCGTGGCTTGTTGGTTGGCATGGCGATCAGCTTGCTGGTTGGATTGATTCTGGTCGTCGCAGGCCGAAAGCGTCGCGGTCGGTTGTATGCCAAAGAGGCGATGGCGATCGTGGGCCTCAGTTGGGTGCTGGCAACGATTCTGGGTGCCCTGCCCTTCTACTTTGGCGGCGTCTGCAAGGCGGAAGGTCAACCGGTCACGCTGATCGAAGCGATGTTTGAGTCCCAATCCGGGTTTCAGCACCACCGGGAGCAACGATCCTGACCGATCTGGAATCGCCTGCCTCGGTTCCGCACTGCATTTTGTTTTGGCGATCGTGGACACACTTTTTGGGTGGGCTGGGGATCGTCGTCTTGTTCGTGGCGATCTTGGGTCAAGGCTCCGCCGGCAAAGCGATGATGCGTGCCGAGATGCCGGGACCCAGCAAAGAAGGCAGCATGCCGCGAATGCAGCACACGGCGCTCGTCTTTGCGGGCATCTACGTCGTCCTGAATGCGATCTTGACCGTGATCTACATGCTCGAAGGGATGACGCTGTTTGATGGCCTGTGTCACGCATTTGGCACGATGGCCACGGGTGGTTTCAGCACTTACAACGCCAGCCTGGGAGGATTCGACAGCGCACTGATCGAATCAACCACCATCGTGTTCATGATTCTTGCGGGGACGAACTTCACGCTGCTGTACTTGACGTTGCTGGGTGGGCCGAAACTGCTGTTTCGTGACGTCGAATTCCGCACCTACATCGGCTTCATCGTTGTCGTGACCATCGGCGTCGTGTTCTTTGGGATGCGAGCGGCGGATACAGGCTTCGGATCGATCGCCAGTTCGCTACGGTATCGGCCTGTTTCAAGTCGTCTCGGTGCTGACGACGACCGGTTACGGCACGGCGGACTTTGATCGCTGGAACAACTTTGGACGCGGCATCTTGTTGCTGTTGATGTTCGTCGGCGGATGCGCCGGCAGCACCGGTGGGGGGCTGAAAGTGATCCGGCACATCTTGTTCTACAAGATCCTGCGACAAGAAATCGAGCAAGCTCATCGACCCCGTGTGGTCAGACTGATTCGCGTCGGCGGCAGTCCGGTGGACGACCCGAACCTGATCCAAGGAATCGTCGTCTATTTCTGTCTCGATCTTGGCAATCTTTGTCTTCTCGTGGTTATTGCTGATCACGTTTGAGCCCGACAGCACATGGGGTGCCCCGATTCGGCGATCGGTCCAATTCGAGCCGCTGCTGAGCCGACCGTGCGGGCGCAGATTCGAGCAGCAGGGCACGCTGGACGAGAAATTGCTCGATTCCGCCAGCGCGGTCGCCGCCACACTGAATAATATCGGACCGGGGCTGGGGGTTGTCGGTGCAACCCAGAACTACGCCAACTTCAGCCAGGGGGCCAAGCTACTGTTCATCTGGCTGATGATGCTGGGACGGGTCGAAGTGTACAGCGTGCTCGTGCTGATTTTTCCCAGTTTTTGGCGCCGGGTTTAGGCCGGTTTTGGGCCAAGGTAGGTTCTACTGCTAGACTTGGTTGGTGCCCCTTTGATCCTTCGGTTTATTTCCTGGTATGAACGGCCTGAATTTTCTCCGCATCGCGATGCTCGCCGGACTGGCCAGTTGTCCTGCTGGGAACGGTTGCACAAGAACGAGCGGGGATGCGGGCGAACACTCGCGTTGAAGCGGCGAAATTCTTGCCGACGGCGGCGGCGACGTTGCCAAGCCGCAAGCGGGCAGCCGTCGTGCCGTGATCATCCCCTTGCACGAAGACATCAATCCCCTCAGTGGGGCGCTGCTAAGCCGCAAATTCAAAGAAGCCGTCGATTCGGGTGTCGACGTGATCATCTTGGATATTCACAGCCCCGGTGGATACACCTACGTGACGTTTGAGTTGATGGACATGATCCTGGACACCAAGAACGTCGAGACGGTTGCCTTCATCGAAAAGGACGCGATCAGCGGCGCGGCGTTGATCTCTTTGGCATGTGACAAGATCATCATGTATCCCGATGCCCGCATCGGTGACGCGGGCGAGATCGTGATGGGCGAAGACGGTGCGTTCCGATACACCGAAGCGAAAAGCCGCAGCGTGCTGGCGCAGAAAGTCCGCGACACCGCCGCAGCGACCGGTCGTCCCATCGCGTTGGCCGAAAAGATGACTGACAAAGACATGGTGGTGTTTCCGGCAACTCACAAGACCGACGGCAAGATCCGTTACTTTTCCGACAAAGAATGGGAATCGTTTGAGGACAGCGACGACTGGGAGCGGGGCAAGCCGATCCGCGAAGCTGGCGAGGAAATGTTCTTCACCGCCAATGGTCGACGCGCGGCAGAACTGGGGATCGCCGACGTGACCGTCGAAAGCCGGCAGGAACTGGCTGACGTGCTGGGTGTCAAAACACCGATCCCCGTCAAAGAACGCACCTGGGTCGACACGCTGGTCTTCATTTTGAATTCTGGCTTTGTGACGTTCTTGTTGCTGGTCATCGGCATGGTTGCCTTGGTGATCGAGCTTGGTGCGCCGGGACTTGGGGTTGGCGGTCTGACATCGATGCTCTGTTTCGGACTGTTCTTTTGGAGTCGCTTTTTGGGTGGAACAGCCGGCTGGCTGGAGGTCACGCTGTTTGCATTGGGATTGGCCTTTATCGCAGCCGAGATGTTTGTGATTCCTGGATTTGGCGTTGCCGGAATCAGCGGCATCGTGCTGACGTTGGGATCGCTGGTGATGGCGTCGCGACGATTCTTGGTTCCCACCAGCGGAGAAGACCTGACCAGCCTGGGATTTGATGTGTTGACGGTGGTTGGCGCCTTTGCCGGGTTCATTGTGGCGATTTTGTTATTGGCCAATTACATCGGAGAGATCCCTGGTCTGAGTCGTTTGACGTTGAAACCACAAGTGGCTGTGGAAGCCGGCGCGGCGGTCGACCCGTCCACGCCGCCAGCGATGCTGCCGGGTTGGCAACAAGTCAACATTGGCGATGTCGGCACGACCCTTTCGCCACTGCGGCCCAGCGGCAAGATGCAGTTCGGCGACTACACCGTCGACGTCGTGACGGAGGGCGACTTTGTCGAGGCGGGACTCGATGTCCGAGTGATTGGCAAGCAGGGCGCGCGAGTGATCGTGCGACAAGTTTAAGCGGTGATTCGTGGACGCTGCCTCCAGGCCAACCGATCCGGCCAGCCAATCGCGAGCGGAGTCTGCGACTGCCGTAAGGCTTCGCGTGGTCGACGATTCCACACCACTTCTGGATGTGCTTTTCTCCGGGAACGCTGACCGATATCGATCGGCCGGCAGTCTGGTCTACGGCATCGTTGGTGTTTCGATCTTCGCGATTGCCCTCTCGGCGGCTGCTGGCAGTTTCCTGGTCTGGTACGAACAGCTCGGCCTTCACGTTCTATTGCTCGTTCTTGATCGCCGCAGCGGTCTACCCGACCGTGATCGTCACGCTTCAGTTCTTTGCGTCCTGCCGGTTGCCGCTGGCCCTCCGTCTGTCGCTGGTGTACGCAGCGTTGTTCGCGTGTCTACGGGCACTTGCCTTTGGCGTGCGTGCCCCTGTCGAAGGACCAGTGATCCTTTGTTGCGCTCCAATCTGCATCGGCGGCTTGCTTCAGCATCGACTTGGCGGCTGGAGTGCGCTCGCGCTGGGGGCAAAAAGCCGAACCGCCCGCCAAGAATCTCGATCGCAACCCTGCTTGGATCTGACGGCCGCGGCTGCGATCACGATGGGAATCGCCTCGACGACAGAAATCGATCCCAGCAGCTTGTCGGTCCTGATTCTGCCCTGGCTGATCATGGCCGCCGTTGGCATGCACGGGTGGGGACGCTTGACCTCGCTGTGTGACGAACGAACACACCGAGACATGGGCTTTGCCATCTGGATGGTGGGTAACGCCATTTGGGCTTGCGGTGATTTTTCTAATCATGGTGTTGGCAGGTTCAGGATCCCCTGCGGCGCTATTGGCGTTTGTGATCGGTCCGCTGGTGGTGTTGGTCGCTCACCTGGCCACCGCGATCCCGATTGCCTGGCTGAAAGCATGCGGCTGGAAATTCGTGCGAGGGCGATGTTGACCCCGACCACAGCACTCAAACCGGGTGAACGTTCAGTTCTTCGATCTGAGTATTCAGCGTCAGCGTGTCGTAGGCGTAGCCCATGCCAAGCAGTGCGCCGGTGCAACAGGAAAAGCACTCCCGTGAAGATCTTGCCCATGTAAATCCGATGGAGGCCGAAAAACCCCAGGAACACGTGCAACAGCCAGGTGACGCTTTGATCCACGCGTCCGCGGTGATAACGGCGGTTGGCGTCTGCAGACATTGACTCGAATGAAGAACAAGTCAACAATCCACCCGATGAGAAACAGGCCGCCGGTGCAAAACCAGAGAATTCCCGTCAGCGGCTTGCCAAAGTAAAACCGGTGGGCACCGGTAAAGCCGAATAGCCAAAATAGATATCCGAAGAAGGCCGGATGTGTCGAAACCTCAGCGTCTCCGGCAACGGTAGTGCTGGTAAGGTTGTAAGAATTGACTTGCATCGTTGATCAGTAGGTCGGGCTCGAGAAAAGACAAAACCCAGTTTCCCAGCGATATTCGTCCCGGATGGACCCATCTTGGCAACTCATTCGATTTTATTCCATCCTGAGGAAAACGTTCGGTAACAGATACCGCTTTTCACTCTCCCGCTGCCGGCTTGTCGATTTAATTAGCCGCACGGCGTTAGCCGCGGTTTTCCCCGCCACAAAACCGGGGCTAACGCGGCTAGCGCCGGCTAACGCACATCGGCTAGTTCGCGAAACGACTAAATCGACAAGCCGCTGGCGGGACGGCCTGTTGATTTAAACGAAATGTGAATTGCAAGGGTGAGCCGCGGGCCGTAAGGCGCCGTAAGGCACCGGGCAATGACGTATGCCCGGCCGCTTACGCGTCGCGGCTCACTAAATCAACAGGCCGGGGAGAGCTGGGCTTTCAGGCCCGGAGAGGGCAATCCGGCTCGCGAAAGTTTGACGTCTTCAAAAAACCTCCCGGCGATCGGTCGGGCCTGGCACTCATGGAAAGCACCATTCAGTACGTCGAATTGCACTGCAAAAGCAACTTTTCCTTTTTGGAGGGTGCTTCGCATCCGGATGAATTGGTCACTCAGGCGGCCGAACTGGGCTACGCGGGTTTGGCGCTGACGGATCGTGCAAGTTTTGCCGGAGTGGTTCGCGGATTCGCACCGGCCAAGGACTTGGGATTCAAATACATCGTCGGCACCGAGGTGCATCCCGACGACGCGCCGGCGATGGTTTTGTGGCCGACCGATCGCAAAGCCTACGGCCGCCTCTGCCGATTACTTTCGCGGGGACGGATGCGATGCGAAAAAGGCAGCTGCGATCTGTCGTGGAGCGACATCGCGGAACTGAGTGACGGCATCATCGCGGGCGTGCTGCCACCGCAGCTCGGCCAAGATCCTCAGCAGCCAACTTCGACTCCACCGTCCATTCCATGGCTCGGTCGGTTTTTGCGTCGTGATTTTCGTGACGTCTTCGGCGATCGCGCCTATTTGTTATGTGAACTTCATCGTGGCGTCGATGACACTGCCTACGCTGATCGGCTCCGCACTCTCGCTTTGAAGCACGATGTCCCCTTGGTTGCTGCCGGCGGCGCGTATTATCACACCGCCGATCGCATGTTGGTGCATGACTGTGTCACGGCGATCCGCAACGGCACCACGATCAGCGAAGTTCATCATGCACGGTTTGCCAACAGTCAGCATCATTTGCGCAGCCTGCCAGAAATCGCCGACCTGTTTCGTGATCTGCCCGATGCGATTGCGCGGACGATCGAGATCGCCGACCGCTGCAACTTTACGCTGGATGAATTGCGCTACGAGTACCCCGAGGAAATCGCGCCGCCGGGAATGACGCTGATCGAGCATCTGCGGCGGTTGACTTGGGAAGGTGCCAAACAACGTTGGCCCGACGGTGTGCCCGAGAAAGTCATCGCGACGATTCGGCACGAGATGCAATTGATCGAGCAACTGCATTATGAAGCCTACTTTTTGACCGTTTGGGATTTGGTGCGATTTGCCCGCGAGCGAAACATCTTGTGCCAAGGCCGCGGTTCGGCTGCGAACTCTTCGGTTTGTTACTGCTTGGGCATCACCAATGTCGATCCCAGCCAAAGCGATTTGTTGTTCGAGCGTTTTGTCAGCCGCGAGCGCAATGAGGCTCCCGATATCGACGTCGACTTCGAGCACCAGCGTCGCGAAGAAGTCCTGCAGTACTTGTACGAAAAGTACGGACGCGATCGCGCCGGCATGACGGCGACGGTGACAACGTATCGAACCAAGAGCGCCATTCGCGAAGTCGGCAAGGCGCTGGGGGTCTCCGCCGATACGATCGACACGCTTGCCAAGCTGGCCGGCAAGCGACGCCGAGTTTTCCGAGCGTTGCCAAGCCAGCGGGCTCGATCCCGAATCAGACATCGGCAAGCGATTTATTTACCTGGTCGAGTCACTGAAGGGATTCCCGCGGCATCTGTCTCAGCACGTCGGCGGCATGGTGATGACAGCCGGCAGTTTGTGCGAACTGTGCCCGATCGAAAACGCCGCGATGGAAGGCCGCACGGTGATCCAGTGGGACAAAGACGACTTGGACGAATTGGGAATCCTGAAAGTCGACGTGCTGGCACTGGGAATGTTGTCGGCGCTGCATCGATGCTTTGACTTGGTGCAAAAGCATCACGGCCGCCAGCTGTCGCTGGCCAATGTGCCGCACGATGACCAGCCGACCTACGACATGATCTGCGCGGCTGACACGATCGGTGTGTTTCAGATCGAGAGTCGTGCGCAAATGAGCATGCTGCCCCGGCTGCAGCCGCGTTGCTACTACGATCTGGTCATCGAAGTCGCGATCGTGCGGCCCGGTCCGATTCAAGGCAACATGGTCCATCCGTATTTGAAAGCCCGCAAGAATCCGGATTCGGTCGTCTATCCCAACGAGGCGATTCGCGGCGTGCTGGAGAAGACGTTGGGGGTGCCGATCTTTCAAGAGCAGGCGATGCGATTGGCGGTCGTCGCGGCCGGCTTTACACCGGGCGAAGCCGATCAATTGCGGCGGGCGATGGCGGCTTGGCGGCGTCCCGGTGTGATCGATCAGTTTCGCGTCAAACTGCTCGAAGGGATGAGGGCGAACGGGCTGACGGGTGAATTCGCTGATCAAGTCTTCCATCAGATCCGCGGCTTTGGCGAGTACGGTTTTCCCGAATCGCATGCGGCCAGTTTTGCCTTGCTGGTTTACGCATCCGGTTATCTAAAACGACATTACCCGGCTGCGTTTTGCGTCGCGCTGCTGAACAGCCAGCCGATGGGCTTTTATGCGCCCGCCCAGTTGGTTTCGGATGCCCGAAAGCATGGCGTCGCCGTTCGGAGCGTGGACGTCAATCACAGCGATTACGACTCGACGCTCCAGGCAGATCCCAATCGCAACGAGCCGGTGATTCGCTTAGGCCTGAGCACGATTCGTGGACTGGCGACCGAAGCAGCAGAGCGCGTGATGGCGACGCGACAGCAAGACGGGGCGTTCGAGGATCTCGGGCAGTTTGCCAGGCGAACGGGCTTGGGAAAGTCCGCGATCGCAACACTGGCCGACGCGGATGCCTTCTGTTCACTCGCCGGAGACCGCCGCGCCGCGGTCTGGCAATCGCTGGGCCAGGAGCAAACGCCGGGCGGACGCCCGCTGTTGGATGGAATCGACGATAACGAGGCCATCCCCGATCAGTTGACGCCGATGTCACCCCTGGAAGAAGTCTACGCGGACTACAACACGACCGGCTTGAGTTTGAAAGCGCATCCGATTTCATTTGCGCGGCCAGAATTACAGGCTCTCCGTTGCGTTACCGCGGCACAATTGCCCGATCTACGTGATGGCCGGCACGTTCGCGTCGCTGGATTGGTGTTGCTACGACAACGTCCGGGAACCGCCAAAGGGATCACCTTCGTGACTCTGGAAGACGAGACCGGATCGATCAATCTGGTGCTGTTTCCGGCGGTTTGGAAACGATTCTTCAAAATCGCCCGCGGGCAGTAACGCCTGGCTGGTCGACGGCAAATTAGAAAACCGCCAAGGAGTCATTCACGTGATCGTCGGTCGCATCACCGACTTGGCTGAGGAAGTCGACGGCCTGACGATTCGGTCACGCGATTTTCATTGAAGCCGGCACACTACAAAACCGACTCAGCCACAATCGGTTCACTGTATTCAGCGCAATTATCGACTCGCCATTGCCCGACACCCGTCTCCCGATCCGGAAGAAAACTCAACTGCATGTACACCTTCAGCGGCTGTTGGCGGTCATGATTGACAAGGATCAATTCGGCACGGTCAATCCCAAACGAATGATAGATTCGCGTTGCCCGATCGAGTTCCCATTCTGCGTCAGGCCCCAACTCTTGTAGCGTCTTGACAATCAATTCGTGGGTGAATTCGTCCAAGGCCTGGGCCGCCGCTTCGTTCATCATGTAATGCGATTTGAGTGGCATCGTCGGCATGTAGCGGTTGACGTGACTTTTCTTGAGTTCGATCGCTAATTCCAATTCACCTCGGGCGACGACCTCCAAATACTGCCTGGCAAAGTATTCCGCTTGGTGACCGAGCGTTATTGTTTTCGTCCAGGGCAAAAAGAAACCGCAGGCCCCGAAACCGGCAGCCAGGACCAAACCAATCTTCGCAGGCCTGATCCCAACTGGTGCTGGACCGTCATATTTTCTTAGCGCAAAGAAACCGAACACGATGGCGGCAACGGGGATCACCAACAAAGGAACGCCAATAATCGAGAGGACACTCAACAGCCCAAGCAATAGTGAGATGAAGCCGGAAATTCGGAGCGGCACGTGCTCCTCGACCAGTGCATAGCCTGTCTCGGCAGAGATGCCGGGTTGGGAAAGGGTGCTGGATTCGGGCGTCATCAAGGCAATTTTTCTGAAAAAAGAAGTGAATTCCGGACTTCTCGCTCAGCGAGACTCGTCGACTTTCGCCTGATACGCGGCCCAGTCGGTTTTGGTTTGCGTGAAATCAAGCGAGACTGGCCTCTCCCGGCCCTGAGTGCCCGACTCGCCAGCAAGGCAGGAGTAGAATGCGTAAGTTGTTGCCGGACCAGACCTCAATGAATACCTCGCGTTGTGCCCGCCCCGGATGCTGATCAGGCGGCGAAGCGTAAGGGAGGCGATGCAGTTTCCGCCCCCAAACGCTGGCTGATCCACGTCGCGGCCTTGGCGGCGGCTCCCGGTCCTCCATACTGGCTGCAAAGCTGATCCAGGGTCGCCAGGGTCTGGTTGTAATAGAACGGGTCGCCCAGCATCGCGTCGACCGTGCCCGTCAAGAATTCCACGGCCGGCTGCGTGTTGCCGACCGAAACCATCTCTGGAAAGACTTTGCGCTGCCCCATCAGATTGGGCAGGGTCAGACTGTCAACTCCGACCACGCACTTGCCAAACGCGTACAAGAAACGCCCGACTCGGTAGATCACCGCAGCCGGCGTACGACGAGCCATCAATTCCAGGCTCACCGAGCCACTGACCATCATCGCGCACCGCGACGCCTCGATAATTTCGCTAGTCGACCCGACATAAAAGTCGATTGGCAAGTCAGCGTCTGTGCCGGTCAATTGATCGCGACACCACATACACTGGCTGTCACGGTACGCGGCGACCAAAAACCTGGCTTGCCGATGGCGCGCGTGAAGCTCTCGAATTGCCGCCAACATGATCGGCCAATTGCGATGCACCTCATGGGTGCGAGAGCCCGGCAAAACCGCCACGAGTTCATGCCCGCTTGCCCGCTGCGCAGCAAACCGTTGAAGACAATTGGCGTCCAGCTGCTGTGTCGCCACGGCATCAAAGAACGGATGTCCAACGTACGTGGTCGGTATGTCGTGCTTGGTAAAATATTGTTGTTCGATCGGCAGCACGGCCAGCACGTGATCGACGCTGCGGCGCATCTTCTTGACTCGCCATCCGCCCCACGCCCATAGTTGCGGCGGACAGTAGTAAAAGACGGGAATCGAATATCGTTTGGCGCGTTTGGCGATATGCCAATTGAATCCGGGAAAGTCGACCAACACCACGGCATCGACATCGCCCGAGCGAAAAACCTCCTCCGCTTCATCGGCAAAGCGAAAGAACTGACGGAGTTTGGGCAGCACTTCTAACAAGCCAACGACGGCATGCGCGGTCAAATCACGATCAAGCCGGCATCCGGCGGCAGCCATTTCACGACCGCCGAACCCACGAGCCCTGAGCTGAGGGCTCTGTCGTAAAAGCTCCGCGATCAGGTGCCCCGCGTGTTGGTCACCGCTCGGTTCGCCAACGGAGAAGAAGATATTGGTAGCCATGAGTGGGGAAGTACTCAAAACCGGCCCTCAGGGTCAATCCCAGCATCGATTTGGGCGTGCTGGTTGCTAATACGAATACCGTCCTCGCAAGACGTCCGCGTTGTTGGTTGGCGGCGGAGGCAGATTCAGCCGCTTGGCTTCGGTTGATCGGACAGTGGCGTACTGTCGTAGCAGTTGATAGGTCGTCGCAAATTCTTGACGTTGGACCAACGAGGCGTACTGTGGGTTGTTGGCAATCGCTGCGTAGCGGCGCAAGGCGGCTTCCAGTTCTTCGGCTGAGGCCGTTTGTTGGCCGGTGACCAGACCCGCAGGCAGCGCCAGATACGCCTTCCACTGATCGTCCAACAACACAGAGAGTTGCGTCCAAGAAGCAACCAGTTGTTGACGGACTGCCTCCGATTGCGACGAAACTGGGCCTTGCGGCAGCGGCTGTGGGGGTGGCGACGTCGGCACGTTTGGAGCTGCCACAATCGTGCCAGATCCAGAGTAATGGGCAACGCGATCCATCAGCCGGACCGCGGATTCGGGTAGCATCGTGGGATTTCCCGCCGCGTCGCTGCGATAGTAAGCTCGGTTGGCAAGGTGGTCGACTTGCAAGCCCGAGCCTTCGAGCGATACGCCTGCGAACAATCCGCGACTGCGTGAATAAGAGTAAATTTCGGCGGCCAATCTGACATCGGTCGCAGCCTCTGCTTCACGTCCGACCGGACCTGCTGCTGCGGCGGCATCAACGCCTATCTTGAGTTGCCCGCTCATTAAGTTGTTCACGCTACTGCGTGATTTGAACACCAGCACAAGGTCGGTGGATTGGATGCCGGCTTGCCAGCCCACGCTGCCGCCAGTCATGGTAATGAACGTTGGTTGGTGCCAGTTGCCGGCGTCGTCTTTAACCAGGACCACGCCTCGCCCATGGCGGACGCCCACCACGAAGCCTCCCTTCACGACTCCTGGGATAATTGCGACGCCGTGGGCCTCGTTGATCAACCGTTGTGGAATCTGTTTGCCGGGAATGGACATGACGTCGTCGAGGACGATGACGGCCGCGGCGACCGTCATATCACCTTGAGTCTGGCCATTGGCGACCGCTGGCAAGGCCGCTAAGACCATCAAGAAAACCGACGCCCATGGTGATTTGGAAAAAAGAGCCCGCATTGTCGTCCACCTTCCCGTTTTTCGGTGACTGCCCAATGACGCAATCGTTGGGATCGCGAGCTCCAGCACCTCACTTGGCCGAGCCTAGGAAAAACCGGAGTGCCATCGCAAGGTTGGTCGAACGGGGGCGCTGGTGTCTTTCCAGGTGTTTCCCCCCGGTCTGGGAGCAGCCCTGCAAGCAAAAAAAAACGACCTGGCGGCGGGATAATCCCGGCCAGGTCGTTTTGGGTCACGTCTGAAGTATCAGTGCGTTTGCCGCTATTTAGCGGACGAAACGTGCACTGGCTTGAATGACGTGACGCTTTCTCATCAAGCGGGCGCTGGGGTCAACAACCGGTGCGGGTGGCATCGGAGCCGAGTCCACAGCGGGAGCCGGAGCTGGTGCTGGGGCGTGAACGGGAGCCGAGACGGCACCGCCACAAGCATTGCACGCTGGCGGTGCACTGCAACCGCTGTCGCACGCAGGTGCACAGCAACCGCTGTCGCAAGCCGACTTTTTGCTACCGCAAACGTTGCCGAACAACTTGCCCAGCAGCCCACAGCTCTTCTTGCTGCAGCATCCGCTGTCGCAGCCACTGTCGCAGCCGCAAGCCGGTTCGCAGCCGCAAGCAGGAGCAGCACAGTAACCAGCCGATTCGCAACCGCAAGCCGGTTCTGCACAGCAGCCAGCTGATTCGCAACCGCAAGCCGGAGCTTCGCAGCAGGAATCGCAGCTGCTCTTGCTACAGCAGCTTTTGCCACTGAACAGCTTGCCGAGCAGTCCGCCACAGCATGACGACTTTGGTTGGCAGCAACTGTCACAGCCAGCAGCTTCGCAGCCACAAGCCGGTGCACAGGCGTTGTCACAACCGCAAGCTGGCTCGCAAGCGGTGTCACAACCGCAAGCTGGCTCGCAGCAACTGCTTTTCTTGCCACCGAACAGGCTACAGCCGCAGCCTTTCGACTCGCAACCACAAGCTGGCTCGCATGCGTTGTCGCAGCCACAAGCCGGCTCGTCACAGCAATTGCTTTTCTTGCCGCCGAACAGTCCACAGCCGCAGCCTTTCGACTCGCAACCACAAGCTGGCTCGCAGCAATTCGAAGCACAGCCACTGTCGCAGCAAGGGGCTTCGCAGCCACAAACTGGCTGATCGCAGCAGCTGCTTTTCTTGCCACCGAACAGTCCACAGCCGCAGCCTTTCGACTCGCAACCGCAAGCTGGTTCGCAGCAATCCGAAGCACAGCCACTGTCGCAGCATGGGGCTTCGCAGCCACAATTCGATTTAGCTTTACATCCACCCAGCAAGCAGCATCCGCCGCCGGAGGACTCACATCCGCATGCCGGTTCAGCTGCACAACATCCAGCTTCTGGTGCACATCCGCTATCACAGCAAGGGGCTTCGCAGCCACAAACTGGTCCGGTGTCACAACAGCTGCTGCTTGTGCCACAGCATTTCATACCGAGCATTCGGTCCAAAAGATCAAACCCGTTGCTTTGGCTACAGATGCCAACCACGAGTGCCAAGGTCATTATTAACCGCTTCATTAGAGCCACGTCTCCCTTACTCAATTACGCGGATCGTTTTTCGCAGTGACCTGATTGTCGAAATCGCGAAGCCAATGCTCAGAGACTCTTGCCGGTGCAGTCGCTGGACGAAGTTGCCTGCGAGTACACCTTCAAATCGACGGGCACAAACGGGTCGGGTGCGGGACACCCAGCCCGCCGACTTCGTTCAGTCCGTCGCTCCCCGTGCCGGTCCAAGGGAAACGGTCCGGCGATCGGTTTCTTCGATTTCGATTCACAAACCACTGACAAGACCCTGACATCCGATGTCAGGGACTCTGGGTCATACACTTTGGTGCATCCGAAGCCACGAGCTGCGAAGTTCCACAAGGTGAATCACTAGACGTATCGGCCCAACTATTCGATTCAATCAGTGTTCCAAGGCATTTTCAGACGCTTGGTAGGATTTACGGACTGGACCGTTTTCAGCGTATTTACCGAGCAAATGCGTTCGTCTAGATGTGCGAGTAGCACATCAGGCGTGATCGGTATAAACTGCGGAGTCGTTGGCAAAACCGATCCAATCGACGCCGATTGCTAGCGAATGGGACGCTTGTTCCGCCGGGCAAACACGGTTTCCAGCCGCTGCGTGCATCCAACGGCCGAGCCCTTCAGCACCCCCCGCCAGCGGAAACGACCCTGCAGAACGAGGACGCCTGTCAGGCGGCCATCCCCCCTTGTGCGTCACATGCCACGACGATCGCTATCGAGAAATGACAGATAAGCCAACAATCGGACCGGAGATCCTCGACCTGACGGAGTTGCCGGCGGTGGTTTGCCCGTGTGGGGTCGCTCGACGAGCATTTGCGAACCGCGAAGAGTTCCCCGGAACGGTACACCTGACCGACATCGATCGAAACGCCCAAGTCCACTATCACCGGGAACACACCGAGGTGTACGTCATTTTGGAATGCTCCCCAGGAGCCGCGATTGAGCTGGATGGGCAGCAGCACGACGTCCGGCCACAGATGTCCGTGCTGATTCCACCGGGTGTCAGACACCGGGGGATCGGCGAGATGCGTGTTTTGATCCTCTGCACCCCAAATTTTGACCCGACTGACGAGCACTTTGACTGACATGATGTCGCGACAGGCCCAAATTCGTGCGAATTGCCCATCAGCATCGAAACAGCTTGTCACTTGCCCACGTTTATACATCATCAGACAATTACAACTGACGAGAGTTTTCCGATGCGATCGACCTTAACCCGCTACCTCAGCTTTGTTGCCTTGTTGGCGGCAGGCTTGTCTCCGCTTGCTCAGGCGGCTGACTGGCCCTATTGGCGAGGACCAAGATTCGATGGGACCGCGGAGGCGACGGGGCTGCCTGAATCCTGGGATCCCGAAGGTGGCGAGGGGAGCAATCTGCTTTGGAAGCGTGAAGACATCGGTGGGCCTTGTACGCCGATCGTCATGAATGGTCGTTTGTACACGACCCAACGGGCCGAACCGGGGACACCACGCGAGGGCGAACGGGTGGTGTGCTTGGATGCGAAAACCGGCGAAACGCTGTGGGAAAACCGCTACAACGTCTGGCTCTCCGACGTGCCCGCCGAACGGGTCGGTTGGAGCAGTCCGGTCGGCGACCAGGAAACGGGCAACATCTACGTGCTCGGCGCCTGCGACATTTTTCTTTGTATCAACGGCGAAACCGGGGAGACGATTTGGAAAATCCCGCTGCATGAGCAATTCGGAATGCTCAGCACCTACGGCGGCCGAACCAACTTCCCGGTCGTCCACGAAGACCTGGTCATCATCAGCGGCATCATCATCAACTGGGGTGACGCGGCCAAACCCAACCATCGCTTGATCGCGATGGACAAGCGGACCGGCAAGGTGATTTGGTTCAGCGGCACCAAGGATCTTCCCTACGACACGACTTATTCGGCCCCCAGTTTGGTGACGATCGATGGACAACGGCAGCTTGTGTTGGGCACCGGCGACGGTGCGATTTGGGGATTCCAACCCAGGACCGGAAAACCACTTTGGCGATACCCACTGGGGTTGCGTGGCATCTATGCTTCTCCGCTGGTCGTCGGCGATCGTGTGTTTGCCAGCCACAGCGAAGAGAACGTCGGTGAGTACAACAACCTGATGGGTGCGGTTGTTGGCTTGAAAGTATCCGGCACCGGCGACGACACCACAGTCGAAGAGATGTGGAAGGAACTGGAAGTCGTCGCCGGATTCAGCGAGCCTGTCTTGATTGGCAATCGCCTGTACCTGGTCGATGACCGCTGCAAGATGTGGATCTTTGATGCCGACACCGGCGAAACGATTGTCGAACGAAAATCATTTGTCGGCAGTCGACAGCGGCTCGGCGTTGTTGTATGCCGACGGCAAGATTTACGTTTTGACCGAAAACGGTCGTTGGGCTATCGTCAAGCCAACCGACGACGGCTTCGACGTGATCAGCAAAGGCCGCGTCGATGATGCCGGCTTTGCAGGATCGCCGATTGTTGCCGATGGCCGACTGTACTTTCCCAGGCACCACAGCGCTGTACTGCGTTGGCAACGCGGAGGCAACACAACAAGCTGTCTCGATGGCCGCAGCCTTGGGCGATGAGACACCGGTCGAGCAAAACCCCGCGGTCGCACAAGTGCAAACGATTCCTGCCGAAGCACTTCTGTATCCCGGCGAAAAGCTGGAACTGACCACGCGTGTCTTCAACGCTATTGGGACAGCGATTGGATGACCCCAGCGATGTCAGCTACGAAGTCGATGGCCCCGGTACGGTAGCGGGATCAACTTTCACTGCAGCGGCCGACGCAGCCCACACGGCGGCCACGATTACATCGAAAGTTGGCGATGCGACCGGCACGGTACGAGTGCGTATCGTGCCGCCGCTGCCTTGGAAGTTCACGTTCGATGACTTAAAGGATCCGCCACTCTCCTGGAATGGTGCTCGCTACCGGCACGTGATTCGCGAAATCGATGGTTCGCCGGCGCTGACCAAAATCACCACGATCCCCAAAGGTGCTCGTAGCCGCGCGTGGATGGGGCATAGCGATCTGTCCAACTACACGATCAGTGCCGACGTTCGCAGCGCGCAGGATGAGCAATCAACTTCCCGATATCGGCTTGACGGCTCACGGATACGTTTTGGATCTGATGGGCGAAAGCCAACAACTGCAGATTCGAAGCTGGTCGTCCCAACTGCGGATGGCCTCCACGGTGAGCTTTCCTTGGAAAGAAGACACGTGGTATCGAATGAAGTTCCGCGCCGAAATCGAAGGCGACGGAGAAAACGCGGTCGCCGTTCTGTCTGGCAAAGTCTGGCCGCGTGACGAAACCGAACCGAAAGAATGGACCGTCACCGCTCGTGACGAGTCACCTAATTTGAACGCCAGTCCAGGTTTGTATGGCAACGCCAAAGTTGCTGAATTGTACTTGGACAATGTCGAAGTGACAGCAAACGCCGACTAACCGCGCCGCCTGCTTTCATCTTCAAGCTTCCTCACTCACTCCCGCAAACGATTGACATGCGAAAACAAACTTTCTCCGCCTGGTCCGCGATGGGTACCGGTACAATTCTCGGTTTGGTGTTTACGTCGCTCTCCGGCGGTTGTCGACCGCCCGCCAGCGTTAGCGTCGATATTGACACCACGCCGGTCGACAGTATCACGGCCGAAGCCAGCAATCTCACCGCGTTTGACGACACGGCATCCAGTAACGTGACCACGGCAAGTGGAACCGCTGTGGAGACTCCGATTGATTTCGTCGGGAAGGAGACGACGGTGCTGGCCGATTCAGCCACTGCGGCCGCGACGTTGGTTTCGGTCAACGAGGTTGCCGCGCCCGAGGCTGTGATGACGGCCGGAGGCGATTGGCCTCAGTGGGGCGGTACTCGGCTGAAGAACAACACTCCCAACGTCAAGAATCTGCCGATCGAATGGAACATCGGCAAATTCGATCGACGGACCGGCGAATGGGACAACAGCAAAGCACTCAACATTCGCTGGTGGGCGCCACTGGGAAGCCAAACCTACGGCAACCCCGTGATCGCCGATGGGCGCGTGTTTGTCGGCACCAACAACGGCGCCGGCCACCTGAAGCGTTATCCCAGCAACGTCGATTTGGGATGTTTGTTAGCCTTTGACGAAAAGACCGGCGATTTCCTCTGGCAGCACAGCAGCGAAAAACTGATCACCGGTCGCGTTCACGATTGGCCACTGCAGGGAATCTGCTGTGCCCCGATGGTCGAAGGCGATCGACTGTGGTTCGTGACCAGTCGTGGCGAAGTCCGCTGCTTGGACACCAAGGGCTTCTACGACGACGAAGACGACGGTCCAGTCAAGAACGAAGTTGCTCGCGTCGGCGACATCATGATGACCGACGACACCGCCGAGATCCACGCCGAGTTGTTGTCAGCTCTTGGCGAAGGCAAACTGACCGATGCAGCGAAACAGATGCTCAGCGATGCCGGCTGCGGAACTGGACGGAGATGCAAAAATCGAAACCGTCGCCGAGGGAAAAGTCTGGAACGCGACCGGCACCTTCGGTGGCGTCGATCGCGAATTGACGATCAAGCAAATCGGACCGCGCATCAGCTTCTTTAAATCCCTCGGTGTCAACGACAAACGCGAAGCCGACGTGATCTGGGTGTTCAACATGATGGACGAACTGCACTCGAGCCAGCACAACATGTGCTCCTGCAGCGTCACCGCCTACGGCGATTTGCTGTTCGTCAACACCAGCAACGGCTTGGACGAATCACACATCAACTTACCGGCTCCCAATGCTCCGTCGTTTCATCTGCATGGACAAGAACACCGGCGAAGTCTACTGGACCGACAATTCACCAGGCAACAACATTCTGCACGGTCAATGGTCCAGCCCCGCCGATCGGTGAACTGGGCGGTGTGCCGCAAGTTTTGTTCTGCGGCGGTGACGGCATCTTGTATAGTTTCAAAGCCGATCAAGGCACCGACGGCAAACCCGAACTGCTGTGGAAATTCGACTGCAACCCCAAGACATCCAAGTGGGTTCTTGGTGGTGAAGGCACTCGCAACAATCTGATCGCCACGCCGGTCGTCTACGACGGCTTGGTGTACATCGCGGTCGGTCAAGATCCCGAGCACGGCGAAGGCGAAGGCCACTTGTGGTGCATCGATCCAACCAAACGTGGCGATGTCTCATCCCAATTGGCCATGAAGGTCGAAGACGGAAAACGCACTCCGATCCCACACAAACGGATTCAAGCGGTCGAACCGGAACTGGCGAAGTCGCGGTCGACAATCCGAACTCGGCTGTCGTCTGGCACTACTGACATGGCCGACCAAAACGACGATGGTGAAGTCGACTTTGAAGAGGAAATGCACCGCAGTTGCGGCACCGTCGCGATCAAAGACAATGTGCTCTACGTCGCGGACTTCTCTGGATTGGTCCATTGTTTGGATGCCAAGGGCAGCACCCGACGGCAAGCCGATCGTGCATTTCACGTATGACATGTTGGCTCAAAGCTGGGGCAGTCCGCTGATCGCCGACGGTCACGTCTTCATCGGCGATGAAGACGGCGACGTCGTGCATTTTCGAGTTCGGTGCCGAAAACAACGAACCGATCGAAGAGATCAAGATGGGCAGCAGTGTCTACAGCACGCCCGTCGGCGGCCAACGACACGATCTACATCAGCACCAAGGACAAACTGTTTGCGATCGGCCTGAAGGAGTAGGCGAGGGGCCGATTTGCCGCCAATGGGGAATTCGCGTAGCGGAATTCCGTTGAGTTCCGTTACGAAACCTCTTGGCCGGAAAATCGCGGTCTTGCCCAATCGCCCCCGATAGCTACCCTTGGATTGAAGCATCCACCCCTGAATTGCGTGATTTTCGATGCCCAAAGTGCTGGTCGACTGCGGTAACTGCGGTCCCGATTTCAACGCGATCCGCCAAATGGCCTCGTCGCAGTTCAACGCGACGGTGTTGCGGACCCATGGCGTTGACGACACATTGAAGGTGCTAAAAGAGCGAAATGTCGACCTTGTTACGGTCAACCGAAAACTGGATCGTGATCACAGCGATGGACTGGAGGTTGTCAAACAAATCAAAGCCGACCCCGACGTGGGCAGTGTACCGGTCATGCTGGTCACCAACTACGAGGAACATCAGCTGGCTGCGATCGATTCCGGTTGTGAACGTGGCTTTGGCAAGTTGGCAATTGGTGACGCCGAGACAAAAGAATTACTGGAACCGTTCCTTGGTGAATGAACGTTTGAAGGATCGAGATACAGATTGATGAACAGTGCGTTTCGAAAAATGTTGGCTGCCAAAATTCACCGTGCGACGGTGACCGGCGCCAATGTCGACTACGAGGGTAGCCTGACGATTCCGCCGGAGTTGCTCAAGGCGTCCGCTATTCATCCCTACGAGTCGGTTCATGTTTGGAATGTGACTCGTGGCACGCGATTGGAAACGTACGCAATCAACGGCTTGCCAGGCTCCACTGACATTTGCGCCAACGGCGCAGCGGCTCACTTGATCTTCCCTGGTGATCGAGTCATTATCGCCTGCTACGCGTTTGTGCCGAGCGAAAACATTCACAATCATCGTCCGCGATTGATCTTTGTCGACGAAGCCAACCGCATCACTCATGCCGGCCCCGAATTGGCCGGTCCACAACGCCGCAGCGCGACGGAAGGCTGCTGAGCTTTGTCACCATCCGGGCTGATCTTGGTGGCAGTTGCAATCGGTTTGGCCGCCGGATGTTTGCTGGGCGCACAGCCAAGCATCAACGGACAACTCGGACAGCACGTTTCCCATCCTTTGCAAGCGTCCCTGATTTCCTTTGCGTCGGGAACAACGATCTTGCTGCTGTTGTCGGTTGTCTCGGGAAACTTTCCGCCGCGGCTATCAACATCAATCCACGAGTTGCCCTGGTGGATTTGGACTGGTGGAGCGATCGGAGTGTTGTTGGTAACCACATCACTGATCCTGGTTCCAAAAGTTGGCTCTCTGCCCTGGTTCGCCGCCGTCATGACTGGGCAAACGGTCGCCGCGATTGTACTGGACCACTACGGCATGCTGGGCAATCCGAAAGCAGTCGCCTCACCGCTTCGACTGCTGGGCGGAGCGTTGATGATCGCCGGCGTGATGGTGATCGTTTATGCAAAACGATCCGAACAACTTGCCGCGATCGAATCGTCGATCGTGAATTCGGCTGAGCTGACAAGCGATTAGCGATCGGTGTCTGTGCTTTCTACTTCGCTTTCACATCATCGCGTCAGTAGACACGCATCGTTTCGTTGTTGTCATGTCCGCCGACGGCTGCGATCAGGTTCTGTTCGGGCGAGCAACCAATGGCCCGAATCGGCATGCCCAAACCGGGAGCGACCGGCAAAAAATCGGATCCATTACTTTCGCTCCAGAACTTCGATTGGATTATCTTTGGGATCCGTAGCAAACCGGTATTTTCACGTGCCGATCAAGCAATCATGGACCTGAATCCGTATCAGCCGCCTGTCGCCATCCCGACCGAGGAAGTGGGGCGTTGGAAACGTCTGATTCAGCGGATCCGTCGGGTTTGGGGGGGCAGTCGATCGAATCTTGGAATTGCCGACGGGCCGTCCGGCCCATCCCTTCAATTTGTGTTGTCGGGGAGAGCGTTTATTGAATACGGCGTCGTGTTTTCGGCGATGTCTGGCGCTACCGATCGCTTTTTTGCCGCCCTGCCGCTGACGATCGACGACGAAGTTCATCGCCAGCGCAATGTTGCCGAAGCGGCCCGCGTACTCCGCGAACTGGTTACTCGCGTGGACGGTCTGGACAATGCGCTCAACGGGTGCGACCTCGTCGTATCGATGGTTCCATCGTACCGGGAATTAGGGACCGAACTTCATCGTGTGATCATTCCGGCAGAGGCTTGGCGTCAGAGCGACGAAGCGGACGAGTTGTACTTACAATGGCCTGAGCTGGATTGACTCGGCCAGCCACCGAACCTGCAAACTCGCGATGCTTTCAATTCGCTGAGTTTTCGTGCGATGGGTCTCCCGACCCGTCATTTGCACGGTTTTGCCAGTCGGGTCAGGAGACCCGACCGAAGAAGAAACCACTCAATCAGACGAAGGAACGTGCAAAACCACGGTTGAGCCGTTTTTTGCGGGAAACTATGGTATGGGCCGCGATTGTCACGTTTCTTCGCGGAAAGACCAGGATTCGGCTGGCCTTTGCCTGAGCCGTTACCCAACACGATCCCAGATTCACCGCTCGTTCGGTCAATGAAATACTGCCAAATCGACGAAATTGTCTCGCTGGAGCCCGGTGAAAAACTGGTGGCTCAGCGAACATTGCGCCGACGAGGACTACCTCCAGGATCACTTTCCGCGATTCCCCGTGATGCCGGGGGTGATGATGTTGGAGGCATTGCATCAGGCCGCGATCTGGTTGGTACGAACCGGAGACGACTTCCGCAGCCCCTTGGTCTTGCTCCGAGAGGCCCGGAGCGTCAAATTTGGCGATTTCTTGTCTCCCGGTGAAACTCTTCAAATCACCGCCCAGGCGATCAAACGCGATGGCAACCGAACCACGGTCAAGGCAACCGGAGAAAAACAAGGCCGCGTCACTGTGTCAGCTCGATTGATTCTGGAACAATGCGATAGTGGCGATCCCGAGGATCTTGGTACTGACGACGACATTCGTTCACGCAACCGAGCACAATTCACCAAGCTGTTTGGCAATCCGGCGAACTCTACCTGAGCCAAACCAGCCAACGACATTGATTTGGGATCTGATCACAGGTCCTCATTCCCGTTCACTCTTACCATCACGAAACCACGCATCCAACGAAGGATCTACCTCGATGGCAATGTCCGAAGACGAAATCTTTTCCAAAGTACAAGAATCGCTAGTCGACGCGTTGGGTGTCGACGATGACGAAGTCACCCCTGAAGCAACACTGGTTGGCGACTTGGGCGCCGAATCGATCGACTTTTTGGACATCGTGTTCAAGCTAGAGAAAGCGTTCGACATCAGCATCCCACGCGAAGAGCTGTCGCCCGAAGACATTTTGACCAACAACACGTACGTCCAAGACGGCACGGTGACCGCGGAAGGCATGGAGGAACTGAAACGACGCATGCCGTGGGCCGACCTGTCGGATTTTGAAGAGAATCCACGGGTGCAAGATTTTGGAAACTTGCTGACCGTCGGCGACTTGTGCCGGTACGTTGGCTCCAAAGTCAGCGATTGAATTGTTGCCGTCATGCGCTGGTTTTGGCTCGACCGCTTCACTGAATTTGTCAGTGGCTCTCATGCTGTAGGCATCAAAAATGTTGCCTTGGATGAGGATGCCGTGGATGAGTACTGCGCGGGCATTCCGATGTTGCCCCCGACACTGATCATCGAAGGCATGGCGCAACTGAGCGGCATTTTGGTGGCCGAGCATTTCCGTTTCGAGAAGCGCGTGGTGCTGGCCAAGGTCGGCAAGGCAAAATTTCATCAACCCGCTCGCGTGGGTGATCAATTGCGTTACCAAGCGAGGATTGATCGGGTCCAAGATGACGGAGCCACCATTGTCGGAACCAGCCACTGCGGCGAGACGCTGCAAGCCGAAATTGATCTGATGTTCGCTTTTCTGGACGAAGGCCGGTTCACCGATGGACCTTTGTTCAATCCAGGCGATTTGGCTTCGATGTTGCGGCTGATGAACTTTTTCCATGTCGCAGTTGATGCTGACGGAAACCGGGTTCCCGTGTACAAGAGTCTTTGACGCGCGTCGCGTTTGCTCTCACGGATGGCTCTGCGTCCCTTGCCCACTCGATTAAAGTAGATCTCCACCAGTACGCTCACTCAATTTGCTAGAGAGTCCGTCATGACACGCCGACGTGTAGTTGTCACCGGCATCGGAATGGTCAACCCCATGGGGCATGACGTTGCCACCGTTTGGGCGGGACTGAAAGAAGGCCGCAGCGGTGTTGCCCTCACGACCTTGTTCGATGCCTCTTCCTTCCCGACCAAAATCAGTGCGGAAGTGAAAAACTGGACATTGGAAAACGCTGGTCAGGCTGCCGATTATGGTCGCCACAGTCAGTTTGCGATCGGAGCAGCCAGACAAGCGATCGCCGACAGCGGAGTGATCGATACGATCAGCAACCCAACCCGCTTTGGCGTCTACCTGGGCAGCGGCGAAGGAGATCAGAACTTTCTAACCTTCGCCGAAATGGTGACCGTGGCAATGAAAGAAGGCGATTATGACGCCTCGAAGTTCATAGCACATGGTGTAGAAACGCTGAACGCGTTTAAGGAATTGGAGCAGGAACCCAACATGCCGTCCGCTCATGTAGCAACCCTGTTCAACGCCCAAGGTCCGAACTTCAATTGCTTGACCGCGTGCGCTGCCAGCAGCCAAGCCGTCGGGGAAGCCACCGAGATCATCCGCCGCGGCGACGCCGACGTGATGTTGGCAGGCGGTTGTCACAGCATGATTCATCCGCTGGGAGTGTCGGGCTTTAACCTGTTGACGGCGCTGAGCGAAAAGAACGACGAGCCGACCAAGGCAAGTCGGCCGTTCGATCGACTGCGCAATGGCTTCGTGTTGGGCGAAGGCTCCGCCATGGTTGTGCTGGAGGAATTGGAAGCGGCCAAGCGCCGCGGCGCGCACAATCTATGGCGAGATTGCTGGATACGGAACAACCGCTGACGCCTATCGAATCACCGATATTCCGCCCGATGGACACGGCGGAATCGCTGCCATGCGAATGTCGATCGCCGACGCGGGACTGAGCCCATCGGACATTCAGTACGTGAACGCCCACGGCACCAGCACGACCGTGAATGACAAAGTCGAAACCCTGGCTTGCAAGGAGGTTTTTGGTGAGAATGCTGCCAAGGTTCCGATCAGCAGTACGAAAAGCATGATGGGTCACTTGATCGCCGCAGCGGGGGCAACCGAAATGATTGTCTGCTTGATGGCGATGCGTGATGGCGTCCTGCCACCGACGATTAACTACGAAAACCCCGATCCGCTTTGCGATTTGGACTATGTTCCCAACGAAGCGCGTGAGGCGGATGTGCAGTACTCACTCAATAACAGCTTCGGATTTGGCGGCCAGAACGTATCACTATGTCTAAGCCGATTCGATGGGTAAGCGATGAGCGATTTTTCCGATGCCGAGCTAACAGCTTTTCTGGATGAAGCCCTGCCGCCGGGCCGCTGCTCGGAGCTTGAGCATTTACTGCGAACCGATGTGCAACTGCGTGACCGATTGATCGAAGTACGTGGCCGAGAAACCGCGGGGCTACATTCGATCGGGGCGATTTGGCGGCGGGCACGGTTATCGTGTCCTGATCGCGCTGAACTCGGTCAGTTTGTGCTCGGGACCCTGGAAGCGGACGCAGCCGATTACATCAAGTTTCATCTCGACGAAATCGGTTGCCGATACTGCCAAGCCAACCTCGCCGATCTGCAGGCTGCGTCGCAGCAGAGCGATCAGGGCGAAAAGCGGCGACGACGATATTTCCAGACCAGCGCCGGCTATCTGACCAAAGATAACGAGTAGTGTTTGAATGGTCGCCGACCTCTCCGAGGTCGGTATTGCATGGCTGCGACCGACTGCAGAAGGGCGGTCAGTCCATCGTCACCGAGTATCACATGCGAGGTTTTTGACGTGCCCGAGTTACTCTGCAAAACCGACCTCGGAGAGGTCGGCGACAATGTCACGCGGCGCGGTACAGCATTCGTTCCAGTCGGTCGAGGGTCGTCACCATCTGATTCCACTCGGCCACCACTTCCATCGTTGGCATCGTCGCCGCATCTTCGCCATCGAATCCTCGCTCGCTAACACTGACCTTGCCTGACAGGACGGCAACACCACGCTGTGATACTTTTTCACTCGCGACTTGCGGCGAATCATTGGACTCCATTGGCAACACTTGTTGCATCACTTGGTGGACTGCCCACAAAGCAGCCTTACGAGTCGAGTCAGCTTGAACGACACTGCGCATGGTGCCTGATTGAACGTAAAACTTGGCCATGGTGATCTCCTTGATCGATTTGACTTGGTGGACATGATTTCGCCTTTGGGCGACATGATTGAGATCGGCGATCGCCGGACACGTCTGGTCAATCACACCAAAACGCCGTAAAAAACGCAATTTATCGTCAACGGGCGATGCCACACCCTGTCGGCAGAAACCGTTGGGCTTGGTAATTTGGTGCCCTGCCCTGCCCTTCTCCGGCGAGCCTTTCATGAAACTAATCCACCATGGCGCCCACCAGGGTGTCACCGGTTCCTGTCATCAGCTTGTGTATGGCGACGCACACAGCTTGCTGGTCGACTGTGGGATTTTCCAAGGCGATGACGCTCGCAAGCACCCCAATCCGGAAATCGAGTTTCCGCTGCGAGGCATCGAGTGCATGCTGATGACGCACGTTCATATCGACCACGTCGGACGTGTCCCGTACTTGCTTGCTGCCGGCTTCAAGAACCCGATCTACTGCAGTCGGCCGACCGCAAAACTGCTTCCCCTGGTGATGGAAGACGCCTTGCGAATCGGGTTCACCCGGTCTCGGCACCTGATCGAAAAGTTCCTGCAGCACATCGGCGAACTACTTCATCCGTTGCCTTACCTTCAATGGCAGACGATCGAAGGTGGCGTTCGTATTCGCCTGCGACCAGCCGGTCACGTTTTGGGATCGACAATCTTCGAGGTCGAGCTACCCAGTGGCGAGATCGTTGTCTTTTCCGGCGATCTGGGGAGCGGCAATGACCCGCTGCTGAGGAAGCCGACAAGTCCTCCGCGCGCCGACTTGCTGGTGATGGAAAGTACCTACGGTGACAAAAGACATCAAACGACGGCCGATCGACAGCAAACCCTGGAGCAGGTGATCCGCAATACTCTCGAAGATCGCGGCGTGACCATCATCCCAGCCTTTAGCCTGGGCCGGACGCAAGCGTTACTGTATGAGATGAATGGGATCTTTCAGCGTGTGCAAGACAGCGAAGGCCGCACGTTGATGAAGGCGGTCGATGTGATCGTCGATTCACCGCTAGCGTCCCGATTCACGGAACTTTATGTCGAGTTGACCGAGTTCTGGGGTGAGGAAGCACAGCATCGAATGCGTACTGACGAACAACCGCTGGTGTTCGAGAATCTGACCACCGTCGGCGGACACCGCGAACATCGCTCGACGGTTGATTATCTCGAAAAACACGAGTTACCCGCGATTGTGGTTGCTGGCAGTGGCATGTGTACCGGCGGACGCGTCGTCAACTACCTGAAACGCTTCATCGCCGATCCACGCAGCGATATCGTTTTTGTCGGCTACCAGGCATCGGGCACCCCCGGTCATTCGATCAGCCGCGGCAGTGATTGGGTGCGGCTGGATGGACGCAAATACGAAGTCGGAGCCGACATCCATCGCATCCATGGCTACTCGGCACATGGGGACCAACACGATCTAATCGAATTTGTGCAAGGCTTCGAGCAAGCCCCCAAATCGATTCGTTTGGTACATGGCGAGTACCAACCAAAAAGAGTGCTCAGTGCGAAGCTCACCGAGCTGGGTCACCATGTCATCTGACGGGAATGCACTTGTGTCAACAGACGACCACGATGTGATCATCATCGGTGCCGGTCTTGCTGGACTTTCCTGCGCGGTACGACTGACCACGGCCGGCAAGTCCGTTTTGCTGCTGGAGGCTACCGATCGCGTGGGCGGCCGAGTACGAACCGATGTTGTCGACGGCTTTGTTTTGGACCACGGTTTTCAAGTACTGCTCACCGCCTATCCGGCTTGTCGCGAACTTTTGGACTATTCAACGCTCCGACTGCGTGCTTTCGATCCGGGAGCACTGGTACGTCACGGCGGGAAGTTTTCATTGCTGGGCGATCCGTGGCGGCGACCGCGCCAAGCGATCTCGACGGCACTCAGCCCTGTTGGTACGTTTGCTGATAAGCTTCGCATTGCAAAACTTCGCCACCAAAGCCGCCAGGGATCGCTGGAGGATCTTTATCAGCGGCCGAACATCAGCTGTCTCCAGCGGCTACAGCAGACGGGCTTTACAGCCGGGATGATCGATCAGTTCTTTCGCCCGTTCTTGGGCGGTGTGTTCCTGGACGAAAGCTTATCGGTATCCAGCCGCATGCTGGAATTTGTTTTCCGCATGTTCGCAGAAGGCGAGATTGCCGTCCCCGCCGAGGGGATGGCAGCGATTCCACGTCAGTTGGCCGAGCGATTACCGGACGGCATGATTCGTTTATCAACAACGGTCGCGTCGCTTGATGGTCGTCAGGTGCGATTGACGGACGGAACGGCCCTGGCCGCGAATCACGTCGTCATCGCCACCGAAAGCAATGCTGCGGCCAGACTGTTGTCCCTCGATGAATTGGCGACCCCGTGGAGAACCAACACCACCTTCTACTATGCCGCCGATCACGCACCGGATGATCGCAAGCTCTTGATGCTACGAGGCGACGAAACCGGCCCGGTTCAGACGGCTGTCGTACTCAGCAATGTCGCCAGCGAATATGCGCCGAAGGGAAAATCACTTCTCTCCGTCAGTGTCGGTGAAGGCGTTTCGACCGAGAACCTGGATACGGTGGATCAGTCGATTCGCAGGCAATTGGCCGAGTGGTTTGGTGTGGACGTGGACTCGTGGACACGGCTGAGAATCTACGAGGTGCCCTATGCCCTGCCCTGCGGCTCGATGGAAACGATCACGGCCAGTGTCGACGCACCGTCGCTGGGTGGCCCCAGTGGCGTTTACGTTTGCGGAGATCACCGCGAAACACCCAGCATCCAAGGGGCAATGAACAGTGGCCTCCGTGTCGCGGATGCGATTTTGCAGAGTGAGTGACGTGGGTCCCAATAGCGTCAGCCGTCAATGGCCATCGGCCAGCTGACTTCCGTCAGCTGGCCGATGTGATTCCGGTAATCTCGGCATGCTTAGTTTCTCACGCCAATCAACTCAGCGGGGGTGAGGTCGTAGAAGGTTCTGAACGGCATCACGCCGTAGATGCCTTCGGTGAAGACCATCCGGACAAAGTTGTTCATGACTTTGACTGGCGTTCTTGGCAGGATGATGACGTCGCCATCGCGGACCCAGATTTCATCGCAGGGATGAGCTTCGCGGCCCAGGACGGCTTGCCGCACGTCCAACAATGTGGAGTACAACTCGAAGTTCTCGCCTCGTCGGAACACGACCACCTGTCGCAAGTTCCCGCCCGGCAAGTCCCCTTTGGCCATGGCAATGGCTCCCAACACCGTCGTGGGCGTGTTCATCACGTACCGGCCCGGCTCGGTCACCTCGCCGAGAACGTAGACGTAATGCGGAGCCTGTGCTTCAAGCGACGGCTCAACTTCCAGGCCACCGACAAAATCGTCGTACCGCAGGTTGATCTCTTCCTTCAGTTCCTCCAGGGTCAAGCCCTGCGCCTGAACCGAACCAATCCGCGGCAGTCGAATCTCACCGGCTGGCGTGATCGTTTGCAAGATCTCCTGTGGGTCGAAACCGTTGGCACCACTGATCGCTTCGCGGATTTGTCGCACGTCGGATCCCGTGTCGACCGGAGTGACATCGATTCCCGGTTCGTCGTAGAAGTCCTTGTACCGCGTCTCTAGCAAATTCCTCAGTTGGGTGATCGACTGGCCCGCGGCCTGTACCTGCCCGATCAATCGCAACGTAATGGTGCCGTCAGGCTGAATGACCAGACCCTTTTCCAGATCTCCGCGATTGATTTCGGCGTCCGCTTCCGATTCGATCATCAACTGGTCGCCAACGTTCAACAGATAGTCTCCATCCGTCTTGAGGGGAACCACCATAAACAGCATTTGAATCACGTCTCCGGTTCGCAATCGGTATTCCGGCAATCGCGTGACCCGGGCGGGACCTGCGTATTCGCCTGGGCCAAAAATGCTGAAGGGTGCATCGTAAGGACACTGCCAACATTGCGGTGGCATCTTCACCGGGCCAATGCCGTTCTTCAGCCCGAGTCCACCGATCATGCAGCTACCTTGTCGTTCAACACAGCGAAGACAACGACCGCAAGAACAATGATGCGACACCATCGATATCTGATGCACCGACGTCTGAGACGTCTGTTGCTGTGGCACAGCATGCTTCGTCGCCGCGGATGCTGGAGAACCAGCTTGCTGTGCGTAGCAAACCGGAGCCAACAGTAACGCAGCCATTAATAGCATCAACGAGGAAACCGGCATACGAACCGATCTTTGAACATTCATAAGGGCCATTTTAAATCTCGCGTCGTACCGAAAGGATATGGACTGTTAGTTCTCAACGATCAAATCATTGATCGGATGAAAACCAGCTGCGTAACCGAGTCATCGCCGTAACGTCCGACGATGAACTTTGAGGTTTGGTTTGTGGTGGCTTGGAGGCCTGTGAAACGTGTTTGGGGTGAGGGCGATTCGCTTTCGCTTGTCGAGGCTGGGCAGCCTGAGTCTGGCCGTGTTGCGTTTGGACAGGTGGAGTCGCGAGTTGAGGCCGATGCGTTGCGGCAAACACCGCAGGTTCAAGCTGATACACCGGAAAGTTGGATGGCAGCGATGAATCAGCGAGTGCGTGCTTGCAACGCCGGACCATGTCAATGTCACCCAGCTTGCGAGCAGCTTCCATCAAATTCTCGTAGGCCTCGCGACTGGGACGCAGTTCGACACTCCTAGCAAACGCAATCTGAGCCTGCCGTGCCAATCCTTGGCCAACATACGTTTTTCCCAACTCGTATTGAGCGGTCGCATTGGACGGATCGACTTCCACGGCGGAACGCTGATAGGTAATTGCGATGGCAGCAGCGTGCGAATCCTGAGAGCCCTTCAGCCGTTTTTCGGCCTGCCCCAACAACTGCAACGCGTAGCTCGCCTCGTGGTGTTCGCCCGATGCCGCGACTAACTTCTCCCTGGCAAACTCAAGGTATGCGGTCGTCGCGCCAAGCGATGAAACTTCCGAGAGCGGCGTTTCCTTGAGCACCTCCGTCTCGTGAACCGCAACGAGTCGTTTCAGTTGCTCATGATCGACTGCTTCGATGCCCGTGCCAAAGTCACGTGACTCGCGAATCGCGTCCATGGCGACTTCCAGCTCCCGTGAATGCTGATTGCCACCGTCAATAGCATCACGCATGGCGATGATCGATCGCAACGCTGCCGTGGCTTTCTTTCTGGCCGTATAATTGGCGTTGCGGCGCAGCGAATGGAATGCGTCTCGCAACAGTCCTTGTGCGACTCCTCGAAGCCGCGTTGCGTGGATCATCTCGCTACTGAGCGGCTGCGGTTTCATTACCGTCATGGGCTCGGTTGCGTCTTCGCGAACTGGCAGCTCAATTTGGTCCGTTGCCAACAGACCAAAACCGTTCTTTTTCACCGTATCGTGAAGCAACTCCGTCTGACGCATGTCTAAGACCGGAGTTTCCAGACTCTGCTCGACCAACCCGTGTTGATCCGTAACAGGCATCTCGGGCAGCCGAGCTATGCTGGCTTGTTCCGGTTTGAAGGTTGGCTCCGGTGCTTGGTTCGGAAAGCCTGGAGCCGTCTTCAGTAAGGCAGCCAAGCCTGACGACTTCGGTTCGCTATCAGCCTGGGTCGCTGCCGGTTGTGGTCTCGGCTCGACCGACTCGGGTTGATCCACGACGGGGGTGTTGGTCGTGCCAGCGACGGACGACGGCAAGGCTTTGGCGGTTGGCGTGGATGCTTCGATTCCCGAACTTGGCGCCTTTCTTAGCAGGTCTGCCAAGCTTGTAGATTTCAGATCGCCGTCAAGCGGCTTCAACTGCTGGTGTTCTGCAGCCGAGTCGGTAAGAGACAATGGCTCACGTTTGGGACGAAGAATAGTTGCCTCCGGCATCTGCCTCACGGGCCCCGAATCTGCTTGCGGCTTCACCGCGTCTCGCTTCTGAGCCGAGCGAGGTTGAATGGTCACTGAATAGCGACCGCCTGATTCCCACCCCCGTGAGAGCAGAGAACGCAGGCTCTCCTGAGCCTGCGTAGTTGCCTCAGGCGACTGCGGAAGCGGAACGAGGGCCTGAGCCCGAGGCCCCGTTACTTCCGGCGGTTCGCTTGCCGCTGCCGGAATCGCGACAGAATTGATGACAGCCAGCAACGCCAGCCGTCTCATCTTACGGGACCAGAACTCATCCATGAGGTCTCTCATTGTCCGAAAATAGTTGCCCTATTGGAAACGTCGCATCCTTACGACAGATTCCTTTCCGTGGGGCTCATCGACGCTTCATGCCCTCGCTTCTGATCATTTCCTTGCAAGCTGCACAACCAAAACGACAGGTGCCACAAAGAACGGTTACAACCAAGTGAAATGGAATCACCCACAGACCCGGAACAAGCGATTCGCGCGGACCAGACGCTACAAAGGTCACGTGATTTCCAATACAGGCAGTACAATCATCACTACCGGACGCGACTTAGCACGGTAGTATCGATTATTCACCGTTTGGCGGTTGAACCGCCGCTTGTGCGGACAGCTGGCGTCAGAATGATTGCTGAACCATAGGCACTTGGCAGGCTGTTCAGCCGGCGTAATCGTTACAATTGGACTTCGCACTTCAGTCCAGCTCTCGGATGCGAATATCCCGCCAACGCACCTCGAAAGGCCCGCTGCCCGCTTTGATGCCATGCACTTGCAGGCCAATGAATCCACGTTGGCTGGAATCGGGATCACGCGTATCGGCGATCGCTACGCCGTTGACCCAGGTTTGAATCCGGTCACCGGTGGCTCGCACGACAAACCGATTCCACTGCTCGTTTTTGTAAGCATCTTTGATCGGCTGCTCTTTCGTGATCCAGCCTCGACCAGTTCCTTCGCTGTACAAATAGCCGCTTTCGCCTGGTGACGTCTCGATTTCAACTTGGGGCCCGTGCACGCGACCGTTCTTGTACTCTTGTGTACTGAGCGAACGGATTTGCACACCGCTGTTCAACCCCGGCATGTCAAAGACTTCAAATGTCAGCTCGAAATTGCCGTAATCCTTGCTGGTACACAGAAACGAATTGGGACTTCCCTCGGCGGTCTTGCCAACCACGGTTCCGTCTTCGACGCGGTACGTCGCGGTGCCGTTTTTTTGTGCCCAACCCTCGAGGTTCTCGCCATTAAACAAAGCCACCCAACCCGATTCCTCGATGTCGGGCATCATGCTGCTGGTAATCGCTGCCGGATCACGAGTCGCTGGTTTGTCGCTTGTCAGTGTCTGAGCATCCACCGGCGGCAGCGTCACGTTGCCAGTCGCCGCCCACTCGGTGCCGCGTTGCAGGGAGACTTGAAAAGCAATGCCCTGCATCGCTTGAACGTCGTGCCCGAGTGTCGTATGAAAACAGCGGCCCTCGCCGTATTGGATCGTCATCAGCAACGGCTCGTGCTCACCACTCCCTCCTGTATCGGGCGCGCTGAATCCTGTCGCCAGCACATGCATGTTCTCCGCCGGACCGCGTAGCTTGGCATAAAGCTCATCTTCGGTTTGCATCCACGATCCTGGCAGGCCTTTGGTGATGGGGTGATCGCCATCGCGAACGACCACCATGAACGGGACTCGTCGACCATGCGAGCCGCCGCCGCCGGGGGAGACGTCACGAGTGAACTGTTTCAGATCCTCTTTCCAACGGACGTACGGCCCGTCCTTTTCATTGCGGCCACCCCAGCCACCGAGCCCAATCATGCGGTTGTAGGCACTCCACTTGGGAAAAGAATTGTTGGCAGCATGCACGCAGACGAGCCCGCCTCCTGCGGCAACATACTGCTCAAAAGCACTGCTGGTCGACTCGCTCCACGGCTGCCCGTTGTAGTTGGAAACGACCACGTCATACTCGGAAAACGGAGGCGCAAAGGTGCTCATATCACCGCCCTTGGGTGGACTGGTGGCAACGTCGACCTGGAAGCGGCCACAGCCTTCCAAAGTTTGTACGATCAGCGGCGTCGTTTTCTGCCACTGATGATTGTTTTGCCCGTCAACCAAGAGCACCGACAGCTTTTCGGCGTGACCCGCGTGAGAAAAACAAAGTAGCGACGCGATAACCGCCGCCAAACACAGCAGATTTCTTTTCATGGGACCAACGACATCATGATTTGGGAAAGCACTAGCGGAACGACACAAATCCTCGTCTGATTGTATCAACTTTGACTTGCTCAGCAGACAGTGCGGGCAACGATACTTGGAAACGGCGTTGCCTGGGCAGTTCGCTGACGACCAGGCACCGGCGCCTCCGACGCCGTAGTGCATCTGCGGTTGGAACACGGTAATCTGGCTGCTCAGTTGTTCCGGACAGGAGAAACGGATGTTTGAATTCACTCGCAGCCCCTACCCGGCGACGCGGATGCGACGCGTTCGACGATACGCTTGGTCCCGGCGGCTGTTTTCCGAATCAAATTTGACTCACAACGACCTCATTTGGCCGTTGTTTATCTTTGACGGCGACGGCCGGCAAGCGGTCGACAGCTTGCCGGGAGTTGCCCGTCTGGGAAGCGATGAAATTTGTCGCGCCGCGGTCGAGGCCTGCGAGTTAGGCATTCCCGCGATCGCGATCTTTCCCGCCACACCAACCGAACTGAAAACTGAAGACGCGCGGGAGGCGGTGAACGGCGACAATCTGGTCTGCCGTTCCGTTCGCGCGATCAAAAAAGAGGTCGGTGATCAATTGGGTGTGATTTGCGACGTCGCGCTGGACCCCTATAGCAGTCATGGCCAGGATGGTCTGGTGCGAGACGGTGACGTTGTCAACGACGAGACGATCAGCCTGCTTTGCGAACAGGCGATCGTGCAAGCCGAAGCGGGATGCGACATCATCGCGCCCAGCGACATGATGGACGGTCGGATCGGCGCCATTCGTCAAGCGTTGGAAGCTCGATCGATGCACAACGTGCAAATCATGTCTTACGCCGCCAAGTACGCGAGCGCGTTCTACGGGCCATTCCGCGATGCGGTCGGATCGGCAAGTAACCTTGGTGGCGCATCGAAGAAAACCTACCAGCAAGGACCGTCGCAATCAGACGAAGCGTTGCACGAGGTAGCGTTGGACCTGGCTGAGGGCGCCGATAGCGTGATGGTCAAACCGGGGATGCCTTACTTGGACATCGTCACACGCGTTAAATCAACGTTCGGTGTTCCCACATTTGCCTATCAGGTCAGTGGCGAATACGCGATGCTCTCAGCCGCGGCTCAAAATGGTTGGCTCGACCGAAAACAAACGGTGCTGGAAAGCTTACTCGCTTTCAAACGCGCAGGCGCCGATGGCATACTCACTTACTTTGCCGCTGAGGTCGCCCGTTGGTTGGCGGAAGATCCCGCCGCAGCACCATGACGTTGCCCTCGTCTGACTTAGGGAACCTCATGGCGGCCTCGCTGGATGAGTTGGCCAAGTCCGCCAACGATCGCTTTGCGTGGAAATGGGAGGAGACCGAAATTGCCGATCAGCCTTGGCAATTGGCTGTCGCCACCGACCCTGACGCCATGCTGATCGAAGCGTGCGAGCGGCAAGACGCTGGAGAGCAAGGCGTCATCGATCCCTTTTGGGCGACCACTTGGCGCGCCGCCGCGGGCCTGGATCGCTATCTTGGACGCTTGAACCTGGACGGGACGAACGTTTTGGAAATTGGTTGCGGCACCGGTCACGCCGGGATTGCTGCTGCGCTGCGTGGAGCGAGCGTCGTGCTGACCGACGGTGTGGAAGATCCGCTGCTGCTGGCGCGGATGAGCAGTTGGCCGATTCGCGAGCGGTGTGACGTTCGTCAGTTACGTTTTGGGATCGATCGCATCGAATCTTGCCGATTTCCGTTGATCATCGGTAGCGATGTCACGTATTTGCGCAGTCTTTGGCCGCAGTTGGATGTCTGTTTGCGGGCCCATCTGGCGGCGAACGGCGAGGTTCTGTTAAGCGACCCCTTTCGAATCATTGCCAACGAATTCCGCCAGTGGATCCAGAATCACGGTTGGCAATACATCGAGCACAAGATCCCGATGACTGACGATCCGGATCACCCGATTCGCGTCATGACGTTACGCCTTAGCCCGTAGGCAAACATGCGCAGGCCAGTAGGCCGGGCTCCCAGAAAAACCCGGCCTACGACCTCAGGATCGCCATCTGTGTAAGCGATCGCGCGTTCCCGTGGACAACATGAATGGGTGTTGGATTGCCGCTGACGACGCGGCCATCGGGCGTGACATGAACTTCGCCCGCGCGTCGATCGTGAACACAGTAATTCCAACCTTCCGGGATCTCTTGCCAGCGACTGGCGTCACTATGGCAATAGAGGTTCAGCGCGGTTTGGTCACCCCAATCCGTGGTCCCAAGCAATTCGGGCGACCGTCGCAGTCGTGCCGCTTCGGCAAAGTACTTCTGCATCACGGCAGCCGTACCGGCAGCAAACCCGCTGTTCAGGAACGGATGTGTCGCCATCAACTCAAACGCCCGCCGCCGCATTTGTGGATTGGCGATCGTTCGCGTCCATCCGGTAATCGCGACGTTGTCGGGATAACCACGAGGTTCCCGAACGGCCAGAAGCTTGTCTGGGTACTGATGCGTCAGTTGCCACAGCGGATCGAGACTGCCTTGAAAAAGCACGTCGCTGGCGTCCCAATACGCGACCGGAGTGTCAGGACTGAACGAGGAAACGATTTCACCAAAATCGCTCAACCGTCGGACCGGTGGCAGCTGCCCATTCGCCGGCTTCGACACGACGCGCACCCCGGCTGTACATGACAGCCAGCTGATTTCACTCGGGTACAAACCGTATCCGACGACGATGACGTCTTGCTGATTGCCGGCTGCTCGCAGCGTCTTCAAAAAGGCATGGCGGAACCGCCGAACGTCGCGGCGGTTGAATGCCACTAACACCTTTGCTTTGGCCGACAAAGCGGGATCGGTATCGCGAGGAGCTGACGACGCCTGCAGAGCCGATTGATCGCAGGCGATTCGTGTTTTCGCCACGTGCCATGCCTTGGCAGAAAGTAGATATTCGACCCGCGTTCCCATGCTTCGCAGATCTTCGCAACAACACAGACATTCGCATTTATTCGGCTCCCAGCGAAACCGTGTTCGCTGGAACACCGACCGACGAAACATCGTTGCCCCCATGGTCACATGCGGCGACGAACCGGACGTTTTCGCCTCGCCCAAATAGTCGGCAGCCAGTGCCGCATATTCGGGCCGCGATGCGAGCGCATGATGAAGACGAGCAACACACTGGGGCGCGAGCGAGACATCGTCATCCAGAAACATCAACCAAGGTGAACGAGCCCGCGTGATTGCATCGTTTCTAGCCCGGGCAATCGTGGCGACGCGATTGGGCTCGTCGGCACGTGGTTGTCCGATCACACGATGCACGCGCAGCTGGATCCCTCGCTGGCCCTCGATGGCCGACGCGATCGTCGGTGAAAGCGGCCTTTCATCCCGTGTCAGGATGGCAAGATCGATCGTGGGCACGCTGGACGTAACCATGCTCTCGGTAAACTATCCAGTGTAGCCGCAACCGGGCTTACCGAACCGGCCATACAGATCCGCGTCCATGTTGTAGTGATCGACCGATCGGTCATCCGGCAATGGGGGATAGTACTCAGCGCTCTCGGCCGCTGTCAGACCAGCCTGTAATTCCAACATCGACGAGGCGTTTTCGCGGACGTAAACAATGCCTTTGACCGGCGCCTTATCCAAACTGTCCTCGGCTCTGGCTGCCAGCGTCTTGTCTTCCAACCACTCACCTTTGGCCAGATCGACCCGATCACAGTTTTGGGGTAAGAAAACCGAAGCCACATCGTTCAAAAAGAACGAGCGTTTGATTACCAACTTTGGTGAAAGCTTCTGCGTGGCGACAACAATGTCTTTCTTGCCGATGCTCGTGAAGCTGATTTCGGCAACATCCGGAAGCCGAGGCGGGATAGAGATGGTCCCGGACAAGTACATCAAACGGAGTTGATCTTTAATCTCGTTCTTGCTCAAGGCAGTCGTCTCGTTCAAAGTGCAAAACAGTCCAGACTGCTTTGCACACTAGCTCTTCAGCTCACGCCTTTCAAGCAATTAAGCTTCTCCGAGCGGATTTTCTGAGCTTCTGGGCCAATGCACTGTTTATACGTTCAGCAGCGTCCTTGCACGATCGAGAGCCTTGCGCGGCGTTGCTGTGGGCGAGGTATTCTTGAGTGCGAGGTCGAGTTCAGAAGATTGCTACTTGGGGAACGAAAATGAAACGCCGATCCGTATGCTTGCTCGCCGTGATCGCGATTGCTTGCACTGTCATCACCGGCAGCGGGCAAGGCGTCGTGCTGACCCCGAAAGACGCTTACGAGCTGATCCCAACACGATCAACATCAGCCAACAACGAACAACCCCCTCCAACCCCTCAGGTTGCGGCTGCAAATCAGCAACAGCGGACGGTTCCACCTGCCAGCGGCAACCTCCAAGCAAACGTCGAGGACGAGGTACAAAAGCCCTCCCCCGATGAAGCCGCGGTGGCGATGAGCATCGTTCCCGAGGTCGGTGGAGGGTTTGACGATGAATACGATCTGCCCGCAAAGATGAGTCTGCGCAAGTACCTGCCTCCGGTTGGACAGCAGGGAAATGTGAACCATTGCGTCGCTTGGGCCATTGCCCACGCGGCTTACTCGTGTCAAATCGGCCAGCAGCGCCATGACAAGCCTGACGAAGACTGTGACCTGTTTAGCGTTGCGTTTCTGATCAACCAGTTACGACAGGGTGAAGACGGAATGGATCCTTCCCAGGTGATTGACTTTGTGAGATCCGATGGCTGCGCATCTCAAGCCACCATGCCTCAGGACGCCAACGCAGCCAGCAAACAAGCCATCACCGAAGCTGCGAACTTTCGCGCGCTCCGCAAGGAGCGGCCCACGAAGTTGGAAGACATCAAGACGTTCATCTACGAAGGGTATCCGGTTGTCCTGGTTATCTTTCTTGACGATGACTTCAAATCGCCCGAGACCAGTGAGGCGCCCTACAGTTGGTCCGGTGAAAAAACGAGCGGTCTGCACGCGATCACTGCGGTCGGCTACGACGACACCAAGGACGCCGTATTGATCATGAACTCGTGGGGCGACCGTTGGAAGGACGCTGGCTTTTGCTGGGTCAAGTACGCGAACTTGGAGCGTGTCAGCGACGACAGTTGGTGTCCCCGCGCGTATGTCGTCAAGATCAAGGACGCAGCGCCATTCAACATGCGGACGGACGAACAACGGTATCAATTGAAAAAAGATCGACGTGTCTACAAGTACCGTGGACCTGCCGTCACCTTGAGTGAGTGGAAGATCGACGACGCTGCCTGCACCCGTCAGTCGCTCTTTGCGCTGCGTCGCGACCAAACACTGTTTCGCTATAACGATGACGGCAGTTGGACGGTGCTGAATGATGGCCTTTTAAAAGACAAGCTCATCACGATGATGGCTGCCGATCGCTCCCATCCGCTTCACGTACTCAGCGGCGATGGCGAGTTGTTTGAGTACAACGAAAGCAGTGGACGATGGAATCAAGTCTCCCTGCCGGTCCGGCAATCCGCTACCATGGTTGATCTGCGCCGAAATCGAGTCGATCCTGAACTCCGTGTCACCACGTCCGAGGGCACCGTCTTCGTCCGCGACGCCGATGATGCAACGTGGGCACTGGCGCCTTGAGCAGCTGCCGCCACCGTCAGTCAGACGGTTCCCGGGTCGTTGGCATCGTGCGAGTGATCCGCAGCCCGTAATACGGAAATTGGTAAGCAGGATTACCAATTTCGCGCGATGCACTGCGTGTCGATGAAGTTGGGTAAAAAACGGCACTCCCCCGCAAAACACGTTTATCAAAGGGACTGAAACTGTCCGCCCCATCAATCAGCACGCGTTTGGTGGCATCACCACCGCCTTGCTGATACTGACACCATTCCATGATGTTGCCCAATGTGTCGAATAAGCCAAAGTCGTTGGGCAACAACTGCTTGACCGGTCGGAACCGCGGCTTTGATCGATGGAGCGGATTCTCAACCGTCCAAGCGTACTTGCTCAGCAGTTCGTTCGAATAGCCAAAGTGGCGAGTTGTTGTGGTCATCGCGCGGCAAGCATATTCCCACTCGGCCTCCGTCGGGAGTCGGTACCCGGTGCGCTGCAGATAATCGGTCGGCACCTCGAATCCTTCGCCGATGTTCTCGACACTCGGATAGCACATTTGGTCTTCTTTGAATTTTTCCCGCTCACTAAGCCAGCGACAATATTTCGCCGCGTCGTACAAACTGATCGAGTTGACGGGGCACTGATCCGATGGCGTGTAGTCAGCGGCGTAACCTACATTCGGATCAAACCTCTTGTACTGCTCCAACGTCAACTCCGTTGCCGCGATCGCGTAGGAACGCGGTATCCTGACCCGCCTGGTCGTTTCACCGGAATGATCCCGAAACGTCTCATGGCCGGGAGACCCCATTTGGAATTCAATCGGTCCGTCAATTACCACCATCGTCTGGCCCTGCCCGTTGTTGAACCATTTCGGACCATCGAAAGGATCATCCCCGGGCCGTTCCGTGTTCTCGATTTCGATGCGAACGTCATCCCACGCCCATCGTTGGGCAAAGTAATCACAAACCGAGTGGATCGCAGCCGAGGGATGCGACGTGCCCCAGCGAAGGATGAATCTCTTTAGCCGCTCGGATTGATCGATAGGTAATTGCTCCGGGCGATACTGAGCCAATGCGGCGATGATCGCGAACCGCCGCGATTCGTCTGGCTCACCCAGCAGTCGCTGCACCAATACCTGTGGTTCAACGCCCAAACCCGAAAGCCGATCAATCAGGAATGATCGCAAACGAGAATCCGGCCGGCTTTCCAGCAGCGGCCACAGACTTTCGGTTTCTCCCAAACGCAGCAGTGCGATCACCGCATTTGCTTGGCGACCGGCGATCCGGTCTTGCTCGTCTTCAGTCACGTGCGGCCGATGCCAGACCGAAGCAGCGACCGGACCGTCGACGTCGTCAACAACCGAAATACTGACCGGGCGAAAAGCTTCGTCAGCAAGTTCTTCCGCCTTTTTCAGATGAGTCTTCAGGTCGACTCGACTCAGTGTTCGCGATTCAAGCGCACCACCATTCCACCACACGGCCGCCCAAGTCAGCTCGCTTTCCAATTCGCCGGCCGGATTCAGTCGCACATCGATTTGGTGCCAACCGCTCAGGATTCGTGATTCGTAGTCCGTTTGGAAGTCATTCCAGGCGTCGTCATAACCCGGATGAAGAAGCATTTTTCGCCGTACTGAAGCATAGCGGGCCAATCCGTCTGGGTGCTGGATCTTGAGGTTTGACTTGGGCACGAATTTGTTGTCGTTCAGTGGCGCCCAAACACTCGCATGATCCTCTTCACGCACGCCAACGTACATCCTGGAATCGATGACCGAATCGTCCAAAGTTACCCACAACACGCCATATTCCACCTCTTCACGATCGGGGTCCGCAGCAGCGATTGCGGTGATATCGTTGGGGAATAATTTTCGTTCACGCATCGGTGACACCTGCTTCATCGCATCTTCCGGACCGAGGTGTCGCGAGAAATCCCAAGATCTGCCATCGCGCAGCCAGACAGCCGCGACAAGTGACTTGCCCTCGCTTAGATACGTTCGCACCGACTCAGGGCGGTAGCCGAATGCGTCAAACTGCTCCGCGAACGACGCGAAGCGATCTAGCGGCAGCGTCTGGCAAAGTGCGAATGAGGGCGTCAGCATTCCGCCGGCCTCACGTAAGGCGTCCTGGAGAGTGCTCGGTGGTGTCTCCACACCTAAGTTCGACTCCGGCCAACGGGGTTTGGCTCGCGTCACTAACTCCTGTTGCAGCAACGGTACCATCGATGGTGGATCGTTCGATGCAACATCAAACAACACCTCGAACTGAGTGGACGAGGCCGATACGAGCAAATCAGCCAACAGAGGATCGGACGCTTGCAGCGATCTTGCCAAGATGACCGCGGCGTTGACTTGAACGTCTTCGCGTGGTGATGTGCTGAACAAATCTTCAGTCGACTCGACCAGGTATGGCGACAAATTGCTAAAAGCCGGCGCCATTTCCACGACATGGGGCGTACTTTGACTAACGATCACACGAGCCAAGCGGTCCGCATACTGACCCCATCGCTGATCTTCCGCGTCCAGAGAGGCTAGCGCAACTGCGGCATGCAGCCAACTGGTTTCGTCCACGGTGTCCGATTCAATGATCGACCAGAGTGATTTCCTGGCCTCATCTCGATAGGGACGAAGTCGCTGGCAGATCAATTCGATCTCTTTCACACGTGCGGTGGTCACCGCCTGGATAAGCGGTGGCACCTGATCCGGATCGGTATCCACGAGGGCCAATCGGGCGTGCAGTTTTTCCGCCTCTGTCGCTTCATCGCGATCGACGACCGCCGTTAACAAAGGTCGCGTGATGTCGCTGATCGGCTGCATCGCATCGATCACGCGGGGCACGTTTTCAATATTCGCCGCCAGCAACTGCTTGACCATCAAGCCAGCTTCTTGCTCTCTAGATCGCTCGCGAATCTGCCTGCGTATCGTCGCCGCACTCAACAGCATCATCAACCCAACCACAGCGACGACCGCCCATCTGACGCCGTGATAGCGTGTGGCAGCCGACACCAACTTGGACTCATCCGAGTTGCGACTGGCAGCATTTGTGAAAGCGACGATTCGCAGGTACTCGAAGATATTCGGCAGAAAGCGACTCTCATGCTTCGCTCGCCAATACTGACTCAGCTCTCGGAGCCTAAGTTTCGCTCGTCCGCGAATCGAGTTTCGTTCACTGCGCGTCAACCACTCTCGCAGTGGTGGGACCAAAAAATCATGTGTCAACTGATAACATCGCCGCGACGGTGCTTCGCCATCTTCGTTAATGGCCACCGTAGGTGTGATTAAGCGGAGTTCACCGTCAAGTACTTTCAACAGCTGTTCGAATTGCCGTTTGGACAGTCCCGACACATCGCCAAGCTGATCAACATCCTGCATCTGACCCTTGATATCGGCTCCCGACTCTGGAAGCAGCTTGGCCAGGACCGCTCGGGCAGGCGTTTCGAGTGATCGATGGTGGGGCGCTGCGGTCGAACCGGCAAAAGTCGCATCAAGAAAGTTGATATCGACGCCTTCGGTACCGCCAAACTCGGACAGCGTCTTCGTACTCCAGGGGCGTCCTTTCATCACCTGAGCCAACACCGCCAGATGAACCGAGATCACCTTACCTTCCTCTTGGAGCGAATCGATCACGGCATCCAAGAACTGACTTTGGTCCTCGCTCGTCTCACTAGGATCCTTGGGCAAACACCCGTAGGCGCGGCCGAATTCGGCCAACACGTACCTGGCATGTCGCAATTCGAATCGGTCAACCGCTGTACTATTGACGTCTTGGACCAGCGGAATCTCCAGTTCATGGAAGAAACGTGTTGCCGGCATCCAAAAGTCGTCACGAATCGACACCAAACACTGGACATGCATGCCGTCGCATTGGCGGATCGCATTGACCAATTCAGAATTCGTCATCAGCTTGTGCGCATGAAGCCACTGCTCGAACTGGTCCAAAACAATCAAGACCTTGCGACCGCCGCCGAGGGCTCCTCGCCGAATCGCTGACATCGTCGAGACCAAACCACGTGAACCTTTGTCGTCGCCCAGCAGCGGCGACAACGCCCGCAACAAGCGTGATTCCGTGAGCGTCGCTGTGGATTCGATGTAGGCAACATGCACCGATTGATCCAACAGCGGAATCAAACCGGCTCGTACTAAGGACGACTTGCCCGATCCCGATGCCCCATAAAGCATGGCCACACGAAACGTATCCTTCTTTGCGTGCGCCTCGATGGATCTTTTCAATCGCAGCAAGATCTCCGGAATACCGTCGAGATCGCACGGCCCGGGAACCAGCTTCAAGAAAAAGTCTCGATCGTGCTCATCAAACGCGCGGAGACCCTTGGGAATGATCGGCACATCATCAGCAACCACACGCGATCCGCTTGTCGGCAATGTGTCGGCCGATGCACGCACTTCATCGCTGTCTTGGACGAAACTTCCCTGGCGGGCAAATCGTCTCAGATCTTCGGCAACATCACTGGCGTTGGAATAACGATCCGAACGTCTCTGCGCAGCGCCTTCATGCAGATCCGTTCCAATTCGACCGGCAACCTCGGGTTCCATTGCCTCAGCGGACGAGGTTCGCAGTGAACGATATTGCGAAGCAGTTGTCGACTCGAGCCACCCTGAAAGGGACGCGACCCCGCGAGCAGCTCATACAAAATTACGCCCAGCGAAAAGATGTCAGCCCGCCCATCGACCAAGTGCCCTTCCCCGCGAGCCTGCTCCGGACTCATGTAGTTGACCGTGCCGATCAATTTGTTCTTTTCGGCCTCACGGCCAATCTCGTCATCGCGAAGCGCCAACCCAAAATCAGTAAGCCAAGGTCGATTCTGTTTGTCGATCAGGATATTGCTTGGTTTCACATCGCGATGCACCAACCCTTGGCTATGGGCATGTTGCAGCGCATCGGCAACAGCAATGATCCATTCAACTGATTGCGAAACGGATGGCCTTTGCTGCTCCAGATAGGTCCGCAGATCGTTGCCTTCGATGAACTTCGAGACAACGTAGAAATGAATCTCGTCGGTGGATCCAGCGTCATAAACTGGCACGATGTTTCGATGGTCCAACATCGCGACCATGCGAGCCTCCGACACCCAGCGGGAGTACACGGCTTTATCCGTTCCCTGGCGACGCGGAATCTTGATCGCCACTTCCCGCGCCAAGGATTCGTCCTGGGCTCGATAAACCGACCCAAACCCGCCTCGGGCGATCAGGTTGGTGATGCGATATCGGCCAATGCACTCCGGAGCCGGCAATTCCTTGCCGCCAAACTCATCCGACGCCGGAGTTCCGTCGTAGTGTTCGGTGCTGTCGGTGGGGCTACCGTGGGTCACTGAGCACAATTCCTTGGGCGTGGGGCGGAAAAGAAGGTCATTCAGGTAAGGAATTCAGCAAGCTGGAGAGGGGTCGGTTGTGAATGGTTGCCACCAACCAAGTGTAACGTGACGGGATTCGGCACGCACTTGGCGGTCTTCATAGGCGCGGCTTCCAGCCGTGCCTACACGGGTATGGCACGCGAAAATGGGCACGGCAGGATGCCGCGCCTTCGTGGGTAAGGGGGGCATCACTCCGCTGGCCGGAATTCGGCGGGCAACTCGTAGACCCCCGCTGACGCGGCCCGCGTGGTGACCAGGATCTCCACACCGCCTGGAACGCTGTCATTGGTCGCGACGACCCACACCAAGGCCTGCTTCGGATCTTGGGGCCCCGTCGCCGTCTTATCCGGATTCGCGCCCAGCAACAGATCGGTCAACACGGTTCGCAGCGGCAAATCCTGTTTGGAAAAGTCTCGTATTTGCTGGTTCTGTGTGATCCCCGCTTTTTCCAAATCACCTCCGACAATCCGCACTCTGGGCATCGTGGAACCATCGGGTAAATCTACCTCGAACTGATCGACAATCACATTGATGCCGAACTCCAACGATTCCTGGTCGAAGTCCACCGACATGTTACGGTTGAGCATTTCCTCCACCGTCAACGGCTTCGTGGTCCTGCTGCCGGCAACCGCAACGGTGCGCACTGCCCGGCTTGGTATTCATCGCCAACAGCGTCGCCAAGGTGATTTGCGTGGCTGCGTTTCCAGGAAGATACGCGTTGGCAACGATCGTGCCGTCGGAAATACCAAAGCGCGTGTGATCAACCAGGAACCGCAACATCAGGGGCATCCGAGTGGCCAGCAATCGCCACGAAGGATCTGGAACCGAGTCGACGACAAAAGTGTCGGCCCACGACGGCAAGCTGCCGAATGCATCACTGATTTTTCGCAACAATCGTGCTTCGGATACGTCTCCGCTGGGAACGGCACGCAGTTCAGCATACAAGTCTTGCTGGCTGACTTTGGCCGATACCAACAAGGCGGCCACATCGGGGATCAACACTGATTTCAGCGGGTCCGCCAACTCCGGCGCCGCGGATTCAATGACGGCACGTCCATCGGCGAATAGGAAGTTGGGCGTGACCAAGGCGACGAAATCGCTTTCAACGCTCGACTCGCTTCCACACCTTGTCCAACAAACGCGGCAACGGGATCGCGCCCCCTTCGTTGGCCGCTACCTCGCGCATCTGCTGCAGCGGCCCGAGAGCGAATCGTTTGACGGTCGCATCGCCGGCAAGTGCACCCTTTTGGGAATCGCCCAGAAAGTAAACATCGCCACCGGGCTCATCACCGGCGTAAAGGGTCGCCCCATCGGGCGTCCGCGATGCAGCCGCTTGCCAACGGTCGGTCAGTGTTTTCAGCGGCAAGGGTTCCGCCAACTCGATCACCAACGAAGTCGTCGGCCATCCTTCTTGACCCGCGTGCAGGGCGACCGTGCAGCGCTGAATCGACTCCGCTGGCGTCCGCGCACGATCGGCTGCCGTTTTGATTAAGTCGGACAGCTCAGGCGACAAAGCATCGATCGTCGCACTGCCAACCGGGTCGGCAAGCAGCTTTGCTAACCGCACGCTGACCACGACTGCCGGTCCGGGTGGCAACAACTCCAACGAGGCCGCCGCCGAATCTGCACCGTAGGGGGGTACCCACAAGAGCCTGTCGTCATCGACTAACTCATACCCGCGAGATGCCGCGATCTTTGGCGGCGGATCGTCGGGAACCTTCGGGACCGTTCGTGCCTGTCCAACCGAGGGAACACGTTCCGGAAGCACCGGACGTTTTGCTTCACCCGCTTCCTTGTCACCGCCCGATCCCTGAACGATCAAGCCGATGATCAACAGCAAAACCGGCACCGAAAGGACTCCGAACACAAAAGGAATCTTGCTCTTTTTCGGCGCTTTCGCCGCCGAACCGGTCGCTGTTGGGATGAATCATCCGCCTGAAGCGATTGGTCAGCGGAAGCGATCGACGAAGCCAATGTCACCGCTGGCGGCGACGGCGGCGGGGCGGTTGGCTCCGTCGAACTTGGCGGAACAATCGAGGGCGGTGGCGACTGCGATCCGTTGTCTTTGGCCGAAGGGGCAGCTGAGGGCGCGGTTCGTCTGGCTTCCGCAATTCCGATTGCGGCGGCTGAGACCGACGGTCGGCGGTCGCCGCCTTGGACGGCGGTGATTCAGCAGCAGGCCGCTGAGGCTCGCCCGTTTGTCGTTCTTGGCTTTCGGCTGCCGCTTTTCGGCCCTTGGCTTTACAAAGCGGGGTTTGTCGGCCGAGGGTTTTTCAGTCCGCGATGGCTCGACGGGTGGGTTTACGACGGGAGGGGTCTTGGCGGGCCGTGACGCGGCGGTCTTAGCGGACCCTGATTTGACGAACACAGGCTTTTTCGAAACCCGTGCCTGTTTCGCTGCTGCAGGCGTCTCGACTTTTTTACGAGACCGATCGGTGGGCGGCGAGGCAGTGGGTTCGTCAACCTTTGGAGCCGCTTTTTGGGACGGGGTCGCGGTGCGAATCTTTGAACCACTTGCCACTGAATCATCAATCATCGCCAGGACGGCTTTCAGCGCATCGGAAACCTGCTGTGCGGTGGCAAACCGCGCCGCAGGGCTTTTCGCCATCACGTAAGCGATCACGCGCAAGACAGGATCACCTGCCTCGCCCCGGCCAATCGCCTCGGACAACTCCTCCGGCACCTCTGAAACGTGCGCAGCAATCTCGGCATCAATCGTATGCCCGGAAAACGGCAACCGACCGACAATCATTCGAAATAACAGACATCCAAGGCTGTAGATATCGGTCAGTGAGTTACATGCAAAGCCTGGATCCAGGAATTCCGGCGCCGCGTAGGCCCCAGGAGATTCCATCACATCGATCCAGGCACCTGACTGATCGTGGCGCGGCGCAACTGCCGGGCCTGCCGGGTCGCGAAGCAAAATGGTTTGGCCCGTCGTCGTTAGCCAGATCCGATCTGCCCGCACCGCGCCGTGAACCAGCGATCGAGTGTGCATCGCGTTGAGAGCGTCGGCAACCGCGATACCCACAGCAAGCGATTGCCGCCGTTCGACCTTCATCTTCTCGGCTGTGATCTCAGCGAGAGATCGGCCATCGGGCAATTCTGAGAAGATATCGACGATCTCGGTGGCCGCACTCCGGTGCAGCTCAAACGGCTGGAGCGACGGCGCCACCACTCCGGCATGGGCCTCCAGCCATTGGCTGCGGTTCTCGGTGAACTGATTGGGGCCAACGCGAATCAAGAACCCGGTCCGCCGATCTTGCACCGTCCGCACCGACAACCAGTGGCTTAGGGGAACGGAAACTGCGTCCGTTCGCCGCACAAAGTCGCCAAACCGAATCCCCACCGGTGTCGCTGACAGCAAACAGCGAGATTGAAACTCGGTCAGCTCGTCGGTTTCCACCAAGAATTGGGCGAGCGTGGCCACGTCGGAGGCTGGAGTGCCGTGTGCATCAGCAAATGCATTCGCCATTCGTTTGCAGCCGGCGGCGTCAGCGATGCCACCACGAACGAGCCTCGTCCAGAATTCGCTTAATGCGATTGACATTCAGATTGAAACGTCGCAAACGAGGGCACGGCTACCAAACAAGCTGACTTGATTTTAATAGATATCCCTCAGGACTTCATGCTGAATGCCGCATTTGTTGGCAATGACGTCGACGGGACGTGGTGACGGCTAGCAGAGGTGACTAGACTTTAGCGATCATGGAAACGGCGAGGGCAAATCGATCGTAAACCGTTACAACCATGCCTCAAATCCATCGTCAGCTCACAAGCAGTCACCGGCCCGACATCGAGTCAGCATCTTGAATATCGTCTACTTGACGTCCGAGGCAGTTCCTTTTGCCAAGACCGGGGGGCTGGCAGACGTGTGCGGAACGCTTCCCACCAGAATCTCTGCACTCGGTCATCGTGCGGCCGTGATCATGCCCGCGTTTCGCAGTGTACGAGAAGCCGGATTGGCGATCGAAACGACGGATACCAGCTTTGCGATCCCGATGACCGACCGGAAACTCGTCGGGGCCAGGCTGCTCAAAGGCCGCTTGCCCGACAGCGACGTGCCGGTTTGGTTCATCGACCAACCACAGTATTTCGATCGAGAATCCTTGTACGGCACGTCGTCGGGAGATTACCGCGATAATGCCGAGCGATTCGCATTTTTTTGTCGCGCCGCCATCCAAGCGATTGCTCGCATCGGCTGGACCGTCGACATCGTCCACTGCAACGACTGGCAAAGCGGCCTCGTGCCCGCGTTGATGAAAGCCCTTCCGTCATCAAATCCTTGGATTTCGCGTGCGGCATCGATCATCACGATTCACAACTTGGCTTACCAGGGCCAATTCCCCGCCGACGATTTTCAATGGACCGGTCTCGATTGGTCGCATTTCAATCCGGATGAATTTGAGTTTTACGGTCATCTGAATTTCCTCAAGACAGCAATTGTTACCGCCGACGTGATTACGGCGGTTAGCCCCAGATACGCTGAAGAAATACGAACGCCCGAGCATGGTTGTGGATTGGACGGCGTCTTATCTGCCAGAGCCGATCAGGTTTTCGGAATCATCAACGGAATCGACCCCAATGTTTGGAACCCGTCGACCGATCCCAAGCTTGCCGGCAACTACGGCATCGACAATTGGCGAACCGGAAAACTGGAGAACAAGCGATCGCTCCAGCAACAGTACCATTTAGATCCCAGCGATGATGTGCCGTTGATCGGTTTGGTCGGTCGGCTAGCAGAGCAAAAGGGCTGGGACCTGATCGTCCCCGTTTTGAAATGGCACCTGACCGAAGACCGTCCAATCCAATGGATTGTGTTGGGCAGCGGCGACGCGAGATACGAACAACCGTTGTATGATTTGTCTCGTCAATTCCCGCATAAGTTTGCCCTGCACCTTGGATTCAGCGACGAACTGGCTCACCGCATCGAAGCGGCTGCGGACCTGTTTGTCATGCCAAGCCAATACGAGCCTTGCGGACTGAACCAGCTTTACAGTCTTCGCTATGGGACGATTCCCGTCGTGACCGATACCGGGGGTCTGGCCAACACCGTTGTCGATTGCACAGCCGAGACACTGGAAAACGCAACGGCAACCGGTTTTTATGTGCACGAACGTACCCCAGAATCGCTCGATGAGGCCATTGGTCGTGCCTTGCAGCTTCGCCACCACTCCCCGCAGCGCTGGGAAAAAATCGTGCACACGGGAATGAACCAGGACTGGTCGTGGCGGAAGAGTGCCACCCAGTATATCGAGCTTTACGAGAAAACCGCTGCCCTTAAACGAGACACCACATAAAAACGGGCGTGCCTTGTGACGTCAGACCGATAATTTCTCTTGTGAAAGGCTCTTGAATTTTGCCAAGATCAGTTAACATCACAAAACGCTAATGATGCAAATCATTGCTTGTCTTAAAATAAGAATGCTCGCAAAGTTCTGGGGCAAAACGATATGCTGAAGGCCGCCGCACAATCTAATTCTGGGAGCGAGGCGGGCGGTCTTCAACGTGAACAATCCAAACCGGATACCCAGCAACTTGTTGGACGTGGTCAAGTCCCCCAGACAAGTGCGACGGAGTCGCGTCAAGACCCGATCACAGGTGCCTGGACCATCTTTGCACCCCATCGCGAACAACGTCCCGACGAGTACCAGGCTCCTGAGCAAAAGGAATCGCCGGTCAAAGTCGACTGCCCGTTTTGTATCGGTTCCGAATCAAAAACTCCGCCTGCCGTCTGGGTCGGCAAGTTGGCCGATTCCGCATGCACCGGACAAGCGTGTCGGGAGTCTGCCAGAGTTGTCTATCGCGATGGCAACCTCGCTGATCTTGATGCTGACGACGACTGGACCGTGCGCGTCGTACCGAACAGGTTTCCCGCGCTCACGCCGATTGGTGAGCCGGTTGAGGCCAAGGCTCCACGCGACTCAAGACTGTTTCGCCGCCAGATCATTTCCGGTGGTCACGAAGTCATTATCGAAGCTCCACGACATGTTCGTTCGATCACCGAATTGGACTTGGCGGAAGTTTCGCTAGCGTTCATCGCCTACCGCGATCGGATCGCCCATTGGTACGACGCTCCCGGCATCGCTTACATCAGCGTGTTCAAGAACGTCGGTGCCCAAGCGGGAGCCTCGCTGAGACACAGCCATAGTCAGTTGATCGCCTCCGATATCATCCCCACGCAAGTGCGAACGGTTTCGGATCGATTGGCCAAGTATCGCGCCAAAACTGGCTGCTGTTTGCAGTGTGATTTGATCCGCGGCGAGCTGAAGGAAGAAACACGCGTGATCGCCAACTGTGATTCGCTGGTCGCTTATTGTCCGTTTGCCAGTCCAATGTCGATGATGGTTCGCGTCACATCGATTGAGCATCGGGACCGATTCGATCAGCTCGACGATCAGACGGTCGTTTCTGTTTCACGCCTGGTTTCTCGGGTGATTTCGTGGCTCGAAAAACTGCATCCGGGCACGTCCTATAATCTGCTGTTGCAGACCCGTCCCCCCGGAATTGACAACGGCGTTGATACATTTCACTGGTCGATTGATATCTTTCCGCGGCTGACACGAATCGCCGGGTTTGAATTCAGTAGCGATTGCAAAATCAATCCGATGTTGCCCGAACTCGCCGCCAAGCGCTATCGCGAATGCTCATCTGCCGAGGATCCCCGACTCGTCCTGGGCTGAGGGATTGGTCTGGAGCTATCTGGTATTCCCGCAGGCTCCTTCGGGCATGAGTCTGGAGAGAAACCGTTTGACAAAGTCGCCGGATTGACCGTCCCAACGGCGACGCCGTTCAACAAAGCCCACGGCAATCGAGACGAGCATGAGCGAGTTGAGAGCCGCCCTGGGGTGGAAAAACGGTTGGACTTGAGCGTCCTGGCGAACCGATAAGGATTCTTGCGCAAACATCTCCGGCTGCGTCGTCTTGATCAGCTTTGTCGGCTGATTCGCCGACGAGCTCAGATTCTGCCCACAAACACAGCAATTTGACGCCATTACCATTCGGTAGATTGGTAGCAATGCCTACAATCGGGCATCGTAACATTTTGCGACAGATCGTAACTTTCGACACGTTCGTTTATCTAACCAACGCTAGTTCATCGACTATGAAACCACACGTCCACCTTTGCTTGGTTCTGCACAATCACCAGCCCATCGGCAACTTTGACGGTGTCTTTGAACAAGCCTATCAGGACAGCTACCTGCCGTTTCTGGATGTCTTTGAGCCGTATGAAAAGCTGCAGATCTCGCTGCATACTTCCGGCCCACTGATGATGTGGTTGGCCGAGCGGCATCCGGAATACATCGATCGGCTGAGGATTCTGGTGGAAGCTGACCGAGTGGAGATCGTTGGCGGACCGCAGTACGAACCGATTCTGACCATGTTGCCGCCGCGTGATCGGGTCGGACAAATCCGCACTTATGGCGCTTGGCTGAATCAAAACCTTGGTGCCACGCCCGCCGGAATGTGGACACCCGAGCGAGTTTGGGAATCGTCGTTAACGAGTGACATCGTTGACGCCGGTATCAGCTACACAGTGCTGGATGACTTCCACTTCAAAGCCGCCGGACTCCAAGACGATGAATTGACCGGGTACTTTCTGACCGAAGACGATGGTCGCGTGTTAAGAATTTTTCCAGGCTCAGAACATCTGCGATACACCATTCCGTTTCGACCTGCCAGCGAGACCATTGACCATTGCCTGGCCGTTGCCCAGCGATCGCCCGGTGCCGTTCTAACGTTCGGTGACGATGGCGAAAAGTTTGGTACCTGGCCCGACACCAAAGTACATGTGTACGAACAAGGCTGGTTACGTTCGTTCTTTGACGCATTGACCGAGAACTCCGATTGGCTGCACACGATTTCGCTGGCCCAAGCAGTACGCCAAACGGCGCCCGCCGGTAAGGTCTACCTGCCAGATTGCAGCTACCGAGAAATGACTGAATGGTCGCTGCCGGTTCCAGCCCAAGAACTGTTCGACGACGTTGTCCATGAAATGGAAGACCATCAGCGTTGGCGTGATTTGAAATCGTTCGTGCGAGGCGGCTATTGGCGCAATTTCAAAAGCAAGTATGAAGAAACGAACGAAATGTACGCGCGGATGATGCACCTCAGCAGCCGCTTGGCCCAGGCCGAAGCTGCCGGCGTTCCCGCCATCGAACTGGCGACGATTCGTGATCATCTTTATCGCGGGCAATGCAATTGTCCTTACTGGCACGGTGCATTCGGGGGCATTTATCTTCCCCACTTACGAAACGCGATCTACGAACATCTGATCGCCGCCGACACACTGCTTGATCGCGTCACCGGCGTCGACGCGGGAAAAGTCGATGCGACCGCCGACGATTACAACTTTGATGGGTTGCAAGAAGTCCGCTTGAGCAACGACAAACTTTGCGCCTGGGTATCGCCGGGTCGCGGCGGACGTCTTTACGAATTGGACGTCCGCGAAATCAGTCACAATTTGTTGGCGACGTTGCAACGCCGCCCGGAAAGTTATCATCGTAAAGTCCTGGCGGGACCGAGCACCGATGGTGACGATGTCGCCAGTATTCATGACCGCGTTGTCTTCAAACAGGCAAATTTGGATCAACACCTGCACTACGACGCGTTCGCCCGCAAGAGTTTGATGGATCATTTCTATGACAATGACGCGACTTTGCAGACGGTTGCCAAAGGCGAAGCGGTCGAGCGCGGCGATTTCGTCGAACTGCCTTTCGAGACAAAACTGCGGCGTGGAGCCGGTCGCGTTCAAGTGCAAATGCGCCGCGATGGTAACGCTTGGGGGATTCCAATTACGTTGACCAAGGCAATCACCATGGTCGCCGGCAGCGACAGACTGATGATCACTTACTTGCTGGAAAACCTGCCACCTGCTCAACCGCTGCACTTCGCGATTGAAATGAACTTTGCCGGGCTACCCTCCGGCGCCGACGACCGCTACTTTAGTGACAGCGACGGAAATCGACTCGGTCAACTCGGCGAGAAACTCGATCTGCATGAGACCCGCGGGATCGGTCTTTCAGATCGTTGGTTGGGAATCGATGTCTCACTGGAAATCGACCGGCCAAGCGGCATTTGGGCGTTTCCGATCGAGACGGTCAGTCAAAGCGAAGGCGGCTTTGAGTTGGTTCACCAAAGTGTCTGTGTGCAACCCCACTGGATCGTTACCGGTGACGCCGATGGCCGCTGGGTCGTGCAGATGGAGATGGCGACCAAGTGCGAGCAGCAAACCGAAACGGTCGCCCAGCAACAAGTGATTCAGCTGTAAACTGAATGATAAAGAAGCAAGCGAAGCCGGCAAAGCAAAGCGAGCACATCGAGTCAAAACGACTGGTTGAGTGCGCCTTTGACTTGGCACGATCGCTGGGCATCACCAAACTGCTGGTCCAGGCGGATGAACTGCGTGACATTCGCTTCGTAGAAAAGTTGCGGGAAACCGAGCTGATTGTCTGGCTTACCCGCAGCGATAGCGAACTTCCGCTCTCTAATAAGCGCAAGAACAAAGTCGTGACGATCCCCGACGTCGCGCTGACGCGGATGAGCCAACTGAAGATCGGGTTGTTATTGGCGATCTTGAACGAACACATCGCGCTGGAGGAAAGCATTCTGTGTCTATCGGGTGTGGCGGGTTCGGGGCGGCTGGACACCATGTTGATCGCCAACCCCCAGCGTGACTTCCCCTGGTTCCGCACTCAGAATGTCGAGGATGCTCAGGAATCGATCGCCACCCGCGAATTAGTGCGAGTGATCGATGTTGCCATGCGATTGTCCCGCGAGGGACGCGAAGGGAGACCGCTGGGGGCGATCTTTGTGATCGGCGATCCGGAGACGCTGGGACCTTATCTCCGGCAATTGGTTCTCAATCCATGTGAAGGCCATCCTCAAAAAAGTCGCAACATTCACGATGATGCACTGTTTGAAACCCTGCGCGAGTTTGCCGCGTTGGACGGCGCATTCGTTGTCAACAAACGCGGGATCGTCGAGTCCGCCGGCACTTATCTCGACGCACCCGTACCAAAAACGAGAATCCTTTCCGGGCTGGGTGCGAGGCACACAGCTGCGGCTGCCATCACGGCCGCAACCGAGGCGATCGCCGTGGTCATTTCGGAATCGTCCGGCACGGTCACTGTCTTTCACGAAGGCAAACAAATCTTGGCCCTGGAAAAGACGCAGCCGCCCGGCAAACGAATCTCAAACGCATGATCTCAGCTGCCGCGGGAGCGTTCCGCGCAAGGCGGCCCGATTCATGGGCTCGCTGCCCGCAGCCTTCATGTACGGTGATGAGCGATCTGTTGCCGACGTGGCTTCTGAAACAGGACGCTAACCGATTCTTTTGGGGACGGGGAATTCGAGTGTGAATTTTGTCCCGCGGCCCATTTCGCTTTGCACGCTAATCCGGCCACCGTGGGCCTCGATGATTTTGCGGGCCGTTGGCAGACCCAGCCCCGAACCTCCGTCCTTGGTGCTGTAAAACGGTTCGAACATGTGAAGCACCGTGTTGTCGTCCACACCGTGTCCCGTGTCGATCAGATCGAGCGCGACGCTTTCCCGCGTGGTGTAAGTTCGCGCCACCAATTGGCCACCGGCATCCATCGCTTCAAGCGCGTTCTTCACCAGATTCATCAACGCCGATTGCAGCGAATCACTGTGCAGCTGAATCGAAGGAAGGTCGGGATCGAGAAAACGTTCGATATCGATCTCTTCGTCATCGGCCTGAGCCTGATAGGCCCGCAAGACGGTTTCGATTTGATCGTTCAGACTGCCCGAGACCAGGTCGATGTCTCGTAGTCGCGCGTATCGCAAAAAATCTCGCAGCAGCCCTTCCATCCTTTCACACTGCCCTCGCACAATATCCACACGGTCAAGTGACCGTCGCGTGTTGGGCGCACTGATCTCCACCAGGTCTTCACTTAACAAATCAATGTTCATCCGGATCACCGACAACGGATTCTTGATCTCGTGCGCAAGCGAACCGGCAAGCTCGGCCAGTTCTTCATACTGGACCCGCATGAGATCGACTTCGGTCGTTGTTTCCGTTGATGACATTGCGCGGAGGCGTCGAACTGTCGAGTTGTGGGCCGCAGCGGCTTGGAACCGCTGATCGGTTAGAATGAATTGTATCGAGCAACCCAACGAGCGAAATGACGACGAATCCCTCGGAAAACCGCCAGCCTGCTGTGCATCCGTCGGGAACTGCCGAGATCAACCCCTATGCGCCATCGATGCTCGAGCCGGATCCCGTCAAATCGGCCGCTTCCGTCGTCGGCTGGGGGCACGTTTCCACTCTGGCGTTGATCGTCCACACGATGGCCGGCGTGACCGTCTCCGGCGGAGTCTTTGGGATTGGCACACTGCTGATCGAGAACAACGATCCGTCGCTCGTGATGATTGGAGCAATCGTTGGCTGTTTCTTGGCGTTTTTCGGATCTCTCGCGATCGTTCCGTTGACAGCGGCCGGCAGTCTGCTGGTGCGTACCCCAGGCATGCATTGGACAGCGTCCAGCATTCGGGTCTTCGGGGCCGTATCCGGATTCCTGACTGGCTTCGTGTGCATCGCATTTCTCGCAGGGTTTTCGCCTTGGTCGATCGTCATTGGGTTCATTCCCGGTGCGGTTGGAGCCGTGGTGACGACGATTTCCTTGATACCGCTCGCTCGACGGGCGACACGAGCCTGGTCGCAAATCGACGAGATCGACGACTCATGGGCTTCGTTTTCCAGCGATCAAGCGTCGCGTCTCTACCGACCCTGAGAACGCGTTTTTTGGCTCACCCTTGGTTTTTATTGAGAGGTCTGACCCTTTGTGGACGAGAGGTTACTGCAAGCTAAACGCGGAACCAGACGTTTTTTTTCGTTTATCGAGATCGGTTCAAGAGAGGGTCAGACCCCTTTTGAAAACACGTTCTGAAGCGACGTTTTTTTGGCTCACCCTTGCCGACTGAACCAACGCTGGCGAAACTTGCTCCTCGTTGTGTCAGACTCCTCCAGCCCTCAAGAAGTATGTCCACCGTTAGCAAAGACACGCAACCCGCTGCCGACCCGTATTTTCAGTCTCTGTTTGCCGAACGAATTGGCGGCGCGGGCTACGGCAAAGGAACCGAGATCTACAAATTCGAGAAGATCAAGCGGGCCAAGCGGAATGCTCTCCAGCAACATCCCGACCGCCAGTTGCTCGATTTTGGCATTGGCGAGAACGACTCGATGGCCGACCAGTCGGTTCGCGATGTGATGGCGACCGAAATCAACAAGCCCGAGAACCGCGGCTACGCTGACAATGGAGTGATCGAGTACAAGGAAGCGGCCGCTCGTTTCATGCAGCGAAACTTTGGTGTCCAGCTCAATCCGGTGACTCAGATCAACCACTGCATTGGCAGCAAACCGGCCTACGCCATGCTGCCGGCCTGCTTCATCAACCCAGGCGACATCACGATGATGACCGTGCCGGGGTATCCGGTCGCCGGAACACACACAAGGTACTACGGCGGCGAGGTGTTTAAGTTGCCTTTGCTACCGGAGAACAACTTCCTGCCCGACCTCGATTCGGTTCCCGATGACGTCTTTCGACGAACGAAGTTATTGGTGCTGAACTATCCCAACTCGCCTACCGGTCGCACCGCGCCACCAGAGTTTTTCGAGAGAGTTGTCGCCTTGGCAAAGGAAAAGGAATTCGTGGTTGTCCAAGACGCCGCCCACATCTTGCTGACCTTCGATGGACCGCCTCGCAGCTTCTTACAAACACCGGGAGCAGTTGACGTCGGTATCGAAGTCCACTCGATGAGTAAGGGATACGACATGATCGGCTGGCGAATGGGATTCGTCTGCGGCCACGAACGGATCGTTTCAGCGTTTGCCGATGTCAAAGACAATAGCGATAGCGGTCAATTCATTGCCACACAAAAGGCTGCAGCGGCCGCGCTGGATGATGATTCGATTCCCAAGCGAATCAACGATAAGTATCGACGTCGCTTGGAGAAATTGGTGTCCACGTTAAAGGACTGCGGCTTCGATTGCGAAATGCCCGGCGGCACATACTTCCTGTATGCAAAGGCTCCCACCGGAACCAAGGCAGGCGAAAAGTTCGCTGCGGCCGAGGACGCGACGCGTCACTTGATCGAACAGTTTGGCATCGTGACGGTACCCTGGGACGACGCTGGATCGTATTTGCGTTTCAGCGTGACCTACGTTGCCGAACATGGTGCGGATGAAGATACCTTGATGGCGGAAACCAAGCGCCGACTCGGTGACGCCGGTTTGGTCTGGAGCTGAGGCTGGATGACGGAGACCATCACGTCGGTGGTATCGCTGTTCTTCGGTGGCGTCAGCTGCTAGCTTGCGAATTCCATCCGAAAACCAATGGCAAGCAGGATGCTTACCCACTTTTTACCTGTGACAAAGCACTAGCCTTTTCCGGTCGACTTGACCAATTTGCTCAAACGGCTCTTGGATCGGGCCGCCGTATTCCTGTGAATCAGATTCTTGCTGGTGGCTTGATCGATTCTCTTCGTGGCAACTCGGAATTCAGCCTGCGCCTTCTCGGCGTCTCCCGCCGCAACGGCCTCGCGCACGAGTCGGACCTGAGAGCGAACCCGGCTCTTCAACGAGCGATTGTGGAGTCGACGCTTGGCATTTTGACGAAGGCGCTTTTTAGCGCTGGGAGTATTGGGCATATCGGTTTGGGTCGCCGCTGAGGCTGGAACAGGGAAAATTCTGGTTTGTTTCGGGCCGAGTAGTATCGCAATCCGTTGGTCGACTGTCCAGAGTCAACTTGGTGGGCGAAAATGCATTCATGAATGACTCCAAATCACCCGCCGGACATGTTTACCTGATCGGAGCGGGCCCCGGTGATCCAGGGCTGCTGACCCTGCGGGGAGCCGACTTATTGGGAAAGAGCGACGTCGTCTTGTACGACGGGCTTAGCAACCCCGATTTGCTGCTGCATGCACCGTCCGCCCAGCACGTTTGTGTGGGAAAACACGGACATTCGCGGATTTGGAAGCAGGAGGAGATCATCGCCGAAATCGTTCGTCACGCACGTGCCGGACGCAACGTCGCGCGTCTCAAGGGCGGCGACCCTGCTGTTTTCGCCCGCACAGCGGAAGAGGTTCAGAGGCTTCACGAAGCCGGATTGTCGGTGGAAGTCGTTCCCGGAATTACTGCCGCTTTGGCCGCCGGCTCGTACGCAGGGATCCCGATCACCCACCGTAAACTGGCCTCGGCAGTCGCTTTGGTCACCGGCCACGAGGAACCGGGAAAGTCCCAATCGTGCGCTCGATTGGGGTGCACTGGCACGTTTCCCCGGTACGCTGGTGATTTACATGGGCGTGACCACGGCGGCAATCTGGACTCAGGCCCTGATCCAAGCCGGCAAGTCGCCCGACACGCCTGCGGCGCTGATTCGTCGCTGTAGTCACCCGGACCAGCAGACCGTTCATTGCCGTTTGGCGGACGTCGCCGAGCGGCTCACTCCCGCCAGCAAGATGCGTCCGCCAGTGATTGTGATTTTGGGGAAAGTTACGGAATTGGCCAGCACGATGAATTGGATCGAGCGTCGTCCTTTGTTCGGGAAAACCGTCCTGGTCACCCGACCAGCGGATCAAGCTGAGTCGCTGGCCAGTTTGCTGCGAGATCAGGGTGCGACGGTCTGCCTGCAGCCCGCCATCCGAATTGGACCACCCAAGGATTGGGGACCGGTCGACGCCGCGATCGGGTCGCTGGGTAGCTATGACACAGTGATCTTCTGCAGCAGGAACGGCGTGCAGTACTTCCTGGACCGCTTGTTGGACCGGGGAGGCGATATGCGAGGATTCGGTACGGCTAAAATCGCAGTCGTCGGGAGCCAGACCGCAAAGTCGCTTGCAGACTACCGTTTACGCGCAGACGTTGTCCCAACGGACTTTCGTGCGGAATCGCTTGCCGGGCAACTCGCGTCCAGCGTTGCGGGTTCGAGAATCCTGATCATCCGAGCCAGCCGCGGTCGCGACGTCTTGGAAAACGAACTGACCAATGCCGGCGCCCACGTCACCCAGATTGTTGCCTACTCAAACGAGGACGTGGATGAGCCCGATGCGCAGATTTTGCAACTGATCCATGATGGCGAAATCGATTGGATTACCGTGGCCAGTAGTGCGACGGCAGAAAACCTGAACGCGATGTTTGGATCTTCGCTACAGAACTCTCGGATTGCCAGCCTCAGTCCCGTGACCTCGCAAACGCTTGGCGATCTTGGTATTCGTGTGTCGGCCGAAGCGAACCCATACACCATGCAAGGCTTGGTGGAAGCAATTGTCACAAAATCTTGTTAACCCTCAAGCAAACGTCATCCTGCGAGGAAGACATCGCCATGATTCCTAAGCCTTACAAACAGATGCATCAAACCTATCCCGACCTGATGCAGTCGTACGAATCCTTCGGCAAGGCTGCACGTGAAGCCGGGCCACTATCGGATCGGGATGTCGCGCTGGTGAAATTGGCGATCTCAATTGGGGCTGCACTCGAAGGCGGTGCCCACTCTCACGCTCGTAAAGCGCTGGAGGCAGGTTGCACGCCCGAGGAGTTACGACATCTTGCGATCTTGTCGGCGCCAACGATCGGTTTCCCGACCATGATGCGTGCACGATCTTGGGTCGAGGATGTCTTGGAAAAGCACGAGAGCGGGTCGTGAACGATTCTGCCCGTCTGCTTGGTATTGTGCTTTGTGGCGGACAAAGCTCGCGGATGGGTAGCGATAAATCGCAACTGCGGTTGCCCAACGGAAAGAGCTTTCTACAACACGCACTCCAGCGCGTCGCCCCAGTCTGTGATCTGACCGGGGTCAGTAGTCACAACGACGTGAACACGGAGTTCCCTGTCATCAAAGATCCGGTTGAATTTCACGGCCCCGTCGTGGGAATCGCCGCTTCACTGCGGTTTGCCCGACAAAATTCGCTTCAAGCATGCATGTTCACGCCCGTCGACATGCCCGATTTGAGCACCGCCGACCTGCTGCGCATCAAGCAGGTCTGGCAAGATTCCGGACGCCTGACGATCGCGAAAGCAGATCGTCTTCAACCATTGGTCGGGGTCTATCCAGTCACTCTGCTCCGTGAAATCGAGCGACTCGCGGCTTCGGACGATCGCAGCCTAACCAATTGGGTCCGTTCACAGAAACACGAGACCGTCGCGTTCACGGAAGCTGTTTGCCGCAACATCAATACCTCCGAGGATCTTTTCGATGGCACGTAAGTTTGCATTCGATGCCCCAGACGCTGCGATCCAGGCGCTCGCCAAACACCTGTCCGTCGTCAGTGAAAGCGAAAGACTGAACGCCAGCCAATGCACCGGGCGGGTTTTGGCTGAGCATGTCGTCGCCGACCGTGATAGTCCCGCCTCGGATGTTTCGGCAATGGACGGATATGCGATTCGACTGCTCGATCTCCGTGCGGGGAGTCGATCCCGGTCTGCGGCGAAAGCGTCCCCGGTAACGCACCGCCGAAAATGCAGCCTGGCGCTGTCGTCCGAATTTTCACGGGTGCTGTTGTACCGGATGATTGCGAAGCGGTCATCAAACGCGAAGACACCGAGGAACTGGACGGTGCCATCCGATTCCGGGCCCCGGCCAAGGAAGCGAAACCTGGTGAACATATTCGACGTGCCGGCGAAAATGCGCAGGCCGGCAGCGTCGTACTCTCAGCGGGAACACGCCTCTCTGCTGCACAGCTGGCGACGATGGCGAATTTTGGCTGCTATAAAGTCAGTGTTCACCGACCGATCCGTGTGAGCATCATTACCACGGGTGACGAAGTCGGAATGTTTTCCAAAACGCCCCCCGAACCATGGCAGCTTCGCAATAGCAACCAGTTTTCGCTCGCCTCGCTGCTGCATCCTTTGTCTTGGATCACGGTCGAGCATCTTGATCATTGCCGGGATGATCGCGCTTCATTAACCGAACTGCTGAGCGAACGGTCCAGCCAATGCGATGCCGTCGTGATGACGGGCGGGGTATCGATGGGCGATTACGACTATGTGCCAGAGGTGGTCGAAGAGATCGGCGGCGAAGTCATCTTTCACGGTTTGCCGATTCGACCGGGCAAGCCGATCTTGGGGGCGGCGACAACAACGGGAAGGCTGATTTTAGGCCTGCCGGGGAATCCGGTCAGTGCCACGGTCGGCTGCCGACGTTTTGGCATTCCGCTGCTGGCCAAACAGAGCGGCCAAGTTAACTGGAACGCGCCCCAAGCGGTCGTTCGCTTAGATCAACCGGGCGGCAAGACGCTGCCACTACGTTGGCTGCGTCTGGTACGACTGACCGAGCCAGGGACTGCGGTACCGGTGCTCAGCAAAGGCTCCGGCGATCTGGTCTCACTCGGTCAGAGTAGCGGGTTTGTGGAAGTGCCGGCTGGCAAGTTGGATCAGTCGGCTTGGCCCTATTATTCGTGGGACTGAATCGGCGGGTCGCCCCTGGGCTGGTGAAAACTCCCCGGGGTTCGTTTCATCAGTGTTGCGAGTCTTTTCATCAACACCAACAACGCTCGACCCCGGAGCGGTCGCACAATACAGATCTGCGACTCCTCCGGGGTCGAGCGTATCCTTGTTTCACGTTGTCCGTAGGTGCGCTTCGCGACCGACGGCTACCATCTTCGAGCACTTCGTGGTCAGTTGCTCACGCAACAAATCACGACCACCTTCACTAGGAATCCGTTTCGGAACCGTCTTCGCGAACCGCGACGACCATTCGCACGAGTTCGGCAAGCGACTTTGCCCGCATCTTCTCGAAGATATCGTGGCGTCGATTTTCCACCGTGCGAACACTCACATCCAACCGTCTTGCGATCACCTTATTGGCAGTTCCCTCGACCATCATATCAATGACTTCTTGTTCCTTGTCTGACAGGAGTTCCAGTCGCTTGCGAATCTCACGGAGACGATCTTGCTTTTCGCGTGCTGTTCATCCAGTTGCAGTCCGTCCCGGACAGCATCCCATAAATCATCGTCCTCGTATGGTTTCTCCAACAGAGTAATCGCCCCATGCTTCATCGCCCGCACGGTAATGGACGTTCTTGGATAAGCCGTGATCAGAATCACAGGGAGACGAATCTCGCGTTGCCGCAAGGCGTCCTGCAACTCAACGCCACTCATGCCCAACATCCTCAGATCGGTGACCACACAGCCCCGATCATCTTTATCGACTTGCTCAAGGAACTCTTCGGCCGAGGAAAACAACTCGGTATTCAAGCCCATCGATCGAACAAGCGCACTGACAGACTCGCGAGCTTGTTGATCATCATCGACAATGTAGACAGTCGCGTTCTCAAACATGGTTTTCAACTACTGGCAAAGTGAAAAGAAAAGTCGCTCCGCCTGCGTCGTTCGATCTAACCGACAATTGTCCTCCAAAGGACTCTATGATCGTATTGCTGATGGCCAACCCCATTCCCATTCCGTCGGCTTTCGTGGACACAAAGGGGTCGAACAGATTGCGTTCCTGATCCTGGGGAAATCCCGGGCCGGAGTCCGCCACCCAGACTTCAATATCTTGGCCGATTTGCCGCGTGCCGATAGCAACTTTACGACAATCGAGTTCGATTCGTTCCATGGCCTCAATCGCATTGACCAACAAGTTCACCAGAACTTGCTGAATCTGCACACGGTCCACGAAAACCACGGCGTTGTGGGGCGGAAAATCTGTTTCGATCGTGACGCCGGCACGTTTGATCTCGTGTGCAATCAACTCGATCGTGTCCTGGATCAGCGGATGAATCTCGATCAACGACGACTCGGCCGGCTCCCGCGAAACATAGGTACGCAGCCGTTTGATGATGTCACCGGCGCGTTTTGCGGCCTCTCTGATCTGGACGTTCCAGTGTTCGATCTGCTGGAGGTTCTCTTCGCTGGGATTCTGCAAATTATTTTTGGTTGCTTTGGCGAAATTCAAAATCGAGTAGAGCGGCTGATTCACCTCGTGAGCAATGCCAGCCACCATCTCGCCCATCGTCGAAAGGCGGCTGACGTGTGCAAGCTGCGTCTCGCGCTGCCGCAGTTGCAGCTGGGCTTCGTTCCGTTGCGTGATGTCAAGACAGAACGCAAACACGAAATCTTCGCCATCAAAGCTGAAATAACAGGCCGTCACTTCACAATCAACGTGCGTTCCGTCTTTGCATCGATGGATTGTTTCCGTGGTTGACGAACCTGCCTGCTTGATCTGATTCCATCGCACCGGCCACTCATTCCTGGGCCATTTCAAGTCGATGTCCCATATATGCATGGCCAGCAATTCTTCGCGCGAATACTGCAGGACGTTGCAAGCAGCCTCATTGACATACGTCAAACGACCTTGGGAATTGATACGGACGATCGCACTAATGTTGTGGTCAACGGCGAACTGTGTGCTTTCAAGAATCGCCTCGACCTGCTTTCGCTCAGTGATGTCACGAACGAAGGCAAAGGCAAACTCTTCCGCACCCACTTTGGCCAACGACTTGGAAATTTCAACAGGAATAACAGTGCCGTCCTTCTTCACATGGACAGACTCGTACACCGATTTCCCGGATTCCTTCAAATCACGCCAATGACCTGGCCAAACCTCGATCGGATAATTCGGATTGATCCCGGAGACGGTCATGCCCAACAGTTCGTCACGTGTAAATCCGAGCCGATCACAAGCTGTCTGATTGACATCAATGAACTGGCCTCGATCGTTGATCACGAACATGGCGTCCGAAGTACTTTCCACAGCCAACCTCGTGCGGCGAAGCTGTTCCTCAGCTGCTCGCCGCTCGCTGACATCGGTCACCGTTCCACGCACCAACTGCCGACCGCCGTACTTCAGACCCGTTAGACGAACCTCCGATGGAATCTCGTTGCCCTGCGAGTCGATATGCGTCCATTCAAACGCCGGCGACTCGCCTGCCAAGGACGCGGTCATCATTTCGTGCGCAGCCTCTATCGAGTCCCGACCGTCCGGCTGCTTGTCCGGAAAGAAATCCCACACCGATTTGGTTGCAATGGTCTCGGCATCCGTTCGAAGGAGCCGTAGCGTTGCCTCATTCCAGTCCACAAACCGGGCATCTTCTATGTCGGCGACCATGATCGCTTCCGGCGCGTCTTCAATCAGCGTGCGGTATCGTCGCTCGCTTTGTTCCAGGGCTTTCAGCGTCTTTTTCCGATCGGTGATATCGATGAACGAACCGACGTAGCCGATCAATTCGCCTTGGTCGCTTAAGCGTGCATTAGCGCGCAGGTTCACCCAGGCAATGCTTCCGTCAGCGTGACAAAAGCGAGACTCAAACTCGACCGCATCTTGATTGCTGACGGCTCGCTTCCAAGTAGCCAGAACTCGCTGCCGATCGTCAGGATGCAGGCTGCGCGTCCAGCCGTCACCATAGATTTCCTCGCGAGATTGGCCCACGATTTGGGCCCCGATGTCGTTGATGTAATGACAGTCGCCGTCAACATCGGTGAGAAGAATCCCCATCGGCGCGTCGCGGCAAAGCGTACGGAAACGATGCTCGCTGTCGCGCAGTCGCGATTCTCCAGCCACTCGTTCGGAAATGTCGTTCCAGAAACCCACGAAATGCGTGAGCTGGCCCGATTGATCATGAACTGGCGAGACACTGACCTCGTTCCAGAACATCGTTCCATCTTTGCGATAATTGCGTAGCACTGCCCGGCACTCCCGTCCCTCCTTAATCGCTTTGCGCAAGTTTTTCACAGCAGGCTGATCAGTATCGTTAGCTTGCAAGAATCGGCAATTCCGCCCCAACGCTTCCTGTGGCGAGTAGCCCGTCATCCGCTCGAATGCAGGGTTGCAGAAAACGATTGGCATGTCGTTCAGCCGAGCATCGGCGATCACAATCCCGGCTTCGGCATAAGCGATCGCGCGGTCCTGAATACGCAACTTCTCCAACGTCTTGATGCGGTTAGTAATATCTTCCGCAAGCCCGGCAAGTCGAACAGCGGTCCCCCATTCGTCGCGAATCAAGAAGCCCCGGTCGCGAATCCAGCGAACTTGGCCATCGGGACGCTGAATCTGATATTCAATGTCAAACTCGACTCCCTCCTGGCGCAGTCGCGACATTGCCTGCGTATGCGCAGCTTGATCCTCAGCGACAATCGCGGTTGCCATCGACTTGACTTTATCACGCTCGTCAGCAGAGCTGCGTCCCCAGATCACGTCGTACATTGGACTGACGTAGCCGTCATGATCGGTATCATCAATCGAACACATCCAAAAGACCGCATTGATGTTCTCAGCCAATTGCCGAAACATCTCTTCACTCCATCGCAGTTTCTCCTCGGCTTGCCGTCGTGCGGTAATATCCTCTGCCGTTCCGATGACCTTGCGGACAACTCCATCAGAGTCTTCGATTGGAATGAAGTTTGATTTGAAAATTCGCCGTTGGCCGTTTTCAGCGCAGATGAAATCAAACTCTGATCTCTGGCCACAATACGCCTGTTCGAGAAGACGTTCGATCCGCTCTTGATCTGGCTGATCGACAAAGCTCATGTACCGGCGACCCAGGACATCCGCTGGCCGGCTGGCTCCAACCATACAGAAGCCCGCGGGATTGATCGATGATAACCGTCTGTTTTCATCGATACTGTGGATACAAACGGGCGCGTTGTCGACCAACAAACGGTACTCGGCCTCACGTTGACGAGTCTGCTGTTGAGCCTCTTTGCGGTCAGTGACATTGACGATCACCCCCCGCAGAATTTCAGGTTGGCCGGCGTCATCCTTGACGATGTGGACTCGATTACTGAGCCAAAAGACTCTCCCATCGGCGGTTCGAACTCGATACTCTAGTTCGTGATCCTCCGCTTGCTCACAGTTGCTGAGAAAAGCGCGAACGACGCGAGTCCGGTCCTCGTCGACAATCGCCTTCGTCCATGCTTCTGAATCGCTTGTCCAGTCCTCGACGACATACCCCAGCATCGACTCCAGTTGGTTACTGACATAAGTCATGCCGTTGAATGGGTAATTTGCTTCCCAGGCAATGGCATCAATATCGTCGATCAGCTGCTTGTACTGCGTACGCCGCAGTTCGGCTTCGTTTAGCTCCAGTTTCGCAGTACGCTGAAGCAAAGTCTGGTGCAGTTCTCCCTGAGGTGCCCGTCGGTCCTGTTGCTCGTCGCCCGGCTGACTTTCGTCGCGAACCGTGACAATACCCAAGATTTCCGGCGTCGCCAACACAAAGTTGAGCGTGACGGATACTGGCAGCGGTTCACCAAACGCTCGCTGAAGATGAAATTCGCCTGCCCTATCAAATTCGATGCACTGACGGCAGGAATCGAACAACTCCCTTGAAACGGTTTGATCCTCCGCCGATAGCAAATCATCGAGCGAAAACAGCAGTAATTGCTGCTCGGGAAAGCCTGTTAGCTGGCGAGCCCTCGGATTGACCTGGGTAATCCGCAGATCGGAAGTCCGAATGATCAAAAGAGCATCCCTGGAATCACTGAAGAGACAGTGAGCCATTTGTGCCCAATCGATTGTTTGCAAGTCCGCTGAAGCCATTACAACATGGGGGGACCGGAACCCGTCCCACTGAGACGAGTGAGTGCCCCGAAGCCTGTATGTTTTTGGTATCCCTCGTGCATTCAGACTGTGGCATTCACTATAGCGATCGATCGCCTTGAAAGCCAAAGCGTGTTCGTTCGAACATCAAGTGCACCGCGATTGGCGAGAAGATGAATGGCCCTAGGAAACCTGGGTGATTAGCACATAACGCCTTCGCATCAATATCTGTGTCGCGTTATTGATATCACTGCCATCGGCAGACCTCAACGAACAGCGAACAGCCTACTGTTGATATTGACCTTCGGGAAGCCGCATCCTGGTTACGGCTATCACCCTTCCTCGCAGAACACAATTTGACGATGCTTTTCAAGGCTTCAGCCGATGGGGCAGCAAGGTACGATTTCGACCAAGCAATCGGCTGAAGCCTGTTTTTTCTCCGTTGGCCATTTAGGCCAAGATATCGGTCATCACCTGACCGTACACATCAGTCAAGCGGAAATCGCGTCCAGCGTAGCGATACGTCAGTTGCTCGTGATCGAGTCCCAACAGGTGCAAGATGGTCGCGTGCCAATCATGAATGTGGCACTTGTTTTCAACCGCCTCGTAACCATGTTCGTCCGTCGCACCGTAGCTGAAGCCACCTTTGACCCCTCCGCCCGCCATCCAAGTCGCGTAGCCTTTGTTGTTGTGATTGCGACCGTCGCCATTCTGAGCCGCCGGAGTGCGTCCAAACTCACCTCCCCAAATCACCAGCGTGTCCTTGAACAGGTCTCGTTGTTTTAGATCTTGTCAGCAGCCCTGCGATCGGTTGATCACATGCCTCGGCGCGAGCCTGGTGGTCGTTGGAAAGGTTGACGTGCTGGTCCCAGTTGCCATGAGTGATTTCCACGAAGCGTACGCCGGCTTCGAGGAATCGCCGTGCGAGTAAACACTGCTTGCCAAAGTTCACCGTCGGCCCCTGATCGGCTCCGTACATCGCCAACGTGGCCTGACTCTCGTTGGAAACATCCATCAACTCGGGCATTGCGTCCTGCATTCGGAAGGCCAACTCGAACGATTCGATCACGCCTTCGACTCCCGGTTGGTGCTGTTCACGTCGCAGCTTGTCACGATTGAGCGCCTGGATGAAATCCAACTGACTTCGTTGTTGCTGATCGGCAAGCTTGGGGTTCTTGATATCGGGGACGGATTCACTGCTCCCACCGCGGGCGAATCGCGCCGCCAGCCCCCCGCGACCAACTTTGCTGCCGCCATAGATCGCCGGCAAGAACGCGCTGCCATAGTTTCGCGAACTCCCAGCCGGTGGACTCAGTGAAATAAACCCGGGCAAGCTGTCGTTGTCCGTCCCCAATCCGTACAACGTCCAGGCACCCAATGACGGCCGAATGAATTGTGCCGTTCCGGTATGCATCTGCGTCATCGCACCGGGATGAACCGGCTGGTCACATTGCATCGACCGAATCAGGCATAACTCATCCGCATGTTTGGCAACCTCGGGGAACAGATCCGAGATCCACAATCCGCTCTCACCGCGTTGCCGGAATTCCCAAGGCGACTTTAAAAGCGATCCACCGTATTTACCGCGTTTCCCGTGGTCTTTCGCCAATTGGGGCTTGTAATCAAACGTGTCGACATGCGAGGGACCACCTTGCATGCACAGAAAAATGACGCGTTTGGCTTGCGCCGGGAAATGTGGATCTTTCGGCGACAGCGGATGGTGGCTCTGGGCGGACTGGTCCTTCGCCGCTGCGGAACTACTGAGACCGGCAAACGCGAGGTACCCGAAACCTGCCGATACCTGCTGAAGGATCTGCCGTCGAGAAAAATTCATGATTGGACGCCTCAATGGTTTTCAGTGATCATTAGTCGATGTACCGGAATTCGGCGGACGCAAACAAACTCTGACAGAACGTTGTCAACATCTCCCGCGCTGGCCGGCGCCGTCCCGCGATGCAAAGTTCCGAATAAACCTCGCAGTCGCTGCTCGTTCGCCAGCCGTCGGTTGTCGCCCATACGCAATGACAAACGCAGCAGCGAGTTGATCAGCCATTTGGCTTTCGGCTTTTCGCAAGCGTTTGGCGAACGCTTCACTTTGTTGGATCACGAACGGATTGTTCATCAGGTACAAGGCTTGGTTGGCGGTGTTGGATGACTCTCTCGATCCGGTCACCATGCTGGCATCCGGGAAATCAAAGACTTCCAGCGATCGAGGAACCTCATCGCGTACGATCGGCAGATAGACACTGCGGAATTTGGCGTCGTCCATATCCAATGCACCAGTCACTTTGGATGCCAACTGGCGATATACGTCGACCGGCGGCTGCATGCCCATCTGCATTCCACCTGGTCGCATGCCTCCAGGTCGCTGCCCAAAACGCATACGGTTTCGCAAATCCTGCATCCCTGGCCCCTGTTGCCCTCCGAAACCGGGACGCCCACCGAATCTTTGCCCCTGTCCGGGGCGAAATCCTTGTGCCTCTGGACCAGTTCGTTCGGCCATCATCGCACTCACCGCCTCGCGGACTTTTTCGCGAGGGTCTCCCAAAATGCCGTCGCGAACGCGAACGTATCCCGCCTTGGCGACTTCGGAACCACGTGGTCTGTCAAGATCGATCTCGCCACTGACCTGCAACATGGCGTCGCGAATCGCTTCGGCATCCAAACGCCGCGGATTGGCACGCCACAGCAGTGCGTTGTCCGGGTCGTACTCGTGGGCTCGCTGGTCAAACGCGGAACTGATTCGATAAACGCGTGAAGATGCAATTTCACGGATGATTGCTTTGACCGACCAACCAGATGCCACAAATCGCACGGACAGGTAATCCAGCAACTCGGGATGACTGGGAGCTTGTCCAGTCACGCCAAAGTTCTCGGTCGAAGTGACGATGCCCTGACCGACCATGTTCTGCCAAATGCGATTGACCATGACCCGCGCTGTCAGCGGGTTGTCGTCGCTGGCGATCCACTTCGCTAACTCCAAACGGCCACTAGAACCACTCTTGATCGACTCGTCGCCATCGCACAGGACACTTGGGAAACCTCGCGGAACAACCTGACCGGGCTGATCAATCTCGCCGCGAACCAAAACACGAGCGTCTTGCGGCCGTTCCCGATCTTGAACGCCCATGCAATAACTGCGCGGATTGCCTTGATCGTCGACGACGGCCAGTTTCGCGGAAATCTCCGCCAATTGATTGGCGATCCGCAGTCGTTGCTGAACAGCGGTGGGCCCAGCATTCGAGCCGCCGTCACGTTGCAAACCGCGTCGCAAGTCTGCCTGTTCGGCAAGTTTGTCTCGCAATTGCCTCTTCAGATCGGCCAATTCCTCCGAAGAGTAGCTCTTGTCGTACGGATTGGAATCTTCCACCGGCAACAGCAACAGACTGCTGGTCCGCCGCGTCTGCACCCCAGTGAACGAACCGAACTCCGACGGCGGATTGCCAAAGTAAGTCAGTGTGCTGCCAAAGATTCCCGCCATCGCGTAATAGTCGGTCTGTGGGATCGCATCGAATTTGTGATCGTGACATCGGGCACAAGCGACCGACATCCCCAAAAAGACACGGGTGGTCGCATCAATCTGTTCGTCCGCCAGATCCGCGGCAAACTGAACCCGGTTCTGTTCGTTGACGTTCTTGCTGCCGATCGCCAGAAAGCTGGTCGCGATCAGATTCTCCGCCCATTGCTCGTCCGTCTTCGCCGGCAATCGATCGCCCGCGATTTGCTCTTGGATGAAGCGATCAAAGGGTTTGTCGGCGTTGAAGGAATCGATGACGTAGTCTCTGTACCGCCATGCATGTGGATACGTCATATTGACTTCGCGGCCGGTTGATTCGCCGTAGCGTGCCACGTCTAACCAGTGACGCCCCCAGCGCTCGCCGAATTGTTCCTTCTCCAAGAGGCGGTCAACGACCCTTGCGATCGCCCGATCGGCGCCGTCTTCATTCCAGGTGCGTGTGAAGTATTCGACTTGCTCCGGATTCGGCGGCAAACCAATCAGATCAAAACAGAGTCGTCGCAGCACCTTGTACGGTTCCGCATCATCTGGCACGGGAAGGTTCGCTTCCTCCAACTTCGCCAACACGTAGCGGTCGATCTCGGTCTTGGTCCAATCGGCATGCTCAACCGCAGGAGGCTTAACATCGACAGGTTTCTGATAGGCCCAGAAGCTCTCTTTCGCCTTCCGGATATCTTCGTCAGTAATGGTCGATTGAATTTCGACGATTTGGGTGACACGCGGATCGGGTGCTCCCATCTCGATCCACTGACGGAAGTCATCGATCACGTCTGGTGGCAACTTGCGTTTTGGCGGCATCACGAAATCTTCGTGAGTGATGGCGTTGTAAAGAAGGCTCTCCTCCAGATCGCCGGGCACAATCGCCGGCCCGCTGCTACCGCCAAGATGCGTCAGTTCTTTGGTGTCCAGCCGCAGACCACCACGCACGTTACCCGACTTGTTGGAGTGGCACCCGTAACATTCCTTGACCAACACCGGTCGAATCTTCGCCTCAAAGAATTTCAGCTCTTCTGGCGACAGTTGGTCGGCGAGTGTCGGAGCGGCGAAGAAAAACGCCAACGTTGCCGCGATCAGGCTTCGGTTCATCATCGATCAAAATGGTATGTGTTATGGCAGTGAAGTCCCAAATCTCACCTTGGGGCGATCAACAGATGATTGACTCTCCAGCATACCAACGCGCAGTGCCGTCTTCGCTGGAATCGAATCGCCGGCAGCGGAACCGCCAAGACTGAGATTGATGAGAATCACCGGAAATTCGTCCCTTTTCGTTGATGTCTATTCTTTGAACACCAAAAATCCCCGGTCAGACCGCCCGTTTGCCCACATTTCTCGATCGGTCTCATTTCCTGTCAGACGAGATCGCCGCCGCAGAATTCCAGCTGACTCGTCTGCGTTTGCGACGTCCGCCACGATCAAAGCCCGTTCGATTGGCCAAAGAGAGACCCGATCAGGCCTTGCATCTCGCCGCGTGCTCTTTCAGATTGTTGCCATACGCCGCAACTCAAGAACGCGAAAGGTGACCAACATGACTCAACTTCTACGATGCGCGGTCAGCGCTGCCCTCTTGCTCTGTCCCTGTCTAGCGAATGCGGATCAGCCCGCTCGGCCGATACCCTTGATCTTTGACACCGACATCGGGAACGACGTCGACGACGTGCTAGCGCTCGGGATGATCCACGCGTTGCAATCGCGTGGCGAATGTGAACTTCTCGCGGTCACCGTCACCAAAGACCATGAACTAGCAGCGCCGTTTGCCGACGCGGTGAACACCTTTTACGGACGCGGCGATGTGCCGGTCGGTGTGTGTCGTAGTAACGTGACGCCAGCCGCGGGAAAGTTCAATCCGCTAGCGGAAAAGAAGGACAATGGTACGTATCGCTTTCCGCATGATTTGAAATCGGGCAAAGATGCCCCCGATGCGGTGACCGTTTTGCGGCAGCACTGGCAACGGCAGAGGATCAATCCGTCGTCATGGCACAGGTCGGGTTCTCAACGAACCTTGCCAATCTGCTCGATTCCAAACCTGATGAACTGAGTCCGCTCTCAGGTATCGAGTTGGTGAAAACCAAGGTCCGACTGCTGTCGATGATGGCCGGAGCATTCACAAAAATCCCCGGCAAGACCGGTGACTTGTATGACCACAAAGAATACAACATCGTCAAAGACATCCCGTCGGCACAGAAGATCGCCACGACTTGGCCGACGCCGATCATCTGGAGCGGTTATGAAATCGGCATCGCCCTGCCCTACCCTCACCAAAGCATCTTGAAGGACTACAAATACGTCGAACATCATCCGTTAGCCGAGGCCTACATCGCTTACAATCCGCCGCCTCATAATCGGCCAACTTGGGATTTGACCAGCGTGCTGCAAGGCGTGCGTCCCGATCGCAGCTACTTTGGACTTTCCAAGCAAGGCATCGTGACGGTGGCCGACGACGGCCTGACCACATTTGCCGAAGCCGCCAACGGCCCGCATCAATACTTGACACTCAGCGACGAGCAAAAACTCCGCGTCACCGAAGTCTTGGTGGCACTGTCGAGTCAACCGAACTAAAGTCGCCGTGCACTCCGTGCTCGGTATTGCATTCGCTTCTTCCAGCCACGCTGTGCACTGGTCTCCCGACCCCGAACGTGTCTGACCGCGCTGTGCACTGGTCCCCGACCCCGACCCCGCTGACCGAAGGTCTCACGGCAACCAAGGAGACCTGGATTCGGTTCCGCGGCGAGGTCGGGAGACCTGCGCCGAGCGGTGGTTCCGCGGCGAGGTCGGGAGACCTGCGCCGAGCGGTGGCGAGGTCGGGAGACCTGCGCCGAGCGGTCGGGAGACCTACGTCGAGCGTCAAAACAGCGTCGCCCGACAAGAGTCATTCCATTTGTTAAGCTATTTGTCGTCCCCCGCTTCGGCCATCTCACTGATCTGCCATGAAAAAACTCGTTCTCCTCTGCACTGCCCTGCTCTGCTCCGCTGCATCCGCAGCCGACCGCCCGAACATCGTTTTGATTTTCATCGACGACATGGGCTGGACCGATACCGGTTACAACGGTTCGGATCTGTACGAAACACCCAACATCGATGCACTTGCCGCATCCGGAATGACGTTCACCAACGCCTATGCAGCGGCTGGAAACTGCGAACCGAGCCGGGCATGTTTGATCAGCGGCCAATACACGCCACGTCATCACATGTACGCGGTCTCCAGCACGAATCGCGGCCCGAAGGACAAAATGCGGGTCAGGCCCATTCCCAACATCAACTCGCTGCCGGTCGAAAACGTGACCGTCGCCGACGCACTCAAAGACGCCGGTTACGCGACAGCCATGTTCGGCAAATGGCATCTTGGTAAACAGTCGCCGCACTTGCCCGCCGACCAAGGCTTCGACGATACCGACGAGATGCCGCCACCGAAAACCGCTGAGTTCGCGAGGACCGGCGACCCGAAAAACATCTTTCGGATCACCGACGGTGCTTGCCAGTTTATGGAAAAGCACCAAGACGGTCCGTTCTTTGTCTACATCGCGCATCATGCGACACACATGGGCATCCAAGCCAAACCCGCAACACACGCGCACTTCGACCAGAAAGGCCCCGGCACTCAACATCAAAACACAAAATTTGCGGCCATGAATTCCGACATGGACACAGGCGTCGGCAAAGTGCTCGCGAAGATCAAGTCACTCGGTATCGACGACAACACCGCCGTTTTCTTTACTTCCGACAACGGTGGTCTGCCACAATCGCCACAAACTCCGCTGCGCGGTTTCAAAGGGATGTATTACGAGGGCGGCATTCGCGTCCCCATGATCGTTCGCTTGCCCGGCAAGGTCGCCGCGGGCAGCAAGTCGCCAGTGCCGGTTGTCAATACGGATCTCTATCCGACCTTCCTGGACTTGGCCGGTGTTGCGACGCCAAAGGACAAAATCCTGGACGGAGAATCGCTGGTTCCCCTGATGACCGGTTCCACGCCGCTGAAGCGCAAGTCCGTGTTCTGGCATTTCCCTGGTTACTTGGACGGACCCAATCCAGGATCACGCGACGCAATCTTTCGCACGCGGCCGGTCACCGTAATTCGCAAGGGCGACTGGAAGCTGCATTTGTTTCACGAAGAATGGTCGCTGGACGGCGGCCGCGAGTCGGTCGACATGAACAAAAGTGTGGAAATGTACAACCTGGCCGATGACATCAGCGAGAAAAAGAATTTGGCAACCAGCAACCCTTCCATGCGTGAACAGTTGTTGGACGAACTTCTGGCCTGGAAGAAATCGATCGGCGCGACGTTCGCGAGCGAAGCGAACGACGCTTATGTTGCTGGTGACTTCCCGAAGAAAAAAAAGCGAAAGAAGAACTAGCACAACTTCATGCCCAACATTGTCATCGTCGGATCGATCAACATGGACTTGGTCGTTCGCTGCGTGAGTCTACCGGCGCCTGGCGAGACAATCATCGCCCATTCTTCTGCAGAGATCCCCGGCGGCAAAGGTGCAAATCAGGCGGTTGCCGCCGCCCGCGCCGGTGGCGACGTGAAAATGATTGGCCGAGTCGGTGACGATGCCTTCGCAAGTCGACTGGTAGAAAACCTGCAGCGGGAAGAAATTGACACGACCCACGTCCAAGTCAGCCAAGCATGCCCGAGCGGAATTGCGATCGTCGCCGTCGAACAGAGCGGCGAAAACGCGATCATGGTCGTGCCCGGATCGAACGGGCAGGTTTCACGACAAGACCTGACTTTGTCTGCCGACGTGATTCAGTCTGCCGACATCTTGCTGTTGCAACTTGAGATTCCGATCGAAACCGTGCGCGAGGCGATTGCGATCGCAACCAGCGCGCACGTACCCGTGATTCTCGACCCTGCCCCGATGCCGCCTGACTTTCCGGCCGAGTTACTTGACGTTGACGTTGTCTGCCCGAATCAAACAGAAACAGCCGCCATCGTGGGACGCTCGATTGAAACAATTGATGCGGCCACGACGGCGATTGGAAAACTTCACGAAGCGGGTGCAAAAAACGCGATCATTACGCTGGCGGGCCAAGGCGCTGTTGTCAGTGACGGTCAATCGATCGAGCACATTCCGGCCTTCAAAATCACGCCACTGGATACAACCGCCGCCGGCGATGCATTCGCCGGCGCACTTGCGGTACGATTAGCAGAAGGAGCATCGCTGGTCGAAGCAACACGTTTCGCCTGCGCAGCCGGAGCGATCGCAGCAACGCGCGAAGGTGCACAACCGGGCATGCCGACACGAACTGAAATCGAAAACTTGATTGCCAGGTAGCAATTCGGAAAACCATTCATGAAACAAGCACTCTGTCTGTTAACCGTACTGCTGGTCGGCTGTGGCTCGGGCACATCAACAACGTCACCACCGACAAGCTCGTCTGAAAGTGCCGCCAAGAAACCGACTATTGCCTTGATCATGAAGTCGTTGGCCAACGAGTTCTTTTCGACGATGGCCAAGGGTGCTGAAACACATCATGCCGACCATGCCGACGACTACGAATTGCTGGTCAATGGAATCAAAGATGAATCAGACCTCAGCCGCCAAGTCGGTTTGGTCGAAGAAATGGTCGCGTCTGGTGTCGATGCCATCGTGATCGCGCCTGCCGATTCGAAAGCACTCGTGCCGGTTCTCCGACGTGCCCAACGAGACGGCGTTGTCATCGTCAATATCGACAACCGGCTTGACGCTGACGTCTTGAAACAAGAAGGCGTCACCATCCCCTTCGTCGGCCCCGACAACCGGGCGGGTGCGAAAAAGGTCGGCGAGTTCCTGGCCAGCAAGCTCACCAGAGGTGACGCGGTTGCCATCTTGGAAGGCATCCAAACCTCATTCAACGGACAGCAACGCAAGCTCGGCTTCGAGGACGCGATGCGCGAGGCCGGAATGGAGATCGTCGACAGCCAGTCCGCCCAATGGGAAATGAGCAAGGCCAACACCATCGCCTCCTCGATGCTCAGCGAGCATGACGAAGTCAACGCGATTCTTGCCGCCAACGATTCAATGGCGCTCGGCGCGATCGCGGCAGTGAAATCCGCCAATCGAAGCGGCGACGTGCAAATCGTGGGCTTCGACAACATCTCCGCCGCCCAAGCAGCCATCAAAGAAGGCAAGATGTTGGCCACCGCCGATCAATACGGCGACAAGCTGGCCGTTTATGGAATCGAATACGCGCTCCAGCTGATCGGTGATGCCAACGCAAAACTCGAAGACCGGGAAACGCCGGTGGACTTGATCACGGCAGAATCATTAGGACCCAAGTAGTCGCCGAGTTTTCCGAACTCGGTAACAGCATCCCTCTCGCGCCACAATCAGGTTTCCAGGAAAGACGCTGATCTCATGAAATGGGGCGCGTTTCCAATGACCGAACCGCTGGCCAAAGACCATGCAAAACCGAGTTCGGAGAACTCGGCGACTATCACTCGACGAGTCATGTTACGATTGTGAGCATGAAGCACCAACTGCCTGGCCTGCAAGCTGTTTCCATCTGCAAGGATTACTCGGTTCGCGTCCTCGACAAAGTGGACTTTGAATTGCGTTTCGGTGAAATCCATGCCTTGCTGGGCGCCAACGGCGCCGGCAAAAGCACGCTTTGCAAAATCATCTCCGGCCTGATTCCAGCGACGTCCGGTTCGATGCGACTTGATGGCGAACGATACTCGCCACGGAACAAGCAATCCGCTGAAAGCTGCGGTGTGCAAATCGTTCAACAGGAACTCAACCTCTTCCCGAGTCTCTCCGTCGCCGAAAATCTTTTCTTCGGTCGATTTCCAAACACGACCGGCATCATTCGTCAAGGCAGGCTTGCCGACAGTGCTCGCGCTGCCCTTGATCGCGTTGGACTGACCGAGATCGCCACCGACAAGCCGCTCAGCTCCTTGGGAGTTGGCCAGCAGCAAATGATCGAGATCGCCACGGCGCTCGACCGTGATTGTCGCGTGCTGATTTTGGACGAACCCACCGCGGCGCTCAGCGCCCACGAATCGGTCACATTATTCGATTGGCTCCGCCGACTGCGAGAACAAGGCGTGGGGATCATTTACATCAGCCATCGGCTGGAAGAAGTCACTGAAATCTCGAACCGGATCACGATTCTTCGTGACGGAAGGAATGTCACAACCCAAGCCACGACCGATCTCTCGGCAGACGAGATGGTCACGATGATGAGCGGAGCCGATGAAGCTGATCGAACTCAGCGCGACCACCAGGATTCTTCCTCCGACAACGTCAAACTGAGTGTCAAAGGTCTGACGCGACTGCCGCTCGTCAACAACGTCAGCTTTGATCTCCAGGCCGGAGAACGATTGGGCGTGGCTGGCTTGGTCGGCTCCGGAAGAACGGAGTTGCTGCGAGCGATTTTTGGTGCGGACATTGCCTCCAGCGGAACCATCGCCGTTGGAAAAAGCACGCCGACAAGATTCACCCATCCAAACCAAGCCGTCCGCGCCGGACTTGCGATGGTCACCGAAGACCGCAAACAAGACGGCTTGCTACTGACACAATCGATCACCGAGAATACGACACTCAGTTCGCTTGACCGGTTCAAAAACGCGATCGGTGTCTGTCGCCAGAGGCGCCAGCAGGATGCGACAACCGGGATTCATGGTGACCTGGAAACGCGATGCACCAGCATCAACCAGCTCGTTGGAACACTCAGCGGCGGCAATCAACAAAAGGTTGCGGTCGCCAAGTGGCTCGTTCGCGACGCCGAGGTTTTCCTGTTTGATGAGCCAACGCGGGGGATTGATGTGGCGACTCGACGGCGAATCTACCTGCTCTTCGACTCGCTGGCCCAGCAAGGCAAATCGATCCTGATTGTCAGCAGCGACCTGAATGAACTGCTAGAAACATGTGATCGCGTCATCGTCATGTCGGCTGGCAGGATAAGGGGCGAATTCGGGCGTAACCACTGGGATCGTGAAACAATCCTGCATGCTTGCTTTGCGGGTTATCGATAAGCCGTCAAACGAATGAACAAAGACCAAACCACCGCAGTGCTGATCCAATACGCCGGGATGGCGGGCGTACTCGTGATCTTGGTCGCGATCTTCAGCATGTTGAGCAATAACTTCTTGACAGCGCGAACGATCAGCACGATCGCCAATCGCATCCCCGATTTGACGGTGATCGCCGTTGGCATGACGTTGGTACTGATCGTTGGCGGGATCGACTTGTCGGTTGGCAGTGTGCTGGCGCTCGGCTCGGCTGTCTTAGGCGTGTTGATGGTGCGATACGACTGGCCACTTTGGCTGGCGGTGCCGTTTTGTTTGTCGTCGGGCGCCGCTTGCGGATTGATGAGCGGCGTGATCAGCGTGTTTGGCAAGATTCCTTCGTTCATCGTCACGTTGGGCATGCTGGAGATCGCCCGCGGCTCGGCTTACCTGATCACCGATTCGCAAACGATGTACATCGGATCGGCGGTAGAAGGCATGAGCACGCCGGTCAGCAACCTGAGTGTCTCACCAGCCTTTCTGATCGCCATCGCCACCGTCGCAGCAGGCCAATTCCTGCTCAGTTTCACGGTCTTTGGCCGATACTGCGTCGCGATTGGCACCAACGCCGAAACGGTTCGCATGTCCGGCATCCGCGCAGCTCCCTATTCGGTCATCGTCTTTACGATCAGCGGCTTGATGTGCGGTTTGGCGGGTTGGATGCAGACGGCGCGACTTAGTTCGGCCGACCCCAACGCTGCGATTGGGCTGGAACTTTCAGCGATCGCGGCATGCGTGATTGGCGGCACTAGTTTGATGGGCGGCCGCGGTTCGGTCATCAGCACGTTTTTTGGCGTCTTGATCATTGCGGTTTTAGAGACCGGACTCGCACAAATCGGGGCTTCCGACCCAACCAAACGCATTATCACGGGCGCCGTGATCATCGTTGCGGTGCTGCTGGATACACTTCGCCAAAAATGGGGAAACAAGCATGAATAGGTTTCGCGGTACAACGATCATCTTGATGGTCTGCTTACCTACCTGGCTCCCGGCCCACGGGCAAACAAAAATCATCTTCGACACCGACATCAGTGGTGATGTGGATGACGTCCTCGCACTGGCGATGTTGCATACCCTGGCAGACCGCAACGAGTGCGAATTGGTCGCTGTAACGATTTCAAAAATCAACCCGCTCACCGGGCCATTCACCGATGCGGTCAACACGTTTTACGGTCGCCCCGACATTCCAATCGGCGTCACGCGAGAGGCACAACGTCGTGAGAGCAAGTATCTGAAACTTGTTCAGGCGCGCGACGACGGGAACTGGCGTTATCCGCACGACGTTGTAGAAAACAATGCGATACCGGATGCCGTCGCGCTGCTTCGCAAGAAACTCACGGAAGCTGACGACATGTCGATCGTGATCGTGCAAGTCGGGCTCGCCACAAACCTGGCTGATTTGGTTGAATCAAAAGCCGACGCCATCAGTCCTTTGAACGGCAAGGATCTGGTCCGCCAAAAAGTCCGTTTGGTCGAAGTGATGGCGGGTGCGTTTGTCCCCATTGACGGCAATGATCATTACTTGGAGGCCAATGTGCGCAACGGCATCGATTCGATGCAGCGATTTGCTGACACTTGGCCCGATGACGTTCCGGTGATCTGGAGCGGTTTTGAAATCGGCATCGCAGTAACCTATCCGCGTGAAAGCATTGCCCGTGATTTCGGCTACCTGCAACATCACATCGTCCGTGAAGCCTACTTGCTTCACAGCGGCCCTGACCACGATCGGCCCTGCTGGGATCTGACCAGTGTGCTGCATGCGGTGCGGCAAAAAGACGACTATTTTGGCTTGTCGGAATCGGGCCGAGTGCGCGTTGAAGACGACGGTTTTGTTGCGTTCGAGCCAATAGCAAACGGTCGCGATCGATATTTAACGATCAACGACCAGCAGATACCCGTCGTTCGCGAAGCGTTACGTACCCTAGTATCACAACCGCCGAAAAAGCTGAAGTCGGCAAAATCACCACAGCACGCATTGAATTGATGGATACCATTGACGACACGATCCTGGTCACGGGAGCCTCAGGTTTCATCGGTAGCCGCCTGGCACTCGAGCTAGCGCGGCGCGGCGCACGCGTGCGCGTGCTGATTCGCAGCGGCGAGTTTTCGATGCCGCCAAATCTCGATCCAGGACTCAGCTGCGACAACATCGAGATAGCCAAAGGTGATGTTACCGACGTCTCAACCTTGCCGCAGGCCATGCAAGGATGCCGCTACGTCTACCACTTGGCGGGTCGGGCGAGCAATTGGGCGTCCGATCCGCAAACGTATTACAACGTGAATGTCCAAGGTCTGCGAAACATCTTGGACGTTGCCGAAGCGAGCCACATCGAACGAATCGTCTGGACATCGACGGTTGTTACCTTTCAACCGACGAAGCCAGGAGAGATCGCGGATGAAGCGACGCCGCGGACGGTACCCTTCTTCACCGAATACGAACGCAGCAAGGCACAAGGTGAAGAACTTGCGCGGCAATACGCTGACCGTGGTGTGCCAGTGGTGATCGTCAATCCGAGCCGAGTTTACGGCCCCGGTCATCTGACCGAGAGTAACTCGTTGGTGAAGATCATCGATATGTACGATCGCGGACGAGCGCCGTTTATGCTCGGCTGCGGACGGCCGATCGGAAACTACGTGTTTATCGATGACTTGGTGCAGGGCTTGATACTGGCCATGCAACGGGGCCAACCCGGCCGGCGATACTTGCTTGGCGGCCAAAACGCTTCGTTTCGAGAGTTTTTTGACACGGTCGATCGTGTCAGCGCCAAGCGACATTTCCGTATCCCGATTCGCCGCCCAGCCGCGATGACGGTCGCCTATTTTTATCAGCTGCGGGCCAATTGGTTTGGAATCCATCCGGAAATCACGCCTCCTTGGATTCGCCACTTTCTGGTGGACTGGGCCTATTCCACGCGCCGTGCCGAGGAGGAATTAGGCTATAAACACGTGACGTTAGAAGAAGGCATTCGGAGAACTTACCAGTGGCTGACGGACGTTCGTGAATCAAAACAGTAAGCCCAACACCACGCTGAATATCTTGCTGCAAATTTTCTTGCAGCCCGAGTCGCGGCGAGCCGTGACGATCCTTGCACTCTCGTGGGCCGTGGTCCTCAGCTGGTGCTACTTTGGTACAGCCGACTTCTTTCGCGAACATCTTTCCGAAATCCGTCTTGGCGGCCTCACCGTCGATACGCTCGCCTGCCTGTATGAAATCGGTATGGCGGTTTTGCTGTTGGCCTGTGTTCCCTTGGCCTTCATGAAGATCGTCTGGAACAAATCTCCAACAGACCTTGGCTTGGGAATCGGGATTCCCCGGCGCTGGATGCTGATGTTCCTGGCCTCACTGCCGGTGTTTGCGGTCATCGCCTGGATTGGATCAGGGTCCAGCGGGCTTCGGGAAGTCTATCCACGTGATCCCACGGCCGCTGATTCGGTGTCAAAGTTCGTGATCTACACGATCTCTCGTTTCTTCTTCTATCTCGCTTGGGAAATCCATTTTCGCGGCTTCCTGCAATTTGGGCTCGTTTCTTCAATAGGAAAAGAAACGTCATGTTTGATTCAGGCCGCGGCCTGTTCGCTGGCACACTTGCGGGGACCACCCAATGAGGCTTTCGGAGCGTTCATTGGCGGCGCGTGGTGGGGAGCGCATGCGCTCAGCTCGCGCTCGATCTGGGGAACCACTCTGCAACACTGGTTCTTGGGCACGACCGTCGACGCGCTCATTTGCTTTTACGTTTGAAACACGGAGACTACCATCCCTTCCTTCCCTTCACCCATCGGAGAACAAACCTTGATTCTCACGCTCGCCCTCACAATTTGCATTTGTTTTGCCACCAACACGTTCGCCGAAGAATGGACGCCCCTCTTCGACGGTAAGTCGCTTGACGGCTGGACCAAAGTTGGCGGCGATGCCACGTACGAAGTTCGTGATGGTGCGATCGTCGGCAAAACGGGTGCCGGCAAGAATACGTTTCTTACTCGCGGACCGTTCAAAGACTTCACGTTGGAGTTCGAGGTGAAGTGCGACCCAAAACTGAACTCCGGTGTGCAAATCCGTAGCCACGATTACAAACAACCAACGCCGCAAGAATCAAAGCCGGACCGCATTCGCGAACAGGGCGAGGTCTATGGCTACCAATGCGAGATTCGCGCGACACCAATGGCGAAAACGGCTGTGCGGGTAACTTTTGGGACGAAGGTCGCCGCACGAAATGGCTGGATACAACCGTCAAAGCTGCCGAAGCTCAGAAAGCCTACAAGCCGGGTGAGTGGAACCAATTCAGGATCATCGCCCAAGGCAACAAGATCAGCAGTTGGATCAACGGCGTGCCGATCGCCGAGTTCACGGACGACCGAGATACCGAAGGATTCATTGGTCTGCAAGTCCACTCGATCAAGAAGAACTCCGGGCCCTACGAGGTCGCTTGGCGAAACATCCGCATCAAAGACTTGGCAAAGTGATTACTTCGAACGAGGCGATTCGGTACGGCAGGATGCCGCACCTGCATAGCCTTATTCGGCGAGGGCAATCGCGGGCGAATTCAGATGAATGAGATTCGTTTCAAAATCTTCGCCAATGAACGCCGCTACACGGAAGCCTTTGGCGATCGTCGCATCCGGCACCATGAATTCGATCTTGGTTTCGCCTTGCCCTTCGATGGTCACGACTTCGCGATGTACTCGCTGACCGTTCACATCTTCCGACTCGGGTTCCGCCTTCTTGAGCGTGACATGTAACTTTTGTTTACCGAGCGCCGCCGGTAATTTGTGCTGGATCGTCACCACGCACTTGTTGCCGATGGTGATCGATTCGGGCACTTCGATCTTGAGTGCACCGCGCCGCAGCTGAGCTTGACTCGATGCTCGGGGCGCCGTGCCTTTCACCTTCTTCTTTCTGGCGTTTTGGGTCTTCTCATCTTCGGCAGCCATATAGGCATTACGAATCGATTCGTCCTCGACCGAAATCAGCAGGGGCGTGACCGGATCGTTCATCTGGGCCAATTCCTTGGTCAGTGTTTTCCGCAAGCGTAAAAGCACATCATCGTGCTCGGGGCTGTCGATCAAATTCACTAAACAGTCCGGATCGTTCTTGACGTCGTACAGTTCCTCTAAGACTCGATGGTCAAACAGATCCAGTCTCGCGGCGACGTACGTTTCCTTTTCGGCACGTTTCACCATTTGACGGTAGGTCATCGTGCCGGTCGTTGCTGTCGCGAATTTTCTTACTCCGTCGCTCCAGGGGTTGTACAGGTACAGATAATCATGCGTTTGAATCCCTCGCATCGGATGCCGGTTGCGACCCGCATTTTCGTTGTACTGCAGAACCACGTAATCACGGTTCTCTTGCGATTCACCTCGTAAAATGGGTGTAAACGAACGACCGTGGAGTCTTTTCGGCGTCGGATGCGTGTGGCCCATCACATCCAACAATGTCGGGACAAAGTCGATCGCGCCGACCATGTGATGGTTGTCGACTCCTGGTTTGACGACCCCTGGCCAACTGACGATCAGCGGCGTGTGCGTGCTGTGGTGATACAACTGTGTCTTTGCGAACGGCAATGGCATGCCGTGATCAGACAGGAACATGATGAACAGATTGTCGGACAAACCGGCCTCGTCAAGCGCCGTCATGATCTCACGAAAACAATCGTCCGCGCGGCGAACCGACGAATAGTAATGAGCGAGTTCTTTGCGGATCACTTCGTCATCAGGCAAGAACCCCGGGATCGGGACTTCATTGCCTGTGAAGACGCGACTGGGCACGTGCGGATCGTCGACCGTCATGCCATCTTTGCCCTGAGCGTAAAACGGTTTGTGCGGATCGGAGATGTTGATCATCGTGCAGAACGGCTTGGAGGCTTTTTCGGATAGCTGGATTGCATCCCGCATCGAGTCGCCGTAGCTCTTGGCGTCCTTGGTGTGTCGTTTCTTACCATCGGAGGCCGTATCCAGTACCGCATCCCAGGCATACGGCGTGTACGGCGTGGAATGACTGACTTTGCCGCGGATTGCCGTAAAGTAACCTGCGGCTTGGGCCAAGTCACACAGTACCGGATAATCGGCGTTTTTGTTTTGCACGAAGCCTTCAACACCGTTGACATGCGAATACATCCCGGACCACATGATGTTGCGGCCCGGCATGCAGTTTCCCACGTGAACGTGGGCGCGATTGAACCTCAGGGATCGTTTCGCGAACGCATCGATGTTGGGCGATGTATCGGCGAGCTTGCAGCCGAACGCGCCCAAGGAATCAGCCGACATATCATCGACCGTGATGATCAAGATATTGGGCCTTTTTTCTGCGGCGTCAGCTTTCCCAAGACACGAAAGGCAAAGTCCGAGGGAAAGGAAAGAGAGGAGCAGTTTTTTCATGATGGATCTGGTTAAGATGGGGATCAAAACGCCAACGGCAATAGGGAATCATAATATGAAAGTCACGCCTCGTGTTCTGGCTTTTCTATCGCTTGCTTGGATATGGGCCACACCGGTCTCCGCTCAAGAAAACAGCCGCGCCGAGCAAGCGGCCAAGGCGATCTTTCGCGAAAGTGACGCCAATCGGGACGGCAAGCTGACGCGTGAGGAATTCCCCAGGCGTTTCGCTCGCATGTTCGATCAGATCGATAAGAACAAGGACGGCGCGATCTCACTGAAAGAGGACGTCGACTATCGAATCGCCCGCGGCCAACGTGAAGGCCGACCACCGCAAGGTCTGCCGGGCGGCGCGACCGTGCATCGGGATTTGGTCTACGCCGAGGTGGGCGAGCGAAAACTGCCACTCGATTTGTATCTACCGAAGTCGGACAAACCGCTTCCTGTTGTGATCTGGATTCATGGCGGTGGCTGGCGGAGTGGGGGTAAAGGCAACGCGGGCCCGGCGCGTTCGCTGCTTGGACAAGGTTACGCCGTCGTCGATGTCGAATACCGGCTAAGCGGGGAGGCGATTTTTCCGGCACAGATTCAAGACTGCAAAGCGGCCGTTCGCTGGGTCCGAGCCAACGCCAAGCAATACAACTTGGATGCGGATCATATCGGCGTCTGGGGCGGTTCGGCCGGCGGGCACTTGGTTGCCTTGCTGGGAACATCGGGCGATGTGAAGGAGTTTGAAACCGATACGCACTCGCAGTACTCCAGTCGCGTTCAAGCCGTCTGCGATTGGTTTGGACCGACCGACCTTCTGCAAATGAACAAGCAAGCGATCCCCGGCAGCACCATGGATCACGACGCGCCCGATTCGCCCGAGTCCCAATTGGTGGGTGGGCCGATCCAACAACAGCCGTACTTGGCGTTGGCCGAAAAGGCGAATCCGATCAAGTACGTGAGTGAAGACGATCCTCCCTTTTTGATCGTTCATGGCGACGACGACAAATTGGTTTCGTACCATCAAAGTGAACTTTTGCAGGAGGCGTTGACCAAGGTCGGCGTTCAATCGAAGCTACAAATCGAACCGGGGGCAGGTCACGGGTTTCGCGACGGCAAAACGCCAAAACAAGAACTCGCTCAACAGGCCGCCGAGTTCTTTGACAAGCATCTCAGCAGCGAGCCTGAATGAAACAGCTCTTAGCCGTTTGACAAGGAATTTGCATGACGGAGTTTAGATTGGATGAACGGCTCGCGAGGGACTGCATCGCACTTGCGACCGAAGACAACATTCGCATCATGCTGCTGAACAATGCGTTGGTACCCTGGTTCGTGCTGGTGCCGGAGGTGGAGGTCAAAGAACTTTTTGAACTCACCGCGACTCAGCGGGCAGACCTCGTAGCATTGGAAAATCGGATGTCCCGGTTTGTGCTGGAGAACTTTGATGTGCAGAAACTGAACGTGGCCGCCATTGGGAACGTTGTTTCGCAGATGCACATCCACGTGATCGGCCGCAAGCCAGGCGACTATTGTTGGCCGGGCGTCGTCTGGGGGAACCTGCCAAAGCAGGATTATGCCGATGACGTCATCATTGACATCCGTCAGAAACTGGATACCTTCATTCGTGAATCGAGCACAACATGAGCATCTCACGCCGCAGGTTTGTCGGGTTCGGCGCTTCGATGTGCGTCGGCGCGTGCATCGCCGACGACTTCGCGTCGGATCAATCTCTCTTGAAGCTTGACTCAATACAATCACCGGTCTTGATCAAATCGGTCGACCTCCTCCACGGCGGCAACGAATACATCGTCCGAGTCCGATCCCAAGACGGCGGAGAAGGGATCGCGGTTGCCAACTCGTCGCGACTACGCGAGACCTATCCGATCTTCCTGCGCCGCGTCGCGCCATTCTTGCAAGGCAAAGACGCGCGGATGATTGAGTCGTTGCTTGGTGAGCTTTACCGCAGCGGTAGCAATTACAAGTTACAAGGCCTTGCCTTTTGGGTCTGCGTTGCCGCCGCGGAAATGGCAATCCTGGACTTGCTGGGGAAAGCAAGTAATCAGTCGATCGGCGAGATGTTTGGTGGCGTCGTGCGCCGCGATATCGCGGTCTATCGAGCGAGTGGCAACCGCGGCAACAAGCCCGAAGAAGAAGTCGAACATCTGAAGAAGCTGGCCGAGCCAATTGGAGCCAAAGCGATCAAATTTCGACTCGGCGGGCGAATGAGCAACAATCGTGATTCGCTGCCGGGTCGCTCTGAGGCACTCATTCCGCTGGTACGCAAAGCGTTCGGCGAAGAGATGACGTTATACGCTGACAGCAATAGTTCGTACGACGTCGAGAATTCAATTCGCATCGGGCGGCTGATGGAAGAACACGACTACGCGTTTTTGGAAGAGCCCTGCCCTTTTGATCACCTCTGGGAAACCAAGCAAGTGACCGACGCACTCAAGATACCGATTGCAGGGGGCGAACAAGAGTTCAGCAGGCGACGTTTTCGCTGGACGATCGACAATCGTGGCGTCGACATCGTTCAACCCGACTTGCATTACTTCGGCGGGTTCATTCGCTGTACACAGGTCGCAAAGATGGCAGCGGCGGCGGGGATCGATTGCACGGTTCACATGTCGGGCGCCGGACTGGGGTACCTTTATGTGCTGCACTTCGCTTCCTACGTCCCCAACGCGGGTGCCCATCAGGAATTCAAAGGAATATCAAAACTCCCGATCGTCTGTGAGACTTCGCCGTTGAGCTGCCGCGATGGAACGATGCAAGTGCCGAGTGGGCCAGGGTTTGGGGTGACGATCGAAAAGAGTTTCTTGAATAAATGCGAACAAGTAACATAGCCATTACGTTTCGAGTGTTGTAGAGCCACCAAACCGCCATCAAGTTATTAGGCCACCTGTCGAAGCGTCGCCTTTGACATCGTCATCAGTACGGGATTGATCTCAGCGGTTGGTTCGTTGTTTGGTCGGGCTACATCACGGGGACCGTGATGGCTACTTTCAAAGAGGAAATCGTGAATCGAATCCATTTGGCATTGGTGACATTGATGCTCACGTCGACGACCCCCGCCGCCGACAATTCCAAGCTGAGAGTCTTCATCCTCGCTGGCCAATCGAACATGGAAGGCCAAGGTGTTGTCGATCTTGATCACCCCCAGCACTACAACGGCGGCAAAGGGATTCTGAATCGCGTGATGCAGAACCCAAGCAACACGCACTTGTACAAGCACATCAAAGACGAAGACGGCAACTGGGTCGTTCGCGATGATGTCTGGGTCCGCTTCCAGACCGGCCACGGATTGAAGAAAGGTGGCCTGACGATCGGCTTCGCTGGGTACCCGGGTGCCCATCACATCGGACCTGAGTTCCAATTTGGCCACGTGATTGGCGACGCAATCGAATCGCCAGTTTTACTGATCAAAACGGCGTGGGGCGGCAAGAGTCTGTTCAAGGACTTCCGTCCACCCAGTTCTGCCGGTGAAACGGGACCTTACTACAAACAAATGCTGGCCGAAGTGCGTGAAGGCTTGGATGCGATTGAGCACGAATTTCCCAAGTACGACCAGCAGCATGGCTACGAGATCGCGGGCTTTGTGTGGTTCCAAGGCTGGAACGACATGTTCGACGAGCAGGGTCGTGACGAGTACGAAGAAAATCTCGTGAATCTGATCAAAGATTTTCGTGTCGAGTTCGAGAATCCGGATCTGCCGGTTGTTATTGGAGAACTGGGCAACGGCGGCCCGGACGCGAGTGGAAACATGTTGGCAATTCGCAAGGCACAAGAAGCCGCAGCGAATCGATCGGAGTTTCGCGGCACCGTGAAGTTTGTAAAAACATCGCAATTCGCCAGGGCAAAAGAAGAATCACCCAACGTGGGCCACGGCCATCATTGGTTCGGTAACGCGGAAAGCTACTTCCTGATTGGCGATGCGTTAGGCAAAGCAATGGTCGAGTCAATGACGTCGCCGGTACGCTTCCCATGACGAACAGCGACCGCGAGCGTACCAGGACTGGGTGAGCAGATCGTACAATTACGTTGGAGAATTCAACTTTTCGATCGAATCGGCTACAACCGTTAGCTTGTTTCGTCGAGCTACATCACGCGGCAAGTGATGGTTACTTTGGAGAGAGATTGATGAAATCGAAACCGATGGTCGATCGACGTGAACTACTGACTTATGCCGCATTTGGTGGTGCTGCTTTTGCGGCTGCCTCGGGCGCAACGACGTCTGCTGCTGCAGAGTCGACACCGCGCGGCAAGAAATACTCGATGAAGAAATCGATCAACTTGTGGGCGTTTCCCTACCCCGACAAGATGTCGCTGCAGGAATGCCTGCAGCTTGCCAAAGATGCGGGCTTTGACGGCATCGAACTGAACTACGACTTGGAAAACGATCTATCGCCCAAGTCGGGAACCAAGGAGTTCACCGCAATCCGCCAGCTGGCTGACGACATTGGCATCGCGATCAGCGGCGTTTGTTCGTTCTTATTCTGGCCATACCCATTGACCAGTAACGATCCGACCGAGCGCGCCAAGGGCATGGAGTTGGCCGCAAAGATGACACAGGCAGCGCACGACTTGGGAACGGAAAACTTGCTCGTCGTTCCCGGTGCGGTTCACATGCCGTGGCGCGAAGACCACGATCCGACGCCGAATGACGTTTGCGATGCGCGGGCCCGCGAAGCAATTGGCAAACTGTTGCCCAATGCTGAAAAGTTGAAAGTTCACCTGAACATCGAGAACATCTTCTTCAACGGCTTTTTGCTCTCTCCGATGGAAATGGTCGAATTCGTCGATAGTTTCAGCAGCGAATACGTGCACGTACATTTCGACACCGGCAACATCATGGAGTATCAGTTTCCTGAACATTGGATTCCGATTCTTGGCGAGCGGATCAAGAACGTGCACTTGAAGGAATTCACCAAGAAGGGGACCGACCATTCACTGGAAGCGTTCCGTCCGCTGCTGGATGGAACCACCAATTGGCCCGCCGTTTTGGAGGCGTTCGACAAAGTCGGCTACGACGGCTACCTGACGTTTGAATACTTCCATCCCTACCAGCACTATCCCGAGGCACTCGTTTACCAAACATCGGATTCACTGGACCGGATGCTGGGTTTGAAATGAGGCAACGAAGTTGCGGCGTGACTCTCGAAGTTTGTGCATCATCGTCGTTGAAAGATGTGCTTCACGACAAGGGTTACGCATGGACTACCTGTTGCCGCCGCTTTGCGGCTGTGCGTTGACGTGGGTAAAAACAAGCTCGCCGAGTCGAGCGACACGGCTAATACGCCGAAAGCCTACAAACGGTATCACGCGTTCCCTGGTAATAGACTTCGTCGCCGGGTTGCAGATCACGGATTCGTTTGCAAATCGGCTCGGCCGGGTACAGCTTCTTCGATTCGTCCTTGCGGACGATCACAAATCGCCGTGATTTAAGAGCGATGATCAGGGCGTCGGCTTCTTCCAGCGAGCGATTTTCGGTTTGTGTTTCGTTCATGTCGCTAGTATCTGCCGGGCCGTGACACGTCTGGTCAACGGACATCGAAAAGCAACGCTACAGCGACTTGAGGTACGCGATCAAGTCCGCCGACTCTTGCTCAGTCAATGTACCAGAGCCAGCGACTTTGTCAGGACTATGAAGATCATTTATCACGCGCTTTAAAGTTTTCGCGCGCCGCTGTGGAGCCATCGCACTTTCCGATACAAGCCGCGAAGTGAAGGTGTGTTGTATCCATCGTAGTAATCGTCTTCAGACCCAAGTCCAACATCGTGGATCTTGCCATCGGTAAAGTACGGACCGTCATGGCAATCGGCGCACGCGGCTTTGCTGCTGTTAAAAACTTACTTCGCCGCGTTTGGCCGCATCGGACAGTTCTCCATCGACAGCCGCGAAACGGATTCGGTGGTTCCTGCAGCGATTGCAGAGTACGCGATCAAAGCTTGCTTGTCATGTTCGCTTGGCGGTTTGCCTTGCATCGTCGACGTGATCGACTTGTGCATCGCATCGGATAGATCTTCTTGCCATCCGTGCCAGGTCCAAGGTTGCGTTTCGTTGACGTGATACAGCGGCAACACCGCTTTCAGAGTCATTTCCGTGCCATCGTTCATCGTATCCATCGGCCGCGAGTTGACACCGCCGTTTGGATGACACGAGTGACAGCTGTACCACTGATCAAGACTTCGCTGGCCGTCGTAAAAGATCGCCATTCCCTGCCGCTGAAGCGACAGTTCCCGCGGACCACCGAGTTGAATCTCCTGAATAACTTTTTGGCTTTCAAGATCAACAACTTGAACGGAATCGTGCAGGTGATTGGCGACATAAACGGTGCGGTTGTCGTCAGCAATCTGCAGCCCCATCGGTCGTCCACCAACGTCGATGCGATAAAAACGATCGCGATCCTGTTGCAGTCGACGATCGATCAAGATCGCCGGGTCCGCCCGTGCTGACGAACGGCAGGTCGGCCAATCGGTACACAAGCAACTCGTGCGTCCCGGATGCCGATGCCACCAGATGCGCTGCATCATCGCTGATCGCGATCCCGTGCGGATCGGCGACCGCTTGGCCCGGCACATCCAACGAAATTGCTTCGCGATAGGCTGGTCCGTCCAGTCGCACACGACCGATACGGCTTGCCAAAATCCAACCGCGGCGAATGTTCCCAATCGTGATCGGGTTGGAGCGATAGACCATCCAAGTAAAGTACGTGTACAACTCATCGTCGGAGGAAACCATGTGGCCGACGTTGATGCCGTTGGCCAGCGGTTCTTCATACAACGTCTCGCCCGAATCCGTATCGAGCACCGCAATCTGGCCGTCACCGCTACATCCAACCGACAGCCGCTTGCCGTCTTTGGAGACCGACAAATATCGCGGCCAATTCCCGACAGCGATCCGCCGCCGCAAAGTCAGCGAAATGAGATCGATTTCGGCGACTTCGCCCGACGCGACCAAGCCGACAAAAGCCTTTTCACCGCTGGGCGTGATCGCGATTCCACAGGGCTCGAAACCGACGTCGATTGTCGGCCAGATTTTTCAGCGTCTGGTCTTCGACGGTTAGGATCGTCACGTCCCCAGACCATGCCCCCGAAACCAAAATCCGGCTTCCGTCGGAGGTGATTTCGACGTCAGCTGGATGGGTTCCGCAGGGGATTTCGTCCAGCAACCTGCCGTCGGCCGTTCGGACCAGCGAAACGCTGTTGGCGGTCTCGTTGGCGGTCACCAACCACTGCCCGCCCGGCTCCAATGCCACGTCGACTGGCGACCGGTGGCTGCTAGCATCGTTGGCCAAGACAGCGGTACTCCAGAGTACAAGGGCGGCCGTGAACGATTCGATTTTCAGGTGTCTTTTCAGCATTTTTTCCGATCCGTTTGGCGGGCTTCCGGCTTCAATCTCTATTGAACCGCATAGTTCCATGGGCGGGAACGGCGGTAAATGGCTCGGGCCGTTTGCCTGCCGCATCTCGTTCCCGTAATATGGCGTGACAATTTTTCCAATTCGTCAAACACCCTTTCACCCATTCCCCTAGAATACTCCGTTCGCCGCGTCAGCTGGTGTGGCGAGTACTCCCCAATCCTTCAAGGACAAAACATGAAAAATCTTTACTTGCTCGGACTCGCAGCTGTCTTCGCATTTGCCGGATCGGTCGCGGCCGAAGAGGCTGTTGGGCAACTCAAGAGCGGCCCACAAGAAGGCGACAAGCTTGGCGCTTTTTACGTGACGAAACTGTGCGGTGCCGAGAACGACGGCGTGGACGAGGGCAAGAACCTCTGCTACCGCTGCAGGAATGGCTCACGGCCTCAAGTCATGGTCTTCACCCGATCGGCCGATCCGAAGGTGGCTCAGTTGGTGAAAAAGTTGGACAAGGCGGTTGAGAAAAACGAAGAGGCTCAGTTGCGAGTCTTCGTCAACTTTATGGGCGAAAACAAGGAAGATGTCGTCGACACGGCGAAGAAGTTCGCTGCCAAGAGCAAGGCGAAAAACGTTCCTTTCGTGGTTCCCAACGAGTTCGAGAATGGTCCCGACAACTACGGCATCAACGCAAAGGCTGATGTGACGATCGTTTTGGCTAGTGACAGCTCGGTCAAAGCCAACTATACTGTCGCCAGTGCTCAAGAGCTTGATGTTGAAGCTGTTGTCAAAAACCTGTCGAAGATCTTGAATTAGATCCCGCATTTGACTTCAGCAACAACAGGCCGCGATGCGAACGTGCCCCTCGCGTCGCGGTTTTTTTATGCGCCGATGGATAACAATGCGGTTGTCGTTCGTGGCCCACCGGCTCGGGGTTACAATCTCGCGTCATGTTGATCTTCGACGCCCATCTCGATCTCAGCCTCAATGCGCTGGAGTACAACCGCGATCTGCGGATGACGATTGACGAGATACGCGCGAGCGAAGCCGGCATGTCTGACTTGAAAGGCCGAGGTCGCGGAACGGTTAGCTTTCCCGAGATGCGCAAGGCCGGCATCGGCATCTGCGTGGCAACGCAACTCGCAGGCTGCATGAAACCGGCCGCACCGTGCGGCGCGTGGAACTCACCGCCCCAAGCGTGGGCGATGACGCAAGGTCAATTGGCGTGGTACCGGGCAATGGAGGCTGCCGCTTGCTTGCGTCAGATCACCAATCGAGTCGAACTGGAAAGTCATCTCAAGCAGTGGCGGGCATCTTCAGACACATGCCCGATCGGATACATCCTTTCCTTGGAAGGTGCTGATTCGATTCGCGATCTTGGCGATCTTCAGCGATCCCATCAACAGGGACTGCGGGCACTCGGGCCGGCTCACTACGGTATCGGTCGATGGGCGCTGGGACACGACCAGGATGGGCCGCTCTCAGATCGCGGTCGCGATTTGCTGAGGGAAATGGATCGACTCGATCTTATTTTGGACGTCACACATCTGTCAGAGCCAACGTTCTGGCAAGCACTGGATCTTTACCAAGGCCCCATTTGGGCCAGCCATCACAATTGCCGCGCTCTGGTCGACGATCCCCGACAACTCTCCGACGATCAAATCAAGGCACTTGCTGCGCGGGTGCCGTGATCGGCGTCGCCTTTGACGTTTGGATGGTCGTTCCAAATTGGCAACGGGGCGTCACCAGCCACGACAACATGCCCAGGCGCCAACTTGAATGCTTTGGCCGATCATGTCGATCACATCTGTCAGCTGTTGGGCACGTGCGCAGCACACGGGGATCGGCACTGACTTGGACGGCGGTTACGGCAATGAGCAGACGCCGAACGATTTAGACACAATCGCTGATCTGGAAAAATTCCTCGCCATCCTCCGCAATCGTGGCTATAGCCAAGATGATTTGACGCGTATCTGCCACCAGAACTTCATCACCTTTCTGCAACGAGCTTGGTCCTAATCCAAACTTCGATCCTATGAAGTGGCTCCAATTAAAAAACCCCGAAACCGTCGCGTCGCCTGGCCTGTTGGTTGACCCCGATCGCATTTCGAGAAACATTCAATCGATGATTGGCCTCGTTGGCGGCCTCGATCACGTATTGCGTTTACGGCCACACGTGAAGACATACAAGATGCCCGAAGTCGTCCGCATGCAGCTTGCCGCCGGAATCCGCAGCTTCAAAGCTGCCACGATCTCGGAACTGCAGATGGTTGCCGGCGCCGGTGCTGATGATGCCTTGCTCGCATACCAACCGGTGGGACCCAACATCGATCGACTCGCCGGCTTGGTACGTCAGTTTCCAAAGACCGACTTCGCCGCAGTCACCGATGATATCGATAACGCAAACAAAGATCACCGATCGATTGGCAAACGACCAGCGACCCTTTCGGCTGTTCATCGACGTCGACTGCGGCATGCATCGTACTGGCATCGCGATCGGAGTCGAACTGGAACGATTGCGAAATTGGATCGAGACGCAACCGGGCGTGCAGTTCGCCGGTCTGCATGTCTACGATGGTCATATTCACGATGCTTCGCTCGCCGCGCGCCGCGAGCAAGCGAACCTGGTCATCGATGCGATCAAGAAGTACGTCAACGACCGTGGCGTGCCGGCGGTCATCGGCGGCGGATCCCCAACGTTTGGATGTTGGGCCTCAGAAACAACCTGGCAATGCAGTCCCGGCACAACCCTGCTTTGGGACGTTGGTTACGGTCGATCGTATCCCGATTTGGAGTTCTGGATTTCGGCGGCGCTGCTGACGCGAGTGATTAGCAAGCCAACATGCGATCTTGTCTGTCTGGACCTTGGTTACAAGGCGGTCGCCTCGGAGATGCCGCTGGAGCAGCGCGTCACGTTGCCCGAGCTTCCGGATGCTCAGCTGGTGGGTCACAGTGAAGAACACTTGGTCGTCCGAACATCCAATGCGGCCGGCCTTTCAATTGGTGATAGCCTGCTGGCTTTTCCGCAACACATTTGTCCGACCGTTGCCCTACATGCGTACGCGACCGTGATTCGCGACAGCGAAGCGACGGATGAAACTTGGCGCGTGACCGCTCGTGATCGCTGAGCGAGACCAGAGAATGAGCCGATGACGAACGATCCCGAAAGCGATGAGACCGAACTGGATTCGCTCTATGTCAGCTCGATTCGAGAAATGAAGTGGATTCTGCTGACCTGGGCCGCCAGCTTTGGGTGGGTGATCGGTTATTGCTACGCCTATGGATTTTCGTCGGGCGATGGCACGATCAGCACGACGTTAGGAATTCCATCGTGGGCATTCTGGGGCGTCTTTGTGCCCTGGATCGTCACAGCAGCCTTCACGTCGTGGTTTGCGATGCAAGTCATGGAGGACCATCCGCTGGAAGACCCCACGGACGCGGAGCAAATGGATGCTTGATGGATCCAATACCGCGCTGATCACGTTTGTCATCTACACGATCGCGGTGTTCATGCTCGCTGTCTTGTCGAATCGCGCATCGAAGGGAAAAGAATTTGTCGGCGAGTACTTCCTGGGCAGCCGCAGTTTTGGAGTGTGGGCGTTTGCACTGACGTTTGCCGCTACGAATGCATCCGGAGGCACCTTTATGGGATTTCCCGGAAAAGTCTACGTGTATGGCTGGACGCTGGCGTTGTGGATCGCCGGATTCATGCTCGTACCGCTGCTCGCCATGGCTTTGATCGGAAAGCGACTCAATCAAGTCGCACGCAAATGCAATGCGATCACGATTCCAGAGATTCTCGGCGCCCGATTCGGCAGTTCGAAGGTCGGGCTGATTTCGACGCTACTGCTGTTGTTCTTTATGTTCTTCTACTTACTGGCTCAGTTCAAAGCGGGGGGCAAAATCCTTAGCACGCTGCTCTCCGACGAACCTGCGTTTCAGTTCGCGGTGGCACATGTCGCCAGTGCGACGGCGAACATCCCCTGGATAGGGCAAGCGGAACCGGACTATCTCGTGTGTCTGATCGTGTTTTCATTGGCGGTGGTTGTTTACGTTGTGTACGGCGGGTTTCGCGCCGTTGTTTGGACCGACGTCATGCAAGGCATCATCATGGTGATCGGCGTGGTTCTGATGCTGGCACTGACTCTTCATCAAGTCGGCGGGCTAGAAAATGCAACTCAGAAACTAGCCAAGATGACGCCGCCGGAACCGAGCATGGCAGTTGTGTCGGCAGCGAAGACTCCCGACGTCGACTCCATGATTCCCAAAGGAACTTGGATCGAGCAAGATGGTGAATTATTTCGACTCGCTGAATTAGCCGTGATCCCTGCGGGTGAATCCACCAGCAACCCCATCAAGGTCTACCGAATGACGACGCCCGATGACGCAGAGCGGATATCCGACCAAGAACGAACGGCCGGGCTTTCTCTGCTCGTCACCGAGCAGGACTCCTATCAATCAGGAAGCTTGGAGCGGGGCGTCTACGTCACAAACCCGGGACCAAGCGAATCAAGCCCTTTCGGATTCTTGGCGATCGGAGCGGCAATCAGTTTCTTTGTCTTCTGGCCTTTTGGTGCGACGGGCCAACCCAGCAACATGGTTCGGCTGCTTGCTTTCAAGGATGCCAGAACCCTGCGCTATTCGATCATGACGGTGGCGATTTACTACAGCGTGATCTACCTCTCCTTGGTCGTGATCTTTTGCTGTGGTCGCGTATTGATGCCGGGCATGGAAATCGATCCCGATCGCGCAATGCCCGATTTGGCCGCCCAATTGACCGTCAACGCAGGCGTGCCCTGGCTGGCAGGCCTCTTGGTGGCTGCCCCTTTCGCGGCCATCATGTCCAGCGTGGACAGTTTCCTGCTGGTCGTATCATCTTCGGTCGTACGAGACATCTATCAAACACGAGTCAATCCCGACGCCCCGGCACGAACGCTCAAGGTATTAAGTTATGTGGTGACCATCGTGGTTGGTGCCTTGGCGATGTTGTGTGTGTTGCACCCCCCCAAGTATTTGCAGGACCTGATTGTGTTTGCCAGCGAAGGGCTCGCTGCATGCTTTCTGATACCGATGGTTTTGTCACTGTATTGGCGAAACATCACGGCACGCGGGGCGATCGCCGGCATGCTTGGCGGCTCGCTCACGCATCTGGCCCTGACATGCTGGGGCTACTACCAGCACGGTGAGTTTCGAGCCTACGAGTTCCTGGGGATGAACCCCTTCATTTGGGATCTGGTTGGATCCGCAGTGCCGACGATCGCGTTCTCGCTGATTGGCGATTCGCCGGACAAGACACTCGTGCGAAAGTTCTTTTATCGCTCCGACGTGTTGCCTTCAGCTCAACCTGGTAGGCGATGAATGAGCTTGCAACGAAATCGGACAGTCGATTTCAACAATCTCAGTTCGAAGCAAATCATTCGTGGGTCGGCGTTGCCATCCGGGGGCAAAGAGCAGCTAAAATTCTGCACATTGGCGGTCCACTCCCTTAACAGATCAAAACGATGCTTCGCTGTCTCTTCATCGCTAGCTTGATTTGCACTTGCGCAAGTAAATGCTTTGCCGAACCCGCGATCAAAAACGTCCTCTTCATCATCTCGGACGATTTAAAAGCAAGCGTTCTGGGTTGTTACGGCGATCAGGTTTGCAAGACGCCCAACATCGACCAACTTGCTGCCGATGGCTTGGTTTTTGACCGCGCGTACTGCCAAGGCACCTCCTGCAATCCGTCGCGGACATCATTCATGTTCAGTCGCTATCAAGGAAAAGGCGACGTCAACATGGGCCAGCACTTTCGTGAAAACGGCTGGTACTCAGCAAGGGTTGGAAAGATCTATCACATGCGAGTCCCCGGCGACATCATCGCTGGAACCAACGGTCTGGACGTGGCGTCGACTTGGTCACAACGATTCAATTCGCCGGGTTTGGAAGCGCACACGCCGGGCCAGTACGCTTGCTTGAACCTGAATGACTTTCGTACCGGTCTGACGAATCGCGAATCGACGAGGATGCCCCATCGGATGTTTGTCACGGTCAAATACGAAGGGCGACGGCAGCGACCAACCCGATCACAAGACAGCGACCAAGGCGATCGATTTACTGCAGGCTCACAAGGACGAGCCCTTTTTCCTGGCCGTTGGCTTTGTTCGCCCGCACTATCCGATGGTGGCACCCGATCAATACTTCGAGCCGTATCCTTGGCAAAAGATTCCGTTGCCAACATCGACAGCCAATGACCTGGATGACATTCCGAAACTCGGTTTGGCCGGTACGATCTCCAGCAAGAACCCAATTGGCAAGTATCCCGACAACCAGAAGCGGATGTGGTCAGGCTATTACGCGTCGGTTGCCTTCATGGACGAGCAAGTCGGCCGCGTGATCGACGAGCTTGATCGACTGGGGCTGCGTGAGAGTACGGCGATCGTCTTTACCAGCGACCACGGCTACCACTTGGGCGAACACGGTTTCTGGCAAAAGTCGAATCTCCACGAAGAAGTACTTCGTGTACCGCTGGTCATCGACGTGCCGAACATGCCGCCCGGACGCACCACGTCGATCGTCGAACTCGTGGATCTTTTTCCGACCTTGTCGGAACTTGCCGGTTTGAAAGCCCCCGGCCGATTGCACGGAAACAGTCTGGTTCCGATCCTGCAAGACCACGCCGAAAAGATCAAGCCGGCAGCCCTTTCCTTCAACAAAGGATTCTCTCTAAGAACCGATGATTGGCACTTCATGCGATACAGCGATGGAACGGCCGAACTCTACGACATGCGAAGCTGATCCCAACGAATTCACAAATCTGGCCGAACATGAATCTTATCGTTCGCAGCGGACTCGGCTTGGCGGATTATTGGACGAATTGATCGCGCAGTACGGGCTAACAAAGAAGAAGACAGAATAGCATCGAGCCTCGCGATCGGACGATGCGAATGGGTCAAGGTGCCGCACGAAAGACGATGCAACTGCCGCCCGCTTGGGCTAACATGGTGGCAGTCTTTGAGCGAGGACTCCCAGCCACCAAATTCGTTGGCTAGTCACATGAAGAAACAAACGGAAGAACCTGTCAGTGGAACCGGTCGCGTTGGCCGGCTCTCCGAGCGACTTGAAATGCTCGAACAGCAGCTCGGGCGGTTAACCGACCTGCTTTCCGAACAAGCGACAGTGCGGAAGCGACGGCGACGTCAACTGACACTTCGGTTTCTGTTGGGCTCTGTCGTCTTCTTTGGTTTGCTTTTCGCCTGGTTTGGACGTGTCTACCACGACTCGCGTCGCCAAGCGGTCGCGGTTGATCATCTGGTCTCCCAAAACGCATTCATTCATTACGCACCACGAGACAATGCGCTGGTAAGCATGTTGCCGGGTGATGCCGAGAATCCACCGCGGTTCTTGAGAAAATGGCTGGGCGACGATTTTTTCCGCGCCGTGACCAATGTTTCTACCAAGCCATCCAATCAGAGCCAAGAAAGACAAGAAACAAATCGTCTCCGCGGTCTCCTCGATGCCGAAACTTCAACGGTTGCGATTGACACCGCTAAATCTTCGTACAGGCGACCTGCGGACGCTGGGAAACTTGACGCGAACTTCAATCCCTTGATCTGGCGCGAACCGGGTCTCGATGGTGGCGCCATGGCGTGGCTGCAAAACACTCGCTTGCGATGGTTCAATGCCTCGCATACTCGCGTTGGCGATCGTGCACTTTATGATCTCTCCAAATGCCAAGACTTGCAGCACTTGGACCTGGAACGAACATGCGTATCCGATGCGGGACTGAAGTATCTGTATTCGATGCGACAACTTGCGATACTTGAATCTGAAACGTGCACCGGTATCGCAAGTCTGCGGTCGCAACAACTATCGGCCGCCATTCCAACCTGTCTGATCGAGTGGGAGCCGCTACGGTTTCTTCGACAGTGGCGGCGTCAATGTCGCCGCGGCCAGAAACGGCTACATGAAGTTTGGCAACCAACTGCCGCAAGACCCACGGGCATCACGTCGATCGTTGCCACCCATGGACTCAGCTCCACAAGTCTTGGTGCCGACCCGTAATGGCTGGACAGTGCAAAATCCGAAGGCCCGTGGATACAACGGCTTTGTCCTAGACGCGTTTTAGTGTCAACAGCTGGCAGCCGAATGATGCGTTGATCCTCTCTGCCGTTCCACTCAAGTCGTCGCTCACTCCGCGGGCGACTGTTTGGGGAGATCGTTGGCGCCCGCTCGCGACGACTCTGGCTGAGAGCCCGCGGCCTCAACTTCCAACCAACTGCTTAAGCCATGAGCCAGGGTGACCGGTAGTGCACCTTTTTCAGAAGCTCGTCGGCCTCGTCGTCTCCAATCACTCTTTCGGTGGCCGAATCCCAGTCGAGTGGCTCGGCCCACAGTGGCCGCGACATAACCGAGATGTCCCGGTGTGATGCTGCGATGTGCCGTTTCGGCTGGTGCAATGCAAGGCTGATCGCGACTTAACGCAGTCGAGAAAGTTACGCATGTGATCGTCGGAACGATCGACGCGAATGTCGCCCGGGACAAAATCGGACGCGAGCCAACGTTTATCAGATGCCTCTAGCACGCCGCGGTCTGACGAATACCCAGCCATCTTCGCCGATCAGCTTGAGACCGACCTTGTTGCGGCTAGAAATCGTACTTTCGATGCCGCCAGCATACGTGCCACGGATCGTGTAATGATGCGGCGTGTTGTAGACGTCCGTTTCCGGCATACTCCACTCGGTCGTTTCCACTCGTGTGGGTCCGCTTGAGTCGACGTTCAATGCCCAATGAGCGATATCATTGTGGTGGCCGATCCAATCCATCAATACGCCGCCACCATACGCTCGATGTCCGCGCCACCAACGATGGTGCCTCGCTCGCATGTATGGCAGAAGCTCTGACGGTCCACACCAAAAGTCATAGTCCAATTGCTTGGGCACTTTCGCTGACGGTCGCATCACCCTGCGGTTTTTCGTAACCAGGAGGCAAACCGACCTCGACCATCTTGATCTCGCCCAACACACCGTTGCGAGCAAGTTCGACGGCGCGGCGGAACTTGGCGTCCGATCGTTGTTGTGATCCGGTTTGAAAGACCGCGTTCTGTTTTTCGACTTCACGATAGACCTGCTGGCCCTCGGCAAACAGATGCGTCACCGGTTTTTCGCAGTACACATCTTTACCCGCGCGAAGTGCATTCAGCGTACAGATCGCGTGCCAGTGATCGGGCGTGGCCACAACCACCGCGTCGATGCTGATCTCGGCCAATCAACTCGCGGAAATCGGAGTAGGTGCTCAAGCCGCTCTGCGGTTTTCCCGATTTTTTCTTGGCGTACGCGGACTCAATCTTCTCCTTCGCAGGCAACAATCCAAAAGCAGTTCCCTGTCCCCAAGCTCGATCGCGGTAGTGATGCATATCAACATCACAGATCGCTACGATTTGAGCGTCGGCGCTCTTGAGCAACGCATCGATCAAGTTGTATCCCCGAGAACCCAGCCCAATCACGCCGATATTGATCCGCTCACTCGGCGGGGCTGTTCCGTCGGCTACCGAACTTCCGGCAATCACGGCAGGTGTGATCACCGACGCCGAGGCGGCAAAAAAACGGCGGCGATTTGATTTCATCGTCATACGAATGCTTTCGCTGTGCAAAATCGGACCCAAGGACGCGTGCCAATGACGCTTGGTACAATCTTACCTCGATGATTCCAGAAGCGACACAACTTGACGGGCCCGGACCCAATGTGGCTGGGGCTTCGAGCGATTCCAACCGCAGATGACAGGCACTTTTCGCGGCGGCAAGCCGCAGCCACCCAAAAACGACAACCAGCCGATGCCTCCCACTCGAACGCCTGCTCGTTACACCATTCTGTTCTTGCTACTGCTGGTTGTACCGACTCTCGCGACGTGTCGGCTCCGCGGATGAGCAACAATCGATGGAGATTCTCTGTACGTGCCACTGGGCGAAACCGATGACGACGCCGTTCGTAACGCGGTGCTGCGTGGCATGCTGCACGGGCTGGCGGGTCGTCGAAATCTTCCCTCGCCGGACGGCTGGTCGCAACTCAAAACGAGTCTCCAGAAAGCGACGATGCATCGATTCGCGAATTTGCCGAGCAGCTTGCCCAGATCTTTGGTGACGAGGAAGCGATTGAACGTGCAATCGCGACACTTCGCAGCGGGAAGCACCGACAGCGGCTCGGCGATCGGCTCTCAAATCGCTGCTCTGCAACAGCATCGTGAAGTAATGGCTGAACTTGAACCATTGCTCGATGAGCCGGATCTACGTCTGGATGCGCATTCGTGCCTACGGTGTGATCGAATCCCCGACCGCAGCAAAGCGATGCTGTTATCTCGGTATGACTCATTGGATACGCCGCCAAACGTGCCATCCTCGAGACACTGACGACGCGAAAGAATTATGCGTCAGAACTTGTCCGTGGGATCGAATCAAACATCGTTCGTCGCGATGACATCCCGGCCTATGTTGCCCGCGATCGATGCGTGAAATCGTGCGCGACGAATTTACGAAAGTGTACGGTGATGTCCCTGAACTGGAAGAAAACACGATCGAACTTGATTGCCAAGTACAAAAAGATCATCACACCCGACGCGATCGACGAAAGCCGATCCTCGCCGGGGACGCGTGGTCTATCAGAAAACGTGTGCGGCCTGTCATCTGATGTACGGTACGGGTGGCAAAATCGGACCGGACATGACTGGATCCAATCGTGCCAACTTGGACTACATCCTGCTCAACAGCCTGGCCCCCAGTTACGACGTCCCTGAAGGATACCGCATGGTGATCGTCGAAACGGTCGACGGACGCATCCTGAATGGCGTGATCGATGCCGAAGACGCCCAGCGCATTGATCCTCAAGACCGTCGATCAACCCGAAGTCGTGATCGCCAAGGAAGACATCGAGTTGCGGAAAGTCTCCGAGAAATCGATGATGCCCGACGGACAACTCCAGCAACTCAGCAAACAAGCAAATGATCGACTTGATCAAGTATCTGCAAACAACCGAGCAAGTGGAGCTTGCCCAGTGAATCGAGTCCTGCACACAACTCTTGCTCTCGTTGCATTGTCCGTGACGCCCCCGTACGCATTGGCTCAGAACGAACTGCCGAAGCAACAGCACCGCACCAGCAACGCGCCATTCCTGAAACCAGCCGAAGCGGTTGCCAAAATGTCGATCCCAGTCGGTTTTGATGTTTCAGTCTTTGCCTCCGAGCCCGATATCGGTGAACCGATTGCGTTCTGTTTTGATGACCGCGGCCGCATGTGGATCGTCGAGAACCTGAACTACCGGACTCGTCGCGAACATACCGATGACCCGGTCAGCAGAATTCAGATCTTTCAAGACACCGATGGCGACGGTGTCTTTGACAACAAGAAGACTTTTACCGATTCACTGACGTTTACATCGGGCATCGCCATTGGTTTTGGCGGCGTGTTTGTCGGCTCGCCGCCAAACTTCAGCTTCATTCCCGATGCCGACGGCGATGACAAGCCCGATGGTCCTCCGCAAGTGCTGCTGGACGGCTGGGGCATCAACGACCGTCACGAAACGCTCAACAGTTTCATATTGGGGTCCCGATGGCTGGCTGTATGGTTGCCATGGTGTGTTCACTCACTCAAGCGTCGGCAAGCCGCGTGCCCGCGAATCGCGAACGTCAATTCATCGACGGCGGGATCTGGCGTTACCACCCAACGCGGATAAGTTTGAGATCTTCGCGCGGGGACTTATCCAATCCTTGGGGATTCGATTTCGACGATCACGGACAAAGCTTTGCGACTTGCTGCGTGATTCCACACTTGTTTCACATTGTTCAGGGCGGCGTGTACCACAAACAAAGTCGCCCGCATGTTAATCCGCACATTTATGACGACATCAAGACGATCCGCGACCACACGCACCTGTCGGCCCATGGCGGCGCTCGCTTCTATTTGGCCGACGCTTTTCCCAAGCAGTATCACGGTCGGCTGTTCATGTGCAACATCCACGAGCACAGCGTGCTGACCGACATCGATGGAGCCGAACGGATCGAGTTTTATCGGCCGGCATGGTGACGATTTCTTGCCGACCAACGATCTGGCTTGGGTTGGCTTCAGCGTTGAAATCGGACCCGAAGGCGGTGTGTACATTTTGGATTGGCACGACACCGATGTGTGCGGAAACGCGATCAACTTTCCCAACAGTGGTCGCGTTTATCGGATCATGCCCAAGAATGCTCAGCCGATCCAGCCGCCGAATCTACGAAGTCTGTGCTGACGAAGAATTGGTCGAACTGCAATGGCACGTCAACGATTGGTACGTGCGTCAAGCGCGGGTCTTGCTTCACACCCGATCGGCCGCGGGACAACTGAATGAGCCAGCAGTCCACCACGGCTCAAGGAGATGCTTGCGTCAGCCGACACGTCCGGCAAACGCCTGAGAGCGACTGTGGGCACTGCACGTCACGGGCGGGTTGGCGGAACAACAGCTGCAGCAACTGCTGGACCACCAAGACCAGTACGTGCGTGCCTGGTCGATTCAATTGTTGTGCGACGATAGCACTGTCGATGCGTTCTATTCTGGCCGCCGTCGAGGATCAGCCAGACGAAAATCAGCGAATCGACGCTCGCCTTATTCGATCTGATGGCCCAACAGGACCCGTCCCCGGTCGTTCGTCTGTATCTTTCTTCGGCCGTCCAACGATTGCCGTTTTCCGATCGCTGGGAGATCCTCGGCGAACTGGCCAAACACGACGAAGACAGTGACGACCACAACCTACCGCGGATGTATTGGTTTGGCCTGGAACCGATGGTGCCAAAGTATCCGGAAAGGTCATTGCGACTGGCGATCGAGGGAAAGATACCTGTGTTGCAGGAGTTCGTCGCGCGTCGGATGGTTTCCGGCGACATTGCCGACGGATCGCAACCCGAGTGGCAAGAGAAGCATCGAGCTCGCCGCACCGGGATTTACCGTCCAGCAATGTTGGCGAAGGCGGTGTTGTTTTTCATAAGGTATTTCGCAATCAGCAGGCCGTCCAGACGCACCCGCTGGATCGAAAAACACCGTGTCGTTTGACGCGAAAGATAAACGTACCAACCGGCAAACAGACCCGGCTTTCGATGCGAGTCAGTCATCACCCGCACGGTGATTGGCAGTTGCGCGTGTTGGTCGACGGCAATGTCGTCGACGACAAAATTGTTGGCACGAAGTCGGTGTCCGGTGACTGAATGGCTTGACGTCAATGTCGATCTGTCGAAGATTCGCCGGCAAGAAGATCCAACTAGCGATCGAGAATCGAGCCAACAACTGGATGAATGAATGGGCCTACTGGCACGACGTTAAGATCGTTGCGAATCGAAAGAAACATGACCTCCGATTGAGAGGCGAACCAAATGAGCTCGCTCGACAAATTTCCGACACATGGGCACGAGTGGAATTGAAATCGTCACTTACGTTTTCGTCTGGTTTTGCATCGCCGTCCTGCACGCACGGCCGTGCGCCGAACGCACAGCCGTTTGTTGACGGCTACGCGAATGAGTTGAGTGTTGTCGCCGGGCGATCGGCTGTCCTTACACCTTTCCAGTAACTGCTGACTCGGTCGATGTGATCATCGAGCGACTTGGCGGACAAACCGAAAAGGTCTGGAGCAAACAAGGCGTCGCCTGCCGAGAGCAACCGATCCCTGCGCGGGCATCGTCGGACGGATGCGACTGGCCGGCTAGTTTGCCGATGGACATACCCGCGGAGTGGAGAAGTGGCTACTACCGTGTCTTTGCTGGCAAGCGAACACCGGCGGAAAGGGTTCGCTGTTCTTCGTCGTCCGATCATCGCAGCCGGGCAAGGACACCAAGATTCTGCTGCAATTAGCAACCAACACCTACAACGCCTACACCAACTGGGGCGGCCACAGCCTGTATTCCTATCACGATCGCGACGGGCTTGCAGGGACATCGTGTTTCGTTCGCTCGACCACTGTCGTCGCAGTTTGGCAAATGGGAACAACCGTTCGTAAAGTGGGCCGAAGCCAACGGATACGCCATCGACTACGCGGTCAACAATGACCTGGAGTTCCATCCCGAGATCTGAAACACTATCGGCTCGTGCTCAGCGTCGGCCATGACGAGTACTGGTCATCGCCGATGCGAGATCATTTGGAGCAATTCATCGCGGACGGCGGCAACGTTGCCTTTCTAAGCGGCAACACTTGTTGTTGGCAAGTTCGCAGCGAAGACGACGGTCGAGCACTGACGTGCTGGAAGCAAGCGTACGTGCTGGATCCGATATTTCGCAACGGGAGATCAACGATTACTCAGCACCGCGTGGAGTCACCATTTGATTGGCCGACCCGAAAACGAGCTGACGGGCGTCGGTTTTCTTTGGGGCGGCTATCATCGCAGCCATGGTCAATTCATGGACGGCCCGGCGTCCTACATCGTTCATCGACCGGAACACTGGCTGTTCGAGGGCACGGGTCTCAAGCAAGGTGATCGATTCGGCGGGCAAAGACACGATCGTCGGCTATGAATGCGACGGGTGCGAACTGGAGTGGGTAGACGGGCTTCCTCAGCCGACCTGCAACGACGGCACGCCCAAGTCTTTCCTCGTACTGGGCACTTGTCCCGCAAAATGGGCCCCCGGCGACAGCTTGTGGTACGACCGTTTTCCGAAAGATCGCGTCGGCAATGCGGTGCTGGGAATCTACACGCAAGGTGGAACCGTGGTCACAGCGGGCTCGACCGACTGGGCACACGGACTGCGCGGGAAAGACCCGCTCGTCGAGCGGATCACCAAGAATATTCTTGATCGATTGAGTCAGTAGAGAAGGCGGCTGACATGCCAACGCAGTTCATTGATGACGATCAATGCGTCGCCGGCGGTGACATCTCCATCGTTGGATCGACAAGAGCGTCAATTTCGTTCGGCAATGTCCTTCATACTCACCAGTCGCAACCGTCCGAACGGATTGTGCATTGGGCTGTCGGCGTCGAATTCATCGTCGGCTCTCGTACTCGACTCGAAAACGCGGTCCCTGTTCATCGGCGATGATGATGGCCGTCACCAACCGGTTTCTCATTGCTGCACAAGTAACGAATCATCTCGATGATCGCTCGGTCGTCGGCATCAGCGTCTGCGCGGCGCATCACGACTTCCGGGAAACCCGGCACCTGCATGCCCATCGTCCAGACATCGTGCTGGCCACGGATGATTCCCACGAAAGCGAAACTCACCGCATCGCTGCTCCCTTCGTCGGTCATGTACAACCAATTATCCGCACCGTGCGAAAGCGCACTGTTGTCGATAAAGACGCCGGCACCACCCGCTTCCGAGGATCGCCGCGCCTGCTTGCATCATGACGCGTGCCGACTCCAAGCTCCCACCGGGACCGGTCAGGCCGACATTGACGGTGTACTGGTCGACGACCGCCAGCTCATCCGGCAACGCGGGTCGGCGCAGCGACGAGCGAAAAATCGTGGCGAACTGATCGTCCGGCGGCATCGGGGTGAACTCGATCTCCGTTCCGTCGGGCAAGATCAATGCCTCGGGTGTCAATTGGTAGCCCTCCGGTATTCGCATCAGCAACTCCCCGGATCTGCCCAATCGCCCGGGATGCGGAGAGTGATGCTTACATCCGTCTTGGTTTCGGTCATGGTACTTCCCCTCGCGGCAAAACGGTGAGGCCCAAAAATCGGCAAAGCACCCGCCCCGTCACGCCGCGTGCCCCACACTGAGTCGTGTCAATCGAGTAGTCTACACGGACAAGGGGTGGCATTCACAAATCAATGGGAAAACCCTGCTCCGCACATCCCGCCGCTGGCTGTTACAATGCTGGGTCCTTGATCTCCATCACCATCTCGCTGACTTCAGCAACCCGGGAGTCCACATGTTTCTACCGTGGTCAAACTACCGGTTTATCGCTATCTGTCTCGCCCTCTTTGCTGCCGGCGCAGCGAATCTGGCATGTGCCGACGCCAAGAGCGACGCCGAGGATATTCTCTCGCAGGCGGGAGTCTCTCGGGATTGGTCGTTCACCTGGACGCGGGTGACGGCGAATTAACCGCGGCGCTTCGTCAGAACGAAACGACCCAAGTTCACGCTCTGGTAGCGTGACGCGGCTCGATGTCGATGCGGTTCGGTCACGAATTCAACCTCCAGGTGACTACGGTGACATCGCAGTCGAGCAGTTTTTCGGGAAAGCAACTTCCCTACGTCGACAATCTGGTCAATTTGCTCGTCAGCGAGGACCTGGGCGACGTACTCGATGGAAGAAGTCCTGCGCGTGCTGGTCCCCAATGGCGTCGCGATGATCAAGCGACGGTGGCGAATGGGAAAAATACGATCAAGCCTCGACCGGACAACATCGACGAGTGGTCGCATTACCTTCACGACTCAACCGGCAACTCAGTTGCCAACGACGACGTGGTCGCGCCGCCGCGTCACTTGCAGTGGGTCGGCAGCCCGCGTTGGTCGCGGCACCACGATCGGATGGCCAGCATGAGTGCGCTGGTTTCGACCAATGGACGCATGTTCTACATCATGGACGAAGGCAGCCGCATCTCGATCCAGTTGCCGTCGAAATGGAAGCTGATCGCCCGCGACGCCTTCAACGGATCGGTGCTTTGGAAACGCGACATCCCCGATTGGCAAAGCCACCTCTGGCCGCTCAAGAGTGGGCCAACACAACTGGCGCGACGATTGGTGTCTACCGACGATACCGTGTTTGTCACGCTCGGCTACAACGCTCCGCTGGCGGCGCTCGATGCGGCCACCGGCGAAACAGTGCGAACGTATGAAGGAAGCGATGCGACCGAAGAAATCATCTACAAGAATGGAATCCTGTTTCTGGTCGTCCGCAAAGGCAAGGCGGAATTGCAAGACTACGCGCCGCTGTACGGACGCGTCGGCGACCAAGCCCACGTGCGGGACATCTTTTTGGAACGAAGAACCTCGCGTCGTGATGGCGTTTGATGCTGCAGTCGGGCAAGCAACTGTGGGCCAAAAAAACCCGTTTGTCGCCGCTGACGCTTGGCTGCCGATGACTCGAAGGTCTATTTCCACGATGGGGAAAAAGTCGTCAGCCTCGATCAGAAATCGGGCGATGTTGCCTGGCAATCGGAAGCCGTCACGCGTCGCCAATCATTCACGTTCAACTTTGGACCGCGCTTGGTCATTCACGAAGACGTCGTGCTGTACGCCGGCGGCGACGGCAAAATGGTCAGCTTGGACAGCAAAAGCGGCAGCCAGCTGTGGGATGCGAGCTTTCCCAACAGCGGCTATCAATCGCCGCAAGACCTGATGGTCATCGACGGTCTGGTCTGGCTCGCACCGCTGACGTCGGGAAAAGACACGGGCGTTTACACCGGTCGCGATCCGAAAACGGGCGAAGTCAAGAAAGAATTCCCGCCGGACGTGGATACCTATTGGTTCCATCATCGTTGTTACATCGCCAAGGCAACCAATAACTTCCTGATGCCGTCGCGAACGGGCATCGAGTTCGTCGATCCCGATCAAGAACATTGGGACATCCATCACTGGGTGCGCGGTGGTTGCCTGTACGGTGTGATGCCGTGCAACGGGCTGACCTACGCGCCGCCGCATAACTGTGCCTGCTATCCCGAGGCGAAACTTGTTTGGGTTCAACGCGTTGGCGCCTGCCTCGGCGACTCGTCCCGTGCCAAAGGAAATCTCCGACGAAGGCCGCTTGGAGAAAGGTCCTGCATTCGACACACCACTTGGCCAAGCTGGCCAAAGACGACAGTCCTGATTGGCCGACGTATCGTCACGACCAGAATCGCAGCGGCAATTCGACGACGCCGGTTGATGCCAAACTGGGGCCGAAATGGACCACGGATTTAGGCGGTCGGCTGACTCCGCCCGTGATCGCCGGCGGCACTGTCTACGTTTCGCAAGTCGACGCGCACACGTTGCACGCGCTGGATGAGAACACCGGGGACGCAAAGTGGACGTTCACCGCGGGAGCGAGAATCGATTCGCCGCCGACCATTTATCGCGATCGTGTTGTTTTCGGTTCGACCGACGGTTGGGTCTACTGTCTGACGACGGATGGACAACTCGTGTGGCGTTATCGAGCCGCTCCCCTGGAGCGCCGCACGATGGCTTACGAACAGCTCGAATCACTGTGGCCCGTGCATGGCAGCGCACTGGTGCGAGACGACATGGTCTACTGCGTCGCCGGCCGATCGATCTTCTTGGATGGCGGACTGCGTCTTGTGCGACTCGACTTGAAAACCGGCAACAAGCTTTCCGAGACCATCATGGACGAAACCAATCCGGACACGGGGAACAATATTCAAGAGAAACTACAAATCCTGCAAATGCCGGTCGGTCTGCCCGACATTTTGTCATGCGACGGCAAACACATTTTTATGAAGTCGCAGAAGTTTGACATGGAAGGCAACCGACTGGAGATCGGTCCGAACTCGGGCGATTTTGCCGCACAGGCCTCCAAGCAACGAGGCGACGACGCGCATATCTTTGCACCGATGGGATTCCTGGACGACACTTGGTTCCACCGCTCCTATTGGGTACACGGTCAAAGCTTTGCTGGCGGTCACGGCGGCTATTACCAGGCTGGACGCTTTGCACCGTCAGGCCGGATTCTGGTTCGCGGCAACGGTTACGTTTACGGTTATGGCCGCAAACCCGAATACTTGCGTTGGACGACAACGCTGGAACATCAGCTATTTGCCGCTGAACCCAACCCGCCGGAGATTCCTGAGAACTTTGGCAAGAAGGGCGGTGGCGGCATGAGCGGCTCGTATGCACAGTTTCCGAAAACCGAAAGCCTCGATCCAACCGGCAAACCGCTCACCATCGAAGCCTGGATCACGTCGACCAAGCCGCAAGGCGTGATCGTCGCTCGCGGCGGTCCAGCCGAAGGATTCGCACTAACGCTCAAGGCTGGACATCCCGAGTTTCTCGTCCGCAGCGACGGAGACGCTGGCAACTGTCGCCGGCAACAAACGCAGTCGTTGGCGGCTGGCATCACATCGTCGGCGTCTTGGATACCGACAAGTCGATGAAGTTGTACGTGGACGGCCAACTGGCTGGCGAAGGCAAGGCACCGGGCTTGATCACCAAGGACCCGGCACAGCCATTGGAAGTAGGGCTGGACGGCCAAACGGCGGTCGGCGAATACAACACGCAAATGCCGTTCACCGGTCTGATCGACGAAGTGCGTTTGTACTTCCTGGCCGCGAATGCCGAGCAGATCGCGGCACGATTTGGCGACGGCACCGAAATCTCTGACGAGGCTGTGCTGGCAGTCAGCTTTGATGACGGCACCGCACGTGACTATTCGATCAAGCGGAACAATGGCACGGTCGAAGGTGCTCAATTGGTCAAAGGCAAGTTCGGCAAGGCGTTGCAGTTCTCGCCCCGTAAAAAGGGTGGCGGCAATGCCGCTCAAAAGCCGGGTGACAGTTTGGTTCAACCCAAGTGGAAGAAAGATATTCCGATTTACGTTCGTGCCATGGTCTTAGCGGGCCAAACTCTATTCATCGCCGGCCCGCCAGACATCATCGACGAAGAAGAGACGTTCGAGCAACTGACCAAAGGTGATCCCAGGGTCCAAAAGCTCTTGGCCGATCAAGATGCGGTTCTCAACGGCGACGATGGTTTGCTGTTGTCAATCAACACGGCAACAGGCAAAGTTGAAAACAAAATCAAGCTGGGCACGCTGCCCGCTTGGGATGGCATGGCGGGAGCAAATGGTCAGTTGTACCTGTCGACGCTCGACGGCACGGTAATGTGTTTTGGAAAGAAGTGAGTGATGAAGATCGTCTCTTGCCTGCTGTTCCTCGCGCTGTTTCCATCGCTTGCCGGTGCCTGCAACGTTCCCGTTTTCCGGTACGCACTGGAACGTTGGCAGAGCGATGCCTATGAACTGGTCGTGTTTCACGATGCCCGTCTATCGGTGGCGCAGAACTTGTTTCTGAAATCGGTCGAGGAAAGTTCAGCCGACCGTTCCGGAACCGCGAACATTAGCTTGATTCAATCACGGATCGCTGCCAATCAAGCTTCGCCACTCGCCGATGTGTGGGAAAGCGTTCGCGCAGAAGAGGATGCGAAGCTCCCCTACGTTGTCATTCGAACCCGGCTGCGCGGCCAAGACATCAACTGCTGGCACGGGTCACTCAACGATGCGATGAAGGCTGACGTATTGACGTCACCTGCCCGCATCGAATTGGCAAATCGCCTGTTACAAGGCGATGCCGTGGTTTGGCTGCTGCTCGAATCGGATGACGAAAAACGCACCAGGACTGCCCGCGATCTATTGCAAACCAGTTTCCCCAAGCTGACATCGAACCTTTCGTTACCCGCAGGCGTGGGACTTCCCGGCAGCGAACTATTCAGCGAAATTCCGTTACTGCTGGACTTCAGCGTGCTGTCGATTGACCGCAATGACGAAGAAGAGCAATTCCTGGTCAAATTGCTATCGGGTCTGCAAAGCGATGCATTTGATGCCGGCGAGCCGTTGATCGTCCCCGTTTTTGGGCGCGGCCGCGCGTTGGAAGTGATTCCTGCCTGCGACTTGAATTATCGTTTGATTGAGGATCTGACGGTATTCCTGAGTGGTCCTTGCTCTTGCCAAGTCAAAAATCGCAACCCCGGTTTCGATCTGTTGCTGTCGGCGGATTGGAACGGGCAGTTATTTGGCGACGGCGGCGAGCATCCTCTGGCGACGTCGGTACGCGAGTCTGACGATCGGCCCAAAACACTTACCATTCCCCCGGGAAGAAAACGCTAACAAAGTCGCCGACACACAGCGATAGGTGAATTCATGAATCGAATCTTTGTTGTCTTGATTGGATCGGTCGTTGCACTCGGTGTGATGATTTTCACTTTATCGCAAACCGATAAGAAACGATCGGCGGCCAATGTCGGCAACGGCGGAGCCGAAGTCGAACCACTGATGATGTTCTGCGCCGCCAGCAACCGAGCGGTGATGGAAGCGATTCGGGCCGACTACCAAGCCGAGTTTAACCGTGAAGTTCAGGTCAACTACGGGCCGTCACAAGGACTGTTGTCGCAAATCGAAGTCAGCAAAGCAGGCGACCTGTATTTGCCGGCAGACGATAGCTATTTGAAGATCGCCAAAGAAAAAGGTCTGATTGAGGAAGTCTTACCTGTCGCCAAACAGCAAGCTGTCATCGCGGTCAAGAAGGGCAATCCCAAGTCGATCAAGTCGTTCGATGACTTGTTGCGTGACGACGTACGAGTCGTCCAGGCTAGCCCCGAGGCAACAGCAATCGGCAAAGTATCGCGTAACTTGCTCAGCAAAGCCAAACTCTGGGAAAAGCTGGACAAAGCAACCGCCGCCTATCGCGGTACGGTCACCGAAGTCGCCAATGATATTCAGGTAGGCGCCGCGGACGCTGGAATCGTCTATGACGCCGTCCTGCACACGTACACCGATCTGGAATTTGTAGAAATACCGGAGCTGAAACAAGGTGCCTCGCCCATCGCGGTTGGTGTGGTCGGCGGGACCAGGCAGCCGCAAGCCGCTTTACACTTTGCTCGTTATCTCTCGGCAATCGATCGAGGCCTGAAACGCTACACCGAATACGGCTTTCGAGTCTCCGGCGGCGATCGGTGGGCGACGTGCCGGAGTTGAACATCTTTGCCGGCTCGATGTTGCGGCCGGCAATCGAAGATACGATCGTCGAATTCGAGCAGCGTGAGGGAATTCGTGTCAATCGCGTTTACAACGGCTGCGGAATTCTGGTCGGCCAGATGAAGGCGGGACAGCATCCCGATGCCTACTTCGCCTGCGACAGCGAGTTCATGACCCAGGTTGCCGATCTGTTTCCCGATCCGGTGCCCGTTTCGCAAAACGAGCTTGTGATTCTGGTGCAAAAAGGGAATCCGCATCACATCAAATCGCTTCGTGACCTTGGCAACCAAGGAATCCGTGTCGGCATTGGCCACGAAAAGCAATGCGCAATGGGCTGGATCACGCAGAACACCTTAAAGGAAGGCGGCGTGCAACAAGAAGTGATGGAAAACGTGACCGTACAAACGCCAACCGGCGATATGTTGGTCAATCAACTGCGGACCGGATCACTGGACGCTGCGGTTGCTTACCTGAGCAACGCTGCTGGCTCCGCTGAGTTCCTCGATGCCATTCAGATCCAAGGTATTCCCTGTAGCATCGCCACGCAGCCGTGGGCCGTCGCCACCGAATCAAAGTACCCGGCCACGGCTGGTCGGTTGTTTGATCGGATCATCAGCGCCGAATCGCAAGAGGTTTTCGCGGCCGAGGGATTCCGCTGGCAACTCGATCTCGAAGAGTAACCGCACGGTCCGCCGCTCCATGTCATCGTCTGATCCGTACCTACCGGCCAAGTCCACAAAGCAGCCGAAATCGATCGTGCGTCGCCGCCGCAGCGATGTGCCCTTCTTCATCGTGATGAGCGGCATTTCAGCTTGCTTCATCTTGTTGATCGTGTTGTTGATCGCAGCGGACATGAGGTTCACATCGTTCGGCGAATTCAAAGAGGCGCTCGCGAAGCCTGAAATCCAAGCGGCATTTCGCTTGACGATTGTCTCCTGCACCATCGCGGCAATCCTTTCGGTTTGGGTGGCGACCCCGCTCGGATATTTGCTTTCGCGATACAAGTTTCCCGGCCGTTGGTTCATTGATACGCTGGTCGACATCCCGATCGTGTTGCCGCCGCTGGTTTTGGGGCTCAGCTTGTTGATTCTTTTTCACTTACCAATCGGCAAGAACGGGTGGCAGTTGGAAGCCTGGCTGCGCGATGATGTTGGATTCCCCGTGACGTATCGCTGGCCCGCCGTGGTGCTCGCGCAATTCTCGGTTGCCTGTGCGTTCGCGGTGCGGACGATGCGAGTCACCTTTGACCAAATCAATCCTCGCGCCGAAGATGTCGCTCGGACGCTCGGCTGCACTCGCGGACAAGCGTTCAGGCAAATCGCATTGCCGCAAGCGTGGCGAGGCATGATCGCGGCATTCACCATCGCCTGGGCTCGAGCACTCGGCGAATTCGGTCCGATCCTGGTCTTCGCCGGTGCAACCCGAATGCGGACCGAAGTGCTGTCGACGACGGTCTTTTTGGAGTTGAGTATCGGTCAGTTGGATGCGGCGGTTGCCGTTTCGTTGTTGATGGTGGCGATGGCAGTGGTTGTTTTGTTAGTCCTGCGTTTGCTGGGAACCGGGCTGACGTCATGATCGAGTTATCGAAAATCGGCATCCGCGCCGGTAACTTTTCGCTTGCTGATGTCTCGCTCAAGGTGCTCAGCGGCCAGTACGCCGTGTTGATGGGCAAAACCGGTTGCGGCAAGACGTCGATTCTGGAATCGATCTGCGGCTTGAGAAAACTGCACTCGGGGAGAATCTTGATCGACGACACCGATGTTACCGACTGGCCGCCCGGTGACCGACAGATCGGCTATGTTCCTCAAGATCTGGCGCTATTTCCAACGTTCACGGTCCAAGAACATCTCGAATTTGCGATGCGGCTGCACAAACAACCTCGCGAGTTGATCGCCGAACGAACCACCGAGATGGCCGACGTCCTCGGCATCGCGCACTTGACGGGCCGCAAGATCCAAGGCCTCAGCGGCGGCGAATCGCAGCGAGTCGCCTTGGGACGCGCGTTAGCGTTTCGGCCGTCGGTGCTGTTGCTCGATGAACCTCTCAGTGCGTTGGACGAAGACAACGCGCGACGAAATGCAGTCGCTATTGACGAAAATCAAGGAGGCAACCGGCGTCACAACCCTTCACATCACGCACAACAGGCAGGAAGCCGAGGCGCTCGCTGACCGCCGATTCACACTGGCAGGCGGAGTTCTGTCAGAGTCATAGCGCTAGATGCTGTGGGTAAAAGCTTTGGAACACGTGTTTGGTTCGTCGGCTCACTACAAGTTAGGAGAAATTGCACATTTCTTTACGGCGAAGCCGTTTAACAACAAAGGGTAAACGAAACGAGCCACAGCGAGTTGAGTGCCACCGCGGGTCGAGGACGCCCCTTTCAAGTGCACGTGCGGTTTTAGACTGAGATCCAGGTGCCTTCGTTCGATGCCCGCGACACGGCCCGGAGCATGATACCATTGAGTGCATGGCGACTGGCGACACAGCATCCGATGTCAACAGCTGATACCGAAGGAGAAAAGATGGCGTGGCGACCAACAAGTTTGGTACTCGGTGGCGAGCTGGACAATACCTATCGCGGACGAGTGACCGGCTGGATCGAGCTAGAAGGCCGCGAGCAGCCTCTGCGGTTGGATTTGAATGGCAATTGCCACCCGGACCTTGCCGGTTGGCGATTTCAAATCGAGCGACTCGAGCCGGTCCCCGAGTGGGAAGAGCGTTCAACGCTGGAGGGCATTTCAACGCAGCAGACCGGAAGGGTGGGCGATATCACGGCCGACATGACGGTTCGCCATTTCGACTGCCCGATCGAAGAGTTCTTGATGCGACGTGAACTCGGCGAGCCAGTTCCAGAAGAACTGCGTAAGTGTCTCTACCTGGAGTGGTACAGCAACCAGAATGGCCGTGTGGTGATTCAATGTACCCGTCTGGGCGTCAACCGACTGGGCAAGCAGGCATTTGTGCTGAGCGAAGAAGAGTATCAGCAGGGTCTGCAGGCGAACGAGCAAGCGCATGACGAATGGCTTCACCAACTCGGCGACGCGGTCGCTGAACTTGATGAAGGCGATTCCGATGATTTGCAGTCGCAGCTCGACCGACAAGCGGATGACATCGAAGAGGCGATTCGTCGATCGCTCGAGGATTAGGGCGGACTTGCCAGCCTGATCTATTCGACGTTTGCGCCATCCAGATTTCTCACTCCTTTTTCCCTAGTATTACATGCCAACTTCGACCCGGGCGATCGACACGGAAACTGACGAGCCGTCTTGATTCCACTTCGGTCACATACACCGTTCGGCCGTCGGGCCGCCGAAACAGAGGTTGGATGGGCGGGCACCGAGTACCGGGATCTCCCGCAGGATTTCGCCCGCGGGCGTCATTTTCACAACCGTGCCTTTTCCGTGCCGCGTGATGTACAGATTCCCGTCGATGTCGCAGCGCATGCCGTCGAATCCGTGGTCGTCGAACTTTCTCACTAACCGTTTTCCGCTCAGTATCGCGATCTTGGCTGATCGTGAAGGCCCAGACGTTTCGCTGTTTGCTTTCGTTGACATAAAGCGTCTTACCATCGGGACTGACTTCGATCCCGTTGGTGGTGCCCATGCCATCGGCCAATCGCGTGACGCGAGCCATCTCGATCAATTCGCCACAGTTGTCCCGGTTCCTTCTGACCAATTCGGATCGCTGGCGTACAACGTGCCATCGGGTGCGATTGCCAAATCGTTCGGCTGATTCATGCCATCGTGGTGAGCAAAGACGGAAACGTCACGCGTCTTTGGATCGACTTTCAAAACATTGTGCCCGGTGTAGTCGGCGACATAAAATGAGCCGTCGCGTCGAAGCGAATTCCGTTGCCGATGCTTTCTCCGGGAAGTCTGACGAAGACTTCTCCAACGCCATCGGGTCGAATTCGGCCGATCGTTCCCTGCTCTTCGAAAGTTGACGGCAAAGACGTTGCCCTTCGCGTCGCACGCCGGCCCTTCAATTCCCGTTGTGAACTCGCCGCACCGCGTCAGCGGACGCGGGGTCCAAAGTGGTTCTGGCGGCGAGTAAAAGACAACGTCAGCTGATCCACCAAATTTGGCTGGCAGCGGCATGTTGGAAAGCGACTCCGGCCGATCGCCGATACGAAATTGCCAACCCGGCCAGCATCCTGAGCTCCTTTTCGCCCGACGCAAGCACAGGCGGATCAGCCAGCAGGCTGCCGTCGAGCTTAATCACGATCAAATTCCAGTCGTCAGCCTCGACCGAATCCGCGGGCAGCGGGAAGGCCGCAACTTTTCCCGAGGCCTTGCTTGTTGACTGCAGTGCCCGACCGTTACACCACGCCTCGGCTTTTTGCTGCCCGTGTAATTTCAGTGCAAGTTTTCCCTCCAGCCAGCTGCCGGGGATCATGGCGACCGCTCGGTACCAGCGTGGTTTTCCCTCGTCACTGACATCGGCAACGTGGGGCACGGAGACCGGCAATTCCAACTGGTTCATTCCCAACGATGCGTCCGTTGCATCGCTGCCAAGTTTCCTCATTACCACTATCACCTTCAAATCGAAACGGCTTGCCGCCGATGATTTGATCGCTGGTAATCGTCGGACAGACAAAACGTTCGATGTGCGAGATCACGCACCGCGTGCCTTCAAAGTGACTGACGTAGGGCCAGCGTTTGGGGTTGTACATCGTGTCGGTCATGTCGCGCATCAGCACAACGTTCTTTCCGTTGCGAGCCATCTGCCGCAGTCCGAACGGTCGACCCAAGACACACATGTTGGTGTGAACGCCGGTCAGGATGACGTTCTTGATCCCGCGATGCTGGAGGATGTTCCAGACTTCGTCGCCGCGATCACTGATGAAGTCGGCCGCGTCATCGATCTTGATCAAATCGGTTTGTTGCTTCCAAGGAGTATTTGGATTGCGGCCGAGCGACTTCGAGTTTCGCGCGCCACGTCGCATGCTCGGCCGGATCATCGTCTTCGCCGCCATCCGATTGATCGATCGGATAAACCGATCGCTCCTCGGCGGGAATCGCCGAACACCAAGACCGAACCGCATGTGCGGAAGATACGTCGCGGCCGGGCACGTTTGCCGGCTCGTTTTCTGGCCGGATGATCACGATACGCCTCCATGCAATCGCTGGGCGAATGGATGATCGTGACACCGCGGCTCCGAGCCTCGCTCAGCACGTTGTTCAAGACGGGCGCGAATTGTTCGAGTCGACGCACCGCGTTCAAACAGTGGTGATAATCCCAGCAATCGCAGACGATGACCGCCGTCTGCTTGTGCATTCCACGACTCCTCGCGCGACAAAGTCTCGAATTCGCCGCTGTCGGGAGCAGTCTCCCTTTGGTGCTGTAACTTCAACGAAAGCGTCGATTGTGCGGTCGAATCGGACGCAGACATGAGTACGAGAGTGGAAAGAGTCAGTTTGAGCAGAGTTTTCATTGCATTGTTGCTGAGAGCTTATTGTGATCAGCCGATAGTCTAGCCGACCTGTTGGAGTACAGACTTTAGCCGGTTATAGCCTGATGAGTACGCAGGCAGCCTAAAGGCTGTACTCCAACGACAACGCCGACCCACGGATGTCGCGGAGCACTTGAGAAAGTCGGAAGTGCCGGCGTGAAGGACTTGAACATGCAGCAGGCGCTTCCTTTGTTCCCACGCGACGTAAGAACAAACAACGGCCTCAAGTCCGTTCCGCGGCTACGCCCGCAATTTGTTCAGAATTGCATCGACGTTCGTCTTTGCATCCCCAAACAACATGAACGTGTTTTCTTTGTAAAACAGCGGATTGTCGACACCGGCATAACCGGTCGACATGCCACGCTTCATGACGATGCACGTCTTTGACGTCCAGACTTCGATGACCGGCATTCCGGCGATCGGGCTGTGGGGATCTTCCAATGCTGCCGGATTGACGATGTCGTTGGCGCCGATCACCAGAATCGCATCGGTATCGGACATATCTTCATTGATTTCGTCCATTTCCAGCACGATGTCGTAGGGCACGTTTGCTTCAGCCAACAACACGTTCATGTGTCCGGGCAACCGGCCGGCAACTGGATGGATCGCGAAGCGAACTTTCTTATCGCGCTCCGTCAGAATTCGACCACTTCGGCCAAAGAATGCTGTGCCTGGGCCACGGCCATCCCGTAGCCGGGGACGATCACGATACTCTCTGACTTCTTCCAACAATTCGACGGTCTCATCAACCGAAAACTCCTTCACGGTTCCTTCCACGGCCGCCGCCGCCTTGCCCCTCCGCCGGTACCAAAGCCGCCGAGGATCACGCTGATGAAGCTGCGATTCATCGCCCGGCACATGATGTAGGAAAGGATCGCTCCGGAACTACCGACCAAGGCGCCCGTAACAATCAGCAAATGGTTTTTCAACATGAAGCCGGCTGCGGCTGCCGCCCAACCGGAATAGGAGTTCAACATCGAGACCACGACGGGCATGTCAGCACCGCCGATCGCCACCACCATGTGTACACCAAAAAAGCAGGCAATTGCCGTCATGATCAGCAGCGGTGTCAATCCTGCGGTGACCGATTCGGCGTTGCAAAACCAAACGCCCAGGCCGATGGAAACCAAGAGCAGTGTCAGATTCAAGACGTGACGCCCAGGGATCGTGATCGGCTTTCCGCCTCATCGCCCCTTGAGCTTCAAGAACGCGATGATCGATCCCGTGAAAGTGATCGCACCGATGAAGACACCCACGAAGATCTCGATCTCGTGAATCAGTTCCGCCGTCTCCGACGCCGCTACCTCCACGCCGGGTTCCAGGTGACTGGAGATTCCGACCAAGACCGCGGCCAGCCCCACAAAACTGTGAAGCATCGCGACCAGCTGCGGCATCCCTTCCATCTTCACACGATTGGCCACGACGGCACCGATCATCACGGCCGGCACCATCGCAATGGTCATGGAAAGATAGCCGTCCGACGACATGAACCCCAAAGATCGTGGCTGCAATCGCCAGGATCATGCCAATGATCCCCAGCACGTTTCCGCGCCGCGATGTCTCTTGGTTGGATAACCCGCCGAGGCTGAAGATGAAGAGCACCGCGGCGGCGATGTACGCAACCGTCGCCATCGATTCGTTCTGGCTTAATCGTTCGCTCGCCTAGAGCGCAACGTTTGCTGACAAAGATTCAATCATGTCGCTGTCGTACCCATTTACCTATTTATGGAACATCTTCAGCATTCGCTGTGTCACCAAGAAACCGCCGGCGATGTTGATCGTGGCGACAAAGATCGCAACCGCCCCCAGCAACGCGGCTGGTACCTTGCTGACGCCGACTTGAATCATGCCGCCGACAATGATGATTCCGCTGATCGCGTTGGTCACGCTCATCAACGGCGTATGCAGTGCCGGCGTGACGTTCCAAATCACCTGCCAACCGACGATGCAAGCCAGGATGAAAACCGTGAAGTCGGTGATCAATCCTGGTCCTCGGTTCAGCCCAATGCCCACCAAGACCAAGGCTGCGACGAGCGAACGAAGGTGATTTGCACCCCGCTAATTCCCTGCTTTGGTTTTCGCCACCGTCACCGGTCTTGGCGGCTCCGGTTTCTTGGCACCCGGTGCGACCGATACCGACACTGGCGGCGGCGGCCAAGTGATCTTCCCGTCTTTGACCACCGTGGCACCGCGAATCACCTCATCCTCCATGTCGACATCGAAGTCTTCGCATCGCCCAATTCGTCAAGCAGATGGTACAAGTTTGTCCCGTACAGCTGACTGGACGTTGCGGGCAAGCGGCTGGTCAAGTCGCTGTAGCCGACGATGTGCACATCGCTGTACTCGCTGACCTGATTGGGTACCGTTGCTTCGCAATTGCCGCCCTGTTCCGCGGCCAAGTCAACAATCACACTGCCGGGCTTCATCGACTCGAACCATCTCCCGCGTAATCAACTTTGGTGCCGGTTTTCCCGGGATCAATGCCGTCGTGATGATGATGTCCACGTTCTTTGCTTGAGCAGCGAACAACGCCATCTCGGCATCGATGAATTCCTTGCTCATCGTCTTCGCGTAACCGCCGGCTGTGCCGCCTGCTTCGTCGGACTCGAATTCCAGCATCAGAAATTCGGCACCCATGCTTTTGACTTGATCGGCAACTTCGGGCCGCACATCGAAGGCGCGGACGATCGCGCCCAATCCGCGCGCGGTCCCGATGGCCGCCAGTCCCGCCACTCCGGCACCGATCACCAAGACTTTGGCCGGAGCCACTTTGCCGGCCGCGGTAATCTGCCCGGTAAAGAATCGTCCAAATAATCCGGCGGCTTCGACGACCGCACGGTAACCGGCAATATTCGCCATCGAGCTGAGTGCATCCAGCTTCTGGGCACGGCTGATTCTCGGCACCGCGTCGATTGCCAAAGCCGTCGCTTTTCGGTCAGCGATCTTCTGCAGCAATTCTCCGTTTTGGCCGGGGGCCAAGAACGCGATCAGCGTCTGACCTTCCCGCAGCCGCTCGACTTCTTCATCGTTGGGCCCACGAACCTTGAGCACAATGTCGGCTTGCGTCCAAATTTCGGCTGCCTCGTTAACGACTTCGCCGCCCGTCTGACGATAAGCTCCGTCCAAGAAGCTGGCAGCGCTCCCCGCTCCGGATTCGATCATACCTCAAAGCCAAGATTTTCAATCATCCGCCGCATTGTCTCGGGCGTCGCTCGCCACACGGCGTTCAGCCGGGAAAACTTCCTTTGGGATTCCGATCTTCATCGACACGCACCACCTGGGACTCTGTGTGAAGTTCAGATGTTACGCGACAGAGCCGAAGCAAGGTAGCAGGCAGACGTGGGGCGATTTGTCTCAAATGGCGACTGATCCGACGGGCGAATTTGGACAACCCGCCCCGCAAACGCTGCACCCATCGGTACCCAAGATCTACTGAGGCAGCCAATTTTCCCCACAGGACTAACTTCCATGGTCCCACCAGCTGTCCCAAAACCTTCACGCCGTCACCTTCTTGGCCTCTTCGACCGCACTCGCCGCCGCTACATCTTCCCGACGTCCGCGCAGGACAGCTCGCCGACAGATTGCTCCCTCCGACTACGTGTCGTCTTACCTCGTGCTCGCGTACCGCTCTCGTTCGTCATCGACGACTCGACCTGCCTGGTCAACATGGGTCACTTCTGCACGCCTCAATTTGCCACGGCTTGGCCAAAACGAGATGAATACAAAAAGCCCTGGCAGGAGTGGCCCCGCGAGATTCCCGATGCATTTGTTCGCCAGTTCGGCGAGTGGTGTGCCGAACACAACGTCAAGGGCAAATACAGCATCGTCCCCAATCCCGCCTGTGTCGGTTGGCTGGACCGCGAACTTCCGGGTTGGTCGCGGCGAGAAGCTGGAAGACAGCCTCAAATTGGTCCGTGAATTGATGGTTCCGCACTGGGACATCCATCCCGAAATGATCACGCACACACGGGTCATCGATCTGAACACCGGTCGTCCCTGCGAAGAAATCAACGCCGGCAACGATGGAGAACTCGTATCCGCAAGAAAAGAAAAGCGTCGATGAGCTGGCGGCGTATTTGGCGTACGCGTTGCGAATCTTGAAGAACTGCGATCTACCCTGCGAAGGCATCACCACACCAGGCGGATTCGGCAACGCTGTCAAGAGCGAATTATCACTCGCCGTCGATCAAGCGGTCCGCGATGTCTACAGCGACGTCGACCTGCCGCATTACTTCAAGTACGTTCAAAGTGGCGACAAAAGCACCGAACCGAAGCTGGAACACTTGCGCGGCGACGGCACCGACGACATTCGTTTGACCGTCAATGTTCCGGCCGGAACTGGCGACTGGTTTGGCGGCTGGCAGGGGGACCGCGTGGTCGAAGCCGATCGCTACGCGACGGCCGATGGGCAACACGGTCGCATGGTCGACTTAATCAAACGTGGACAGCCCGCAGTCATGCTCTGTCATTGGCCCGGCATGTATTGCAACGGCAAGTTGACCGGCTTTCATGCCTTCCAGAGAATCGTGACCACGCTGAACGAGGTGTACGGCGATCAGACGATGTGGATGAAGCTGTCTGAAATCGGAAGGTATTACGCAGCCAAAGATCTGACGAAAAGCGCAATCGACGGCGAAAACGAATTCGTTTTGATGCACCGTTGGCGGCAAAAGACTTTACGATTCGCTTCAACGCGAGTTGAACCGTCGGCACGATCTCCTGATGATGTGGTGGCAAGCCGTGACACTCGATGCGGTGCAATCGCTGTCGTCGGTCAAACCTGCAACGATGTTCGTCGACGACCGCGACGTCATTTGTTGCTTTGATCTCCCCAAAGGAAAATGTGAATTGAATTTAGAGTCGCTATGAGCAGTCAATGAAGCTTGACAACCAAACCATCGCCGATTCGCGATCCAGTTCCCCGCGCTGACCAAGACGGTCGACGGCAAACAGGCCGTCTTCTTTGACGGGCCAGCCGGGACGCAGGTGCCTCAATCGGTCATTGATGCGATCTCCCATTACCTGAGTCATCACAACGCCAATCACGATGGCGTGTTCGCAACCAGCATCGAAAGCGATCGCCTGTTGCACGACGCGCATCAAGCCGCCGCGGACTTGGTGGGCTGTCAAGACGCCGGCGAGATCGCGTTCGGTGCGAACATGACGACACTGACCTTCGCACTCTCTCGGGCACTCGCTCGTACATGGAATCAAGGTGACGAGATCGTGTTGTCGCGACTGGAGCACGATGCCAACTTTTCGCCCTGGGTGCTGGCTGCTCAAGACGCCGGTGTCACGATCCGCTACATCGATATCGACCCGAGCGACTGTACGCTGAAGTTGGATCAGTACGCCGATGCCATCAACCAGCGTACTCGTTTAGTGGCGGTCGGCTGTGCATCCAACGCGGTCGGAACCGTGAACCCCGTGAAAAAGATTTGCCGTTGGGCCGCCGAGGCTGGCGCACTTTCGTTTCTGGATGCAGTTCACTATGCACCGCATGACTTGATCGATGTGAGCGATTGGGGCTGCGACTTCTTGATTTGCAGTGCTTACAAGTTCTTTGGACCGCATGTCGGCGTTATGTACGGTCGCCGCGAGCTGCTGGAATCGATTCAGCCGTACAAGCTGCGACCATCGCCCAATGATCTGCCGGGCCGCTGGATGACTGGCACACAAAACCATGAGTGCATCGCCGGAACACTTGCGGCCATCGATTACATCGCAGACATCGGTCGAGAGCGAGGGACGGCCAACCGGACGGCGTGAAGCATTGCAGAAGGCATATCCGTCCATTCGCGAGTACGAGCACGGGCTGCTCGATCGATTGCTTGACGGGCTTGGCCAAAGTCGCTGGGGTGAAGTGCTGGGGCATTGTCGACTCCCAAAACAGACAACATCGATTGCCAACGGTCGCGATCACACAAGATCAATTGACGTCGAAACAACTGGCCCAGAAGTTAGCCGACGACGCGATCTTCACCTGGCACGGTAACTATTACGCGTTGCCGCTGACCGAGCGACTAGGCGTCGAGCCCGAGGGGATGCTGAGAATCGGGCTGGTGCACTACAACACAGCAGCCGAAATCGATCGGCTGCTGGAGGTGTTGGCGAATAGCCGTCGCGGTCCCCAGATGACGTTCGCAATACACTCCTAGCCCAGTGGGACAGCGCCATTTTTATCAGCCGCGGTCGCGTTAACGGCGTGTCGATTTAATCAGCCGCACGGCGTTAGCCGCGGTTTTCCCCGCCACAAAACCGGGGCTAATCATGACAGTTCGCGAAACGACTAAATCGACAAGCCGTTGGCGCCCGGTTCTTATCGGGTAAAACGGACAGAACCTAATGACGCGGCGAAACACGGTGTTTCGGGTCAAAACTGGCGCTGTGCAACTAGGCCGCGGAAGGCGTCGAGGAATCGCTGTGCAAAACCGAGCTCGGAGAGCTCGGCGACTATTTTTGATACTGGACGATCAGCATCTCGGCTTCTTCTCGCACGGCCGGATCCTTGCTGATCTTGTTCACGCGTACCAACGCTGGTTCCGCCATTCTGCCAAAGTCTCGCACCGAGGTCGGAATCTCGTAGGGCTTGCGGTTGCCCGTTCGCAACGGGTTTGGCGTCGTGTTCTGCTCGCGCCTTGCTGCTTGCGGCAACCGCCTGAATCATTCGTTGCTCGTCCTCAGGAGACATGATCTCCATGCGGCCCACCAGCACGCGTAGCATTTCCTGCGGTCGTGGCGTGACATACAACGGCAATAACTCGTCGGTCGTCGGACCGGGAACCATGTACAAGACTCGTGTTCCATTTTCCGTGAACCACGACTGCTGCCAGGTTTTGACCATCGATGCAGCTTCTTTCTCATACAAACCTTCATCAACCAGGCTTTGCTGGACCATCTCTACCAATTGTTGCTCGGTCAGCGGTTGCAGATCATCGAAGGCAAGCGACTAACCCGCCGCGACTCGATCGATTTTGCTTGCCTGAAGCTGATCGCCATCGACATGGATCAGAATGGCAGAGCGGATGGGCAACTCGCCGAATCACTGACCGCGACGGAAGACACCGAATCGAAGCGTGCCTTGAAAGGCAACGGAAACTTGCCGACGCCTCGGTAGAACAAGAACTTCTCAAAGAAACTCTGCCTCGGGGTGTTTGCGCAGCCTTGCCGTGGACGTGAACCAAGGCCGCATCCGTTTCGCGTGCCGCCGCGTAGTGTTGTTCATTGGCCGCATGCGGCAACAGCTTGTCGGTCAAGCTGGTCGTCAGTTGCTGACGGAGACTTTCGTCCGTCACGCCCGGCAGCAAGTGATCGGTCGGGATTAAGTCCACTTTTCCCCAATTCAATCGCGAGTTTCCAATCGCTTCTCCTGAGCCAAAAATGTTTTTATCATCGACCGCTGGCAACATCTGCCTCACCGGCGGATAGAACTCGGTCAGCAGACCTTCCGGAAAGTCGACTCGCACATCAACGGTGCGAACGCGATCGGTATAGAAATAGGTGACGGGTGTTTCCATTCTCACGCGGCCCCAGATTCGGCTCTTGCTGAACAAGGGAAAGTTGGAATAGCTGCCGCGGTCACGCACGTAGTCGGGAAGATCGCTGTGCTCGGCTGCCAGCGGTCGATAATCCATGAACACACCGTCGCTGCCGGAAAACGTGGTGAATGTCCCCCATTCGTGCACGATGAATTCGTCCTCCGCTTGGTTTCCAACGACTTGGGTGTTGTGGCTGGACCGCTCGTGGCGGAAACGGACGCTAGAATCACCAAGCGAGAGAGAATGACTAACGGACGCATAAGAGGCTCCTTTGTGACTTGCGAATGGCGAGGCAAACGCCACCCTCGGGGTGGCAACAAGCAGTCGCACAGCACCGGCACCCAGACCGGCTGAAACAAGCAATTTTTGATAATTTGCATTTGCTTGACTTTTTTTCCAAAAACACCGGTCCAGTCATGTCGCCAAACGACTCTTCATCTGCAGGTACCCACCAGTAGAGCTAGCCAGCCTTGGATGAACACGCTGCTGCGACGGACTTTGCCGTCGAGCATCCGAACGACACATCGCATTGCCAGCTGGACGTCCAGCATTGGTACCGTCGGGTCTACACACTGTGCCGATCACGCCTGCTTTCCCGTGCTGACGCCGAAGACGCGACGCAAGAAACGTTTCTTCGAGGACTAGCGAGAATCGGTGAGTTGCGATCGCCGGCGGCGATGGGTGGATGGCTGCGGCAGATCGCGCACCACGTGTGCATTGACATGATCCGGCGACAAAAAGTCCGTCATACCGCCACCACCGACGTGCAAAATGTGGCAGACAACTGCGGTTCCGTTCAACAACGTCACCCGACCAACGCGAACACTTGATGGCCCTGGTTCATGCATTACCCGAATCGCTTCGTGAAATCGTTCTGCTGCACTACTACGACAACATGACTTACGACGAAATGGCAACGTGGTTGGATGTTGCTCGGTCAACGGTGAACGAGCGGCTCAGCAAGGCACGACACTTACTAAAGCAACAACTCATATCCACGGAGAATGCACCATGACGACATGCGACGACATCCGTCTGAAACTGAGTGCTCTGCTGGACAACGAATTGCCGCCGGATGAGGCAACCGAGCTTCGAGACCATTTGCAATCGTGCGAGGCCTGCGGGCAGCAATGGCGGTCGCTGCAATCCCTTGATGACCAACTCAAGAACTTGCTGAAGATCGAAGATGTCCCGCAAAAGGTTGCCGGGATCCAGCAAGCCGCGACAGTGCAGCCTGCACAGCGCAACTCCAGCGGCCGCTCGCTCCTGCGCTGGGCGACAGTCATTGCCGCGGTTGCCGCCACGATTCTTTTTGCCTTCATCGCCACCAGGCATGGGAAAGCACCCGCGCCAAAGTGACCGGCTTAACAATCGTGGCGACGCTGGTGCGGGCGACGGGGCCGGTTGAGGTTCTCCCACCCAACTCGGATCAGTGGACGGCAGTCGATCCTGCGGAGAACTATTCCGTCCCCAAGGGCGCACGGGTCAGAACCGGCGAGCACGTCTTGTGCGAGCTAAAAACAGCGGAACAAGGAAAGATCCGCTTGAACGAATCCGCGGAAGTTGTGGTGCATGATTCCCGGACGATCGAATTGCGAAGAGGTCAACTCTGGTGCCTGTCCCCGAAAGAGGCCGGCATCGATATCGATATCCCTTTGCAAGACAACCCGCTGCCCAAGATCGCGACGATGACGTGCCCGAGCGCCGCGGAAATTCAGTGCGTTGCCGGCGACTCGTTTGCGGCTTGTGACTCCGTTTCGCCGCAAAACCAACAGGCAAACTGGACGCTCGGGAACTTTACTTGTCCGGTCAATCCAGGCGAGACCGTGGCGATCGATGCCCAGCAAAAAGTTGATCGGAAAAACGGCCCCAATGCTGCGACCAAAGTATGGCAGTTGCCGTTGTTAGCAGTTGGAAATCGTGTTGATGACGAGTTCATTCACGCGATGAGCAGCTTGCTTGCACCGATCGGCATGACCAAGGCGCGGCACCTGAACGAACAGCAGATCCGCAGTCTCGGGCCCAGGGGTGCCCTTCCCCTCTTGTCCTATGTGCATTCCGAATCTTCGCCGGACCAATTGAGCCTGCGGCGGACAGCGATCAACATTGCCGCCGATCTGGCCAACGAAAACGCGATCGAGCTATTACAGAAAATCACGTCCGATCCTGACATGTACATCTCGCGTCGAGCCAATGAGGCGCTTACAAAGATTGCTGCTGGGGCGAAGTGAGACCGTCATCGGAGAGAATCTGATTTGCGTGGAGTATGTTTTGAATCGGTCGAGCGGGTTGCCGTGCGATCGTTGCCCGACCCGGTGATTGAGCAGCCCACCGATGCGATCGTCCGGGTCCAACTTGCCGGGCTTTGCGGAAGTGACTTGCATCCGTTCTTTGGCCGCGAAGTCGGCATCGATCCGGGCACTGTGATGGGTCACGAATTCGTCGGTGTGGTGACGTCGGTCGGCGCAGACGTCTCGTCGATCAAGCAAGGCGATCGAGTTTGCGCACCGTTCACGACCAATTGCGGTCACTGTTTCTTCTGCTCGCAGGGACTGACCTCCCGATGCGAATCAGGGCAGCTTTTCGGTTGGCGCGAGAACAACCAGGGGCTGCATGGTGGCCAAGCCGAACTGGTCCGCGTACCGCTTGCTGACGGCACGTTGATGAAGATCCCGGCTGGAATTTCCGACGAAACCGCAATTCTGCTCGGAGACAACCTCAGCACGGGCTACTTTTGCGCTGACATGGTCGGCATCCACCCGAACGGAGTTTACGCGGTCGTCGGCTGCGGAACGGTTGGTCTGCTGGCGATCGGTGCGGCAATTCGAACGGGCGCGACCTACGTGATGGCAATCGATCCGGTGGAGTCACGTTTGCAGTTGGCGGGCAAGCTTGGAGCAATCGGATTCAGATCGGGTGACGCGGCAGTGAAAGCAATTCAAGAAGCCACCGATGGACGCGGCGCCGACGGCGTGATGGAGCTAGTCGGTCTGCCGGCCGCACAGGAATTAGCATTTCGACTGATTCGACCTGGTGGCACGATGTCCGTCATCGGCTGTCACTGCACGCCGGAATTCGCGTTCGGCCCAACGGACGCATACGACAAAAACTTGACGTATCGAACGGGACGCTGCCCGGCACGATCTTACATGGATCGGCTGGCACCCGATTTGGTAGCCGATCCAATCGATCTGTCGTGGTGTATCACGCATCGTTTTGACATCAACGATGCGGTCGAAGCTTATGACACGTTTGCCCACCGCAAAGACGGTTGCGTGAAAGCAGTACTAAGTCTCGACTAGCCACGTTGGCCGCCACAGGAAGCGACAGCGACGCAGTTTCAGCAGCGGACACTGAAGTTTCTTTGCGGCAGATGGCAAAACTGCTCTTCGCTTGTTTCTGCCCGCGGCATTGTCAGACCGAAAATCAATGTGGCAGCAATGGAACCGGCTCTGCTTCGATCGTCGGTTGAATCAAAATGATCATTTGTTGCTGAACCCGTATTGCTTCGGTATTTGTAAACGATTTGCTGATGTAAGGAAGGCTGGACAAGACTGGGACACCCGTCGTTTGCATCTTCTGACTCTCGTGCTTGACGTACGCATCCACCAGCAGCGTCTCACCAATTTGCAGGTTTTCCGTCGCGTTAACTGTTTTTCGCTGATGCACAGGGACTTGCACGGTCGTCGCATCCTCGCTGATACCAAAAACTTCTTCCGTCTCCACGTCGAGAACTTTCTCGAAGATGATCTCGCTGACAACGTGGATTCGCTGCGACGGCGTCAGCGAAGCACTGAGGTGAATCGAGATTCCTTCGTTCAAAACCTGAACCACCGAATTCACCGCGGGCTGCTTGCCAATCGTCTGTCGTTGCAAATCGACGACGAACGGGCGCTGGACCAAATCAGTCACGTCCGTTTCTTGACCGTCAATCAAAACGATACTCGGCGCACGTGTGATCTGAGAACCGGCACTCGAAGCAACGTCTTGAAGGATTCTCTTTAGATCCTCAGCACTCAGAATGGATGTCGTCACCCGCGAGCTTTTGGCGATGATCTCCGTCCCGCGAGTATCAGCCGATTCTGCGCCGGCGTGATCGGTTTGCAAGTTTGGAACCTGACCGCCAACCGTCGTCAACCGCTCAGCCCCCAGTCGTTGATAAATCTGCTTGCGTGTTTCCGGGTCAAGCAGCACGTATCGAATGTTGATGCGAATCTGCTTTTCGACCGAGGGAATCCTGGGGCCATTCATCATCCTTGCGGGGACCGAAAGTCCGACTGGCAATACCGGCCCATTGTTAAAGCCAGCTTGAGGCTCGATGGTTACAGGAATCGGTACGTTTTGTGCCGAAGAAACCGCGCTGAAAACCAAACAGGCTACCAAGCACAAAACGCCTTGCTTGTGAACTTCATATCTCATTGGGAGCCATCTCAGGTTTGGGCTAAATTGCAGGCCGGGTCATCCATGGGACTGATTCCCGACCTAAACGGGGCTCGACCCGGCAGGTAGAATGATTGCTATCGAATCGTTCACCTTGGGCTGTACTGAAAGTTGGGCGTTCGCGTCAATATCGACCCAGAAACCAACGATCCAAGCTATCTTTTGCGTCCATGAGCCCAACAAAAAAACTGCTGTTTTCGCTCGTGACCATCCTCGCCTTCTTTCTGCTGGTCGAGGGCGTCTTGGCGGTCGTTGGTGTATCGCCACTAACGGCGACGGAGGATCCACTGGTTGGTTTCTCCAGCCGCCTGCCCTTGATGCTGCCCACCAAGAACGAGACCGGGGAACCCATTCTGAGGACGGCCCCCAACAAGCTGGTTTGGTTCAACGACCAGCGTTTTGTCGCCAAGAAACCAGCTGACACCCAACGCGTGTTCTGTGTTGGTGGCTCGACTACCTTCGGCCGCCCTTACTGGGACGCAACATCCTACAGCGGATGGCTACGCGAACTACTGCCAGTCGTGGACAGCCGTAAGCACTGGGAAGTGATCAACGCAGGCGGTGTCAGCTATGCCAGCTATCGTGTTGCCGCCGTGATGGAAGAACTGGCCCAGTACGAACCCGATCTATTCATCGTATACTCGGCCCACAACGAATTCTTGGAGCATCGCACTTATGCGGACATGATGGAGCAATCCGACAGCACCGTGAACATCACGGCGATGCTCGCGGCAACGCGGACGTGGTCGGCTTTGAAGAGATTGGTCAATCAGTCCCCGCCGTCGACGAAGCGCGAATTATTGCCCGCCGAAGTAGACGAAATGCTGAATCACTCCGTTGGGCCGGCCGAATACCATCGCGATGAAAGCTGGAAACGAAAAGTCATTGAACACTATCGAGTCAATCTTTCGCGGATGATCGACATCGCTCGACGATCGGGGGCAGCAATCGTCTTCATCACTCCCGCGTCCAATGAAAAAGATTGCTCACCGTTCAAAAGTGAGCTCGATGACCATTTGGCAACCGATCGCCAAGACGAATTCCTGCGGTTGTACCGCCGCGGCATCGACCAGTCCGCGGCCGGTGATCACACGAGCGCGCTGCAGACATTCAAGAACGCGACTGAAATCGACGAAACTCACGCAGGGTTGCATTACGAAATCGGAAAATCGCTCCTTGCCCTCATGCGTCACGATCAAGCTCAGAAAGCCTTCCGTCGCGCATTGAACGATGATGTTTGCCCGCTGCGAGCGATCGATGAGATCACACTCGCCATTCACTCAAGCGCCGACAGGGGCAACGTGCCCGTCGTCGATTTCGAGAAACAGCTGCGGGCAGTTTGCCAAACCGAATTCGGACATCAGATTCTGGGCGACGAGTATTTTCTTGATCACGTGCACCCACGCAACGAGGTTCATCAACAATTGGCGTTGTGGATCATCAGCACCCTGCGTGAAAGCTCGCTCATCGACGGTGATCAGCCCAGCGAAATGGCTATCAAGGCCGTCGACCACAAGATTCAGTCCCAGATTGATCCGTACGCAAATGGTGTTGCCCTACGCAACCTCGCCAAAGTCCTTCATTGGGCCGGCAAGTTCAGCGAAGCAGCGCCGCGTGCCTTGGACGCACTCGAGTTGCTACCGGATGATCCAGAAAGCCTGCTTGTCTTGGCCGACTGTCTCACTCAAATGGGCCGCTATGACGAAGCGCTCGCCCGCTACGATCACCTGCTGAACACCCACTCGCTGTACTTCCGCGCCGTGCTTCCCTTTGCTGAATTGTTGGTCGCCAGGCAAGAATTCGATCGCGCCAAGCCGTTGTTGCAGTCCGCGATCGAATTGTATGAAGCGAACGATCCCAAACATACTCGTGCCCAGTACTTTTTGGGAATCACACATGTAGACTTGGGCGAATTTCGAAAAGCGATCCCGTTATTGCAGCAAGTCCATGAGACGTATCCCGATGAACCGCGAACCTTGTTCTACCTGGCACAGTCCAAATCGGGTGTTGGCGAGAACGAGCAGGCGATTGAGTTGTATCGCAAGGCACTGGTGCTCGATCCAGATGATCCGTCAATCCACCAGCGGATTGGTTTGATCCTGCTGAAGAAGCGTCAAGCTGAAGAGGCAATCAAGCATTTCGAGACGGCGCTGCGATTAGACCCCGATAACCAACAATTGCATCAGCATCTAGAGATCGCACGTCAGCTAATCGAATGAACGAATTTGTGGATGCCCGACAACACTGGCACCTCGATCCGGAAGTTGACTTTTTCAATCACGGCTCTTTTGGTGCGACGCCTAAGTGCGTCTTGCAGGTTCAGCGTCAGTTTCAGGACGATCTGGAACGCGAACCGATTCGCTTTCTCGCTATCGAGCGAGAGCTGGCACCGAAAATCGATGCCGTCCGCAGCGTCGTGGCCCGACTCGTGAACGCGAACCAGCGCGACATAGCTTTTGTGCGCAGCGCAACCGACGGCGTGAATGCGGTGCTGCGATCATTTCCATTCCACAGCGGGGATGAAATCGTGATCACTAACCACGGTTACAACGCCTGTAGTAACGCGGCTCGTTTCGCTGCCGAACGGGCCGGCGTGAAGGTCCGTACCGCGATACTTCCCTTTCCGCTCAAGCACTCTGGCGAAATTGTCGACGCGATCACGGCTAAGTTTTCCGCCGCCACACGATTGCTGTTGATTGACCACGTCACCAGTCCGACCGCATTGATTCTTCCGCTGGTGGAAATGATCGACGAGGTGCACGCACGTGGCATCCGAGTGTTAGTCGACGGCGCCCACGCACCTGGGATGGTTGAGGTTGACCTGAACGGACTGGAAGCCGACTACTACACCGCCAACCATCACAAATGGCTGTGTGCTCCCAAGGTATCCGGATTCTTGTGGGTGCGACCCGAATTCCAAAACGAGGTTCGCCCGACGATCATCAGTCACGGTGCGAATCGCCCGCGCCCAGGGCGTTCGCGGTTCTTGTCCGAATTTGATTGGACGGGCACCTTCGACCCAACACCGCTGCTGGCCGTGCCCGCTGCGATCGAGTTCCTTGCCCAGCTAAGCGGCGGGGAAGACCGCTACGACATTCGACGACACATGCGTCGCATTCACGAATTGACGTTGCGAGGTCGCGACTGCTTGTTAGGTCGCTTGGGAATTGAGCCGCCCGCGCCCGAAGAAATGCTCGGCGCGATGGTGACCTTGCCTTTGCCCGCGGCTGCGAATCCAGATCCTGCAAGAGTCGATTTCTTGCAGACACGCTTGTTTGATCACTACCGGATCGAACTGCCGATCTTCAATGAACCCAACCTGAACATCCGCTGTCTGCGCGTCTCGGTGCAAGCCTACAATCACCTCGATCAATTCGAGCGACTGGCCGACGCACTGGAAACCGAATTATCGCAAATCATGTAGGCCGGGACGGCTAATACTTCGGAATCAATGGGTCGACTTGTTCCGCCCACGCAGTGATGCCACCACGCATGTTGAAGACTTTGTCGAATCCATTGTCGCGCAATAGCTGCACGGCTTTCGCGCTTCGCCCGCCCATTTTGCAGTGCACGATAATCTCGTGGTCTTGGTTCAACTCGCCGATCCGATCAGCAAGTTCACCCAGTGGAATCAACTGGCCATCGAGATTGCAGATCTCGTATTCATGAGGCTCGCGCACGTCCAACAAACGAACGCCTTCTGATTCCAAGGCGCTTTTGCCTCCAGCGGCGAAACATCCCAGGGGCTTTGCTGAGAGACTTTGGCTGCTTCACTTCCCGGTGTTGGCACGCCACAAAAATCCTGGTAGTCGATCAATTCGGTGATCGACGGATGCTCGCCACAGACAGGACAATTTGCGTCGCGGCGGACTTGCATTTCGCGAAACTTCATGTCCAGCGCGTCAAACAGCAACAACCGGCCCGACAACGTGTCGCCTTTTCCGAGAATGATTTTGATCGCCTCGATCGCTTGGATCGTGCCGATGATGCCGGGCAGTACTCCCAGCACACCGCCTTCGGCACAACTAGGCACGACTCCCGGGGCCGGCGGTTGTGGATAAAGGCAGCGGTAACACGGTCCGCCATCGTAGCCAAACACCGACGCTTGTCCTTCGAAGCGAAAGATCGATCCGTAACAATTCGGTTTCCCCTGCATGACGCAGATATCGTTGACCAAATACCGTGTCGGAAAGTTGTCGGTCCCATCGATGATCAAGTCATACGGTTGTGCGATCCGCGAAGCATTGGAACTCATGAACGCTTCGTTGTACTGGTCGACGTGAACATTAGGATTGATCGCGGCAATCGTCTCGGCGGCTGAAACCACTTTTGGCCGGCCGACGTCGCCGGTGCCGTGAATCGTTTGCCGCTGCAGATTAGAAAAATCGACATTGTCAAAATCGATGATCCCCAAACGCCCCACGCCGGCAGCGGCCAAGTACATCGCCAGCGGCGAACCAAGCCCACCAGTGCCGACCAACAAGATCGAGGCCGCCTTTAACTTCAACTGCCCTGCCCTGCCCACTTCGGGCAAGGTGAGATGCCGCGCGTAACGTTCGATCTCTTGTTTGGAAAGGTCGTCAGGCATTTGGCGAGAACCAGTAGGACGGGTCTCCCGACCCATCTAGTTAGATCAGTCAATGACGGGTCGCGAAACCCGTCCTACGATTAGCCTCCAGCCATTGCTGGAACCAACATGATTTCGTCTCCACTGGCCAGACGAGTCTGTTCGCCTTCGCGATCACGAATATTTTCATCGTTGACGAAAATATTGATGAACGACACGAGTTGCTGATTGTCGTCGTACAAATGGCTTTTCAATCTTGGATACTCGTCCGCCAGCGCAGTGAGCACCTGACCGACGTCGTCACCTTCGATCTCGACGGTGCGATGACCGTCAACGTGTGGTCGGAGCGAAGTCGGAATCATGATCTTAGTCATGGCTGTTTCTCCAGCGGTTAAGTTTGCCGAAAGTCGTCTCCACAAACCGGACAGTCAGGCCGCTTTTGGACTTTCAGGTTTTGAAACTCCATGTCACGAAGGTCAAGTCGCACAAGTCGCCCCGTTAGCGGTTCGCCGATCCCCGAGATGACTTTGACGGCTTCCATCGCGCCCAGGCATGCGACCGTGCCCGAAACGGCGCCGAAGACGGGGAACTGTCGTTTCCAAGTCGGCGGATCTTCCGGAAAGATGCATTGTAGACACGGCCCATGTCCAGGGATGACGGTTGTGATGTGAGCTTCCAATTCAAACATCGCGCATTCGACCAGCGGCTTGTTCTGCAGCACGGCCTGACGATTCATAGCGAACCGTTCCGGAAACAACGGAGCACAATCCACGATCAAATCGCATTGCCGAACCAATCGCTCGACGTTGGACTCGCTGACGTTTTCCGCAACGTCCACAACGTCCAAACGCGGATTCAGATCCAACAGGCGCCTCTTGATCGACTCGATTCGCGGCTTTCCAATCCAATCGTGCGTCATCAACAACTGCCGGTTCAAATCACTGTGCTTGACGTTACCGGCGTGGGCCAACACGAGTTTGCCGACGCCGGCGGCGGCCAATTCATAGGCGACCACACTGCCGACTCCGCCGACGCGCGAGATCATGACCGACGCGGCTTTGAGTTTCCGTTGACCGGTTTCGCCAAAATCGGGTACCCACATCTGCCACTCGTAGATCGCCCGTTCTTCGTCGGTCAATTCAGGTAAGTCGCGCATCGAAATAGGCGGGCTCAGGCCGGGTAAATAGCGTCGGGTAGGCATCGCTAGTATACCCAATGAGTCAGTTCATTTTTGTATCATGGATTCTTTGCCTCACTTCAGTCATAATCTCATCTGACGCAACCAAGCCCACAACCAATCGGAGAATTTGATGCCTCGCTGTTTGACCCTTGCCGCTCTGATGTTGTTTGCCGTTCCCGCGACCGCCGACCACCACGCCAAGTCTGTGCCCCCGGAAACAGGCAGCTACGAAGTGATCTTCAACGGCAAGGACTTGACCGGCTGGGACGGCGACGATCGGTTGTGGTCGGTCAAGGACGGTGTCATCCATGGCGAGACGACGTCAGAGAACGCTGCCAAGGGCAACACGTTTCTAATCTGGCAAGACGGCAAGCTGAAGGACTTTGACCTGCGCCTTTCATTTCGCTGCAACGCCACCAACAACTCGGGGATTCAGTATCGGTCCAAACACATCACCGAAGGCAACCGCATCAACAATAAGTGGGTTGTGCGGGGGTACCAGCACGAAATCCGCAACGAGGAGGACTTCCCCAATGTATCCGGTTTTATCTACGACGAAGGCGGCAAACGCGGACGTGTCTGCATGGTTGGCGAAACGGCGACCTGGGAAGCCGATGGCAAGAAAGTGGCCGACGAGAAACTAATCACCCCCGCTGAGTTCAAGGAGTTGATGAAAGTCGACGAGTGGAACGACGTGGTGATCATCGCCAAAGGCAATCACATACAGCACTATCTGAACGGCCGGCTGATCATGGACTTTACCGATCACGCGGATCATGCACTCAGCGAAGGCATCCTCGCGCTGCAACTGCACGCCGGCAAGCCGATGTGGGCCGAGTTCAAAGATATTCGCATCAAAACTCTCCAGTGACCTCCAAAGAGAACCGCAAAAAAACCCGATTGCTAACTCGTTTGTGAAAGGTACTGCAAATGAGTTTGATTGCTCTTGACTGCGTATTCGTTTAGAATTTTGATCGCTTTCCTTTTTTTGGAGTCCTACATAATGAGAATGCGTTCCCCAAGACAAGCATTCACGCTTGTCGAACTGCTGGTGGTGATTGCAATCATCGGCATCCTGGTCGGGTTGTTGTTGCCCGCTGTGCAGGCAGCTCGTGAGGCAGCTCGCCGCATGAGTTGCAGTAACAATTTCAAGCAAATTGGTCTGGCTGTTCACAACTACCACTCGGCCTACAAACAATTGCCGATGCAGGCGGGCGGGACGTTTGATCCAGTCGCGACCGGAAATGCTGGTGGTTACCCAGGACACAACAACCGACTACTCAGTTGGCTCGTCGGGATCACACCGTTCATGGAGCAACAGGGTTTGTGGGAGAAAATCAGCAATCCGCTGAAGACCGGTGGCGGTACGTATCAGGCCATGGGCCCCGGAGCCTGGGTAACAAACTATGAACCCTGGGTAACACAGATTCCAACGTTGCGTTGTCCTAGTGACCCTGCGCAGCAATTGACCGGACTAGCACGCACCAACTACGGATGCAGTCTGGGTGACGGCATTCAATATCAACAGAGCGGAGACTGGAATTTCAGTGGCGGCCAGTGGAATCAAGCGCACACGCAAGATTCCAACGTTTCTTGTCGCGGCTTCTTCGTGTGCCGTCGGGACTCAAAGTTTCGTGACATCCTAGATGGTCTTTCCAACACGATCATGGGAGGCGAGATCGTCACCGACAAGGGAGATCGCGACAAGCGCACCATGGCTTCTCAAGGTAATGGCTGGTTTCCCACCGGCGTTCGAGCCAACCCTTCGATCTGCGAAACGCAAGTTAATCCCGATCGGCCCAAGTTTTGGAAAACAGCCGGTGTCTCGATCGATACCAATCAAACGCGGCAACGAGGGTGCCGGTGGGCACACGGAGGCGTCATCATGACAGCCATGGCCACCATCCTGCCGCCAAACCGAGAACTGTGCATGGGGGCCAACTGGGATAGCGCTGGAACAGCCTCGCCGGGAAGCCGTCACCAAGGTGGTTGCCACATCTTGATGGGTGACGGTGCTGTCATCTTCATGACCGACTCCGTCGAAGCGGGTGATAGCCACACCAGCAGCGTGTTCCGAACCAACACTGTCCATCCTCCAGGCTCGGCGAGTCCCTACGGATTATGGGGAGCACTCGGGACGCGAGATTGCGGTGAAGAGATCGAAGAACAACTCAACCAGTGACGTGACTTTCTCGTTGACTGATTCCTAGCTTTAATGTGTCGCTTCATCAACGGGCTGCGATGAATGATTCAATCGTAGCCGGTCAAGCGGCTCCGCATAACGCGTCTATCCGTCCTATCATTTCCCGGAGTCCTTAACTTCATGCGCCAGTCAATCGCCTTGTTGATTCTTCTGTCCGCCTCGCTGATCACCTTCGCGGGTTGTGGTGGCAAGGAAGACAACGTCGTTTTGGAAAACCCACCGATGCCCGAACAAGAAAACGTGGAAGAAGAGAACGCGGGTGTGAGTGGCGAGAGCTGAGACATTGGCTCCAGGCAACGCGATCACATCGATCTCTGGTAACAGGGACGCCGCTTTGACGTTGTCTCTTTCCACGAAATCGTCTTCATGAATGCTCGGCTCGTCACCGCGATCCTCGTGGCGGTTGCATGCTTGGTTTTTGGCGTGTTCCTTTGGTTGGCTGCCGTCGACCAGCCCGCGCAAAAGGACCGTCAAGCGAATTCTCGTCGCTCGATCCAAAATCCTCCGACAAAACTAGTTGGATTGGATGGCTACGTTGGCAGCGCGGCTTGCGCCGTGTGTCATCTCGAGCAGCATCAATCGTATTTGCGGACCAGCCACAGCCGCTCACTGAGTCTGCCGCCCAAGGAATTGCAGACGCAATCCTTTGATCATGCGGCCAGCCTGCGAAAATACCAGGTGGCCACGGTTGGCAATCAGATCCTCCATCGTGAGTGGCAGGCTCTCGGCCCGTCGTCCGACGACAAGACATTGCTGCTGGGCGAATACCCGGTCAAATTCGTTGTCGGCAGTGGCACTTTTGCGCACAGCTACTTGCTGGCTGATGGTGACTACTTGATCCAGTCTCCGCTGACCTGGTATCGGGCCACGAATCGGTATGAGATGTCACCCGGTTATGACGTTGCCAATCACCTGGGATTCACCCGCACCGTCAACGATCAGTGCTTGTTTTGCCATGCAGGACAAGTCTCTCGGCAGCGCGGGAATCCAAACTGGGTCCAGGTCCATGAACTGGCCATCGGTTGCGAGCGTTGCCATGGACCGGGTGCCGATCATTCCGAGTATCACCGGCACCAGAAAACTGGCGCAGCCTCGCCAGAAGCAATCGATTCATCTTTGTCGATGTTTCATCCCGGGAAAAGCGATCGGCAATTGGCCGACGCGATTTGCGCAGTGCCACTGCCAAGGGAACGCGTCTGCCAACGCACCGGGCATCAATGATTGGGACTTTCGACCCGGCAATGACTTCGCGGCAATCAAGATGAATTACGACGCGGCTGAAATAGGCAACTCACAGCACCGCTTCGTCGGCCATTTTGCACAGCTGCGTCAAAGCAAATGTTATCACGACTCCGAAAGCCTGACCTGCATTACTTGCCACAACCCGCATCGGCCGCATGACGAAAGGGACGACGCTGAAGTTCACCGAGACCAGTGTCAACAATGTCACAGCGATAACGAATGCAGCGTGGACATCGAAAACAGAATGGCGAAGAACGACAACCAATGCGTTCTTTGTCACATGCCTACCGGCGATAGCGAAGTGCCCCATGTTGCCACGACAAATCACCGCATTGCGATCTACGATGAATACGATCAGCATGCCAACAACGAACACAAAACTTCTGAATTCAGTTTTATCCCGCTGCAGGCTCCCGATCCGAACATGACGAAAAAGCAGCTTGCGCGATCACGCGCCGTTGCACTGACGTCTTGGCTTTTGAATACGCCCAAAGGACAAAAACTGTTTAACAATCTTGCACCAGGCTTGGCACAAGAGCTGAACGCTTTGGTTTTGTCGGCACAGACGGACCCCGGGCTACTCGCCGCAGCTGCCGAGCTGAGCCGTGCTTATGCTGAAAGGCTGGAAGAGTCTGACGGCTCCGAATCGGCACAGGATGATGCGTGGAACCGAGCGGTGCTTTACGCCCAGCGGGTCACCGCGATCGAATCGAATCCAACGGAACTGCGAGCGGCGGCGATCGAAGTGATTGCTCACAACCATTTCCGCTGCGGACGGTTTGCGGAAGCCGTCGACGCCTTTGGTCAACTTGTTTTGATCCGCCGCAACGCCCCCGATTTCTTCAATTTGGGGCTGTGCCTGGGCCGAATCGGTGAGTTCAGCAGGTCGGAATTTGCCTTGCTCGAAGCAATTCGCATCGATGGCGTTTACGCGATGCCTTACCGGTCCTTGGCGATCCTGCTGTCCAACACCCGACCGGATGAGGCCAAGCGGTTTGAAATGTTTTTTCAGCAATTGACTTCGCAGCGGGAGCCAACCCCGTGACTCCCGGTCTCAAACAAGCCGCGCCCATTCACTTCTTGCGACCCGCCAACGTGGCTTCGCGGAGTTCGAGAAATTCGGCGGAGATTGTGATCGCTTTCTGGCGATCCGCTTCGTCGTAGTCCCAGAACTCTTGAACCACCTTTTCGCACTTCGGGGTAATGCGAACCGTCATCACCAATCGATTCACGCAGCTTTCGCAAACTGTGTCTTCAAGTTCGTCGCGTATCGACGCATAAGCCGGATCGTCGTAAACGTTACGCAGCTCTTCGGGATCTTTCACCAAGTCGTACAACTCCCACGCCGGCGGCGTCTGGTTCTCGCCTTGGTAGTCACAGCCGTAGAAATAAATCAACTTGTGAGTCTTCGTGCGAATCGCCATCTCGCCCGGGTTGTCGTGATGGGCCATGTGCATCCAGTAGCGATAGTAGGCGGCTTGTTTCCAGTCCTCCGGCTCCTGGCCCGTCTCGCAGATGCTGCGAAATGACCGACCCTGCATCGATGACGGCACATCGACGCCCGCAAAGTCCAGCATCAGAGCTGGATAATCCACGTTCTCGACGATCGCATCGCTACGAATCCCCGCAGGAATGGTTTTCGGATAACGAACAATGAACGGCATCCGCTGCGAAGCATCGTAGGCCCAGCGTTTGTCCTGATAGTCACGTTCACCCAGCCAGAAACCTTGATCGCCGGTGTAGATAATGACGGTGTTGTCGTAAAGATTTTCTTGCTTCAGGTAATCAAACAACCGTTTCAAATTGTCGTCGACACCTTTGACACAGCGCAAGTACTTCTTCAAGTAAGCCTGATAAGCGAGTCGCTTGACTTCGATCATCCGAAAGATTTGGGTCTTTGTAATCCCACTTGAATTCGTTGGGGAATTGTTTCGGCAAGTCGGCAGCGTACGAGCGGCGTGGATTGCGCCGGCCGATCGAAGTACCAATGTGTGGCTCCAGTTCACCGTTGTGGCCCGCGAGTGGCGATTGAGCCCCACGTATCCGGTTTGCTCCACAGCTGACACCGGTTCGGGAATATCAACATCGGCCAGATAGTTGTCATAGCGTGGATTGCTCTCGAAGTAATCATGGGGAGCCTTGTACTGGTGACAGACAAAGAACGGCTTGTCCGGATCACGATGATGCTGGAACCAATCGAGCGACGAATCGGTGATGACGTCTGACGAATGCGAACCCGGATACGCGATCGTATTCTTTGGCCAAGGCTTGTCTCCCTGAATGCGAAACTCCGTATCAAAATACTTGCCTTGTCCCGGCAACACCTTGTAGTAATCAAAGTTCGGTTCGACTTTCAGATGCCACTTGCCAATGATCGCGGTCTGGTACCCCGCATCGCGCATCAAGATTGGCAGCGTCTGATTCGGCGGCAAGATGCTTCCGCCCAGATCAAAGACTCCGTTGTTGTGATTGTACTGGCCGGTGATGATGCAGGCTCGCGACGGCGTACAGATCGCATTAGTGCAAAACGCGTTGTCGAAGCAAATCCCCTCGGCGGCCAACGTGTCGATCGTCGGTGTCGGGTTCAGTTCTTTCAGCAACGTCGCGTAAGCACCAATCGCCTGGGCCGTATGATCGTCCGACATGATGAACAAGATGTTCGGTCGATCGGCAGCGATCGCGCTGGTACAGACAAGGAGTGGACAGAAGAGAATGAGATTTCGTACGTTCATCAGGTTCAGGTTTCTTGCGAGGATCAGGATGCCAGGACAGGGCTGGCCTACGTTTTACCCGGAATCCGCGGCGAATCGACCACCGGGCGAGCGAATAACGCGAAATCCTCGCAACTCGACTCCTTCATCGGCCAATCGCTCCGCTTGCAGACTTGGGTTGCATGGCGGCAGATGGCCGTCGCTGTAGACGACACGCCACCACGGCAACGCGTCTTCCGATTTGGCCAGGACGGCCCCAGCCGCCCGCGACGCATTGGACCGACCGGCTCGCGCAGCGATATCCCCAAAGCTCACCACTTCGCCTTCGGACAACTTCAAAACGGCTGCCGTGATCTGCCGCTGAAGATCGGTTGGTTCTGGTTTGGATTTTGGTCGGGGCATCTTCAGTAGGCCTGCACCCGCGCTGACGAAAAGCGGCAGATTGGTCTGGAGCGTTTCCTGCTGATGGGGTTCGCTCATTGTTGCGTCTTGGCTCACTTTGCCAATAGCGGGCAAGACCCGGCATATTTCACGCTCGCTTGCTCACACTCGCCGGGGCTACCTCGTCGACAGAGTCTCGAGCAACGGTTTTGCTTCCAGAAATCTGTAGCGTAATGAAACAGATGTTCGATTATGACGATCGCGAGTCGATTCTAACGACCATACATCCACAACGATTTCTGGTCTTCGTCTTTGGCCGAAGAACGACAAAACAACGCCGAGACGCCAAGCATCGAGGTCGATGTGACGGCCCACAATGATTTTCATGATCGATTGGCACGCCGCCTGCTTGCTTAACTCGCGGAAACTCGCTCGCAATCGCGGCAATGGCTGGCACCGCCACCAATGCGCCGGTTTGGATGCAACAACAGGTAAACTCGTCACGACGGTGAATGAAATGCACAATCAACTCTTCAATCGACTGCCACTGATTCTCGCTGCACTGTTGACACTGCAAACCGATGCAAGCGGAGTTGAATTCCAAAAGAAGGCGGATCGAGCGATTCCTGATTCGGCTGCCCAGGTCGCTGAATTGTTCCGCGGCATTGATGACGGCTTGATTGACGTCAAGTTCATTCCACGAGATGCCGCAAAGGCAAACGTCTTGCTGCGAAACAACACTGATCAGGTCGTTGATATTCAGTTACCGAGCGCTTTCGCGGCAGTACCCGTGCTAGCACAGTTCGGCCCCAACGGCGGGGGACAAAATTTCGGCGCCATGGACGGCTTGGCGGGCGGTCGTGGCCAAGGTGACGGGGCCACGCAAGGTGTTGGCGGCGGTATCAACGCGGGTCAAGGGCAAGGAGTTGGACAAGGAATGCAGGGAATGCAGTTCGGTGGTGTGATGAGAATTCAGCCCGGCAAGACTCGCAAGCTAACGGCGACAACCGTTTGTCTGGAACATGGCAAAACCGAGCCGAACCCGCGTTTGGCTTATCGCATGATTCCTTTGGAACAATTCAGCGACGATCCACGAGTTGCCGAATTGTGCGGCCGCTTGGGTCGTGGTGAAATCAAGCAGAACACGGCGCAAGCAGCGGCCTGGCATCTGACGAACGGACTGTCTTGGCAGCGGCTAGCAAGCATCAATCGTCTGGAGTCGCGATACTTGGGAAACGTACCGTTCTTTTCAAATGCCGAGCTTAAGAACGCCGAATCGCTGGTTGTCTCGCTGTCGACGCAAAACAAAGAGACGGGAAGTACGTCAGCGAAGATTAAGAAGCATGATCGCGCAAATGAACACCAAAATGATCGACGAGACCATCAATGAAATGAGCAGGTACACACCGCCTGTTTTGCCATCATCTGCGAAGTAGGAAGCCGCGGAACGGATCGCGAAATATGCGGACAGTCCACAGACGGCCGCCGCGACACCAGCCCAGATTGTCGTGCGTCGCGAAAATCGCCTATCATCAACAAACGCGTCAAGATCAAGGTACAGGCCTGCCACCCTGATCACGATGAAGGCAGCCGCAATCACGATCAGTGATATCAGCGGTGTCGCCAAAACCGCCGCCAACATCCCCATCCAGGTGCAGAAGCGAGAAGCCTCCGGCCCACCGGGCGTCGGGGCCTTGTCAACGGCTCTCGCTGGCTGGTACGGGTTGGTCATTCCCACGACGACCGCCTCTGATTTCATGGGCGCGTGACGACGTCGCCACACCGATCAGCCCGTTTCCATTCTAAACCGATGGCGGGCTACAATCGACGCTGTCGCGATTGGAATTGCATCCTCATTCTCACCACGAACCGCATGCTTCGAACATTCTTAACGATAGCCTTCCTGCTTACCGCATTTCTGGCTCAGGCCGATGATCAAGCACCAGATATTGAACAAAGGTTGGCGACATACGCGTCAGTTAAATTGACGACGGACACCTCACGGCTTTCCCCGAATCAGAAAGCGATGATTCCAATCCTGATCGACGCGGCCAAAATCATGGACCAATGCTTCTGGTACGAAGCATACGGAAAACGGCAGGACTTGCTGCAGTCGATCGAGGACCAAAAACTGCAAAGATTTGCCCGCATCAATTATGGGCCTTGGGACCGGTTGAATGGCAACCAGCCGTTTATTGATCGCTTTGGCCCCAAACCGGCCGGTGCGAATTTCTATCCCCCTGACATGACCAAGGATGAATTCAACGACGCGAGACTTGCTGGCAAAGACGACCTGTACACATTCATCCGTCGTGACGATGCGGGGGCACTGACAGTCGTACCCTACCGGAAGCAGTTTTCCAGTGAAATGAACAAGGCATCGGCGCTGCTCAAGCAAGCAGCGGATTTGGCCGAGGACGCTGGCCTGAAACGGTACCTGCTTTTGCGATCCGATGCGCTGCTGACAGACGATTATCAACCCAGCGATCGAGCGTGGCTGGAGATGCACGATAACACGATCGACGTGGTGATTGGCCCGATCGAGACTTACGAAGACCAACTGTTTGGCTACAAAGCTGCGCACGAGTGCTTCGTCTTGATCAAAGACAAGCAGTGGAGTCAACGACTTGCCAAGTACTCCCAGTTCTTGCCGGAGTTGCAGAAGACACTGCCGGTCGCCGACAAATACAAAATGGAAAAGCCCGGCACCGATACGGAATTGAACGCATACGACGTGATCTACTACGCCGGAGACTGCAATTCGGGATCCAAGACGATCGCAATCAACCTGCCCAACGATGAACAGGTCCAATTGCAAAAAGGCACTCGGCGGTTGCAGTTAAAAAATGCGATGCGAGCCAAGTTTGACAAGATTCTGATGCCGATCGCCGATCGAATTGATCGCCGCCGATCAGCGAAAGCACGTCACATTTGATGCGTTCTTCAGCAACACGATGTTCCACGAAGTCGCCCATGGATTGGGGATCAAAAACACGATCGACGGTACCAGCACCGTCCGCAACGCCTTGAAAGAACACTCGGCCGCGATCGAAGAAGGCAAAGCCGACATCTTAGGCCTGCACATGATCAATCAACTGCACCAGCGAGGCGAAATCGAAACCGACCTCAATGATTTCTACATCACCTTCATGGCGGGCATCTTTCGCAGCGTACGATTCGGCGCATCCAGTGCACATGGCAAAGCCAACATGATTCGTTTTAATTTCTTTCGCGATGCAGGTGCCTTCGAGCGGCAAGCCGATGGCAAGTACCGTGTCAATGTCGATCGATTCCGCAAAGCGACCAAGGACCTATCGGCCTTGCTACTCACGCTGCAAGGCGACGGCGACTACGAGGGCGCGTCAAAGCTGGTCAAAGAAAAAGGTGTGATCGGCGAGCAACTTGCAATCCGAACTTGATCGGCTCAGTGAAAAAGGAATTCCCGTCGATGTTGTCTTTATCCAAGGCACCGACGTGCTGGGGCTGTGATCCTCGTCGCTCGCGGAGAAACTATGAGGGCCCGCCCATGAGCGGCTCTTCGGGTGCACGGATATCACTATTGGGCAATCCGCCGGGGAATTCTTGTTTGATAAGATTGATCGCCGCTGTGGCCACCGTGATGTGTTGCTGTTTGGTTTCGTCGTAAAACAATTTCGCTTCGTCGGGCAATTTCGGCTTTCCGTGCAGCGGTTTGTCCGACACACAGAGCAACGTCGCGCTTGGGATGCGATAACGAAAACCGTTTGCCGCGACCGTAGCCGATTCCATGTCCACCGCAATACTGCGACTGACACGCAAATCTTCCAGCGTTGTCTTCAACGACAATTCCCAGTTTCGATCGCTGGTCGTGTAGACCGCGCCGATGCGATAGGGAAGATTCGACTCGTCCAACATCTTGGCCAAGTATCGGTTCAACAAAAAACTGGGCGTGATCGGCACTGCCGGCGGCAACGCGTCGTCGAGTAATCCGTCGGCTCGCATGTAGCCGGATGCTAACACAAAGTCACCAATCTCCTGGTGATTGCGAACGCCCGCGCAGTGGCCAACCATCAGCATGGCATCCGGTCGCAGCACGGCCAAATGGTCGGTCAGGTTCTTTGCGTTGGACGGTCCCACGCCGATATTGACAATCGTGATGCCGTTGTGATCTCCGTGCTTGTAGTGGTAAGCCGGCATCTGAACGCCAGGGCGGCTTGGTTTCACGCATGAAGGATAGTCGTACTCGAACGCATCCATGTGCATCTGATAGTTGGTCAACAACACGTGACGTTGAAAATCCTCGGCTTTCGTGCCCGTGTAATGTTCCAGTCGCTGAATCGACAGATCAGCACGCTCGGGGCCGAATAGAAAGACTTTCTTACGTGTGATATCAAAATCGCTTTCGTCGATTAGCTCCAAGAGCTTCGGTGAATTCAAGTCGACGCGCTCGCGGGAACAGATGATGCTGATTTCGGCACCCGCTTTGGCCAGTTTGAATAGCTCCCGCCGCAGGTACCAACGATACGCTGATGGCCTGGTGATTTCTCCCGAGATCGTGGGGTTGTGCTGAGACCAGTGACGAAGGACACGAACCTTGGAATAGTAGTCGGCTGCGTAATGCTGCTCCATGATGTCGCAGGCTTCTTCGATTCGCTCCCGCAAATCAGTTTCAGATTCACCGGCGACGATGGTGATTGAGTCATCCATGTGGAAGCTCTCCAAAAGCGGTGCGTCGGCCACGCCGCCCGCTTAAATCAATTCAAAAATATCAATTCAGTTGCATCAGGTAAGTGATGATGTCCGCCATCGTTTGAATGTCGATCTTTTCCTCAAGTCCTTCGGGCATGATCGAGACACCGGTGCTTTCCAGTTGTTCGATATCAACCCGCAACACGTGCATTTTGCTTACCTTCGGCGCGTGTCAGCGTGATGGTGGTCGCAGATTCAGCGGTGATCATTCCAGTCAGCGTATTACCATCTTCGGTCAACACGATGTAGTTCAAGTACAGTGGATTCACTTCAGCATTCGGGTCGATCACGTTGGCAAGAATCGCATCGGGACCACGCGATTTCATGGTTGCCAGATTGGGGCCAAGCTCGTGCCCGACACCTTCGACCTTGTGACAAACTGAACAATGCGTCTTGAATGCCTGGCGACCACGAGCCAAATCGCCATTCATGCTGAGAGCGGCACGATATCTTGCCAGCACATCATTGCGTCGCCCCGTGGACATCTTGTCCAAAAACGCTGCGGCGCGTTTGGCCAAGTCCACATTTTTCGATTTTGACGCCGCCTGCAACCGCGTACGGGTGAGGTCGGACAATTCCAAATCGCCAGCGTCGACCGCGTCGAACAGTGTCGCGACGCGTTCCGTTCTTGCAAACAAAACCTCGCTGGCTGTTTCGCGAAGCCGTGGACTGAGTCTGGGCCACAACCGAATCAGCGTTCTCGCTACGCCCGAGTGCTGGTAACGACCCAGCGCCGTGATGGCGGCCTGCTGGACTTCCTGAGGTTGCCGATTATTGATCAGCGACGTTAAAGCCGGGATTGCGTCCGCGTCAGGTGCTAACGACAAGGACTCGATCGCAGCGACGCGTTCGTTGGGGGGTAAAGTCGCATCGCCGGCACGTTTGAATGCTTGAGTCAGTAGAGTTTCCAACCGCTTATTAAGCTCGTTCAGCTTTCCGGCGTCCGCTAATCTTGCCACCGCACTTCCCTTGCGACTCCGCCCATTGACCAATGCTCCAATCACCGGCATTGCCGCCTCGGCCGCGCCAGCTGGCAATCGGCTCAGCGCACTTGCGGCGAGCAAAATGTCTGACTCGCGATTCTGGGCCTCGATTTGCGATATGAGACTCATCAAGAAAGCCGCTCCACCACCTTTCCAAAAATCAGCATGACGTGACAATTGATCAAACGCTTTGCCCGCATCTTCGGCAAGGGAACTTTGCACCGCAGCTTGCATCCACCTGTCCGTCATGTCGCGGGAATGAGTCGGGCCAAGGCATCAACTTTCTCGGCGTGCTTTCCCTCCGAGGTGAACGCGAGTTGGTATCGAACTGCCAATGAATCGTCATCGGTCATCGCGACCAATTTGTCTGCGATTCGGACACGTCGCACCGCGATCCGCAAGCCGCACGGCATGACGGCGCACTTGTGGATGAGCATCACTCTAAGCGGGCGAGCAACGTGTCGGCATCCAGAGCGTTCTGGCCGCTGAGCGAGTAAAGGCGTGCAACCGGGCCAGCGGCCGCGATGTCGGTGGCAAGTTTCTTAAGTAAGGGAATCGATGTCTATCCTGCCGTTCGTACAACAATCGCGCCGCCGTTTCGCGATGCCAGGCATTCGGATGGGCAAGTAGCCCCACCAGATTCCTCAACCGACGACTCACTCAATTTTGCTGTTTTCCTGTTGCCTTGGAAGTCCGTTGGAACAACGCGATAGATGCGGCCTCGATCGCGTCCCGACGTCAGGTCGAGATGCTGTTTGATCTCCGGCGGCAAGCTTTTTGGATGCTCGATGACTTCGCGACAAACATCGATCACATGGAGTGACCCATCCGGTGCGTTGGCGAACTGAGCCGGCCGGAACCAAATGTCGCTGGACGTGATGAACTCGCTTTCTTTGTCGATTCGCCTGGCGATGAATTCAAGTCCGTTTGCCTCAAGTCGTTTTCGGTGCACCAGATTGCTGCCGACGTCGCCGATGATCGCCACTCCCTTCCACTGCTCCGGCCAGGCATCGCCGCGATAGATCGTGACGCCGGTCGCGCCGGTAAAGTAGCCCGCCGCGCGACCGCCACCCTCGACGGGACCAGCAACTTTCCCAGCAACGCGAAGTCGCGTGCGAACGATCCGCCACGGTTCGACCGGGCTGGTGCGAAAGACTTCAGCTTGCGGACCATCGGCAGCGATCGAAATGCGAGCGGAGGCGCGGGGAAGTACGCGTTTCTCGCGATGTTGATGGTCTTCGTACATCACTTGCTGGATGTGATCGCTGTTGGACGAGACAAACTTTCGTCCCCAATCATCAAAACACATGCCGTGTTGCGCCGCGCCGCTGGTGAGCTGAAACTCGAACGTCCGAGGATTGAATGCGACATCGCGACCGCGCACATTGACCGGTCTTTTCATCGTCCGTCGCATCGGCGCGGCGGAGCTGTCCTCCCGTGCTGCTGCAAGCGACATGAATTCGGTTATCCAGCCCCCAACGAAACGAATTCATCAGACCTTGGACGTTGGAGGTCCCAAATCCTGTCAGTACGAGTTTCTTTTCGTCCGCCTTGCCGTCACCATCGGTGTCTTTGAAGTAGTACAGATGGGGCGCATCGCCAACAAACAGCCCACCATCGAATGGAAAGATCGCGGTCGGCCAAAGCAAGCTGTCGGCGAACGTCGTCCGGCGATCATAGGTCCCGTCGTCGTCAATATCGGTCAACAACGCGATGCTTGAGATCGCATCGTCTCGGTCTTCGCTGTAGCCGCGCATTTCGCAAACGTACATGCGGCCATCTTCATCCCACTCGATGGCTACGGGAGTTCCAATCAGCGGTTCGCAGGCCACAAGTTCGATCTTGAAACCGGGTGCGACTGAAAATGACTTCACTGCCGCTTGCGGACTGGTAGGGGGAATTCGTGGCAGCTCGTCCGCGAAGTCTTGGCCGGTCGCGGTTGACGCAACGCAAAACAGAACACCCAGCGATAATTGCCTCAGAACGGACTTCAGTCCGTTACCGAACGTTGGAGAATACTCACGTGCCGGACTGAAATCCGTTCTATGATATTTCAACTTCATCTTTACTTGGCCAGCAACTTGTTCACTGCGTCCATCAAAACTTTTTCGACTTCGGCGCTACTTTCGAGGCCCGCTGACTGGTCTCGTAGCCACCCTCGCTGTACGCGACCTCGGTGCCGATGTAACCCGGGCCGTAGTCGCCGTACGCCGCCATCGCCACTTTCAGATCAGGCCTGATCGCTTTGGCCGCCAACTGGTATTCGACGAACAACTCACCTGGCATGTGCAGAATGCGAATGTCGCCGATCGTTAAACAACTGATATCGATCTTGTGTCCACTTTCGCAGCGCAGTACCCAGGCCAGCTGTTCGGGGCTGCCCCAGTAATCTTTGCCATTCCAATTACCCAGGTTCGCTTGGAGTTCTTTGCGCTGAAGATGTTTTCCCAAGGGTAACGCAACCGGTTCAACATTCCAGGCAATGGTATCGGCTGTCACTGGGAACTTCTCCGTCGACTCGTATGCTCGCTTCATACCGTCGGCGACACGCAAAGCAAGGATCATGCGATTCTCTTTGGCGCCGTCGTTGTATTTGCCGGCACCGATGTTGCCACCAGCCCCATTGAAGTGCACATGTAAAACATTGGGCACATCTTGTCCACGTACCAAGCGAGCGATACCGGGAAAGTCAGGACTGGGAATTCCCGTCCGATAGTAACTCTGTGGATGACAGGCGTAATAGCTAAGCACCGCAATCGCGCGATCCCCGTTCCAAAACGAGATGGAACTGAGTGCTGGATCAATCGTTCCGTTGGGCAGAGCCCGCAACTTCAGGATCGCGGGTGGTCGTGTAGCGAGTCGCGATTACCTTGCCATCTTCCACAACACGTCGATTCGACGCGACGTCCTGAACGTTTGCTTGCCCGTATCCGACGTGCGTGACGTCTTGGGCCACGGCGACACTCTGGCTAACGGCGACCGATAGAAGCTTGAGGACTTCTCGCGCCAGCGAACCATCGTGCGGCCCCAAATCACTCGCACCCGCCTCGTGCAATAGTCGTTCGGCCGTAAAGTCACATCGCGGCGCGTCGTGCTGATGCAGCGTGTGAACAGCAACACGGCCGCGAGTCGTGCCAGCGGCCTTGGCCAGCGTATCGCGGAAAGCATCTTGCGATTCATTACCGATTCCGATCCAGTCAACCGCACACAGCACGATCGGATCTCCAGTCCCCATAATGACAACGCCGCGTGCTCTGAGGCCGAGTTCTTCAACGCGTTTGACACGGTCGTACGCCATCATGAATCCCACCGGCGGCGTGGCATCGACGTCAAACGTGGCAAGTTTGACTTGAGGTCCGGTACCCAAAGCCGAATCGATCGGGCCAAACACGAACGCCAGCACAATCAGGCTGGTCCAGCGAAGAAACGAATTCATGTTTTTTTTAATCTCCAAAATAGCGATCTGATTAGTGTAACCGCTCGCGGAAAACAATTCGGGTGGTATTACTACGACTCGATGCCGCCAAGGTGTAAACTATCGAACCGCGGCCGCCGACCGCCCCAGTCTGGCTCGGCAACCGAGGACCGAATCTGTAACCCCTCCGAATCATGCACAGCATCATGAATCCTCGTCACGGTGGTATTGAATGTGAAACGCCGCACGCTTGACTTCCGTTCCGCGGACGAAGTGATCGAAGAAATTCAGCGAATTCGCGCCGTTAGATACCAACGAGCAGGAAACTGGAGTCTGACACAAATCTGTCAGCACCTGACGGCCACGATGAATGGTGGAATGGACGGTTTCGGATTTCGCTTGCCTTGGATATTGCGTGCCACGCTCTGCAAATGGGCGTTCGGATACTCTCTGAAGAAGCGGAAACTCGGCAGTGGATATCCAACCTTCAAGATGCTCAAACCAGACGCCGTCGAATCGGCCGATGATGATGCGTTGATCGACGAGTGCATCCGTTCCATTCGACGTGCTGCCGAATTTGAGGGTCCGATCCGCGACTACCCCTTACTCGACAATATCTCGGTTGACGATTGGCGCGATTTCATGTGGATTCACGCCTCCCATCACCTTGGATTTCTGATTCCCAAAAGTGACTAAACTAGTGGCCTTCGCGAGCTCTGAGAACACGGCTCGGCGATTGGCATCTTCCATAAGGTATTGATCATGCTTCGCATTTTCTTGTTATTTTCGCTTGTCCTGACAGCCGGGTGTTTCCCCTCGGCCGCGCAAGACACCACGGTTGGCACACCGAGATTCGAGTTACCTGAAACGGATGAGGGACTTGCCGGCGAGGGACCGATTCGCCGATACAACTGGTTTCAAAACATCTGGCGGAGTCGCCGCACGACGTTTTCCAAGGCGGCCGCGCAAAACAAGGGCGCCGTCGTCTTTCTCGGCGACTCGATCACGCAAGGTTGGCGAGACGATTTCCGCGGCGACTTCGGCGACATGAAAGTCGCTAATCGCGGGATCAGTGGCGATACCACTCGCGGCATGCTGCTTCGTCTCAAAGCAGATGTCCTGGACCTGGAGCCCGCTGCCGTCGTGATGCTGATGGGCACCAACGACTTGGAGGAAAACGCTGAACCGAAAACGATTGCCGGCAATGTCAAACGAATCATCGACGAATTGAAGAAGCACAACCCAGAGATGCCAATTATCTTGTGCCAGGTCTTTCCGAGCAGCCCGTCCAAGAAGCGTCCGGCCGACAAGATCAAGGAGGTCAATCGACTGGTGCGCCGCTGCCGTCCAAGGTGACCCGCAGATCACGGTGCTGGATACTTGGACATTGTTTGCCGATGCTGACGGCAACGCACAGAAAGATGATTTTCCGGATTTGCTCCATCCCAACCAACTTGGATACACCAAATGGAAGCTCGCTCTGCAGCCGATCCTTGCCACGCTGGGTTTCTTGGACAACGAGCCTGATGACTTTGAAGTTGAAGAGGGATTTGAGAGTCTGTTCAATGGAAGGGACTTAACCGGCTGGGGTTATCGGCCCACGTCGGAGCAAGATGCGAACAAGCTGCCGAGCGATGGCAAAGTCGAGATCCCGACGCTCCGCCGTGGCCCATCGTCGAAACCGCCGTCAACTTTGACGGCGAATCGATCACGCCCGACGGCCGTTACCTTGCCAAGAACGGTCGGCTGGTTGTGACCACACCGCCGGAAGGCCGCAAGATCCAACAACTGTGGACGCAGCAAAGATTTCCCTGGCAATTTCAAACTCGTGCTGGAGTTTCGTGCCACCCCCAACGCCGACAGCGGCGTCTTTATCCGCGAACCGCAACTGCAGTGCCGCGACTATCTGCTGGCCGGGCCGTACAAGGAATTGCAGAAATACAAACCGGGCGAGTGGAATGAAATCGTCGTGACCGTCACCGACGGCATCGCCCACAGCACGTGCAACGGCGAACTGCTGGAAAAGGCGATGAAGGTCCCCGACTCGGGACCCATCGGTTTAGAAGGCGACCGCGGCCAAGTAGAATATCGGCGGATCCGCAATCAAGAAAATGCCGTAGTCGCCAAATACTCCGTGTTCGGGATCCGTTCACACAATCAGGCGACGATTGCAGAACGAAACCGCGTGCCCGGCACTGGCCGGGCCCAAAATCGAACAACGAACATCCCCTTGGATACAGCATGACTCTCAGTACGACACCAACCATTCTGCGTTAGCCTTTGGACTCATCACGTCAGCCGCACTGGCCGAAGCCCCCGTCAATCAACTGACCGACGCCGAACAACGCAGCGGTTGGCAATTGCTGTTCGATGGCAAGTCCACCGACGGCTGGCGCAACTACAACAAAGACGGGATCTCCGACGGTTGGAAAATCGTCGATGGTGCGATCGTCCGTGTGTCGGGCGGCGCTGGTGATATCATCACCGCCAAAAAGTACGGCCAATTCGAGCTATCGCTGGAATACAAAATCAGCAAAGGCGGCAACAGCGGCGTGATGTTCCATGTGGTCGAAGGCGACGGGCCACCCTGGCACAGCGGACCGGAAATCCAAGTCCAGGACAACGTTGACGGACACGATCCGCAAAAGTCCGGTTGGCTTTATCAACTGTATCAACCCACGCCGCCGCGATGGGCGAAAGAAAAGGGACCTGTCGATTCAACGCGACCTGCGGGACAGTGGAACCAGCTTTACGTTCGCATCTGCACGGGACCAATGCGAAGTCTGTGTCAACGGCGTGCGTTACTTCCGATTTAAGCTTGGCGATCAACAGTGGGACCAACGCGTGGCGAAGAGTAAGTTTTCCAAGTACGAACAGTTCGGCAAGGCCGGCGAAGGCCACATTTGCCTGCAAGATCACGGCAACGAAGTGGCCTATCGGAACATCAAAATCCGTGAGCTTGGCGAGGATGGTTCCGTGCCACAGCCGATCGACGGTCAACTTGGCATGAAGGGTGAATTGGCCTTTCCGAATCTGACATGGGATCAATGGGATCCGGTTGACGAAGATGGCCGAGCGCGACCGCTTCGCTTGATGGAACTGACCTACGCAAAGGACGGCAGCAATCGACTGTTTGTCGGCTTCACAATACGGTGCGATCTGGACGTTTGAAAACAGACCAGATGTGAATACATCGCATCTCGTGCTGGATTTGCGGACGAAAGTCTCACGACTGGAAAAGCTCCGGGGCGAACGAACAAGGGCTACTCGGTTTGGCGTTGCATCCAGACTTCAAGTCGAACGGCTACTTCTACGTCTACTACTCACATCCGACAAAGAAGCTAGCCGTGTTGTCGCGATTCACGATGTCCGCGGACGATGCCGAACCGAGCCGACCCGGCATCCGAAATGGTGCTGATGGAAATCGATCAGCCGTATCAAAATCACAATGGTGGTTCGATCGAATTCGGTCCCGACGGTTACTTGTACATCGGCTTGGGCGACGGCGGTGACCGCAACGATCCGCAAGCCAACGGCCAGAATCTATCGGCACTGCTGGGCAAGATCCTGCGAATCGATGTCGACACACCAGCCGATGGCAAGGCTTACGGAATTCCAGCGGACAACCCGTTTGTCGAGACGAAAGGTGCTCGACCGGAGATCTACGCACTTGGCACTCGAAACCCCTGGCGAATCGCCTTCGACAAAGAGACGGGTGACTTGTGGATCGGCGATGTCGGTCAGGAACTTTGGGAAGAAGTCAATGTGATCACCAAAGGCGGCAACTACGGCTGGAGCAATCGCGAAGGCTCCCATCCGTTCGGCAATCGCCCCGCGGTCGCAGGTGTTCCCGCGCCGATCGATCCTGTCTGGGAATACGACCATCAAATCGGGCGATCGATCACCGGCGGTCGCGTCTACCGCGGTTCGCGAGTGCCGGAACTGTGGGCAAGTACCTATATGCCGACTACGTGACCGGCACGATTTGGGCCCTGACCTACGATCGCTCCAGCGGCAAGGTAACGCGCAACGACCAGGTCATTCCGGAGAGCATTCCCGTCTTGGCGTTTGGCGAAGACCAAAACGGTGAGGTCTATTACTTGACCAACAGTCCGCGCGGTGAATGCATCTATCGCTTCACTGAATAGACGCAGTAAAAAAAACCGCCCACGGATGGCAAAGCCGAACCACGGCTGATTGTTGGACGCGGACGATCGGTGGTCCGGCGTTGCCATCGGTGGGTCGATATCAACTTCAAGATTGCATATCTAATCTTCGATGCAGTACAGGTGCGTTTGGCTTCGCAGGTAAACCGTATCACCAACCACCGCGGGTGACGCCATGTAGCCGTCACCCAAGTTACTTTCGGCCAAGACCTTGTACTCGGGCCCCGGCGCGATCGTCGTGATCTTGCCCTCGCGGCTGAACAGATAGATGCGACCGTCGGCGTAGATTGGTGATGCCGCGTACTCGCCGCCAACTCGCTTTTGCCAAAGGATGTCCCCGGTCTTGGGCTCGCGGCACGAAATCACGCCGTCGTCGCTGATCATGTAGAACAGCCCGTCGACCATCAATTGAGATGATTTCTTGGCCACACCCTTTCGATCCGACCAGGCAATGTGCGTCCCGGTGACGTCTCCACTACCCGTTGGGCTGACCGCGACCATCGATCCCATTCCGTTGGTGATGAATAACAGACCTGCGCCGTAGAGCGGCCGTGCCGACGCGTTCATACCGTCGTGATAGACCTTCCAAAGTTCTTTGCCGCTGGCCGGATCGTAGGCGATCGTGGCCACCGCACTCGGATAGATCAACTGCGCCTGACCATCGACGTTGATCACGTGCCCGGTGCAATAAGCCTTCATGCGATCGCCGTTGTCGGTGCCATAATCGATGTCGCGGTCTTGCTTCCAAATCGTTTCGCCAGACTCTTATCGAACGCGACGACGTACTGGACGTCGAAACCATCGTAGGCAATGAACAGTTTCCCGTCATGCAAGATCGGTGACGATGCGGGTCCGCGATAGTGGTCGCACTCCAAATCTTCGCGTATCCAGATCAAGTCGGCGGTCTTCGTATCAAGGCACGCGGTCAGATAAGAACCGAAATGAACGTAGATGCGTCCCTCTTCGATCACCGGAGTCGGAGTCGCGTAGCTGTTCATCGGATGACAAAACGCAGGGTCGCTGTTTTCTTTGACGACAATGTCATGGACGATGTTGCCCGAGTGTCGATCGACGCAAATCACAGACATTCTGGTGCCATCCTCCGTCGCAGTGGTCAGCCAAACCTGGTCTCCCCAAACAACCGGCGAAGACCAACCTTTACCATGAATTGGTGTCTTCCACCTTACTCTTGATTCGTCCAGCGACACGGGCAACTTGGCATTGGGAGCCTGCCCATCACCGTTTGGTCCGCGGTATTCGGGCCAGTTGGTTTGGGCAAGAGCGAGGTTTCCGGCGCAAAGCAGTGCGACGATCGACAGGGAGCGGACTTGGTTCATGGAGGTTCCTCGTGTGCGAACGACCCGATTGTAGCTGGACGCATCCTGTCGTGGTGACATGCGGACTGGCAGCCCCTATTTGCCCACTGCGAACGGATCATTCAGCTCATCCGCTAGTGCATCAAAGCAGCAGCCACGCTGCTACTCCAATTTCTTCAAATCGGCGCGGCGGTCCTCGTAGGTTTCGCAAAATGCCAGTGCGTTGGGATCCGGATCCTTACCCCAATGTTCGCATGCCGCAGTATAGATTTCGGGCCACCAGTTCCTGTGTTCGGTCAGCCCTTGCTCCTGGTAGTCGCGCCAGTGGCTCAGCACCTTGGACCAGCAGCTGTCACCGTACGCCAACGCTTCGTTGAGCGATTTGAATTTGGGAACGTACCAACGACGGCCGATCTGAGCATGCAAGACTTCGTCCGCCCAGTCAAAGTCTTGAAACAATGCCGACAGCGGATCGCCGCTCTGGGTGGCCACCTCCCATTCGTATCGCTTGCCCGTGCGAGGCATCAGTCCCTGTTCGATGAAGAACAACACACCGTGGCGCTCTCGCGCGTCTAACTGCAAATTCAGATTCCGAGACCATGTGAAATTAATCGGAATCTTCTCCCACTCGATGTGCTGAGAAACGAATCCCACCTCACCCATCATCGCGTGACGGGCTTCGTCCCAAAGCTGACGGACCATTTCCATGTGAAATTCCCACGGCTCATCATCCGCCAACTCGACCAAGATACTGGCCATCATCTCGGGGACGTCGATTTCACGTAACCGCTTGTAGTACATCATCAATGTCTTGTCTTGTGGACTGAACCGTTCGTCGTACAAGAACGCCTCCGGATTGACCCCGGCGTTATACGGATCATGAAATCGTTCGTCTCGCTGCGGCTCTTTTTCGTACTTGTACGGTCGTCTTGCTGTGCCACGGTTCCGGAAGGTCATCGCGTGCTCGATTCAGTTCCATCGATCCCGCCGGCGTGTGCCAGACAACTGTTTAGATAGTCGAGCCAGGGCTGAAGGTTCTTTCGCTGCCTGATCATCGACCAAACATTCGATCGCCCGCGATCCGAACTTCACGACATCGCCCAACTCGAAAGCGATCAATTTGGCGATGCGGACACTGGGAGCATCGGCCAATGGATGGGCCTCCTCCTTCAGCCGCTCGCAGGCCTGAATGACGGCAGGCAAGCGCAACCTCATAAACGCCGCACAACCAGTCTTCCGACGTTGGTGCGCAAAGCACCTCATCCATCAATCGTTGCAGCCCAGGGTGGGGCACCTTGTCCAGTCCCAGAGGGGGCTCACGCATCTCGCTGACCCGACGGCGCACCAGCGTCACTTGCTCCGCGCAAAGATACGCATGGTGACTGAACGCGGTTTTCAATTCGTAAATCGGCTCGGCGGTGATCCTCGCCGTCAGCGTCTCGTAGAGACGTTTGAGTACATAGTGGATACGTTTCCAGCGATCGGACGCTCGCTGCAACACTCCAGTCGCTGTGGACAGCCCTTTCCATCGAGGCCAGACCTGCCAAGGACGGTAAACCGTGAAGTGAGTTTGAGTGGTGTCCATTCATCTGATTCACCCGATGTGGTGGTGGTCTCTTGGGGATTGGCAGCGCAATCGGACGTGACGAATCGCGAACAAGTTGGCCAACTGCGCTTCCCCGCAAGAACTAAATCCGTGATTGCGGGTATCCCTGTTTCCCTTTGGCTGGCTGAGGGTTATCCCTTGGTACGTTAATCGTAAGGGTCATTTCGTGATGCCTGTCACGATGGCGATGACACTGAGGGTTGTCCCTTGGTGGGCAAATAATGTGTTGACAAGGTACATTGCCACCGGCTACCGAACGATTAGTTTTTTAAGGATGACTGAAAGCATAAATGAACCCCTTCGTTTTCGCGGGCTACGATTCGAAGGACACCAATTCATCCAGGGGCATGGAATGAATGGCTTATTCTCATCCAAGGTCGGCATCACTGGGGGTGCCAGCACGACTGTGCAGACCGAACAAATGGCGACTCGATCGCGTTGCCTCCCGCGTCGCACCAGCGAACCAAGGTTTTTTGGTCATTTGGGAGCAAGGTGAGCTGAGCAGATCCGTGCTCCCATCGGGCCTATCGGCATCCGTTATTCCGGTCGCGAATTGGCGGGAAGCAGAGGAACTTGCCGCCAAACTGCCCTGTTGTGTGCTCGTCGACTTCGATTTCCCGATGATGTAGGCCGGCAACTGGGGGATCGACGCGACGGCTGGATTCGACTTTCCTGCGTTGCCTGTTCCCGAGATACCTCCGTTGCGAACATCGTTAGCGCGATGCGAGCGGGATGTGTGGACTTTGTGCCCAAGCCGATACAACCCGGGCACTGTCGGCCGCCTGTACGTACGCCTGCCGTGTCGACTCGACAGGCGATCATTCGCCGTGTCAATTTCGATCCCGACTGGCAACTCTGACCGAGCGCGAGTTCGAGGTGCTGAAACTGTTCGTGGAAGGACAGAACACCAAAGTGATCGCCAAGCAACTTGGCGTGAGCTACCAGACGATTGACAAGCACCGAAATCGTGCCCTGAAAAAAATGGATGTCAACAGTCTGATTGACCTTGCCAGAGTGCTGAAAGGCGAGTGTTGTGTTCAGCATGAATCATGAGTGTGGAAATCACGCACTTGCAAAACACGCACTGATTGCGCCATAAAACATGGACGCGGCGCGTACGGTTGCCGATCACAGATCGATGCGACCGAGCAAGCAGCCAAGGACGAAGTCGCGGCCATCCATTTCAGGACTTCATTAGGGGCAACATAATGACAGCTGAGAAGAAGACGGAAAGAACTGTCTTCGTCGTAAGTGCAGGCGGGCAGTGGGAAGCTCAGGCGAGAGATGTCGCGATCCGAGTGGATTGCGTTGCGTCTCGATTTCGTCCCTAACGAGGTTCTTGGAAGCCGCCAGCGATCACCTTGGTCCGGCGTGCGTATTCATCGACTTGGAAGTTCCAGACATCGATTGGTCAACGTTGCACCAACGGATGCTGGAAAAAGATATTGAGATCCCCGTCGTCGTGGTTGCGGAGGAATCGAAACTGATGAACGCGTTGAGGCGGTCAAATGCTGCGCCAACTTCGTGATCACGCGACCGATTGACCCCAATTCCATTCGCGAAGCGATCGATGCTGCGATGAACAGCCAGAAGATCGTTGGTCACCAATTCGCAGTCGAACGCAATCACCGGCGGCTGCTGACATTGGACGAGCGTGAACGATCGATCGTCGATCTGGCTGTCGATGGGGCACCGAACAAACAGATCGCCAATCGCTTGGGGCTTTCGGTCAAGACGATTGAGCGTATCCGCAAGAATGCCTATCGAAAGCTAGACGTTCGCAGCACCGCCGAGATGACGCGTGCGGTGATCCTGGGCGGTCTTCACGACATCGTGCTCCCGAACCGCAGCCGATCCTGCCAAGTCCGCTTGGCCTGCACGGTCATCAGATTGCTGAAACCGCAAATCGGTAATCAGTGAGCGGGAAAGAGGTGTTGGTCAACATCATCGCGGATGACAGCGGGCGCCGGGCTTCACAGCTACAATCGATGCTCTGGAAATCAAACAGACGCATCCCTTGTGGAGTTTCTCGATGCTACGTGTGCTCCTTGCTTTCCCGGTTGTCGCAATCGCTCTTGCTAACGGGTCTGCCACCGAAGGATCCGAGCCGCTGCCGGGCACACAGCCATTGTCCATTGATCGACCGCTCGACGTGATCATGGTCGAAGGCATCGATCGCTTCACGCTCCGCGAAATCGATCAGTCCCGCAGTCTGCGTGAATCCCATTGGGAACGTGACTACGCCGGGGTCGACGCGTACGTTGCCAGCATCCGACCGAATCGTGAAAGATTTCGCCAGATCATTGGTGCGGTCGATCCACGCGTCAAAGCTGACGGTCTGGAACTGATCGCCACCACAACGCAGGATTCATTGGTCGCCGAAAACGAGCTTTTCTCGATTCAAGCCGTGCGTTGGCCGGTATTGAAAGGCGTCACTGCCGAAGGCCTCTTGTTGCAACCCAAATCGCCGCCAGTTGCTCGCATCATCGCACTTCCCGATGCGGACTGGACGCCAGAGATGATCTCGGGACTCGCCGAATGTGACTCTCAGTTTGCCGCGCAACTCGCTTGCTGCGGATGCGAAGTATTGGTGCCCACCCTGATTAGTCGCGATCAAAAGTTCAGCCGCAACGCGGCGATCAGTCGCACCACCAATCTCACGCACCGAGAGTTTATTTATCGGCAGGCATTTGAGCTTGGGCGGCATATCATCGGCTACGAAGTTCAAAAAGTACTCGCGGCCGTCGATCAGTTTTCTTTTAGAAACGAACGGTCGGGCAAGCCCCTGCCGATCGCAGTGATGGGCGTCAGCGAAGGTGGATTGTTGGCGATGTACAGCGCCGCGATTGATGAGCGAATCGACGGTGCGGTGGTCAGTGGATACTTTGACCAACGAGAAAACATCTGGCGAGAACCAATCTATCGCAATGTCTGGAAGCTGCTGGCCGAGTTTGGGGATGCCGAGATCGCGAGCATGATCGCACCTCGTTTGCTGTATATCGAAACGAGCCCTAAGATTCCCGAAATCACTGCTCCACCACCCACCAAGGGACGGAACGTCGCAGCTCCCGGCGCGATTGTTCGGCCAACGCCCGAGTCGGTCACTGCTGAAGTAGATCGGGCGGCCCCGCACTGGACCCAATTGAAGAAGACGGGTGACACACGAGTGAAACTGCTCGTTAGTTCGGGCACCGATTCTGTCGGCAAGCCTCCGCTTTCTGCCGCAATCACGAGCCGTGCGTTGACGCATTTGGGCCTCGTTATGCCCGATGATCTGATTCCGCACCCGATTGGCCCAGATCAGCGGAAAGGTTTCTCGGCCGCAGACCGACAAGCACGACAGGTCGCGGAGTTGATCGATGACACACAAGACATCTTGCGGCATTGTCATCGCGCCCGGGACAATCGTTTTGCCAAGCTGAATCGCAGTGATCTGAGCAAATGCGTCGAGTCTGCCAAACCACTACGACAAGAGGTCTATGCCGAATTGATTGGCAAACTCCCGACCGAACGATCGATCCAAATCCGCGAACTCGGCTGGTGTTGGAAACAGACAGTTACACCGGCTACGAAGTCATGCTGGACGTCTTCCCCGATGTGGTTGCCGGCGGCATTCTGCTACTACCAAACAATCTCCAGACCGACGAAAAGCGTCCGGTAGTGGTCTGCCAGCACGGGCTGGAAGGCACACCGCTGGATACGATCTCCGGTCCAGACTCCAAAGGCTTCCCGGCCTACAAAGCATTCAGTGCCGAGTTGGCCCGTCGCGGATTCATCGTCTATGCACCGCAGAATCCCTACCGCGGCTACGATGCGTTTCGCACGTTGCAACGAAAGTCCAATCCGCTGGGCCGGTCGCTGTTCAGCTACATCATCCCGCAGCACCTGGTAACGCTTCGCTGGCTCGCCTCACTGCCCAATGTCGACAAAGATCGCATCGGGTTTTACGGGCTCTCCTACGGCGGCAAAACAGCGATGCGCGTGCCGCCGATGCTGCCGCCAACAGAGGACGAGCCTGGATATTGTTTGTCGATCTGCAGTGCTGACTTCAACGAATGGGTCGCTAAATGCGCCTCGTATGATGCCAAGTTCAGCTATCTCTGGACGATCGAATACGAGATCTTTGAATGGAACATGGGCCACGTCGCCAACTATGCCGAACTGGGGATGTTAATGACGCCGCGTCCTTTCATGGTCGAGCGGGGTCACGATGACGGTGTCGGCATCGACGAATGGGTCGCCTGGGAATACGCCAAGATTCGCAGGCACTACAACAAGCTGGGAATCGGAGATCGCACGGCGATCGAATTCTTTGATGGGCCGCATACGATCAACGGAAAGGGCACGTACGAGTTCCTGCATCGTCACTTGGATTGGCCGCAGTAGCCATTGTCGCCGAGTTCTGCGAACTCGGTAGCAGCCATGCAAACCGCACCGGCACGGAATCGATCCACAGCCTGGTGATGACCGATCGCAAGCCGCATTGCCGAAGAAAATGCAGTGCTAAACCGACCTCGGAGAGGTCGGCGACTAATGATGTTTGTGCTCGCCGAACAGCATGTGTTTCTGGTCACCTTTGGCGTAGACAAAGCCGACGAGATCCAAGATTTCTTCCCGCGAGAGCCTGTCCAGCAAGCCTTTCGGCATCAACGATACAGGTGACTTCTTTCGATCGATCACCTCTTCGACCAGCAGCACCGTTGGCTTTCCTTTGGCCAGCGGATTGATGACCACCTCGATTTCTTCATCCGTTTCTTTCATGACCATTCCCGTGATGATGTTGCCGTCATCCATCACAAAAATCGTCGATTGATACTTCTCTTCGATCTCTTTGGACGGATCCAAAATCGCCTGAAGGATGGCCTCGGGCGTTCCCTTTTTCTCGTCCAACTTTGCGAGATCGGGACCAAACACATTGCCCTCGTCCGCCAGCTTGTGACAGGCGACGCAACTGGCGACCTTGAACAACTCTTTGCCGACTTCGTACGAACGACCGTGAGGTAACCGTTTGATATCCGACGCCAATTCATCGAACGTCCACTCGTGACTTCGCGTGTTCATCTTCAACAGTTCATCCTTGATCGGAAGTTGTGCCTTGGCCAGATACGCGTCTCTATCTGCCTGGTACGCTTCCAGATCCTCAACGACATACAACGCACCATACATCCGCCGCCAATGACCCGGGTACGTGCAGACGTACGGATACACGCCGGGCTCACTCGGCACTTCAAAGCTCAAGGCTTGTTCGTCGCCCGGCTGCAACAGCTTGCTGGACAAGCAGGATTTTGTCCGACTCTGGAATGTAATGACGATCCATCGCATCAGCATCGCGGCCGGTCGCCTCGGCCAATTCACCAACCTCTCGTAGTGCTCCCGGCACGCGTGATGGCAAAGTTATGCGGCATCGCATCGGTATTGCTCAAACGAAACTCGACCGGCTTGCCAGCCTGGACGGCGATCAGTTCCTTGTCGAAAATCATTCGATGCGGCACGGTGCCGATGGCGATCACGCGCACATCCAGGTTCTGCAAACGCTGTTCGATCGACTGTCTCATCTTGGCGGGCAGTTTTTCGGCCAGCGACTTCGTCAGGGCAATCGCATCGATCGCCGTTGCGCCTGTTCGGTATCGCGCGGGCATTTCGCTCAAGTAGCCGACCAAGTCGTTGACGAGTGGCCGAACGCGTCCTGGAGTCCAAGCGGTCGCCGGAACCGATCTCAGTGCCTTGATCGCCGCCGGTCGGCTTCGGCCCTTGGCGACCAATGACGCCAGCGACTTGAACTTCTGCTCGTCGTACCCGGGGATCGAAGCGAGTGCACCGATCGCAACGTCATGCAAGGTTTCTCCGCCGCTAACGGTCAGATACTTTTCGGGAATCTCCTGCTTTTTGAAACCGGGCCCCGACCAAGTGACTTTCAATCCATCGCCACCGCCGTTGTCAAAGTAAGTAACCACCAGATCGTGTAGTCCTGCCGACAAATCGACCGACGCACTCTTCTCACTCATTCCGTGCAGACCGTCGTTGTTGACCAGCAGCTTGTCATTCAAATAGATTCGCGAGCCGTCATCGGATGCCACGTAGAAGGTGTACTTGCCGGACTTCGGTGCTAACACTGTTCCCGGTAAACTTCAAAGCAAACCGATCTCGCTGTTTTAATTGCGGCACGTTCATCACGATTTTGGGAACGACACCACTATCCTTCGGCTTCATCTTTTCCAGTGTTTCGATCGCCACGTCTCTACCGCTGGGGTGATAGTACTCGACGTGAATCCCCTGCTCTCTCAGCTCCGCACCTCCCGTTTCGGCTTGCATGCTGGACGGCAGCTCAAAGATCAACGGTTCGATCTTGGCGAACAACTGTCCGCGAACTTCCGATTGACCGTCGGCACTGCATCCAGGAAGTCACGAAGATTCGCTTTGTTCTTGCTGGCGGCCAGAAACGCATCGTCGGGACCAGCTGCTGCGACCCAAGCAGCATAGCCAAGTCGTTTTAGTTCCGGCGTTTCACCTTTGACCGCAATGTTCTCGATCTTTCGCCGCACGCGCTGCAGTTTTTCAGGCGATTGCCCGACCAACAACTGGCCCAAGCCGATCACGTTGCCTGCGGGATTCTTTCGTGCATCTGCGATCAATTCCATCAACACATCCAGCTGATCCTTGCCTTCAGCCGCCGCCAATCCTTCCAATGAGGAAGCCAAGTCCTCTGGCCGCGCGTTGCCGTGCGGCGCAAGATAGCTTTATAGACCGCCTCGGTCTTCTCCATCTTCATCAGCGCGTCGACGCTGGCTGACTTCAATCGCATAAGCCTGTGCCGCTGGGCTGAGCTGGTTTTCCGGCGGCGATCGCTTCTTTGACGATCGCATCGACGTTGATCGACTTCTTCGCGTAGGCGATCACGGTATCCAGTTCCGGATCGGTTGGCCGCGATGCTACCTCGAACAACACATCTGCCGATGTCACATCGGCAAAATCGACCGCCGCCTTGACCGCTTCGGCCCGGACCAATGCCGACTCGTCGCGGGCGGCGGCGAGCAGTGTATCCTGCCAATCGTCAACGCGACCTGCCCAATGTCCCAGTGTCCGAATCGCGGCCGCGCGAACACGTGGTTCGTCAGCACGGAAAGTCTTTCTTAACAAGATCAATGTTAGCAATGCGTTGTTCCTCGAACACCCACAAGCATTCCAGCAGCGCCTGCGCCTCGTCGCGTGTCGTTCGATACCGACTTTGCATCCAAACCGAATCAGCAAACTTCTGCACCTGATCGATGATGTCAGCAGAGTCTCGGCTGGTCAGTTCCAGTCGAGCTCGATAGCGAACAGCGTTGCCGGGATCGAAGAAATTGCTGGCAGACCTCGGCGATTGGCTTTCCCTTCATCTTCGCAGGCTTATCCAGTGGTCGCCCTGTTGCGGTCACGCGATAAATGCGACCGTGCTCATGGTCACGATTTGGATCGCGCATGTTGTGTTGCATGTGGCCGATCAGCGTATTGTGCCAGTCACTGACATACAACGCTCCATCGCCGCCCATCTCGACATCACTCGGTCGGAAATTGGGATCGGAGGAAACCAGGATCGGTTCAATTTCCGTGGCCGTGATGTCAGCGCCGTCGTAATTCACCTCGTGCTGCAGGACGCCCAGGAAACCGATGGCGTTGCAAATCAGGAAGTTGCCTTCGTTCTGCTTCGGGAAATGGCCGCTGGAAAGAATTCCGGTGGCGGGCACGGGACGCACGCGCTTCTTGAACCATTGTCTTGTTGCCGATTCCTTTGCCGATATTGACATAACTGCCTGTGCCGCCGGTTCCATCGTTTGCAAATTGGTATCCCCAACGATCAAAGACGTCACCGTGCGGATTGGGCCCGATCGGAAAATGAAACTCAAACTCGAACGTCCGCGGATTGAAGCGATGAACGCCCGAGGCACCACTGCGGAATGTTTTGGTCGGCGTTTCAAAGTTGGCGACATTGAAGATCCCACGTGACCAGTACATCCAACCATCCGGTCCGATCAGAACCGCGTTGGCCGAGTGATGCGTGTCGGCACTGGAGACACCTTGCAGCATGCGGATCTTTCATGTCGGCTTTGTCATCGCCGTCGGTGTCTTTCAAGAACCAAATCTCCGGCGGTGCGGCGACCAACACACCGCCATTCCAGAATTCGAAGCCCGTCACGCTGTTCAATTCGTCGGCGAACACGATGCACTCGTCAGCCACACCGTCACTGTCTTCGTCCGGGAAAATCAGCAATGCGTCGCGGCGCGGCTCGGTTGGATTCCAGTGCGGATAAGAGGGCCAAACCGAAGCCCACAACCGACTATCGGTATCGACTGCCATTTGCACCGGATTGACCAACCGCGGAAACATCTCTTCGGAAGCGAACAAGTTGACCTGCATGCCCTTGGCGATCGTCATTTTGTCGATCGCCTCGGTGCCCCCCTCGTACGGCCAACTGCCGTCTGGATTGGGCCCTTTCTTGTTGGTGATGACGTCAAGTTCCTCGGGCAGATTGTCGTCCTTGACCTCCAAGATCTCCACCTTGGGCGACCGCCCAGATACGCTGGTCGCGATTCGCGGTCATGACGTCAAAGATCTCCATCTCACGCCGCATCACATCCGCGTTGGATTGACCGTGCCAGGCGAGTGTTGAACTGCCGCCGAAGACGTTGTAGCCATCGACAACTCGATAGCGACTGAACCAGTGATAGTTCTTATCCAGCACCGCCTCGCGAAGCTTATCAACACTGTCCGTGACATCGATTGGCTTACCGGGAAACAGCTGATTGACGATCACGTTGGCGACCTGCTGGTTGCCGTGATCCAGAAGTGAATCCCGTTCATCGTCAGCGGCTGATCGGAATTGGCATACAAGCTGACGACTGGGATGAAAGACATCGACGAAGGCAACACCCTTCTCGACACAAACCTTTCGCATCGCGGCGGTGTACTTGGCCAGCTTGGCATTGTTCTCGGTACCGTCGGGCAGGTGAGGGCTGTACAGGTTCTCGTGTGCAATCGGCGAAACAACGACCAAACGCGGCGGGCTCTCGTCGTTGTATTCCTGGTCTCGCATCTGGTCGATCATCTTGGCCAGATCAGTCTCGAACTTTGCCAACCCCTGATCGCCGCGCAGTGCCTCGTTGTAGCCGAAGAAACAAAAGACCACGTCGGCCTCGCACTTGGTCAGCCATTGGTCGGGATCACCGAAATCTTTGCTTCGCGGTCGCGTCGTGATTTCGTCGCCGGGGAAACCCAGATTACGAAACGTCAGTTCGTGCTGTGGGTGAAGTGCGTGAATGTACGTTTCCAACCAGGCATGGTGCTGCATGCGGTCGGCCATCGTGTTACCGATATAGCAGATGTGGTCACCGCGTTTGAGTTCCAATCGCGGTTGGTCGGCCTCGCAATCGTTGGCCAAACAGGATGAACGGCGAAAAAGCGAAGGTAATGACAGATCGATTCATAGGTGGGTTTGCTGGAAGCAAGATCGATTGGCGGGACAAGGCGCCAGGACACGAGAAACTCGGTTCCAGGAGATACCACGGGAGCGTATTGTAGTCGGTTGGTCACGGCGTGACGGTGACTGCCGGTCGATGCCGCTGAATTTGCGATTGAAAATCGCCCAGGCTATGCCAGTAGGTCGGCTGGCGAGATCGACTTCGGCGATCGCAACGTACCCCACTGCTCCGCTTTGGCGAGCGGTTTTCCGTCGTGGCCGTAGACCGCGGAAATCATCCAGTCAGCCGAGGGTCGGTATACGTGCTGCTGACAACGTACACGTGATTCTCGCAAGCACGTGCCGCCCCCAACAGCGGATTGCATCCCCACACCGGCCAGGCAATCACCTCGGCGCCGCGGTTGCTGAGCTCACGGGCGACTTCGGGAAAGAACCCGTCATAGCAAACCATCATGCCGACTTTGCCGAAGCGTGTCTCGAAGACCGGATAGCTATCTGCCCGGCGTGATGCCGCCTTCGATCTCGCTGCGCGGCAGAGTCACTTTGCGATACTTGCCGACGATCTTCCCATCGGGACCGATCAACAGCAGCCACGTTGTAGATCAAATGCCGATCACGTTCGATCAATCCGGCAACGATGTACAAGTCATGTTGCTTGGCAAGTTTGCCGAAGTAATCCGTCGATGGTCCAGGAATCGATTCCGCCGCATCGGCGTAGGTCCCTTTGCTGCGGTAATAAGTCAACGTCTCGGGCAACACCACCAAGTCAACATTCTTGTCTGCCGCATCGGCAATCAGTGGTGCGAACTGCTCACACTTTTCGCGCGGAGTTTCACCGTCCTTTGGTTGCAAATGCACGGTCGCCAACCGCACCACCCGTGGTTCCGGGCGGAGCGACTTTCAGAAGTGTTGGCAGCGACCAACTTACTGATGACCGCGGAGGTCCCCAACGAAAATGCAACTCCATCTGTGCTTGCGTCGCTTTGGGCGGCGCTCGATACACACCGCTTAATTCAGTCCAACCATCAACGGACTCACCATCGGACGGAAACTCCGGCTCGGCTCGCGAGGCTGTTCGCCTTTGCGATACGAAGTGAACGTCGGATCGACGCCTCAACACTCGTCGTCCCTCGTCATCCAGCCAAATGATTCGGGCGATCGCTGCACGACGGACCAAATCAATCTTGGCGGTTTTCGAAACACCGAGAATCGATAGTACTCGTCTGCTGGACCGGCACGCTTTGTTGCCAATGCCCGATTAATCCATCGCGATCGTCGGCCGCGATCGAGAGCGACTCCGTCACTGGCGGGCCCGCCAGTGGCCTGCCAAGAAAAGCTCGGTCGGATTTCGTCTCTCGGTGAATGCGTCGGACCAGCCAGTCGGATGTTGATCGCCGGCGAGCAACACAGAGGGGACAACGAAAACAAGTAACACGGATTAGCTGTCGCATGACATGGCCCTCCATGTTACCGAGATCGATCCGCGCATCAGTTGCTGAATGAAGGATGCTACCGGCTGCTTGCATCGACGTTGCTCAGCGGGGTGAGATCGAGCCTGACACCACGTCCTCGACAGCCAAACCGCCACTGGAATTGCCAGCCATCGATAAATCGCCGGTCCAAAAACAACGGTGGCGTTGAATACGATGAATGCGAAAAAGAATAATTCACAACATCCAACCTTCGATTGGTCGCGACGCGACGACGACAAGCAGTCCAAATTCGCACGACGTCGGCCAGCCACATCGCCGTGAACAAATAATTCACCCAGAGACCTTCGCCGCGTCGAATTCGCGTCATTCGCTCAGTCTCGATCGCCGTATGCTGCCATGCATCGGCGTGGCTCCAGTCATGAACGAACTGAAACGCCAAGATCACGTGAATGGCATAACTCGTCCAACCAATCGTCCACAACCAGCATTCCCATTTCGTTGGTATCCGTGAGCGATCGCGTTGCGAAGGACGAGCCATGCACGCAGAAGACAAAACACGACCGCCAGCCGAACGGCCCAACGCATCGCCGACTCACCGGTTTGCTGATCGATCAAGAATGCCAACATCGTTCATCCACTCAAAACGTCGTGCGTCTCTCGCCCACGTCAGCACCCGGCTTGATGATGTCGGTCATTCAGCGACCTGCTTTGACATATCATGAATCGACCAAAGCTCGCTGCATCTCGTCCGTACCGATAAACCCGTCACCGTTGCCGTCAAGTTTCCGAAACTGGCTCGGCGTTCCTGGGAACTCGACCTGCGAGATTTCGCCATCGCGATTGACGTCCATGCTCTGGGCCCAACGCGGCCAGTCACTCGACTGCGGAAGCCTCGTCGCGGTAAACGCAAAGTTCTGCTGATCCTGCATCGGATCGGCATGCATGAATTGAATCGCAAACGTATCGGGAATGTCAGTCGGTTTGAACGACTTGCTCGTCTGGCTGCATTGCCGCAGACTGGCGTCGGCCGTCAAGCATCTCTCGTGTCGAAAGAAACCTGATCATGATTTTCATCCAGCCACGCAAATACACCATCCGGAAACTCAGCTCCCCGCGCACGTACTTGGGCTGACCAAATCGGCAGCTGGCCTTCGACTCGGCAGCGCTGTTGATTTCCTGATAAGTCAACTTCCCATCGTCGTCGGCATCCAAGTTCTCAAACGAATACTGTTCGGCGAACGGGGCGGGAATCTCGTCTTCCTCCAAGACTCCGTCATTATTCGCGTCCAGCATCTCAAATGCCTGTCGCGGGATTCGATTGCGGACTGGTTGCTGTCCGATCGCGCGGTCAACAACGCCGTGAAGATGGTCGGACACGGCGAGTTCGCTGGGGAGCGTTTCGTCACCTTCAACGATTCGAAGATCCGGTCGCTGACAGACAACTTCGATCGTGGCTGCACGGACAGCTTGCGGAAAAGTGACTTCAAACGCAGATCGGGCTGCCCGGTAGCTAGTTGCTTTGCTTCGGTGGAGCTAATCGACGTTGTCGCCGTTTTCATCAATTCGCTCGATCGGATTCTGTGCGTCGCGAAAAAGGTACGTGTCCACGTCATCGTGTCGATCGAGTAAGAAACCATCGTCCAGTCCACATAACCTTCGAAATCCATCGCCACCTCACCGCGTCGACTCGATCGGCGACGATCCCATGCCGGATCGTTGTCTTTCACGACAATCGCTTCACCAGGATCGATCCGCTGGTCAGCATTGGGATCGAAGCGAAACAATGCCTGCGGCGCCGCATCCAGTTCGGCTTCATCAAGTCTTTTGTCATCGTTTGTATCGATCGCGGCAAACAACAGTGACTCGAGCGATTGATTTCTCGATAGTAATCGGTGCCGATCAATCGAAACGCAACATCCACGCCGGAGTCACGAAACAGAAACCGGGCCACTTCATCGGCGTCCGGTCGCCTATTTCGATTTCGATCGAATCGCTCGATCATCTGACGATACTGACCGCGATTAAATCCTGTTTGTCCGCCGAACTGTTCAGGATCGCCGGTCACGTATGAAAACAAATCGTTCCACGTCAAATCGGTACTTGGCGTCATCGCCGGCTTCTTGAATCACTTTCTGAATTCGACGATCAAAAACCTGAGACAACAATTCATCGCCCATTCGAATCTCCGCGTCGACGATCAATGGTCCTGCAGTGGTTGGCAAAAACATTCGATAGGCGGGCGGCCATTCCGGGGTCTCGACCATTTCGGTCTCTTCTGACCCATCAACCGGTAAGCTCTCCAGCGACTGCTCGACGTCCGCTTCATTTCCGGTCGTTGATTCTTTCCAACGGTCCCGGCGGTTCGTCAGCCGGGGCATCGGCATTGCTTGTTTCGTCTTCCGCCGTCTCTTGGGGAGTCCCCGCAGCTAGCGGCTCGCTTGGATCGAGCGTCAGCTCTGACAAACTTGCTCTTTCGTCCGGCTGTTTCACTGCGGACGTCTCTGTTTGTACGTTGACAACTTCGGCTGTGCTGGATGACTGCTTGTTTCCGCAGCCAGCGTAAGTGGCAACCATCGCGATCAGAATCAGGCGAACAAAGCGATCCATCAGGCCAAAACCTCGTCAACCGCCTGGCCCTCGGCAATCGCGATGGGACGTCCACCGTTGGCGATATTTTCGGTTGCCGGATCGACACCCTGAGCCCGACAAAGCGTCGCCAACAAGTCTTGTTGATCGATTTTTCCGTCGACGACTTCCATGCCATCCTCGCTGGTCTTGCCATACGCCTGTCCGCCCGCGACCCCACCGCCGGCGAGAACACATGTGAAGGCTTGCGGATAGTGATCGCGGCCTCCTTGTGAATTGATTTTGGGCGTGCGACCAAACTCGCCCGCCCACAGAATCGTCGTCTTTTCCAGCAACCCGCGATCTCGCAGTTCTGACATCAACGTCGCCCAGCCGGCGTCCAACTGTTCGCTTAAGCCGCTGCACCTGGGCGAAGTTGTCAGCGTGCGTATCCCAGGCGAGACCTTGGCCCAACGAGACCTCGACGAGCGGCACACCGCGCTCGATCAATCGCCGCGCCATCAGACAACCTTGGCCGAATGACTGGCGTCCGTATGCCTCGCGAACTTTCTCCGGTTCGCTGGACAGATCGAATGCGTCGCGAGCGTCACTGCCCAACATTCGGATTGCCGATTGGTAAACCGTGTCTTGAGCAACCACGTTGACGGTACCGCGAAACTTCATGAAATCCGCTTGCATCGACCGCCACAGTTCCAGGCGTGCGCGTTGTCGCTCTTGGCTGAGACCAGCAGTACGATTCAGATAATCCACCCGCAACTGCGCGAATTGATCTTCGGCTGGAGGTGCGGACGCGGCAACCGAAGTCGCCATGTACTTGGGGCCCAGAAATCCAGGGCTGATCGAATCGCGAGCGAAAGGTCCCGGTGCGATCGTCACATAGTTGGGCAAATCGGACGTCTCGACACCCAAAACCTTGGAAAGCGAACAACCGATCGACGGATAAGGCACGGGGCCACCGGGGATGTGACCCGTTCGCATCAAAACCGTGCCACGCTCGTGATCGCCTTCTTTGGTGCTCATCCCCCGTAGGATTGCCAGCGAATCGGCCTGTTTGGCGAGCTTTGGCAGATGCTCGCTGAAAGCGATCCCGGGAACACTTGTCGAAGCCTGCTTGATTGGACCCCCATTGGCGTGAGCGGGCTTCATGTCGAACGTGTCGATTTGGCTTGGCCCGCCCGACATCCACAACAGGACGCAGTGATGCCCCTGTTTGGCGGCCTCGCTGGCAACGGTTGCCAGTGCTGGTGTCCAAGAACTGCAGCAGGCGCCGGCAGTACCCAGCGTGACATACCGCAACCAGCGTCGGCGACTTGTCGTGTTCGTTCGGTTCATGGGACTACCCGGTTAAGGACAAACAATAAACTCGGCAGTATTCAACAGCGTCCACAGGAGATCGCTGAACGCTGACTGTTTTGACTCGGCTGATTTCGCCGCCTGGATGAACTGGCCGAAGCGTTCCGCTTCCTGCTCGGTCGGCTTGCGCGAAAGCGTCGCCAGAAAGAGGATCTCGACGCGATCGGAATCGCTAAAGAAAGGTGCTTCCAAAGACGCCAGTAACCCGCTTTGTGCGGGCGTGGTCGCCTGGACAACCTCGGGACCGTTCATCATGCCCAGCGCCTGAACGACACCATGCGGATATTGGCGAGGCGACGCGGCGGATGCCTTCATGCGTGAGAGAAACTGTTGTCGAAGAAAGGCATCCTGCGACGAGGCGTTGCCGGGGCGATTGGTCACCGCCATTGGCGGACTGCGTCTGAAGACGTTTTGCTGGATGCTGTCGTAAACCTGATCGGCCGACAGCGTCTTGACGATCATCGCCGCGAACGAATCTTCGGGAGGTCGCCCGTCCGCCGGCACGGCGCTGGTGCGTTGGTAGGCGTTGGTTCGCGCGAGTGTCGCGTACAGGATTCGCAAATCGAATCGATGTTCGGTGAAGTACGCAGCCAAGAAGTCCAGCAGCTCCGGGTGGCTGGGACGATTGTTGGCATCCATCGCGTCAACCGGATCCACCAACCCACGACCGAACAGGTGTCCCCACACGCGATTGACTGCGGCGCGGGCAAAATACGGGTTGTCTCGCGAAGCCATCCAGATCGTCAGTTGCCGGCGACGAATATCTCCGGGGTCTTCCTCGGGCGCCTCGCTGATGCCGGGATATCGCGGCAGCATGGTTCTATCCGATTCCGGCAACATCAGGTTGTCGCCCGGTCGGTCTTCGATGATCACTTCGCCCCGCATCCCCGTGTTGCTTTGCGTCAGTTGAGCAAAGAAAGCGGCGTAGCTCCAAAAATCTTCCTGAGTCCATTTGTCAAAAGGGTGATCGTGGCACTGTGCACACTGAAGTTGAATCCCCATGAAGATCCGCGACGTCGCGGCAGCTAACTTTTCTGGTTCCAAAGCGTACGACGTGTAGAAAACCGCGGGTCCTGAATTGCCAGCACCGCCGGCAGTCAGGAACCCACCGACCAGGTAGTCGTACCGCACATTGCGGGCAAACTGTCGACGCAACCATTGATTCAAAGCTGCCACGTTGGCTTGCGGAGCGTCCTGCGTATCGGGTGGTAACAGGATGTCCGTCCACCTGGACGCCATGTGCCGAGCGTGATGTGTCGACGCGAGCAATCGATCAATCAGCGCTGCTCGCTTGTCGGGATTGTCTCGGCCAAAAAACGACGCACCTCCGCCACCGGTGGTGCTACACCAGCCAAGTCCAACCATGCGCGTCGGCAAAACTCGGCATCGCCACTGATCGCTGCCGACTTGATCTCCCGTTCAGCCCACGACTCGGCCAGCAAACGATCGATTTCAGCGGCAGCCCGGACATTGATTCGTTCCAATCGCCCGCCAGGGGCAGCTTGGCTTCCAGAGGAAGATGGCGGAAACTGCCATGAAGAGCACAAGGGCGCGTAGGCAATGCATCATTCAACCACGACGTCGTGACGGCAACGGATCGACACCATGGTTATACCAGCAGATGGCGAGCTTTCCCAACTTCCCATCGCGGTGGCTCAACGATTCACCGGAATCGGAAATCAGCTCCCCGGACAAACGCTGGAGTTTATCAACGGCAACCGGCAACTATCGACCAACATACCTGATCCGGCTTCCCATGTGAAATATTCATGTGAAATAATCACTGGCCAAAGATTTGACGCGGACCGTTGAAACGTTTAGCGTTAAGGACCGATCGGTCGTATCGAACGGGCAGATCGATCGACAGCAACACTTTTCTCTGGAGCAAGTCATGAAAACTGATGTGAAGACCGCGACGACTTTATGCGTCGAAAACTGATCACATTGAAAGCAGATACCAACATCATCGATGGTGTTGACACGTTTGCTGAAAGACAACATTTCGGGTGCGCCTGTTGTCGATGATGACGGTATCTATCAGGGTGTGTTCTCTGAAAAGTGCTGCATGAATGCACTGACCAAAGCCGTCGAAATTGCCAACGAGGCGGGCATGCACGTCGAACGGGCACGCGAATTCATGACGGCGCATTTGATGACGCTTGAGTCCGGACGTCGATGTTTTTGAGGCGATCGACCATATCTTGGCGAAACGGATTTCCGGTGCGCCGGTTTTGGATGTCGATGGAAAGTTCCAGGGCATCTTTTCCGAAAAGACGGCCATGCAAGTTCTTGATCTCGGCCGCTTACGATTCACTGCCTGGGACCAACGTCGGCGCCTACATGAATACCGACCGCAACCGAATTATCTCCGAGGACAGCTCGCTGCTGGAAGTCGCCCATAAGTTTCAAGAGACACCCTATCGCAGACTGCCCGTCTTGAATGGCCACAAACTTGCCGGCCAGGTGAGCCGCCGCGACGTGCTGCGGGCCGAACACCGGTTATCCAAAGAGGTTGCCGAACAAGCGGTCCACGGCGGGGCCGATCCGCAAATGCGAGACGTCTCAGCCGCCAACGTCGGCGAGTACATGGATTGTGAAGCAAAGACAATCGCACCCAACATCGACCTGCTGGGGTCGCACAAATCTTTTTGAATTCACCCTACCGGCGATTACCCGTCGTCCACGGAGGCAAGCTCGTCGGACAGGTCAGTCGTCGTGATTTGCTGGAGGCTGCAGCGGATTTGCTGCGGCCCAAAAAACCTCGTCACCGATCTGAATCGCTGTACTTCAGCACGGTCTCTGACTCCCTACCACCATCGCTGCAGTGAGGATGCGTACTGAGCTTGGCTGTGATTCGCGTGGAAGACAGCGTTCCGAACCCGCTGCCCCCGACGTCGGTGCTGCGTTTTTGCCATTCGGGTCGGACTCACTGGAGGACAAGTCGATTTTCCGGTGTTTTTACCTTGCCCGGCAGGTGGACCCCCTTTTCAGACAAGAAACGGTGAGAGAGCCAATCCACGGATCTTCAGTAGGCGCAGGCTTGGTTGCCGGGCCGTGTTATAATGATCGGATACGGTCTTTACGGTCGCTACTCCCTCTCGTTTTCCGATGACCTCGTCCAACGGCAAACATGAGTTACTGGACCCTCCCGAAAACCCCGGTGAATTGGGGTCGCTCGGTTCGTATCGCGTCATCAGTGAACTCGGCCGAGGCGGTATGGGTTTTGTCTTTCGCGCCGAGGATAAGCGTCTTAAACGCACGGTCGCTTTGAAGGTCATGAACAGGAAAGTCGCCGCGACGCCCAACAGTCGCGCTCGATTCATCAGCGAAGCCCGCGCGATGGCGGCCGTTCATCACGACAATGTGGCCACGATCTTTGAAGTCGGCGAACACTCCGGCACACCCTTCATGGCAATGGAAATGCTAAAAGGGAAAACCTTGGAAGAATACAAACTCAATAAGGAGCGTCCGAGCTACGAACAGATCATTCGCTTTGCCAAGGAAACAGCCCAAGGACTCGCCGCAGCTCATGCACAAGGAATCGTGCACCGCGATATCAAACCCGCGAACATCTGGGTCGAACAAGACAGCGAGCGGATCAAGATTCTGGATTTCGGACTCGCGCTGGCCCAAACCCCGGTCGATCAGCTTTCCGGTCGCGGTTCAGTGGTCGGCACGCCCGGCTATCTTTCGCCCGAGCAAGCACGAACCGAACCGCTCGATGACCGCAGCGATTTGTACAGCCTGGGTGTGGTCCTCTACGAACTGGCTACCGGAAAACTGCCGCTGCGATCCAGTACCGTGGCCGGACAGTTGATCGCGATTCTGGCTCACAAACCGCAGCCAATTCGGGAGATCAACAGCAGCATTCCTCAGCCGCTGGCGGATCTGATTCACAAGCTGCTGAGAAAAGAACCTCGCAACCGCGTGCGCTCTGCCGCTGATCTGCTGGAGGAACTGAAACAAGTCGAAGTCGAGTGTGAATCAAAATCGGAAGTGGCGCTGGCAATCAACAAACTGCAAATGGGACTGCAGGAAGTCGTCAGCAAGAAGGACAGCGGGCAACCGGCATTGCAAGATCCGATGCTTCGCCGCGACACCCGCCACTGATCCCTTCGCGTCACTGCCTGATACATCGTTTGCATCACTGCCCGATTCCTCGGTGACCCTGCCGGCCCCGCTCCACCGTAAGCCCGCGGCGACTTTGCCCCTGGCTCGGCCGCAGACGGTGGCTGCAAAAACCGCCAAGAAGAAGGCATCGCCGCCGCCACTTCAGAAGTACTGGCCGATCGCAGCGGGAGTCGCCGTCGCAGTGATCGCAGTGTTGGTGTTTCTATTCTCTGGATCCAATCCACACGCCAATCCGGTAATCAATTCGACAGCACCGCGGATCTGAGCCCGAAAAACCGGCGAATCAACCATCAGCCATCGCCGCCACCGCCAAGACCAAAGCCGGAGCAGGGATCGTCGCAAAGCCCAATACACCAAAGCCAAAGCCCGCGGCACAGAAAAAAAAGAAAGCAACCAACCAGAAACGAAACAACGCCAAACAACCAACCAATCGGTTGCCAAGAACACGAGTTCCGTGCCGCCGCCAACGCCGAAACCCCAGCCCGTCGTGCAGCCGATCACGCAACCAAAACCAACACCGAAGCCGGAAATGGTCACGGTTGCCCGACCGCCAGCAACAGACCCGCTCCCCACCTGACGATCCACCTGACCCGATTCCGGAGCCTTCACCAGCGAGCCAAGTCATCTCGATTAGCAGCAACGACGGAAACGGCGCCGACTCGACCGTCAAACGCGGCGGTAGCGTCCGCGACACATTGGGATTGAAACCAAACCTGGCAATTCAGACCCGTGGCGAAATGAAATCCAACATGCCTACATTCGCTTTGACCTTGCCACGTTGTCGCCCGGACTCGAGGAACCCTCCGGTCAGGGCCAGGGAAATCAGAAACAAAAAAGCCTCAAAGAACGTAAAACTGGAAAAGTCGAACTGATCTTGCACAGCGTCGATGGGTCAGCGGCGGGTGCCAACATCCGAGTTTATGGTGCCGACAATCCGAACTCGGAACGTTGGCTCGAAGAAGGACCACGTGGCACTCTCGTGGTCAAGGTCGTTCTCGAAGCGGGACTCGACTCGTTGCCGTTGCTGGCGGAAGTCCCCAAAGTCAACGTCCGTGGATAACGCAGTCAAGATCTCCAACGTCCTGAACTCGCCGACTTCATTCGCACAACACCACTCAGCACGGCGACATTGATCATCGCGGGCGGCAAAGGCGACGAGCCGATTCAGTTCTGTCAGCCGTAACGGCGACGCCAGCAAAGCGCCGGAACTGAAGGTCGAGGTTGTGGGCCCCTAGACGTTTGATGTTTCGGTTTGTCGATTTCTCCGTCACCCTTTCATTCGCGGAAAACGGCCTGTTTTTAAGTTGTTGGTTTGGCAATCATCACGCCCCCCCCCACGTGGGCCGTTGGAAATCTTACTGATGCACTAAGTGCTGCGAAATCTGGTCTTCACTTTCCCTCCAGGCATCTTCCTATCTCATGAGCTACTTCGACGATCCACCCATCATTGATGCCCACTGAAATTGACGTTTGCTATGGCCGCGGTTTTCATCGCGGTCACCATTCCTGACGAGACCGATGTCACGGTGATTCGCAAACCTGCGATGCCCATCCTCGATGATCCGCGTCAAGCCGTCCGCGATGCCCTGACCTATTGTGTTGATTCCCCGGCGCTTGCAGCGATTGCCCAACAATCGGCAAAGCAGGAGCCGTATCGGTATGCATCGCAATCTGCGATATCACTCGCCCGGTACCGAACCAGCTGTTCCTACGTCCGATCATCGAGACACTGCTGGAGGCCGGAATCTCAGCCGACGCGATCACCGTGCTGGTGGCGACCGGCCTGCATCGACCCAACGAAGGCGACGAACTGCGAGAATTGGTGGGCGATCCATGGGTGCTAGAAACCGTCAACGTCGTCAATCATTTCGCTCGTAATGACGCCGACCATGTTCGATCTGGGTGCAACCAAGACTCGCGGCACGGTAGTTCGACTGGATCGACGATTCGTTCGAAGCCGATATCCGCATCGCCACCGGCCTGGTCGAGCCACACCTGATGGCAGGTTACTCCGGTGGACGAAAAGTCATTGCACCGGGCATGGCTCACGCCGAAACGATCACGACCTTTCACAGCTCGCGTTTCATGGCCGACCCTGCGGCGCGCAACTGCAACTTTGATGGCAATCCGCTTCACGAAGAGCAGCTTGAAATCGTCGCATTGCTTGGCGGCGCCTTCGCGTTGAACACCGTCATCGACGAAGAGCGCAATCTGTCGTTCGTTAACTTCGGAGAAATCGTCAGCAGCCATCAGCAGGCCGTCGACTTTGTTCGACAGTACTGTGAAGTCCCCGTGCCGAGGAAGTTCTCGACCGTCGTGACCAGCTCGGCCGGCTACCCGCTGGACAAGACGTACTACCAGACAGTCAAAGGCATGGTGGGCGCCATGGAAATCCTGCAGCCCGGCGGCGACTTGATCATTGCGTCCCAGTGCAGCGAAGGCATGGGATCGGCCGAATTCGTTCAATCCCAACAAAGGCTGATCGCCGCTGGCCCCCAGGCCTTTCTAGAAAGCATCATGAAGAAGTCTCATGCCGATATCGATGAGTGGCAAACGCAAATGCAACTCAAACCGCAGGCGATCGGCAACGTCTATCTCTTCAGCGAAGGCTTGTCGCCAGACGAGCGGGCGATCACCGGCGTCACTGTCGTCGATTCGGTGGACGAGGCGATCAAGCAGAGTCTTGCCCGGCACAGCGATGGAGCAATCGCGGTCATCCCCGAAGGCCCTTACGTCGTGCCCTTCTGCGATCAGTCGATCGCCACGACGTGATGTTTGCTTAGAAAACCAAAACCGGGGGGCGAGGCTTCCGCCAGGCCGCGTTGTCAGCGTGACGCCGATAGCGATAGCGGCTCACGACGCCAGGTACCGATCAGCGTGCGTTGTCGGGTGCATCAGAGACATGCGGTGGGCGGTGGGCGAATGGCTTCGTAAGATGCAACGTGACGCCATTCGGATTTTTCGTCAGAGCCCTCGTGATCTTCGCTAAGTTCTGAGCTACGATGTCAGTCGGCTCCGCTGTACAAAGACTGTCCAATGAGGAGTTCGAAGCATGCTTCTCGTCCTGCGGTTTGCTTTTGCGTTCTGGAAACGTGAATGCCGTCCGACTCAGCGTTTCGCGTAGATTCGCTTGCGAGTCGTGTTGTATTCAATCACGCTCATGAAAGATTCTCACGATCAGGAACGGCGTGGGCTATGGCTCTCGATTGTTGGCGCGGTCTTCATGGCAGTGCTCGGTATCGGGTTCGCCATCCTGACCTCTTCGGATACCGTTCTGTTGGACGGGCTTTTCTCGTTGGTAGGTTGCGTGGTCGGTATGTTGGCGCTACGTGTGGGGACACTCGTGATACGCAGCCATGAGCGGGTCGCCGCAGGAAGGCTGTGCCGATTTTGGCAACTCCTGAGCGACCTTGGACGCGATGAACTTGCGACAATTGGAACGAAAACAGAGGGACTGCGCCAATCAACCGCCACGCGTTAGCGTCCCGTTCGTACGCGCAGGACGAGAACCGGGAGCTAACGGCGTGTCGATTTAATCAGCCGCACGGCGTTAGCCGCGGTTTTCCCCGCCACAAAACCGGGGCTAACGCCCATCGGCTAATCATGACAGTTCGCGAAACGACTGAATCGACAAGCCGCTAACGCTCTACGGCTGATAAATCATGCGGGCTAGCAAGGCAAACGGTGGGCTGCTTGCCAGCTGAGGGATGGTCACGTGATGTTGTCCGCCAATTCGTCGAGTGATTCTGTGTTGTCCCAACCGTCAAATTGCAAAGACTCGTCTCCATGACAGCAACATAGCACACGTCGGTCCCGCAGCAAAAAGCAAACGCCATGCTCATCGTCGACCGGCGAGTCAGCGTAAAGAAACACGTACGGTGTGTCAGAATTTTCCAAATACGGAACCGAAGCGAATTCGCACGTGAAGTAAAGATCATCGCCATGTGATTGAGCACCTAAGTACGCCATCGCGTACTTGCGCAGCGCATCGTTAAGCGCGGGTTTCCTATCCGGCGCCAGGTCTCGGACCAACTGCAAGCACTTCTCTTGAATCGGCGTCAAGCCATCCGAATGTCGCGACGGGATGTCAACCTTGACCGATCCAAACAATTCGCAGCGGACATGGATCTCCCACGATCCGGCGCCATCACCGCTGTCACGCCACTGCAGTTGTTCGTGTGGGATGCCGCGGTTTCGCATAATATTCGATCACGTAACGGAGGCCATCAGCCGGTACGAACGAACAAGTCACTGGCGACCCAAGACGTCTTGGAGTGCTCGGTGCACGGCGTTTAGAACTTGGACTCGTGGCTCGCGAAGTCAAAGCCTTACTTGTTGTATCGCTTCAACGCGTGAGTTACCCCACAAGCTGCAACTCTCGATACTGGGCCTGTGGCTAGCGGCTACCCAGACGGGATTCGCACCCGTTCGTCTTCAAGCTATTTCCAGTCCGCATGTGCAATTCGTGGTTCGTCGTCATTCATGCACTGGCCTCATGGTAACGATAAAGACCGGGATCGCCCGGTGCATATTCAATTCCATACCAGGATACCGAACTTTGATCTGGACGGATCATTGGCATGGATCGGCCAAAAAGCAAATTGTCGATTGCTGTCATAAAGCCGCAACCCTCGAATCCCATCGCATCGTGCATGCCGCTAAGTGTGAAGAAGCGTTCATCATCACTAAGAAATAGCAAGCCATGCCGATGGTGAGTTTCAGCCACGCCAACAAGCCTCGTCCGAAGTATACGTTCCCACTCCTTGATCTGGCCGTACGGCTCCGTGTGCAAGAACGCGATGTCATTCCGTATTTCTTCCAGCATCTCGCCGTCCAGGCCGACGCCGACGCGTAGTCCACCGAAACGCAATAGCAATCGATACGCCGGGTGACTGCGCGGAACGTCAGGATTCACCGGTACATCACGCGTTGGATGAAATCCAGCGCGATCAAAGTAGCCGATGGCACGTGTTGAGATTTCAAATTCCACAATACGATTTCCTGGTCGACGAACGTCAGCGTTCATCGGGTCGCCGCGTACCATTTCTCAATTTCAAAACCGCTCGGCTCCGTGCGCAACGTAATTGTTCGTCGGCGTTTCTCCAAGGGCTTCGGCGTCAAGTGTGATCGCCGTCCTTTGCATTCAACTCGTCTTCCGTCAAGGCGACCACGATTTCATCTTGATCATTGTACGCCTCGAACGTGTAGGTGATTCCTGCATCATCCAAAACCTCGCGGATCAGCGGCACGGTCTCCGTCGCCGAATCGATTGGCCCGTGAACCAAGATTGGGTTCTCAGATTCGATCACGAGTTCAGCCTTGTTCTCCAATTCGACTTCGTAGTCAGTCCAGGAGCATGTGCGCGACGACCAACCAGACGATGCAAAGATCCCCGCGATGCCTGCGAGCTCCTCATCAGTCCAAAGCGACATGTAGATGTGGTGCGGAAGGCAATCATCAAGTGGATCTATCATCGAGTATCACTTGGTCTGACCAACGGTTGCGATGACCCGGTACAGCGGTTTGATTTTCCATTTGTAAACGCGCCCCGCCATATTCCGGTGGATGGCATGGTTCCATCATCTTCATTGGCGGCGGGCGGTTGCCACCTCGACAGATCTTACCGCAGAGCCATCCGGCAATGCAAATCGCACGCATCGACCGCGCACCCTTGGCGCAAGAAAGATTTAACCACAGACATCGCGCAGGTCATGCCCCGAATGACAAGCGGCAGCCCTTGCCGAAATTCCCGCCGGAACTGCAAGGCTTGTTTCGGCCTGCTTTGGGGTCCGAAACCAGCAACTCTCAGCCTGTTCGTGGGCGGCAACAGCAATGCAAAACCGACCACGGAGTGGACGGCGACTATGGCAAACAGCGATGCAGCGTCATCAGCGCGAAGCTGGTGCCGTACGGCTGGTGATAGTCGTACAGCGGATAGTCCCACCAGGAGCCGTCCTTTTCTTGCCGGTCCAACATCAACTTGGCCAACATCGCTTGATAGTCGGCTCGCTCCGTCCTTGGGCAACTGCTCCAGCGAGAGCGCGGCGTAGTAGTGACCGTAGTAGTAGAAGTATCCGGCCACTTGCATCCATGCTTCATGCGGGATCGGTCGTTTGCGGCCGATGTCCAGCCAGCCGTTGCGAACGTACAAACGGTACAGCCAGTTTTTGATCACGTTGTCCGTGATCGTTGTCGTCGCCCCACAGTCGCAACGCCAGGTTGCAACACTGCGATCGGCCCAAGACTGCCTCCGGGACGATTGATGCCGCGCATCGGTTGGTACTGCAAGTACTCTCCGTACAGATAGCTGAAGTCAGGTTTCTGTTGTCGCTCGCAGCGCCGCGATCGCGCGTTTGACAATTCGTTCCGGCGGTTCGACGCCGATTTGCTTTGGCCTCGTGCAAATGCGACCAGCACGGTTCCGTTCACGAAGCTGATCGAGCTGGAGGTCGGCTGGTTGGCCTTGATAGCGAAAATCGTAATAGCCCCAGCCGCCGTCGACCGACTCGTACCGCGTCAGCATGTCGAATTGCATGTCGATCAATTCGACGATCTCGCTTTTGTTTTTCGGCATCGTCCAGCATGTCGACGGTGCATTCGCACCAAGTGCTTGGATCGAATAACCATGTCCCCAAACGTTGTAGATCGCGTCGCCGGTGGCGCGCCGCAAATCCTTCAAGTGCTCCAGCAACCACGCTTCGGCTCGATCGATCGACTCCTTGGCAGCGGGGTCATCGCCGGCAACTTCGATCAAGGCAGCAATACAAAGCGACGTCGTTGCGGCGCGAAACGCGTGATGGGCGCCCGGCACCGGAGCATAGATGTTCAAGCCTTTGGTCCGCGTCGCCGAGCCCCACGATCCGTTGGGATTTTGGTCCGGCCAGCAAGAATTCGATCCCCCTTTGAATCGACGCTCGGACTCAGCCTCCGATAGCGTCGGGATCTGTCGGCAGCGTCGGCGGCTCACTGAAGTCCAACGGATCATCCAGGATCGCACTGCCGACCGCCCGGCTCCGATCCGCGGGCTCTCGCCCATCGCCCACGGCTGAGCGAGTCCAACGCAGTTACCAAGCATGACGATCCGGCTGAATCGCATGGTTCCCAATCTATTCCTTTTTCTTGTTGTCCGCATCATTCGTCTTAGCGTCTCTGCTAGTCGTTCTGCTTAGCGTCTGCTTCTTGTTCTGGCGTCCTCAGCCTTGCTCCTGCTCGGCGAACTCGACATCACAGAGCATCGTGGGCACGATCGCCGGCGACATCCTTGCCCCGTCTTGAAACGTCACCACGCCATCGTACTTGCTACCGGCATAGGCAACTTGCGAGATCGACTTGACACTACCGGCAAACTGGTGATCGGGAAACGCCTTGGCTGTCATCTGGCACTTATCTCCAGCGGCAATCTTGGCGAGGTCTTCTTCTTTCAAATCGACGCGAATCTGCAGCCTGCTCGGAATTGACGACCGTGGCGATCACTTGCGTGCCCGTCACGGTCGATCCCTCCTCCAGCGTGCTCGGTTTGTCGCTCAGTTTGCCTCGCGTCAGCTTTCCATGCAGGAAGATGCCATCGATCGGTGACTGCAGAACCGACTTTCTTTCGCTCTGCCCGCATTTCCTTGACTTTCTTCTCCTCGTCCTTGAACTTGTCGCGTTTGCGTGCGATCTCGATATCTTGTTTCCTGCCGCGCCGCATCCAAGTCGTGAATCTTTTTCTGATAAGTCAATCTGGGCGCGAGCCAACGTGTCCTCTTGCTGAGCTTCAGTCCGCGGGATGGTCTTGCTTGACGGTTCGATCCGACGAGATCTTGGTTCCATCCAGACGGTACTGTGCAAACTCAACCGACTGCTTTAGCGCGTTTGAGCACGATTTCTTCGGACTCTTCGGTCAAGTCGTCTTCCTTGTACATCTGCTCCAACTGCTTCCAGTTCCTCCTTCGCATTCTCCAGCGATGCCAGCGACGACTTCATAGTTGAATTCCGCCGATACTTTCTGACGGTCGCGATCCACCTGAACGAAGTTGTCGTAATCTTGCTGAGCGTTTTTGCGGGCTCGCTCGGCGGCTGATCGATCCAGCGTTTGTGTTTCCAAAAACTGTTTGTAGTTAAACTCTTCGTCCTCCTGGGTCAGTTTCGACAACCGCAGAGTCGGTCTCGGCGTCCTTGATCGTCTTGTCGATCTCTTCGGTCTCGAACCAGACGACGTTTTGACCCTTGGTAGACTTTGCTGCCGTGTGGCAGGATTCGTTTGATCTTCAGCGAGGCCAAGTGTTCGGTATCCGCTTTGACCTCCTTGGCATCAAGCGACTCGAAAACGCCGCTGACCTTGACGGTTTTTGGTTTCTCGTCGCTGGCGGACTCGGGCTCGTCTTCGGCCGGCAGCGATGTCGTGACACCCAAGCACAGCAGAAACGGCAAAAATCGACGATAACGTGTTGAATAGCTCAAGTTGCATGACTGAATCTTGTTGAAAACGCACGAAGTGAATGGAAAGGTCAAGACCCAATAGTGCAAAGCACCCAAAGGCCCGTTCCCGGTCGGGTCCTACCTCACTATTGGTTCATGATGCATCAGCCGCGGGGCAAAGTCCAGCGTTTGACGGGCCGCCACTCGATCAATCCGCGAATCTTTCTATATTCACTCCTGTGACAGAACGGACTGTCAGTCCGCTGAGTGCTTTAAAATTGGCAACGGACCACCCGGACCGCTGTCTGGGTGCTCCCGGCCCCGCACACCTCTGACCGCAGGTCGAATCCGCTGGCCAAGGCGGCGACATGCGGTCGAGAATTGACAGCGAGGTCAGAGACCTGCGCCGAACACGCCACCGTCAGGAACATCCATGCCCGACCAACTGAAACCATCCGTCTGTATCGACGCTGTGCTTAGGCAAACTGATCTCCCGCGCGAGCGCAACAAAGCTCGTTGCCCAAGCCGGCATCGACGCCTTCGAATTCTGGGGTTGGTGGGATAAGGATCTCGACGCCATCGAGGCCGCTCGCGACGCCGCGGGACTGCAGATCTCGCTTGCTGCACCAAATTCATCAGCCTGGTCGATCCGGCAACGCGCGAAGACTATTTGGCTGGACTGCGTGAGTCGATCCAAATCGCGCGTCGACTTCAATGTCCGACCTCTGATTTCACAGGTCGGTGACTTTCGCCCTGGCGTCTCGCGGGAAGCACAGCACCAGTGCCTGGTTGACGGTTTGAAGGAAGCGGCACCGATCCTGGAAGAGGCTGGCGTGACGCTGGTCATCGAACCGCTGAACGAACTGGTCGACCACGCCGGCTATTACCTGATTCGCAGTGACGAAGCATTTCAAATCATCGAGGAAGTTGACAACCCACGCGTGAAAGTTGTCTTCGACATCTATCATCAGCAGATCAGCGAAGGCCATGTGATCAGCACGATCACGACGAATATCGACAAGATCGCCCACTTTCACGCGGCTGGAAATCCCGGTCGTCACGAACTGACGATCGGCGAACTACACTATCCGTCGATCTTTGAGGCGATCAACAAGACCAACTTACGACGGCTACGTCGGCTTGGAATACTGGCCCACGAACGATCCCCTGACCGGACTGAAGGAAGTCGCAAGTTGGTTTTAGAAATTCATCACCTCTCCCGTTTGCGAGATCGTCCCGATTTTAAGTTGCAGATTTGCAGCGGTTTACGAACATGAATCATTCTCCCTGTGGGCATTGGTCTCTACACACCTTTACGCTCCCGCGACGCGGGAGGGTGAAGCAACTCGTTCCAGAACAGTCCTGACCTACGTAAACCGAAACACCATGCCTCGATTCATTCTATTGTTGACTCTTCTGTGTCTTGTCATCACCGGGGCTCACGCTGCCGATAAGCCAAACATTGTTTACGTCCTGGCCGACGACTTGGGTTATGGCGACTTGTCGTGTTACGGTCAGTCGACGCTGGCGACGCCCAACCTGGACAAGATGGCCAGCGAAGGAATGCGGTTCACACGGCACTATGCCGGCAGCACCGTCTGTGCTCCGTCGCGTTGTGTGCTGCTGACCGGCAAGCACATCGGACACGCTTCGGTGCGCGGCAATCAGGGCGGCTTGATTCTTGACGAAGAAGTCACGATCGCCGAAATGCTTCGCGATGCCGGTTACGCGACCGGATGTGTCGGCAAGTGGGGCGTTGGCAACCCTCCGCCGCTGGACGATCCGCAAGCGAAACGGGTTCGATTATTTCTACGGCTACGTGAACATGTTTCATGCTCACAACTTTTATCCCGAGTTCATTGTCCGCAACGGCCAAACGTCAAACTTCGCAAATGTGTTGGCCGCGAAATGGAAAGCAGTCGCAACTCCAGGGACGCGAAGGACGTGGCGTGGCCGAAAAGAAAGTCGACTATGTGCCCGACTTGGTCACGGCCGAAGCTCTCGGCTTCATCGAGCGGAACAAGTCGCGAACCGTTCTTTCTGTACTACGCGCTGAACGTGCCCCACGCGAACAACGAAGGCGGCCAAGACGGCATGGAAGTCCCCACATTCGGCGAATTCGCCACCCGGGATTGGCCCCAGCCGGAAAAAGGATTCGCGTCGATGATTCGCAACATCGATCGCGACATGGGACGGCTGTTTGCCAAGCTAAAGGAACTCGGCATCTGGACGAGAACACGATTGTCTTTTTCTCCAGCGACAACGGGCCCCACCAGGAAGGCGGACACAAGATGCCGTTCTTCGATTCCAATGGCGACTTATTGGGGATGAAACGCGATTTGTACGAAGGCGGTGTGCGAGTTCCCCTGATCGTCAGGTGGCCAGACAGGATCGCCGCCGGTCGTCAACCACGGATCACCGCTGCGGCTTTCAAGACATGATGCCGACATTGGCCGACTTGGCGGGGCGACCGCCCCGAAGCTTGATGGACTCTCATTTGCCCCGACGCTACTTGGGCAAACCGCGTCACAGCAACAGCATCCACACTTCTATTGGGAGTTCCAAGAACAAGGTGGCAAACAAGCGGTCTTGAAGGACAACTGGAAAGCGGTGCGACTGAACTGGAAGCGAAAATCCCGATCACCCGCTGCAGCTGTTTCGACCTGTCAAGGGATCCCGGCGAAGCAAATGACGTTGCCAACGAGCATCCGGAAGTTGTCGCCGTGATGATCGCAGATCATGAAACAAGAACACGTCGACCAGTCAATGGCTAGTTCTGCCTCCGTGCAGGTGGCCGTCTCAGCCTCGGGAGAACGTGACAGCTCGCGAGTAATCAGCGGAAACACACAGCCAGATATCAATTCACCCTACAAAGCGCTTTTCGACCTCGCCGACGGAAAGAACGCAATAGCCCAGAGAACCGAGATAAAATTGAGCTCCAGCGACGAGCCTTCATCGACCGACTCGAATCCTTACGAGCCGCCCGGTGATGCGCCGACCGGTAAACCACTCACCGGTCCGCAAGGCTGCGATCGCGTTCATTCTGCTGACGCTGTTCATCGACATCCTGGGCATCGGCATCATCATCCCGGTGCTGCCCGAGTTGGTCCAAGAGTTGATTGGCGGCAAAGAATCGGAGGCCAGCCTGTACGTCGGCATCATCGCCGCGATGTACGCGCTGATGCAGTTTCTATTCGCTCCCATTGTCGGTGCCCTCTCAGATCGCTTTGGCCGACGCCCGATCATTTTGGCATCGCTATTCGGACTCGGTATCGACTTTCTGATTCAGGGGTTCGCACCGAACATCTGGTGGCTGTTTCTCGGTCGCGTTCTTGCCGGCATCATGGGGGCCAGCTTTACGACAGCGAATGCCTATATTGCCGATGTATCGAGCGACGACACTCGCGCCAGGAATTTTGGCTTTGTCGGCATGATGTTCGGGCTTGGCTTTACGATCGGCCCCGCATTGGGTGGTGTGTTGGGCGGAATCGATCTGCGATTACCCTTCTTCGTCGCAGCCGGATTGTCGCTGGTGAATTGGCTGTACGGGTACTTCATCCTGCCCGAGTCGCTGCCCCCGGAAAAGCGCGGCACCTTCAAACTGGCTCACGGAAATCCCTTTGGAACGATCAAACAGCTGAACGCCTACCCGTTTGTCGCCGGCCTGGCCGTTGTCTTTGTGCTCAAGTCATTGGCACAGCGCGGGTTGGAAAACGTCTGGGTGCTGTACACCGGCTACAAATTCGAGTGGAACGCAACGCCAACGGACAAGCGCTCTGTCTGGTCGGGATCACCGCGATCATCGTGCAAGGTGGTTTGGTGCGGCCGGTTTGTAAACGATTACGGCGAACGGCGGGCGTTGATCGTCGCCACCATCATCTCGGCGATTGCCTTCCTTTGTTACGGCCTGGCCAATCAAGCTTGGATGATGTACGCGATCATCGTCTTCGGCTCGCTCGGTGGAATCGCTGGGCCCGCGATCCAGAGTTTGGTGACCGAGCGTGTGGACGAAAGCGAACAGGGAAAGATTCAAGGCGCACTGACAAGCCTGATCAGTTTGACCAACATCATGGCCCCGCTCTTTTTCACCGCCGGGCTGTTTCGGCTATTTCACCAGTGTCGGGGCGCCGATCAAGATTCCTGGAGCACCGTTCTTGGTCGGATCGGTGCTGTTGGTGATCGCGCTGCTGGTCACGATCCGACTATTCCGTCGTTTCCCGGAGGCGTAGGTCCTGGATATCGTCGCCGTGCTCTCCGAGTTCGGCAATAGAATCCGTTCCTCGTTCCCTGTTGCCCGGACCTCGATCAGGTGAGTGCCTGCCTTCAAGTTTAGAGTCCAATCACCAATCAGTGGAACCGCCCTGCCCCCCACAGCTGATTGCGACTGGGCGGAACGTCTCCAGGGTCGCCGGGGTTTTGATAGAGCAAGCGATGCACCGTGTGTTCGGATCCGTCGACATGATCGCGCCGGTAATGCCATTCTGGATGATCCGGGACTAACGAATCGTGGTGCGGCCATGGATCAAATGGATCGTAACCGAGTGACTCGGTGAGCTTGGACGAGTCGAGTGTCACGTTTCCAGCACGAGGTGGCATCGGACCGGCGTCGATCCGTGGGCAGCCTTTCAAGAGTTCCGGATCATAGCCGCCGACCGTGTTCACGATCTGAGCGATTTCATACAACGTTAGCCGCCGGGGTCCGCCGGCGTGATAGATTCCGCTGAGCGGCTGGGCAAACAGCCGCGCAAGCAGCCGGTTCAAGCAATCGGTGTACTGCGGTGTGCGGACTTCGTCGAAATACAGGGTGGCCGGCTTGTCTTGTTTGAATCGGGATGCGATCCAATCGATCGCGCCGGCATGCCCGTTAAAACTGATTCCCATCGGCAGCGAGATTCGCAAGATACATGCGTCGGGACGCGAGTTGAGGACGACCTGTTCGCCCTGGACCATCTTCGCACCGTAGACCGTTACTGGATTGGGCGGATCGCTCTCGCAATACCCGCCACCAGTGCGTCCGGCGAAGACGAGATCGATGGAAAGATGAATGATTTGTGCGTTATGCGCTTTCGCACACATGATCAAGTTCCCCGTGCCGGTCACGTTCATACGGTGAGCCATCTGCGGATCAAGCTCGCATGATTTCAAACGACAACTGCCGGCGCAGTTCAGCAGGCTCGCGAATCGATATTCATCCCAAAGTCGGTTGACGGCTCCTTTGTCTTCAACATCGCAAGGCATGATTCCGTCGCCCGACAACGGCCACATCGACGACTGACGGATGCCCACCACCTGATCGCCGTAGCGGCGACGGAAGTAATGGAACGCGTTGTACCCGGGGACTCCGGCGATTCCCGTCACAAGCATCGGTAGTGGTGGCGTGTGGTTCATATTGCGTGACATGATTGTCGTCGGATTCACCGCATCCGATCAACAGCCTGGACGGGTTTTGTGTGCAGGCAGGAAGTTGGTAGGTTCGCGCGAGGTAGTGTCGGTCAATGTTCTACTTCCGAGTTCGGAGAACTCGGCGACTATCGATCGTTGTGTGTCCACGTCGCTTGGGCTAACGTAGGGGCTCCGCCAACCATACGAAACCACGAGCCATCCATGAAACCGCGATTCAGTTTATTTGCCTGCCTCGTTGTCCTCACCGCAACCTCGTGGGGAAAAGCGGATCGACCAAACATTGTCCTGATCATGGCCGACGACTTTGGGTACGAATGCGTCGGAGCCAATGGTGGAACATCTTACAAAACACCCGTGCTGGACCAAATGGCAGCTGAAGGCGTGCGGTTCGAACATTGCTATTCCCAGCCGATCTGCACCCCCTCGCGGGTCAAGTTAATGACGGGCATCTACAATGTCCGAAATTACGCCGAATTTGGATTACTGGAAAAGGATCAGCGGACATTCGGCAAGCTCCTGCGCGATGCCGGCTACGCGACGTGCATCGTCGGCAAATGGCAACTTGGCAAAGACGCCAAACTGCCGAATCACTTTGGCTTCGACGAACACTGTCTTTGGCAACTCTTCCGGCGACCGAGCCGCTATGCCAGCCCCGGCTTGGAAATCAACGGGATACCCAAAGACTACGCTCCAGGCTACGGGCCCGACGTGGTCACCGACTATGCCCTCGACTTCATTGACCGGCATCGCGACCAACCGTTTTTGCTTTACTACCCCATGATCCTGACTCACTGTCCGTTTGAGCCCACGCCGGACTCCGGCGATTGGGACGAAACCAGCCAAGGGTCGCCGACCTACAAAGGCACGCCGAAATACTTTGCCGACATGGTCACGTACATGGACAAGATCGTCGGTCGGATTCTTCGGCAGATTGGATGACGCAGGCGTCCGCAGACAACACGTTGGTGCTGTTCACCGGCGACAACGGGACCGACGAGCCAATCGTATCGATGATGAATGGGCGAAAAGTCGCTGGCGCCAAAGGCAAGACCACCGACGGCGGCACGCGCGTTCCGTTGATTGCTCAGTGGCCGGGCAGGACGCCCGAAGGACTGGTGTCGGGTGACCTCGTTGATTTCAGTGATTTTTTGCCGACGATGTGTGAAGCCGCCGGTGTCAACGTACCCGCTTCGCCGAGCATCGATGGTCGAAGTTTTCTGCCCCAGTTGCTGGGTGAGCGTGGGAATCCGCGCGATTGGATTTACGTCTGGTACGCTCGCAACGGTGGACCGACCGGACAGGAGTTCACGCGAGACCAACGCTACAAGCTGTATCGCAGCGGTGAGTTTTTCGACATCGAAAACGATGTGCTGGAAAAGCAACCGCTAGACGTCGCATCGCTAAGTGATGATGCGCGGGCAGTGCGATCAAGGCTGCAAACGGCGCTCGATCAATACGCCAATGCCCGACCTGCAAGGTTTGCAAATTGGAAAGCCAATCAGCAGACGAAAAAGAAGAACAAGAAAAAGCGAACGAAATGATAAATCACTCGACGATGCAATACAGATGCTTCTCTCCGCGGATGAAGATGTCTTCTCCCGCGATGGCCAGGGAGGCACTGACTTTTTCGTCCAGCCGATTCACTCCGACCACCCGCGGTATTTCGCTGTTGGTGATCACGATGGTGGTCCCGTCCAGGTCGGTAACGTAAACGTTTCCGCCTGCGCCAACCGGACTGGCGTAGATATTGCCCAGGTCGCCAAGCCGCATCGCACCGGGAGCATCGCTTCCCGAGTTCGCTTCGATCCGCGTCAACACATTTTGATAATGCGTTAGAAAGAGAAGCGCACCGTCATACAATAGCGGTGACGGCACATACGGCGTCCCTCGGGTCCGCATCCACAACACTCGATCGGTCCCCGTAATGTCACCTTGGGCACCGACCACGTTGATCGCCATCAAGGCTCTTTTCTCATAACTGCTGCCGACGTAGACGATTCCATCAGCGGCGACGGGCGTCGCCACGATGTTGGCGGATAAACCACCGCACTGCCAAATCACTTCACCGCTTTGCAGATCGTAGCCGCGGACTCGCTCGGTACCGCAGACGATTGCTTGAGCGATACCATCGACGTCGATGATCAGTGGTGAACTCCAGGAGGTCACTTCGTCGCGGTCGCGTCGCCATGCTTCTTCACCGGAAGCCGCATCCAGGGCGAGCAAGAACGATTGTTCTTCGTGATCCCAATTCACAATCAGCGTAGCACCATAGAGCGCCGGTGAGCTGCCTTCGCCGTGTCCGTGTTTACTGTGCATCTTGCCAAGTTGTTTGCTCCAGAGGACGTTGCCGTCAAAGTCCAGGCAATACAGTCCGTACGAGCCGAAGTACGCGTAAAGATGCTTTCCGTTGGTGACTGGCGAAGCCGATGCGAGGCTGGCGGTGTAGTGGCCGCCTTCGTGGGGAACGCTTTGGTGAACCGGTTTCTGCCAGAGAATCGAACCGTCAAGCCGATTGACGGCGATGACAACGAACTGGTGCGCACTATCGACGGGCAGGTTGTCGTGGGCACCCGGACGTCCGCTCATTTTTGGCGGCAACTTCTCACCCGTGCGAATCGCGGCGGTCACAAAGACTCGATCGCCCCAAACAATCGGCGTGCTGTGCCCGCGGCCCGGAAGAACGGTTTTCCAACGACGTTTTCACTTGGCGTCCAGGTCGTGGGCGGATTCGCAGCGGCGGCGACACCGGTAGCGTTGGGACCGCGCCAATGTGGCCAATTGGCTGGCTCGTGTGCGGGACAAGAAGACAAAGTGGAATCGAACGTGAAACATGGCAGTTTGAACTTGAGCGGTGTTAGCCTGGATCAATCATGAATTCCGGCACAAGGTCGCTACGACTACCGGAACTGCCGAAAAACGCTCACCAGCCGGCTACGTAGATTAATAGAACTCGGAGTGATCGAAACGGACCATAACGACGATCAAGATTGGACGAATGATTCGCTTCATTGTTTCACCCATGGAGCCAGCTGCGCTCGTCAATGAATTTCACAGCCGTGCGGGGTTGACCGGTGTTGTGGGATTCTTGCCCGATGCCCGCGCGCGCAGCTTTGGTCGCAGTCGATTCATCACGTCTCTGGCAGCGGCATCGGGCTTGATTGCCAGGTTATGGAATTCCAATGGATCGGTCTGATGATCGTACAGTTCAACGCCCGCGTCTCCTTCGGCCCATTCGGTGTAACGCCAGCGATCGGTGCGGATGCTGCATCCCATCACGGGCGTCTCGAGTCGATGATCGGCGGGTCGCAAGACTTGCGTGACTGCCAACCCGTCCCAGTCGGCGATCGGATCGGCCAGCAGCGGTGAAAGGTCTCGACCGGCCAGCCCGGCGGGAGCTGCGATTGCCGCCAGGCTTGTCAGTGTTGGATAGATGTCAACGAACTCGACGATCCGCGGGCTTGATTGGCCGTTACCGCTGATTCCGGGAACACGAATGATCAACGGCGTCCGGGCGCATTGTTCAAACAAAGTTCGCTTCTGCCAGATCCCATCGTGTTCGCCCAGGTGATATCCGTGGTCACTCCAGAAAACGACGATGGTCTTGTCCGCAAGGTCAAGCCGCTCCAAGGCATCGAGCAGCCGCCCGACTTGCGCGTCGACGAACGACACGCAGGCGTAATAAGCCTGTGTCGCCTGCAGCAAAATCGGCTCGGGCAGGTTGTAATGGGGAATCGGACAGTTGTGTGCAAAGGCGGCAACGGGAATGTCATCGCGATCGTCGTTCGGGGCCCACGGCAGCCGCATCTGGTCCAGTGGATACATTTGAAAATACTTTCTGGGTGCCACGTAGGGTGTGTGCGGCCGAAAGAAACCAACGCCCAGGAAGAACGGTCGGTCCTTGAATTCCTCCATCATCCCAATCGCTGCGCTAGCGATCATGCCGTCGGTTTGTTCGGTGTCGTCTCCGTCAGCTGCCAACCAACTGAGCGCGGCACTGATTTTTCGATGCGGCTCGGCGTTGAAGATCTTGTCTTCGTCTGCTTTATCACGGCCTTTCGGATTGACGGTTCGATTCCAAGACGGCGGATCATCAAAACCGTCCGTTCCGATCGCGGCAGGGACGTTGTAGTGATAAATCTTGCCGACGCGAGCCGCAACGTATCCCGCCCGTTGGAAGGCTTGCGGCAGCGTGACGACGTCGGGAACTTCGTCACGAAAATGCCGGTCCAGGTCGTAAACCTTGATTTGATCCGGCCGCAATCCGGTCATGATCGATGCTCGCGTGGGATTACAAAGCGGCAATTGGTTGTAAGCGCGATCGAAGCGAACACCGGTGGCGGCGAGCCGATCGATGTTCGGGGTGTTGGCAATCAAATCACCGTAGCAGCCGATCGCGGCCGTCAAGTCATCGACAGCAATGAACAGAACATTCGGTTTCTCGGCCGCCACCGGTGAGCCAACCAAAAGCGCCGTGAGTGCAAAGGCTTTGAGCAATTTCATTCGAGTTAGGCAATCAATTCTTCGATCACGCGGGCGGGTTTGACGCCGGTCAGTTTTTGGTTCAAGCCTTGGAAGAAATACGAGAATCTCGCTTGGTCGATTCCCAATAGCCGCAGCATGGTCGCGTGGAAATCTCGCAATTGAACGGGATTGACGGCGGGTTGGTATCCGAATTCGTCCGTTTCACCGTAGCTCATGCCAGCTTTCACGCCACCACCCGCCATCCACAACGTGAAGGCATTCGGATTGTGGTCGCGTCCGATCAGCGACATGGTTTTTCCGCCGCGGTTCTCGCGCATCGGCGTGCGACCGAATTCGCCACTGAAGACGACAAGCGTATCCTGCAGCATCCCGCGTTGTTTCAGATCAGCCAGTAGCGCCGAGATCGGTTGATCAACTTGCTGGCACTTTTTGATGAAGCCGTCGTTTAACGCTTCGCTCGCCGCCGATCCGTGCGAATCCCAGCCCCAATCGAAGAGCTGAATGTAACGCACGCCGGCTTCCGCCAATCGCCGCGCCAACAAACAGTTATTGGCGAACGATTTTTCCCCCGGCTTGGCTCCGTACAATTCAAGCGTCCGCTGCGATTCCCCCGACAGATCGGTGACTTCGGGAACGGCTTGTTGCATGCGGAACGACATTTCGTACTGCGAGATGCGAGTCAGCGTTTCGGGATCTCCAAATTCCTGGTAAGCCTGCGCGTTCAATTCCGCCAGCGCATCCAATTCCACACGACGAATGTCTCGGCTCACGTTTTCAGGATTGGAAAGATTCAAAATCGGATCACCGTCGCTGCGGCATTGGACGCCCTGGTAAACGCTGGGTAAGAAACCTCCGGACCACAACGCATTACCGACTCGCGGCAAACGGCCGCCGGATAGCAGGACCATAAAGCCAGGCAAGTTTTCGTTCTCCGTGCCCAAGCCCCAGGTGACCCAGGAGCCGATCGACGGATATCCGATCCGCGGCTGACCGCTGTGGACCATCAGTTGCGCAGGCCCGTGGTTGAACTGATCGGTCTGCATCGTTTTGATAAAGCACAGGTCATCGGCGTGCCGGGACAGATGGGGCAAGCGATCGGAGAACCAGGCACCGCTTTGCCCATATTGTTTGAACGGAAATTGGCTGCCCAACATTCTTGGCGTGCCTTGAATGAAGGCAAACCGCTGGCCTTCCAGAAATTCCGCGGGACATTCCTTTCCATCAAACGCATTCAGGGCGGGCCGGTGATCGAAGAGTTCAAGTTGGCTGGGAGCCCCGACCATGTGCAGGAAAATGACCCGCTTGGCCTTGGCAGGATAAGCACCGATGGCGGCTTTGCCGTCACGGCCCGCCGATGCCTGAGCATCGCGTTGAAGTTGCGAGGCGAGCCAAACCGCGCCCAGTCCTGATGTGCAACTCTTTAGAAACTGCCGCCTGGTATCCTGCTGCAAGGCAGTTGCCGCCAGTTCTTCTGAAAGTGTCTTTCGGTTCATCGTGTGTTTCGATTCTTATTGGTTTAGCACTTCGTCCAGGTTCAAGATCACGGCAGCAACCGACTCGAGGGCAGTCGCTTGATCGCTCTTTGACGCCACGCTCTGGAAAAGATTCCCCAGCGATCTCAGCTCGGATTCTTTGGGCGTTCGGCAAGTTGCCGCCAGGAATCCGAATTCAATCTGCTTCATCGTCTCGGGGCTATGCGCGAGCATTCGTTGGGCGAACGCGTCTTTGCATTCCGCAAAGGTCTCGTCGTTTAACGTTGTCAGCGATTGGATCGGAGTATTCGAGCGAAGTCGCCTGGGCAGCGCAGAACTCCCTGGTCGGCATGTCGAATGCGGCAAACACGGGAAACGGGATCGAGCGTTTGACATAAGTGTAGATCGATCGCCGATAACGATCGGCGTTTCCCGGGTCGGGCGTGGTCCACTTGTCACCAGCGGCGAACGGGCGCCAAACTCCCGGTGGTAAAGGTGGATGGACGGGCGGACCGTGCATGTTCGCAGAAAGCAATCCGCAGATCGCCAGGGCTTGATCGCGAACGACTTCAGCATCCAGCGGATTGCGGGGACCGCGGGCGAGCAACCGATTTGCGGTGTCGGTGGCATCGCTGCGTGTTCGCGAGCTTTGACGGTACGTCCGCGACAAGACGATTTCTCGGAGCAATCGCTTGGTACTCCAACCATAGTCCTCACGAAAGCGGACGGCCAAGTCATCCAGGAGTCTCGGATGCGTCGGTGTTTCGCCCGTCGAACCGAAGTCTTCTTCGGTGGCGACCAATCCGGTACCGAAGATCCTGGCCCAAAACCGATTCACTGCGACGCGAGCCGTCAAGGGATTTCGCGGATCGACGAACCAGTGGGCCAGTGCAAGCCGGTCTTTAACCTCAACACCCTCTGGTAACAGCGAACCGGGGACACCGCAATCCACTTGTTTGTCTTTGGTCAGAAACAAACCGCGAGTAAACACGTGCGTTGGTCGTTTCAAGTCTGCCGGCCGCTCCCTCATCACCGGAACCGTGGTTTGCGTGATTGCCGTGAACTGTTTTTCCAGTTCCGACAAACGTGTCCTCAGTTGCTGAAGTTCGGGCTGATGGATGCCTGCCGCCAGCGTTTCGTCAGTCGACACATCGAAGTGGCCGCGTTTGATGACCAGCGGATGCGATCCACCAGATGCCATCTTGTGAGTCAACTTGATGGTTGAGCTTGACCCCGGGCAACGTGATCGGTTCTTTCAGCAGGAAGACAGCGCGACGAGCATGATGAATTCGCGTGTAGGCGGCGAAACCGTCACCCGACGTCTTCAACGAACGGTCCGGTGAATAATGCGGTTCGGGTTCGTCGCCGATGACGGTCTGGAACTGCACGATGGTCGGTTGCCAAGTCAGGAGACGTCAGTTGGCGTCGATCTGCGAAAGCACAAATCCCCATTCCGAATCCGTAAGTCCCTTGTTTGGATGCAAAGGCAACGCGGTTAGTCGAATCGCGGTCAACGTTTTGACTGACTCATCAACGGAATCTGATGTTGATCTCGAGACCCGCAGGAACGGTGCCCACCGTATAAGAATTCGGCGTGGTTCAGCTTTTCGCTCGACGGCCATTTCCGTGCCGCCCGTGCGCAGTTAGTCGCTCGACTGGCTGCCATCGCGACGTCGTCGGTGACGATCGCTGATTCCGCCTCCCAGATTTTCTGACGTAATTGATTGAGTTGCGTTTCCAACATGGATGCTTTTTCATAGTCCTCGCGGTTGCTTGGCACGCGTTGCAACGGCCAATCATCGTCCAGGTCTGAATCCGCGGTGTTGTTAAAGAAAGCAACGAATCGATAGTAATCCTCATGCGTGAATGGGTCGTACGGATGGTTGTGACACTGAACGCATCCAAACGTTGTGCCTTGCCATACCTGCCAGGTCGTGTTGACACGATCCAAGACCGCCGCGACACGAAACTCTTCGTCATCCGTTCCGCCCTCTTCGTTGGACTGGGTCAAACGCTGCACTGCGGTAGCAATGCGGTCGGACAAGAGTCGAATCGGGTAACAAGTCACCCGCCACCTGCTTGATCGTGAACTGATCGTAAGGCATGTCTTCGTTCAACGCGTTGATGACCCAATCGCGATACTTCCAAATCGTGCGCCGACCATCCAGTCCCAACCCGCGAGAGTCGGCGTATCGCACTTGATCAAACCATACGGTTGCCCAACGCTCGCCGAACGCCCCGGACGCGAGCAGTCTGTCGACGGCTGTTCCATAAGCCCTTTCGCCATGCGACTTCAACTGCATCGAGAAACTCGGCACGAAACTCCAGCGTGGGCGGCAATCCGGTGACGTCAAGAGCGACGCGACGAAGCCAGTGCTCGGGAACTTCATCGACTGACGGACCGATGTTTTCAGCATCCAATTTTGAAAGCACAAAAAAGTCGATCGGTTGTCGACACCATCCCTGATCGCTGACCGGCGGCAACGCGTTTCGTTTCGGGATCTCATAGGCCCAATGCTTTCCCCATTTGGCACCCTGATCGATCCAGGCCTTGAGTGCGTCGATTTCATCTTGGGAAAGCCCGCGTCCATGATCCGTTGGCGGCATGCGTTCGTCTTCGTCCTCGGTGACCACGCGACGAAAAAGTTCAGAATCGTCCGGACTGCCGGCTTCGATCATTTCGGCGACGCTATCCTCGTAGACCAGCGACAGATCAGCAGCCTGCTTGACTCCGCCGTGACACTCAGTGCAGTGCTGGACAAAGATCGGCCGAATCTGCCGATTGAAATCAATCGCGTCACGCTGCTCGGCAATCGATATACCGGCGAGACAAGTGGCGGCGAGTATCAAAGTCCCAAAAATACGAATCATGGCGGGCGTTGTCTCAGGTGATGAAGGCGCGAGCGACGGCTCGCAGGATTGTTCAATCTACTTGAAGAACGGAAGAGCTGTCACCAATCAGGCGGTTGTGGGGCGAATTGACGACCACAGGCAGCACGGATCTCCCGCGATATTGCGAATCCGATTAGGCTTTTTGCTCGTCGTCCAGGACCTGTTCTGGCAACGCACGGCAACCAAACTCCCTGCCAGGACAGGTCCTGGCCTACGAATCTGCGAATCATTTCACGATGCCCGACAAAATATTGTACGAATCTCATTCTCATACGCCGCTGTGCATGCATGCGATTGGCAATCCGAGTGAGTACGCGGCGGTCGCCGAGCAACGAGGTTTGCGCGGGCTGATCGTGACTTGCCATAATCCAATGCCGAACGGCTTCTCTGCACAAGTTCGGATGCGAGAAGATCAATTCGATGAGTACTGCAACCTTGTTGAGCAGACCCGGATTGAATGGGAGGGGCGTGTGGACGTGCGTCTCGGGCTGGAAGCAGATTACTTTCCCGGTCATGAAGAATATTTGGACAAGCAGCTGACGTCGGCGGACTTTCAATTTGTCTTGGGTTCAGTACATCCACAACTCCCAGAGTTCCGTGAGCGATTCTGGCATGCCAATCCACTGGAAGTTCAACGAACCTATTTTCGGATGCTAGCCGATTCGGCCGAAACGGGTTTGTTTGATTCGATCGCACATCCCGATTTGATCAAGAACTTTACATCCAAGGGCTGGGTTCCCGAAGCGATCATGGATGATATTGGCGAAGCGCTGGATCGTATTGCGGCGACTGGAACGGCCATGGAGATAAACACGTCGGGCGTCCAAAAAACGATTCCCGAAATGAATCCGTTTCCGGAGATGCTGGTGCAGATGCACCATCGAAACATCCCCGTGACGATTGGTGCCGACGCTCACCAACCCGAACGAGTTGCTGATGGTTATGAAACAGCCTTGGAACTACTGGAGAGTTGCGGCTACACCCACGTGAGCTTTTTCCTCAATCGCGAGCGTCAAGAAATCGCGATCCAAGACGCGTTGGACACTCTGATCTCGCCGACGGCGGTTTAAAACAAAACCAAGTTTCGTGACGCAACTGGGGCACTTGGGTTTGGTTCTTTGGAGGATATCTACAGACCGGCTAACATGACGCTATTGTCCATTCCTCGGGCCATGACAGCGGCAACAACCGTTTGGTCGGGCGAACTGAGTCTCTCCATGGGCACGTTGCCGGTGCTTCCATGTTTCTTCGGCAGCTTGATTCCCCAAGCGTTCGCAGCGGCCAAAATTGCGACGACTTGATGCTGACCAAGAGTCCGAGCTGACCGAGAGAATGCGACAAAAGCTCAACGCCTGGTTAACAGCGACCAGCGCACAGATGCCCCAACGGGCCCAGTTGCCCAATTAATGCCCCCGGCGAACGAATCGGCGTGCTGGCAATCGATGGTATCTTGCGCTGCGAAAAGACATTCGATCCGCCGCGCGGGCGAAGTTGCCAGTGGCCATTGACCGGAGAGCACAGACGGATATTGTTAAGTTGGGAAATCTAAATAGGACTATCGGCCAAGTGGGGTGATGCAATGGTTCGTATTCTCGGCGGTTTGATTGTCGCGTTTGTTGTGGGACTTGCGGCCCAAGAGGCCAAGGCTCAGTACTACATCCCCAGTACGGTACCGGTCTTCGCACCTCAGTACTCGGTGCCGTTCGTGTATAATTCGGTGCCTCGTTACGACTATCGCTACTACCCACGGCGGCGGTATCGGTCGAGATATTATCCCTCGTACCGCGTCTACGTGGTACCAGCAACAACGGTCCAGCGACCCTCGATCACGACCCGATCACGACCGAGTGGCGTTCACCCCAGCCAGTACATCGGCGACCCGCACGCCAGCCAATACATCGGCGATCCGCACGCCAGCCAATTCACTCCCTGATTGCTTGGCGGCAACACCTTTTGCCCAGATCGGAATCAGTGGCTAGATTCTAAGGAATCAGGTCGACAATTCCGTGGGGTAACAAATGTCTGAGCGGCGGCAGCGACTGCAACGCGTCTTGGATCCGTTGATTGAGTTGGAAGAGTTTTCCAACGCTCAGGCCAAGCAGGCCTGCGGCGAGTCAACACCGGCGTATGTGACCAAGACCATTAAGCAGTTGGTCAGCGAGGGACTCTTACAGCCTTTTCTGCTGGATGACGAAGATCGCTATCGGTGGACAACGGATCGAGAACAATTCGAGTCCGAAAAATGGATCGATCGTCAGATTCACGGGCTGCAAGTCACAGAGACTCCGGAACGAGAACGCCCCCGCGAACGTTTGCTGCGTGATGGTCCGGTTTCGCTAAGCAACGCTGATCTGTTGGCGATCTTGATTCGTGTCGGCGTGCCCAACGAGTCGGCAGTCGCGGGCGCCCAAAAGATTTCCAATCAGTTCTCCGATCGACTTGGCGAATTGCCGAAATGCACCGCGCGTGAGTTGAAGGAGATCAGCCCCGCTGCGACTAAAGCAAGTTACGCGCAGATCATGGCTGGCATCGAATTGGGACGGCGTGTTGCCCAAGTCGAATCAAAGCATGCGGCGAGCGTCACGAAGATCACAAGCACCAAAGAAGCGATTGAGTATTGTGCCTTTCAATTTGCGCGGCTGGCAACCGACGCCGTCCAAGAGGAGTTTCATATCGTCACCTTGGATACCAAGCACAAACCAATTCGGACTCACCAAATCACCGTCGGCACTTTGGACGCCAGTCTCGTTCACCCACGCGAAGTATTCCGCGCGGCGATCAACGATTCGGCGTCCGCGATTCTACTAGTGCATAACCACCCAAGCGGCGACCCGACACCCAGCCGCGAGGATCGTCAAGTAACTGATCAACTGACCGAAGCGGGCAAGTTGCTTGGCATTACGGTTTTGGATCACATCATCGTCGCGAAAAGCCACACCCTCAGCATTCGCGAACATGGCTAGTCCCTAATCCAGCAGCGTCAACGGATTAAGATTCTCTGCGTGTTCGCCTCGCAGCGAGTTGAATGGCGTGTCACTGATGATAGTGCCGATATTGTTGTCGCGACTGTGTAGTGCGTTTAGTTGCATCGAACGATAAGTGTCAGGCGTCAAACGGAAGTCGGTTGTGCCCAATGCAACTTGCTCGGTTGCGACATGTTCGATGATCACGAACGTCTCAGGCGTCGACTTGGCTCCAAAGAATTGCAAGACCCAGTTGCCCGCTTGATCGACCGTCGTCGTCGTTTCCGCCATGATCGATCCGTCCGAATCGTACAGTCGACCTACCAAGACGGTTCCCGGCTTGGCAAAGCCAGCCATGATCGGCTCGGGTGCGAGAGTCGGGAATCAACTTCGACCATAGCACTTCCCGGCGGAATTGCGATTCATCCTCGTCGTCGTCATGCTCCAGGAAGTCGTTGAATGAATCAAACGAGTAGATAAACCCACTCTCCACGGTGATGTTCACGGTCGCCGTTGAGGTACCGCCATTGGAATCGGAAATTGTGTAATCGAAGCTGTCGGAGTCCGATGAAACCGGGATCCGGCGTGTACTCGATCGAACCGTCTGGCTGAACGACCACGGTCCCGTTGGTCGGGGGCGTAGCGATCGATACCGTTAGTGGATCACCCTCAGCATCGAAATCGTTGGCGAGCACGTCGATGGTGATCGGCACATCCTCGATCGTTGTCTCGGCATCGTCCTCCGCGACCGGTGCGATCATTGAGTCCAAGGACGTAACATTCACGGTGGCCGTCGACGTTTGGCCTCTGAACATCCGTGATCGTGTAAGTGAAACTATCGGACGCGGTCTCGGCCGGCGGCAGAGCACTCAAAGGCTCCATTGGGATCGTACGTGTATGTTCCGTCGGCGTTGAGAGTCACGATCGCACCGGAAGGCAGCGTTACGGGCGTGCCGATCACGGCGGGATCGCCATTGAGCTCGATGACGGTCAACGGATCACCGGTGTCGACTTCGATATCGTTGGCCATCACGTCGCCGCTACTGGGCGTATCCTCATCGGTTATCAGGTTATCATCCACAGCGATCGGCGGATCGTTGGCTCCCGTCACACTGATCGTCAAGTTGCCGCTTGCTGTAGCTCCGCCCGTATCGGTGACCTGATAGGTAAATGTTTCGCTGGCAATGAAGCCGTCAGGCAAGGCATCGGTGTCGGGATCTGCGTTATTCAGCGTATAGCTGTACGTACCGTCCGCTGCTGAACGTGAGCGTTCCGTACGTGCCGTCGACCGATCCGGGTGCGGGCATACCGTTGACGTTCGTGATCACCAACGCCGAAGTTGGATCTTCTGTATCAGTGTCATTGACGCGAATGTCACCGCTGACCGTGGTCGTTCCGCCGTCCTCGACGACGCTATTGCTGTCGGGATTCGCGACCGGAGGCGTGTTCGGTCACGTCCCAGTTGAAGTTGATCGTGTTTGTGGCACCAATGGAATCGGTGACGGTAATCGTGACGGGAAATATGCCTGGTATTGTCGGCGTGCCGGTCATCTGTCCGCTGACCGGATCGATCGTCAATCCTGGCGGCAGCGTGCCTGCATCGTTAAACGTGACGCTGTCACCGCTGTCGACGTCGATCACAGCAAGTTGCCGTCGACGGTGCCAATCGGGCTATTCATCGGGATCGCTTTGATCGATTGGGTTGATCGTCTCGGAGAGTCGTTGGCGCCGCTGATGTCGATCGTCAACGTCGCCGTATCGGTATCACCCGTGGGATCTTGGATCGTGTAGGTAAATGTTTCACTGACCAACGCACCGTCCGGCCAACGCGTTTGTATCGGGATCTGTATTGTCCAGTGTGTACGAATACGCTACCATTGGGATTCAGTGTCAATGAACCGTACGTACCGACAACCGGCGAACCAACGTTGCGCGGTCAACCCGTTCACTTCGCTGACGTTGAGCGGATCAAAATCCGGATCGCTGTCGTTAGTCTAACACATTGCCGCTACCGGATTCGGCGTGGCGTCTTCGGTGATCGCAAGCAACGTCATCCACGGCGACTGGCGGATTGTTGGCTCCACCGATCGTGATTGTCAGGATCGCCGTATCGGTCAAGTCTCCGTCAGTCATCGTGTAGTCGAAAGTATCCGTCAACGAAGTCGGTTGGTCCGAGTGCCAAGACGGCCGGATGCGTCTCGTCCAACGTGTAGGTGTAAGTTCCATCGCTATTGATCACAACCGTTCCGAAGTTGCCGGCGTGCGGCACGCCCACATTGGCCGGCAAGGAATCCACTTCGCTGACCGTCAGCGTATCGCCGTCCACATCGCTGTCGTTCGGCAACACGTCACCGGATACTGGTCCCGAACCAACGAACGAGACATCCTGAAATCATCAAGTGCCTGCGGGGCGTCGTTGCGGCCGTGAATCGTAATCGTCAGTGCGGCAGCCCGTACTGCCCGTTCCGTCGGTTGCTTCGTAGGCGAACGACTCGGTCAGCGTATCTCCGTCGTCCAACGCGTCGACCAGCGGGTTGCCGTTATCCAGCAGGTAGGTGTACGAACCGTCGCTGCCAAGCGTCAGCGATCCGTAAGTTCCCAGCAATCGGGAAGCCGACGTTGAACGGCGAGAGCCGTCGACAGTCGCAACCGAAAGCGATTGTGCTTCCGGATCCGAGTCGTTGGCGAGAACATTGCCGGTGACGTTGTTCGGCAAGTCATCTTCGGTGATGTCGCCCGCATCGAGAGCAACCACGGGAGGATCGTCGACACCGAGAATCGTGATTCGCAGCGTGGTGGTGTCAAAGTTTCCATTTCCATCGGTCGCAGCGTAGCTGAACGTATCGATCAGTGAGTCACTGTTGTTCAGCGACGTCACGATTGGGTTGGTGTTGTCAAGCGTGTAACTGTACGTACCATTTGCGTTCCAATCGAGTGTTCCGTACAAGCCGTAACATTGATTGTCTCATCAGTGGTACCTTCGACACTATCGACCGGCTAATGGATCACTGTTCGGATCACTATCGTTAGCCAGCAAGTCGCCAGTGACCGGAACGATGTCGTCCTCCAGGATCGTATGCGTATCGGGTGTCGTCGCCGGCGTCACGTCGCTGCCGGTGATCGTGATCGTCAACATCGATGTGTCCGCTACCGCCGTTGCCATCGTCGATCGAGTAAGTAAACATCTCGGTCAGTGTATCAGTGGGCAACATCGTGACGACCGCCGGATTGAGGTTGTCCAACGTGTACGAGTATGAACCGTCGGTGTTCCAATTGAGCGTCCCGAAATTGCCCGCAATGTCGATGGCCGGATCGATCACGCCGTCGATATCGGTCACCGAAATCGTATCGGTCACGTCGGGATCCGAATCGTTGTCGAGCAAACTATCGCTGACCGGATTGAGCGCCGCCTTTGCCGATCGTGTCGACATTCGGATTGGCGACCGGTGGATCGTTGACGCCGATGATCGTGATCACCAGCTGTCCATTGTCGCTCAGCGCACCATCGCTGGTCGTGTAAGGAATCGTGTCCGTGATCGTCTCGCCGAGGCCAAGTTCTGGACCAGTGGATGAGTGTTGTCGAGCGTGTAACTGTACGTGCCGTCCGAATTCACTGTAATCGTGCCGTAAGTCATCGCGACCGGGCACTCCAACATCGCCCGGCGTTGCCGTCACCGCGTCCGACTGTCAACGGATCGAATTCCGGATCGACATCGTTGGCAAGCACATCGCCCGTGACGGGAGTCAACGGTGTCTTCGATGATCGTGTTGGCGTCATCCACTGCGACGGATGCGTCGTTGGTGCCCAGAATCGTGATCGTCAGTGTTGCAGTCGCAGTCAGATCGCCGTCGGAAATGGTGTACGTAAAAGCTTTCGGAGAGCGAAATCGCCGTCGCCGAGCGCATCCACGGCAGGATTGGCGTTATCGAGCGTGTAGCTGTACGTGCCGTTGCTATTGAGCGTCAATGTTCCATACGTCGCCACGAGTCGGCGTGCCCACGTCGGCTGCATTTCCGTCCAGAAGCGTGACCGTCAATGGTTCGTCATCGGGGTCGCTGTCGTTGGGAAGCACATTACCGGTAATCGGATTCGGTGCGACGTCTTCGGTGACTGCTGCTGAATCGACGACGGCGATCGGACCATCGTTAGTTCCCAAAATCGTGATCGTCAATGTCGCCGTATCGGTGCCCCCGTTACCATCCGACAACGTGTAGATGAACGACTCAAACAACGACTCACCATCGTCCAGTAAGTCGACCAAAGGATTGCTATTATCCAGCGTGTAGGTGTAACTGCCATCGGCGGCCCAATCCAACACACCATAGGCTCCCACCACATCGATCACCGGATCGTTGATAGCATCCATTTCGGAAACGGTCAGCGTGTCGATGATATCCGGGTCACTATCGATACCCGAACCGTCATTATCGCTGATCATGTTACCGCTGACCAGCGGACTGACGTCTTCGCTGACGGTGTTGATGTTGTCGGTCGCCGTCGGAACGTCGTTCGTCGACGTGATGGTAACCGTGATCGAACCAACGTCGGTCAATGGTCCACCGCTGCC